>NZ_GL870816.1:186296-215222 GCF_000190355.1 Clostridium sp. D5 | reverse complement strand
GATACTACGCCGGCATCCGACTGCCTGTGATTCGTTTGATTTCCTCCATTTTATAGTTGTACGTCATACTTGCTTTGCTGCAAGAAATCACAGGCTCTCCCAAGTTGACAGGATAGTCATTGTAAAACATGATTGGCCCTCTGACTCCGCCAGAGCCACAATAAACTCGCATCGTTTCTCTAACGCTTACTGTGATGTTGCCTTCCGCATGGGTAAACTGCGTCGGCCTCTGAGACTTTGTAAAATTTCGGAGCTCAATAGCATTTCAACCCTGTTTCCTAACTGTCTACGCTTAGCCTTACCTGTTACCAGATAACACCCAAGACTCGCTAATGGTGGCTCGCTACGCCTTACCATGCGGGTGTTCCACCCGCTAAACTATCCGCCCTTTATTTCTTGGCGCGCCTACCCTTTCACCGCTCCTGCAGTAAGTGACTTTACAAATGTTTCTGACAGCAGGCAAAATACAATAATCGTAGGAACTACCGCTACAATGATTGCAGAAAACATTCCATTCAGGTTTTTAGAGTAAGCAGACGTAAACTGCCCCAGAAGAGCCGGTATGGTCATTTTCTCCGGGGACTTCAAAAGAATGGATGCAAAGTAAAACTCATTCCAGTTATTTAAGAATGCTAAAATTGCTGCCGTTGAAAGTCCCGGCTTTGCTATCGGAACGATAATCCGAAAAAACGTGCCGAAATAACCGCATCCATCGACTCTTGCAGCCTCTTCCATTTCTTTTGGAATCGAGGCAAAATAACTGTGCAGTATGAAATAAGTCACGGCAATCCCCAGACCAGAATACACGATAATAACACCCAGCCTCGTATCCTTTAACCCCAGATCACCCAAAAGCCTGTATATCGGGAACGAGATGGACACCGCCGGAATAAATAATGTAGTAGAAAACATCAATGTTACCAGCCCTTTTCCTTTAAACTGCATCCGGGCCACTACGTATGCTGCCATAGAAACAACCGTAACGCTGAGAACTGTGGATATCACTGTAATTACCAGACTGTTTAAAAAATATGTCTGGATATCCAGTTCTGTAAAAATTGTAATATATCCATCAAACACCCATTCCTTGGGCAGTCCCAGCCCGCCCGGCTTTTCCTTAAACGAGGAGATAAACACCCATAATATGGGATATATGGAGATAAAAGCTACTATCAGCATAACAAAATATCTGAATATCTTTTCTAATACCGTTTTGCTCTCCGGACGTTCTTTTACTTTTTTCCGCATATTTACTATTCCTCCAGACCTTTCTTAACACTAAATATACGATAAATCATACCCACCAGTATGATACCGATCAGCATCTGAATAACCCCCGCCGCATTTGCCCTGGCAAAATTCAGCTTCAGGCTTCCCAGTGCTGTTTTGTATATGTAGTAGCTCAAACTGTATGTTGCATTATCCGGCCCGCCTCCTGTAATTAAAGCAATTTCATTATAGAGAAGGAGTCCATAATTTGCTGCCATTACTGCAACAGTTCCTATCATCGGCTTCAGCAGCGGAAGCGTAATTTTCATATCAATCTGGAGACTGCTTGCCCCATCCACTTTTGCCGCCTCATATATTGAAGAATCAGTCGAAAATATTTGCGTCAGCAGCAGGAGGCAGGAAGAACCGCCAAAGAGAATAAATGAAAACGTAACTCCCCAAAATGCCATGTTTTCCTCTGCCAGGACACTGACATTGCTTCCCGGTGATATGATATTGCATATTTCTGTGATAATTCCTCTGGACGGACTATACATATTAAGGAAAATCAGTCCGATAGCAGCCGTCGAAATAATGTTGGGAATTACAAATACGTTTCTTATAAATCTCCATCCCTTATTCTTCTTAGAGAGGACCAAAGCTGTCAGAACGGAAAATGGAACCTGTATAACCAACGTTAAGACTACCCACTTCAATGAATTGATTAATGCCTGCTGAAAATTTGCATCTATTGTAAATAGCTTTTTATAATTATCAAACATATGTGATATGCCTAAAAATTTCGGTGCTGTAAAATTTTTAGAATTCCACTCACAAAACGATGTTGCTATGATATTTAAAAGCGGATATGCATAAATCAGTACAAACAGCAGAATTGCCGGTGCTATAAATGCCAGAATAAAAAAGCTTTTCTTATTCCATCTTTTTCTTTTTTTCATTTATCTCTCTCCCATAAAAAAGGAGGCCATTTGCACTGCGGCCTCCTTCGTCTGATTTTATTCTAATGCCGCTTTTGCCTGATCCAGTTCTTCTGTCACCTGATCAACTGTCTTCGTACCGTCTTTTAAGCCCGCGTATTTATTTTGTATTTCACTTTCCATATCACCAAATGTATTTCCCCATCCAAGAACCTGAATATCTGCAGACTGTAACTGCTGACATGCCTCAACCAAAAGTTTTCCTTCCGGTGTCTCAACTGAACTTTGTACTTCCGTATAATCTACTGTTTTACTTGGTACCATTCCTATGCCCTTTTCTACAATACGGGAAGCAATCTCAGGGCTGGTCATGTATTTCATGAATTCAATACAGATTTCTGTCTGTTCTTCATCTAATTTATTTGAGACTACATAGCCGCAGCCGCCTGAGAGCAGACCTGCCTTTTTTCCGTCATCTGTTGGGAATACCGCTGGCCTTAAATTCTCAATTCCTGCTTCACAGTCTGCAAACTCTCCGGTTGCCCAAACCCCGTTAAAGAGCATTGCTGAATCTCCGCTCTTGAAGTCTTCCATATACTGCGCGTCATCATCTCCGCCTGGTCCAAAGTGTGCAGAATCGATTTTTTTCAGCACGTTATTCTGAAGAAAATCCATGGTTCCTTTAAAGCTCTCATCCCCAAAACTTTCTACATTTTTTCCGTTAGCATAAAATTCACGGGATGCTTCATCTCTCTGAGAATAGCCGGCTGCAAGAAGATTGGTAGGCCATCCTGCATTTAAACTGAACGGTGATATTCCTGCAGCTGCCAGTTTATCCACAGCCGCATCAAAATCCTTCCAGGATGTCCACTTATCCGGAGTGGCTGCCCCTGCCTGTTCAAACAGTTTTTGATTGTACCAGAATCCGACCCCTTCAATCTGTTCTCTTACTGTATAAATCTTTCCATCTTCTGTCAGGTTCTGATCATAGCATACTCCAACTCCATCCTTAAAATCTGCATCTTCATCCAGATAGGGCTTTAAATCCAGAATGGCATCTGATCCGGCTGCAACTTCTGTAATATCCCAGCCTCCAAAATCTGCAATATCATAGAAATCTCCTGAACTCAAATCATTTAGGGCTGTATTGTAGATGCCTTCTGTTCCGCTCTGGTCCGCTTTAATAACAAAGTTAAATTCATCTTTATGAGCTTCAGCAAACTCCTCATAAATCTTTCTCATCTCTGCTGCTGATGCCCATTCGGATTCATTCTGGTAAAAACCATGTGTAAATGTTACTGTCGGAAGCTCATTCTCTGCTGACTTCCCTTCTTTTTCTTTTTCACCATTCCCGCAGCCTGTAAGTGCCATCGTGCCTATCATCATACCTGCCAGAAGAATGCTGATGAACTGTTTTCTTTTCATATTGTTCTCCTCCTTGTGAGTTTCTTTATTTCTTAATCAAATTATAAGTTTTATCCCGGTTGTATGAAATAAACATACATGTCTATTTTCTTCGCTTTTTTGCCGCCACAGCTGTAATTTAAAAACTTTCTTTATATTTTTTGACCTGAAATTCTGAATATTAAAAAGAGGTCAAAAAAGTGTAATCTTTTGACCTCTTTCCCTTTATACTGTTACTTTCTTATGCGCTTCCTGAGCAAAACTCCAATCATAAATACAATGCTTATCAGGGCTAAACCTGCTGCCGGGATTATGCTCAATTCATCTCCCGTTTTTACCGTTTTATTTGGACTTCCAGGTTGCTGTCCATTATCTTGCTTATCACCATTGCCCGGTTTATTTCCATTATTCGGTTTATTTCCGTCATCCGGTTTGTTTCCGTCGTCCGGTTTGTTTCCGTCGTCCGGTTTGTTTCCGTCATCCGGCTTGTTTCCGTCATCCGGCTTGTTTCCGTCATCCGGTTTATTTCCGTCATCTGGTTTCTGTTCATCATCCTTTGCTGAAATCTTAATGTTTTCTTCCATCAAATCCAGTACTACATCTGAATTCTGAAGTTTTGCCTGCACCGCCAGCACCAGGCTCTGCTCCTTTTGAGTCTGCGGTATTGGATCGAAAGTAAACTCTATTTGATCCCCTTTTTCCTTCTGTACTCCATCGCTTACGACATGAAATTTGACATTTTTTAATTCATACTCGTTCCCGTCCAGTGCCGCGCTAATTTCCAGGCTTTCTATTGCTGCCGCTCCGCTAAGCTGAAGGCTTCCGTTCCCATTTACAGCTTTTAGTTCCAGTACTTTAACAGCTTCTTTTTGGGGAATCAGACGCATTCCTTTTTCAACAATGGTATCTTCTGTTACATCATTTCCATCCTGGTCTTTCCAGCCTGACAGTATATAGCCATTCGGTACATCAATTTCCGGAAGAGATCCAAGTTTTTCTCCCAATACATACTCCGTTTCAGTCACATTTCCTTCGAAATCTTCTATTTCTAACGTTACAGTGTTCCCTGTCATAATTGTGCATTCTATAAATCCATTGTGCTGGATTTTTATCTGCCAGTTATTTGCTTCCCCTGTAATCTCGGAATACTGGAATGGCCGTGTATAATTATCATATGCATATTCATTTCCATCTGCATTTTCAAAAATAATCTCCGGCTTTTCTTCACACTTTACTGTAAGCACGGTTTCTCTAAGCTCAGAATCCAGCCCCTTATTCTGCTCCATTCTGTCGGACATTTCCCAGATATATTGATATACTGTGCTCATACTTTCCGCCGGATTTCCACTCCAAAGCTCTGATTTGTCCAATCTGTAATTACTGAGAACCAGGTCAATCTGAGAACTTGATTTTTCCGTTGCCACTGCATAGGTGTGTGGTGCCATATCCAGGGACAGCTCTGCTCCCTTTGTTTTTATGGCTGCATTCTGCCTTACGTCTTTATCCTCGGAAGAATTCATCATATACCACGTATCGCCAAAGTGCTCTGCCCAGGCATTCCCTTTGTATTTTTCTTCCGGATATACTTCCTGCAGCATTTCAATTGTCAGAGGGGTCTCTACAATATGCGTAAATCCAAGTCCTGTAAGCAGTTCATTATCTACGTTGTTCGGAACCAGAGGAATCGTTCCGTACTGTCCTGTCTTTGGATAGAGCTGGGAATAATCCGTGTCATAGATCACCGGCTCATAATTCTCTGTCCCTTTTACAATCAGCTTAGTGCGGTCCATCACCATCTCTTTATCCGGGATTGCAATTTCCCCGCTGCATACTTTTTTCAATGTAGGCATCAGACTGTACTGATATGCCGGTGTACGGTGTCCGTTACTCGCCACAGAATACCACTGCGGTTCACTCTTATAGCAGGTTGCTCCCATGCTGGCCACTCGGATAACGTCCTGTGAATACATGTTTTCCGGCCAGACCAGACACTGTCCCCAGCCGCCGATAGATCCCGGTGCATCAAACATACTGCCGTTTCCATCAATGGACCAGTGCCACCAGTCTGAAGCGACACCCCAGTTATCACAATAACCTGCGAGCCAGAGTCCAAGATAAAGCGCTTCTGTATCCGTATCCCCATAGGATTCTTTATACATCATAGACACATATTCGCTATTGTCCTTCATCGCTGCCCCGAGAACACTGCCCTCTTCTTCCAGCCAGTCCATGAGAACCCCATGATTTCCGAATACATTTGTATCTGTCCACATCATAGATACGCCAAGTGATGCGCCCATACGGATTAAATCCGCTACATATTCATCCCCATTATTAATTGCCTGTCCGTCGCTGAAGCAATTGTATAATTCCGCACCGTTAAAGCCCACAAGGTATTCATTTTCTTCTGCAAGCTCTTTCCAGAATGTCAGCGGAATTCTGTCATATGTACTGGTTTCACCATTCAAGTTCTGTACTGCACATGGGATCTGGTGTGCATTGCAGTATTCTATCTGCTGTTTGTACCAATTACGGACTGCATTCACATCTTCTGTTCCGCTTTCGATCGCATTGTCCTTAATACTTCTCTCTGCTATAAGCAGGATAACCGTATTATCTTTTAAATCATCCGGAACTGCATTCCAGAGTTTCAGCGGATCATCTCTGTCTGTGCGGTTTCCATCTGCATCCACCGTAATATAGTTATTCTCCGGCAGCTGCCCCGCATCACAGTTATCAATGCGTTCTACAGGCGCTCCGTCAGACCAGTAATAATTGGAGATATACAAAGGCTGTTCCTTACTGATCACATGCCTTGTTTTGGCTTTCTGCTGTTCACCAACTGTTATTAAGATTGTCGTCTCTGATCCTTCTTTTGTAAGCCCTGTAATGATTGCCTGGCCTTCTGATTTCGCTGTAATATTTCCCCATGGGTCAACAGCGGCAACTTCCTCATTATCAGAAACATATTTAACATTCATATCTGTCACGACATTATTCTCGGCCTGGGTTCCTCCGCCTCCCCAGCCCCCGGTGGTTGAAAAAAGACGTGATGTCTTTGTTGTTTCTCCTGGCTCTAACTGTGTCTTTTCAGCTTTCAAGATAAATCCTCTGGAAGGAATCGTTTCCTCTTCTTCATAAAATTCATTTTGTGTTAAAGCCTTCATGACCTCTTTCATATTATTTGAGGTGTGACCGATACGCCATATCCTGCTGTCACCGCTCCCCGCTTTTATGTTGAATTCCCCATTTGAGTCCTGCACCATTTTATCTTCCGGTGTTGTCTGCAGGGCAGAATACCAGATATCCATGCTGTCTGTTTCTTCATTGTACAAAAATGTTGAACGGTAAATCTGGAAATCATTCCAGAATGGCGCATCATTAGGAGTCAGCACCGGCTGGCTGCCTACCTGTGACCAGTTCAGTCCGTCTTTGGATTTTGTCATATATAATACTGAATTATCCGGGGAATTTCCGGTAAAGCACTGAGATAATGCCCAATACTCATTCTTAGATTCAATATACTGGATATCCTGATGCCATGGGGCCAGCTGTTCACCAGCTTCTGTTGTTCCTAAAAAATTCTGAACGGTCAGTGTTTCCTCTGACCAGTTTATACCGTCTTTGGAGTATTTCATCTGCACCTTATTATCCTGGCCGTTAAAATATCCCACATTTCCAGTATTGTTATAGTACATAAAGTACAGATCTTTCCAGCTGTCATATGTAATTGTAGGCGAAAGATAATTATATTTAATCTCCTCATCTCTCAGTACCGTAACAAATTTGTTTATCTCTACTTCACGTTTGCCATCGACAGGTGCCCCCCAGTTTATACCGTCATAAGACGCTATCATGCGTACTTCACAGCCGGAGCCTCCTGCCGGCTGATCTGCCGCCCAATTCCAATAGGCGAGAATCCTGTCATTTTTTTCGTCATAAACTAAGTCCGTATCACAATTGTGCGCTATCTCTCCCTGCCCGACAGGTGAAACCCGCTGGACAACAGGATTTACTGAATTCCCATTCAGAACAGGCTCCTCCCAATTTATTCCATCATCAGAATATACAATGTACGGATTTTCAAATTGCGAAGTAACCATTACATTCGGGGTATAAAACATCCAGTACTGATGTCCGCCAAATCCCTCTTTTACCTGGATAACGTCAGGATGTGTGACCTGGCCCTCAATATGTACATCCGGATTCGCCTGGGGATCCTCCGGATAGCTTGGCCAGTTATAATGTGTGGGAAGATCTAAATAATTGCCGGAATTATCAAATGCCTGTGCTTTATATGGCTTTTCTCCGAGATTGTATCCCATAACCTGACATTCCACCACATGATTCATAGAGCCGCTGTTGCTCCCATACATATAAATTCTTACAAATCTTCCCTTCATTATCTGATCCGGAAATTTGTCTTTCAGGGAAATGTGGAAGCCATCCTTAGTTTCCGTATATTTTTCCTCATCTCCGGAACCCAGCCCGTGATAATTCTCTGTATCTGAATTGTAGACTATCCTGGCTGCCCCTTCCGAAAATTCTTCTTCAGTATCGGCCACTGCAACTACAGTCCCATTGTAGATCCTGCCGTCATTCCAGTACCGCCACAAATTAATTTCGGAGAGTTCATAATTTCCTCTGAGGTCTACCTGAAGATAAGCTGATAACTCCTTTTTCTCATTTCCGAAATCACAGTAATTAGGGTCAGATGATTTTTCAGGAATAATTCCGTCTACCGCCATTGTTTTCGGTCTGGATGGATTGATATACGGTTCCGAGCCATCTGCCGTATACCGCACTTCAACCGGTTTTTTCAATGCAAGATTTTCTGCATCGGGATAAGGAAGAACCTGAACATTCACTGTCTGGTCCTCCTGCACATCACGTATCGTATATATACCGTCCTCCGGCTCCAGTACACTCTCATTTACGGTTACGCTGCTCACATAGTAACCACTCTTTGCCTGCACTTTAAATGAATAGTCCGCTCCCGGTTCCATAGGCGATTCTGAGCCTTCTTCCGCAATCACAGAAAAATGCTCCCCTTCGTTTACCGTGACACTCACTTTTCCCGGTACCTGGCCATGCACTGTGCCATAAACCTCGAATTCGACCAGATGGTTGCCCTGATTGATATTACTTCCGCAGGAATAAATCCGGACATATTGACCGGTTACAGGGGTATCACAGCTAAATTCTCTTCCTTCAGCAGTTTCGGCATAGCCTTCGTCCGTCCCTGCACCAAATCCATAAATATTCTCCTGATCCGAGTTATAAATAACTTCTGTATTTTCAGAATTCCAATCCTCTTTCGAATCTGATACCGCTATTACCGTCGGGGTATATTCTCTTCCGTCTGCATAATAACGCCACATCTTTACAGAATTGATATCATATATCTTTTTCAGGTCAAATTGCGCAAAGCTGGGCTTTGCCGGTTCTTCCCCCAACGTCTGCCCATACCGGAAGACAGCATCTGATGCATCCGCTTTCCCATCTGTTGCCCGCACCGCCGAATTATTATCAGTTTCTCCGTCTGCCCCGTAAACCATTTCACTTCCATCCACCCACTCTGAAGCAGGGATAATCCCTTTGGCCACATTTTCAGGTCCGGCTGCCTGCGTGCTCATGGTCAGTCCCGGGGCCTGTATTGTTCCCCATGCAATGACGGCTGCCAATGCCAGTGCTCCCGCACGTTCTTTAAAGTGCCACTTTTTTCCTAACATAATTCCTCCTTTTTTCCTCTTACTCTCCTGATAATTGTTCCTTCAAAAAGCTTTTAAAAGTTTCTGTCCCTCCTCCCATTGGTAGTATTTCCTTGGGAAGCACACCACTGGTTTTAGATACGTCAAAGAAATGCCCCTTTTTCGTTTTTTCTGTTACCATATATGAATCACTTCCAGGAATCCCATCTGCCAGATACGAATACTCATCCCCCCAAAAACACGCATTCTCAACGCCTATATTCTGCGGGGTTAAAATATGATCAACGAAATAATCTACATTATCACTTTTTGTTGTGGGACCGATTTCCAAATACTTTGCATCTGTCGTAACCTCAAGCTTAATTTCACTGCATTTCCCGATCTCTTCTGCAATTGCTGTTACTTCTTTCAAACCGCCCTTAATTCCCTGTTCCTTCAAATGAGACTCCAGCCTTTCTACTTCTCCTTCCTGAAGATAAAGTCTGTCATTCCGGCTGTATTCCGCCATTAAATCCAGCTTACAGTAGTTAGGCCTGGTAAAAACAATATCAGTATTTAACGTATAATTCTCCAGAAGATACTGATGGATTTTAAAGACACTTTCATGAATTTTTAATTTTTGTATTATATTCAGCTCTGTTTCCTCATGCAGCATTAACTCTCCGTTTTTAAAAGAATAGTTTAAAGCCCCTCTTCCCAATCCCAAATGCAGGTTCTCCAGCTCTGCTTCTGTAAAATACCGGTGCAGTTCTCCAGCGGCAATTTTGTCATATGTAGTGCCGCTGATAATAATCATTACAATTCCCTTAGCCAAAAGCGGTTTCATAAGTCCTGCCACCTCGTCTGCGGGCGCTTTCCTTGATTCAACGGCCGTTCCATCCCAGTCAAAAAAAATTGCTTTATATTTCATGTTTCACCTTCCCTGTTTTTCATATTTAAAGATTTTATCCTGTTTCCATCTGTCAAACTTATCAAACGCCTGGTTCATAAAGTCCATTTTTTCTTCTGAAATGTTTAACGCTTCATTGTTGCTGTCATCATAAGCATAAATAATTCCGCCCTGATCAGTTCCCAGGTAACGGTAAATATCCTGAACCTCTTCCGTAATCTCCTGTTCCCCTTTCAAAGGGAGGGTCTTCTGTATATCGCAAAGCGTAGCGAAGCAGACTTTCCCTGCATACAATTCACCTAACTTTTTCATATCATAGACTCTGATTTGCTGAAGATTTAAAATATCTACCCCAATCTCTATCAAATCTCCGATAATCGCATCTATTTTCCCGCATGAATGGAAGTAAACTTTACAGCCGCCCTGCTTACATGCGTCAAATATCTTCTTATACCTGGGCTTAAAAAATTCCCGCCACATATCAGGATTTATAAATAATCCGGTTTCTGTCCCCCAGTCATCACTAAATGCGAAGCCATCTACCCTTCCTTCAAAGCGTTTCAAAACATTTTCAATTACAGCTATCTGGAAGTTCACAATTCTGTCTGCCAGCTCAGCACTTTTTTCCGGATCCACATATAAATCCACCAATGTGTTTTCAAACCCTCTCAAGCTGTGCATTCTTTCAAACAGGCACATGAAAATATGATTTTGTATATATTTATCTTCTTTTCCCTGAAGCCGTTCTTCCATACCCGCATACCACTTCGGATCTTTGGCATCCGGCCATTCAAAGGACTCCATGTCCTCCCAGTCTTCAAGCGGATGTATGGTTACCTGCCCCATATTATTTTCATCTGTCCTTGTCCATCCGCAATGCCAGTGGTCAAACATAGGGTTTGAGATGTCATCCCAGTCCTTCCACGGAACAATTTCATTCCATTCAAATAAAAATATATCCGAATCAAACCCGGGACTATCCGTAAATAATGGAACCCTGTCAGGCGTTTTAAATTCTATTGCTGCATAGACTCTCTCTTTCTCTGTCATTCGATATCCTCCATTCTCCTTATTTAAATTCTGCCGTTTCCCAGCCTGTCTGTATTTTGGCTGTCTGTACTTTTACTGTCCGCCAGTGCCTGGAGCTGTCTGCTGTTTGTATACTATTTTTGTTGTATTTCCACTCCTGCAGAAGTGCACCTGGTCCCCTGTTCTAACTTTCAGCTCATCATTTCCTTCAAGCTGGCTAATCTCGATATAAGCCTGTTCAATAACTACTTTGTATGCGCTCCCTGCATACCGGAAGCAATATTCCAGGGAATCCCATTGCTTGGGCAAATGAGGGTTAATACTGATTCCGTCCTCATCCATATCCAAACCACCAAAGCCCTGTACCGTTACCATCCAGGTCCCGCCGTTCGCAGCCGGATGTGTTCCCCCAATGTACAGATCCCCCAGATATAATTTATATTCACCCAGTAAATCGATTCTGGCAGCCTTCATCAGATATTGATATGCCCAGTCCGTTTTTCCGTTTTTAGCTGCCAGCAGCGCATAAATACAGGTGCTCAGGCTGGAACCATGCTCTGTTCTGGGTTCATAATAACTCCAGTTTTTTTCTTTTATTTCATCGGTAAACTGCCCGCTCAGAAGACTCAGCAGCAGAATAACATCCGCCTGCTTAATAATCTGCGTATTTACAGCAAGCCCGCATGGGCTTCCCAAATATTCATTCGGCTTTATGATTCTGGAATACAGCTCCTCCAAAGAAACATCCTCTTCCTTAAAATAGCCGTCATATTGTTCTATAAGGCACTGACTGTCCGGAGCCGGAAGATATATCTTCTCATACAAGTCTCTTATATTTTCGCATTCGCCCCAGTAATTCAGAGCATCCATTAACCGGATAAACTGTGCATGGTAATGTGTCTCCATATAATCAAGTGTTTCCAGCGCAATCTTCATAGTCAGGTGAATCATATAATTTGTATAAGCATCGTTATTAACACGCTCATGATACTCATCCGCGCCCGTCACATCTAAAAATTCATATCTGTTCTTATCTTTTTTGTAATATGCGCAGGAGTAGAAGAATCTTGCACACTCTAATATTGTTTCAGCCCCGCCGTCCGGTAAAATCCCGTAGTCTTTTGTGATGGAAATGTACTTCCAGATTCCATAGACAACATCCGCACTTATATGAATTTGTTTATCTCTGAAATAAGTACGCATTTTTCTTCCTGTAAAGATATCCGTCAAATTATAATGGGTACAGCCGTCTTTTCCATTTTCTTGGCTTTCCCATGGGTAAAAAGCACCTTCATACCCGTATTCTGCCGCCTTTTCCCTGGCTCCAGCCAGATTGCGGATCCGATACATCACCAGTTTCCGTGCGGCTGACGGTTCGCAGAAGGCAAACATCGGAAGCATATAAATCTCTGTGTCCCAGAACATGCCCCCTTTATATACCTGGCCTGACAGGCCTCTCGCCGGAATTGCCACTCTGTCGGTATAAAACGGAGCAGAGCTGTACAATAAATAGCAGCTGTAATAGATGGCTTTCTCTGCCTCAGTATCCCCCTTTATTTTAATACCAAGATTTTCGTACCGTTCTTTCCAGCAGGTCCTCTGCCTCTCTGCCAGTCTTTCAAATCCGCTTTCTTCTGCACTTCTGCAGCACTTTACCGCTGACTCCCATACATCGGTGCAATCCGTCTCCTTGCATATGGATACATATTTTTCCATAACAAACGGCTCCCCCGCCTTCAGATGTACTGAATATGCGTTTATTGTCTGATCCTCTGTATATTGGGCTGCACCGGCCGAAACCCGTATCATTTGGCCAACTGCAGTCTTCACCTTCTCCTGGATTGTCTCACAGACAATTCCGGTGATCTCTTCATTCTGCTTTACGGTTTTTTTTCGGAAATGATTACCGCTGATATTCCAGATATTATCATCAATTCCGGTATGTACCTCTACCTCTGTCTCTGAGTCAGATGTTACTATATACCGCATTGCCAGCAGATGGATATCGTCAAGGCTTGCAAATCTGAATGCCTCAACTGTAATCCTTTTCCCATCTTCCGCTATAAACGCTGTCTTCCGCCTGTGAATTCCTGCTTCAAGATAAAGCTCCTGTATATGGGAGTCAACCCGGCTCGTAAGTACAGATAATTTCTGCCCCTTATAACTCACATACGTATATAGAGGGTTTGGCATGTTGACGGGCTCTCTCCACCCATTCCCGTTATCGTCATATATCTCAGAAAGAGTACAGGACACCAGCTCTTCTTTCCCATATTCCTCCATCGTTCCTCTATATCCAAAATATCCATTCCCTATACAGAACTTATTTCCCAAAAATTCTGTTTTCCCCTGAGGGATACCGTTTTCTTTTATACTGTATTTCATGCAGTTTCCTCCATTTTTGTACTATGATCCTTATTCTAATTCCGTGGATTGCATATTAGAATAAACTTTTTTTCTCTTTTCTTTCACTTTTTTACCTGGGACCACAAAATGGCACTGATTTTTTAAAATCAGTGCCATTCCCCATAACTTTTTCTACTCATCTGCAATTTATTTCAGTAATCCACAGCCATTCCCCAGAGCTTTTCCTTCCAGGAGGTATTGTCTCGCTTTTTGCTGAAGCGTGGTATTCTCCTGATATTCCGTGATCCTCTCCGCAATCCATCCAAAAATTCTCTTTTCTGCTTCTCTCTCCAGAAAGTCGGTTTTTATTAATTGAAATCTGCTCTGAAAACGAATGATATTGGATTCAGCTGCAAGAATTTCGTTCAGCCCCGGATACAGCATCCAGGAATGACAAATATATTTTCGTTCCGTTCCAAACCATTGATACGCCTTTTCTATTGACTCCTCACATGCCATCTTATCCAGCGGCCCGCCCTCCGGAATATGGATATAAATGATCTCCTCCCCCGGTTCAATACGGATTCCATGGCCGCTTATTTCCTGTTCTGCCTTTGCTGTTTCATATTCCAGCCTTCCCAGTCTGAAGACCTTCATTTCGAACAGCCGCCAGAACCATCCGTACTCCGCAATCCCATATATTCCGGTGTCTCGGAAACAGCTCCCGCACCACAGACGAATATCCTGAAAGGTGTCCCAGAAAATCTGCTCTTCTATCCCTCTTTTTTGATACTCCTCATATGTATCACAGGCCAGCCGGCAGTACAAAAACAGAAACATTTTCTCCGGCTCCGGCTCTTTTAATATCTGCTGATAAAACAATTGGTGTTCCTTTTGATAAAGCTGTTTTAGATTCTGGTACCGTTCTTCCGGAATTATGATACTCTCTACAGATTCCGCCGCCTCCTTTGGAAGTTTCAGAACATGGCAAAAATCCATAATTTTCATTCTTTTTCCTCCTTCCGGTCAAATGGTATACATATCGTAACTGTTGTTCCATTTCCCTCTTCAGAAAAAATTGTAATTCCAAATTCTTTTCCAAACATAAGTTTTATAATATTATTAACATTATTCAGTCCTACCCGGTTATGGTGCTGACTAACTGGCTCCTCTTTTAAGGGAAGATTTACTTCACCTGTTGTATTAAATCCCACGCCATTATCTATCACTCTTATCATAATATTTCCGGAATCTTCAAAAATCCGAATTTGAACATTTCCTGCTCCCATCTTCGGTTCAATTCCATGTACCACAGCATTTTCGGCCACCATCTGTATACAAAGCTTTGGTATATAATACTCCAGAAGCCTCTCCTCGGCATCAATGGAATAGGACAACCGTTCACCGTATCTGAACTTCTGTATCTCCAGATAATATTTTGCATACTCCAGTTCCTGTTTAATCTTAACCTTCTCCGTATCGCTCCTGTATATTCTGGATTGGATCAGCTGGGAAAAAGTTGAGATATGTCTGCTGATCTGTTCATTTCCATCAATTTTAGCCTGTAAAGAAATTGCATTCAAAACATTAAACATAAAATGTGGATTCATCTGCGACTGAAGAAACTTCAGCTCCATTTCTTTTTCCAGTATCTGCTTTTGATACACTTCGTTTATCAGGTAATTAATTTCTGTTGTCATCTGGTTAAATCCTTTGCTGATTTCATGGAACTCTTTATTATCATAATCCGGAAGCTTTGTCTCGAAGTCGCCTCCCTGCACCTGTTTTAGCTTTTCCCGCACCTCTTCAATCGGCCTGGTCATCTTATATGTAAAAATACCAAAGCTTATCAGCCCCGCTGCCAGAATCGTCAGTATCCCTATGACATAAATATCAATAGAATCATATAATATCCGAATAGCATAATCTTCCGGAATTCCCAGCGATACACTTACCCCTAGACAGAGATCCTGATTGTAGAGCCGGTACTCTTTGCCTTCTATACTCGCAGTAACCGGTTCTGAATGTCCCATATTCTTCAGCACTTCATTTGGTACTTCTATATCCCCCGCTGATTTTTGAATAATTACACTGTCTTCTGCACGGATCATCCAGAATGCGTTCTCATAGTAATCAACATCCTTCATAATATTTTTTAATGACTCCAGATTGATTTCAAAAATCACTTCACCCTGTTCTTCCATCTGTTCATCCAATACCGGGCAGGCCAGATACAGACAGTTATCCGATTTATAATAATAATTAGAAAATCCTTTTTTATTATTTCTTGTTTCCCGATAAACACTTCTTACATTTTGAATCACCCGATTGGCTTCATCAATCTCCGAGGACAGCAGGGCATAATAGAAATCAGAAATGACTTCCCCGTTCTGAGTGAATAAATATACCTTTTCCACAGTTGGTTCTCCGTCTTTCCCTTTGTTCTGTGAGCTGTTAATGTTTACCAGTTCCATAAATTGTTCCGTTATCTGCTCTTTTTCAAACGTATCCGCGCCATTTTCAAGATAAGACATTACATCCTGTGAAGAACGTATTTTTGAGATCGTATCTTTTACATATTCCACCCTGATTTCCAGATTATTACTTACTTCTGTCAGGAAAAAATCCAGATCATTATTTATGTATTTTCCGATTAAAAAGTTGATCGACATGACAAATAAAAAGCCATAAAGTATAAAGCTAATCATTGTAATCGATATATTCATTCCCAGCATTCTCATACGAAGTGAATGCCGTTTCTTATCATTCCTGCGCATCTTCACTCTTCCATAATTCATGATTCAGGTATCCTATTATTGTGTTTATCTGCTCATCTTTCCATACGGACCTTATTGTCGCTATCTGAATATCTGCACGATATGCGGTATCAATGGCTTCCCCCAATAACGGCGAGGATGCCATAATTTCCTGTTTGTCTATATTAGGATTGGAGGGGGCCTGTCCTGTTTCTACTGCAATTTTTTTCTGCACATCATCACTTAACATATATTTCAAAAAACGTATGCTGGCCTCCGCTTTTCTTGCATCTTCTTGTTTCGCTAATACATATCCGGCGGATGCAGAAACGTAACTCAGGCTTTTCCCGCTGTCTGTGGGATAATTGGCGTAATGAAACTGCTCCTGTACAGGGCTTTCTTCCAATGCTTCCGCTTCCCAGACTCCATTAAAATAAATGACGCTTTTACCATCTATAAAGCATTGTCTTGAATTTTCCACATTTGGAGCCTTAATGGAATATTTCCCCATTCGTCTTATATCTTCCAGTGTTTTCTGCAGCATCTCATCACTCAGGTCTGCTCCCGATCCTCTCGCCGCAGCAAGTCCTTCTTCACCTTCTCCGGCCATTCTTGCCATGAATAAAAATTCAATAACCAGCGCTTCATCTAATGTAAATATGGAAACATCGCTGCCGGTCTCCTGAATCCATTTCTGGACCGTCTCTGTCATTTCAAAAAATTCTGTCCATGTACGGGGCACCCTGGCTTCCCCGGTTTCATCCACAAACCCTGCATTTTTCAAATATTCTTCATTAAACCAGTATCCGGCTACTTCAAGAACATCTGGTATGGTATATAAATGTCCTTCTTCTGTCTCCCACGTTTCGAAAACAGATGGGTGGATTTCACTTTTCCACTTGGGATCTTCTTCTATATATGGCATCAAATCCATGACCCGGCCGCACTTAACCGCGTTATCTATGTAATAGGATGCGCCATTTGTACACAAAATGTCAGGAACTTCCCCTACGGCCAGCATATCGTTTGCCTCTTTTACTGCTATATTATTATTTGCGTAAGGAACGCTTTTCAATATAATATCTGGATTTTCTTTAGAAAAGTCACGATATATTTCCTGCATTACTTTTCCATTTTTTAATGTGCCGCCCCAGCCATGCATCAAAGTAATCTCTATCGGCTCTTCCGTTTCTTCCTTCTGGCATCCTGACAGCAGAAACATGATACCCGCTATTGTAACAACAAATATGCTTAGCTTTCTTTTCATTTATAATCCCCTGTGTAAGTTTGAAATTCTATCACTTTACGGCTAATCCGAGATTCTTCTGCCGCTAATGCCAGAAGATGGCTTTCTAATGATATAGAAGCATCTGTGCTGCTGCGCCCCGCCCCATCGTTTGCTATCAGATGCACAAAATCCTTCATCATCAGAGTATCGCTGCCGCTGTGTCCGCCTTCCGGAGTATGAATCCGTATGATTTCTTCGTCTCCTGATACAAAATCATGGTATTCTATTATTCCAAGATCCATATTCCCTTTGATCTGCCCTTTTGTTCCCATCAGGTTGATTTCCCTGGAACATTTTTCAGTAAATGCAGTCATTGTAAATGATACCTTTATCCCATTTATAAACTCCATGTTTACAATCTGATTGTCTGAAACCGTATTGTCGCAATGGTAAACGCATCTGCCATAAGGGCCCTGTTCCAAAGCCGCCATTACCGGTTTTGGCATGATATCTTCGCTCACCGCATATATCAGCTTATCCTCTTTTGCTTTTGGATGTTCCAGATAAAACTTTGGTGCATAATAGGGGCATTCATCTCTGTGAGTGCAGCCATCCATGCAATACAAAGGTGCATCTTCAGGGGCATTCTCCTCTGTAAAATGTCCTAACCCGCCGAACGACTGAAGTCTTTTGCAGGTACTTCCTGTGAGCCATAGCAGAATATCCATATCATGACAGCATTTCGCCAGTATAATCGGACATGCGCTTTTCTCATTCCTCCAGTTTCCCCGGACAAAACTATGGGCAAAATGCCAGTAACCTATATTTTCGATGTGCTGGATTGTCATTACCCTTCCAATGCTTCCGGTCTCCACCATTTTTTTCAGTTTGATAAAAAACGGCGAGTACCGCAGCACATGGCAGATTGATAATACCCTGCCATATCTCTCTGCCGCTTTTGACATCTGTACCATTTCGTCTTTGTCTGCCGCCATTGGTTTTTCACAAAGCACATGATATCCGCGCTCTAATGCCATCATAACCGGCTCAAAGTGCATCCGGTCCTGTGTACATACCAGCACGCAGTCCGCAAACTTTTCTCTTTGCAGCACTTCTTTATAATCCTCAAATTGGTATTCGTCCGGTATGCCATGCTTTTCCGAGAAACTTGTTCTTCTGGTATCGTCGGGTTCTGCCACTGCAACAACTTCAAATTCTGAAGGGTAATTTAATGCATATTCCGCATACGCCTCACTCCCTCTCAATCCTGCTCCTATTAATATTGCTTTGACTTTTTTCATTTTCATCCCCCATTTTGTACTTGTTATAGTTAATTTATTATAGCATTTCGGTCAAAGCATTTATATATCGTATATTTTACTGTTTTTTCCTGAGTGCAAAAATTTGAAAAGTCTCAAAGGGGTCAGACCCCTTTGAGACTCATTGTCAGACAATTCTGAAATTTTAATGCATAATATAATGCCCAGTCCTGGTCATTCGCCCAGGGATCGTAGTAATGCCCTTTTCTGCCATTCACGTTTTCCGGGTAGACCATGGAGGCTTCATAAAACAGGCGGATCCTCATGCTGTGCTTTATCGGTTCCAGTCCTGATCCACCGGGTAAACACTGCCCGAAAATCTTTCCGGATCGGCGCACACACCAGCGGCCCTGCCTTCATCCCTTCCTCATAAGGAAAGCGTGCAAGCCGCATGGTCATCCATCTGCTGTCCTCGGTACGCACCCTGATCAGAACCGCATCTTCAAACGGTGACACGCGGAATGTCACATGTTTTCCGTCCCAGGATGGCACCGGAAAGTTGGAACAGTCGGAATACTCATCTGTTACTACGATCGAGATATTCGGCTCATTGTCTATGACTTCGATTGTCATCTTGATCCAGTGTACATCATCATACCAAAGCATCATCCCTGCCTGATCATATAACTCTCTGAAATCTTCCAGCAGAAATGTGACCTCCATCGCTTCGGTCCGTTTCAGATCAGTAAGCAGTGCATGTCCGTCCCTGTGCTTGAATCCATAGAGTGTCTTTTCCCAGTAGTCGCTTTCATGCACCGCTGTTACGCTCAACTGTCCGCCTTCTGTCTTTATCCTGGCAGGCTGATTCGTCCACACGCCTGCTTCCCACGGAATATCCTGATATAATGCATTCATTTTCTGTCTCCTCCTTTCACATTGCTTCCATAAGTTCTTTGTATATTTTGTCCTCCAGACCTCTTACATCCATACTACCCAGATGAATGGACGGCTTTGTTTTTCCGTGAAAATCGCTTCCGGCGGTAAGCAGCAGCTGTCGTTTCAGCGCCCAGTCCAGATAAAAGTCCACCTGCTCTTTTGTATGGTAGCTGCTGAACACTTCCAGCCCCTTGACCCCTGCTTTGAATATATCCTGCAAAAGTGCCTCGTCTTCCTTTGTGTTATTGCCCGGATGTGCCAAAATAGGCACTCCACCTGATTCTGTGATTATTTCTACCGCCTTGTCCAGAGAAATAAATTCCACCGGTGCGTATGCACATTTTCCCTGCGAGCACCAGTCCCAGTAAAAATTGACGTAGGGATTGTCGCTCCTTTTGCCTCCCGGCAGATAATCTTTCAGCAGCCCGTGATTCTCCTCGTTCTGCAGCGCGGCCTCCGCAATCACCTCCCCGGTGACCACCCCGTCATGTGCAAGCTCATAAACGAGATCATGATCCACAATTAACCCCGCCGCCTCTGCCAGTCCCAGCCTTTCCTTTGAACTCACCTGCTCCTGGTCGAACAGATTCTGTTCCACCTTGCCATACTCCGGGTAGTCCGGATCAATGCCATAACCAAGAACATGCAGCTCCTTCCCCCGTATGAAGCAGTCCAGTTCTACTGCGGGAATCAGCTCCAGGCCATTCTCGCCTGCCCTGGCTAAAGCCCTTTTCACTGCTCTGGTGCTGTTATGATCTGCAATTGCTGCGGTTTTCAGCCCCGCCTCCCTGCACATGTCCATCAGTTTCTCCGGTTCAAATTCCCCGTCATCGCTGATGACGGAATGCATATGTAAGTCCAGCCAGCTCATTGTACACTCCTCCTCTCTCTTTCCATCTCCTCCTCTGTGATCTCTCTCAATACTTTACAGGGATTCCCCACAGCCGCCACGCCTGCAGGAATATCCTTTGTCACGACACTGCCCGCGCCAATGATGACATTGTCACCGATGGTCACTCCCGGCAGTACTGTCACATTTCCGCCAATCCATACATTATTTCCGATGGTGATGGGCTTTGCATACTCCAGCCCCCGGTTCCGCAGATCCGGACTGTATGGATGTCCCGCGGTGTAGAATCCACAGTTCGGTGCAATGAACACGTTATCTCCGAATGTGACTTTGGCCGCATCCAGTATTACGCATCCGTAGTTTGCATAAAAGTTTTCGCCGATCTCTATATTGTACCCATAATCGCACCTGAAGGGCTGCTCGATTAAGAAAGTGCTTCCGGTTTTTCCCAGAATCTCTTTCATGATGTGCAGCCGATTTTCCTGATCCGAAGGCCGGCACGAATTAAACAGCCAGCACTTGTCCTTGCATTTATTTCGCTCCGCCTCCAGCTCCGGGTTGTAATTGGCATCGTAAAGCAGGCCTGCCTGGCATTTTTCCTTTTCACTCATTTGCTTTATATCCATGTTTGCTCCCTTCTTTCTCTGATTCATTTCTTGTGGCCCAATGCATCGTATTATAAGTAACTGACTATTAAACCGGGATAAATCTGCTGTTTCCCTTTCTCCAGACATCCGGCCAGAATGAATCTGCCGCCTGCCCCTGTATATTACTCCTCAAATCTGTCCCTCCTGCCAGATGACCGGATAGCCCCGGGATATCGCTTCTTCCTGAAATTCCGGGGCCAGATCCCGGTCGGTAATAACAGCCGTAACCTGGTCAATATGGTAGATATGGGATAGATATGTACGCCCGAATTTACTGCTGTCTGCCAGCACGTATGTCTCCTTTGCGCTTTTTCGCATGGCCTGTTTGATCTCCATCTGAGGATATCCTATTCCCGTAATTCCTTCTGTAAAATCAACACCGTTGACTCCGATAAATGCTTTGTCTGCGCTGCACCGGGCGATCTGTTCAAGCGCCTCCTGCCCCACAGTGGCAGACAGGTTGCCGGCCGCATCACCACCGATGATTTTCAGGGTGACATGTTTCGTCTGCATCAGTTCCAGTGCCAGAAGCAGACTGTTTGTGATGATCTTTATCTGCTTCTTTTCATTTCTCTTGATTTCTTTTGCAAGATACAGACAGGTAGTTGCATCGTCTAAAAAGATGGTATCCTGTTCCTTTATGATACGGTACGCCTGCCTTGCTATGTATATTTTATTATGCAGATTGCTGTACAGCAAGTCTTTTACATTATCTGTCACAAAATTCTTTCCTATTTTAACGGCGCCGCCATGGGTTCTTTTCAGCAGCCCTTCCTCCGCCATCTCGTTCAAATCTCTCCGGATGGTCATCTCGGTACAGTCAAACGTCCTGCTCAATGTACTGACTCTTACATAATCGTTCTGGTCCAGCTCTTTTAAAATTGCTTTTCTGCGGTCCTGTGTATGCATTTTCTGCTCAGCTCCCTTTATATCTGCCTTTTCAACTTCTTTTTCTATGGATATTGCCTTTTGGAATTATATATGATAATATATTTGTATCATACATTTGATACATTATTATTGTATCACATCCACTCATCATAATCCAGTAGTTTTCGCCCTTCCATTAACTGGTAAAAGACATTTGAATATCATATATATTTATGATACTATTGAAGCAAATCAAAGCCCCCAGTAAGCTGCCGGGCATCAGATTTGCAGTGCAACGGACTGCCGGGTATTTCCCCCCGCAGGCAGTCACCAAATGTACATGCAGGCATGTCCACTTGGCTCGTTGCCTTCGCGAGAATAAAACAGCCAAATCCGCTATAATTACTGCGTTTTCTCTACTTTAATCCGGGCGGAAATTTTTATTTTAGAGAAAGGAACTATACAATTGGACATTGATTATTTTAAAGAAACATTTCAGTTTTCACCAGAGAGTGATTCTCCTCTTTATGAGCAGCTTGCCTCATATATTAAGATACAAATCCAGGCAGGTGTCCTTAAGCCCGGAGATCAGATGATTACGGAGACTAATCTCTGCAAGATATTGAATATCAGCCGTACTACTGTCCGCCAGTGCATGGACAGGCTGGTGGATGAGGGGCTGCTTGTCCGCTACAGAGGGCGGGGCTCCTTTATCGCTGATCCTAAGATGAAGAGAAACATCAATTATCTTTACAATTTTACAGAAAATATGCGGGAACTGGGGGCGGTGCCCACCTCTGTTGTCCTGAAAAGTGAGGTTGTGGAGGCCGATCAGTTTATCCGTGACCAGTTAAAGCTCCCTCCGACTCAGACTAAGGTGTTCAAACTTTACCGCCTGCGCTGCGCGAATCATGAACCCATCCTGTTTGAGAAAGCATTTATCCCTTATTATCTGTGCGAACGGATTGAATTTTTCGACTTCTCTTCGGTCTCTTTATATAATGTGCTGAGCGAGCGCTATGCACTGAACCTTTACCGTGCAACGGAGACGATTGAAGCCATTATTATCAATAAAGATGAGGCGGAACTGCTGAAATGTACCTCCAAGGTGCCGGGCTATAAGATTCAGCGTATCTCGTATCTGGATTCTGGATTTGTTTTCGAGTTCACGACCTCTATTACGAGGGCCGATAAGTGTGTATTCCAGCTGGAACTGTACCGGAATACATCTGCAAGCAAAAGCCCGATTGATATCCGGCGGCAGGTGACACTGTCATAGCAATCGCTTTGCCTGATACCACCTTTTGGGTATGCACTCGCTGTATTATGGACGGACGGATACCTTGCTGACACAGATCCCCCATATATCTGGAATTCTTCAGGTATATGGGGGATCTTTTTTCTCAGTGAACAGCCATATTTTCCATTTTGGTAGACAGTCCAAAGCTGTGTATGATATCCCTGATTTTTTCTGTATATGCCTCTTCATGTGGCCTTACATCCTGCATGGAATATTCCAGCCCGCAGGAAATGTATTTTCCGCTTCCGTATTGGTGGAATGGAAGGATATCGTAATTGCGGATTCCATTTTTCTGGAGAGCCTCAATCATGTCGAGTATATCCTGTTCGCTGTCATTTACGCCCGGTACCAGTGGAGTTCTTACAAAAATACCTTTTGTCTGTCCAGCAAGCCACTCAAGATTCCCAAGAATTCTATGATTGTCTGCCCCTGTCCAGTTTTTGTGAATCTGGCTGTCCACAGATTTGAGATCATATAGAAACAGCTCCGTATAAGGCAGCACTTTTTTCAGGTTTTCTTTTGGGACGCATCCGGTGGTCTCCACGGCCGTATGGATCCCATGCTCCCGGCACAGTTTCAGCAGTGCTACCGCAAAGTCTGCCTGTAAAAGCGGCTCGCCCCCGGACAGGGTAACCCCTCCTCCACTTCTTTTGTAAAATTCCTCGTCCTTTACGGCTTCCGTAAATGCCTCTTTGGGTGTCATCCAGTTTCCTTTTACTGTGAGGGCTTTTGTGGGACATGCCTTCACCCAGCCCAGGTTCTTATTATTTATACACCTGTCCCAGTGAATCTGCAGTCCGTTTTCTGCCGTGATTTCTTCGTCGGGACAGTTTTTTACGCAGTTCAGGCAGCCAATGCATCTGGATGGGGCATAAAATAACTGTGGGTATTCCTGCCAGGACTCCGGATTGGAACACCACCGGCAGCGCAGCGGGCATCCTTTTAGAAAAACAACCGTACGGATTCCCGGCCCGTCATGGATACTGTATCTCTGAATATCGAATATATTTCCCTGCATTTTCTTTCCCCCTCTACACGCACTGCATTGTCCTGCTGATAATTTCATCCTGTATGTCTTTATCCAGTTCCACAAAGAATGCACTGTAACCTGCCACGCGCACAACAAGATTCCTGTGACGCCCGGGATTCTTCTGTGCATCTTTGAGCTTCTCGGGGGTCAGGATGTTAAACTGAATGTGCATGCCGCCCATGGAAAAATATGTCCGGATGAGGTCGATGAGTTTTTGCCTTTCTTCCTTTGTTCTCAGGATCGTGGGCATGAATTTCATATTAAAATTCACTCCGTTTATTGCACTCTCGTGATCTACTCTGGCAACAGACTTGACCGCAGCGGTAGGACCGCAGATATCCATCCCGTGTTTCGGAGAAATGCCTCCGTCTCCCAGCGGTGTTCCGGCTTCCCGGCCGCTTGGAAGGGCACAGACCTGCCTGCCCAGCGGTGTATTGGAGGAAAGACAGAACAGCCCCGGCCTGTAGACTGCTCCATAAGGTGAGCGATGGCCTTTTACGCTTTCGCAATACTGTTTTCCCACATACGCTGTCATTTCGTCTGTTTCGGGGATATCATTCCCATATTTGGGAATCTGATTGATGAGGCGGTATTTCAGGATTTCCTGGCCTTCAAAATTATTTTTCAGCGCATCCAGAAGCTGAGACGGGGTCATCTTCTTTTTATCAAATATAAGTTCTTTTATTGCTGTGAGGGAATCACCCACATCGGCAATTCCTACCCCCTGCACGCCTGCGTAATCATATTTTGCTCCCCCCTGTGTACAGTCTCTGCCTTTTTCCAGGCAGCCTTCCAGCAGCATGGAGCAGTAAATATGCTGTCCGTAACGGGCGTGAAGCAGTTCAATAGAATTGAGTGAACTTATCATCATGTCAACAAAATAGTTTACTTGGATTTCATATGCTTTCTTTACCTCTTCAAATGTCTTGAATTCCTCAAATTTCCCGGTTGCCGGTCCGAGCTGTTCCCCTGACATCTGGCATACACCATTAAATAAAGCCAGCTCCAGACATTTTGCAAGGTTAAAATAGCATGCGTTGGTCCTGCCCATGGTATTGCCCTGTCCGGTTGGTTCCACGCATCCTACGATCGCATAGTCTCTGGCGTCCTCCAGGCTTACCCCGTCCTTCATCAACCCCTCTGTGATTAAATCATCATTGAAAAACGGAAGTTTACCGCCTTCATTTTCCACGAGGATCTGCAGGACACGGTCCAGAAATTTATCAGGATTCTTTTGTGAAATGCGGATGCTGGTGTTGGGTTCGGAATTGAATACCGTCTGTTCTGCGTCCAGGCAGACATAGGTAAAATCGTTGACTGCATTTTCACCGTTCTGATCGACTCCGCCGAGCACTACATTAATGGTTGTGGCGAATCCGCCGTTATTTCTGGCACTCATGTAGGTTCCGGCCTTGATGATATCACTGCTCTTTACCCACAGCGCCTCCAGAAGCTCTCTCGCTTCCTCTTTTACCATTGTACCGTTTTCCAGATCATTTTTATAATAAGGGTAGAACATCTGATCCACACGCCCTCCGGATATTGCGGAACCGTTCTGGCCGCAGTAATCGATTAAAAGCGTAAACCAGTAGGACTGCAGCGCCTCATAATATGTCCTGGCGGGTTCGTACGGCACTCGTCTGCAGTTGGATGCAATCTGCAGAAGTTCCCGCTTTCTGCGCTGATTCTGTTCCTCTGCGGCCAGCTGTTCTGCCAGATCTGCATAGCGGTTCTGGAACATTTTGATGCCGCCGCAGACAATGAGGACTGCTTTGTAAAAATGTATCTTATCTGTAAACTCAGGATCCAAAATGTCCAGCTTCTCCAGATATTCTTTTGCCTCTGCTTCTACTTTGCAGAAACCATGGGTGATTATCTTTTGGATATCCGGAAGGTAATGGCCGTATCCGCTGCGCGCGCGGCTCAGGGGATTAAATACACGGTAGGGAGAGTCCAGCACTTTCATGATCCGCTCGTCAATATAGTGCCGGGAAAGGTCACCGATGGATTTATTTTCCCAGTACGGATATATTTCCGTCAGGAGAGCTTCCTTGTCTTCCTCCGTAATCTGCAGCGTGTCTACCTTCCTTGTCGGCATCCTGTCCAATTCTTCCTTGGTGAAACCTCCAAATTCAGGAAAGAGCGGGGCTGAACGGGGTTTTGATCCATGGTTCCCCACAATCAGCTCTTCATCGTCAATGAAAATTGTCATATTCTCCAGAAGGTCTTTCAGACCCGCAGCCCTGCGGATAATATAGGGCATCCCTTCTGTCCGCCGGTAGCTCTTCGTAATAAGCCGGGCACGTTCGATGCAGATCGCAGGCTTCACACTCCTCATGGCGTGATTCAGTTTCTCTGTTCTGTCCTCCCGGGATAAGCCGGGCGGGAGTAGTTTCTTATCTATACTCATAACTGTGCTCCTTTCTGGAATGGATGATAAAATACGGTGAAATCTTTACAAGATTATCTTAGCACAGGGGATGAGTAATACAATTGGGGGTGGCAGGGTTTTGGGAGTAATTTATTCGGAAACGAACATTTTAGAAAGATAATTTTCGATATGGGAATTTTGATGAGTATCGCAGGGGGGTCTCGCAGGGGGTCTGACCCCTTTGACATTGGGGTCAGTCCCCTTTGCAGAAGGGTCTGACCCCTTTGCAGAAAAGTCATTATAAAGTTTCTATATAAACTCTTTGAAAACTTGGCATTTTATCTGTTATCGATATGCACCGCCCAGTTCTGCTCTCCGTCATCCCGAATCTGAATACTCGGGAAGCTCTGAATATACTGCTTAAACTGAGAATATCCATAATCTCTTACTTTAAAATCGCCAAACCGGTTTCTGATTCTGTTCCCCAGTGTTCCTAATGATACGCCCTGGGCCCCGGCATTCTGCACAAGCATGATGATGTATTCTTCCAGCATTTCCTGCTTGCTCTTATCCTCATACAGCGTTACGGTTACCTGTGTGCCGTCCTGCTTCAGCTTCAGCTTTGGAAATGTTTCCAGGAATTTTGACAGCAGGCTGTATCCGTAACGCCGGACATCAAAATCGGGGTACAGTTTGACCAGACGGCTCCCGACCTCTCCTAATCCGGTCTCTTTATCATTATTCTGATTTTCAGTTATGATCTTCACGACCGCTTCTTCTATCTGATTCTTGGAAACGACATCCGTACTGCTCTTCTTACTGTCTTTTCCGGTGGCGTGAACTGTATTCTTTTCTTCCTTTTCGATCGTATTATCTTCCAGCAGCAGCTCCAGAACGGTAAATATGTCACACGCTTTTCTAAACGGAGCCGGAGTCTTATCCTCCCCCATGCCTATGACAGTCTTACCGCTCTCTCTGAGACGGCTGGCCAGCTTTGTAAAATCACTGTCGCTGGATACCAGGCAGAATCCTTCCAGCTCGCTTGTATACAGCATATCCATCGCATCAATTATCATCGCGGAATCAGTAGCATTTTTTCCATGCGTGTAACTGAACTGCTGAATCGGGGTAATCGAATTCTGCAGGAGTTCTTCTTTCCAGCTTGAATTATACGTGCTGGTCCAGTCTCCGTATATTCTCTTATAGGTTACATTTCCATACTTGGACAGCTCATCCAGTATCGGCTTTATATACTTTGCGGAAACATTGTCCGCATCAATCAGCAATGCATATTTGTCTTCCATATCCGGTACACCTCTCCATTCATATCTTTCCATTCAAATAAATTATTTTCATATATCATATAACTATGCACTGAATCCTCTTTTGGAATGGAAACAGAGCCCGGATTCATATAAATATATGTTTTCTTATCCTCGCAGGCAGGGACATGGGTATGTCCATTCATCAGAATGTCTCTCTTCTTAAGCATCGGGAGATGTTCCGGATTAAAATTATGCCCATGGGTCGCAAAAATCGTCTGCCCGTCCAGTTCCAGCAGGCAATATTCCGCCAAAATTGGAAACTCCAGAACCATTTGGTCCACCTCTGTGTCACAATTTCCCCTGACACAGAGCAGGTTCTCCCTGACAGGGTTCAGCATCGCGATTACCTGCTTCGGAGCGTATTCTTCTGGCAGGTCATTGCGCGGACCATGATACAGGATATCCCCCAAAAGCAGCAGCCTGTCCGCCTTTTCTCTTTCGTATGCCTCCAGCATCTGCCTGCAGTAAAGGGCAGAACCGTGAATATCTGATGCAATCATCAATCTCATGTTTGCAGCTCCTTTCAGTGTTTCTGCAAAGTAGGTAATTGCGAAACTCTACACCCCGCATAAATGCGGGAAATTATTTACTACAAAATAAAACAACTCCTCACTGGTTTATGGTAAAATTGAGATGTCGAATAACAATTAACCATATCCACCAGTAAAGGAGTTGTGCTTTTATGATACCACACAAACAGCTTTCTTTGGCAGATATTTTTATCGATTGCCAAAATAAATTTGATAACGACAAATATGCGTTCCTTGAAACCCTCTCACAAACCATTGACCTTGATGAAATTGTCCCGGTGTCTTTCATTACTCATTT
>NZ_GL870816.1:96385-185623 GCF_000190355.1 Clostridium sp. D5 | reverse complement strand
CTGGTATAACCCAGCTGGTAACTGTTATGGTTGCAGACAGGCTTCATAAACATCAATATATCCGTAGCTTAAAGCCACTTATAGCGTAGCATTTAGAGTCCCCACAAAAAGCGGAGTCTCAAGTTCCTGCTATAAGTGCGCCCTGTTTTCGCGTCTTGTTAGTATTCAGAGAATACTTTCCACATCGCCAACCCATTTGATTTAATTTGGGTATCCATATCCATCCAAAGTTTATCTGCTACATGATTTTTTTCACCTCGTTTCGCAATTACCTATTTCTGCAAAGGGGTCTGACCCCTTTGCATTTTAGTCAATTTTTTCATTTCTTACGATAGTTTTTTATCAAAAGAACCTCCAAGAGGCTCTGACCCCTTTGAAGCACTTTGAAGCGTCCCCTGTAAGCCTAAGCATTCCCGCTCGGTATGAAAGGCCGTATGGATGCCGCTACACTGGAGATTGGCATGGTCTGCAGCCAGATCTTTCCAGGACCGGTCAGCACCGTGTTAAACAGTCCTTCACCGCCCAGCAGCTTGTTTTTAATCCCCGGCACCTGCTGAATGTCAATCTGAACTCCAACCTCAAATCCCGCTACATTCCCGGTATCCACCACAATCTGCTGTCCAGGTCCCAGCTGGTATTCTACCAGCTCCCCGTCAATCTCAATAAAAGCCATGCCGGTTCCGGCAAGCCGCTGCATGATAAACCCTTCACCGCCGAAAAAGCCCGCACCCATTTTTTTATTGAAATGTATGGACAATTCAATTCCCGCCTCAGATGCGAGAAAAGCGCTTTTCTGTACAACCATCTCTTTGCCGGGTTCAATTGTAAGCGGCAGTATCCGCCCCGGAAAGCTTGAGCCGAACGCAATCATCCCTGCTCCCTGGGCCGTATAAATATTCTGGAACATACTTTCGCCGGAAAATGCTTTTGAAAACATCTTGCCCAGGCCGCCCCCTGCAGTATCCATCTGCATATTGGGACTCATCCAGACCATAGATCCTTTTTCAGTAATCATCTGCTCCCGATCCTCAAGCTCACATACAACAACCGGAAATGCACCGCCTTTAATTTCGTATTTCATATTAACCTCCATTCAATATACAGGAGTATGTTTGGTAATTTTCTGCACTCAAGCCTGTGAATGCCAAGACATACTCTAACATACAATACAGTTTCCTTCTTTCATCCTACTTTGCAAATCCACCTCTGTCAAGCAGACATCAGGGTTTCTGCCGCCCCTTCCGGCAGAAAGATTACTGTTTCACGGGCAAGCCTGTAAACGGTAACGCCGCCTGCCCATTTAAAGCCCTCTGCGGCAAGGAACTGGCGATTGTCTGTTTTACGTTATGTCTCAGACACTGAACAGCATTGCAGAATACTCTAACTCTCCCTCACATTAAAAAACATTCCTGCTCCACTGCAATTCCCTTTTCCACCATTATATCTATCAGATTCTGCAGCTCCGGGATCTCGGTCTTTCGCAGCTTCTGCAGTGTCTTCTCACCAATTGGCTCCCCCCGTGCCAGATATCGCTCATATGTAACCACATCCATCATAAGCGGCTGCACATCCGGGAAAATATGTTTCTTGATATACTCAAAAATCTTAACTCCACCATAATCCAAATCTCCGCTATGACAGAACTCTACCTGTCTGCCCTCCAATACCTCTCTGAGACGTTGCAGGAACCGTTTCTCCCTCGGCGAAAAATACCCGTGGCTGAAGATATACAAAGTCCCCTCCTGATACGGAACAGATACAAAGTTCGCTTTGTTTTCTATAGTCACCACTCTCTTAATCTCCGGCTGCTGCTCCAAAATTACAGCGTTCTTCAGTGTCTCGCTGTTCAATACTGTTCCGTAGAAGTACTCTCCCAGATCAATTACAGCACATTTCTCCCCCTGCACAATCTCAATCTGCAATGCCCCCTTCAAAGACATTTCCTGGGAATACTCCTCTATACAGAGCTGCGAAAGAACTTCCGTGTCGTCCATCTCCGCCTCCACATCCTCACAATATGCCCTGGCTTTTGCAATAATATGAGGCTCGGCAAACTCCTCAAAGGTTTTCGAATTGTGGAGATATTTACTGCTGAAAATCCTCTTAAACACCGGCTCTTTCAGCCCGTCAATTCCCCGGAAGCAGGGCAGATATACTTCCCGTTTTCCCAACATTTTAGGGATGTTACCTTTCTCCAGCTGTTCCAGGATATCCCGATAATACCGACGTATCCACTCCGTTTCCAGCACATCCAGTTCCCGTTCCAGCAGGCCCCGATACTCCCATATCTGCTTCTGTTTCGGCAAGCGGCCAGGCAGTGTTTCCTCTAAAATCGAATAAAACTGCTCCAGATCCTCAAGCCGGTAGTAAATCCGCTCTATGTCACTGCCCCGCGTCAGCCATTTGATCCGGATCAGACCCGTCCGCTCCAATTCCTCCGCTTCTGCTACCAGCTCTGACTTCCCGCACGCATCATACTCCAACTGATCAATCCGCAGGGACCGTCCCCCTGAAGCACCTTGCCTCCAGTCATTCTGGCTGTTTTCACATTTCTCTATAATTCTTTCTACAAGATACACAATACCACACTCCCATCCAGGGAAAACACATCTCCGTTATCCTATTAACTGAATATTCTGTAAATGGACCGCAAAGGGGTCTGACCCCTAGTCTTCCTCCACCAGCTCCCCAAACTCCCCTCTCTCGAATTCCTGTATAGAAATATGTTTTTTATTAGGATTCGCATATACAAAGGTCTTATCTACATTCTCCAGATAGTTCTGTATCTTATCATTGGTAGCGCTGATAATAGCCTGAAATCCCAGCCCGCGTATAAGAGAAATGCAGCTCGCGACTTTCTCAGCATCCATCTTCGAGAATGCCTCATCCAGCACCACCAGACGAATGGTTGGATTCCGGTGTATCTTAGACGACAGGTTGATCCGGTATACCTGGGCAAAGCTGGCAAGCAGGGCCACGTACAACGGGTTCTGTCCCTCGCCGCCGGAGTTCTTCTTGATCATCTTGCTCAGGCCGATGGTCATATCCTTCTCGCCCTGTACGATCTGCTGCATGTCGAAGGACAAATAGGTGCGGTAATCGGCATACTTGTCCATGTTTTTCTTCGCCTCTTCCAGTTCTTCCCTTGTAGCATTGTCGGGCGGGATAAATATGTTGATCAGCTCGTTCATCATATCCCCATACTGATCTTCATGCTCCATGGTAAACATGTTCAGCTGGTTCTCCATGGCATTGGTCAGCTGGGACGGATTGATCTTCAGTGAATCATCCATGAACATCCTGTAGTATTTTCCGTCCGGGCCCTTGTTCTTTGTTATCACGAACTGGTATTTGTCCTTTCCAAAATCCAGCCTGCTGATAATACGGTTCAGCTCATCCTTCCGCTGATATGCTTCGCGGATGGCACTGCGGATCTTGAAAATGAAGTCGTCCTTGAAATGTTCCACCGCAGAACGTGCCTGCTCCCTGGCCGCTTCTTTGTATCCCTCCAGATCGTCGCATTCCAGACTCTCAAGCAGCCTGTCATAAGGGCTGTTCTCCTTGATGCTGGCGGAAAATGTCCTGTTTGGATATCTCTGCGTATAACTGCTCCTGATATCCACCAGCTCCTGATATGCCCGCTCCTTCTTCTCCTCCAGCGGTCCCCGGTCTCCCAGCCGCTGCCTTCTGAGATAATCGTAATTCACAGAACGCCGGCCTTCCATGAATTGGCCGAACAGTGCCTCATACTCGGCATCCTCTTTAAAATACCGCTCCCGGTCCGCAAGCTGTGTGTTCATCTCCAGACTGTCTGACTTACACTTACTGATGAAATCCTTATTCTTCCAGATCTCTTCCTGGACCCTCTGGATCCGCATCTTTTTCTCTTCCTGCCGCCGCATCAGCTCCAGCTTCTCTGTCTCCCATGCAGAAACAGACTCTTCCCGAAGCGTACGCATCTTCTCCGTCAGCTGCTTCTTACGCCGCTCTTTTCCCGCAATCTTTCCCACATCGTCCAGCCATTCCATATAGTCCGAAACCGGCTGCAGCAGCCCCTCGTACTGCCCGATTTTACGGAACTGCTCCAGCATCTCCTGCAAGGGCATCCGCTCCTCCTGCAGCGCCCGGCACTTCTCATCCAGCTGCCGAATCCTCTGACGCATACTCGTCTCGCCAATGTAAGCCCTTCTCGTATAATTCTCCGGATTCATATGCTGCAGACGGTAGCTGTGGTACAGAACACAGTCAGGCGTCACGCCCACCCGGCACCTGCGCAGCTCCTCCATGCTCTCGCATTTCATCACGTTTCCGAGGAAGTAATCAATATATGCCCTGACATGTGTCTCCCGCGCAGCCACTTCCTCTGCCAGCGCACCGGGACGCACCGGGTGTTCCTCCTCCAGAACCTTCTCCGTATCCAGCACCGCCGCGCGGAAAAACCTCTTCTTATCCATTTCCTGGTAAATATCCATGGCAGCCTTCGCATATTGAGGCTCCACAACCAGAAGCAGCTTATTGTTCCCCAGATACCCTTCCACGGCATTGTGCCACCGCTCATCCCTGATATCCAGCAAATCAGCCAGTATCTGTACATTCACAAACTTCCCGCAGCGCTCATGCAGCCGGTTCCTCAGCTCATATCTGGCTTCCTCCAGCTCCTTTGGATAAGCCTTTTTCCCCTGCTTGAGTTCTTTGAGTTCCTCCCGGGCCTCATGCTCTTCCTTCTTAATCTTCCGCATCCGGGAGTCCGTTTCCCGCCGTTCCTCTTCAAGCTCCTCCCGAAGCTTTGCCAGGCTCTCCTTCAGCCGTGTCAACTCCCCTTCGGAAATGCTGCCGTCCGAGAACTTCTCAACATCCCACAGAACCTGGTTCGGTGCGGCATCGCAGTTGGCCCAGTCCTTCAGCCGTTTTGCAGTCTGTTCCCACTTCGCCTTGCTGCTGCCCAGGCGCTCCAGCGCCTCATTCACACTCATCAGCTCCGTCTCCAGCCCTGAATAGCCGCTGTTGCTGATCCGAAGCAGCACTTCCTCATACTCCCTCTGAATCTGTGCAGCCTCTTTTTCCATCCTCCGCTGCATCGTCTCCTGGCGGCTGATTTCCTCCTGGCGGCCCTCGATCTTATCCGACAGCTCCTGAATCTTCGCCCGCAGCTGCAGCATCTCCAGCTTGTCAATCTGATACGTGCAGGCCTCTGCTTCCCTGCGGCGCTCCAGGTACTGCCCGTAACTTTCCTGAATCTCTTTGAGGCGTCTGATTTCCTCCATCGTCTCCTCAATCTTATTGCGCATCCGCCCGTACTGCATTACGCTTTCCTGGAGGTCCTCAATATGGATATCCTGCTCCATGCAGATGTATTCCTTCACAAAATCCTCCAGCTTAATATTCATACGGAATGGAATCGCCCGTTTAAAAAGCCTTGGAAACTTCTCCATATCCAGCCCGCCCAGATAAATATCGTACAGCTGCCTGCGGAACCGTTCATTACTGGGACCGCAGTAATGCTGCTCCGGTGAAAATGTCCGCTGCATATATTCCCGCATCTCCATGGTGGTCAGGCAGCGTTTATCCGCCCGGTAGCTGTTCTCCAGAAGTCCTCCCGTATGCCAGAAAAACAGCCTGCTGATCTCATTGGTGGCCGTCTCCACATCAAAGACAACTCCCACGCACTGTTTTTCATGGGTGTTTGTCTGTTCCAGCTCCAGCACAATCGTGCTGGAGAAATTATGGTTCCGCAGATACTGGGACTCATTGTTCTCGCTGATGTTCACCATTCCCCGAAGGTACTCGATCAGCGACCGGTCAGAGTCATCTGCTGCCGCCTTATTAAAAAATCCTCTTCCGTCCGTATTTGCATACAGTACGATCTGGAGGGCATCAATCACCGTAGACTTTCCGCTGCCGGAGTGCCCGGTAAAAAAATTGATTCCCTCACTCAGCGTTAATATCTTCTTGTCTATATAATGCCAGTTATTCAGGCATATCTTGGAAAGTGCCTTGAACGGCTGCTTCATCTCCAATGTTGTCCTCCTCGTTAAATGTATTCAACAGTTCCCGGATGTCATCTCCCATCAGCACCGCATTGATGCACGGATAGATGATCAGCCTGGTATGTTCATTCAGTTCCTCCAGAACATCCAGCGGCTCGATAATCTGATATTTCTTCAGCAGAGAAATTGTCCTGCGCATCTCCGTCGGCGACGGAATCCCTTTCAGTACCCGGAAATCCCCCGCCTTCCCGTTGAGTGCCCCCATGGTCGTCACAATATGGCTGCTGGAAGAAACTTCCGCCATCTGTTCATCATAAAGAAGCTTCAGCACCAGAAGATATATGGTAGCAAGCCTGGGCAGCTTATCTCCCCAGAGCGACTCGCCCTGGATATAGATCAGCCCCATATGCGCATTCTCCTGAAGTGCAATCCCCGCCACCTGAAAATATGCTTTTAGAAATTCCAGATGCTTGCTGCATGTCCGGTATTCCTTCACATAGGACAGCCGCCCCGCCCGCCTGTCATACTTCCGCTCCAGAAGAAACGTCTGCCGGTACAGAAGCTGAATCACTTCCGTCAGCGCCTCCTGCTCCTCCTGCATCAGCTGTTCATAATACTCAATCATATCAAACCTTCTCCTAACTTTTCTGCTGCCAGTGAAACAAACCACGCTCACCGCCGCCGTACAAACCGCAGCCCCGGATAGCGGTACCCGTTCTGTTCCACCATCTCCGCATCTTCCTCCAGCACCATATACCGGCTGTTCTTCCTGGTACTCAGGTCATACGCCAGTATCAGCTTTTCAAAATCCCCGTCCCCTGTTATCTCCAGCTCCGATGCATCCAGCACCTCATTCTCCATATGCGCCTCAATAAACTCCTCGATCTGCTTCCTGCTGTATCTGGCCTGTATCCGGTTCAGCTTCAGCACATCGTCTCTCTCCAGATCTTCGGCCACCTCCTCCGGCGCCATCTGGCTGATAAAATCCTGCCGCCCCTTCCGGCGTTTGTACAGCGACTTTTCAGAAATCATTTCCAGCAGGGACAGATTCATCCGTCTGCCCGTACTCTGCAGGATCTCTCCATAATCGTCCCCCTGCGCCATGCGGTTCAGCAGCTGGATCACCAGCCCTTTCGTATCTGTCTCCCCGCTGAGCAGGTAATTCAGCCTTGTCACCGTAGCGCGGACATACTTGGTATGCTCCTTATCCATATTGGCAATCCGGTGTTCAATATCATCAAAACCACGCTCAATCATATCCAGCAGATCCAGCACATCCTCCTTTGTATCTCCCACGGCCCTGGAACGTTCCCTGACCGTCTCGATCCATTCCTCGTCTTCCCGCATATCCCGCAGAACTTTTTTAATATCCATCTTGTAAATGTAGAAGTTGTCCGAAGTCTTCAGAATATGGTACTTCTTCTGCACAATCTCTTCCACATACCCTTCCAGATGCTCTTTCAGCAGTTCCCCATAAGTCTTCTGATCAAGCAGCCTGGCAAAGAACCGGTCCATATTGTGCAGCATATCCTGCAGCGCCTTATTCAGCCTTCTTGTATTAATCAGCGCCGTCCGGAGCATATTCAGATTCACACGGGAATCATTCTGAAAGGAAAACAGCGTGGCATATACATTCTGGATATAGATCTCCGTCTCCTCCATATCTTCCGAGGTCAGCCGCTCAAAAGCATCAATAAAAATGGCAGAATAATCCGGTATCACAATATTCGTTGCCAGTGTGTTATAATCCTCAATCTTCTTCAGCCAACCGGTTCGAAGCAGCCAGTTCAGAATACGGGAGGACGGTGTCTCCAGCATGTCAAACTCCGTCTCGTCCTCTTCGCGCTGCAGCTCAAAGCGCTTCTTCGCATTCATATCGCTCAGGACCTGAATGCAGGCTTCCCGCGTCAAAAAGTAATTATTGTACTGGTATTCTTCATTTATATATAATAACGCCTCAATATAAGCATCCCGGTTCACCGAGCGGAATAGGCTCCAAAAGGTGTCCGGGACTTCAAAACGCATCTGCATAATGTAATTATTCCCCTTTGGTTATATAAGGTATCATTGGTTCCCAACACGGCATTATCCGTATAAACACATATGATGCAGGACAGCCCGCACCACACCCTTTCTATATTTTATCATACGCTCAAAATACTGTAAACCGGATTTCTCAGCTGTATTAAACGGCGGTATGCCCTCCACATCCTGTATCTGCGGAAACTCAAGCTGTTTTTTTCAATAATCAGACAAAACATGTTATACTCAATCAAGAAGCATACTAATAAGTGTCTTGCGGCGTTGCTGACAAAAAATAATAATTGACAGTTAAGTTATTCACTTTGGTATGAGTAAGTACGTGTTGAGAGAAAAAGGAGAGCTTATGAGGAAAAGAGAGTTTATGAAGCAAATTGCTGCCCTGGTTATGGCAGCCGCTTTGATTGCAGTGCCTGTTCTGCAGGTGAGTGCAACACCAGGAGGTGCAGGAAACGAAAACCCGCTGAAGAATCTGGAATTGATAGAAGTAGATGGAAGTACGGCTTCCGGCGGAATCACACCTACTGTATTCCAGGAGTCTTATAGGAATACCGGGGAAGTTCAGTATCGCAGCAGGACTACCTTCCCTTCAAACTTTGACCTGCGTACAGAGGGAAATTCTACAACCGTAAAGAATCAGATGCCCTGGGGTTCCTGTTGGGCTTTCGGGGCATTGTCATCACTGGAAAGCGGTCAGCTTCATGGCAATACAGGAAATGGTGCCGTGGCAGACCCTGACTATTCCGAACGGCAGCTGGCATGGTTTGCCTATGAACCTCAGACTGCAGACAGCATAAAAGTCAGTGCGGCTGACTCCGACCAGGCCGGAGAGGGAATTACATATTCCGGATCAGGACGTCTGGATAAAGGCGGTAATATGCCTAAGGCAACCGCTCTTTTATCTACCTGGCAGGGAGCAGCCTCAGAGGCAGCCGTCCCATATCAGAATGAAGAGGGCAATACTAATGAGGCAGGTACATGGGATGTAGCGGCTGCCAGCCGGAATCTATCTGCCATTCATCTCCAGAATGCAGATTTCCTTGCAAGTCCGGCAGCCTTTGATAAATATGAAAGCAATGGGCTTCCGTCAGCAGATGCGGCCTATACTTATGATGCAGATGCCACAGCGGCTATTAAGACTGCATTGATGAATTCCGGGGCAGTGGCTATTGCCTATTTTGCAGACCAGTCTACCCCGGACGGTGCCCAAAACGGTGACTATTTTAATTACACCAATTACTGCCAGTATGTAGATGTGCTGGATGCCTCCACGATTCAGAACCACGGAGTCAGCATTGTGGGCTGGGATGATGATTATTCCAGCACATATTTTAAGACTGGAAAACAGCCCCCTGCAAACGGTGCATGGCTTGTAAAAAACAGCTGGGGTTCCGGCTGGGGGCTGAACGGGTATTTCTGGCTGTCTTATTATGACAGAACCATTGCTCAGGTAACCAGTTTTCAGGGAGAAAGCGCAGACAATTATGACAATATCTACCAGTATGACTATCTGGGGCTGGCCAGTGCCATGCAGTTCCAGCCACAGGATCAGGAGACAGGCATCGCCAATGTATTTACTGCAAAAGGAAATGAGAAAATCCAGGCTGTGTCTGCAGTGACACTGGTACCGGACACCACTGTTTCCGTAAAAATCTATAAAGTTCCGGCAGATGCAGCCGAGCCGGTACCAAACGGTGCGAAACTGATAGCGGAACAGTCGGAGGTCATTGCTTACAGTGGTTACCATACCATAAATCTGGACACACCGGCAGCCATTGCAGCGGGAGAAAAGTTCTCTGTTGTGCAGGTCATCAAAGGCGGTGACGGCAGCTGGTATACCCCGGTGGAAATCGGTGCCGATGCCTCCTCACAGAAGGCAGTATGTAACCGTGGGGAAAGCTATATGATTGCAGACAGTACACCTATGGATATGAAAGACGCCCTCCAGGCAGGAGTGACTTTCGGCAATGCGATGATTAAGGCATTTACAAAGGATGTGGAGCCAGAATCAGATGCCCCGTTACTCCAGACTTTTGACTATGAAGCATACGATATTACGGATACGAAAATAAAATCAGAGACTGTTACAGTGGACAGTACAAGCCTGATATTGAATCTTCCGGCAGGCACTTCATACATCAAGATTCAGAATCCTGTGCTTTCCGACAGTGCAGATTCGGATACGCAGCTGACAGTGAAAGTAAACGGCAATGCATATACACTGGGGAACTCCATTGCAAAAGCAGATCTTATAAAAGAGAACAATGAGACCGCTGTGGTTATGACCACCAAATCTACTCCCGATGGAACCAATACAAAGGATTATGAATTCAGCTTTATCTGTGACTTACTGGTGCTGAAGGCAGACAGTGACAATGTAATGGTGACGGATGCCAGAGGATATCTGCCAGCCAGTGCGGCCCTGACGGCAGACAAGTTGAATTCAGGAGCCACATTTGATGCGGTTAAGACAGCACTGGAGCCATACGGCGGTGCAGATACCTTCTATGTATATAATCTGACACTGACACCGGCACTGCAGACCGGAGAGTCTGTAAATCTGGGAATTACGACAGAAAGCACCTATCCGCGCACAGATAAGACTGTGTTATATCATTTTGATGAGGGCAGCAACATCCTGTCAGAGATGGCAAATGACAGCGAGGGCAGCGGAACTCTCCTTGCAGATGTCAGCCAGATGGGCTGCTATGTAGTCGCACAGGTAAAAGAAAAACCACCGGTACCGTCATTGGATGCCATCACATACAGCCCGGCAAAGACACTGGCAGATGTGGCATTTCCTGCGGCAGACGGCGGAACCTGGAGCTGGGATGACAGCAGTATCACTCCTGAGGTAAGGACAGGGTCTTATAAAGCAACTTTTACACCAAGTGCCGGGAGCCAATACTGCACTTATCATGCAGGTATATCTCTTACCGTAAATAAAGCAGCTCCGGTTCAGACCGGTACAGGATCCGGATCTCAGATTACATATGGACAAAAACTTGCTGATTCTGTTGTTACCGAAACATTTGAGGTGGATAGTACAGCCGTGGCCGGAACTGTGGGGTGGAAAGAGATATCTATTCAGCCAGAAGTAAGTGACGGCAATTTGACAGAATATGATATCATATTCGAACCGGCAGATACAGATAACTATAATGCCGCGGCCGGCAAAGTAAAGTTACAGAGCGTTGAGAAGAAGGCAGTGACCGTAAGCATTAAGAATACAGATAAAATATACGGAGATGACAATCCGGTATTTGCCTTAGAGATTCCGGACAAAACACTGGCAGGAGATGACACTGCTGAAGATCTGGCGGTAACCTTTGCCTGTGCGGCGGACATTACGACTGCAGCCGGAAGTACAGTAGATATCACCGGAACATCCAGTTCGCAGAATTATGATGTGACAGTGAAAAATGGCACGCTGACTATTAAGAAACGTACGGTTAATATTAGAGTAAAAGATGTCACCATAAAATATGGAGACGCGCTTCCCGGCAGCTATGAAGTTGAAGTAATCAACCTTGTGGAAGGAACAGATCAGAGCACATTAGGTCTGACTGCTGATATTGAGCCGCAGAATGTACCAGATGGCAATCTGTCAGGTACTTATACTCTAAATATAAAGTCCGCTTCTGTTACAGATACGAATTATGCTGTCGGCAGCCTGTTTGCCGGAACACTGACGATTACAGAGGTTGCAGTAGGTAAAGTGCAGAATGGCTCAAGCATTCCCGGCACGATTGCCATCCGTTTTGGGGCATCCGGAAATCTTGCAGGCGATGAAGTGCTGAAGATTTCGGACCTTGCAAATGAGGCAGTGCAAAAGGCGTTCCAAAATATGGTAAGGGACGGCCAGCAGATGGGATCCGCTTTTGATCTCTCTCTGAAAAAGGCAGATGTACGACTGACGCAGTACTCGCAGGTGCACTGACCGTTACGATTCCGGTAGACACCAAATACGACGGAAAGCAGATTACAGTTTTACACTATGTAAAATCAGGAAAGTTAAATGCGGCAGATGTACCGGTTGATACAGACACAATTGATGTATACAGCAACTTGACTGTAACGGAAGGCAAGGTTCAGATAACAGTATATTCCCTGTCTCCATTTGCAGTTATACTCCCGAAAGATGACCATCAATCAGAAGGGGTGTATACACCTTCAGCTGACAACAGCAGCAAACCAAAGGTGACCAGTAAAGAGGTAAAGGGTGTACTGACCGGAGACTCGGCTCCGGTATTGGGTTTGGTAATTGCAGCATTGGCAGCATTGGCGGTTATCGTGTGTTTAATAATCAGGATGAAGAGGCGCAAATAGTAAAAATATAGATAGATTTAATAGGCAGCCGGCCGAGCGCAGTGGTAATATTACCACTGCGTTCTTTGCTGCCAGTTAACGCCCTGTTAAACTGCAGATTTCATTGACAATTATCCAGTATAATAGTATAATATAACAAGTTATTTAGAATCTTTTTTGCCAATCCTGTTTTCGCGATTTTATAACTTATCTATGAATGATTTTGAATAGTTTATTCGTTAATCCACCTTTTATATCATAATGTATGCATAACTTTTTTAAGATGCGTAATACTAATTTTACGACAGTATTACATTGATATTTTATTCTGTTTTTACAAAATCCACAGCAATACCGCATACCGATCCGTGATTATTCCGGTATTTTATAATATTGTTATTTACGTAAACCCAGATGGGTCCCTCTAAGATAAAGAAGCTGTCCTTTCCGGCCGTTACCCGGCCAGATGAAGGACAGCCTCTTTTGTTTTCACAGTATTTTAACGTGACATTATTTTACTCTGCTGCCTTATCTGTGTTTTGAAACTGTCATAATACACCCCTCTGTCCAAGACAGACTATTTCTGTTAAAAACCCGCTAAGATTCCCCCGGCCCCATTGTGCCATGCTTTCTCTGCCCATATAATAAAGCCCAAAAAGGAGATCGAATGAAAAATACAAACTTACTTACAGCGCTCAAAGGAATGATTGTAGGAGGCACCATGCTTGTACCGGGTGTGAGCGGCGGCTCCATGGCAATGATACTGGGCATATACAACAGGCTGATTACTTCCGTCAGTTCCTTTATAAAACATAAAAAAGAAAGCTTTCTTTTCCTGGCGGCCTTCTCTGTGGGCGGCGGGCTCGGCATGGTGCTCTTCGCCCGCCCGCTGCTGGGGCTGATCCAAAATCATCCCATGCCTACCCTCTACTTCTTCATGGGTGCGGTTGCCGGCAGCGTGCCTTTGACGCTCAAGCAGGCGGAGATCCGGCGTTTTTCCTGGAAATATCCACTGTATATGGTCATCGGGCTGGCTGTTGTCCTACTGTTCTCCCTGCTGCCCTCCGGTACCTTTCAGGCGGATATGGCAAATGGGGCCGGCAGCTTCCTGCTTCTGGTATTTGCCGGATTTATTTCCGCTGTCGCCCTGGTGCTGCCGGGGATCAGCGTTTCCTACCTGTTTCTCCTGATGGGGATATATGATTCCGTTATGCGGGCAATCAGCAGTTTCGATCTGCCGTTTCTTGCACCGCTTGGCATCGGACTGATACTGGGCATTGTGCTCACCACAAAGCTGCTGGAGCATGCCATGACCAGATATCCCCGTCCGGCCTATCTGATCATACTGGGATTTGTACTCGGCTCCATTGTGGAACTATTCCCCGGCATTCCGGCCGGTCCCGATCTGCTGTATTGTCTCCTTACATTCTTTGTAGGTTTCGGAGCAATTCGTTTTCTTTCTGCAAATGAAATGAAAGACACAAAGGAGCTGGCCGGTCAGTGATCCGTCTGCTCCCCGTGTATCCGCTCTATAATCCGTTCCGCCAGCACCTGGGCGCCTTTTCCGTCTTCTTCCATCCCCACGTGTTCCATAAACTGCATACATGCTGTTCTATACTTTTCTGTATCGAACGCCCGGATATTCTGCCCCAGCTGATCTTCGTCCTCTGCCAGTGAAAAGGGAAGCTCTTTAAAGGAAAAGTACAGTTCCCGCTCTTTTGCCAGATATGCAGAGAGATCTCCCGCAAAAAGAAATACCGGCCTTCCCGTCAGCATAAACTCAAACATACTGCCGGAATAGTCCGTAATCATCACATCCGCGGCTGCCATCAGCTCCTGCATATCCGGATAATCCGAAGCAGGAATAATCTCGTCCGAACGGTACGTCTCCTGATGTGCCACATTGGGATGCATTCTGAAGAGACAGACATAGTCCCCTCCAAACCTGCCATGCAGAGCCTTCAGGCAGGTTCTGATATCCAGCCGGTATCCTTCTGTTCCGGTTTTGGCCCTGAAGGTAGGTGCATAGAGGAGTATCTTCTTCTTTTCCTGGATCCGAAAGTATTCCCTCACCTTTTTGATTACACTGGACGGTGTATGGAGCAGAATCCCGTTTCTGGGATGACCGCACCGGATGACTTCCCCACTGTACCAGAAGCTGTTTCTGTATTTTTCTGCACGGAACGCATTGTTGGAATACATCAGATCCGTCATGGACGCATCTCTTACCGCCTTTCTTACATAGGCACGGTCCAGACGGACGGCATCTCTTTCATTCTTCTTCAGCCCCAGGGAAGAGTGCCACGTCTGAATATAATACTGATTTTTCTTTTTGGGTATCCGGATGCCGCTCTTAAAATTATCCACCCACACCCGGGCCGTTGCCAGCTCGAAGACCGCCCTTGCACCACCATATGGAATCGGGCGGATTCCTTCCGGAAATACTTCAGATCTACTGCGGGTCAGCCATACCAGGTCCAGAGTTTCCTCTCTCTTTAAAAGCTCTTCTGCGATATACTTCGGGTCGCAGCCATATCCCCTGCCTCCAAAATTATCAAATACTACTTTGTTCTTCTTTACCGGCAGTACTGCCAGAAAACTTAAGATCTTCTCACATGCCGTCCAGTATGCCTTCTCCAGCCAGCACGGTTTCCGCTGCTTTTTCATTTCCTCTCTGCCCTCACTGATTTATATTAGCCAATGTGTTGACTCCATTGTTATAGGTGGTTTTGTCATTTGCCAGCTGCAGGCAATATGCGTCCACAATATCCCCCGGCTCCTCTTTTGAGATCTGGATTCCTGCGGACATCCCGTACTCTTTTTGTTCCCTTTTGGAAAAAGGATTTTTAAACTCCGCAGAAACCGTCCCCTCTTCTTTCGAATCCATCACCACTTCGGCTTTAATCCGCCTGGTCTTGCCCCCGCACTCCAGGATAAAATACCAATGATAGTCCGGATCAATCATCGCGAAGCCGCTGTTTCTGATTTTCAATTTCAGCCGCATCTTCTTTTTTTCTGCAAAATGCCTGTCTATGCTGAACGTTTCCGCCCAGGGCCTGCAGCCCAGATGCATTTTAATATACTCATCCCCCGGCACATCCTCATATTCCTGGGATGCCCAGTATTCCCAGACTTCGCTGCTGTACTCCTGGTTCAGATAGGACAGATTCAGCTGCCGGGCCTCTTCCACCACATTTTCAATGGCGGTAAATTCACTGACAAACGGCATTTCGCCTCCGTTGAACGGCACCTTAATATTCTCTGCAGACCATTCCAGATCCTCTTCTCTATTGTAATCTTCCCGGTAGGTGCCCAGATCGCTTTCACTGGAAAATAAACCGTCATTATAGACTCCCAGTCTGCCGGTATTACATCCCCACTTGGCGGCCTCCCGTATGAACTTCTGCCTCCTCACAGAGAGAGGTATTCTCTCGTCCAGCACATCCTCCCATTCCCGGATGACCTCCATGCGGTATCTCTTCGTATCCATATACCGGCTCTGGGTCCACTCCCCAAAAGCTCCTATCATCCCGGCCTGAACTCCCATAATACAGCTTTTGTATGTATTCAGAACGGCTCCTGTCTGTCGGATATGCTTTAACATAATCTCAAAATCCGGATCCTCATACTCACCCGTAAAATCATAGGCCGCCCGGAAGATTACAGAAAGTCCCAGATCTTCTGCCGCCTTCAGCGCATTTCTCAGATCCTGCATCTTTTCCTCCGGTATCACATCCAGTTCTCTCTCGTCATCCAGCAGAAACGTAAGCAGAACGACACGGTAATCCGGGTGTTCCTCCACTACATCGTACAGACGCCCCAGATCCCCCGTTGAACACTGGAAATAAGTTCCCTGGAAGGGGTTTGCCGTCATCTGGCTGCTCTCCTCATATGTAAATACAATTCTCGCCTGATACTCTGATATCATCCATATAACAGCTGCAGCAAATATGAAAACTAAAACAATTCGCCGAATCCTGCTCCGGCCTCTTCTCTCTCTTTTAATTGGTTTAAACCTCCGGAAATAATTTCAGGTATACCTCTGCCATAATTCTGTATGCCGGCGGCGACACGGAAAATACGATGATGGACAGCTTATCCGTAAATCCCGCACACTTCATAATCTCTTTCTTATACGGTCTGTAAGTTTTCTTCCATTCCGCTCTCAGCAATGCTCCAAGCTCTTTTCTGCCGGGCAGGAACTTTGCAGTCCGGTACCAGGCAATCTGCAGGTTTGTCAGATATCTTTTTCTCGCATACTGTTCCAGCTCCGGGTCCTTTTTCTCCCGGAAAAATGAAACCGCCGCCTTCAGTGCCCTGATTTTATCCAGCCGCTTCACCTGAAATCCGTCATTCATGATACTACCGCCGCGCTGCAGATAATGGTAGAGCGTTCGTTCCGATACGGCCACCCGGCCGGCAGAATAAAAAACGCGGTAGGTCACAAATTCATCTTCATGAGTTTTCCCCTCCGGATATACCAGAAGGGACTTCAGATCTCTGTGATAGAGCTTTCCCCAGGCGGTAATCATTGTCCGCCGGCTTTCCTTCACGATCTGCTCCGCCGCCTGCCTTCCCGTATACACCCAGGTATGACAGTCTTTTTCATCCCTGCCTTTCCTCTGCTCCTTTTTGTTTTCCCACTCCAGACAATAATCACAGACGGATACCTGTGCCTGGAAATGTACGGCATTATGATACAGTACCTCCAGGTACTTTGGATCAACCCGGTCATCGCTGTCTATATATGTTATATACTCCCCTTCTGCCAGGCTAAGCCCCGTATTTCTCGCCCCGGACAGTCCACGGTTTTTCTGGTGTACGGTGCGGATCCTGGCATCCCCTCGGGCATATCTGTCGCAGATCTCCCCGCATCTGTCCGGGGAACCATCGTCTACCAGGATCAGTTCAAAATCCTGAAACGTCTGACCGAGAATAGAGCGGATGCATCGATCCAAATATTCCTCCACCCCGTAAACCGGGACAATGATACTAATCATAACTTTCGCTCCTTTACTTTAAAACTGCGGATGCATACCGCTTCATAACCGGATAGCAGACATAAAAAAACAGGCTGATGCTCTTAATCATTTTCCGTTTCAGCGCACACATACAGAAAAGATAAAACCACCGCTGCAGCACTGAGGGGAGTGACTTCAGATGTTCTCCCGCGCCCGGATATCCAAGCGCCTTTTCAACCTCTGCCGCCCCTGCGAATGTCCGTGCCCGCTCCTGCAGGCTTTCCAGAGACTTTCCTTCATAGGGGATGTTTTTAATCATAGACCAGCAGAAAGACCGCATGATCAGAGGAACTACCATATCCATGTTCTCCCCCAGCAACTCTTCCCTGTCGAGAAAACCAACGAGAGACCGGATCATATTGACGCTTTTTATATGAACCTCAGGATCTGATTTCCGGGTGGTAGACACATGATCCGTCACATAATAACAGACCGGACAGTCTGTACAGTAAAATTCCGGATCATGGCTCCACACCTTCATATTAAAGAGAAAATCCTCCATATTCATGGCGCGGATATCATCCATCCATATGTCATGGTCCAGCAGAAACTCTCTCCTGTATAATTTATTCCACACATACCCAAACATACTCTCTGTCTTCACTTTATGGTACAGCGCCGTTTCAGCAGTGCTTCCTTCCCGCTTCATCAGCCCCTCCCCGGGGACGTGTACCCGTTCCTTTTCGCCAGCACTTACCCGGTAATAGCCGCCCATGGCAACATCCGCACAGACGGCCCCGGCCTGCTTCCACAGCCTGTATATCTGTTCAACGTCTGCCCGGTCATCCGCATCGGCAAAACAGATATACTTTCCCACAGCCTCCCTGAGGCCGTAATTTCTTGCCAGCCCCTGCCCGCAGTTCGGGATATGGAAAACTCTGACCCGGCTGTCCGCTGCCGCCTCTTCATCGCAGATTTTTCCTGTGCTGTCCGAAGAGCCGTCATCTATAACCAGAATTTCTATCTGTTCCCCGTTCTCCCATTTCCGAATCTCACGGATACAGCGGCGTATAAACTTTTCCCCATTATATACGGGAATAATAAAGCTGATTTCCATAGTGCCTCCCCTTTTCAGATACCTTATTCTGCAGTTTACTGCGGACCCGCCCGAAGGGCATTAATTACGGGGTGCCCTTGGGTATACATGATTCCGCAGTTTACAGCGGGCCCGCCCGCAGGGTATAAGTTACGGGATACCCTTTGAGTATACAAGATTTCCCCGGTATCTTATGTCCCGCTGCATCGCTTCATCTTCTGTCTGAAAATCAGGTAAAAGACCAGATAACACAGATTGCAGACTGTTCCGCAGACTGCTGCCTTCAGGAGGAAGTATAAAATCCCGCCGTCCGGAAGCGCCCTGACAGCCATACCTGTAACAAAAAGGGACACCGCCATCTGCAGAAGCGTGATGAACTGATAATATACTTCATTCATAAAACTCTTCTTGAAATATTTGTATACAATAAGCGGCTCATACCAGAACAGCGTCACTGCCGACGCAATGGTTGTCGCAAATAAAATCCCCCAGAGCCCCCATATTTTTCCCATGATATAGGAAAGGACGATATTCAGTCCGCCCTTAATCAGGATCATCCGCTTGATATTCTTAAACAGGCCGGCGCTCTCCCGGTACATTTTTGTGGCTGACCGGCATATCTCCAGATAATAGTTCACTATAATCACAATAATGACATCCCGGGAAAGCAGTTCCACCGATCCCATCCATATCTTAATAAAATCCTGGACCAGATAATAAAAGCAGACAATGGTCGCGCCCGCCATCCAGGAATTGATGAACGAATAAAACTGAAAACCGTTATACTGGTTCTCTCTTTCGCTGACCGACATCATCTGCCCCACTCTGGCTGTAATCGCCTCGTAAAATGCTGCAATCAGGCTGGTAATCCCCGCAATAATGAACTGATAATTGGAATAGATGCCAACCATGGCCGTGCTGATAAAGCGGGAAATAAATATATTATCTGTATTGCTGATCAGAACTTTACCAAAACGGTACATGACCATGTCAGAAACATTGCTCCTGATCGTATCCGCTTCCTCTTTTTCAAGTTCCCCGCTCTTATGAAAAAGATAACCGTAACGGGTCTTGAGATATCTTCCGAAAATCGCATTGATCAGAATATTCTTAACGAGAATACAAATAACAAATGCCTCGTAGCTTCTGAAAAACTTCAGGAGCAGAATCTCGATCACAAGAGCCGAGGCGTCCACCCCTCCGGTCACAGCCGCCACAAAATAACGGCGCTGGTCTGCCTGGATAAAATAATTTCTCACCATATGCCTGTTGTAAAGAACAACCGACAGCATAAAAGTCAGATATGTAACTGCGACTTCCACATCGCTGATACTGGCATTTACGGAGAATACCGCAAATATAGTGGTTAGAGTTCCGATTCCCAGAACCGTCCATGTCATTTTTTTATATATACTGTCATACTGCTTATAGATCGCAGCCAGTCTTTCCCGGTCCCCCCTGGCCAGCGGGCCGTAAAAACTGAACAGCATCGCCGTCCCCGCACCAAAATAAGCAAAAGACAGTACGTCGCAGAAATTGGAGTACAGGCTTTGCAGCCCCAGATACTCCACGTTCAAATACAGGCATATCACCCGTTTTGATATCAGATTAATCACCAGTGACAAAACCTGGCTGAGCATACTGACAATGATATTCCATTGCAGCAGCCTTTTTCCCCTATCCTGCTGCATTGCGCTCCTTCTTTCGGTAAACAACTTTTCCTTTATTAGAAGACTTCATCGTATCCACGACCTTATAATCGCAGAATATGAAGGTATCCAGATTTCTCTCGATCCAGCGTATTCTGAAAAAGCTGTATGTCCATCCCACCAGCATCCCGATAAATACTCCTGCGCCCCAGAACGGAATCGCCCACTTGCTGGAGAACAGACTGCCAATCAGAGTCGCCAGGAAGAAAAGGCCTCCTGTCAGAAAAGCACCGGTCATATCCGCAAAATAATACAGATAAATGATGTTCCCATACATCATGAAGATTCCGAGAAAAGCAACAACCAGCACCGGATATATTGTCATCGTCACACTGTCAAACCCAATCTGCTTCCCAAACAGTACCATAAACAGAAATATGACTGAAGTAATTGCGATCTGCGTGCCGAACACCTGGATAATCTGCTGGGAGAGAGTCCGAAACAGCTTCTTTCTTCCCTTTACGATCATTTTATAAGTGCCTCCGATAACGCCTTCCATATATTCCTTATAGGCAGTATGAAACCTTGTCTCCACGACAACCATGAAAGATACCATTACTGAGATGTTCGTAAACATGGCAAGACAGGATGCCATATCATAAGCCTGATGGCTGTAATAAGTAGACGCTATATAGAGACGCCCCGGCACAGTCCAGAACACAAAATTGTGGACATATAATCCCAGAATGTATAGAAAATTTGCCCCTAACAGTCGTTTAAACGACCATAAGTAACGTATGCACTCTCCGTATTCGCTGGATACACTCTTGAAATATCTTTTGATATAGGAAAAATCACAGACTGCGATTACAAAAAAGCCAATGGACAGCCCGTATATAATGGAATGAATTGCATCCTGCCCCACGACTTTGAAGAAAACGAATGACACAACAAAGCTGATTACCATCCCAATCACGAAAAATAATGCGATGATTTTATAATCTTTCGTCGCATGCAGATATGTGATTGCAAAAAACAGGATTACCAGAGAGATCCACTGCACATACGCCGCAATGATGAACGGCAGGTCAATCTTTCCGCGCACCCTCAGGCTCCATCCCACCGGCAGGAAGAGTATCGTCGCTATGATACAGCATATGGAATTCCCCATATAATAGGACGCCAGAATATTGGAATACTCTTCCATGTAGAATTTATCCGCAAGATACCTTGAGAAGATTACATTAAACGGCGAAGTCAGTATAACAGAAAAGATGAAGGTATACAGGATAGTAGAGGACAGCAGTTCCCGATCTGCATAGGGCACCTTTGTCATCCCCAGAAAGAAGTAGAGCAGAAGGATCGCCATAATCACAAGTATCATCGGACCAATGGTCACAAGGGAGCTGTAGACAACGCCCAGCATCCCCCTGGAGATACTTTCTTTTCTATATATTTTCTTCAGTTCAAAACCGATACCAGCCATTATATCTCCTCCTTTCTTTCCGTCATTTCCTGATAGAGGCTGTAGTATCTTCCAAAAACCTCTGCTTCATCATAGTATTCTCTGACTCTCTGATAACCGGCCTGCCCCATCTTCGTCCGGCTCTTTTCGTCCTTCGCCAGCTTCAGGATGGCACGGGCGATCTCAGATACTCCCATCACCGGTACAATGTAGCCTGCCGGTCCGTATGTATCGTTTTCTCCATCGATCAGCCCGCGGCAGTTTCCTACATTGGTAGCTATATATGGTTTCTTTGCAGCAAATCCCTCCAGAATGGAGAGCGGCTGCCCTTCACTGATACTGGTCAGCATGAGAAAATCCATTCTGCCGATGTACTCTTTTACATCTATAATTCCTGTAAATACCACATCTTTCATATCCATATCCCGCACCATGCCGCGGCATTCCTCTGCATATTCCTCCGCTTCCTCCATGCCGCCCATAATCCACAGCTTTAGACGGGGCTCCTGGTTTTTAGCCAGCGCAAAGGCACTGATCATGGTTTTGACATCCTTGATCGGAGTCACACGCAGGACCGCGCCTACGTTGATGTAAGGTTCCCATAATACATTCCCTCCAGACGGGTCTGCATCTCCTTTCTGCGGGATTCCTTCAAACTTGTGGTGATTCACCCCGTTTGGGATGACCATCGTTTTTTTCTCATCACAGCCCAGTTCAGTCTGGAACCGGCGGGCATCTTCAAACAGGGATACTACTTTATCTGCATACTGATAGCAGCACTCCCCGATCTTTTTAAACTGATCAATCCAGATATCCTTATAGATCCCACTCACCCAGTCGGCCTTGATAATCTCTTCTTCGCGCTCCCTTGTGTATAATCCATGCTCCGTCATCAGAAAGGGGCGGCCGTACAGGCTCTTCTGCATACATCCCCAGATCCCCGCATATCCACTGGATACGGAATGGTACAGATCTGCCTTCTCCGTCCTGGATTTTAATATAGTAAACAGGGGGAGGTAAAGAGAACGCATGGTCCACAGGAAATCCGAGAATGCAACTCTCCTGAAATTCGCGTTATAATAATCCAGCGTCATTTTAAAGAAGTCTTTTCCCGAAAGCAGCGCATTCAGCGACACCTCCTTCTCTGCAAAAAACCGGATAATCACATCCCAGTCAGGATCGCTTTCAAACATCAGGTTCTCGAATGCATCATACTCTTCCCCTGTCAGGGAAACTTTTTTCTGTGTTCTGTTGTTAATATAATCATCGTCCAGAAGATACACTTCCTGTATCTCACTGACATTGGACGGAATCTTATACTTAAACTGCAGATTGGCATCCGGGCTTGCGGCTATGGACTGCACAACGAATTCAACATCCGGCATCGCAAGCATCAGCCCCTGCATCCAGCTGGATACCCCGCCATTGACATAGGGATATGCTCCTTCAACAATTAAACATACTTTCATTCAGACCCTTTCCTTTCTTCCTGATACCGCCCTGCTGTTACTTTTTCTACTGATACGTTATCTTTATATGTTCCTTTTCTGCCTCCACCATGTAAAGTCCGGCACTGATTCCGGTATACGAGGCTCCTTCTGCCTTATTAATTTCCTGGCCCGGTGGAAGAGACAGGTAAAAATACGCTTTCCCTGTAAAATTCCCGATTACGGCTTCAATCTGTGTATCAGAATATTGGATCTCCGGTTCCATCATCTGAAATGCCTTCACTCTGTACACCGCTTCTCCCACGGTCACCCGTTCCAGCCATGGAATATCTTCCTTCTCAACACCCAGGATTGTCTCCAGGTTCCGGCAGTAGTCTATCCAGCGTTCGGGATCCTTTTCATCCGTTCCGTACAGGAACGGCGAGATGTCCGTATAAACAGTGTTCAGTCCTATCCCCCGGCTCATTCCTTTATCATGAAATATAACATTTTGGTATTTTGTCCTTTCCAGCCCCCGGTTTGGAATGCAGACTGCATCTGTCGGGCCGTCTGTCCATTCAAAGCCGTAGTTCCATATCTCCAGCCGGTTCTCAAAAGGAGAATTGACCCTTTTTTCCAGGCTGTAGGAGTCGAGCGTCCCGATCTCATCATTTCCTTCCACGATCTCTTCCAGATAATAGTTCAGCATCGCATTCGAAGACTTTTGAATTCCTTCCCCGTCATGTGTGTACCACGTGGTTTTCACACCGTACCGGTCTTCACAGCGCCGAAACTCCGGGAAAAAGATATCATTCTGTACACCCAGGCTGTCCCGTTCGTATTCTTCATCCAGATAATCCGATGTGAATTCATCTGTATAGGGCATCCCCGAGACAGCAAAACAGTATGCATTCACAATGGGATACATATAGACCTGGCGTAAGTCTGTAAAAAAGAAACTGACTACCGCATAGCCCATGGTTCCCGCCATCAGTTCCCGGTCGGCGACATAGACGCTTCCACCTTTTGCACTGTTCTGGTAGCGCCAGAAAACCGGGGCGAGTTTTTCATTTTTCACCCTGCTGCTTTCCAGTGCAGAGCCATATACTTCCGCCTGCCTTTTCAGAGTTACAGACTTCATAGAAAAAGATTCCCGGCTCTCTGCGATCTCACCGAATAAAAGGCTCTCGGTAAGCCGGATCCCCTTTTTTACCTGAATTCCTTTATAGGTATCAATCCCCAGCAGATCTCTGACATTCTGGTTCTCAAGCGCGGCTTCAGAAGGTATTTCTGTAAAGAAAAGTGTCGTTCCTTCTTCACTGTACTGTTTCAGCATCTGGAGCTCCGGATCTGTAAAATCCGTCCTGCAGATAAACAGAATTTCAGCGCCCGCACAATCCCCCAGCTCCGCCTCCGTCCGATAATCTTCTTTCATATTCGCAAGCTGCAGGGCAGTAATCTGATAGCTGTCCGTCTCCTGCCCCCACACCGCCGTTTTTTCTTCCCCGGTATACTCTGCCGCTCCCGCCTTATCCCCCTGTTCCTGCTCCAGCTTATCCGACATTCTCAGGACCTCCTGATACTCTGCCCGGCTGTCCATCTCCTCTTTGTCGGTTTGATGGATGTTCCGCCAGATATTATCCAGGTTGCTCACAATCAGAAAGACAAACAGAAGACAGAAAAGAATGATAACTATGTATACAAATATGTGTTTCTTCAGCTGGTTTCTTTTGGAAATACCAAGCATATTCAGTAATTTCATTTTCTGCTCCCCGTTTTATACCGCGACCAGGCATTCCATGTACTTAACATCATTAAAATCATATACTTTCCCACTTTGAGAAGCCCGGTATGCATAGACACTCCTGCCGTGCGCTCATGCATAATGGCCGGTACTTCCTCTATCCGAAAGCCAAGCAGCAGCATCTGTACGATCATATTCAGGTCCGGATACTTCAGATCAAAATTATTGTAAAGGGAATAAAACGAAAAAGCTTTTCTGTTCAGTCCCTGGAGGCCGCTGGTGGGATCCGTCAGGCTGCATCCTGTCACCTTTTTTATGATGCTTCTGAAAAACAGGATGGTATACTTTTTCAGTCCTGATATGTGAAAAGACTGGCTTCCCTCTAAAAATCTGGATCCGATTACAATATCCGGATATGCACCTTCGTCCTCTGAAAAGCAGCCCATTTTCCCGCACAGCACCTTTACGTTGCACAGATCATGCTGCCCGTCTGCATCCATCTGGAGCAGATAATCATAATTTTTTTCCACGGCATACTTATATGCAGTCTGCAGGGCGGCCCCATACCCCATGTTAAAGACCTGCCTTATTACCTTAAACCCGGACTCCTCCACAATTTGGGATGTACTGTCCGCAGAGCAGTCATCTATGACAAGAACATCCATCATTGATTCCAGCCCCAGATCTTTCATACCTTTGAGCAGGGCCCCGATATTTTCGGCCTCATTGTACGCCGGTATCATCAAAAGTATTTTTTTCATTTTGCGCCACCTGTACTTTCCTCTGCCAGTTTTTTATAATCTACAGATAAATTCAATGTAAAATAAGGATCCTGTGTAATCTTATAGACAGTAACCGTTTCATCACTGTAATACTCCGATACGTGGTTTGGGTAAATCTGCTTTACCGCCTCCATCCAGTAATGAAGCTTTGACATGATCACGTCCCGCTGGAAATAATACGGTGCATCCGCACCGTGCAGCCCGGTTGTATCCCTGCTCCACTCCACATCCCGAAGCGCCAGCTCTGCACTAATCTCTTTTACATGATCCGGTGCGTCTATATCGCTTCTGTCGATCTCCCGCCTGTCATCGGAAAACGAGATGGGGTGTCGTTCTGTCACCACATAGATATCCGGGGTCGGAATATAGATACTCTTCTTTCCCTGATCCAGTTCTTTTAAGAGATCTACAATCTCATAGTGATATCCGGTATACCGTATTACCGACAGATCATTGGTGGGCGATATAACGGTCCATGTATTCTTTTTATGATTTTCACACAAGTCAAGACATACCCTCATATCCGCCTCCGAAATCGTGATGTTGAAATACCGTTCATCCTTGATTCTTCCGGCTGATGCCATTGCCCAGATTCCTCCCGTTATCAGAACCGCAAAGGACATTTCCAGGTATTTTTCTTTTACTCTGCACAGCCCCAGTATGCCAAACAGGATTTCCAGAGGCAGGCACAGCAGAGGGATGGTTAGAAATGACAGAAATGTTGCCATTCTCTTTACTTCTATTAAAACGGGAAGATTCAGATAATAGGTACATGTGAGGATTGCACATACTTCCCACAATACCGCCCAGAACAGATAGCCCAGATACTTCATTCTCCTTTTGGAAAAAATCAGGCCCAGCAGTGCATAAACGGCAAGCACTGCATCAGCTGCCATAAGTGCTCTGGCCGTATCGCTGTCATTGACACAGTTATAGGCCAGATATTTCGCTTCGTCCTTCAGCAGATTCTCTGCAAGGGTCAGCGCATCCATCTCCCTCCAGTTATAAGACTGCGTCTGATCTGTCTGTGCTTCCCCGGCGTCCTGGCTCTCTGACTGTGCCGTTGTCTGAGTGATTCCCAGTGCCCATTCAATGGAGCGTTCAAACTCATAGCCGTTCGCATACCCCCAGACATAGGGAATACATGCCAGAACAACACCTGCGATTCCGCCCGCAACAAAACGAAGCAAGATCTTTTTCCGCAGAATCGGAATCAAATACACCAGCCCAAAGCATACGCAGATAACGAGGCACAGGATCGTGATATAGAAATGCGCCATCAAAGTCCACGTGATACACGCAGAAAATAATATCAAATCGCCCTTCTGTTTCTTTTTTATGTACGCCTGCATAGCGTAGATCATTCCGAAGGCCGCCACAAGTCCAAATTCCATCGGAAAAGAGAACTGGAATCTAAAATAGGACGTGGAGTTGAATATATCTGCCAAAACAAAAAAGGCCCAGCCGCCCATCGCCACATATCTGTTGGAAAAGCATTTTCTGAACAGAGCGTATGCCGAACCGAAAACCATAGTGGTCGAAAGAACGGAAAAGTTCAAATAAACCCGGGTTATATTCATGGGAAACAGCGTTCCCAACGCGGCGTTCAGAGTATGCACCCCGTGGGGATACATTCCTGCCGGGAACATATTCCTATGGATCAGCGCCCCAATCCAGTATAGATGGGTTTCTTCATCGGTGTGTCCATAGCCCGTATTATGCATTTTATACCATCCGTAAAACCAGATGACCCACGCCATAATTGCACAGAACAGAATGATTTCCACAACGTTGCCTTTTAAGTATTTCTTTTTTTGCATAAGCCTGTTTTTCAGCTTCAGCCAAAGTCTTCGAAAAAATACCCGGAATCCATAGATCCCCAGTATGAGTTCTTTGAGTATCAGCGCCGCGCGTCTCTGAAACGCCAAGATTTTTCTGCGTTCCTTCCAGGCCGTAAAGAATAACGGCAGAATAATCAACGTGGCCAGCAGTGAAATAAAATTGACAAAATGAAGAAATCCCAGAATCAGGACAACGAAGCTCAGATATAAGTTTCCTGTGCACTGGCAGAAGAAAAAACGGTACGTCGGTTCTTTCCCCGCAATATATGCTCTCAGGCAGACAGAAGGAATCACAAGTGTAAGAAGAAAATATCCAAAAGCAGTCCCTATCATTGTCCACACATTTTCCCATATCATTGTCATCTACCATCCTGTCTGTTTAATAGAACCGGATCCACTCCAGCAGTTCACTGTCAAGAACAAGCGGCGACTCCTTGATGAGCCGGACAGCTTCCCGGAACCCGTTCTCATTTTTTATCTTGAAGTAATACTTCAGCACTTCCTTTGCCGCCGCCAGATCCTGCTCCATTATCTCTTCTGCACGTTTCACCCATTTCTCCACGCTGGCCCAGTCCTGATACTCACTCCTGAATTCAATGATATCTGCCAGCATGTTTCCGGTGATTCTCTCCTTCTCCTTCTGATACAGTTCTTCCATATATCCTTCAAAGAAATTCAGATATATCTTCTGCTCCGGTTCACTGAACACTTTTTTGTGGAGCATATTATCACAGAACTGAAGATACAAAAGGAGCGTATCGGTCTCTTTGCTGTTTTCATAGATTGACCGGAGACGTTTTTCCGTCTCTTTATATTTTGCGATAGTATCCGTGATATAGGATGCCGCATAATGGACAACCTCGGAATCCTCCTGTGCCATGGCATTCTGAATTCCCCCCATGTATTCCTCCACATCCGGGCGCTTGAGCACCTCCAGAAAAAGCTGCCTTCGGTTCATGGTGTCAGAGATCATCAGTGCCTCTTCGATAGGCACTCTGTCAATCTCCTTCTCAATATCGTCGCCGATGATCATACGGGCCCTTTTTTTGCTGAAGCTCAGTTCCTCCTCATTCAGCAGCCCGTCATGTTTATGGAAGAAAATAAAGTTAAACAAATCACTGCACGATAAGAAGATAACTCCGACCACCGGAGTCAATATCATAAATACAGTCAGAAGAACGGCTTTTCGGTATTCTTTTTTTAATATGCCTCTGTACAGGAAATACACCAGTGCCAGACACATATTTATAAACAAAATCCAGATAAACCATTTGTTTTCCACTCTTGCCAGCTCCTATCATCGAATTCCATTTTCTACCCGTATCCCGGCATCCTGAAAACGCCGGATTACGTAATCAGCTTCCTTCTCGTTCGTATTCATAAGGATAATACAGATATCACCTTCTTTTTCACCGATGATATCTGTCTGCCTTACTAGGGAAGCTATTTTTGCATAAATCTCTTTCCCCTTGCCCGGCATAAATCCAGACGGTATTGTGAGCGCCGAATACTCCAGCTTATTCTGCTGTGATCCTTCCCGGCAGATCTGGTACATTTTATCAAATTCTTCTTCTCTCAGCACGTTCGTCCCCTCAATATACTGGTTCGCAAGACGGTTCCAGTATGTGGCCGCATGATTCATGGACGCCTCGATCAGACGGCAGATCAGCGCCAGCATATTGGATTCGTAAAGGTTGATTTTTGAAAGGTCTTTTGTCCAGAGCATAACAATTGCGTTCAGTTCCTCTCTGTCATAGATCCCGCATGCATAGGACGGCAGGCCGGAATCAATCTCCCGGTTTCTGTATACCGTTCTCTCCACCAGTTCCCGCTGCATGAAAAAGTGCTCATCCGCATGAATGGATTTTCCCATCCGGCGCGCTTCTTCGGATGAGGCAGCCGCGAGACGCATGTACCCGGAATTATTACCCGTTATGTAGATCGCAACATCATCGATATCCATCAGCCCCCGCGCCACGTCCACCGCCTGGAAGATGACCTTCTGCGGCTCCCAGAAGTCCAGCTGGCTGGATGCTTCATACACTCTTACCATGCTGTTTTCATAATTAACAATTCTTTTTTCATAGATCTCTTTTACATATCTGTTGCCGTCATAGATGCGGGTCATATCTACAAGCTCGCTCTGGTAGTACTTCTTTTCATCCTCCAGGTCGCCGTTCTTTCTTCTGTATTTGTCTCTCATATGCCCGACAATAACACCAATCACAAGGATCTGCAGAATGCCTGTAAAGGCTGCATAGTCAAAAGTGCCTCCCGTTATCAGAATCTCTCCAATTCTGGCAGCCAGTGTCAGCAGCGTTGCCAGCAGCGCATGGGCGCATCCGTAAACAACGGCAATAATCACTACATAGATCAGGTACAGATCTGCAATACTTCCGAACCAGGTATCTTTCAGAAGAATGGTTAGCAGCGTGATGACCAGAAACAGACCTACATTTTCCGCCAGAGGGAGCAGTTTGTCTTTGATGACCGACTTTTTACTTTCCTCCCTTATTGCAAGATCTTTCTCTTTTTCATATATTTTATAGAGTCCGCTCAGCCCTTCCTCCAGGCTGAATTTTTCACAGAACCCAAGCTTTTCCTGCTGCGGCTCGTGTATATCGGGCAGAGGCTCTGTTTTAAACTCCGCCTCTCTGACCTCGGTCTCCCGGCCCTGAACCACCGTCTTTACCGCTTCGATAAGCTGCCGTTCCGTATACACAGACCCCGGCATCAGATAGCTTTTTTCCCGTTCTCCGCATAGAAATACCCGCATCAGAGTATCTACTGCGTCATTGACGTACAGCACCCGGTGCGGCCTCCCCGCTTCTATTTCCATTTCTGTACCGGTAAAAAAGCTTTCCATCAGTCTTGAACAGATGTTATAATCATGGGTTTTATAATCCCCATAGACTTCCGGATACCGTACTACCGATATATCGAATTCACCCGGAACGTTCTGTTCCGCACACATGTATTCCGTCTGGATCACGGTCTGCATGAGAATAGAGTCCGCCTCAAAGTCGGTGCTTTTATCTATTACAGCATCTCTGCAGTTGTTATATACTCCAAGAGAGGAGCAGTAGATAACCTGCCTGATTCCCGCTTCTTTTGCACTCATCAGAATATTTGTAATACTGGTCAGATAGCGCACAGACTCCTGGTTCATATCCTTCCATGTAAATTTCGTATCGCAGATCCCCAGAATCAGCAGCAGATCCGCCTTCACATTCTTCATAATGGTGCCGATATTTTTGCTGCGGTAACTGAAATTGTATTCCTGAAAAACACCCGTCCGGGGCTTTTCTCTTTTTGCTTTTTCCGAACCTGTTATGACAAAGATATCATGCTTCTCTTTTTTCAGTCTGGAAATCAATTCCCTGCAGAATACACCATACTCTCCACAAATCAACACTTTCATATATTCGTATTCTCCTCTTCGGCTTTGCTGTTTAACCTGTCTTCCAGTTCTCTGTTTTCATCTTTTAAAAGTGCTACCTGCATTGCCAGTTCTTTGATTTCTGTCTCCATAGCAGATATTGTGATTGTATGGCGCAGAATAATTAATATCATTACGATGAGAAAGAAAAAAATCAGTGAGGCCGGCGGCCACCATATCCCCAGCAGCTCTGCCGCCCAGGGCAGTATTTTAGGAAATATAGAAAGAAGCAGAAGACCTGCCACACCGCCGATCCATAAGATTGCCTGATTTTCTGAAAGGTGCTTTTTCTTCATTTCCACGCACAGTCCATATAGCATCAGCAGGCATACTGCAATGGAAACAATTTGTAGAATAATACTCATACGACGTTCCTCCTCTGTCCTGTACTGCATGTACTCCTGTCAGTAAATTCTTTAGACCTGCCCGCTGAATATCAGCATTTCAGCTTCCTCAAAAGAATACAGTCTCAGTTCCTCAATCCATGGCTCATAGCCAAACAGTCCCTGTCTGGCATTCTGTGCAAGCTCGATAAAAAGTTCTCCTGCCGTTTTAAGTGTCTTATATGTATGCAGTTCATAGTCCATCGTGCGTCCGTATATTAAAATATATCCGTCCATGTCTGAAGAAACTTCAGAGATGCAGGGCATATAAATTTCACTGGTGTATTTATCCTTTACTGCCAGATAAACAATGATAAGTTCCGAATAAGGTATTTCCTCATTTATACCGTCGTCATAGAGCAGAAGCATGGCTTTTTCCTGAAATACTATGCTCAGCGGGGCTATAATATGTGTTCTTTTTTCCATTGTGTACCTTCCTTACTATCCTGTTATTGAAATACCACAGAATCAATATTCTGTGGTGGCAGGATGATCTAAACCTCGCAAATTTTTCTTGTTTTACAACAGAATCAATATTCCGTGGTAGGAAGCTCCGCGGAATTGGAATATTTTTACCATCGTTTATATTTATATAATCTATTTTTCTTTGCTCAGCTCATTTAGGGCGCAATAAAGCAGACCTGTTTAAAAGCTAAATATGCAGGTCTCATTGTGGTACATATGGTTTTTATTATTGGCGGTTAACATTAGAAAAGGTTAAAATATTTCGTACTTATAGAATTATAGATTGAATAATCAACGATTTTCATATATAATAAAATCAAACAAATTTATGTAGGAACTACTTCCGTTTACCACAGAATATTGATTCTGTGGTTTTTTATATTATCAGCTGCATTCTGTCCAGTATCCTGTCAAAGTTTCTGTAGCTGGATGCAACATAAATTCTAGTCGTCTCAATGGATGAATGTCCCAGAATATCCGCAAGATGGGAGAGATTTTTTTCCACCGCATAAAAGCTTCTTGCAAACAAATGCCTGAGGTTGTGCGGATATACCTTCTGCTGCTCAACCCCTGCTGCAGAGGACAGTTTTTTCATCTCATGAAAGATATTAGATCGGTCAACAGGATTGCCGTTTTTAGTAATAAACACACAGCCTTCCTCGATATTTTTAAGGCCCATATACTTCTTCAGCCTGCTTTTCAATTCTTTAGGAAGAAGCACCACCCTGTGCTTACCCTTCATATTAATTTCTGCGCGGCCCTGCCTTACTGCATTTGCTGTAATATATTTCAGCTCACTTATCCGGATTCCGGTGCCGCATAATGTCAGCAGGATATAATACAGCCGGATCTTACCCATCTGTCTGGCGGTTGCCAGCAATGTCTTATACTCATCCTCTTTTAGTTCCCTTTCTTCTTCAATAAAAGACTTTTTTTGAACTTTCATAAATTTTATCCGGTATTCAGACATTCCAGTAAATTCAAGGAAAGCATTTACAGCTGAAAGCTTTACATTAATGGTCTGTGCCTTATAATTCAGCTGTAATGCATTCCTGTATTCCATAAGCCTGCTTTTATTGATTTTCCGGCCGTCCAGAAATTCGATCAAATTCTGTAGTTCCCTCATATACTTTTCAACCGTGGCTGAAGATTTTTCACTCATGATTAATTCTTTTTCGAATTCTTTTGCTTTTTTAATAGTTATTTTTTCTGTCATATGTTTCTCCTTCCTTTTATATTATTAATATACAACCCTGACAGAAAAACATACGTTTTGAAAGTCGTTTTTTCTTTTTTATTTTAAAACGAATAAGAGAGAAAAGCTCCACGGTACCACCGCCTTTCGGCAATCGTACAGTGAAGCTTTCATTTTAACAATTCTTTATTCTCTGGTGTATATTCTTACGATATTCTGCCTATATACAGCCAGACCTTCCCCTTAATCTGTTTTCGTATGACAGCACCAAAATCCCTCGAGTCCATAGACTCTTCCCGGTTGTCCCCCATGACGAAAACTTTTCCCTCCTCAACGGTATAAGGAAACTCTACACCGCCGACCTTCTTCTCTGTCTCTCCGTTGACGTAATGCTCATCCATCTTTTCACCGTTTACGTAAAGTTTTCCCTGTTTGATATCCACAGTATCTCCGCCTACTGCAACAACACGCTTCACATAATACTCTCCGGAAGGCATCCGCACAGACAGCACGTCCCCCTGCTCAAATCGTGGAATAATCCGGGTATAAAACGCGATCTCATTATTATGAAGCGTTGGATACATGGATTTTCCCTTCACAAATGATACCCCTATAATAAAATGAAACAGAATAAATACCACAAGAAAAATTATAATAATCTCAATAATATCGTGCAGCCACTTCTGCTTTTTCCCATCATATTTGCCTAATAATCTCTTTGACATCGAATTCACTGCTTTCTATTAATTATTTACACCTATTATACCCCGGATTTGGAATAAGTCAAAGGGGTCTGACCCCTTTGCGGTCCATTTTCAGAATATTCTTAAAAAAGCCCCGGAAGTCTCCTCCAGGGGCTTTATTGCTTTTTTAATTGTTATGCTTTGCCGTCAATCTCTACAGTGTCATTTGTGTACAGCTCGGATAACTGGTCTTCCAGATCATTTTCCTCTTTTTTCATGTTGTGGTGCTTTACCGCAAATCCCACGATAACAACAATCAAAACGATGAGTGCAGGAATATCCCACCAGCAAAAGCCAAGCACTGTGTGTGAAAATATATATGACATATTGATTCCTCCTTTTCATTTTGTGCTGTCCGCCGTCGGAGCGATCCGGCGGCGTCAGCCATTGTTGTTATGCTTTCACAGGTTCCTCACCTGCTGTTCCTTCTTTGATTGCTTTGATCTTTTCTTCCAGCTCATCTTCGAAATTGTTCTGACGCTTCTTCTGATTATGCTTATGCACTGCGAATACGACTATCATGATGATTCCCACCAGCAGCGCCGGTAAATCCCAGAAGCATAACCCTAAGCTGTTGTGTATAAACTGATATAAATTATACAACATATGGTTCCCTCCTTTTACTTCTTGCGCTGCTTTGATTATTCAGCGTCATCGTCCTTTTCCTCTTCGTCCAAGCCTCTTCTGGTCTTTTCAAGCTCCAGCTCTTCTCTCAGTTCGAAGATTCTTGCCTGCCGTTTCTTCATGCTCCTTGTGTAGAATGCCAGCACAATCAGTGCGAGCAGCATCAGTAAGAAGTGAAGGATGCAGCAAACGTGGTCATCGAGGTTCTGCTTTGCTAATGGTGTTTTCTCGTCCTGGATTGGCGTTAAATCATAGTCGCCCTCGTCGTTCTCAGTTAATTCAGCGTCAATCGCCGCTGCTGGTGTCTGTGCCGGCGGAATGATTGCTGTTGGTGTTGTCGGCGTTACTGCTGCCGGTGTTACCGGAGTAACTGGCGTCGCCGGGTTCGTCGGAGTAACTGGCGGTATAATTGGTGTTATAACCGGATTCGCTGTGTAGGTTACTGTTACTTCTACATCTGCTGCCGGCATTCCGTCCGCACTGCTGTTAACAGTTCTATAATCTGGTGTGTAACCTGTGACTGTCGGTGATGTGATGGAGAATGCTGCTCCCACCTCATATTCACCGGTGTAATCCGGTGCTACCGTCTGGCCGGCTGCATCTACATAATGAACTGTCAGTCTGTAGATATTTACAACCGGTGTCTCCTCCGTCTCGTCTTCACGCGGTGTTTCACCTGTTTCATCAGTTGTTACACTTGCGATGTTGCTGATGGAAGCCCCTGCGTCTTCTCTGACGATCTGGTATTCACAGTTCAGTACGACTGTCTCACCAACTTTAATTTCTTTGATGACTACTTTGTTTCCTTCAACGGTGTTGTCTCCGACTTCTGTAAATACTGCCTCGCCGGCTGCTCCCTGAAGGTTATCACTTACGACTACATTGTGCAGTGTTACATTTCCTGTGTTGCTTACCCCGATCTGATACTGGATTGTATCTCCAACTCTGTATTCATCCTGCGGGTTCACTACGGTCTTGTTCACTGTATAATCTGCATCTTCCGGTTCTGTAGGTGTTACGACTTCGTCGCTTCCCTTAGGTCCTTCCGGATCATCGGTGGATGCCGCTGCCGTATTGACTACCTGCCCGTTTCTGATATCAGCCTCTGTTACGGTATATTCGTATGTGAATTCCCGGCTCTCTCCCGGTGCAAGGCTTGCGATAACGTTGTCTGTAATACTTACCAGGCTGTCGTCTACCTTGATATTCTCAACCGGTACATTGCCGTTGTTTGTTACAGTTACTTTGTAACCGATCGTCTCGCCAAGGGCGTAGGCTTCACCATTTGCAGGTGTGCTTGTAACTTCCTTAACAACAGCTACGCTTGGGTTCGGATCATCTGTCGGGTCTTCCTTCTCTCCCGGGTCTACTCCTGGGTCCGGTTTATCCGGATCCGGTGTCTCTCCGCCGGCTGTTGCCACGTTGAGAACAGAACCTTTCTGGATATCCGCTGATGTGACTGTGTATTCTGCTGTAAATGCTTCGCTGCTTGCTCCAGGTGCAAGTGATTCAATAGTCCACTCATCTCCGGTCAGCTCATCTTTTACAACTACATTGGTCAGTGTCAGGTTTCCATCATTGGTTGCCACGATCTGATAGGTGATGGTCTCACCAAGAGCGTAAGTTTCGCCGTTAGCCGGTGTACTTGTAGTCTCTTTGGAAATGCTCAGATGCGGGTTGGAGATCTCTGTCCCGATTGTCTCCGTATCTTCTTTTGTTACTTCACTTCCGTCAGGAGCTGTACCGCCTGCCGTTGCTACATTGACTACCTGGCCTGCCAGGATGTCAGCTTCTGTTACAACATAATCTGTTGTAAATTCTTCCACACCGTTTGGCTCAAGACTGTCAATTGTCCACTGTCCGCCTGTCAGATCATCGTTTACTGTAATACCGCTGATTGTTACGTTACCGTTATTCACTACTTTGATTGTGTAAGGTACTGTATCGCCAAGGCCGTATCCGCTGTCCTGGCTTGGAGCCGCCGTCTTCTCAACAAACAGACTTGGCTGCTGTGTTACTGTCGGATCTTCTGTTTCGCCTGGTTCTACTCCCGGATCCGGTTTTTCAGGATCTGGACTTTCACCCTTCGCTGTCGCTACGTTGAGTACTGTTCCGTTCAGGATATCCTGCTCTGTTACTTTGTATTCTGCGGTAAATGCTTCGCTGCTTTCTCCCGGTTTCAGTGACTCAATGGTCCACTCGTCTCCGGTCAGCGCATCTGTTACCACGACATTTTTCAGTGTCAGGTTTCCGTCATTTGCTGCCACAATCTTGTAAGTAATTGTTTCTCCAAGAGCATATGCTGCTCCGTTTTCTGGTGTACTTGTTGTTTCTTTTGTTACAGTCAGATGTCCGTTCGGATTGTCTGTCGGATCCTCTGTCTCACCAGGATCTACTCCCGGGTCCGGTTTTTCAGGATCAGGGCTTTCGCCTGCTGCAGTTGCTTCATTTAGTACGGAGCCTTTCAGAATATCTTTCTGTGTTACCTTATGGCTTGCTGTAAATACATCGCTGCTCTCTCCCGGTTTCAGTGTATCAATCTTCCAGCTGTCTCCGGTCAGTTCATCTATTACCACTACATTCTTCAGCGTCAGGTTTCCATCATTGGTCGCTACGATCTGATAAGAGATGGTCTCTCCAAGAGCGTAAGCTTTTCCGTTTGCCGGTGAACTTGTTGTTTCTTTCGCTACGGTCAGATGTCCGTTCGGATCCACTGTCGGATCTTCCGTATTTCCAGGTACGATTTCCGGATCCGGATTCTCAGGATCTGTGCTCTTACCCGTTGCTGTTGCTTCATTTAATACGGTGCCCTTCAGGATATCTTCCTCTGTTACTGTGTGTTCAGCTTTGAATGCTTCACTGCTCTGTCCTGGCTTCAGTGTTCCCACTGTCCATTCATCACCTGTCAGCTCATCTGTTACTACTACATTGTTCAGTGTCAGATTTCCGTCATTGACTGCCACAACCTTGTAAATGATTGTTTCGCCAAGAGCATATGTCTCGCCGTTTACCGGTCTGCTTGTTGTTTCTTTGGTTACTGTCAGATGTCCGGTTGGATCTTCAAATTTGTCAACCGTGTCGTCCTTCTCATATTCTTTCTTTTCATCTGAGAACTTCGCTGTAACGGTGTTCGTGAAGCTTCCCTTCAGGATATCTTCTTCTGTTACTGTGTAAGCCGCTGTAGTTGTCACTACCTCACCAGGTGCTACATTTTCAAATACATCGCTGCCGGTGATGGTGACGCCTTCCTGTTCCGTGATGGTAATTGTCTTATACTCATCGTAAATGTTCTTCACTGAGATATCGAATGTTATAGTATCGCCATACTTGTAAGTCTTGTCATTATCATGTGTCTTGGTTACCACATCATCAACATCGACATCCTTATCAGTAACGGTTAAAGTACCATCTACATAGGCAATCTTATAATTTCCTGTTACATCATCGCCGCCAAGCAGTGTCGTAATCTTTGCATCCGTAACCACATTCCTGCTTGATCCGACAAATGTCTGGCTTCCTTCTACTGTTGCTGTAACGCTGTGTAATGGTAATAATTCACCCAGTCCCACTGTGCTTACCGCTCTCACTAATGCGGTTCCATCATAGGTTTTTTCAGCGCTCGCTGCTGTAATAGTAATTGGCCTCTGTGTTACCTGGATCGTAACATCTTCTGCGGTCAGATCTGCATATCCTTCTCTTACAGCCATAACACTTACAGTTACGGTTCCCTCGGATACGTTTGTTACACTTGGGGCCTCTGTTGTCCAGTCATCCCCTGCAGTCTTGTAGTATATTGTGTAACCTTCAGCTCCTGATACTTCTGCTCTTGCTGCATGAGACTTTCCATCGTATACCCAGCTGCCGCCGGCTGCTTCCAATTTTGCATTCTCAATGCTTGCTGTTTTAATCTCAAAACTTCCTGGAACAACTGTTACTGTGTAGTTTTCATTTTCCGCATAACCTGCTGTTAATACGCCTGGATATACGCCTACAGCTTCTTCAGTATTTGTTCTGCTGTAAACTACTTCGCCAAGATCCTCTTCTGCTATCAGTCCATCTACAGTTCCGTCAAATACAGGGTCTGCTGCATCAAAGTATTTCCAGCTGTTATCTACAGTAATAGTGACCGGTTTTGCTGTAATCTGAATTGTTACATCTTCTGCCGTCAGGTCTTTGTAACCCGTCTTAACTGCCTTTACACTAACTGTCTTCTTGCCTTCTGCAACATCTTTTACACTTGGTGCTGTTGTGGTCCAGTCTCCATCGCCTGTCTTGTAGTATACTGTATATCCTTGTGCACCTTGAACTTCAGCATTTGCATAATGAGCATCCCCATTGTAAGTCCAGCTTCCGCCCTGCGCATCCAGATAAGCTCCTTCAACGCTGGCAGTCTTAATTTCAAAATCGCCCGGCTCAACTGTTACCTGATAGTTACTGTTCTCTGTAAAGTCTGCTGTCAGTACATCCTGATATGTTCCTACAGACTCATCCGTATTTGTTCTCCTGTAACTTACAGTCCCAAGATCCTCCTGAGCTACCAGTTCCCCTACAGTCCCTGTAAATTCAGGATCTGCTGCATCAAAATATTTCCAATTGTTATCAACTATAATGCTGACTGGTTTTGCTGTAATCTGAATGGTAACATCCTTAGCTGTCAGGTCTTCATAACCGGTTCTGACCGCCTTGACACTGACCGTCTTCACCCCGTCTGCTACGTTTGTTACACTCGGAGCTTTGGTGGTCCAGTCTGCATCGCCTGTTTTGTAATATACGGTGTAGCCTTCCGCTCCCTGAACCAGAGTCTCAACAGCGTGTGCTGCACCATCATATACCCAGCTTCCACCTTTTGCCGTGAGGACTGCCCCGGAAATGCTGGCTGTCTTAATCTCAAAGTCTCCAGTCTCTACTGTTACCTGATAGTTGCTGTTTTCTTGATAATCCGCCGTTAATACATCTGCATAAACGCCTACAGCTTCTTCCGTATTCGTTCTTCTGTAGCTTACTTCTCCAAGATCTTCTGCTGATACCAGCTCTCCTACAGTTCCTGTAAATGCAGGATCTGCTGCATCAAAATATTTCCACTTGTTATCTACCGTAATAGTGACTGGTTTTGCAGTAATCTCAATTGTCACAGCTTTAGCCGTTAAGTCTTCATATCCGGTTCTGGTCGCTTTCACTTCAACTGTCTTCACGCCATCTGATACATCTGTTACGCTCGGCGCTTCTGTTGTCCAGTCTCCATCACCCAGCTTATAATATACTGTATAGCCTTCTGCTCCTGCAATCTCTGCTTTTACTGCATGCGCCTTGCCATCATATTCCCAGCTTCCGCCTTCTGCACTCAGATTTGCACTCGGTATGCTGGCCGTCTTAATCTCAAAGTCTCCGGTTACCACTGTTACCTGATAATTGCTGTTGTCATCATATACGGCTGTCAGTACATCCTCATAAGTTCCTACAGCTTCATCGGTATTGTTCCTTCTGTAACTTACATCTCCAAGATCGCCTGCCGTTACCAGCTCTCCTACAGTTCCGGTAAATACCGGATCAGCTGCGTCAAAATACTTCCAGCTGTTATCTACCGTAATCTCTACCGGCTTTGCCGTAATCTCAATCGTGACATCTCTTGCAGTTAGATCTTCATATCCTGTCTTTACTGCTTTTACACTGACTGACTTTCTGCCTTCCGCCACATCTGTTACGCTTGGTGCTTCTGTCGTCCAGTCTGAATCACCGGTTTTGTAGTATACTGTATAGCCTTCTGCTCCTGTTACTTCTGTTTTTACTGCATGAGCCTTGCCGTCGTATACCCAGCTTCCGCCGGCTGCTTCCAGGTAAGCGCCTTCAATACTTGCTGTCTTGATTTCAAAATCGCCTGGTTTAATTGTTACATTATAGTTACTGTTCTCTTCATAATCCGCTGTCAGCACATCTTCATATGTTCCTACAGCTTCTTCTGTGTTAGTTCTTCTGTAGCTTACTTCTCCGAGATCTCCCTCTGCGGCCAGTTTCCCGATTGTTCCGGTAAATGCCGGGTCAGCCTCATCAAAATATTTCCAGCTGCTATCTACTGTAATAGTTACAGGTTTTGCTGTAATTTCAAGGGTAACATCGGCCGCTGTCAGATCCGCATATCCGGTTCTGGTCGCTTTTACGCTGACTGTCTTCACGCCCTCTGCTACATTTGTTACGCCTGGAGCTTCTGTAGTCCAGTCTCCGTCACCAGTCTTATAGTATATGGTATAGCCTTCCGCGCCGCTGACTACTGCATCTGCCTCATGAGCTTTGCCGTCATATACCCAGCTTCCGCCTTGTGCTGTAAGACTTGCCTCTGCAATAGATGCAGTTTTGATCTCGAAGTCTCCCTTTTCCACCGTTACAGCATAATTACTGTTTTCTTTGTACTGGGCTGTCAGGACATCTGTATAGGTTCCTACTGCTTCGTCCGTATTTGTTCTTACGTAGCTTACCTGACCAAGGTCTCCCGCTGCTGCCAGCTCACCTACAGTTCCGGTAAATGCCGGATCTGCCGCATCAAAATATTTCCAGCTGTTATCAACAGTAATCTTAACCGGCTTTGCAGTAATCTGTATAGTTACATCCTCTGCAATCAGATCTTCATATCCGGTTCTGGTCGCTTTCACACTGACTGTCTTAACACCTTCCGCCACATCTGTAACGCTCGGCGCTGCTGTCGTCCACTCTCCGTCGCCTACTTTGTAATATACTGTGTAGTCTTCTGCTCCCTGGACTGTCGCTTCTGCCGCATGAGCCTTTCCATCGTATTCCCAGCTTCCGCCGGCTGCCGTCAGGCCTGCTCCAGGAATTGCAGCCGTCTTAATCTCAAAATCGCCCGGGATTACACTTACCTGGTAATTGCTGTTTGCTTTATAAGCGGCTGTTATTACTCCATTATAAAGTCCCACTGCTTCATCAGCATTCGTCCTCTGGTAGGTCACGGTACCCAGATCATCCGCTTTTACAAGATCATTCACAGTTCCGTTAAATACCGGATCATTGGCATCGAAGTATTTCCATGCATCATCTACAATAATGCTTGCTGCCTTTGGTGTTATTTGAATGTTCACCTTCTCTGCAGTCAGATCTTCATATCCGGTTCTGGTCGCTTTTACACTGACCGTCCTGATCCCCTCTGCTACGTCTGTCACGCTCGGTGCTTCTGTGGTCCATTCTCCACCATCTGCCTTATAGTACACAGTATAGCCTTCTGCCCCTGCTACTTCTGCCTTCGCTGCATGAGCCTTGCCGTCGTATACCCAGCTTCCGCCTTCTGCGCTCAGACTTGCGTCTGCAATAGATGCTGTCTTGATCTCAAAGTCTCCAGTTACCACTGTTACCTGATAATTACTGTTCTCTTCATAATCTGCTGTCAGTACATCCTCATACACGCCTACGGCTTCTTCTGTATTCGTTCTTCTGTAGCTGACATCTCCGAGATCGCCTTCCGTCACCAGTTCTCCTACAGTTCCGCTAAATGCCGGATCAGCTGCGTCAAAATATTTCCAGCTGCTGTCCACTGTAATCTCCACTGGCTTAGCCTTAATCTCAATCGTAACATCGCCGGCTGTCAGATCCTCGTATCCAGTCTTAACCGCTTTCACGCTTACTGTCTTTCTGCCTTCTGCCACATTTGTTACGTACGGTGCTTCTGTGGTCCAGTCTGAATCTCCTGTTTTGTAGTAAACAGTGTAGCCTTCAGCTCCTGATACTTCTGCTTTTACTTCATGAGCTTCGCCGTCATATACCCAGCTTCCGCCGGCCGCCTCCAGATGAGCGCCCTCAATGCTTGCTGTTTTAATCTCAAAGTCTCCGGTTTCAATGGTTACTTTGTAATTGCTGTTCTCTTTGTAATCTGCTGTCAGTACATCCTGATATGTTCCTACAGCTTCTTCGGCGTTCGTCCTCTTGTAACTTACTTCTCCAAGATCGCCTTCTGCCGCCAGTTCACCGATCGTTCCTGTAAATGCCGGATCAGCTGCGTCAAAGTATTTCCAGCTGTTATCCACCGTGATGGTCACCGGTTTCTCTGTGATTTGAAGAGTAATATCACTTACCGTCAGATCTTCATATCCGGTTCTGGTCGCTTTTACGCTTACAGTCTTCACACCCTCTGCCACATTCGTTACACTTGGTGCTTCTGTCGTCCACTCTCCGTCTCCGATCTTATAGTATATGGTATATCCCTCTGCACCGCTGACTTCCGCTTTCGCTTCATGAGCTTTGCCATCATACACCCAGCTTCCGCCTTCAGCGGTCAGGCTTGCTTCTGCGACAGATGCTGTTTTGATCTCAAAGTCTCCCTTTTCGACTGTTACAGCATAATTACTGTTTTCCTCATACTCAGCTGTCAGAACATCTGTATAAATTCCTACTGCTTCATCAGCATTCGTTCTTACATATTTTACATCGCCGAGATCTTCTGCTGCAGCCAGCTCACCAACGGTTCCGGTAAACTTCGGATCAGCTGCGTCAAAATATTTCCAACTGCTATCTACAGTAATGATAACCGGTTTTGCTGTAATCTGAATCGTTACATTCTCCGCTGTCAGATCTTCATATCCGGTTCTGGTCGCTTTTACGCTTACGGTTTTCACACCTTCTGCTACATCAGTTACGCTCGGAATCTTATCGGTCCATTCTCCGTCGCCAACCTTATAGTAAATTGTATAGCCGTCTGCCCCAAGCACTTCCGCCCCGGCAGAATGAGACTTGCCGTCGTATACCCAGCTTCCGCCTTTTGCTTCCAGTTTGGCATTTTCAATGCTTGCCGTCTTAATTTCGAAATTTCCTGCAATGACTGTAACTTTATAATTACTGTTCGGCATATAGCCGGCTGTCAATACTCCCGGATACTTTCCTACCGCCTCATCTGCATTTGTTCTGCGATATGAAACTGTACCCAGATCGTTCTCTGCAATCAGTCCGGTTACTTTTCCGTCAAACTCAGGATCACTTTCATCAAAGTATTTCCAACTGCTGTCTACTTTGATCTGTACATCTTTTGCAGTAATCTGAATCGTAACATCGGCTGCTGTCAAATCGGTGTATCCAGGTCTGGTAGCTTTCACACTTACCGTCACTGTACCATCTGCCACATCAGTCACGCTCGGTGCAGTTGTGGACCATTCTCCATCTCCGGTCTTGTAATAAATAGTATAGTCTTCTGCTCCTTTGATCTCTGCCTTTGCGCTATGGGCTTTCCCGTCGTATATCCAGCTTCCGCCGGCTGCTTCCAGTTTTGCGCCCTCAATGCTGGCCGTTTTTATTTCAAAGTCGCCTTTGTCAATTGTCACTTTGTAATTACTGTTTGCTTCATAATCAGCTGTCAGGACATCTGCATAGATTCCCACTGCTTCATCTGTATTCGTTCTTCTGAAGCTGATCTCTCCCAGATCTCCTGCCTTCACCAGATCCTCAGCCGTTCCACTAAATGCCGGGTCTTCTGCGTCAAAGTACTTCCAGCTGTTTTCAACGGTAATTGTTACTGGTTTCGGCTGAATGGCAATGGTAACATCCTCAGCTCTTAAATCTTCATATCCGGTCCTTGTTGCCTTTACACTGACTGTCTTTATCCCCTCGGATACATTCGTTACACTCGGAATACTTTCAGTCCATTCTCCCTGGCCAACCTTATAGTAAACAGTATAACCTTCAGCACCTTTCACTGCTGCGCTTGCCTTATGTGCTTTTCCATCGTATGTCCAGCTGCCACCGGCCGCTTCTACATATGCACCCTCAGTTTTGGCTGTCTTAATCTCAAAGTCTCCCGGCTCTACTGTTACTTTATAGTTGCTGTTTGCCTGATATTCAACGTTCAGGACATCTGCATAGATACCAACGGCTTCGTCGGTATTGGTTCTGATGTAGCTTACTTCTCCAAGATCATCCTTTGCAATCAGGCCATCTACTTTTCCTGTAAAAACAGGATCCTTTTCATCGAAGTATTTTGATGAATTGTCAACGGTAATTGTAATATCCTTTGCTGTTATCTGGATCGTCACATCAGCAGCCGTCAGATCCTGGTAGCCTTCTCTGGTCGCCTTTACACTGACCGTCCTGGTGCCTTCAGAGACATTAGTAACATCCGGTGCTTCTGTTGTCCATTCGCCGTCTCCAACTTTATAGTATACCGTGTATCCTTCTGCACCTTTGACTTTCGCCTCTGCCGCATGTGCTTTTCCGTCATACTCCCAGCTTCCGCCACTTGCTTCCAGCCTTGCATCTGCAATACTTGCAGTTTTAATTTCAAAGTCTCCGGCCTTCATGTTTACTGTATAGTTGCTGTTATTCTCATAGTCAGCTACTATAACTCCCGGATATACCCCTACTTTCTCATCTGCATTCGACCTTCTGTAAGTAACTGTTCCCAAATCGCCATCTGCTATAAGCCCTTTAACAGTTCCTGTAAATTCAGGGTCATTATCATCAAAGAATTTCCATGAATTATTCACAATAATGTCCACCGGTTTCGCTGTTATCTGGATGGTCACATTTTCTGCTGTCAGATCAGTATATCCTTTTCTGGTTGCTTTCACACTGACTGTTTTCGTGCCTTCCGATACATTTGTAACACTCGGCGCTTCTTCGGACCATTGTCCGTTGTCGGTCTTATAATAAATCTGGTAGCCGTCAGCTCCATTTACCACTGCACTGGCCGCATGTGCTTTGCCGTCATATTCCCAGCTTCCGCCGTATGCTTTTAACTCAGCCCCGGCAATACTTGCAGTTTTAATTTCAAAGTCACCCTTAATGATGCTTACAGTGTAATTACTGTTCTGATCATAATCTGCTGTCAGAACCTCTTCGTATATTCCCACTTCTTCATCAGTATTGGACCTGCTGTAGCTTATTTCGCCCAGATCATTCTGTGCAATCAGTCCGGATACATTTCCTTCAAATGCCGGGTCAGCGGCATCGAAATATTTCCATGAATCTTTCACTGTAATTGTGGCTGCTTTTGGTTTAATCCTGATCGTTACATCATTCGTAGTCAGATCCTCATATCCTTTTCTGACCGCTTTCACACTTACTGTCTTTGTGCCTTCAGAAACATCTGTCACACTTGGGGCATCTGCAGACCATGCACCGCCTTCAGTACGGTATAAGATCTGATATCCTTCTGCCTGGGTAACTTTCGCTTCTGCTGCATGACCATAGCCATCGTATACCCATTCTCCGCCGTTTGCATTCAATGCGGCTCCCGGTATACTTGCTGTCTTTATTTCGAAGTTTCCTGGTATTACGTGAACCTCATAATTACTGTTTTCTGTATACTCCGCTGTCAATACGCCAGTATATACGCCGACTTCCTCGTCAGCATTGGTTCTCTTATAGCTTACTTCGCCAAGATCATCAGCTGCTACCAGTTCACCTACTGTACCTGTAAACTCAGGATCACTGCTATCGAAGAATTTGTCTGCATTATTAACTTTAATAGTTACAGGTTTTGCTGTTATTTCTATAGTAACGTCATCAGCTGTCAGGTCTTCATACCCTTCTCTGGTTGCTTTCACGCTGACTGTCTTCTTACCATCCGCTACATTTGTTACGGTTGGTACTTGATCAGTCCACTCTCCGCCTTCAACTGAATAATAGATCGTGTACCCTTCTGCTCCCTGAACAGCAGCTGCTGCCCCATGGGCTTCTCCGTCATACGGCCAGCTGCCGCCCGCCGCTGCCAGACTGGCACCTTCGACTTTGGCTGTTTTAATTTCAAAATCCCCACGGGTCACGGTGACTTCGTAATTACTATTTGGAGTGTATTTTGCATCCAACACTTCTTTGTATACTCCAACAGCCTCGTCTTTATTGCTTCTCACATACGTTACAGTGCCCAGATCATTTTCATCTACAAGGTTTTCAACATTACCAGTAAATTCGGGATCTGTTTCGCCAAAAAACTTCTCTTTGCTGTCTGCCGTTATAGTTGCCTTTCTGGCATTAATCTTTACTGTGGCTGTCTCCTGCCATACGTCATTACCTCTTTTTACCTTTACAGTTACAGGATATTCTCCTGCATCGCTGAACTCCGGATTGCCCATCTGAAGCATTCCGTTATACCAGTATTCTATCTGATCTGATGGATATGTGTTGCCAGTAAAATTGATATGATAAGAATTCCCATCATATTCTTTCTCTACTCCGCTCACTGAGAACCCATCGAAATCCACTTCATAAACGACCTTAATACTGTGCGGTGCAGTTACATTGCTGAATGTATAACTGCTCGGGTTGCTGGCTGTGACATCCTTGCCGTCTACCGTCACGCTCTTTAATACGAATCCAGGATTTGCATCATAGGTATACGTCTGGCTTTCGCCCCACTTCACTTCTTTTGTGCCTGAAGGTTCAATCGTACCGTTCACTGCACTTGAGATGATCGGATTCTTAATCGCCGTATAGTAGAATGTTATCACATTCTCTTTGATGTCTTCTTCTGTTGTCTCATTGGCAAGGTTTAAAACCTTCCTTACAGAATCAACTTCATATCCCTCTATTGCCGGTGCGGTTTCCACTACCCGGTTGCCGCCTATATGTTCAACTTTGTCTGGTAATAAAGAAGTTTCCGTTCCTTCTTCCAGATATTGAACTTTATAATATACGTCTCCCGGTATTGAATAACGGAACTCAATCACATTCTTTTTGCTGTCCCAGGATAATTCCAGGGATACGCTGGACGGTGTTGGAACTAACTCATCGTGTGCTTTTGGATATACATAAACGGTATTTCCAACCTTTCCGGTTTTTACCACCGGTGCAAAAACTTCACTGCCGTCACGATCGTCTATATACTTGATTGTATACGTAGTGTTCGTGATTTGCTTCCATTTAGCATATACAGTTGTATTCTCTACGACCGGTTTACCAAAGTCATAGCGTTCGCTGTAATCTTTGGATGTATACCATCCCTCAAACTTGTATCCTTCACGCTCGGGATCGGATGGCTGCATTGCCGTGCTGCCCGCTGCTACCGTTTGAGAGTTAATGGAATTGCCGCCTTGTGTATCGAATTCTACGGTGTACTCTCCTGATGCCCATTTTGCATATACAACCAAATCATTGGCCGGCATCGTTCTGTTCCAGTCAACCTCTGTTCCATCAGCACATTCTTCCGAAGTATACCAGCCCTGGAATGTATAGTATTCAGGTAAGTTATTCGGCCTGGCAGGTTCATGCTCATATGAACTCAGAGATTTTTCATATTTTACAGATTCTGTTTTCTCTATACTATTATAGTTATAGAAAGAAAGGTCATAGGATGCTCTGTTATAGTATAAATCAACTTTATTATTTACAAAATCTTTGGTTTTCCATCCGGTGTCCCTTCTAACATATCCTTCTATTGGATGATACTCTTCTTCATAAGTAATATAGTTAAAATAGGTACCGACTGATTTGATAAGCGAATATCCATTTCCATCTACATTCTGGCCATAATAATATATGGTTTTTAAAGTACTGGATGATTTTTGATACAGATTAAATTTAATATTCTGTGCCGGCATCCGATCCAGTGTCTGAAGTGCATATGAGTAATAGGATGTTGCTTTCCATGCCCTGCCTGAATATTTCGAATCAAATGGAAGCATTTTTGAAATATCGGCATTGTACTTTTTAGTTTCTGTGTGTACCAGCTTGCTATTATCATAGAATGTAAATGTATACGTATTTCTACTATAATAAACATTAATAATTGTTGATCCATCTGCCGCTACAGTTTTCTTCTCAGAATTCTTGAACGTAAAATAATTAATGGATCCTGCCTGGCTTGCCGTTACAGTCAGTTCAGTTCCTGCTTTGGCTGTTCCGTTCTTTGATTTGCTGTAACTGTAATTATTGTCATCCGCATTTTCAAGCCAATATACAATTGTATAGTTTACATCTTCAGCAGACCACTTCGCATAAAAAGTGCGGTCACTTTTAATCGTCTGTGTTCCGGTAACCCTCTCAGTTAAACCAGAATCTTTATACCAGCCTGAGAAATCATAGCCTTCTTTTGTTGGTTTATACGCATCGACATTTACCGTATCACCATGTTTCGGATATTGAGTTGTTACATAGCTTCCGCCATCTGTATCAAACCTTACCGTGTATTCAGCTAAGACATAAGTAATGGTTATGTTAATGTCGCGGTCTGCGCCGATTACTACATTCTCAAATTCAGATGGAGTATACTGCTCCAGGTCTTTTGCCTCTGCTTCTGTTTCATCACCAACAAAACCTGTTTTCTTCTCAACCTCTTCTTTATAACTTCCATCCGTCTGTTCAAACCGGTGAGTCACTATATACTCAACACTGTCGGGAACATAGACAATTATAAGCTTTTGATCTGCATATATGTTGTCAGTCAGAGTCCCTGACACTTCCTGGCCTAATGATCCGTCTGCCTCTTGTAAGTAAGTTGTATAGCCCTGTTTCTCCGGAATTTCAACTTCATACTTCTCTCCGGTAACATACTGTGCACGGAATGTAGCCTGAACTCTTCCTCCGCTTTGGTATACATACTCCACAGACAGGCTGTGTGAAGAGATCATTGCCGGATCATGTACTGTAATTTCCACAGATGCGCTGATCTCAGGATTTGCTTTTAATGAAGCTGTGATATCCGCCTTGCCTGCAGCTTTGGCAGTAATTACGCCTTCTTCGTTCACATCAGCTATCGCTTTGTCACTGGAAGACCATTTTATCTGCTTCATGTTATCAGGCAGCCACTCCGGATTCACTTCTGCTTTTGCCTGAATCTTATCTCCAATTACAGGATTCAGAAAATCTGCAGTAACGCTGACGGATGGCTGTTCCACCGTTATCTGTGCAGATCCTGTAATATCATTAGATGCCGTAGCAATAATATTTGCTGTTCCTTCGCTGACTGCTGTGATGTGTCCTTCTTCATCCACAACGGCTACGTCTTCATTGTCGGAACTCCAGGTCACTGTTTTATCCGTGGCATCAGCAGGCTTAACTTTTGCCGATGCATTGGTAGCTGCTCCAACAATCACCTTGTTATCTTCAATATCAACTTTAACTTCAGAAACTTCCTGTGTAACCAATATTTCTATTTCATCATTAAATTCTCCGCATAAAGCTGTTATTTTAACAGTGCCGCCCCGGTTGGCTGTAACCAGACCTTTGCTGCTTACAGAAGCAACATCTTCATTATCAGATGTCCAGGATATTGTTTTACTGTCCGTTGTATTTTCTGGTAAGATGTCTGCCGTTAACTGAAGTTCGTCCCCGGCATTAACTGTACTGTCACCGTGAATCTGAATCCCTGTCATCGGAACTCTTATTACATTGATTGTTTTTGTTGCCTTGATCTCTTTGTTAACCGTTGATGTTGCAGTAATAATTGCCTTACCTTCCGCTATACCCTTAATAACACCGTTTTCATCAACAGTCGCTATTTTTTTATTGCTTGATGACCATGTAGCAGAGGTCTCGTCTGTTGTATCTGATGGAATTGGTGCTGTACTTAATTTCAGAGTCTCACCAACTCTTGCGCTGTCTGCTCCGACAATCTCAATTCCTTTCAAAGGAATCTTATCAAGAATTGTAAGATTGAACGTCTCTGTTTTAGTGCCTCCAAATTTGTATGTGTGGGTTATTATTACGGTTCCGGCTTTATCAGCTGTAATTTCAGCAGTATACCCATCTGGCTCAATAGTAACTTTACCGTTCCCCTCAGCCGTCCACTTATGGCTCCGGCCAAATTGACCTTCCCCTTCCAGCCACTGTGACTCTCCAACATACATGGATTCTTCTCCGGTTATGCTAAAAGGACTTATATCATTTGAACTATAGTAAGATATCTTCGGACTTTCTCCGTCTATCTTCTCATCTTTCTGTTCCTCTTTTTTCTCATCCGCTTTCTGAGAAACTTCCTTATATAATGCATTAACTTCCATGTTATCAGAAACAGTTATCTGATAGGTATAAACATTTCCCTCTGAAGAAGCAGCGGCGATCTCTGTACCATTCTGATCGGTAACTCTCTCAAGAGTATATTTATCATTGACAGTGATCTGGAATTTTAACAGAGTGCCCTCTGTAACTTCCTCTGTATATTTCCCTCCGCCATCGTATGTAACATCCTTCTTTTCGCTTCCGTCTGCCCAGGCTGTCAGAGAACCGCCCTCAACTTCAGGTCTGTTGAACACAACCGCAAATTTCCGCTCTGCAGGTTCTTCCTGTGTATCTCCGGCTGGTTCAGAATCGTTCTTCTGCTCTGTACCAGATACTTCATTCTTAGCATCTTGTGCCTCAGAATTCGCAGTATCCTGTCCTTCCTGACCCGCCGCATCCTGATCTCCCTCTGGTTTTTCCAGTTCGATCACCTGCTTTGACCCATTTTCCCCAGTATCCGAGTCGGGTGCCTCCGCATCTGCGCCGCCCATTCCCTCATCCACTGTCTGAGGTTCGCCCTGCTGGTCATTCTGCTCTACGCTCTCCGGATCACCGGTAGCTTTCAGAGCTGTCCCTGATGAATACACAGCACTTGTTGCTACCATTGCAACCGCTAATAGAAGGGCCAGCCATCGCTTAAAATTCTTCTTCATAATCTTTCTCCTTCCCATTTGAATTCCCATCCATCTATATACTCAAATCCAATCCCCTTGAACAATCCTCTAATCACTCAACTGTAAGGATCTGCAGATTTAGACGTTACATATATAAAGAGGGGGTGGGGTGGGGAAAAGGGTCACATTTCTTTAACTTTTTTTATTTTTTTCCAAACTTAAACATATTTATATAAACTTCGTATAAGTTTTTAAGTTTTCAAAGGTTATTTCGTTTATAATGAATGAGGATATACATTTATCACCTGTAACTATAATAAGTTGATTTTAGATATTATTTAGAATTTTTTAAACAGATTCTGCTTTGGAGTATGATAAAATTATCTATCATCAGCGCGCTGTCTAATAGCTTAGGAGAAAAATATATGAGTACTTTTACGTTAAAAATGATTGCATTAATATTCATGGTAATTGATCACATCGGTTATTATTTTGAAGGCACGCCTATTCTGCTTCGGATATTGGGACGAGTCTCCTATCCTTTGTTTTTATTCTGCATGGTCTGGGGATATCATTACACAAAGAGCCGCAGGAAATATCTGCTGCGCCTGTATCTTATGAGTATTTTTATGACACTGTTTACTTTTGTTGTGGATCGTTATTTCGAAACAGATTATGGGTATGGAAACCATAATATTTTTCTATCCATGTTTTTAGTCGGAATCTGTATCAGCACCATCGAACTATTTCAAAAGGATCATAAAAAAGGATATATAGCACTTTCAACAATTTTTGCAGTACAGCTCCTTTATTTTATCCTGCCGAATATGATTCCGCAGCTTAAGAACCTCAGCGGTGACCTTATCACCGGCATCATACCAAATATAGCGGTAAATGAGTACGGGTTTGAATTTATTGCACTGGGTGTATTGATGTACTTTTTAAAAGAAAAGAAAGAAGCATTCTGTGCCATGTATACGCTATTCTGTATCTATCAGTTCAGTATCGAGATGCTGAATGGAGGGACTGCAGTTCAATGCTTTATGATATTTGCGCTGCCCCTTATGCTGCACTATAATCACCAGAAAGGGCGCAGCATGAAGTACTTTTTCTACTTCTTCTATCCTGCCCATTCCTTTCTGCTGTTTTACCTGGCCGATTACGTCTTTTAAGTCGCTTGTGTGGCATTTACTGGAAACCTGAAGGCAAAATGATCATATAATTTGAACTGTACACAAATAAGAGCTTGAAAAACATAGGTAAATCGCTTAAAATATGATATACTTATACCCGAAGGGCACACCGTAATTCATGCCCTGCGGACGGGTCTGCGGCTAAGCCGCAGAATAAGGTATACCCAAGGGCACACCGTAATTCATGCCCTGCGGGCGGGTCTGCGGCTAAGCCGCAGAATAAGGTATACCCGAAGGGCACACCGTAATTCATGCCCTGCGGGCGGTTCTGCGGCTAAGCCGCAGAATAAGGTATATTATTTACTGAACTTCTTTGATATTAGTAAGAAAAGTTCCGGGATTTTATCCAGAGGAATAAGGAGGCTTTATCTATGAAAAAACTAGATATTTTCAAAACAATTCAACTGATCATCTACGTCTTTCTAACCGGTTTCTGCATTTACAAGATCATGATGGACCCTGAAGTATATCAATATATTGCCACGAACCCATCCATCCGTCTTATATGCGGGCTGTTATGGGCGGTTTTGGGATTGTCATTCCTGTTCCTTTTCCTTGACTTTAACTTCTTCTCTTCATTTAAGAGAGACTATCGGGATCTCGATTTTGCAGTACATTCTGACCCCCTTTCCGGTATTCCGAACCGGTTCAGCTGCGATGCACTGATTGAAAAGTATCTGGATCAGCCTCTGCCGCCAGATATAGGCTGCATCATGTTTGATCTTACAAATATCAGCGAAATCAACCGTCTGTACGGACATGCAGAAGGAAATGCTCTTATAAAAGATTTCTCCAACATCCTTAAAATGGCCTCTGTCGACCTGTGTTTTATCGGCCGTAATGGAGGAAACAAATTTATGGCTTTGTTTGAGAATGGCAGTAATGAGAAACTCGATAATTTTCTGGAACGTATTCACACAAAGGTGGACTCACACAATTCAGGTTCCGGGACCCATCCTATCACCTACAAATACGGTCGTGCCTTTCATGAAGGAAGCAAAACCGGCACAATCACAGACCTGATTGCACTTGCAAATAAGAGAATTAACAACGCTTAAATACATAATGTTGCGGGACAAAAAATGGGAAGTAGGTGTAATAGATGGCAGAATTAGATTATGATTATATATCGACCTTAGTCAGCCGTGCCCGAACCGGTGACAGTGATGCATTCGCTGAATTGTATGCTGCCACTTACCAAAAAGAATACCGATTTGCATTTAATTATCTGAAGGATGAATATCTGGCGCAGGATGCCCTTCAGGAGACTTATATTCTGGCTCTCAAGAATCTGTATACGCTCCGGGATTCGAAGCTTTTTATTTCCTGGCTCAATCAGATTAATTTCCGGATATGTTTTAATATGCAGCGAAAACAGCATCGCTTTGACAGAGAACTTTCCGGATATGATGATGAGAATATGAAGGGAAATATTCATCCGGTGAAGCATTTGTCCAATCCGGAGGATCAGGTTGTCAGGGTTGATGAGCAGGAATATATCATGAAAAAGATACTGGATCTGTCTTTTACCGAATCACAGGCCATTATTATGAAGTATTATCAGAATATGAAGCTTGAAGATATCGCTGATGTGATGGACGTCAGTAAAAGTACTGTAAAGCGTTATCTGAACAACGGACGTACAAAACTGGCGCAGACACTGAAGCGTTAAGGAGGTGAGTTTTCCCAATGTTGACAGACAAATTAAAAAAGCCAAAAGGGCCTGAACTGGACGAATCCACTGCCAGCCAGATGCTTGAAAATATATTTGATGCATGTGAGGTAGAACCCAATACCGTTCCGCTTTCCGTGCTGACTTCTTACAGCAATTACCGACGGGAGCGCTTTCTTCTCCAGAAAGTTCTTCTGGTATTTATTCTGTTGTTTTTCTGCCTTGTCCCTTTACTTTTCATTGCTCCTGATATCAATCTGAACCTCAAGGATCAGGGAACCAACGGCAAACCCGCGTATGAACTTGTCGTAGATACTTTTATACCGGTCAGCAGGATCACTGCCACTATTGGAGGCAGCAATGTCCCGGTCTATGAGGTGGCCGACAAGACCTATTCCATTGAGCCTGCACTCAACGGTACTATGACCGTAACCGTCACATTGAAAAACCGCCAGTTTGCTTCCGTAACCTGTGAGGTAAGCGGGGTGGATACTGTTTCCCCGGTGGTGCTCTCAGATAAGATGGTGGGAGACCAGATCTATCTGTATCTCTCAGATCCGGACTCAGGTGTGGACTATGATAATATCTCCGCCATAGATATTGACGGAAAAGAAGTGGAACCAGTCTCCTTTGATGAGAAGGGCAATTATATCATATTTGATTATCCTGAAAAATCATTGAATATCTATGTGCCGGACAAGGCCGGCAATACACTTCATCTGATTTTGACAGTTAAATAAAAACAGAACCCTGAGAGGAGGCCTGATGTAATGAAAAAGAGTTCACGTTTATTAAGTGCATTTTTGCTCATTATGATAGGGGCCTCCTCTTTTACCGGCTGTTCCAAAGAAAGCGGAGATATCTCAAGTGCCTCGGCTGCAACCGGGAAAAAAAGAGAGAGTGCGCTCCAGATTCTGGTACCACAGGCATCAGGATCCACCGTTTATGGAAATGAAATCGTTTCTATTGATGCTTCCAATACAACAGAAGGCTATGTCATGGTACAGTATAGCGGCAGTGCTGCAAAGATTAAACTGCAGATTACTATACCGGACCAAACCGTATATACCTACACGCTGACAGGCGGCTCCTATGAAACCTTTCCACTTACAGGAGGAAACGGTTCCTATCACCTGGATATTCTGGAGAACGTCCAGGATGATCTCTATGCGCTTGCATTTTCCCAGGATATGGATGTAAATATCAGCGATGAATTCAAACCGTTCCTGTATCCCAACCAGTATGTATGGTTTACAGAGGATTCCCAGGCTGTCAAACTGGGGCGTGAACTTTCCGACAAGTCCTTGGATGACCTCAGCTATGTACAAAACGTGTATCACTATGTCATTGAAAATATTGTATATGATGATAAAAAAGCAGAAAATATTCCGACAGACTATCTGCCCAATCTGGACCAGACTCTGACGGATAAGACGGGCATCTGTTTCGACTACGCCTCGCTGATGGCGGCCATGCTCCGCTCTCAGTCGGTTCCCACCCGGTTGGAAATTGGATATTCCGGGGAGGCGTACCACGCGTGGGTAAGTGTTTACCTGAAAGAAAAAGGATGGGTTGACAAGATCATTGAATTTGACGGCAAGAACTGGTCCCTGATAGATCCGACTCTGGCCGCTAATAACAGCCGGAAAGCAGTCGGCAAGTATATTGGTGACGGAAGCCATTACACAGTAAAGTATTCCTATTAGGAAATATATTTTATCAGAAAATAACGGAGGGCACACTATGGAGAAGCAAGTTCAGGGAAAACCATTTACAAATATGGAGGTTTCTTCCTTCTGCGGGCAGATTGCCCTGATATTAAAGTCGGGTATCTCCTCCCTGGAAGGTATCACAATTATGCTGGAGGATGCTTCTTCGGCAGATGAAAAGGACATATTACAGGCAGTTTTCGAATATATGCAGGAAACCGGCAGTATGTACCAGGCATTGGAGAAAACAGGCCTTTTCCCGTCTTATATGCTCCACATGATTCAGATCGGGGAGGAAACGGGTACTCTGGATGAAGTTATGTCCGCTCTGAGCGAGCATTATGACCGGGAGGACTCCATAGCAAAGAGTATTAAGAATGCCGTAACCTATCCGCTTATTATGGCAGGAATGATGGTCGTGGTCATCATCGTTCTCCTTGTAAAAGTAATGCCGATCTTTAATCAGGTATTTATCCAGCTCGGCACCGAGATGACCGGATTTTCCCGGACCCTTATGGGGATTGGCAATGCCATCAACCGCTATTCTATTGTTTTTATCGTAATTCTGGCCGTGATTGTGGGTCTGCTTTTATACGGAACCAGGACCGTCCGCGGAAAGCAGATATTCCGTAATATTGGTTATAAATTCAGGTTCACCCGCGTCATTTACGAAGAAATCGCTGCCTGCCGCTTTGCCAGTGGTATGGCGCTCACCCTTAGCAGCGGCCTGAATCCGGAACGCAGCATGGAACTGGTCAGTGCCCTGAACGACGATGTGCATTTCCAGAAAAAAATTGACGCCTGCCGGGATCTTATGAATGAGGGCAAAGATCTGTCAGAGGCGCTGCACGGTACGGGCATCTTAACCGGGATGTACGCCAGGATGGCTTCCATCGGCGCAAAAACCGGTTCTATGGACCAGGTTATGGACAAAATTGCAGGACTTTATCAGGATGATATCGACACCCGGATGAATAACGGCCTGGCTGTGCTGGAGCCCACACTGGTTATTTCACTGTCCCTGATCGTTGGCGTCATTTTATTGTCTGTCATGCTCCCCCTTATGGGAATCATGTCCAGCATTTAAGCGGAGGTTATTATGGCACGTTTTCAATATCAGAAAAAACAGCATATTTATCGGAAGTTTATCATTTCAGTCTGTGTTTTTCTGCTGATTGTGCTTCTTTTTTATCAGGGCATTGAATCTCTGTCCTCCGGCTCCGTGCGCCGGCAGAAGGAAAGCCTGGAAAACGCGCTGAACCGTAGTATCACCTATTGCTACGCCGTGGAAGGCAGTTACCCGGAGAGCCTGGACTATCTGAAAGAGCATTATGGAATTACATATGATGAAGACAGATTTTTCGTTGATTATAAGATCATCGGCGCCAATATCCTGCCCGATGTGACCATCATACAGAAAGGAGACTGACTATGCGTTTTCGCACCCAAAAGAACCACATGATTGACTATTTATTTCCAGTGGCGCTGTTCTTTGTGTTTGCGGTGTCTGCACTGACAGTCATCCTCCTGGCCACCAATATATACCGCTCAGCGACCGAACATTCGTCCCTGAATTATACCGCGGGCACTTCGCTGTCCTATATCAGTGAAAAGATACATCAGAGCGATGAAAACGGAAGTATTTCGATCGGGACATTTGACGGGCTGGATGCCCTTATCCTGGAGCAGGAGTATAACGGTACATCCTATTTTACCTATATTTATACCGATGAAAATGAATTAAAGGAATTATTTGTAAAGGAAGGCGTACAGGCCGATGCCTCTTCGGGCAGGCCGATCCTCCAGGTAAAGTCTTTTGAGATGGAACCCGTCAGTGACCATACCTTCCGCTTCACATGTACGGATGAGGCAGGGCAGAATGCCTCATCCATCGTAAGCACGAGAAGTTCTAAAGCACAGTAATACACAATAAAGGAGAGTACTATGACACGCAGAAACCGGGCAAAATCTTCCAGTCTGTTCCTCTTGGAGCTGATTCTTGCAATCTTGTTTTTCTCAATTGCAAGTGCTGTTTGTGTACAGTTTTTTGTAAAATCTCATCTGCTCAGTCAGGAATCGCGTGAACTGGAGGTTTCTGCCAATGAGGTTTCCAGTGTGGCGGAGCTCATCAATGCCTCTTCCAGTAAACGGTCTGCAATTGATTTGATCTGCTCTGAATATCCCGATACAGAAACCTCAGATACAGACGAGGTGATTGTTTACTATGACGAAGACTTTTCTCATTCTGCACAAAAAGACGCTGTTTACACGCTTAAGATCGCATTTACTCAGGAAGCTTTTATGCTGAACGCCAGGATGAGTATGCAGAAACTAAAGGACGGGAAGGACATCTATTCACTGGATATCTCCCACCATCTTCAAAGGGGGTTGAATCATGAATACGAATAAAAAGCATCCCCCCGTTGTCAATATCGGCTCCTCCTCACTGCTGGTCATCTTTCTGGTACTTTGCCTGGTGACATTTGCAACACTGTCCCTTTCCAGCGCCCGCAGTGATTACAACTTCAGCAGCCGGCTGGCAGAGCGAAAAACAGAATATTACGCAGCTTCCAGCCAGGCAGAGGAGGTATTGGATCAGATTGATACGATTCTTGCAGAAACTTACAAGGATTCCCATGGGACCTATTATTCCGCAGCCGAAAAGAAACTTTCCGGCCTGACCCTTGACGGAGATTCCGGGGCGATTACGCTGGATGTTAAGATTTCAACAGAAAAACCCTCCGTGTCCTATCAAGTGCCTGTCAATGACAAACAATTCTTATCCGTGAATCTGGAGCTGCTGCCCGCAGGCAGTCATAATAACGGCTTTTACAGGATCACACAGTGGAAAGTCATGTCTGACACAGAATGGAACGGAGACAATACTTTAAAATTAATCCAATAGACCGCTGTTTGAGACAGCCGCACAGGTGGAATCATATAGAGGAGCACTCTATTACAGAACTATAGAAGGAGAATGGATATATGGACGCAAAATCAATACTGGAGCAGGCTGTCGCTGATGGGGCATCCGATATTTTTATTGTAGCCGGGCTGCCTGTTTCCTGCAGAAAGAACGGCGTTATCAGCCGGGAATATGAAAACAGGCTGCTCCCCCCGGATACGGAAACTCTTCTGGTGGAAATCTACCGTCTGGCAGATAACCGGGATATCAGCCAGCTTCACAAACATGGGGACGATGACTTTTCTTTCGCCATCCAGGGTGTCTCCCGTTTCCGTGTCAGCGCTTATAAACAGAGGGGAGCTCTTTCCGCTGTTATCCGTGTCATTACATTTAACCTGCCGGATCCAAAAGAGCTTGGGCTCCCGGATTATATCATGCAGCTTGGAAACAGCGGCAAAGGCATGGTACTTGTCACCGGCCCCGCTGGAAGCGGTAAGTCTACCACGCTTGCCTGTATCATAGATCAGATTAACAAGACAAGGGATGAGCATATCATCACCCTGGAGGACCCGCTGGAGTTCCTGCACCGCCACAACCGCAGCATTGTAAGCCAGCGTGAGATCAATGTAGATACCGATAATTATGTAACCGCCCTGCGCGCTGCGCTGCGCCAGAGCCCCGATGTCATCCTGCTGGGAGAAATGCGCGACTATGAAACAATCAACGTAGCCATGACCGCCGCAGAAACAGGGCATCTGCTCTTCTCCACCCTGCACACCATCGGAGCCGCCAATACCATCGACCGTATTATCGATGTATTTCCGTCGAATCAGCAGCGGCAGATCGCAGTACAGCTCTCCATGGTGCTCAATGCCGTCGTTTCACAGCAGCTGGTTCCTACAGTAGATGGAAAAGTGACCCCCGCATTCGAGATCATGACCGTCACACCGGCCATCCGGAATATGATCCGTGATAATAAGGTACACCAGATTGACGGGATTATTTATTCTTCTGTTAAGGAAGAGATGGTTTCAATGGATACCAGTCTGCTGAAGCTTTATAAAGACGGAAAGATCTCCAGAGATGTTGCAATGACTTATGCAACAAATCCGGAGATGCTGGGGAAGAAATTATGAGAACACAATGATTTCCGGATGAAAATAAGACGTGTATCGCTGCTAAAGAACACGTCTTATTTGTATTGATGATTCAGTAATTAAAATGCCAGTGATTATTTGCCCCCATCTGTCTGCGGGCTTATTTTTTTGTTTTCTGCAGCCAGTTTTTCTTTCACACTGGCCGAACCAAAATGTGTGGCCCCCAGCAATACGAATATCTCATGTGCCAGAACAGGAAATGCTGACAGGATAATCAGGGATATCCATTCACCGAAGGACAGGGCGGTTGTACCGAACATGGCAGTAAGATACGGCACTTCGGTTACTGCGGCCTGCAGGATGAAACCCACTCCAAAAGAAGCAAGCATCACTACATTAAAGTCTCTTTTCCTTGAAAATACAGAAGTATGTATATCCTTCATTCCCAGTGCATGGAACAGCTCAGACATTCCCAGTACGGTGAAAGCATAAGTCTGCGCTCTGGCCAGCACATCTGTATCGGCAAATACGGCCGAGATATTGGCCAGGGTAAATACCTTCTGCTGGGATGCCAGTATATCCCAGGGGACCTTCAGGAATGCGGTCAGGCTTATGGCCGCGATCAGGCAGCCGTAAAAGATGGTGCAGGCGGTTCCCCCGTGGGAAAATAAGCCTTCATTTGCCTTTCTCGGCGGCATTTTCATCAAAGCTTCCTTATCGTTTTTATCTACCCCCAGCGCCAGTGCCGGCAGAGAGTCCGTAATCAGGTTTACCCAAAGAATATGGCTGGCCTTCAAAGGGGACGCCATTCCCAGTATCACTGCGGTAAACATTGTAATGATTTCACCAAAATTTGAGGACAGAAGAAACAAAACAGTTTTCCTGATGTTCTCATAAATACTTCGTCCTTCTTCGATGGCCTTTTCAATCGTAGCAAAATTGTCATCCGTCAGAATCATGTCTGCCGCATTTTTTGCCACATCGGTCCCTGTGACTCCCATAGCGATTCCAATGTCTGCCATTCGCAGGGAGGGGGCGTCATTCACACCGTCACCGGTCATGGCGGCAATGTTTCCGGTTTCTTTCAGTAATTTCACGATCCGTACCTTATGCTCCGGGGATACCCTGGCAAATACACTGGTTCTCTTTAATTTTTCTTTTAACTGGGCATCGGATGCCTTTTCCAGCTCCTCACCTGTCATACATTCGTCCATCTTCTTTGCGATTCCAAGTTCTCTTGCAATTGCAAATGCGGTGTCTATATGATCTCCGGTTATCATAATGGTACGCACAGATGCCTCTTTAAACCGCTCTACCGCCGCCTTGGCCTCCGGCCTGACAGGATCGATCATCCCAGCCAGCCCGACAAAGGTCATGTCCTGTTCCTTTACTTCCTTCTCGCCCTTCCTTACCGCTACTGCCAGTACACGCAGCGCCTGAGCGGAGAAGTCATCTACTGCCTGACGTATCTGTCTTCGGTGGGAATCTGTCAGAGACTGTACTTTCCCATTGATCAGAATTTTGCTGCACCTTCCCAGAATAACCTCTGGTGCACCTTTTGTGTAAGCCTTGAACCCCTGCGTGCTCTGGTGAACCGTTGTCATCATCTTGCGCTGGGAATCAAAAGCCTTTTCGTTCACTCTTGGCATTCTGGACTCCAGCGACTCTTTTTGGGAGCGTCCATCAGACGATGCCTCCCCCCTGGACCGGTATCCCTGGGCAAAACGGAGCAGTGCAAGCTCGGTCGGGTCTCCCAGTTCCTCCTTCCCCGTTATGACCGCATCGTTGCAGAGCGCCATCCCTTCTACGAATTCTTCCGGCATATTCGGTGCCGGCTGGCTGCTCTTGTAAACATTTTGATTTACAAAATATCTTGTAACTGTCATTTTATTCTGGGTCAGCGTACCGGTTTTATCCGAGCAGACCACATTGACCGCCCCCAGGGTCTCAACAGACGGAAGCTTTCTTACAATTGTGTTTACCCTGACCATCTTCGAAACACTGAGCGCCAGGACAATAGTCACGATCGCAGGAAGTCCCTCAGGCACGGCAGCTACGGCCAGGGAAATGGCGGTAATCAGCATTTCCAGAATGTTGCGTTTCTGTAAGACCGCAATGGCGAACAGGGCGGCACAGAGAAGAACCGATACAATACTGAGCATCTTTCCTAACCCTGCCAGCTTCTTCTGCAGCGGGGTAAACTCTTTGGGGACATCGCTGATGATCGCAGCGATCTTCCCGATTTCGGTGCCCATACCTGCCGCTATGACAACGCCTTCCCCTCTTCCGCTTGTCACCAGGGTGGACATAAACGCTTCATTCTTTCTGTCTCCCACGGGCAGTGATTTTGCCGCCTGGAAGGCCGCATCTTTATTGACGGGCAGCGATTCCCCTGTCAGGGCCGACTCCTCCACCTTCAGGTTCCATGTCTTAACAAGCCGCAGATCCGCAGCCACCTGGGCGCCCGCCTCCAGAAGGACAACGTCCCCCTTCACCAGCTGGGGAGCCGGGATTTCCCGTATGACACCATCTCTTCTCACCACAGCCCTGGGGCTTGTCAGCTTTTTAAGCGATTCCAGCGCCTTTTGGGCCTTGCCTTCCTGTATTACACCTACCGTCGCATTTACTACAATTACAATAGCGATAATAATTGCATCGCTCACTTCTTTCAGCAGAAAGGATACAAGAGCCGCCACAAGGAGCACACAGATGAGCGGGTCGTTCAGCTGCTCCAGAAAAGACTCCACGGCGGTCTTCTTTCTTCCTTCTTTCAGAACATTTGGGCCATCTTCCCCAAGCCGTCTTGCTGCCTCCGCCTCCGACAGGCCCTTTTCCCGGTCTGTATGCAGCATATCTGATATCTCATGTAGTGACTTTTCCTCAAACAAAATACCCTCTCCTTTCACGCTTGTACAATACATTAGTACTGTATATTATGCTTGAAAGAAGAGGATTAGTCCTTTTTCTAATATATGATTATAATGAGTTTTCTTCCCCGCTCCCCAGATCGGTTCAGGCATATTTCCTGACCCGCAGCTCCACCCCTATAGATTCCGCAAGTTCCCTGCTTGCTTTGATGTCCTCCTCCGAAAGCACATCTACAACGGTCATTTTAACCTGTGGTATCATTTTCTCACACTCTGCTGCAAAATCCAGCATAGCTTCAAAGGCATTTTCAAACTTCGGCCGGGTGACTCTGGTATACTCTTCTTTAGTGGGTGCATTCAGGCTGATCGAAACAGCATCTGTCACCTTCGCCAACGTTGGAACGATATCTTTACCATGATACAGATTCCCCAGGCCGTTTGTATTGACCCGTACCGTAACGCCATATTTTTCTTTGGCGTATTCTGCCGACTTTACCAGATTCTCAAGTGCACAGGTCGGTTCTCCGTACCCGCAGTATACCAGCTCGTTGTATCCGTTAAAATCAAACGCATCCATCGCCGCAATAATTTCTTCCAGGGTGGGGTCCACTTTATGCCACAGCGTCTCTGCATCCCCGACTCCGTTCTCATGGCTGCGGATGCAGAATTCGCACCGGCAGTCACATAAATTTGTAATATTCGCGTAAACCTGATTTTTGTAGGTATATAAAATATCAGCCATTTCTTCTTCCTCTTTTCAAATCCCTTTATTTAAACCCTTCCGAATCATTCTCTGTCCATCAGCACAAATGCAGCATTTTCTGCGTCTTATCCTTTACCCGTGCTTTATCCATTGCCGCCGCCAGTGCAAGGAAGATCACTGCACTTCCGCCGGACTGTACTGCGCTTCCCGCCAGTGATGCCAGAGGCGCCACAAAAGATCCAAACAGAATTCCCTCGGCCAGATAATATCCTGCTGCCGAGATCACCGCTGCAATAAAAGGAGCCGCAATATTTCTGGGAGCCATGATCCTGCCCTCCCGGCTTGTAAAAGGCAGTGTGATCAGCATTTTAATGATGATCGTGGCGGGTGCCCACATAGGCGCTGTCAGCAGATCCGCCAGCCCCCCGCCGATAGCTGCAGCAGCCAGTGCATACGGCCTGGGAAGAAATACCGCGCTCAGATAAATCAGTGCATCCCCGAAATGGATATATCCGCCGTTTGCTCCGTATGGGATATGACAGATATAGGCCGTCATAATTGTAATCATAGCTGCAAACAGGCCCGTTGCCGTGATTTTAGATGTGTTGTTCCTCATGTGTCCCACTCTCCTTTTCTTTATGAATGCTGTCCCGGAAGCAGCATGCCGAGATACTGTTCGTAATCCACGCCGTCATTGCGTGGAATGCCTTCCCTCACCGAATCCGTAATTGCACGTTCTATAAAGGCCCCTGCAAGTTCTATGCTTTTGGATATCTCATCCCCCCTCGCCAGCCCGGCCGCAACAACGGATGCAAATAGATCCCCCGTCCCGGAATAACTTCCTCCTATATATGGAAATGCAGAAAAACTGCTCTTACCTGCATTAACCGCCAGATTCCCCATCTTCTCAATGCCATCCTCCGCATCCCGAAAATGGATTCCCGTCACTACTACGTTCTTCGGCCCTCTCCTCATCAGATTAGCCGCCATCTGCTCAACTGCAACGAGAAGATGTTTCTCATCGGTCATTTCCCGGATCATCCTGAAGTCTGTATCCGTCAGGAGGCAGAGTTCTGTCAGATTTGGTGTCACTACATCGGCCTGAAATGCCAGCTCCTTCATCAGGCTGCACAGCCTTTCTGTAAACATGGTATATACATTTCCGTTGTCTCCCATTACCGGGTCCACAAGAAGAAATGTCTTTTTGTTCCGGAATGTATCCAGAAATTCGAAAATATTCTCGATCTGGCGTTCGCTGGCTACAAACCCTGTATAAATTCCATCGAACCGGGCATCCATCTTTTCCCATTCCCGCCGGAAATGCTGCATCTTATCTGTATAGTCATCACAATAATAACTGGGATACCCGGTCTGCGCGCTCAGGACCGCGGTAGGCAGCGGACATGGCTGGACTCCCATAACCGATATAACAGAGATGGCGGCCGTCAGGGAGCACCGTCCAAACCCGGATAAATCATTGATGACTGCAATTTTCTTTGTCATAAATATTTCCTCATTTCTCATATCACAGAGCTGTTTTTTACTGCCCCGCACGAGGCGTTGTCCCCCGCCGCACAGCCTCCGTCAGAATAACGTTCTGCCGCCGAAGTGCCGATATGCTTTATTATCACTTGCATGCCATGATATCACAAAACTGGTTTAGCCTAAATGTCCAGTTATATATCTTTTAACCAGACCAGTTGAATTTGTGCATGTAGCAGCCGCATCGCGGCGTGTGCATCCCCCGGAGGATTTTTATGATATAGGGAATTCCAGAGGAATTCCCTATATCATAAAAAAAGGCTCTTCCGACATACCAGATACCGGATTCAATCCGTTCCTGCGTCGAAAGAGCCTCATTCACAATGCACTCAATTTACTGTAATTCTTACCTTATTCTTCATTTTCCGAAAAATGTTCTCATATCCCGTCCCGGGATTCTGCCATCTTGCCTATTCTGCTTTTGGATACTCCGTACAAAGCAGGCGGTAAGGCTTTTCATCTTCCTCAATCTCAGGAAAACGTCCGATTGGTGCATAAAAGCAATTATCATGCTCATCATCATTACACATGGAGACTTCTCCCAATAATACGGCCCCGCCAGTCTCCGGTACAATGAAATCATGATACATATATGGAGTAATTGTAATACTCTCCCCTGGCTTTAAGCAAACCTTGGTTCCCGCCGGAACCACTTCTGTCTTTCCGTCTTTATGTACAGCAACATCTGTGTCCAGCATGGTTTTATCTTCTGCGCCATTGTACACAGTGATATAAATATCATTTCCGCCGCGGTTTATAATGTCTTCCATCTTGTTCCAGTGATAGTGCATCGGAGACGTCTGTCCCTCATACAGCATCAGAAGCTTTTCCGCATATGTCTTTGGATATTTGTCCGGCATCTTCTGATTCCCGTTACGAATCGTAAGAAGGGAGAATCCTACTTTATCAAAATTATCCAGTCCATAATCTGTAATATCCCATCCCAGACAGTTGTCACGGACTTCATCGTATTCGTGCCCGATGCCTTTCCATTCCTCCGGGGTCAGTTTTGCAAATGGCGGGATTTCAAATCTGTGTTCTTCAATCAGTGCTTCCATGTCCTTAATAACTTCGTTGATTCTTGAGCGTTTCATACTATAACCCATCCTTTCTTATATCCAAATAGCAGGGCACACTGTCCCTGCTATCCGCTTCTTTACCCGCAGTAAGCTTATAACTTATACTCAGATAAAATCGTCTCCGGCCTGTCTGCCTGTTTCGTCTGAATCCATTCCTCATTCGTAACAAAATTCAAAAGTGCATCAATGGTAGCCATCACGTTTGTCTGCGCATAATCTTTATAATAGTTAAAGGCCTCGTCTTTCCCGCTGGACAGCAGCACGTAATCGGCGAGTTCCGATACCGGTGACTGTACATGATCTGTAATGGCAATCGTCTTAAGTCCCTTGTCTTTGGCCAGTTCCAATCCCAGAACCACTGGCTTTGACGTACCCGACTTGGATATTGCCACTACGATATCCTCCGGCTCCGCGAGATTGACATGGTTCATAAAAAATTCCGCGGATGATCCATAAGTGCTTCTTATTCCAAGCCTTCCCAGCCTGAATCCCATGTACTGTGATACCGAGCACGTATTACCGATGGCTATGATATGTGCCTGTTTACATATCTTCAAAAGATTCACGCAATTCCACATGACTTCAGGATCTATTCTTCTGCCGATCCCAATCAACATTTCTGCATAGTCATGAAACACCTTTGCAATCGCCCCGGTGTTCTTCGGAATCACCATACCCTCATACTGCTTCTTTCCCAAATCTCTTGCAAGCGTAATCCGAAACTGATAATATCCCGTATATCCAATATGGTGGCACATGCGCACAATCGTAGCATCGCTTACACCGCTCTGCTTTGCCAGCTCCGAAACATTGGAGTCCACTGTTTTCTGTGGATTCTGCAAAACAAAATCTGCTACTTTTTTCTCTGCCGCAAATATTTCCTCGTACTTTTCTTTAATAACGTCAAGTACTTCCCGCTGTAATATATTATCATTCTTCAAGGCTCTCTACTCCAAACAGTTTTTATCAGAAATCCATCTTGAATCACTTAATATTATAGTATCATATATGCCATCCTCTGTCACCAATAATCCGCAGTTTACCGCGGATTCGCCCAAGGGGCACGTGGTACGGGATGCCCCTTTTTGTCATCTCTTTTTTTATCTTCCTGCCGTTTAAAAATGGCAAAGTGTCTTCATGCGCTCCTCTAAGTATGGCTGTAATTTAGCCTGAACGTACTCCGGCAGATTGATAATCTTAACGGGATCCGGATTATCCGTATTTTCCAGAGAAAAGGCTGCCACTGCGTCGTAATATCTTCCTAAAAATTCCGTGCCCAAATTGAATTTATTGATTCCCTTTGAAAATGCTGTCAGTAACTGATCGTCCGGTATACCGCTGCCGCCGTGAAGCACCAGAGATACATCCGTTGCCGCGTGGATCTCCTCAAGACGCGGAATATCCAGATGCGGAGTATCTTGATATTCACCATGTGCATTTCCGATAGAAACTGCCAGGGAATTCACTCCCGTCTCTCTGCAGAATTTTTCTGCGGCATCTGCCTTAGTATACAGATCTTCCCTGGCGTTATCGGAATCTGCTGCCGCTCCAACGTGGCCGATCTCGCCCTCTACACACACGCCCCAATCGCGTGTCTTAAGAACCACCTCTCTGGTCAGTGCAATATTGGTATCCAGATCATTCATTGACCCGTCAATCATAACAGATTCAAATCCCGCTCCTATGGTTGTCATAATCGCGTCATAAGTAAAATCATGGTCCGCATGCAGTCCAATCGGAACTTTCACTTCATTTGCCAGTTCTTTTACCATGGCTGCATAACTTGCAAACCCGGTGGTATGCTGAACTGTAACATGCTCCGGGTACAGCATCACCATTGCGGGTGTATTCGTGGCCTCTGCTGCGTATACGACGGATCTTGCCATCGTATAATCCATACAGATGAATGAGATTACCGAAGTATTGCTCTCTTTCGCCATTTTTAATATGTTTTGTGTTTTTTCATACATTGTGTTCTCTCCTTCATATGATGTCTGATTGTTGCTATCCACGTCCCAGGGCCGTGCATAGAAGCGTCTATTCTTCTCTGCTCTCCTTCAGCAGTCCCGGCAGAAGTCCACCCGCAAAAGAATCACCCAGACCGACTACTGTTGGTTTCTCTACATGGCTTAAATCCTTACACGGGATACAATAAATCTTATCTCCCAGCATCTCACTCATTTTTTCGCAGAATGATATGCTGTCTGTTTTGTCGGGTATATCTTTTGTCTGTGCATAGTCTTCCAAAGTAAAGTTATCCCCGATCCGGAAGCGTGTTGCCGCCATTGTGACCCCGCCCTCCAGAGATGCTTTCATCATGCCTGCATCTACTCCATAGACCAGTGCCCATGCGGCAGAATGCACCAGAATCAGCCCGATGCCCGTATTGTCATAAACATATTTCACGGCCTCCACCACTGCATGTGGGTCAAGTATATCAATGGATTTACCGATGTACTGCTGCAGTTCGTCTTCATTCATGCTTAACACATCGATTTGGGGTGCCAGCTGTTCGTGAACGCAGCTGCGGGCTTCTTTCTTAACATAGCATCCGTCTTCCATAACCACAACCGCATCCGCCGGCAGATAAGCCAGCAATGACTTTGTCTTTTCCATCCTGTCTTTCAGCACGTCTAAATCCAGCATTTCAGAAAATGATCCCAACAAAAACACTTCACATCCGCCAATCATTTTTCCGAATTCATCGGGCAGGACAGGCATATTCAGACTGTCTGCATCCCGTGAGATCAATACCCTGTTTTCTCTGGGTGTGATAAAATCAATGTCATTCGCATGGATCCTCACTCCCTTTAAGCATTGCAGAACAACGTGCGGGAATATCTCATTCTGCTCCGGCCCTACCCCGGGCAGAACCCGGACACTTGACGGCATCAACCGTTTCACATGCTCATTATAACAGCTGGTTTGCAGCACGCTGGGATAGCCCAGGCGATCCAAAATAATAGCGGCACGGGTAGGCGTTCCTCCCAAAGTCACTTCATACTCAAAATGATTCGCAAACTCAACGCACATCTCGGGCGTGTCAGGGACCATCTCACATCCGATACCAGCCTGCAAATGTGCAAGACTCATAATCCAAATTGCGCGTTCTGAATCAACATCAATATCCATTTTCAGCTCATCTGCATGGATATCAAATGCCTTTATCTGTTCTTCTATAACCTGCGTATCCCATTTCAGTTCATAATCTACGCATGTATGAAAGCCCAGTGCAATTCTCTCATTCATTCTGCGGTCTCCTTCAGTTATATAGAATAGAGTTCCTAGTAAAGTGATGCTTTTCCTGCTGCCTGGAACAGTTCAATCTTATCAAAAGCAACTACTTTCATTGCTTCTACACAGATCGGCTGAATCTGGTTTGGCTCACGGAGAGATGCATCCTGAAGAACTTCTCGCATTTTCTCATAGTAAGCCGCTTTGATGTCACTGGAAATGTTTATCTTGTTTACGCCATGCTCTACAGATTTTGCAATTTCTGAATCTTTGTTAGAAGATCCGCCATGAAGTACAAGCGGTGCATCCACAACTTTTTTAATTTCATCCAGAATGTCAATGCGAAGTTCCGGTTTCATGTCTTTTGGATAAATACCGTGGCAGGTTCCGATTGCAATTGCCAGACAGTCAATACCAGTTTTCTCAATGAAATCTTTTGCCTGCATTGGATCTGTATATAAGATTTCATCGGGTGCCGTTGTTTCTACGGAATCTGTATTTCCGATTGTTCCAAGCTCACCCTCTACTGATACATTCACTGCATGTGCAGCCTCACATACCTTCTGGCATGTTGCCACATTTCCTTCATATGGCTGGCTGGAGGCATCAATCATAACGGAGGTAAATCCTGCACGGATTGCCGTAATCACCTGTTCAAAAGTTCCGCCGTGATCCAGATGAATCACTGCAGGTACAGAAGAATTATGAATTCTCTCAACGATCCCCTTCACCATCTCCGTTGTAATATGGCTTAATTCATCCGGATGAATTGCAATAATCACAGGCGCATTTTTTTCTTCAGATGCCTCCATGATCCCATTAAACATATTATAATCACTAATGTTAAATGCAGGTACCGCAAAGTTGTTCTCATTCGCAACAGCAAGTAATTCTTTCATGTTCATTAACATAATCATTCTCCTCTTTTCTTTAAAATTAAAATATATATACTGTTCCGCAGCTCCGCTGCAGACCGCCCGCAGGGTACGGGGTACCCTTTGGGTATACCTATTTTCCTTTAGCCCTTTACACCGCCGGAAGACATACCGGCTATAAAGTATTTCTGGAAAAAGATAAACAAAATCAGTACAGGAATGGAGCCCAGCACACTCATCGCCATCATCTGGCTCCAGTCATATCCATGCTGTCCCATCAATAAGTTGATCCCAATCGGTACTGTACGCATATTGTTTGTCTGTGTCAAAGCCAGTGCGAACAGATACTCGTTCCATGCCTGCATAAAAGTGTACATACCTACAGAAACCATTCCCGGTATTGATATCGGCACTAATACAGACCAAAGCGCTTTCCATCTGGAACCGCCATCAATCATAACGGCTTCATCCAGTTCCCTGGACAGTGTATTAAAATAACCTGTCATCATTAAGATACAATACGGCAGCGTTGTAATCAGATAGGTAAGAATCAATGCAAAATATGTATTAAACAGTCTCATAGCAACAATCAGGCCCATGTACGGAATCAGCAGTACAATCGGCGGAATTGCCTGTACACTGACAATCAGAGAATTAAAAATCCCTTTCCCCGGAAAGTCAAATCTGCTGAACGCATATGCTGCAAGTATTCCAACAAACAACGTCAGTAATACGACACACACTGCTACTATATAACTGTTGATAAAGTATCGTACCTTTGAAGAATCCGTCAGCACCGCGATGTATGACGATAAACTGGCTGTCTTATCAAAAAATTTGGGCGGCCATGCGAAAATGGCCGAATTCGCTTTTAGTGAAGAGCAAATCATCCAAAATATTGGAAATGCTGAGAATAAACCACCCAAAACCAAAAGAATAGAAACTATGACTTTTGTCGTTTTTTTATAACTTCCAACCATCCCCTATTCCCTCACTTTCTTCTGCTGCTTCACATAGAAAATTGCAATAAATATGCAGACTACAAGCAATATCGTGGCTGCCGTTGCAGCCATACTATAATCCACTTTCTGGAATGCTTTTTTATAAATGTATATACTCAACGTCTCTGTTGAATTCACCGGGCCGCCGCCTGTTAACATCCAGATAACATTGAAGGACTGCAGCGTCCAGATAAAATCTAACATTGCGATACTAATCAAAATCGGTTTCAATTGCGGTATGGTTATGTGCAGAAAGCTCTTTGTAGCTGTTGAACCATCAATAGCAGCGCTCTCGTACAGATCACCGGAGATTCCCTGCAGTCCTGCAAGAATACTGATCATATAAAATGGATAACCACACCAGATATTAATAAAACAAATAACCCCCAGTGCGATCGACCTGTTGCTCAGCCACTCTGTGTTTTGGGATATCTGCGGAAAGACAGACAGAAGATAGTTTACAATACCCGATGGCTGTAACATTAATTTCCACAGAATTGCAACAACGGATGCCGTAAACACCCAGGGAAGAATATAAACAACACGGGCAATTGTTTTTGTTCTGGTTCCAAAATATTTCGAATTCAGCAGCATCGCAAATAGCATCCCCAGAACCAAATGGGCAACAACACTTACTACTACAAAGATAATCGTATTCGATATTGCACCTATATACTCGCTGTCTGCAAATATTGTTTTATAATTTTCCAATCCGACAAATTCCGGATTCTGTGAGACGACAGCTCCATCCACAAAAGAGTAACCGATTACCATGCAGATAGGTATAACCATGAAGACAATCATTAATATTATTGTTGGGGCAAGATATCTGTATGGAGCAGTTTTCTTTCCTGTTAACTTCAAAATCAGTCCCTCCTATTATCCTGTTCTAACCCTATTAGCAAAAGATTCTTTAGCCTGAGTCATAACTTTTTTAGAAATGGGGGGCAGGAATTCCCCCCGCTCCCCATTCCTATTGCCTTTTAATTCATTTACTTTCCTGCCTCGTCAAGGTACCCCTGCCAATTAGTAAGCAGTGTAGCGCTGTCGATATCGCCTTCAAGATATGTAGTCAGATCATTTGTCATAGAAGTCATTACATCTGATGCATTCGGAAGACCGATGAACTCATTGATTACATAGTTTTCTTTATATAAATCATAGTAAGCCTGGAACTGTTTCGGTGCCTTGCTGTAATCCGGCTCAGCAACAGTACTGTTCGGGAATGCTGACATTGTAGCTGCTAATCCTGCAGATGCAGAACCATCTTTTCCATCCATACCGCCAAGCAGGTAGTTGATGAATTTAGCTGCTTCTTCCTTATTCTCACAAGAATCTGAAATACCTACAGCCCAGCTTGCATAGCAGATACCGCTCTTATCCTTGAAATCATCTTTTACAGGAATTGTAGTGGCTTCAAAATTAATGTCAGTGAACTGGCTCATTGTAGCTGCAGATGCTACTGTAAATGCGCAGTTGCCTGCTGCAAAGTTACTTGTCATCTCAGATTCTTCCAGTGTGCTCATGCCTGGATATAAAGAACCGTCATCATAAAGTCCTTTGAACATCTCAGTAAGGGATGCCAGACCTGCGTTGTCTTTTGTCTTGTATGCGCCACTGTCATCTTTCAGGCTGATTCCTGATCCCCAGCCGGTTCCCATGAATACATTCTGAATACCGTTTGCATTCGTTGTACCAAGGTTTAATGCAAATGCAGAGTTTCCTGCTGCTGTAATCTTCTTACATGCGTCTCTCAGTTCGGTCCATGTTGTTGGAATCGCGTCAACTCCGGAATCTTTCAGGATATCCATATTCACATACATTGGATATGCAAAGTTCAGTACCGGAACAACATAGCCTTTGCCGTCTACTTTCCAGATGTCGCTTGCAAGACTGCTGTCTACACCGGCAGCTCCAACATCTGTCAGAACACCCATATCAACAAATTCTGAGAGCCATGCTCCATCCACACTTATGATATCTGCGATCGTACCGTTGGTAGCTCCTGCTGTGATGGCTGTCTTTGTATCAGCCCATGGAGCTGTTAACAATTCCACTTTCACGCCTGTCTCTTCCTCATACTTGGCACAAATATCATCCAGATATCCTTCCGGGAGTTCAGCTCCCCACCACTGCTGGAACTTCAGTGTTACATCGCTGCTTTTGGAATCGGATCCGCCATCTTCAGTTTTGGCGTCGGTTTTTGCATCGGTTTTACCTTCTTCCTTTCCTCCGCACGCAGCCAGGCTTGCTACCATAATTCCCATCAAACCAACAGCAAGTCCCTTTTTCAAGATCGTACTCAATTTCATAATGACTCCTCCTTTAATATTTTGAGCCTCCGCGCATGTAATTATATTTCATGAACTGCCGGATTTTTACATTTCCAGGACCAGCTTTTATTTTATAATGCACGTTCGGCTGTTATATTGTGTAATTTTATTTTACCACCGTTTTACAATAAGTCAATATCACTCTGTCAATTCATTTTATTTTTGTATATATTGCACAATTTATTTGTTTTTCCATTGTTTCATCATGAAATAAAATTTTTCTTCAAACGAAAGCTATTTACAAATATAATGGGGCACCAAAAGGTGCCCCATCATTCCCCGGATCTGTATATTAAATTATGACCTTTTCTTTTTACTGATGGTAAGAACTGCTGCTCCTCCTGCCAGCAGGCAGATCATAGCCATCAAAATGATCGGAGCGGTATCCCCGGTCTTCACAGTTTTGTTCTGATTAGACGGAGCGGATGGTTTTGCAGGTTCCGTTTTATTACCATTTCCATTATTCTGGCTGCCGTTATTCTGACCGCCATTATTCTGGCCTCCATTGTTATTTTCCCCAGGCTGCACTTTATCGTCCGTAGCAACCGTAATCATAAACGGAGATAATGATTCCACTGTAATCGTTATCTTACCGTCTTTTACAACGGCTTCCTTCGCCTCAATCTCTCCATCTGCTTTCATGTGATATACAACTGCATTGCGTCCGTTGTATTTCTCATCCACAGTAAAGGTAATTGTAAACGGACCTGTTGCCTCGCCGTTCACAGACAGCTCATATGCCCCCAATGACATCATACCATCTGCGATCTTTGCTTCCATAGCCTTATATGTATCTTCCTGCGCCGGAATTACGGCAACATTCAAAACAGCATCTTTACCAAATGTTCCTTTTATTTCAGTAGGTGGTGTTGTTCCGTTTCCACTATTGGCTACTGTTTCTTTGTTTTCCGTTTCCTGCTGAATCTCCTTCAGCCCCTTGATTGCCGCATCCAGGCTGCTGTAAGCCGCATCAATTGCTTCCTGTTCTGCGTCCTCACTGCCTGCCACAGCTTTTGCTGCATCCAGTGCTGCCTGCAGTGCTTCCAGGGTCTCAGGTGTATACTTGCCTTCTTCCGCCAGCTTACCCTGAGCCGCTGCGATTGCCGCATTCAGCTTTGTTTTATCCGGTTTTGTAATCTCAATTTCTTTCAGGTTGAAGATTGCCTCATTTAAGGCTGTTAGGGCTTCCTGGATCTGATCCTTCGCTGCATCTTCATTTTCTGATACTTCTTTCGCTGCATTCAGTGCCGCCTGCAGCGCTTCCCGCGTCTCCTGCGTATACTTGCCTTCTTCGGAAAGTTTGCTTTCCGCTTTCACGATTGCCTCATTCAGCGCTGTCTTATCCGGCTGTGGAACGCCGATTTCTTCCAGCGCAGAGATTTTCTCAGTTAACGTATCCAGGGCCGTCTTAATCTCTTCCTCTGATGCCTCTTCATTCTCAGCCACGCCTTTTGCTGTATCCAGTGCTGACTGCAGTGCATCCACGGTCTCCTGTGTATACTTGCCTTCCTCTGAGAGCTTCCCTTCCGCCTCTGCAATTGCTGCGTTGAGAGCTGTCTTGTCAGGTTTTGGAACTTCTATTTCTTCGAGTCCTGCGATTGCTTCGTTCAAAGCATCCAGAGCTGTCTTCACTTCTGCCTCAGTTGCTGTCTCATCCTCGGCAGTGTCTTTTGCAGTATCCAGTGCGGTCTGCAGTGCATCCAGCGTTTCCTGGGTATACTTGCCTTCCTCGGCCAGTTTGCCTTCCGCCTCTGTGATTGAAGCATTCAGAGCTGTCTTATCTACTGCTGCTCCACCTTCTTCTTTCAGAACCAGGTCAAACTTGTCCAGCTGAGGCGCATTCTTTGCTCCCGCTGTAAGCACAAGGCTTCCCGCTCCCGCTGTAACCACATTCATTTCAAATGTTTCGGTGTGAGTCGCCCCCGCTGAATCGCTGGCTCCTGCACTCTTTGTTCCAGCTTCGATCTTTCCGCTTTCTTCAACCCAACTGAATCCATTGTTCGGATCACCGCTTCGGAATGTTACCGTAACCTTATACTTTCCTGCTTTTTCCGCAAGATACGGCAGGGTAATCTTATCGCCTGAGTTCATCGCATTGACGAACTTACCGTTGCTCGCCCAGCCTGATGATGATATCTGCAGCGGCCACTGTTCGTTGTCTCCCGTATTGGTCAGAATGAAATGCTCCGCTTCCAGCGCTTTACTTTCATCTGTCACACTCGGAAAGTTATACGGATTGGATGCTGTATAATTATGGAATCCAAAAACAGCTGTGATCGCAGCATCTGCGCTCACTCCGGTAAATGTATAGCTTTCTACGGCCCCTACAGACTCCCCGTTTACAAGTACATCACTGATACTATAGCCCTCTGCCGGCACGATCTCATAGGTCTGGCTGCTGCCTTCTTTGACAGTTGTCTCACCAGCCGGTGAGATTGTTCCGCCCTCACCCTCAACATTTGCTGTGATCTTATAATCGTTCAGGGCAACATCTATCGGCTCGATCACAAGCTTGTCCAGCTGAGGTGATTTCCCTGACGGTCCGGTAAATACCAGGCTGCCGTCCCCGGCTGTATTTACAGTGATTTGGAACTCTGCAGTTTTTGTCACACTTGAATCGCTGCTTCCTACGGATGCTTCGCCACTCTCAATCTTATTGTCCGGCTCGGCCCAGGCCAGCTTATTCGTATCGCTTCCGCTCCTGTACGTGGCTGTTACCTTGTAGGTACCTGTTTTATCTGCTCTATACGGAATTGTAATTGTATCATTTTCATTCAGACAGTTTACATACTTTCCGTTGCTTGCCCAGTCTGCTTCTGAAATCTGCAGCGGCCAGGCCTCATTGTCTCCTGTGTTATGTAATATTGAGAATTCAGCCTCAAGCGTGGAGGAGGCCCCCTCTGTCCACGGGAAAGCAAATGGATCTTCTGCAGAATATGCAGTTCTGAATTGTACTGCTTCTTTCGCTGCCTGCAAAGCATCGTATGCTGTTTTTACCTGAGCATTTGTTGCATCAGCATTATTAACAACTTCCTGTGCAGCTGCGATCTTATTCTGGAGCGTATCCCATCCTGAAACAAGATGTTCCTTCAGGATTTTGCTGCACTCATCAATCAGAGCCGACAGCTTTTCAACTGTAGCGCCTTCTGCATCGATAATTGTAATCTTTGCTTTTCCGTTGAAGCCTACAATTGCGTCGTTGGATGGTTCGGTCAGCTCGATTGTAAAATACTGATCTCCGGTCTTGTTCGTATTTCTTCTTGTCTTAATCTCAGCCTCTGCCTCTGTCTGTCCGTCGGCAAATGTCACTTTAACCGGTTCTGTAACAAAATCATCCTGGATTGCAGTGCCCGGATTCGGCTGTACAAGTGCCTCAACCTCACCTTTGCTTCCACCCACACGGCTGATTTTTACAGAAAGAGTGCTGTCTTCGTTCATTGTATAAGCCGTGTTCTCCAGTTCAAGCTGGCCTGCACCGCCGTTATTCAGCACATAGGCAGCCTCAATTCCGATTGCCTTTGTCTTGACAACGAGCTTAATTGTATGATCCCCATCAGACAGTTCATCGGTTGTATAAATCGTCTGGCCCACGCTTCTGGTTCCCGCGCTAGTATCAATCGTTTCCTGGAACTCACCATCAATGTAAATATCCGCCTGTCCGTGGTTCGGATCTTTGGTACCGATCAAATGAGCCTGTGTCCCATGGAACTGTACAGTAAATTCCGCACCTTTATTCGCCCATTTGTTAGTGCCTTCTACGTACTGTGCTCCACTCTCGCCCGTCCATCCTTGGCCGAATTTAAATCCGGTTCCGTCTGAAACATCCGTATCGGAAATGTCGATCACTTCAATTCCTTCCGGAGCGGTTCCTGCCAGTTCGAATCCGGTGCTTGCTTTATATACACCAACCTCGCTCAGCATCGGCACTGCAGAAGTACCGTCTTTCCCCGGTGAGGATGTCACCGTGATCCTGATCTGGCTTCCTTTAACAGCACCTTTTCTGGAGAGACGTTTTGCTCCAACCGTAGTTCCCTGGTCGAAAGTTTTCCACTCATCACTATCGCCGTTGCGGTATTCTACTTTAAAGCTTTCGATTCTCTGTCCATACTGGATTGCCTCTTCAATGGAGACAACATCAAATGTTTTCGTCTTGCCCAGATCCAGAATTAAACTACCGGTCTGTGTATCATCATTCATTGTCCAATATGTATCATCGTTTCCATCCAGTACATTTGACGGTTTATAAGCCGTGTCATTTCCCCGCACTTCTGAAGCATATACATCTGCATCTGCTGCCAGATTAGTCCGGAAAGTTTCGTCAATATTTTCCCCGAACTCTTTTACGCGGGCCAGGATTGCATCATCCACGCTTCCCTTATCATTAGGAGGGATATTCAGAAGCATAGGTGCATTATGGCCTACAGAGTTAAAATACATTCCGGCCAGGTCAGTGATGCTCTTCGGAGTCTTCTTTTGGTTGCCCCAGAACCATCCGGATGTAATACGGCCGTCACATTCTGGTACCGTCCACTGATTCCCATCTCTGTAACCGATGGTGTAGCCGCCCTGTCCATTGCTGTCAATCCCATTTGTTTCATAATTAACCTTGGATTTGGACCAGGTCTCCTCATTGGCATATCCGTTTTCATTACCAATCCAGCGCACCGTGGTATAGGCTCCAGCTCCGAACAGCATACAGTCTGCATCAAAATCGGCTTTCTTACCTTCATATTCCTGAATGGTACTAAACCATTTGTCAAAGGTATATTCCTGGGCATTTGAACCGCTTCCCTTTGCTCCGTCCATCCATACTTCCACAAAATGTCCGTTATTTCCGTATTTTGGGCTGGAAAGGATCTCTTTCAGCTGGTTATTATAGTACTCGTTATAGTCCAGGTAATCATTCTCTGCCGTCGTTGGATTACCGTCCTTATCATAATATCCATAGCTTGGTTCATGGATATCCCACGGCGACAGGTAAAGCCCCATGTCCAGGTCATACTTCGTACATGCTTCAGATATCTCTGCCAGAATATCCCCCTGACCATCCTTATAGCTTGTCTCAGCCACGTCATAAGTGGTATAATCGCTGGCCCAGATACAGAATCCATCATGATGCTTTGCTGTTACAATTATCTTCTTAAATCCGGCATCTTTTACCGATGTTACAAGTTTTTCCGCGTCAAAATCATCTTCCAGTTTAAATATTTCGTCTGGCGTTTTGTCGCCGTAATTCTCCCCCCACTCAATCTCATTAAAAGTGTTGGGCCCAAAATGGCAGAACGCCGCCAGTTCATCTTTCTGATATTCATACTGATTCGCATCCGGAACTGCTCCCCATGCAGCCGGAGCCTCAGTAGAATTGTCCCCAAGTTCGCTGTTACTGACATAATCAGGGAACTTATCCGCCGCGTGCACAATCCCCGGCGCAATCCCCCCACTGGCCGCCCCAGCAGCCATCAACCCGGCAAGCAAAAACGACACACCTCTACGTTTCATAATTTTTTTTCTCACTTTTCCTCTCCTTTCACCAAACTTTTCTAAAAAAGGTTCAAATCCGGGTGAAGAAATTATAACTTGCCACTCAGCAAAGTTCTATGTAATTAAATACTGTAAAAGGTTAAATTTTTACCATTTATTGGCATTATAATCCTATTTTTACTGAAAAAAGATCAACTTCCCTGATAATTCCATCCAAAATTCCGTCTCCCCTCTCAGATTTTCAACCTCTGGGATGTACAGCGTCCCCCTCCAATCTTCCGAACCTCCCGATCAAAGGTAAACACCCCGTTCACTTCTTCCTCCACATCTGACAGCTGTGTATACACGCTGGCGCAGAGCCCCTCAGGTATCAGTTCTTCCACCTCTTTATCCAATTTTTTATACGCTTTATTGAGAAGCCTTTTATCCGTATATATCCCATACCCATACTGTGTCAGACAGGCACTGTGCCCTTCCTGCCGCAGAGAGTAACCGCCGAATTCAGACAGCACCGTTGCTCGTCTTTTCTCCGGTTTTATCCGGAGTTTGAAGAAATAATTATGCAGGCTCTGCAAGTCGCCGCCGCCCTGGTCGAACCATCCGCTTGCCTGGTCTATCAGGCGGGACGGATCCTGCTTTCTCATAATCTCAGTCATATCTTCTGTCTGGAACTGCCCCCAGCCCTCGTTAAATATAACCCACGCCGCGATACAGGGATGTCCTTTTAACAGCTCCACCGTTTCCTTCATTTCTTTCACAAATTCCAGACGGCCCGCTTTGTTCTGCCTTGCCAGAAACTTCGTATATATGTCTTTAATCTTCCAGTTCCTCCACGACAATACAGTCGCCGCATAAGTTACGAACCACGGCTTATACTTCCCACCGCCGTTTACCATATCCTGCCATACAACCATTCCCATCCTGTCACAGTGATAATACCATCTCTGGGGCTCAATCTTGATATGCTTGCGCATCATGTTAAACCCCGTATCTTTCATGGACTGTATATCAAATATAAATGCTTCATCGGAGGGCGCCGTATAAAGCCCGTCCGGCCAGTACCCCTGGTCCAGCACACCTTTTTGAAACTGCACCTTATGATTCAGGCAGATCCTTGGAATACCGGCTCCTCTATCAGACTCAATCGTAAAAGTCCGCATGGCAAAATAGCTCTCCACACGGTCATCTCCCATTATCACCGTAAAATAGTAAAGATACGGTTCCTCACATGTCCAGGGACACACCTCTGAAAGAGAAACTTCAATCTTCTCACCGGGCATTCCCCATGCATGACCCCAGACCTGCAATTCTTCCATCTCCAGATCCGTCACATCCGAGGGGCTGCACATGGGGCTGTTATAAACCTTTGGCTTTCTGACAAGGATCTCTACAGGAACATCAGCGTCTGCCTTCACGGTGATCCGCACTTTGCCCGCATCAAAATCCGGCTCTGCCTGAACGTTTTGTATATATTTTTCCGGCACTTCCTCCATCCATACCGTCTGCCAGATGCCGCTCTGCGCCGTATAGAACATACCGCCTCTCGCCAGCTTCTGCTTCCCCCTGGCATGATAAGAAGTATCACTCAAATCTTTCACTGCCAGCATAATTTCATTTTCCCCAGGCCGCAGAAACGCTGTGATATCCGCCTCAAAGGGAAGGTATCCACCTGTATGCCGGGCGGCCTGCCTGCCATTGATAAATACAACACAGGACTGATCCACAGCGCCAAAATGCAGCAGTCTTCTGCAGCATCTGTCCTGGGACTGCCCTTCCTGCGAGATCAGAAACATCCGCCGGTACCAGAGATATTCGTCCGGCTGAAGCTGCCTGTCCACCCCGGACAGAACGCTTTCCGGCGAAAACGGAACCAGTATCCGCCCTTCATATTCATCAGGCTTACAAAATTTATTCGTAAAGGCATATTCCCACTCCCCGTTCAGATTCAGATAACTGTCCCTTACCATGAGGGGCCGCGGGTATTCCTTCAACACGTGCTCCCTGTCGAGTGCTCTTCCCCATTTTGTATAGAGCTGTTTCATATGCATCTTCCTTTCAGCATCACACTATGCGCACCGCCGCGATGCCATTTTACGGCCAGACAACTTATCACGGCATATGTATCCCGGAGGATTTTCATTCTAATAAACGGCCTTTATATAAAACAAAAAATCCCTTAGACTATATATTACCACTAATCCAAGAGATTTTCTTCATTCTGCATTAATCTTCATTTTTTGTTCTCATTACAAGTGCGGAATGCCGCCCCATATTCAGCACAACTTCTCCGTTGTGAATCAGATAATCATCCGGTTCCACCGTATAGCCTTCTTCATAAGTGTAGAGCAGCCGCTCCATACGCCCTGTCACAGGCACTTCCGCCAGCCATACCGGTACAGTCACTTCCCGCAGTTCTTTGCTGTTATTGAGGACTACCACAATCTGCTCATGGCTGTCAAACCTGCCGTATGCCAGAATATTATCCGCCCAGCACAGCATCCGCAGCGATCCCTGCCTCAGCGGCTTTTCGTTCTTATGGATGCGGATCATCTCCCTGTGAAAACCAAGCATCTGCATATCTTCTCTCCCCCACGGATATGTCCGCCGGTTATCCGGATCTGTAAATCCACACAGGCTGACCTCATCTCCATAATAAATTGTGGGAGCGCCGATCCATGTCATCTGAATCACAACGGCTTCCCGCATAACTGCATGGTTGACACCTTCCTCCGCGGCTTTTGAGCCAAGATGCTCCATTCTTCCGACGATATGATTGGTCCTGGTCAGAAAACGGGAGTGGTCATGGTTCGAGAGTTCGTTCATCGCCACCTGAAGCGATGGTGTCAGCATCGTCGCCATAAAATGCCGCATTGTTTTTACGAAATTATCTCCATTGCCCCAGAGGTCTGTACGCCGCTCATCGCTGTGTTTCTCCATGCCTGTCAGGAACCAGGTTACGGGCTCCATAAATGCGTCGTAATTCATGACACTGTCCCACTCATCCCCCTGCAGCCATTCCGTCGGATCACCGTAATGTTCCGCAAGAATCAGGGCATCCGGCCTCGCCTTCTTTACTTCCCGTCTGAACCGTTTCCAGAACATATGGTTATACTCATTGCTGTATCCCAGGTCTGCCGCTACATCCAGCCGCCAGCCGTCCACATTGAAGGGCGGGGAAACCCATTTCTTTCCAATATCTATGATGTATTGCTCCAGCAGCGGTGAATCCTCATAGTTCAGCTTAGGCAGTGTATCATGTCCCCACCACCCGTCATACGCATAATTGTACGGCCAGGCAGAGTCGCTTTCGTTAAGAAAATGAAAAAATGAGCGGTAAGGGCTTTCAGAGCTGACAAACGCCCCTTTCTCATACCCTGTCTGCTGCTCATAGATACGTTCTCTGTCCATCCATTTGTTGAAAGAACCGCAGTGGTTGAATACGCCATCCAGGATCACACGCATCCCCCGGCTGTGCATAGCCTCCACAAGCTCGATAAACAGCTGGTTTGATGCCTCCAGATTCACCTTATCCCCGGTACGTTTCTGGTATCTGGTCGCTCCGATGTTATCTGCTGCCCACTCCGGCAGAACCAGTCCCCCGTCTTCTGCAATCTTACCATAGTGCGGATCTATATAGTCATAATCCTGTATATCGTACTTATGGTTTGAGGGCGAAACAAACAGCGGATTAAAATAGATCACCTCCACGCCCAGACCTTCTAAGTAATCCAGCTTATCCATAACCCCCTGCAGATCGCCGCCGTAAAACCTCCGGATATCCATAGCCTGAGGCGGCTGATCCCAGTCAGTCACCTTCTGGCATGGCTCGCCAATATAGATATATTCCCAGTCCTCCACATCGTTGGACTCATCTCCATTACAAAATCTGTCAACAAATATCTGATACATGACAGCCCCTTTTGCCCAATCCGGCGTTGAAAATCCCGGCACAATGACAAAAGCATAAAAGTCCACAATGTCAGCAGCCACACCGCACCGGTTAAAATAACAGATCTCCCCGTCTTTTTTAACCTGAAAGCAGTAAGTAAACGGATCCTTACCGAGCTGCCACTCTATGTCATAATAATCAAACTCTCCCCGGGAGTCTGACTTCTGCATTTTATACCCACCAGTTTTTGTTAAAATACAGACTTCATCTATATCATCTTTTGCTGTTCGAAACCGCAGTTTCACCTTTTCATATTCGTTAGGCTCCCCAGGGATCACATAGCTGGACGTTCCATCACAAAATAGTGCGTCCTTATTCATAAAAACCTCCTTAGGGGCAAGCCCTCCCTCCTCTGGAAGTACTTGCCCCATTTCTCATTTACTCTTCAAAAAGCGCTTCGAACTCGCTTCTGGTAATCTTTTCTTTTTCTAACAGTAGATTAGCACAAGCCTGCAATACAGAGTCGTATTCTTTTAAAATTGCTCTTGCCTTTATATAGCACTCGTCAATGATTCTCTTCACTTCCTCATCAATTGTGCTGGCCACCTTCTCGCCATAGCCTCTTGATGTGTGGCCGAAATCACGCCCGATAAATACTTCATCGCTGTCATTGTCATAGTTGATCAGGCCCAGCCGTTCGGACATACCAAACTTCATAATCATAGAACGTGCAATCGCCGTTGCCTGTTTGATATCCTGGGACGCCCCAGTGGTTATATCGTCAAATACTTCCTCCTCTGCAACACGGCCGCCAAGCGATACTGTAATCTCCTGAAGCATGTGCCCTTTCGTGTTGAACATATCATCATTCTCCGGCAGCGGCATCGTATATCCGCCCGCTCCGCCGGTCGGAACGATTGAAACACTGTAGACCGGCCCCACATCCGGCAGTATATGGAACAGAATCGCATGCCCGGCCTCGTGGAATGCGGTAATCCTGCGCTCTTTGTCTGATACAATACGGCTCTTCTTCTCCGGCCCGATTCCCACTTTGATAAAAGCATGGCGGATATCGGACTGCTGAAGAAATACACGGCCCTCTTTCGCAGACAAAATCGCTGCCTCATTCAGAAGGTTTTCAAGATCCGCACCGGTGAATCCCGATGTCGTCTGTGCAATCTGCTTCAGATCCACGTCGTCTCCCAGTGGTTTATTCTTTGCATGGACTTTCAGAATTTCCTCTCGTCCGCCCACATCCGGACGTCCTACGATTACATTTCTGTCAAATCGCCCGGGCCTTAAAATAGCCGGATCGAGGATATCTTTTCTATTTGTAGCCGCCATCACAATGATGCCTTCGTTCACGCCGAAACCATCCATCTCAACAAGCAGCTGGTTCAATGTCTGCTCCCTCTCATCGTGTCCGCCGCCCAGACCGCTTCCTCTGCGTCTTGCAACGGCATCAATCTCGTCGATGAAAATAATACAGGGGGAGTTCTTCTTGGCATCCTGGAACAGATCACGCACACGGGATGCGCCGACTCCGACAAACATCTCCACAAAGTCTGAACCTGAGATACTGAAGAAAGGAACTCCTGCTTCCCCGGCAACCGCTTTGGCGAGCAAAGTCTTACCTGTTCCCGGAGGTCCCTCGAGCAGCACACCCTTGGGAATTCTGGCCCCCACCTGGATATATTTTTTAGGAGACCTGAGGAAATCCACAATCTCTTCCAGCTCCTCTTTTTCTTCTTTTAAGCCCGCCACATCCGCAAACGTCACTTTCTTGTCTGTATCTGTGGTCATCTTCGCCCGGCTCTTTCCGAAATTCATCGCCTTGGCATTGGCTCCGCCGCCCTGGCGGTTCATGAACATGAAAATCACTGTAATCCCCAGGAATGTTATCAACAGGGGAATCAGAATCGTTGTAAACCATGAATCCTGCGGAACATCCAGCAGCTTATACTCTATCCCCGCTTTATTCAGCATTTCCTGCGTTTTCTCTACATCTGATGTGGTAACCTGTTTTACAGCCCCGCTGTCTTTGATCGTCACAGTCACAACGCCGGTCGGAACGGTCTTATTCTGTTTGATCGTTACATCCTGTACATTTTTATCCTTCACTTCCTGTACAAAGCTCTGGTTTGTCATCTCCTGGTCTTTCACCTGGAATCTGTTTGTAAGCCACAGTGCAAGGAAGACAATCACAATAAATGTAAGAAATGTCGCACCGCCCATGCTTTTATACTTTTTGTTGTTCAATGGTGTGTACTCCTTCCTATTCTACTCCTTCCACCACTCCTATATATGGCAGATTTCTATATTTTTGAGCATAATCCAGTCCGTAGCCTACTACGAACTCGTCCGGTATCTCAAACCCGACGTAATCCACTCGAACTTCCTTCTCTCTTCTCTCCGGCTTATCCAGAAGCGTGCACAGATGCAGGCTCTTTGGATGACGCTGCCTTAAAGTATCCATAAGATAATACAGTGTCCTTCCGGAATCAATGATGTCCTCCACAATAAGGACGTCCTTTCCCTCTATCGACTCATCCAGATCCTTGGCAATACGTACAACACCACTGGATGACGTGCCGTCACCATAGCTGCTTACGCTCATGAAGTCCAGAGATACCGGCACGGTAATCCTCTTGGCAAGTTCGCACATAAAAAATGCACCACCCTTTAATATACAGATTAAATGAACCTGCCGCCCCTCATAGTCTTTGCTGATCTGCTTCCCCATTGCTTCAATTCTTTCATCTACTTCTTTTTCTGATACTAAAACACTAATCTTCTCTGACATCACATTCTTCCTCCGTTACTTTTATCTCCAGTACCCGGTGCGTCTGCCCGGTCACTTGGCAGGCACTGCTCATACGATACCCCAATATCCATATAATCTGCTTATCATCTGCAATCAACGGAACGCAGTCCCGCTCTTTTGACGGTATCTTCTCGTTAATGAAATAGGACTTTATCTTCTGGCTTCGTCCTGCTTTGTCAATCACGATACTGTCCCGTTCCTGTCTGGGCCTGACAATCAGGTCACCTTTTATTATATCATAGTCAAACCATTTCGTGTAGGTTTTTTGGGGTGCTTGTTTTGCCGAAAAATCCCCTGCTTTTTCCAGTATACTACAGCAAATCGTCAGATTTAACCCGGGCAGCCTTGTGATTCCCGGTACATTTAATTCTATGGGGGAGAACCCCTTTTTTTGCACATCATTTTTCTTCTTCAGCACAACTCCGTCATACTCCCTGACGGCCCTCACAGAATAAGGCAGATCTCGACTTTTCCCGGTCTGTTTGTCAAACAATCCTGTAACCGCCTCCACATGCGCCATGGTGATGTCTCTCTCAGCGCCTGCTGCCCTGCCTAAGCATTTTCTGATCAGAAGCCCCTGCAAAACCTGATGGAGACTTCTGTATTCATCCGCATGAATACAAAGCGCACCATCCTCCCGCTCTGCAACGCAGTCCCGGTAAGCCTCCTCTGTCTGAATCTCCATATAATCCTGAAGTCCGCGTATCTGCTCCATAGCCTCATTCATATGGCGCACTGCCTGCGCATTGACCTGTTCCTCCAGAACCGGAATTACCTGATGCCGCAGACGGTTTCTCGTATAGTCATCCTCATCATTCGTCTCATCCCGGCAGTATCCGCAGCCAATTGCCTCGACATACTGTTCGATCTCCCTGCGGTTCAGACATAGCAGCGGGCGGATGATCTTTCCCGCCACCGGCTGAATCCCGCCAAGCCCCTTCAGCCCGGTTCCCCTGGCCAGATTCATAAGAAGCGTCTCCGCATTATCATTCTGATGATGTGCCATGGCTATTTTCGTCCCCCCGCACTCCACAAGAGTCTTCTCAAAAGCCTCCCTGCGCACAACACGTCCGGCCTCCTCAACAGATTGTTTCCGTTTTTTGGAAATTGATTCCACATTTTCACGATAAACCACACATTTTACCCGATGTTCCCTGCAAAGTTCCTGCACAAACTCCTCATCCCGCTTCGCAGCCTCCCCACGGAGCCCATGATTCACATGCACAGCCACGATCTCAATCCCCATCTCCTCCCGCAGCTTCAGAAGCACAAAAAGCAGGCATACCGAATCCGCACCGCCCGATATCCCCGCAATCACTTTATCTCCATTTTCAATCATATGATAAAACTCAATAAACCCATCCACATTTTCCATAGGTAAACTATAACTAATTTTGAGGGGAAATGCAAGGGGAAGTACGCCTGCCTGGAATGGGGAAGAGGATGCCGGGGAAGAACAGCAAAGGGGGGACGGGAAGTGACCCGCTTACGGAGAAGTACTAACACCAAAGGCGCCGCCCGCGAGGGCACGTGCAGCACGCAGCGAGAAAGCCTGATGCTTTCTCGCTGCACTGCACTGGAAAGTGATTTGGAAAATCACTTTCCATCCCTCGCGGACGGCGCCTTTGGTGTAAGTACTTCTAGACCGTGCGCTCTACACTTCCCGTCCCCCCTTTGCTGTTCTTCCCCGGCATCCTCTTCCCCATTCCAGGCAGGCTGCGCTCATCCAGCGGGAGGAAAATTAGTTTGGTGGAGGTTTACTGGGAAGCCAGTGGATCACACCGCCTACGCATGGCGCTAAAATCCCCAGCATAAACTTCTCCATCCAGCACAATCCCGTGCAGCCCGCCACCATCCGCAGCAAAACAGGAGCATGCTACACCCGACACATAACTTCAATCCCCAGCACAATCCCGCGCAGCCCGCACAATCCGCTGCTCCCGCCGTGCTCCCCCTAGCACTCCCAGAGGCCCACTACTAGGACGGTCATGTCATCCATCGGCGCCGCATCCCCATTCCAGTTCAGGACCTGTTCAAGGATATGGTGTGCCATTTCTTTTGGGTTGTTCATGATTGTCCCCTGTATGATGGTTTCTAGCAGGATATCCTGCTCGCCTACAGGGAGGGCGTCCATGATGCCGTCGGTTACCATAATAACGAAATCGCCGTCCTCAAGCTTACGCTTTACAGAATCGATCTCTATGGTGTGAAGTACGCCGATCGGAAGGCTGGTTGAACTTAAGTGTTCTACTTTGTCCTTCTTTTTTATGAAGGTTGAGGATGCTCCTGCTTTGATTAACTCGCAGGTGCCTGTGTATAAGTCAAATACGCTCATATCTATTGTGGAAAAATGTATTTCTTCCCGGCCCATGACCAACGTGGTGTTGATCATCTGGATTGCGGTTTTTTCCGGAAATCCGGCTTCCAGCAGTTCCTCCAGAAGCTCGATGACGAGGGTGCTCTCCCGGCATGCTTTTTCTCCGGAACCCATGCCGTCCGACAGTGCGACTCCCTGGCGGCCGCCGGGTAGCTCCAGCATCATGAAGTTGTCCCCTGAGATCTGACTGCAGCCTTTTCCAATTCTGGCCACACCCTGCAGGGTATAGAAGGCCGGGCCTTCCATGCATACCACGGTGGTGTATTCCCTGCCCAGCATCTGGCAGTGGGCTCCGTCCAGCACGAATCTGCGGCCCATCACTTCTGTGACTCCGCGGACCAGTTCCTTTGTGGTGACGCACTCATTCTGCATGGCGCGCGCAGTTATGTGCACTTCGTATTTCCCCTCGCGGTTCATAAAAAAGTTTGTATACAGAACCCTGATTCCTTTCCTTTTAAGGTGTACGCTGATCTTTTTTTCCAGCCGTTCGTCTGTGAACATGCTGTCCTCCAGCTCTTTTGCCGTGCTGCGGATCATGTCTGCAAATGTATCCATCTGTACGGCGCACCCTTCCCGGCTCTGGGCAATCCGGTTAATCCATATCATGTTCTGTCTTGCCTCATGAAAGGCCTCCAGCATTTCCCGAAGAAATCTTGGCGCCATGACGCACCTCTGCTGCAGTTTTCTTTTCGTCTCCGTGTTCAGCTCATTTCCATAGTTGTCCACTGCCGACAAGATCTCATAACCCATCTGGTAGGTGTGTACAAAATTCTCTCCCCAGCACCAGGAGCATTTTTCGCAGTTTGTGCAGACTTTTCCTTTGACTTTTTCAAACATCTCCTCTATCTCTTCGCTGCTGAATGATTTTTTCTTTTCTTCCAGTTTTAAAAATGTGTGGGACAGCTGCTTCAGGGAATCTGCAAATTTTTCAATCTGGGCCACATAGGGGCTGGAATGCAATACTTGTCCTTCGTCCATGTTTACCCCTCCTATTCTCCGTATATTTTTATACCACGACAAAAGCTCCAGGAATTCTCCTGGAGCTTATCTTTCGTAGTATCGTTATTGAGCCGGTTTAAAAATAATCTCGTTGGGATCAACAAGACCCAGCTTCTCTTCGGCAACTTCTTTTATGTACTCATCTGTTTTTACATACTCTTGGTATTCTTTTATCTCGCCGGCACGCTCTTTCTGCTCGTTAATCTGAGCCTTCAGTTCCGCCTCCTGCCGTTTATAGCTCTTGTTCCTGGCCTGCAGGGTCACTGCATTCACCGTCAGAACGCATCCCAGTAATACTAATATCATAGTAATTACAGCTACACTCCGCCGATGGTAACCAAAACCAGAACTGCGCTTACGGCTCTTCTGCCGCTGCGTTCCTGTTTTTTTCTTATTCGTCATTCATACTCACCCAACTTATAATCTTATTAAACACCCCTGCTTAATAAATCTATTCTATCGGTTTTTCTTCTTTTTTTCAAGGCTTTTCTTTATTTTCCCGGATATTTTTTTCGAAATTGAGAGTATGAAATTCGCCAGTAAAATCCCACATACCACACCTAGTATGAAGAACCATCTGATACTACCATATGTTGTTTTATACATCTGCCGGAACAAATACGCGCTCACTCCGAGCCAATAAAGTAAATCTTCCAGATTTACAATCACAATATGGTGCGGTATCAGGCGCCTCAGCAGCCTGAGTATCTGGTAACTGAAGAGTATCACAATCCCGGACAGCCCCGCGTATAGAAATATAATCGCTTCTTT
>NZ_GL870816.1:49410-96217 GCF_000190355.1 Clostridium sp. D5 | reverse complement strand
ANATTTTTTTCGAAATTGAGAGTATGAAATTCGCCAGTAAAATCCCACATACCACACCTAGTATGAAGAACCATCTGATACTACCATATGTTGTTTTATACATCTGCCGGAACAAATACGCGCTCACTCCGAGCCAATAAAGTAAATCTTCCAGATTTACAATCACAATATGGTGCGGTATCAGGCGCCTCAGCAGCCTGAGTATCTGGTAACTGAAGAGTATCACAATCCCGGACAGCCCCGCGTATAGAAATATAATCGCTTCTTTTCCAATTCCCAGCATCATAGGCGTGCCTACTTAAACAGCTTTGCAAAGAAATTTTCATTCTGCCGGCCGGCCTGATTCGCACTGGAGTATGCGATACTGTCAATATTGCCTGACAGATCTACTTCTCCCTTTTCTACACTGAGCCGGTTCACATGCAGATCGGTTCCCTTAACCATCAGCATGCCCTGTTCCGTCTCCAGCAGGATTTCATTTAAATCAAAAGAAAGAACATCCAGGACTCCGGTGACCATACTTGTCTTTCTGTTATTTACAACGAGTTTATGCGCCTTGGGCATTTGCCGCTCTTCCATACACTTTCCCCCTTCAACTTTGCTTTTCTATATATATGAAGGGTTGTATCAAAATATGTATCCCCGCCGGATATCACTGTATATTGATTATTGTTATTATCATATAACTTTTACGCATATCTACGGCGGCGGTCCTGTTCGGCATCGGTTTCCTGATTACAGATACCGGAAAAGTTCTTTCGCCTCTTCCTTTTTGGTCGTATCCTGCAGGTCCAGAACTTCTGCCTTTACGGTTTTGGTGCCGAACTGTATCTCTATAATGTCCCCCGGTTTTACATGCAGCGATGCTTTTGCCACAGTCCCGTTTACAAGCACCCGTCCTGCATCACAGGCTTCGTTTGCCACAGTCCGGCGTTTGATCAGCCTGGACACTTTTAAAAACTTATCTAAACGCATTTTCTTTTCCTTTCTCACTTATGAATATCTTTTAAACAACTCCGATTAATTTCCATTCTGTTTTGTACAGTTTATTATTCAAAGAGAAAAGAAAGCACTTACAATGCGGACATCATAAGTGCTCTCTGTATCTTTATCTCTTATTGATTCATTCCAATTAAGCGTTAACTTCGTCCTTTAAAGCTTTGCCAGCTTTGAACTTAGGAGCTTTGCAAGCTGCAATTTTCATTGTCTTGCCTGTCTGAGGATTTCTTCCTTCTCTTGCTGCTCTTTCACTTACTTCAAATGTACCAAATCCAACTAACTGTACTTTATCGCCTTTTTTCAACTGATCAGATACCACATCGATAAATGCTTTCAATGCTTTTTCAGAGTCTTTCTTGGAAATTTCTGCCTTTTCTGCAATAGCTGCTACTAATTCTGTTTTGTTCATGGATAAATTCCTCCTCTTTATTGTACTAGAATATAATATTCTAACAGTTTAACAAAGGCGCTCATGTACTGGCGTTCACATGATTAGCCCTTATGTACTGTTATAACTGTTTCCCATATTTTTGTCAAGGATTTTTCCGGCATTCCCGCGTTTTTTGGCACTTTTTTAGGGTTTTTTAAGATTTCTGAGGCGGGGTTTCTTACTGGAAATTCCTGCCTGACACGATATGTTACATTATCTCGTCAATCATTGCAAGAACTTCTTTACCCATTTTTTCTGATGCAGCATCTGCATCCTCGAGAGACGTCCCTTTTATGCCATAATAGAACTTCACTTTCGGTTCTGTTCCGGACGGCCTTACGCACAGCCATGCATCATCTGTCAGATCATAATAGAGCACATTGGAACTCGGTAATGCGGTTCCTGTGATTTCGCCTGTCTCCATGTCCTTAATGGTGTCTGCCTTGTAATCTCTTGCTTTGAGCACTTTGTAACCCGCGATCTCTGTGGGAGGATTCTTGCGCAGTGTCTCCAGGATCTCCTGTATCTTCGCCAGGCCTTCGATCCCTTTGAGTGTGATGGACTGGATATCGTCTTTATAATATCCGTAACGGTCGTACATCTCAATCATGGCATCCCACAGGTTCATGCCCTTGGTTTTGTAATACGCCGCTGCTTCACAGAGAGCCATTGTAGCCACGATCGCGTCCTTGTCCCTTGCATAGGTGCCGATCAGACAGCCATAGCTTTCTTCGAATCCGAATAAATACTCTCCCTTACCGCTTGTCTCAAATCCGAGGATCTGCTGTCCGATAAATTTGAAACCGGTCAGGACTTCGATCAGGCCTGCGTTGTAATACTTTGCAATTGCGTCTGCCATGTTGGAGGTAACAATCGTCTTGATCAGATACCCGTCGTCCGGCAGGCCTTTTAACTCTTTGCGCTGTCCGATCTCATAATCGGCAAGCAGGCAACCTGACATGTTTCCCGTCAGTGTGTGATACTCTCCGTTCTTGTCCTTTACACGCACACCAAGCCTGTCCGCATCCGGATCAGTAGCCAGCACGATATCTGCATCAATCTCTTTGGCCAGCTTCAGTCCCAGGTCAAATGCTTCTGCAGCCTCCGGGTTCGGATAGGATACGGTTGGGAATTCGCCGTCCGGCAGTTCCTGTTCTTTTACAACATATACATTCTCAAATCCAAGCTCTTTTAAAATACGGCGTGCCGGAATGTTTCCGGTTCCGTGCAGCGGGCTGTATACAATCTTAATATCCTTGCCGGCCGCATCGATGGCATCCTGGTGCAGTACCTGTTTTTTCAGTTCTGCAATATATGCATCATCAATCTCTGCGCCAATGACTTCGTAAAGCCCTGCAGCTTTCGCCTCTTCCAGGGTCATCGTCTTCATTGTGGTATAGTCTTCAACAGCCTTTACCTCGTCCATGATTCCTTTATCATGAGGCGGTGTAATCTGTGCGCCATCTTCCCAGTATACCTTGTATCCGTTGTATTCCGGCGGGTTATGGCTTGCTGTAATATTAATTCCTGCAGCGCATCCCAGCTCCCTCACTGCAAAAGACAGCTCAGGGGTCGGGCGCAGGGATTCAAATACATAGGACTTGATTCCGTTGGCTGCAAGGCAAAGCGCTGCTTCATCTGCAAACTCCGGTGACATGCGGCGGGAATCATAAGCTACCGCCACGCCCTTTGCACCGTTTCCACTCTTATTAATATAATTTGCCAGTCCCTGTGTTGCTTTTCTGACTGTATAAATATTCATACGGTTGATGCCTGCGCCGATGATCCCGCGCAGACCAGCCGTACCAAATTCAAGGTCTGTGTAAAAACGTTCCTTTATCTCGTTCTCATCTTCCCTGATGCTCTCCAGCTCTGCCTTTGTATCTGCATCAAAATATGGGTTTGACAACCACTCTTCGTATCTCTGTTTGTAATCCATACTGGTACCTCCTGCCTTAATAGTATGTCCCTATTATACAACAGGCCCCTATAAAATGAAAGCAAATATATTTTCTAAAAATCGCAGTTTTTCTTCCGTCTGCGTGATTGCCGTCTGTAGTTTTTCCACATTTTTTTCAGGAATCCATGCCTTATTCGAGTGATAATAGGTATTTGCAGTCTTCCAGAATTTTTCCGGGTATGCAAGGCACAGTGCAATATACTCCAGTTCCCTCGGATCCAGCTCCCGGACGCTTTGATAGGCATCCAGCATAGACTGGCCCAGGCTTTCATGCCACCGGTGCTTTTCCATTACTTTCCGCAGAAAATAATACAGATCCTGTGCCTGCACGTCGATCCTGAAATGCTCAAAATTTGTCGTTGCTAGCGCGTTTGAAGTAAGCAGAACATTATGGTAATTGTAATCTCCGTGCACAAGCCGGTGGTTTTCTATACTTTCTTTGTACAGACTGTCATACCTGGATTTTTCCAGACGGCCGGCAACCTGCTCTGCCAGACTATACATTCTGTCAAAATACTCCAGAAACAGAAACTCAAATGCACCTTTTGAAACTTTATTGCGTATAAATGCGCGTACTTTTTTTAATTCCCGGTTATGGCGCATAAATTCTTCCTGCAGATGCCTTCCCGTAGGAGGCCGTATGACGGCCTCCTCTTCTGCAGCACACACGTCCTGCCACTGCATTCGGCAGTGCAGATCTGCCAGGTTCCTGGATGCCTGCAGGATCTCAAATTCTTTTTTTACATCGCATTCCCTTCCGGAAAACCATTTTTTCAGCATATACCTGGTGCCGTCCCGGGATACGCTGATCAGCTGGCCTTCTTTATTATAAACCGGGATATCTACATTCGGATATCCGGCCTTCTCCAGGCTGCACAAAACGGTGTACAGCAAAGGGGCACGCCTGTCTGAAACATCCGCTTCCTTCAACAGCATCGTGCCCTCTTTCGTGTCGCAAAAAAACGCACCCCTTATTTTGCGGGTGCCTCTTACTTCTATATCATATTGTTCCAAGACTTCTAATTCATACTCTCTCATGGCTGCCCCCTGATTCTACGATTCTGACTCTTTCTAATGTATGAAAGGGACAGCCCGAGTATGCTATATGCCTGATTTTTCTTTCACATAATTACATAATTTTTCTTTCTCATTCATCTCTGGTTCGTCCAGAACCAGCTCCAGCAGCTCATTCAGCATATCCCCCATCTGTCTTCCGGGCTGCATGCCCAGCTTCATCAGATCTCTTCCGCTGACCGCCAGCTGTCTGAGAGTCACACAGTGGTCATTGATGAGGGTCTCCTGATAGAGCTCCCGCATTGCCACGATATTTTCAATCTTTGCCCGCCGCCTGTAGGGGCTCTGTGCCTTCACGTCCGCCATGCGCACTGCCAGATAATAAGGAAACAGCTCCACCCCGATCCGGTTCATCGCCCGCCGTACATTCTGCGGGGTTGCCTCAATCCGGTAATCATGATAACAAACAAGCCTTGTCACCTTTTTCACCGTATCATTGTCGAACTTGAGCCTTCTCAGCACACTGCGCGCGATTTCTTCGCTGACCAGCGCATGCCCTTTAAAGTGATCCACGCCCTTTTCATCGGTGGTCTTCATCGATGGTTTTCCCATATCATGGAACAGCATTGTCAGACGGAGAATTTTATCCTTCTTCACATTTTTCAGAGCATGAAGCGTGTGACCCGCCACGTCATACTTATGATGGCGCGTATTCTGCTCCACGCCTACCATGGCATCCCATTCCGGCAGAATGATTTTTGTGATTCCCAGCTCATATGCGTCCTGGATCAGATCCGGATGATCGGACATCAGCAGCTTAACCAGTTCCACCTGTATCCGCTCCGCACTGATATTCTTAAGGGTAGGTGCGAGTTCGCGCACCGCCTGCGCCGTATTCTTCTCAATCGGAAATGCCAGCTGCGCAGAGAATCTGACCGCCCGCAGAATCCGCAGCGCATCCTCCGAAAACCGCTCCGCGGGGTCGCCCACGCACCGGATCAGATGGTGGTTCAGATCCTTCATCCCCCCGAACACATCCACAAGACGCACCTCATCATTATAAGCCATTGCATTAATCGTAAAGTCCCTGCGCCGCAGATCCTCTTCCAGGCTGGTAGTAAACGTCACATCCTTCGGATGCCGGCTGTCCTCATAAAGCCCGTCGACCCGATAGGTAGTCACTTCGAATCCTTCCCTGCCAATCATAACAGTCAAAGTACCATGTTCAATCCCCGTATCAACCGTCCGCCTAAAAAGCCGCTTAATCTCCTCAGGCCTAGCAGAGGTCGTAATATCCCAATCCTCCGGCTTCCGGCAGAGAATAGAATCACGCACACAGCCGCCCACCGCAAACGCCTCATAGCCATGCAGCTGCAGATTGTTGATAATCATAATCACTTTTCTCGGCAACTCTATCTTCATGTATATCTTCCTTTCAGAGGGGTCAGACCCCTTTGCACTCCATTTTCAGAATAGTTTTACAATTTCCGGTTCACGCTTTTGACAAGTAAATATTATAACTTGTCTTTGCTGTTCACTCAACCATTTTATAGTAGATTTTAATCTTTTTTCGTCATAGCATGCAAATGCATCATCAAAAATCACAGGAAGCGGCTCTTCATAGAGCATATCCACTGCTGCCATGCGAAGTGCAAAGTAAACCTGTTCTATTGTCCCACGCGACACCCGCTCTACGGGTATCCGCCGCCCATCTTCCAACAGGGTCATATTCAGGTTTTCATCTGCCAGAAGTTTTGTATACCGTCCCCCTGTTATACGTTCTAATATCTGTGAGGCTTTCTGATTTAATATACTGCCGAAACCCTGCACCATATTCCGGGAAGCAGCAATCATTTTTTCTTCTGCAAGCAGAAGGGCGGCATTTGCAGCCTGCAGGTTTTTGATTTTTTTATCAGGCATCTCAAGCTCTGCCAGCTGTTCCTGCAGGTTCTGGAACCTTACCTGCTTCTCTTTCCACTCCGCTTTAATCCTATGATTTTCCCACTCCAGTCTCTGCCGGTATGTCTCTGTCTCATTTTTGCGGGCATTCTCCAGTTGTGCCTTTTCCCGCTTTTCTGCATCACGGTCACGGGCTGCATCACCTTTTCCCCCGTTGGCCCCCTGCAATCTGGTCTGCCGCCTGCACTTCCCATACTTTACTGCTCCAACGGCAAGAAGCAGCAGCCCTGCTGCTAAAATAACCCAGGCCAGAACTGAGATCGCACCCCCACCTGCAAATGTCTCACCACCGGGTGCAAACACACTCCAGAGCCGTCCTGCTGCTCCGGCCGCTATTCCCAGGCCGCCCATAGCCATCAGGCTTCTGCCCTGGCCGGCCTCTGCATCGGAACTTTCCGCTCTGTCTTCCCTCTGCTGATTCTTCACTGAATCATCCATCACGGCCTCTTCGTTCAAATCCGCTTCTGCCATCACATAGTCATCGCTTTCCCGCGGTAAACTCTGCAGTTTCTTTTGATTGTCTTCAAGTTCTCTCTGCAGTTTCTCAGCATCTGCCGAAACATACTGGCATTCCTGCCGGACCGCATCTTTTTTTATTCCCTGCTTTTCCCGCAGAGATTTCATCTCCTGTTCCACAGCTCTTCTACGCAAGCGCAAAGTTTCCAGAGCCTTTCCAAGATCAACTGTACTGCGCCCAGTCTCATAATAATTTGCGGCATAGTTTTTCAGTTCCTCGGCCAGCCCCTGCCCTAGCTTTGCTGTGAGTTGTCCTATTGCAGCGGTATTTTCAAATGACTCTGCTGTCATTTGGCCCAGAAGCATATTCAGATCTCCGTCTTCCACGGACAGCTCTTCCCCGTCATCCTCACAGATCAGGTACGCGCTTTTAGAATATCTGTCAAATTTCCGTTCCAGGAAAAAGTTTTTTCCCGCGATAGAAAACCGCATCGAACCGGCATAATAATTGGGATTAACCCAGGGTTCATATCTGCTGAACTCATCATTTAGTGCCGCCCGGCCTCTGCCTCTTTCCAGGCCAAAAAGCATTGCCCTGATAAATGCATAGACCGTAGATTTGCCATATTCATTTTCTCCATAAAAAACATGGATCCCGTCCTTTATATAAAAACGTTTGTCTGAGAACTTTCCAAAATTCTCTAAGTACAACTCTTTGATTTCCATACTCTTCAACTTTCTCCGGCAGCTTCCGGTTTATGACAGGCCATTCTCCAGAAGAGCCTGCACTCCCGCCTGGAGTGCCTGATACTCCATACTGCCTTCCTCACATCCCAGAAATTCTTCTATATATTTTCCCAGCAGATTATCCTGGTTCTCCTCATACAGTGCCTGATAATCAAATGCGGGGCAAGTCTCATCCTCAATCTCAATAATATTCCCGTAATCATCCATATATTCTGTTTCAAATTCTACATCCGGATCCCGCTGCCCCCGCAGTATAAATTTATAAATATTCTGGGTACCTCTCTTCTCCACGGTTTCACGGATATAGTCCTTCACGCTCCCATTCGTCATATGCTCATTCACCCGGAGCGCCAGATGAATATATTCTCTGGATGCACAGGGAATAAATTCCACATGGACTCCCTGCTCTGTAATCTCTCCGCGGACAAATCCATGCTGTCCTGTATCGTTCTTATCCACCGGCTCCAATGCGCCGGCAAATAAGGCGAAATCTTTTATCATTGCCTGGGGTTTGTGGATATGTCCCAGCGCAATATAGTCAAATCCCAGGGCTTCCAGGATCTCCCTTCTGAGAGGAACATGCTTCTCATCGCCGCCGTGTGCAAGGAGAATTTCATGATCCGCCAGCCCCTGTGCCCTCACATTACAGCGTTCTTCCCGAATCTCTCTCGCATGATAACTGAATCCATACACCGCCAGGTCGAGCTCCGGCATCCGTACATAGCCCATCTTATCTCCCAACAGAGGATAGACATTATCACTCCACTGAAAAGTCCGGTAATAAGAGCCTTTTCTGATATAGTCATGATTTCCGGCAATAAATACCACCTTGGTGTGGGATAGTGTAGAAAACAGGTAGTTTACTTCCTTTAGTTCCCGCAGAAGCGGCTGCCTGTGGAACAGATCCCCTGCAATAAGCAGTATATCCGTCTTTTCTTCCTCACACAGTGTTACCACCCGTGAAAATGCATCCCACAATTCACGGGGACGCCCTCCACTGTACGCAGTCCCTGCATCAGGCTGCGCCCCCAGATGTATGTCAGCAATATGGATAAACTTCATGGGCACCTCCGTTTTTAAAATTCCTTCTACGGCCAAATAATTACAGTTAAAAAGGCAATTGAGGACGTAACAATGACCAGTCTGTTACGTCCTCAAGCCAAATACCCCGTAGCCGACTGCCTGGTACGTCATAATTGCAGCACAGCGGGATACGGGGTATGGGTCCCCTCCGGCGGTTCCCGGATATACATGCAGGCATGTACACCCGGATGGCTGCCATCGCGGGAATATCATCTACAGTTCGCAGTTATTTACAGTTCTCGGGAACGGAACAACATCGCGGATATTGGACATTCCTGTAAGATACATGACACATCTCTCGAAACCAAGCCCGAATCCTGCATGTCTGGTAGAACCATATCTTCTCAGATCCAGATAGAATTTGTAATCTTCTTCCCCCAGATTCATCTCCTTCATCCTCTGCACCAGCTTGTCATAGTCATCTTCCCTCTGGCTGCCTCCGATGATTTCACCGATTCCCGGCACCAGACAGTCAACTGCTGCCACGGTTTTTCCATCCTCATTGAGCTTCATATAGAATGCCTTGATCTCTTTTGGATAATCTGTAACAAAAACCGGACGCTTGTACACCTCTTCGGTCAGATAGCGTTCGTGTTCTGTCTGCAGGTCCGTACCCCATGTCACTTTATACTCAAACTTGTCATTATTCTTCTCAAGCAGCTCTACAGCCTCTGTATATGTTACCCTCGCAAAATCTGAATTCTCCACATTCTTCAGTCTGTCCATCAGGCCCTTGTCCACAAAGGAATTGAAGAAGTTCATTTCCTCCGGTGCATTTTCCAGAACATAAGAAATCACATATTTCAGCATAGCCTCGGCCAGATCCATATTATCATCAAGGTCTGCAAATGCAATCTCCGGCTCGATCATCCAGAATTCAGCTGCATGCCTTGTGGTGTTGGAATTCTCTGCGCGGAAGGTAGGCCCGAATGTGTAAATGCTTCTGAAAGCCTGCGCAAATGTCTCGCCATTCAGCTGTCCACTTACAGTCAGGTTTGTCTCTTTTCCAAAGAAATCCTGGCTGTAGTCTATCGTTCCGTCCGGATTCTTCGGCACATTATCCATATCCAGAGTAGTCACTCTGAACATCTCGCCGGCTCCCTCGCAGTCACTTCCCGTGATCAGCGGTGTATGCACATAAACAAATCCTCTGTCCTGGAAGAACTGGTGAATTGCAAATGCAATCATAGAGCGCACTCTGAACACCGCCTGAAATGTATTCGTCCGTGGACGAAGATGAGAAATCGTTCTGAGATATTCGAAACTATGACGTTTCTTCTGCAGTGGATAGTCCGGTGCTGATGTCCCCTCGATAGTCACTTCATCTGCCTGAATCTCAAATGGCTGCTTTGCCTGTGGTGTGGCAACCAAAGTACCTGTAACTATAATTGCCGCTCCTACATTCTGTTTGGAGACCTCTTCGAAATTCTCCATGCTGTCATGGTACACGATCTGCAGCGGCTCAAAATAGGAGCCGTCATTCACCACGATAAAACCAAAAGTTTTTGAATCACGAATACTGCGGATCCATCCACCCACAGTCACTTTCTTGTCCAGATATTCCTCTTTGTTCTTAAATAATTCCCGAATTGTAACTAGATCCATACCAAATACTCCTTATTCCATCAAATTTTTCCTTTTATTGCACATTAGCACTATTATAACACTGAATCCGCCTGAAATACAATCCCGTTCTGTCTTCTGGCCTCATCCACTACACGCAGTGTATCCATTGAGTACTTTTGATAAGAATGCTGACTGCATTTTTCTCCTGCAAGCCGCACAAATTCCCTGACCTCAAATACCATATTATTAGATACAGGTGTGTACGGAATCGGCTCCCGTCTTCCGTCTCTGTACACGATTTCCATCGACTGCGGCATGGAGATACCGTATATTAGAAGACTTCCCTCTTCTCCCTGGAATATTCCGGGATTCACAGAATCCGTTATCTTTGAATAAACAGCTTCCGCCATCATATCATCATACTGCATCAGGACAATACCGCTCCCCTCAAAACTATTTTCTAATTTCGTGGAAAACGCTTTTATTTCTTGTGGCATTCCAAGCATTCTGACAAGTGTGTGAATGCAGTATACCCCGATATCCATAATGGCCGCATTGGACAGGTCCGGATTAAATGCATTCAGAACCTCCCCCTGCCTGAACTTATCATAGCGGGAAGAATACTGGCAGTATTCCACCGTCACCCTACGCAGCTTTCCTATTTTCGGAAGCTGTTCTTTTATCAGATCAAATGCCGGATCAAAGTCCGGACGCATGGCTTCCAGAAGAACAACCCCATTTTCCTCTGCACAGTCAAACATTGCAGCTGCTTCTCTCTCATTTACAGCCATAATCTTTTCGCAAAGAACATGCTTCTTGTGCTTCAGCGCCTCAAGAGACTGCCCGCAGTGTGCATAAGTTGGTGTTGCAATATACACTGCATCGATCTCAGATTCCAGAAACTCTGCATAATCTGTATAAACATTGGGGATGCCGTGCTTCCCGGCAAATGCCTCTCCTGTCTCCTGCTTCCTGGAATATACTGCAGAGATCTCCACCTCCGGGACCCCGTGCGCCGCTTCGATCAGCCTGTCACTGATAAAATTGCTTCCTACAATTCCTAATTTCATACTGCTGCCTCCTAATTTTTCTGACTCCGGCCGCACTTCTGCGCTGTGCCGGAGCTATATGTTTAAGCACAATATTATTTATTTTTGCTTTTACATGTATTTCCAATGAGATTGTAGCAAATATGCGTGATATTATCAATCATTGCTGTATTAAATTATAATCAAAAGATCAAAGTTAAAAGGTATTCCGCCGGATCTCCGGATGAAGATGTACGGGAAATTAACGGAAGCCCCCATAATAGTTCACCCAAAAACGCTGCATTTCTATACCGCTGCATATTCCAATCCTGGACAAATATTGGACATTCCTTGATTTTTCCCTCCCCCCATGTTATACTACTAATCGTTCCAAAGCCCTGAAAAATAAGGTCTTATGGGCTGATTCAAACCGAGTGTTCGAGACCTTCCACTCGTAAAACAAAACTAAAGGAGAATTTAATAATGAAAGATTCACAGAGCAAAAAAGTGCTGTTCATAGCACAGGCAGCGATGATCGCTGCGATCTATGTGGTGCTGACCATTGTGTTTGCGCCGTTCAGTTACGGTGAGGTGCAGGTACGTATTTCCGAGGCCCTGACAATTCTTCCGGTATTCACCCCGGCCGCGATTCCGGGTTTATTTATCGGATGCCTGATCAGCAATATATTTGGAGGATGTATTCTGCCCGACATTATTTTTGGCAGTCTTGCCACTTTAATCGGCGCTGTTTTTACATGGCAGCTTCGAGGTAAAAGCAGATTCCTCGCTCCCCTGCCTCCGATTATTGCGAATGTGCTGATCGTGCCTTTTGTCCTGCGTTACGGATACCAGGTGCCGCTCCCGATTCCTTTTATGATGCTGACCGTAGGCATCGGTGAAGTGATATCCTGCGGAGTCCTTGGAATGATCGTGTATACTGCATTGAATAAGTATCGGAACACAATTTTCAGAACAGCGTAATATAAAATCTGATATTTTTCAAGATCAACGAAGAACCATCTTCACGGAAACTATTTCCAGAAGATGGTTCTTTTTATTTCCGATGTTAAATTGCGCCCGGAGCATCCTGTAATACATGTCCTTGCAGACAGTTCTGCGGTCAGGCCGCATATGATAGTATCCTTACTTCACATAGCCGATAAAAGTATTTCCACTTCCCGCCGTCATTGCCTCCATATCATTTACACTGACGGTATACTCCTCACCGCTGTCCGGATCAATATACGTGACATCCGTCGTACTGTATCCGGTTAAAAGTATGGCATGGCTGGAATCTGTCATTGCTATGACGGGCAGGCCTTTGTTAATGACATAGAGCACCTGGCTCAAAGTACAGCCCGTAAGATTCACCCGTTTTGCGTTATACTGCTTCATCTGTTCCTCACACGCCTCAAAAGAGGACTGGTCATCTGCCCGTTTAAATGCCTGTGCATCTGTGTAATATACCAGATCCCGGTTGCCCTTCTCCCAGATATAGGACTGCTCCGAAGAAATCACCACGCCCGATACCTGTTCTGCCTTTTGAATCGCATAAGCCGCTTTGTCATAGATTTCAATCAGATCACCCATTCCGTAGACATAATATTTGTCCGATTTTACTTTTCCGTCAAATGCGATTGTGACTGCCTTTTCCAGCATAACCTGCTTCGGCCTCAGAATCTTTGGAGACTGGTCCTCAATTCCATCCGCATATGTCAGCCTCATCTGCTTTTGTTTCAGGTCTGTTGAATAGGACTCCAGTGTAATATTGCTTTCTTTTCTTACCTCGTTGTTGCTGATATAATCCTGATTGGTTCCCGTATAAGTATCCCCCGATTTTGTGACGCGGTTCAATGTCACCAGATTTTCTTCAATAAATATATCGGATATATACGTTTCCTCCACGGAATATGTTTTCACAACTTTATTTTTACTGTCCCGGATCTCCAGTTCGTACATCGGGAGCAGCTCTTCACCGGCAACTGTCCTGCCTTTATCCGCGGGACGCTGACGCCCGTATACGAAGTCGCTGGCCACAAACCCGAGCGGGCGGATTGTTTCACCGTCCTTTGCTTCAACAGTCGTTTCTTTCCCGCTTTTCAGATTGAGTACTCTGATCTCGGTTGCTTTTTCCAGTGAACCATTTGTCTGATATGCCAGCAGATGTCCGTCATCGGAAGCCGTATACTGCCCTTCCTGCAGATTTTCGGCAAGAACCTCCTGCTTGTTTTTCTCCAGATCTACCTGATACAGTTTACCTCCGGCAAGCACGAAGAGCATCTGTCTCTCATGGCTGTAGTACACCATTTTCCCAAGCTCGTCCTCCGCTATGGCAAATGATTTGTTGCTCGGAATAAATGCCTTTTCCTCTACTGCATTTTTGTCAATGTCGAAGTAATATACATCAACACCGACTTCCCCCTCATGCTCTCCGCGGTTCATATATCCATAGACAGCAAATGCCGTACTTCCATTGTCCTCCACACTGATGATCCGCACTTCATGCTGATCATACCGGCTTCGCACGTCATGCCCTTCTTTATTTGCAAAGCTGAATACAAGTGAGAGTTCATCTGCTGCCTGATTGTAAGTCCACAAATCCCGTTCCTGTACAAACGAAACGATTGTACCGTTTTTGTTCGTCTCATACGGCACATTAGAGGAGGTAATACCAAGCAGGATTCCATTTTCGTTTAACACTTTTTTATTCCCATTAAATACCTGGTTCATGCTCCTGTTGTAGTCCAGAAGATATAATTCATCTCCGCTGTATCTTACACGGAAAAACTCTTTAATATTGTAGGTCTCAACTTCCTCGTCATCTCCCACGCATGTCACCTGATACTTCGCCAGAAGAGAGGTATAGACGCTGTTGCTCTCCTTGATGCTCCATTCCACATCGCTTGAAATCTCAGGAGCCAGGTTTCCCCATGTCATCTGTGAACTGCTGGAATGAATCGTAACTGTCTGAAAGGTTGTATTATCCCCTTCTTCGTTGGGCTCCAGATATTCCCCCAGCTCGGATGCATTTTTCTTATCAAATGTCTTCGTATGAATGTCTTCTGCAAAGTTCAGACACTCACCGACTGCAAGGTCATCGGGGCGCTCAATTCTCGTATAGAAATAAACATCTTTCTTATCAACCTTTAATATTACTTTCAGAACCGCCTCAGATACATCTTCTGCCAGAGCACCATTCAGATCCAGCTGGATTGTGGTATCAGACAGATCCTTAACCTCGCCCTTCTTATAAATATCCGCTCCATCCAGAGAGTATACCTCATAGTGGATCTCCTGTATTTCGTTTCCATCCGCATCCACAGTCATCTGAAGTGTACCGTTTTCCTCCATCGGGGTGATCGTATCCCGCATGGCAGTGATGTCCATCTCATCTACATGCCCGGCCAGCGCATTTACATTTTTCCCCTGCACCGTAAATGAAATTCTCGGCAGAGTGGGCTGGCTCAGGTCAACCGTCAAATCAGCCGTTCCTCTGTTTGTCAGCAGACTGCTCACAATAATTGCGATAAGAAACACGCCTGCCAGAATGCCTGCTTTTATCAACCTCTTTTTTTTCATTTGTCTGTCCCCTTTATTTGAAAAACATTATCCCAACTCCCATGATCATTCCTCATCCGGATGCAATAGCTTTCCAAGCATCGGATTCACCTGAAGAAACGCCTTGCAGTCTTCAATTTCCTGTCTTGCATCCGAACTGCGTTTCTCTGTTTTTACTGCACGCAGCAGAATATTTTTTGGCGTGTGCTCCATGTCAATAAACTCTAAAACCTGAGTATCATACCCCGAAGCTTCCAGATACTTTGCCCTCATCCCATCGGTCACCAGCGCTGCAAACCGTTCCTTTAAAAGTCCGTATTCCATAATCGGCGCCAGTGTCTTATTTACCATCTGTCCATTCAGCTCATGCTGACAGCACGGAACCGAAAGTATCACTTTTGCATTCCACCCGATTGCTTTGGCCAGTGCATAATCCGTAGCCGTATCACAGGCGTGAAGCGTTACCACCATGTCTACAGACTGAACGCCTTCATAATCTGCAATATCCCCCTCCAGAAACTGCAGTTTATCATAGCCATACTTCACAGCCAGCTGATTACAGTGCTCAATCACATCCTTCTTCAGGTCAAGGCCAATAATCCGAATATCATACTGCTGTATTTCATGCAGATAATGATACATCGCAAATGTCAGATAAGACTTTCCGCAGCCAAAATCCAGAATGGTAAGCTCGCGCTCCTTATCAAGCTGAGGAAGAATATCCTCAATAAATTCCAGAAAACGGTTAATCTGCCGGAACTTATCAAAGCGCGCCCTGACCACCTTACCGTCTCCGGTCATAACGCCCAGATCCTGAAGATAAGGTACCACAGTCCCCTCCTTCAGGATATACTTTTTACTGCGGTTATGCGACAGTTCTGCCGCCATCACTTCCCCGGGCTGCCGCTTCTTCTGAATCGTCATCTTTCCCTTTTTACTCACAAGAACCGTATAATTCATTGTTCTCGTCGTCATCTGCAGCTGTCTGAAGGTTAACAGATATTCCCCGATCCGCCTGACCGCATCCTCCGCATCCAGATTCTCATGAAATGCCTGTGTCGCAGTAAAAGCTTCAAACTGAAAACAAAGGCCGCCCTTCTTTTCAACCGGCCTCACCTTAATCTTCAGCACCCCGTCCTTCGTACGGGGATTACTGATAATCCCCTGAATAAAATCTATATTTAAAACATCATCCAGTAATTCCTGTAAAGATTCCATAAATCACCTCTTGAATCATCCATCACGTTTTCATTCCTAATTGTAAAGCAAAACACCGGATGGTGCAAGAAACACTTCCTGATTGGGTACACTTTATAATATCAGTATCTTCAAAATACCAAAACATATGAGAAAAAATGAGAATATTCTGAAAAAGGAACGCAAAGGGGTCAGACCCCTTTGCAGAAGGGTCTGACCCCTTTGAACACTTCCCCATTTTACTTCACACGAGGAAACTCTATCGTTACTTTAAACAAATCCCCATCCAGATATAGTCTGAAATCACCTTCCTGCATAGCTGTCAGGCTCTTTGCTATTGACAGGCCCAGTCCGCTGCCTTCTGTACTTCTGGATATATCTCCTCTGATGAATCGTTCCGTCAGTTCGTCCGCCGAAATATTCAATGGCTGTTCGGAAATGTTCTTCAGTGAAAAGCTTACATTCTCCTCCGTCACCCACAGGTCCGCATATACCCGCGTTCCCGGCATGGCGTATTTGGCGGCATTGTTGTATATATTCTCCAGTACCCGCCACATCCGTCTTCCGTCAACGTGGATCATTGCCGGACCGTCCGGCAGGTTCTGGACCATTTCCAGATTCTTAGCACCAAACTTTTCTGCAAATTCTCCGGCGGTCTGGTTAATCATCTCTACCAGGTTCACGTCCATAAACTCCAGAACGATATTTCCGCTGCTGACTTTGGAAGCCTCAACAACATCTTCGGTCAGAGTTTTCAGGCGCTGCGCCTTAGCCTCCAAAATGTCCAGATATCCCTGGATCTTCGGGTCATTAAAATTCTCACGCTTTAACAGATCTACGTAATTGATAATAGATGTCAGCGGTGTCTTAATATCATGTGAAACATTTGTTATCAGGTCTGTTTTCAGGCGTTCGCTCTTCATGCCCTCTTCCACCGCCCGCTGCAGTCCGTTGCCGATATTATTAACCATCTCGGCCATCTTCAGGTCTCCACCGCGCAAATGTTCCAGCGGGATCTGATAGTCTACATTACCTGAGGCAATCTCTTTAATTCCTCTTTTTATCCGGCTCTTGGAAATTGCGCCTCTAACTACCAGATAGACCGCCGCTGCTTCCACCAGAAGCATGAGTATAAAGACTCCGGAACTGCCCCTGACTCCAAGTGCCAGCCAGTGAACCACTACGAATATACCCAGCGAAAATACGGCCCTGAATGTTACATTGCGGTTCATCCAGAATTCTTTCAAAAACAGGCAAACACTCCGCAGCAGACTGTTCTTCCAGACCGTACCCGCTTTAATCCTTCGCACCAGGCTCAGGTAACCAAACAGGAAGCAGGCCGTGGTGAATGCAGCAATGATTCCCATTATTATTAAATCAGCTACTCCTAAATAGCTGCCATAACCGCTGTAAGCGATATCCGAATACATTCCTCCAGAGTATAATTCTTTCGTATATGTCGGCACATTGGAGATACTGCCGATTCCTCCCCAGGCACTGGTGAAGAAAATAAAAGGTATCAGCCACAGCAGAATGACAAATGCTCCGCCCAGTTCTGTCTTCCACCTGTCAAATGAATTCAGGTGCACTGTTTCGTCATTCCCGCTGCGCCCCGCTATCAAGGTCATCCAGATCAGAATTGCCAAAAACAATATGGAACAGATTGTACTTCCAATTGCCGCCATCCTCATATAAGGGGCATACGTATTATAGTCTTGTTCGTCCGCATAAAACAAATCCTGTATCGGAAAGTTCGTATCAACGGCCGCCGCAAATATGCAGTCGGCCTTCTGGCTGTAGTTGTAAGACTTGACCATAGAACGCCATTCACTGGCTGAGATATCCATATTCGTCTCAAATTCTGCAAGCTTGGGCCTTACAATAAGATACTTATTACTACTGCCGGCTTTCATCTGTTCCAGGTTTTCTTTTACAGAATTATAGTCCTTAAGATGACTGTTATTTGTATATACTTTTTTCGTGCTTTCATCTACAAACATATACGTAAAATTGGTATTTCCCTCTTCCCACGTATCTCCTGAATAAAGATAACGATCCACCTGAGAAGAAAGAGATCCCAGAATATTCTGCAGGTAACCGTATACTCTGGAGAGTTTTCCGTTGAGTTCCGGCGATTTGTTTACCACTTCCAGGATATTGGCGGCCCCGGCGGGCGTATACTTTTCCCGTAATGCCTCACTGAATGTCCAGCAGTCCGTATACTCTGTATCTCCATCTGCACTCTTGATGGCCATGCTGTTATAATAACCGGATGTAAAATATCCGTTTTCCAGCTGCTGCATAAAATCTTCCGAAGTCATTCCCTCGACTTCCATCCGTAATTTGTTGTCCTCAACTAAAGACTTAAACTCGGACATATAATAGTAATGATACGTTCCGTCGGGCTTCTCACAGACTACCACCTCATTGTCCCCGTAGTTCGCTCCTTCCTCCACGTACTCACTGCTCCAGTTGATAAGGTCTTCCAGCGTATAAGCCAGACCGCTTTCATTTTCCCCGTCAATCACCCCGTTCTTGGCCAGATTCATAACGTCAACCAGCTTTTCGGGATTATATTTACCATCCGTCTCAAAGTTATTCTTCATAGCAATGCCTTCCATGACATCCCATGTGGCACTGGATACTAAATTCTTAAAGCTCGTGGATTCTGCATATGGCCTGCTTGCAGACTTCAGGAAATTTCCACTCCCCCGGCTGCCTGTGAAAGCCAACATGATCACCATGCCAAGAACAGCTGCAACTACCGTAAGATGGGCAAGCAGCAGCAGAATCCCCTTCGTCACCGGCTTTTTATACCAGTTCTTCATAGCGCTCCTTCCTAGAGTTTTTCTATCTTATACCCCACTCCCCAGACCACTTTCAGGTATCTGGGTTCCTTCGGGTTGATCTCAATCTTCTCCCGAATATGCCGGATATGCACCGCAACCGTGTTGTCCGCACCGATTGCGTCCTCATTCCAGATTGATTCATAAATCTGGTCTATAGAAAAAACTCTCCCCTGATTTTTCATTAATAATAATAAAATGTTATACTCGATAGGTGTCAGCTTCACAACCTCTCCGTCCACGGTAACTTCTTTCAGATCATCATTAATAGCAAGGCCGCCAACCTCATACACCCGCTCGGATTTTTCCTTAACACTGCCTCCAAGCTGGGTATATCTGCGCAGTTGAGATTTGACCCTCGCTACAAGTTCCAATGGATTAAATGGTTTCGTTACATAATCGTCGGCGCCGACGTTCAGCCCCAGAATCTTATCCGCGTCCTCAGATTTTGCGGACAGGATAATAATCGGGATGCTGTTATTCTCTCGAATTTTAAGGGTGGCTCTGATTCCGTCCAGCCGGGGCATCATGACATCCAGTACAAGCAGATGCACGTCTTCCGACTCAAGCATTTTCAATGCCTCTGCCCCATCATAGGCTTTCAGTACATGATAGCCTTCCTGGGATAAATATATCTCGATTGCTTCTACGATTTCCTTATCATCATCACAAACTAAAATATTATACATTTTTCATCACCTCCCTTACAGTATACATGATATCTGTGATTTTTTAAGACCCATTGGGGAAAATCTTATAAATTTCTTAAATTCCGCTAATCCCATACCCCGTCCGGCAGTATCAATGACTTTCACCCCCGGTAAACATCCAGTTCCCGTCAGCGCCTCACTGAACTCACCTCATAGCTTCCCTCTCCACCTCACTCGTCCATGTCCTGCTGAAAGCCTCGAGCCCCACATGATGGTAACAGGATGCCGCCAGATACTCTTCATAATATCCCCGGTACTTCCGACATCTGCCGGGCTGTCCGAGCAGCCGCAGCGCGTTATTCTGCTGATGCACCACAGCATCCTTTGTGATACCGATTAGCTCCCCGGTTTCCCTGAGGGTTTTATGATCCAAAAATCTGCAGCGGATCACTTCTGCCTGCTTTTCCTCCAGTCCTTCCACAGCCTCCCAGAGCATTTCCTTCATGTTTTGATAGTCCAGCCGCCGTACGGTTTCCCCCTCCAGATCTTCTTCTGATGCAATAAACTCCTCCATATTCAGATCCCCATCCTCCTGTCCCAGAGGTTCATTCAGACTGCATATCTTCCCCATATGCTCACTCTTCCTGACGGCCTGAAGCTTTTCCCGGCTGATATTCAGCAGTGCACATAATACGTCATCCTCCGGATCTGAACCGTAATATTTACAGTATTCTGCCACAATCTTCCCGTACCTGCGCACCCAGTCCCGGGCATGCGTGGGAATACGAACGGTCCCGCAGCAATTCTCAATGTAACGTTTCATCCCCTGCTTGATCCAGAAGGCAGCATAGTTAATAAACGGCACCGCCTGTTCGCTGTCAAAGTGCCTGACAGCTTCACACAGGGCAATATATCCTTCCTGCATCAGATCGTCTAATTCCGCCTTGCCCTGCCCCGCAAAGCGCCGGCCCATCATTCTGATAAACGGTTCATTCTGCTGCCAGAGCTGAAGCATATTCTCAGCTTCGTCAATTCCCGCCTGTATCCGTGCTGCTAACTGCTCATTTAACATAATCCATACGCCTCCTGTTATTTTTTTACGCTTCTCACACCGCCTTTTTCAAATACCCCGGACAATCATAAAAATTGAAAGCCCGGGATACTCTGACGTATAATATTATATCTGCGTTTTTGTCTGATTTAGTTTATAGATTCATTTCGAATCTATAAATACCATATCATATTCATTTCGAATCGTCAATAGATATTTTATATTCATTCTGAATCTATTCAATCAATCTTTTTTATGTTATAGTTTTGAAATAGAAAGCCCTGCCTTAATTTAAAAAGATTAATCATAGAAAGCTCTGCCTTTCCGTATTAACCTTTCGATATTAAAACAGGGCAGAGTCAAATGAACCCTTAATCAAGTTCTATGAACAGGTTCAGATATTTACAGTAAAGGTGGGATTAAAATGTCTGTAGGAGACAACATTAAAAAGGCCAGAAAGAACGCAGGACTTACACAGAAAGAACTTGCAGAAAAATGCGGGGCAGCCGAGATTACAATACGCCAGTATGAATCCAGCAAGCGGGAGCCCCGCAATGAACAGCTCATGAAAATAGCCCGGCTGCTGAATGTAGAACTCTATGATTTGCTGGGCTATACTGTTCCGGAACAAAATGAACATGTACAGAAAGCCCGGGCCCAGGTTCTGCAGGATATTATGAATGAACGAGAACAGAAAACAGTTTCTTTAGAAACTCAGATCACCAAAAGCCAGGAAACTGTACTGCAATACATGGAATTGCTCAACGGGAACGGACAGGCGGAAGCTGTACGGATGCTCAAACTGCTGGCAAAGATACCGGATTATCAAAAGGAGAAAGAATAACCGTCCTGCTCCAAGAACAATTTTTTTCCTTAGACATATAATAAAATGATAAGTATAGCCACTTTTTATATGGCAAAGGAGTTTTTTATGAGCACACGAGGACTGGATGTCAGTGAATTTCAAGGTACTGTAGACTGGGAGCAGGTAAAAGCTGCCGGGTATCAGTTTGCCATGCTCCGTGCCGGATATGGCTTCGGCACATTAGACCAGCAGTTTCAGAGAAACGCCGCAGAATGCAACCGGATCGGGCTCCCTATCGGCGTATACTGGTTCTGCTATGCCATCAGCCCTGAGACGGCCCGCCAGGAGGCTGACGGCTGTATAAATGCAATTTCTTCCTATCGTCTGGACTATCCGATATGCTATGATATCGAACAGGCAACGGTCAACTACGCCGTGCAGAATGGAGTGACACTTACTCCCGCCCTGGCAACACAGATCGTACAGAGTTTTTGCAACAGAATCGAAGAACGCGGCTATTATACCATGTTCTACAGCAACCGTAATTTCATAAACACTTATTTTCCGACTAATCTGGCAGACCGATACGCATTGTGGTACGCCTATTATAACAGCCAACTGGATAATGACAACTGCGGCATGTGGCAGTTTACCAGTCAGGGCAGTGTCCCCGGTATCAACGGCGATGTGGATCTGGATACGGGCTTTATTGATTACCCTTCCGTTATCCGCAAAGCGGGCCTGAACCACCTCAAAGGCGGAAGCACCCCGACGCCCAAACCGCCGGCACAGGATTACATTACCTATGTAGTGCAGCCGGGCGATACGCTAAGTGGTATTGCTGCCCGTTACGGCACCACCTACCAGACACTTGCCGCACTGAACGGTATCACTAATCCAAATCTGATTTATGCAGGCCAGACAATACGCATTCCGGAGGACGGGACCTCCACTGCACGCTATTACACTATACAGTCGGGAGATACACTGAGCGGCATCGCACAGAAATTCGGCACAACAGTCAGTGAATTACAGCGTCTCAACGGGATCAGCAACCCAAATCTGATCTACGCAGGCAACACTATTAGAATCTCATAATAATCTTTTTAGAATTTGGTAATAATTTTCCCACTTCTTTTATAGAAATGACATACTTTATGCACATTTGCCTCTTATACTAGTATATAGATAGTTGATAAACAACTATCTCCCCCCTCATAAAGTAAAGGCATTCTGAAATGCACAGGATGCCGCACTTTACTCTCATTCCTTTAGATAACTATAAAAACAACGAACCCCCTGTAGCCGATACTGCAGGGGTTTTCGCTGTCTGTAAATCAATCTTGTATTTTATCTCTGCCAAAACGAGTTTTGCGTTCAAACTCCAAAACTTCTCACCACAGCCCCGCTGATCACATCCCCGATCAGTTCGTATCCCTGATTCGAGCAATGGACCATATCATCCCCCGGAACCGCACCATAGACAGACCATGTTCTCCTGTTAATCCCGGATGTTTTCCACAGGTTACAGACCGGGATGCTGTTATCTGCGGCCACCTCCTCCATAATGTCCGCCATTTTCTTCAGGGACCGTCCTGACCCCGGCGGATATTCCTCATAGCCGTCCGCATCAATATACGAATACCGTCCTACGCAGTGGGGTGTAACAATTAATATTCTGCATGTCAGATTTCCCGCTTCCTCCAGCCGGTCGTAAATGGTATCAATACAATACTGCAGCGCAGATGCCGCATCCGTATCCTCCCGGTCATTATATCCGGCAAAAAATATGACCAGATCCATCCCCTCTAAAACCGTGGCGGACAACGGGGGGAGCACGCCCTCCGCACCGACTCCGCCGTCCACGATCTCCCTCATTTTAAGGCCGCCCTTACAATGACTGTATACCCTGCATCCCAGATTCTGGCTCAGCCTCTGCGTCCAAACGCCCGCCTGCGTCAGACTGTCTCCCATACAGCATACCCTTTTATCTCTCCACTTTTCTGTCAACAGCATTTCTGTAACCTCCCGCTCGTTTTCTAATACTTCAGAATATCTCCATTATCCGCTCAGTTAATACCGGCGCTGCCACTTTACACCAACCTGATCTCGACCATCTGATGCCCCTCAATTTTTTGAATTTCAAACCTCACATATCCGTCACTTTGCTCCCAGGAAATGGGTCTGCCCTCCGGAACAAGCTGCATTCCCAACACGTGATGCCCGCCTACATATACGCTGAATTCCGTATGATACAGAGGAATCACATCCTCAATTGTATAGATCTCCTCCGACCTCTTTTCCGGAATGTAATGGAGCAGATGCAGTAATTTGATTCTTTCCCCAGCCTCATTCACCGCCGGCATACCCAGCACATCTTTTACTGCGCCCTGCTTCCCCGGTATCTTTTGATTCAATATACACAGCAGGCCTGAAGGCCCGTTATGGGAAACCAGTTTATTTGGGCATAAACGCTGAATCGCATCCCCCACCATCTTTTTACACCATATGGGCGCATTTTTTCTGTAAATCTCAAACACAGGATGTGCACAGTAAATAACGTTTCCCTTCTGGAACATCTCTCCTTTCCTCTCAGAATCCGGAGTTGGAGCGTGCTGGTGGCTGCAGAAACGCTGTCCCTTATGCACAGTCCCGCATTCCTTTGAACCATGCCCTTCCCTCTCGGGCCACATGCCGCTGCTGCCCCGCTCGAACCACGGCCGGGTCTTCTCCATAATCACATCCGCCAGTACAGCCTCCGCGTCCATTCCTCTCTCATACATTACAAAAGGCTCTTTTGGAAGTTCCTTTCCTATCTCCTGATTCGGCAAAATAAATTCCCTGCTGTACTTTGATTTTCCTATTCCGCGGATCCCATACAGTTCACTCTCGTCCCCATTGACGCACGCATGAAAAGATCCAAAAACTGCTCCGCCATTTTCCACGTACATTTTCAATTTCTTTTCCAGTTCCTCCGAATAAGGGAGCTCATCTGGCAGCACCAGAAGCGGATACGCTTCAAAGCATTCTTCCGAATCAATCATCGTAAACTGATACGACATTTCCTGCAGCATGTGCACCGCGCCTATCAATGATTTGGGCAGTTCCCGCCCATCCAGGATCGGGTTCAGAAATACATGAGGAGTAAGCACTGCAATCTCCGCCTCCGGGCGGGTACCGCGGCAGTATGGTTCTTTCTGCTCCACACTTTCATACACACTGCCAATCAAATCATAGGTCGCATCAGAAAGCTTCCCCCACGGATGAAGCTGATCTCCGACAGAACACCCCGCCCCCATAGCAAGCATTTGAAAACACTCGAACTCCAGCGCCGCTTTATTTTTCAGCGAATGGAAATCCCCCCAGGAGGTGTGAAACTTCCCCGTCATACCAATCATATCTTTTCCAAAATGCCCCACATACCTTGCCATAACCGGAAAATGGTCATATCCCCAGTCACCGCTCGGAAGAGATTCCAGTTCCAGATGACTGTAGGTTTCTACGGAACGTTTCATCACCAAATCCACGCCCGGATCATTATAAAAAATCGTGGCATCCGGCGCATATTCCCGAATCAAAGCCGATATCTCGCTTCGGAAACAATTCAGTGTGAGCGCTGCAAAATGAACCCTGTCAGAGCGCAGCTCCGGATTCATACCCTCCTCCAGCATTAACCTCCTGCAATCTTCACAGCAGCATTCTGTCTGGGACACGATATCCATAAAAATCCCATCCAGATTCTCTTTACCCACCACATGGATTATATCCCTCAGATGTTCTTTAAAAAATTCCCGATACCCGCTGTTCAGACATACATCATAATAAAAATGCGGCTCAGGAACATTCCCTTTATCCACCGGATTGCCATACTCATCACGGCACAGCCACTCAGGTTTCTCCCGGATAATCCGCTCATCCCATCTCACCGTTGTATAAACCGGTACGCGGATCCCCCGTCTGTGGCACGCCTCAATCTGCTCCAGTAAAAGGTTCTTCCTCTCCAGATTCGGATGCATCAGCTCCGGATGGTTCCGGGATGGATAATACAGCCACCCATGATGGCATCTGGCAAAACATGTCACCGAGTCCACGTGCGCCTGTTCCAGCCTTTCTGCAAATCTCTCCGCATCAAAATCCTTTCCTGTCTCTGTTATATACTGACTTGTATGAAAATCCATATGTACCTGTCTGTACCTGATCTCTTCCATTTTTCTGCTTCCTCCTGCTCTGTATAATATCTGCTTCTATCCTGTTTCTGCTGCTATCTTATTCCTGCTTCTTTTTTCTTCAGAATCACTCTTTAACTGCTCCGGCGGCAAGTCCGCCCTCAACCTTTTCCTGAAACAGCATATAAATTAACATCGGCAGCGTAACTGTAATGACAATCGCCGCCATCATCAGCCCGTACTCTGTCCCCCTTTCCCCATTAAAATTAAGGATTCCAAGGGCCACCGGTTTCAAGTCATTATCCTTAATAAAAATGAGCGGAAAAATGACATTGTTCCATGCGTTCAGAAAATTAAAAATAGACACCGTTGCAATAGCCGGCTTTGTCATCGGCAGCATCACTTTCCAGTATATCTGCACATAACTTGCCCCGTCGACCAGCGCCGCCTCTTCCAGTGAACGGTTAACGCCCCGCATAAAATTGGTCAGAACCAGTATGCTAAACGGCAGTCCAAAGGCAACATACACCAAAATCAATGCCGGAATATTGTCTGAAAGGCTCAGTTTTCCAATCATATAAGAAATCGGAACCAGCACCGTATGCATCGGGACCATCATCCCAATCAGGAAAAACAGCATAACCGATTTGCTGATACGCAGCCGGAATCTGGACAGCACAAAGGCCGCCATGGAAGAAAGGATTCCCAATGCAATCACGGTGATTCCCGACTGCATGATACTGTTCAGAAAGTACCGGCTCATCCTCGCCCCATGCCACGCTTCCAGGTAGTTTGACCACATGGGCGTCCTGGGCAGGGCAAAGGGTGCAGAAAAGATCTCCACCTTTGTCTTCAGCGAAGACATCAGCGTAAAAAGCATTGGCGCCGCAAACATAACAGCCATAACCGTCAGAAATATATATACTCCTATCCGTTTTTTCTTCATCTCTATCTCCTCCATCCCCTAATCATTTTTCTTCATTCTGCTCTGTATCAGATTGGTGATCAGCGTTCCTGCAAGACAAATGATAAGAATCACAATCCCTATAGCGCTGCCCTGTCCATAGTGCTTATATTTAAATGCTTCATTATACAAAAGTGTAGTCGGCAGATTCGTCAGGCCATTGGGACCACCGCCTGTCATCGCATACACCAGATCAAACACCTTTACCGACCCCATAATATCGATTAAAATACAGACGAAAATCACATCTTTGAGCATCGGCACAGTCACGCAGAAAAACTTTTTTACAGGGCCTGCGCCATCGATCGCTGCGGCTTCGTACACATCCTCCGGAATTGAGGTCAGGCCTGCCAGTAAAATCACCATATAATAACCGATCCCGGCCCAGACATTTACAAAGATTATGGAATTCATTGCCGTGCCTTCATTGACCAGCCACGGAGTCACCAGATTCTGAAGTCCCACTGCATCTAAAAACGCGTTGACCGCCCCTGTAGGCATGAATATGAAATACCACATCAGACCAACTGCCGACAGGGGGAATACCGTCGGTACAAAATACATTGCCTTAAAAAATCGGAACCCTCTGCACCTTGTGTTCAGCGCAACGGCCAGCAGCAGTGCAATCGGAGTGTGGAATAAAACGCTGAATACCACCATCTTGAACATATTTCTCAGTGCCAGTAAAAAATCCGGGCTGCGAAAAATGGTTTTAAAGTTTTCCAGACCAACAAACTCTATTGCAGATCCAGCAATTCCATTCCAGTTCGTTACTGAAAAATAACCCGACTGCACCAACGGAATAATCTGAAACACGGTATAAATAATCACTGCCGGGAGCAGAAAAACTAAAACCGTCAGTATATCCCTTTTCTTTTTAATTTTTAGCATAGTCTTCACCTTCCTATAAGATAAAAGAAGCCATCTTCCGGGGGACGCAGCCAAAGCCGCATCTCCCGGGCAGATGGCCCTCATTTACTGTGCTGCATCCACTTCTGCCTGAATTTCATTTGCCGCATCTTCTGCGGAAGCACTGATAAACATACTCACAATCGAATTCCTCGTTCTGTCCATCATGGAAGGAATCGGGTCAAAATCAAACACATCCACACCGATACCGGTATTATTCTCACAGAGTTTAATATTGTCCGCCAGGAGTCTTGGCACCTTTGTTTCATCCAGATCAATATCATTTCTCGGGATCAAAACACCTGCCTCCTCGGCGAATCTCTTGGATGCATCTTTATCTGTCAGCATCCGGATCAATTCCATCGTAAGATCCAGTTCTTTTCCTTCCAGCTTGCCGCTTACCATGTAAGATCCGATTGTCTGCATATTTTCATTTTTAAACTCAGGCTTTTCCTCAAAATACGGAAAGTTTGCGGTCTCAATCTGCTCGGAAACCGGAGTAAGCGTCTCATCTAAAAAGCTGTCGCTGTTCCAGAGCCCGGTCAGAACCATGGCAGCCTGCCCTTCCCGGAACTGGGTCAGAGCCATCTCATCGGTGAGCCCCGCCGCATTTGAATCGAACGCGCCTGCTTCGATCAGGTCTTTTACAAACTGCAGCGTCTCTACCACACCCTCATCTGTCCAGTTCATCTCTCTGCTGCCAAGCTCTTTTGCAGCATCCGTTCCCAGCCATTTGTAAAAAATAGAATCGTGCAGATGCCCTGCCATATAAGTTGACTGTGCGCCCATAGCAATCGGGATCACACCGGTATCTTTGAGTTTTCCGACTGCATCTAAAAGCTCGTTCCAGGTCTCCGGAAATTTATTGATCCCGGCCTTGCTCAGCAGCTCCTTGTTATAGTAAAAGCTGATTGTGCCGGATTCCATTGGAATTGCATATACCCCATCGTGTCCCGGAACCTTAAAGTAATTCAGTGCTCCCTCTGTAAAACCGCTGCCCCACTCTTCATCTTTCTCCAGGTAATCCGATACATCCTTAATCAAACCGTTGTCAATATAGTCCGATAGATTCGCAACACCCTGGATCCTGAAGATATTTGCCATATCACCTGAAGCGATATCGGAAGCTATCAGGTTATTGAATGCACTCTCCTCACTTTGGGAATTATCCACAATCTCGACCTCCGGATGCGCAGCCTTAAACTCGTCCAGAATCTCATTGTAAATCTGTGTCTGTTTAGAGGTTCCTGCAATTCTTGTTAAGATACGGATTGTCACCTTATCATCCGTTCCCTTCCCCTCACCAGCAGCATCTGTCTTACTGTTCCCGCATCCCGCCAGAAGCGTTGCTCCAAGCGCTGCCGCCATCAGCACGGATACGACTTTCTTTTTTACATTCCTTCGTCCTGCCATCTTGATTCTCCTCTTCTCTCCTATATTTTTCTATCTTTTTCTGCCGCCCGGAAATAACCCCGGCTGCTTTATGCTGCTATTCTATACGCAAACCGGGCATAATAAAATGGATAAATTCTCGGAAGCATGGACATTTCCCCGGTAAAAAAATAAACCTCTAGCGATATTCTTGACATATGAAAATGGTACAATTATAGTAATTTTAACATTACAAAAGGCGGGGGTATATATGCAGATTAAAAAACGGGAGGCTCCCTTAAAAACAAAGTTCTTTCTCTCCATGAGCAGTCTGACCACATCCGTAACCGTCCTGCTTTTAATTATTATGTCCATTATTTTCTACGGTCATTTTTTCTCTGTGCAGGCAGAATCCTCTGCCTTACAGCTGAGCGCCGTGAACAAACAGCTGAACTTTTATCTGACCTCTATGGATAACTATTCCAGGATGATGATCAGCGACACAACGATCCAGAAAAATGTGATGATGTATGAAAATTCAGACCAGCCCTATACAGAAGCGGACCGGGTTCTTCTGCGCACCGAGATGCGCAAATTTCTGCAGACAATCCCCTATATTCATTCTGCAACCATCTATGCCGATGATTATACCTGTATTGTCTCAACCGCCGTTGCCTTATATCCCGCACCGATCGAATCCCTCGGCGTGACAGATCAGAACGTCTATGCCATTACACAAAAATACTCTAATATTAACATGAAATCTGAGATCCAGACATTATCCCTGCTGCGCCCGTTTTATGAGATCGCAACCGGAAAAAAACTCGGGTATATTGAGATCAGCATTGCGGAACAGGACATTGCTGCCCTCTATGCCTCCAACACCTCCGACACCAGTAAGCTGTTTCTGACAGACCGTGCCGGAAAGGTTGTAAGCACAGACGGCACATATTCACTGAACGATATATTTCAACCAGTTCAGAACCAGAAGGGCAGGATACCAACCCAGTTTTACTCCAAAAACGGCTCTATCTGTTTTGCTTCATACATCAGTGAACTGGACTGGTTCATCATAAACGAGGTGAAGCTCTCTGCCTTTTTCCAGCCGTTGTTCCGCATACTGCAGGTTACCGTGATGATTTATCTGCTGTTCCTGGTTTTTTCTATGGTGATATCCAGAAAGATCAGCGAAACCATTACAAAGCCGCTCTACCTCCTGATTGCACATATACAAAAAGTAAAAAAAGGGAACTGGAGTCCTCTGAACAACGCTCCGGAAGATGTGGACTTTCATCTTTTATTTCAGGAATTTGACAGTATGCTTTTGTCTCAGGAAAAAATGACACAGGATCTGATTGTAGCCCAGAAAACAAAAGACAAATTATCGCTGGACCTTCTGCAGCAGCAGGTAAATCCGCATTTCCTGTATAACACACTGGACAATATCAGTTCCCTTGCGGAACTGGATGAGACGGCGCTTCTGATCAGGCTCGTCAATAACCTGTCCGAGTTCTATCGCCACAGCTTAAGCGCCGGCAATCTGATCATCTCCATCGCAGATGAACTGGAGCTGACACAGGCATATGTCAATATCATGCAGATCCGTTATGTGGACAAATTCGCCTTTACCATCGACTGCCCGGACGATATCAGGACATACCGCTGTCTAAAGCTGCTTTTACAGCCGGTCATTGAAAACAGCATTTATCACGGTGTAAAGGAAATGGATGGCTTCGGCCATATCTCGGTGCTGGTGCGGATGTGCGGTTTTCACATCAAGTTTGTGATTGAAGATAACGGCCCCGGAGTTGCAGAAGAAATATTGGCGCAGCAAAACTTTTCGGCGGACGGCCACTTTGGCATCCAGAGCATCCAAAAACGAATTCAGATGTATTACGGTGATGAATACGGACTAACCGTGGAGAACCGGGTACACGGCGGATTGAGGACTATTATTATAATTCCCGCAGAGAAATGGAGCAGAACATGAGCTATAAAATGATTGTTGCAGACGACGAATATTTTATCCGAAAAAAACTGATTAAAATTATTGATTATGACCGTCTTCACCTGGAACTGACAGGTAATTTTGAGAATGGGCAGGAGGTGCTGGACTATCTTGCCGGGCATCATGCCGACATCGTTCTTCTGGACATCCGTATGCCCAAGGTCTCCGGTCTGGAGGTTGCCCGGTTTCTTTATGAAAATCACCCGGAAACCAGGGTTATCATCCTTTCCGGCTTCAGCGATTTTGAATATGCCCAGACCACGCTCCGCTATCAGGTGTTCGATTACCTTTTAAAACCGGTAGAAGCGGAAACCTTAAACGATACTCTCGAACACTGTATCAGCAGGATCGAAATGCGCAGGCAGGAACAGAACCGTCTGGACAGCCTGTCCCACTATGAAATAAGCATACAGCTCAATGCTGTCCTCCGCGGAAAGGAAACGTTTCATTCCATACAGTCCCTGTATACCGAATTTGCAGGGATTCGTTACTCTGCGTTCTACTCTTTTTTCGTGGATACGGACTGCAATCTGACAGCCTGCGGGCTGATATCAGTCCTGCGGGCCCAGGAAATAGCGTGCGAATATTTTATCGAGAGCGACCACATTTTCTATATCCAGCTTTTCCTGGAAGATGATATACCGGAACCGCTCTGCCGTTACCATTGCAAAAAGTTCTTGCGGGCATTCCCTGAACCCCATTTTTATTATTTCGGAGAACTATTTGCGGCAGATGCAGACTGGCAGCCTTATAGAAAACAGGCATTGAACCGGCTGGACGACCGCTTTTTTTCTACGGCGGGCGAGCTATCTGCTTCTTTGCCAGCAATGCCGGCTTCAGATGAAAAGGCTTCTTCTGCGGACAACACTGTCGGCATTGATTCCATCCGGCAATCCCTGACGCGCTTTCTTAATGCCTCGGACGCTGCTGGATTCCAGGAGTATATGAAATCCCTGTACCACTCTATAGCGCATGTAAAATCCGCAGAGTATCTCCACCTGGCTGTGATGGAAATCTGCAGTGCTTTTTCCATTCAATACTCTTCCCGGAAAAACTGCCGTCCAATACCTCGGAATTATGCGCAATCGATTATGGCAGAAGAATACCAGTTAACAGAAATCCTGTCGATTCTCAGCACCTATGGTTTGGATTATATGCGCAGTACCGACATGGTTCCTTCGGACATCCGCCTCAGCCAGAACATTATCCACTACCTGATGGAGCACTATCAGGAACCGGCTTTAAGCGTCGCCAGCCTGGCAGAGCATTTTAATCTCACCGTTTCTTACATGGGCAGTGTATTCAAAAAGGTCAATCATACATCTATTCTGCAGTTTCTTACAACCCTGCGCATGACAGAGGCAAAGAACCTGCTCAAAACCAGACAGTACAAAGTTGCGGAGGTGGCAGATATGGTTGGCTATACGGATGTCTTTTATTTTAGCAAGCGGTTTAAAGCATTCTGCGGATATTCTCCGAAAGAATATATGCAGTTATAAAAAACTACATCCTAGAAAAAGGACGGGGAAAGACTGCCATTCAAAACGCTTCCTGCGAATACTTCCTGCACTTACCCGCTTAATTCAGGTCTGCTTTTTATGCCCTAACGTGCAATTTTTATAATTCTATAATATTTTTTCCACTTCTTTTATAGAAACGACACACTTTATGCACATTTATCTCTTATACTTATACTTAGATAGTTGATAAACAACTATCTCCCCCCTCATAAAGTAAGGACATCCTGTATAATACAGGGTGCCGCACTTTACTCTCATTCCTTTAGATAACTATAAAAACAACGAAACCCCTGTAGCCGATACTGCAGGGGTTTTCGCTGTCATTAAATACTCATTTAAGCATAAAAATCACATTTGTAATACCTCATGAAGACGTATTACAAATGTGATTAGTACAAAGCCCTGGCCATCTCTCAGTCAGGCACTCAATGTGTAAACCCATACACCTTCGGCGGCGTTTGTCTGCCATGTACCAGCACGGTTGCCTTATCCAGCTCTTTGATCGCTTCAATAAAATCCCTGACCAGCAGTTCCGCCATGTCATAGTCCAGGTCGCAGCGGCAGACAATTCTTTGAATGACCACCTGTTCCAGATCGGCCGGAAGCGGGTAAGTCGGAATCTGCCACCCTCTCATCAGAAGCCGGTCAGAGAGGTCATAAAGGGTCCATTCCCTGTCGTTGTCCTCCCGAAGGCCATAGCACACTACGGGAAGGTCCGTTCCTTCGTGGTAGAGTTCAAAGACCCCCGTCTCCTTAATCTTCCGCGCAAGGAAAGCCGCAACATCCTGCGTCTTTTGCTGGATTCTTCGGTACCCCTCCCTGCCAAGCCGAAGAAAGTTATAATACTGTCCAATCATTTGGCTGGCCGACCGTGAGAAGTTGAGCGCCATGGTTGGCATGCTTCCCCCTAAGTAGTCCACATCAAAGATAAGCTCTTCCGGAAGGTACCGGCGTTCTTTCCAAAGAACCCATCCAATCCCCGGATAGACCAGGCCATACTTATGCCCGGAGCAGTTGATGGAAACCACGTTTTCCAGACGAAAATCCCACTTTAATTCCGTACGGAGGAACGGAACAAATAAGCCTCCGGAAGCGGCGTCCACATGAATCGGAATCTGATAGGTGCACGCATGGTTGTATTCCGAAAGAACCCGGTCCATCTCCTGAATATCGTCAAAGGCACCGGTGTAGGTAATGCCGAGAATACCAACCACGCCGATTGTATACTCATCCAGGGCCTGCTTCATTTTTTGAGGATCCATTTTCATGCAGTCCCTTGTGATCGGAACGGTACGCAGTTCAATATCCCAGTAGACACAGAATTTTTTCCAGCACACCTGATACCCGGATGAAATAACTAAATTGGGTTTTCGACTCAGGTCAAGCCCGGCTTCTTCTGCATGTTTTCGCCAGCGGAATTTCATTGCCATCCCGGCGAGCATACAGGCCTCTGAAGAACCAACGGTAGAAGTCCCCACACATTCCCCATTTTCCGGAGCATTCCACAGATGAGAGATCATGCTGATGCAGCGGCGTTCAATCTCCGTGGTCTGCGGATACTCTGTCTTATCGATCGCATTCTTTTCCAGGGTTTCCACCATCAATTTGACTGCTTCGTCCTCCATATAGGTCTGGCAGAAAGTCGCCAGATTCAATCTGGCGTTCCCCTCGTTCATCAGCTCATCCTTAATCAACTGGTACGCAAGCGCCGGCTCCAGCGGATTTTCCCCGATCCGGTCTTTGGGAATGGATGAATCCGCTTCCAAGGTGCCAAATAAAGGCGTATCATAGGAATCTTTAAACATAGTTTCCTTATCTGTTTGATTGTGCAGCATATTTTCACTCCTTTGCGTATTCAAACTTCCACTTTATCAAAATTTTGTACTTTAATTATAACATTTTTGAAACAAAAAACCAGAGAGGCATGGGTTCTTTTTGCATATTCTTCGTGTGTAAGAAACTAAACGCCCGACTTTAGGACGGAACACAAGTATCATTGTGTTCCCTGCCTGTCATCTTTTTGGTAATATAGATTTTAGAATTCTATAATATTTTTTCCACTTCTTTTATAGAACTGACACACTTTATGCACATTTATATCTTATACTTGTACTTAGGTAGTTGATAAACAACTATCTCCCCCCTCATAAAGTATAAACGTTCCGGGAACCCCGGACGTTACACTTTACTCTCATTCCTTTAGATAACTATAAAAACAAAACCCCTGTAGCCGATACTGCAGGGGTTTTTGCTGTTCTGAATTTTTACCTATTTCATAATTAAATATTCCATCGTGAACTTAATTTCCAGTCTGTTAACGCACTTATTTACAGCACAAGTTTTGCTCCAATCAGCGTATATCCGCTTTTTATTTTTCATTTGTTACATAAACTATATTCCCCTGACAGCAAAACATATGACTTGAAGCTCTACTGTAAATATAGTATAGTAATAATATAAGAAGGGGAACCGAAAGCGGCTTATCCCATTAATGAATTAAGCTAATGTTACAACAGCCGTCGCTATTGGTAGTAGTGGCGGCTATTTCCTTTTGTCCCTGAATATCTGATAACACAGACCTGCAAGGCAGCTATGAGTATACTAAACTGAATAAGATCAGAGTATGTAACCACATAGGCACCCTCCTTACTTTCGTCTGGAGGGTATAATCCCCTCCCAAAAGAAGGGTAAACCGGTTCCGGTTCCACTTTTCCATTTTAAGAATTTCATAATATTTTTTCGATTTCTTTAATATTTATAACATACTTTGGACACATTTTCCTTTTATACTAAAGTCAGATAGTTGATAAACAACTATCTCCCCCCTCATAAAGTAAAGACATCTTGGGGTAACCCAGGATGTCGCACTTTACTCTCATTCCTTTAGATAACTATAAAAATAACCAGAGGCCCGGACAGCCGATACTGTCCGGGCCTTCTGCTTTTCCCATTTTTTTCCGATCCTGCTTATACCTGCCTCATCTTCACGTCGTAGGCCTCTTTCCGGGCATTGTGAGTCTGGTTCTGATTCTCAGGCTTCTTCTTTTCCGTAATGCTGTTGAATTCATTTCTGTTTTTCTGCCCGTTGATCTCTTCCTGCTTCTTCTTATCCATATTCGTCACCTCATTGATAGTATGTTCACAAGATGCCGCCATATACATCCTAATCTTTTTTATGGTGTATTTCCTCCTGCTTTTATCAATTTATAAGAAATCAGTATATCCTGCCAGGACTTTTTTGTAACAACTAGGATTTAAAAGGATTTTTTAAGATTAAAAAAAGAACCGGTATCACTTCCGGCTCTTCTCAAAATACTCCATTCATTATTTACAATAAGATATGAAAAATGAAAAAATTATATTTTACTTTCCAGCCACTCATACAAATCTTTATACACCTGATCCCGGTCAGTCTCGTTGAGCAGTTCATGTCTGTCGCCGGCATACAGCCGCAGCGTAACATCCTTGATCCCTGCTGCTTTGTACTTCTCATAGATCTTCCTGACACCCTTACCAAAATCTCCGGCCGGATCCTCAGCTCCTGCCGCAATCATCATCGGAAGCGTCTTTGGAATCATGTAGATGCTCTCTTTTTTCTGCATCTTCAGCATACCGCAGAACATGTGATAATAAGCATTCACAGTAAACACAAAGGAGCAGAGCGGATCCGCCACGTATGCATCCACCATCTTAGTATCGCTGGTCACCCAGTCTGCCCTGGTCCTGGACGGCTTATAGCCCTTGTTATAGCCTCCGATCGCCAGATTGTCGATCAGCTTGCTGCGGTAGTGCCAACCCTTAAATGCCGCTATAATCCGGCAGAGACGCTTCGCGAACTTCAGCGTCGCCCGGCTCTTGTCGGCAACCACACCTATGATAAGCACACCGCTCAGGCCATTGCCGTACATCTGGATATACTGACGCACCAGTGCCGATCCCATGCTGTGCCCAAGCAGAAAATACGGGACATCGGGGTACTTTGCGGCCGTCCTCTGTCTGAGAGTATGCATGTCTCCCAGCACACAGGCGTTGCCGTACTTCTCATTAAAATAACCGTATTCCGTCTTGCCCTGAATGGACTTGCCATGTCCAAGATGGTCATTACCGACCACATAATAGCCCTGGCTGCATAGAAAATCTGCAAATTCATCATACCGGTTGATATACTCGACCATTCCATGGCTAAGCTGCAAAACTGCTTTTACTTCGCCTTCCGGCTTCCATTCAATTGTATGGATTTCAGTATTACCATCTTTTGATGGGAAGTAAAATTCATCTTTCATTTTATCAACTACCTATCCTCTAATTTTATGTAATCACGGTAAGGCGCGAGTGGTTTGTACGCCGGACGGATAATCTTATCAACATTCTTGAGCTCTTCCAGTCTGTGTGCACTCCAGCCTACGATACGTGCCGCCGCAAAAATCGGAGTATACAGCGCTGACGGAAGATCCAGCATACTGTAAACAAGGCCGCTGTAAAAGTCGACATTCGCATTAACACCCTTGTACATCTTGCGCTTTTCGCCGATAATCTCAGGCGCCATATGTTCTACCTTCTCATAAAGAGCATATTCTGCATCGTATCCCTTCTCGGTAGCCAGCTGCTTAACAAACTTTTTAAAAATGTCAGCTCTTGGATCAGAGATAGAATAAATCGCATGTCCCATTCCATAAATAAGCCCCTTCTTATCGAACGCTTTCTTGTCCAGAAGGTTGGTCAGGTACTGACGGATCTGATCATCATCATCCCAGTCAGTAAGATTCTGCTTCATATCATCAAACATCTGCGTAACTTTTACATTCGCACCGCCGTGCTTCGGACCCTTCAGAGATGCCATAGCGGCAGCGATCGTGGAATAAGTATCTGTTCCGGAAGAAGTAACAACGTGTGTTGTAAATGTAGAGTTATTACCACCGCCGTGATCCATATGAAGCACAAGAGCCATATCCAGGATCTTTGCCTCCAGTTCTGTATATTTTCTGTCCTCACGCAGCATCATCAGAATATTCTCAGCAGTAGAAAGTTCCGGATACGGCGCATAAATATATAGATCCTCACCTCTTCTATAATTATATGCATGATAGCCGTAAACCATTAACATCGGGAACTGGCTGATCAGATTCATGCACTGGCGGAGAACATTCGGTATGGATGTATCGTCCGCTTTCTCATCATAAGTATACAGATTCAAAATGCACCGGGAAATCATATTCATCATATCTTTGCTCGGCGCCTTCATAATAACGTCCCTTACAAAATTCGGAGGAAGCATCCGCCTTTCCGCAATCATACCCTGGAAATCATTCAGCTGAGCTTCTGTCGGAAGACTTCCGAAAAGCAGCAGATATGCAGTTTCCTCAAATCCAGGATGTTTTGCTTCCAGAAATCCTTTTACAAGTTCTTTGATATTGTAACCACGGTAATAGAGGTTTCCTGCACAAGGGACTTCTTTCCCATCTACAATCTTCGTAGCGCAAACATCAGATATGTTCGTTAAGCCCGCCAATACACCTTTACCATTTACGTCACGGAGGCCTCTTTTCACCTCATATTTCGTGTAAAGCTCTTTTTCAATTGCATTGTTTTCCTCGCAAATCCGGGCCAGCTCTTCAATCTTCGGGGTGTTTTCAAAAAAGATGTTATCAATGTCTTTAGGTATTCTTGCCATAAAACCTCTCCCTTCCTCTTCTTTATTCACTTGTTTGATCTTTCTATTATACTAAAAAAGTGGGTTTTATACAATGAAATGTCTATAAAATCTTTATGAAATGAAAATGCCGGATTTAACTCACGATTTTAGCCTTGGGGAGCAAATAAGGGACGCCTGCGGCTTACTGTCCGACTGACATCCTCAGCTGTCGGAATTACATTTCCTGCTCAGTGCATTGGTAAGTGCCGCGAATTCTTCCAGTGTTAGTGCCTCTCCCCGCACGCCTGCCCCTCTTCCAAGGCTTTCGATCGCGGCTTCTATCTGCTCTTTTGTATAATCCAGTTCCGGAGAATTCTTCATGCCATTAGCAAGTGTCTTTCTCCTCTGGTTAAATGATGCCCGTATAATCCGAAACATCAGCCGTTCATCATCTACCTGCACCGGCGGCTTCTCATACCGCTCGAGGCAGATCACTGCCGAGCCTACCTTAGGCCTCGGCATAAAGCAGTTCGGCGGCACATTTGCCACGATATAAGGCTTTGCATAATACTGGACTGCCAATGACAGGGCACCGTAGTCCTTTGTGCCCGGCCCGACCTGCATACGCTCGGCCACTTCTTTCTGTACCATGACCGTAATACTTTTTACGGGCACATGCTTCTCGAACAATCCCATGATGATGGGTGTGGTAATGTAATAAGGCAGGTTTGCAACCACCTTAATCGGCCTGCCCCCGTTCTCGCGCTCTGCCAGCTCTGCGATATCCACCTTCAGTATATCTTCGTTAAGCACGGTCACATTGTCAAAGCCATCGAGAGTATCCTCCAGGATGGGAATCAGCGCCCTGTCAATCTCTACTGCGATCACCTTCCCCGCCGCACAGGCAAGATACTGGGTCATAGTCCCAATCCCCGGCCCGATCTCAAGCACCATATCATCCCGGGAGATCTCTGCCGAACGTATAATCTTATCCAGCACGTGGGTATCTATCAGAAAATTCTGTCCGAATTTCTTTTGAAAAGCAAAATTATATCTATGCAGAACTGCGATTGTATTCTGCGGGTTGCCTAATGTGGGCTCCTTCATAAGCTCCTCCTCGTTCTTTTGAAACATTTTTCTCTAATTCAGTATAATATACTTTCCGATTCCCGACAACGTTAATCAGAAAGTTTCCCTTCCGATACTGTACAGTTAGTGCACCGCACGGTTCGGACAGCAGCATTTAGTCCTCAGCACTCCACCGCCTGCAGGAAAATATCATTAAACTTTTCCAATTCATCATACATAATTCCATGTCCGCTGTCCTCCAACGTATACAGCCTGCTGCCGCTAATGCACTCATGCTGGATTTCTACAAGATCAGATGACACCACCTCGTCTTTTGCACCATGGATAAGCACCGTGGGGACATTTACATAACAGAGATCATCTCTCCCGTCCTCATCGCGCAGAGACAGTGCGCACTCAATTGTGCCAATAGCCGAAGCCGACATCGCAATCTGCCGGAACCAGTCGATAATGTATGCACTGTGCGGGCTTGCAAACAACTGTTTACTAAACTCCGCTGCATACTGTGCACGGTCTGTCTCGATCTGGCAGATGATCTCGTCCACAGCTTCTCTGGTCAGCCCATAGGGATAGCCCGGCCGCTGTGTCCAGCTCGGAGCTGCAGCCGCGAGCAATATCAGCTTTTTCACTCCGTGTCCGCCAAACAGACGCATATATCTCAGGCTGATCGCTCCGCCCATGGAAAATCCAACCATAGTAAAAGACCACAGCCGCAGCCGCCTTACTACCTGAAAAATATCCGCGGCCATCTGGTCATAACTGTAACCGCAGCCCGGAGCATCGGACTTTCCAAAGCCTCTCAGATCCAGTGCCACAACCCGGTATCCCATTCGTACCAGAATCGGAATCTGATACTCATAAATTTTATGGGACAGAGGCCAGCCATGAATGAAAAGCACCGTCTCTGCCCCACCACAGTTATAATCATATACTGCGATCTTTACTCCGTCTGTAGAATTGACATAAAACATAATATCACACATTCCCAGTTTATTTCTGTTTAGTATATGCAGATATATAAAAAGCTGCTACCGCTTCGTTTACAGTATATTGTAAAGCCTCCTGGCATTCTTCTCCGTCTGCTCCACTACCTCTTCATAAGACACCTGCTTCAATTCTGCAATCTGTTTGGCAACATAGACAAGATTCAAAGATGAATTTCTTTTCCCCCTGTTTGGAACCGGTGCCAGGTACGGACAGTCAGTCTCAAGCAAAAGGGACTCCAGCGGAATCTCCTCCACTACTTCCTTCAGCTTTCTGGAATTTTTAAAAGTAACAACACCGCCCACACCGATATAGTATCCCATCTTCACATATTCTCTCGCCATCTCCACCGAGTAGGAAAAGCAGTGTATCACCCCCTGCAGTCCCCTTGCATATTCTTTCATAATCTCAAGCGTATCTGCTGCCGCATCCCGGCTGTGAATAATAACCGGCATTCCCAGCTCCCGGGCCAGTTCCAGCTGCCGGATGAACCACAGCTTCTGAAGCTCGTGGCTTTCATTATCCCAGTAATAATCCAGCCCGATCTCCCCTACCGCAACGATTTTCTCTTCCCGAAGGATTTCCTTAAGCCTGGCAAAATTTTCTTCATTCAGTTCACCCACATCATCAGGGTGCACCCCCGCCGCGCCATATACAAAAGCATACTTTGCCGTCAAAGTCCTGACATCCTCCCAGGATGCCACGTCGGAGCCGGCATTGACAATGGTTCCCACGCCGCCCTCCTGCATGGAACACAGAAGCGCATCCCGGTCCTCATTAAACTGTTCATCATCATAATGTGCATGTGTATCAAAAATCATAGGTTACCTCCCTGGTCTGCCGTACAATGCTTTAAATATATAAAAACCGGACCCTGCATAGAGGGTCCGGCCTCATCGCTTCCACGATTATAGCACAATATCATCGATCTTTTCAAATGTATCCATCCGGAAAGATTCTACCGTATTACCGGCCACGAGATAGAATGTATCCTTGCTGTACAGTCCGCGTCCTTCTGAATATCCATTCATCTCCCTTTCAAATACACACTCAAATCCTTTTTTCTTATCGTAGGAGAATACATAATACTTCTGGCTCTGTCCATATGCCGCAAATCCGATCAGGTTCTGTTCTGTACTGATCAGTGCCGCTTTGTAGTTATAAGAAACATTTGTGGAGTAACAATCCTCCAGCACATATTTCTGAATCTCCTTCACATCGGAAGGATCTGAGATATCAAACATGGACAGCTTCACGCCTTCTGTAGTGGTCCCTGTCTCATCCACCTCCATCCCGATACCGAGCAGCAGTCCGTCTCCATAAGGATGAAGATAATCTGAGAATCCCGGAATCTTCAAAGCACCGATCACCTCCGGCTTCTCAGGATTGGACAGATCTACGGAAAACAACGGATCTACCTGCCTGAATGTCACAAAATATGCGGTATCTCCCATAAATCTTGCCGAATAAACCTGCTCATCTTCTGCAAGCCCTTCTATTTTCCCCAGTTCATTTAATTTTTCATCCAGGACATAGAGTGAATTACTGTCCTTCTTTGTGGATGTATCGGAAAATACAGACTCTCCGAATCTAACGATGGGGAATGGACTTGATCCGCCCGTCGGGCTGACCGTTGTTACCAGTCTCAGACTGCCCTTATACTCGTCAATACTAAACGAATCGTTTAATGTACCATCGATCCGGGTCTGCCCTACTGCCTCCAGAGTCCCATCCTTATAAGCCACCTTTCGGATACAGGTCTGTGTCACATCTGATTCATCCGAATTGTAGTAAGACTCACAAACATAAATATTATTGCCGCTCACATATACCAGCCCCGAACTGCCAAACACTGCTTTGCTGTCCAGTTTTTTGTCAGGGTCTTTCAGAGAAAATGCTGAGATAACTGTATACTGATTTCCCCGTACATACTGGGGAAGCAGAATACTGCTGCTGTCAATAGACTTTCCCTGCACCTGGGGAATGTATGAATCAATATCATTCCTTGCAGCCGATACCTGCGCATAAAAATTACTGAACAGATATACATAATCGCCTGTTACACGCAGCGTATAAAAACTTCCGCTCTGCGTAATCTTTCCGACAGATTTTGGTTTCCTGGGATTGCTGACATCATAAGTCTCTGCAACGGTATACTGCTTATAGGTGCCGTCATATCCCTCGTTGCCGTCGTTATATTCAGTCCTTGTGTACACAATGATCAGTTTTTCGTCCTTAATATAGATCTCAGAGATATACTGGTCATCCTCCAGCCGGATTGATCCCATCTCCTCCATCTCTTTCTTCTCAATGTTGACAATCTGGACCTTCTGCCCATTCAGAATATACAGGTTCTTACCGTCCGTCTTGACGATATCCCCTTCTTCAACGCCTTCCTCCCTGATGTTCGTATCCGAATAGGACGCACCGCCGTCCGCAGACTCCTTAGCCGCAGATGAATCGGCCTTAGCATTATTCCCTGCGAATCCCGTACTTCCAAACTCAGAAGCTGACGCATTATCCTCAGTGGCACTGTCCACACTATATTGCTGCTGGAGTTCATCCTGGCTATCCTTCTCCGCCTCGATGTATTTATAGATCTCGTCATAGTCTTTGGCAGAAGCTATCACCGTATCCTCTAAGCCGGAGGCCGCCTTGTCAGCTTTCGCTTCATTGGACCCTCCTGCATCAGCGGCAGAAGTACTGGAAGTTTCTGAATTCTCTTTATGTCCCCCAAGACCTCCGCCGAAAGCGGCGATCCCTACCACAATCACGCAGCATGCCGCTGCTGCCACCGCACTGTATGCAGCTTTCCATCTGAAAGGTTTCTTTCCGCCTTTTTCTGTTAATATCTTCTCTATATTCCCGGGCTTCAGAGATTCCGGAATCTCTACATCGTCTGCCATCTCCCGGATCCGTTCCTCCACAGCCTGTTCTTCCGCCTTCTGTGCATCTGTAAGCTGTTCTTCTGGTTTCTGTCCCTCATTCTTCCCTTTTAAATCTTTCCCATCCATCTTCATATCTACACCCCTTTCTACTGCAGCACGCGGCGCATCTTCTCCAGCGCCCGTGTCTTCTTCGAGCGGACTGTGGCCGGGTTCAGCTCCATCATGCCGCCGATCTCATCGCTCTGATACCCGCCGAACACGGAAAATGCCACAATCATCCTCTCGTCTTCATTCAATATCCGGAATGCTTCACGCACATCATGAGCACCTGCATAATCCCTCTCTGCAGCCGGTATCTCTGTCTCCAGCTCTTCTGTGTGCCCTGTATCCCTTAACTTCTTCTTACACTGATTACTCAAAATCTTAAAAATCCAACTCCGGAAAGACTCCTCTTTCCTAAGGCTGCCAATATTCTCATAGGCAGATATCACAGCTTCACTGACAGCGTCCTCCGCATTCTGCGGATGCTTCATCATATAAAGTGAAAATTTATACAGGTCCACATAAATTCTCGCGTACAGTTCTGAGAATGCCTTCACATCGCCCTTACAGGCCTTCCTGATCAATATCAGTTCAGAACAGCTCTCATAATCATGCATTTGCACCCCTCCTCTCCTGCTCCATTGCCGGAGCAGTATATAAACATTCATGAATGAGAACGAAACAGATTGTAAATTTCGTTCTTGCATATAAGAGTAACATAAATTCCTTTTTGTTGCATTTAAAAAAAATATTTTTAGGCGGCTGGTGTGGATGAACAAGGGGACGCTCCCGGAAAGCGAATCTTTCCTACCGCCCGGACGCACCAGCTGTCTGGAATCGTGGAAGGGCTCTTCCGGATGCGTCTTTAGGGGATAACTGCCGCTTTATCAAAATGGAAGCCAACATATGAACTTCTAACAGGACTTCCAGTCCTGTTAGAAAGACGACTTAGCGAGAATGCATCCTGCATTCTCGTGTTTGTCGTCGGTGTTCATCATGTTGGCTTCCATTTTGATATAGCGGCAGTTATCCCCTAAAACCGTATCCGGAAGAGCCCTTCCACGATTCCAGGCAGCGTCCCCCCCCCCATCCGTTCGTTCACAAGTTCACTCTCTACCCTCTATAGTAGTTTATGAGGCATCCTTTGAGGATGATTTCGCGTTCTGCATCTGTGAGTTCTCCCAGGTGGAACTCTGTTTCTTTGAGGCTGTCGCCTACTACATATGCTTTTATTGTGTCAAGTTTTTCTTCAACGGCTTTTCTGACGTCCGGAATAAAGATGTAGTCTCCATTCTGGAATGGCAGGGCTTCGTGGTTCTCGTCTGTCAGAAGCGGGAGCATTCCCCAGTTGATCAGGTTAGAACGGTAGCGCTTTGTGGCATACTCGTTGGCGATGTTTGCCCAGCCGCCCAGTACTTTCTGACAGGATGCTGCCTGCTCACGGGCAGAACCATCTCCTGGTTTTACTGCAAATATGGTGCTTCCTACTCCGAGGTTTCCTTCGCCCACTGACGGATAAGATTCGCGGATCTTTGCCATCACGGGTTTTAATTCCTCAAGGACATCCAGCGGACATGTGCCTGCTTCGATTGCTTTCTGCGCTGCCTGAACTTCTTTTGCGCGGCCTACGTATGAAGGGTCTTTTCTGGACAGTGTAAACTCGGCAAGCCCAAGCGGGTTGGAGCGGTAGGAAGATGTCTCACCTGACGGAATCAGCTCATCTGTAGTGGTTACCGGGTCATGAATCTCGGAAACGATCTTCACGACCAGATTCTCCGGTAAAGCAGACATGGCCGGCCAGTCTTTGATGTTCGGACCGAACTTGATCTCTACATCCGGATCTGCTGTGCCTTTGCTGTCAAATACTCTATTCTCGTAAATGCTCTTGTCAAAATGATATTTCTGTCCTGTATATTCTACATCCAGTGCGGTTGCCGGGGTAAGGAATCCCTTATTGGCAGCTGTTGCTGCAATAGAACGTGCATCCATAAGCGCCACGGAAGCAATCTGTCCATTCTGGAGCTTGGAGCCCTCACGGTTCGGGAAGTTCCTTGTAGAGTGACGGATTGAAAATGCATTGTTGGCAGGTGTATCTCCCGCGCCGAAGCATGGGCCGCAGAAAGCAGTCTTCACAATCGTTCCCGCTGCCATTAGGTCTGCAACTGCACCGTTTTTAACAAGTTCCATATAAATTGGGGTACTTGCAGGATACACACTGAATGTAAACTCATCGTGGCCAATATTCCTGTCTTTGATAATGTCTGCAGCTGCACAGATATTTTCAAATCCACCGCCCGCACATCCTGCGATAATTCCCTGTTCTACGTATAATTTGCCGTCAATTACCTTATCCTGCAGAGAATAATCCACTGCACCATCCAGGCTTACAAGAGCCTTTTTCTCAACATCATGCAGGATATCCTTCAGATTGGCATTCAGTTCATCGATTGTATACACATTGCTCGGATGGAACGGCATTGCAATCATCGGTTTGATCTCACTTAAATTTACGTAAACCATGCCGTCATAATATGCCGCTGCGCCAGGATTCAGTTCTTTGTAGTCTTCGCTTCTGCCGTGAATGTCATAGAATTCCTGAATCTTCTCATCTGTTTTCCAGATAGAAGACAGACAGGTTGTCTCGGTTGTCATAACGTCAATACCAATTCTGAAGTCAGCACTCAGCTTGTCAACGCCCGGTCCAACGAATTCCATCACTTTATTGTTCACATAGCCATTTCCAAATGTCGCACCGATAATTGCCAGCGCCACATCCTGAGGTCCGACACCTTTCATCGGCTCTCCGTCCAGATAGATAGCGATTACGCCAGGCATCTTAACGTCATAGGTCTTATTCAGAAGCTGTTTTACAAGCTCGGGCCCGCCCTCTCCCATGGCCATCGTTCCGAGTGCTCCGTAGCGGGTATGGCTGTCAGATCCAAGGATCATCTTTCCTCCTCCAGCAAGCATCTCGCGCGCATACTGGTGTATAACTGCCTGATGAGGCGGTACATAGACGCCGCCGTATTTCTTTGCGCAGGTCAGCCCAAACATGTGGTCATCCTCATTGATCGTTCCGCCTACTGCACATAAACTGTTGTGGCAATTGGTCAGCACATAAGGAATCGGGAACTTCTCAAGTCCTGAAGCCCTCGCCGTCTGGATGATCCCGACAAATGTAATATCATGGGATGTCAGTTTATCAAACTTAATCTGAAGATGTTCCATGTCAGATGATGTATTATGCTCTTTCAAAATTCCATAGGCCATGGTATTCTGTGCTGCTTCTTCCTTTGAAACAGGGACAGAAACACTGCCTGTATCTTCAACTATTTCAGTGCCGTTAAGCAGATAGACACCATTATCATATAGTTTTATCATGTTCGCTCCTCCTAAACACATTTAAATTTAATCGTTACTGTTTATCATTTTAGCATGTTAAAGAATGGATGTAAATAACAGGGACTTTAAAATAGAGTTTCGCTTGCGAAACTCGCGCCTGCGGCGGTCGCATCGCGACACCTGCCTTGTACATCACAGTGCGCATCCCGCCCGGAAGGCTTTTTATGTTACAGGCAAGTTCGAAAAACTTTCCTGTAATAGAGTAGGGAAATAATGGCTAGCATTATTTCCCTCTCATTGAACCGTACGTACGGGTCTCGTATACGGCTCTACAACTTATATTCCAACTTATCTTAGATAATAATTTAAAGGATTGAGCAAACCAGCTCCGTCCTTTATTTTTGTTTCAAGCACCATTGGGCTAATGATAAAATTAACTACGTTCATTCCACTCTGTCTGTACCATCCAAGTCTTGAGTTTGCAACTTTATAGATTGATTCATGGTCGAATCCACATTCATATTTTCTATTCATATAGCATAG
>NZ_GL870816.1:12154-48414 GCF_000190355.1 Clostridium sp. D5 | reverse complement strand
ATGTGTGGGTAGGGCCTCCCAAGGGTAAGGCACTAATCTTTCATTCCACAACCTCTTGATTTACAACTTCGGTTATACGTTTACCTTTCGGGCTTTGGTTTGATGTGCAACCTTACCCACCTCATCGCCTTATCAAGTTTCTGTTCGTAGGCTCGTGAACTTTGCTATGCGCTTCCTTCATCCACATCATTACTGATGCCAACTTGCGCTCCGCTACACTTGGCGGTAAATACCCGTGACTAGACTTTCACTAGCTAGATTAGTGCCATGCCTGGCACACACATAAAAAAGGACGGTGCACTGCCGGCACCGCCTGTTTAAAACTAATTCGTTTCACGGAGAATCTTAACCACTTCAAGATCAGTCTCTCCCAATGATATCAGATCTTCTTTCTGAATTACAATCGGTTTCAGAACCTTTTTCCCATTCAGGAATGTATAATTTTTAGAGCCCTCATCCCTGAGATATAATTTGTCTTTACTCCGCACAATTGCACAGTGGACCTTGGAAATCTTCCTGTCCTCAGGCAGGGAAAGGAATTCCTCAAAAGCGACATCCTTTGTCGTTCTTCCGATTCCAATGCTGTCATAAAAGACATAGCTGTAGCGATCTCCCGTATCCGGATTCTCCAAAATGATCTTCCAGCGTCTTTTTTTGCCCGCCGGAGCAGCCTTCGGTGCCGGGGCAGGAGCCTGCTTTCTCTTTTTTACCGGCGGCCTGTCGTCATAATCATCATCATCGTAATAATCTTCTTCATCACTTTGTCCGCCATAAGCCTCATCAAGCTCATAATGTTTATATTCTTTTTTCTCTTTTACTATGGTCACTACAGTAACAATTATAGTGATTGCTATCAAAGCCGCTAAAACTATCAGAATAATCCAGTACATATGTATATCCACTCCTTCAAGAGTTTATACTACTATATTTTTACCTTCGAAGCAAGTTAATACGACATTTTTTATCGTCTCAACCTGAAATAACTCCTTTTTTGCCCCTTTGCACTGAGATTATTCGTATTCACAGATATATCCAAGGCTTCCTGAATATGCCGGTTCCGCTGCCAGCATATCATCCGGCACATCATTCCACACAAACCGCTTTTCGCCGTCATAGAAAAATAAATCCATATACATCTCTTCCAGGCTGCCATCCTTAAAACTCGGTTCCCCGTTTTTCCATTCATCGGCACACCAGCTGTCATCCGAATTCAGTTTTTCGCCAAACAGCCTGTTGTCCTGATTTACCCAGTAATAATCCTTAGAATTGCTGTCTCTTCTTCCCCCTATTTTGAAAAAGACATTCGTCATCCCTGATTTGCTGATTTCTTTTCTGATATACTCATACTCTTCTGAGCTGTTGATTCTTGCAAGATAACCCCCTCTGTTTATGCATTCCTGGAATGCCTCTGTCCAGGTACAGTCACTTTTTATATACTCATATCTGTGGATCGCCGTATCATCGGCTGATGCAGATGAGTCATAGGTGCTTACGCTTTCATCTGGATTATCCTGAGAACTGTCCTTTGAACTGCCGTTTCCGCCTGCCTGGTCCTGGGACTTGTCCCCTGCATTATCCTTTGGACTGTCTTTCGTCCCGTCATCTTTATCGCCGTCCTTCTTTCCATCGCCCTTTTGAGTCACCGAGTTCTTATCCTGCTCCTCTTTCCCTGCGGCATCGTCCGATGTCACCTTCTGGCTGTTCTGCACCTTTTTTCCGGTCACAATCCCCAGCCCGATTCCTGCACCAAATACCACGATAACTCCAATAATAACAATTGCCAGTATCTTCCCATTGCGTCTTGGTTTTCTCATCCTGTAATTCCTCCCATTTCTCGAAATAAAAAATATTTTGCAGAGATAAAAAAATTATAGAAAAGACAGAAGCCTCTGATTCTGAGGCCTCTGTCTGCTAGAACTTCCTACAATCTATCCGTATCCTGCGCCTGCACGTCCTTTGCCGCAACAGATCCCGCAGTGATACTATTTTATAATCTCTTTAATAACTCTTCTCTTTCTTTTTCATACCCTGGTTTGCCCAGAAGTGCGAACATATTTTTCTTATAGCTTTCCACGCCTGGCTGGTTAAATGGATTCACGCCGAGTAAATATCCACTAACGCCGCATGCAAACTCGAAGAAATAAAACAGCTGTCCAAGATAGAACTCATCTTGTTTTGGAACTGTCACCATCAGATTCGGTACATTGCCGTCTGTATGGGCGAGAATTGTTCCGTTCATTGCACTTTTATTAATAAAATCTACGGTCTTGCCTGACAGATAATTCAGTCCGTCCAGGTCAACCGGCTCTTCATTGATAATCAGCTCTTCTCTGGACGTCTCCACATTCAGAACTGTCTCGAATAAAATTCTGTTTCCATCCTGGATGAACTGGCCCATGGAGTGCAGATCGGTCGTTAAGTCTACTGATGCCGGGAAGATGCCCCGCTGGTCTTTACCTTCGCTCTCTCCATATAACTGTTTCCACCATTCGGATACATAGTGCAGGCTTGGCTCATAATTAGCCAGAACCTCTATTGCTTTGCCCTTTCTCAGCAGAATATTGCGGACTGCCGCATACTGCAGGGCTCCATTTTCTTTAAAATCGTTCTCCAGGGCTTCTTTTCTTCCCGCCTGTGCACCTTCCATCAACTTCTCGATGTCAGCACCGCTCACTGCGATTGGCAGAAGACCTACAGCCGTCAGTACGGAGAAACGTCCTCCTACATCGTCCGGCACTACAAAGCTTTCGTAACCTTCCTCTGTAGCGAGGTTCTTCAAAGCTCCTCTGGCTTTGTCGGTCGTAGCATATATCCTCTTTGCTGCTCCCTCTTTTCCATATTTATTTTCCAAAATCTCTTTAAATACACGGAAGGCAATGGCTGGCTCTGTAGTAGTTCCTGACTTGGAAATCATGTTGACGGAAAAATCTCTGTCTCCCACTACGTCGATCAGATCTTTCAGGTATGTACTGCTGATACTGTTACCTACGTAGTAAATCTCCGGAGACTTTCTGACCTCTTTGGAAACCACATTGGCAAATGAATGTCCGAGGAAGTCAATTGCGGCTCTTGCTCCCAGATAAGAGCCGCCGATTCCGATTACCAACAATACCTCAGAATCGCTGCGAATCTGCTCTGCCGCTTTCTGGATCCGTGCAAATTCTTCTTTATCATAATCAACCGGAAGGTCGATCCATCCAAGGAAATCATTTCCCGCACCTGTCTTTGCAACAAGCTTGTCCTTTGCCTGGGCTGCCAGTTCGCTCATATATTCCATCTCATGTTCCTGAATAAAACTACTTGCTTTTGAATAATCAAATGTAACTTTGTTAGCCATTGTTTACCCTTCCTCTCTAATATCGTCTTTTACAAGCTAATTCTACCAAATAAGCCCATCTTAATCAAGCTAAAAACTCCTCTAAAATTTGGCGAATTGCTTCTTCTTTTAGTGCAGGCTGCTCATCGTCCTCCTCCATCTTTTCTTTTACTGTACGGCGGATAACCTGTCTCGCCGCTTCCCCTTTTTCTACTCTGCGGGGTTCACCCTCTATATTAATCGACAGCTCCTGTTCATCCCGCTGCGCTGCCGCTCTGGCTGCTCCCGCATTTTCGGGGCTGATAACATCTATATTCTCCTTCTCGGTCTGTTTCACCTTTTTATAACGGTGAGCGCAGACATTTTCAAGGTAATCAACCATATAATTCTTTGCTGCTTTTACTTTATAAGATTCATCGGACAGCTGGCTGATCACAAACAGTGCTATCATTTCCGCTGCCCCTACTGCAATATACTGGTACATCGTCTCACACAGCCCATGTGCCATATAGTGTCCGAGCGCTCCCAGCGCCGCCAGGATTCCGGAAAACCAGATACTCTGTATCTCCAGCTGCCTCCATGTATGTACTTTAAAAAGAAATCCCCGGTATTCATATATGTACTTCTCCACAAATGCTCCTACGTTGTCTACCTTATCGTGTATCATACATGCGTGCTCATATTTGGCCCGCACGAGTTTCATCAGTTTGTGTGTGCTCTTTGGCATATTGCCTGACGCCTTTACCAGACGGCGAAGGGTGATCTGGTTCACAATCTTGGCCAGTACCCCAATGACACCCACCGCAATCATTAAATAGAAAATTACGTTTGTGTCGGCTGCTACATTTTTAAACATAATAAGACCTCCTGTTTTTATGGTTGTGCCACAACTACCATTTTTTGGTGTGAGCCTATTATAGCCCAACTTTCCCCCGGATGCCGCAAAAACCGTTCTACATAATTCGTCATTTCAGGGTGTTTTTAAGAAAATGCAGGAATATCTCCGGGTTAAGAAACATAGAATTAAAGTACAGCCTCAATCCTTTAATTTAACACATCATTTATCTTCGTAATTCATTCTCTGCCTTAAGAAAACTCCTGTCATTTTATCGTAGAATAGCTCGAAAATTGGCAGACGAAAATATACTGGAAATATATTCTTTATTTTGTTATAATTTTCTTGTCTGTTAAATGAGATGAAATACGGCCGCACAATACGCCAAAGCGCACTGTAGACCGGCAAGACAATTATAATACACAGGAGGTTCAAACATGCAGTATAAAACAAAAGGCGTCTGTTCCCAAATGATCAACTTCGATATCGAAGACAATAAGGTAAAGAACGTAGAATTCATCGGAGGATGTAACGGCAATCAGCAGGGCATTGCCCGCCTGATCGAAGGCATGGACGTAGACGAGGCCATCTCCAGGATAGAAGGCATCCGCTGCGGTTTTAAAAGCACATCCTGCCCAGATCAGCTCGCACTTGCATTAAAAAAAGCAACCGGAAGATAATCCGATTGCTTTTTTATTCCCAGGACATGTGCTACGGGATGTCCCTTTGATATATGAATTTCCATGAACCCCTTATAATATAAATAACTACTTTGAGCAATTGAAGCAACTGCCATGCGTTGCGCATAAAAAAATTTGTGGTGTTTTCTCGGTACAGGTCTTTTCTATAATCAAATTACTTGTTAATAGTTTCTCCTGTATGCGATACACTTGGCAGTTGCTTCAATTGCTCAAAGTAAGTGGGGTGAGACTATGGGTGTAGTTGAGGTTAGTTTATGTAGATTCCATCAGTGAATGAAGTAGCCTCATCATAAGGTTGCTCAGCCTTCATGCCTGCGACATGGTCAGCATGCACACGATAATAATAGCCTCTCTCTACCATAAGCATTTTCGATGTGCTTACATAGTAAGTATCATGATCCTCTACCTGCCAAAAATCTATCTGATCCCAAGCCTTGTCCGTTTCGTTATATTGATCAACATAAAGAACTGTTGATATATAATCTACTGTATGATTTCCTGTTGTAGACGCATACACATAGATTCTACCTACACCAGATTTTGTAATGGAACATTCACCATCCATCATATGAGTTCCCCTCGTTACTACCCCTGAATGAGTAGTACCTTTGGAATATTCATCCATAGTCAAATAAGAACCATCTACTTGAATTGCCGCATTCTCTGATGCTGTTACATTTACATTAATAACTGTTGTCATTCCAAGTAATATTGCGAAAGCTAAAATTGTTGAAATTATTCTTTTTTTCATAATTTACCTCTTTTGTAGTATGTACTCTTCTGTTAAGTAAACAACTAATTCTAAAAAAACTTACGTTATTTATCAAAATAAATTAAATTTTGTAATATTTTTTCTAATTCATCTTTTTCTAAGATCCCCTTTAATTGATAATGAATCCCTCCGTAATCAAAACTAGCTATATATCTAGGGCTACCATATTTATCAACTTCATAGGCTTCTACACTTATTTCTTGTACTTCATTATTCACCTTAAAGGTATCCAATAAACTATCTAAACTTTTTTGACCTAAAGACGAATCTGAATCATTTAAATAGACTGTATATCTTATTATTTCATCGCCATAGTCATAAAACAGTTGTGCCTGCTGTTGTTCTTCATCTATTTTGGCACTTTTTATTCTCATTCCTTTAGGCTTATATCCTAATCTTACTGAAGATATTCCTAACTTTTGACCTATTTCCTTATAGATGTTTATTTCCATGCCATCTTCAGTCTCTTGTTTTTCCATATCTTCAACATTTAAAACTTCTACTTTCTCATCTCCTATAATTTGTTCCCATAGTTCTTTCAAATATGACTTACTCCCCACGCTAGTCACACTCGTTCCCACCACCAAAACAAGCACTGCCACAAATGCAATAGCAAACCTCCTTCCACGCGGCATACGGAAAACGCCAGTTTTCCCACCTCTGTTTTTCTTCCCTTCTTTCTTCTCACTGTTGAGATGTTTATGGTACTCTGTATTAACTTCAAACAGTGTTGCTTCATCCTCTTTCTTTTTCATCATCTCCCTTCCGAGGCGCAGAGCTTCTCTGTCTTCTTCTGAAAGGAAACTTTCCGGTTTATCTTTTGTACTTACATTAAAATTTGGAGTATGTTCCTCCACAATCTTTACCATATTATCTTCAGTGCTGTGTTTTTGTTCATTTTTCTTCTCATATGCCTGGATCTTTGCCAGAAGCGCTGCTTCCATCCTGTCAGATACTTTAATATCTTTAAGTTCAGGATTGTCCGCAATTTCCTTTTCAACCCTTAGGGCCTCATTTTCCACTTCTTCCTGCAGTGATAATTTTTCGTTTTGATTCATGCTTATTCCCCTTATTTTGGCTACTACTTTTTCTTGACTTTTTACTAAATAAGTTTAATATAAAATTATATGTGTTTTATCGGTTATATGCAAGTATAACTTTTATTTTTTTAAGCATAATATGAACATTTCAGTACCTGTTCAGTACAGTACTGTGCATTTACTGCATAGTCCGTGTGAAGACATTGAACATACGATAGCAAGTCCCATCACCAAAAGTGATTTTCGCGGGCTTGCGGCGTGTCTCTTCATGTTTCTGAACAGATACACATTTCAAATCTGGAGGTTTTTCGTTATGAAAAGAATCATACTCACCGGCGGCGGAACTGCCGGGCATGTCACCCCCAATATTGCACTGATTCCCCGACTGAGGGAACTGGGTTACGATATCCAATACATAGGTTCTTACAAGGGGATCGAAAAAGAACTCATTGAGCCTTTTGGAATCCCCTACCATGGTATTTCTTCCGGAAAGCTTCGGCGCTATTTCAGCGTTCAGAACTTTACAGATCCTTTTCGTGTAATCAAAGGATTTGGGGAGGCACATTCCATTATTAAGGAACTGAAACCTGATGTTATCTTTTCCAAGGGTGGTTTTGTATCTGTTCCCGTTGTACTGGCAGGTAAGCGCTGCAAGGTTCCCACCATTATCCATGAATCTGATATGACGCCGGGACTTGCCAACAAGCTTGCCATACCGTCAGCAACCAAAGTATGCTGTAATTTTCCGGAGACACTTGAGTCTCTCCCTTCGGAAAAGTCGATCCTTACCGGTTCCCCAATCCGGCAGGAGTTACTGTCCGGCAACAAAATCGCTGCCCTGGATCTTTGCGGCTTCGCGGCGGATAAGCCCGTCATCCTTGTTATCGGAGGAAGCCTTGGCTCAGTAGCTGTCAACAATGCAGTACGCCTTGCTCTGCCTGAGCTTCTGGAACATTTCCAGATTGTTCACCTCTGTGGCAAGGGTAAAGTGGATAATTCCCTTAACGGCCTGAGAGGCTACGCGCAGTTCGAATATATCAAGAATGAACTCCGGGATATATTCGCGCTGGCAGATATTGTGATTTCTAGGGCCGGTGCAAATGCAATCTGCGAGCTGCTCGCCCTTCGAAAACCGAATCTTCTGATTCCGCTTTCAGCAAATGCCAGCCGCGGAGACCAGATTTTAAATGCCCGTTCTTTTGAACGGCAGGGCTTCAGTATGGTCCTTGAAGAAGAGGAACTTACGAAAGAGTCACTCCTCGATGCTGTCCGGAGCCTTTATGATAACCGCAGTTCTTATATGGACGCAATGCGGGATTCCAGACAGCAGGATTCCATTGATACTATTATTGGGCTTGTAGAAGAAATAAGCTAAAACGAATGTCAAATTGCAACATAATCAGGAAAACAGGTGGCGAAAAGACACCTGTTTTCTTATACTCGGTTCAATTCATCATACTCAACACCAAATACTTTCTTAATCCAGCTTTTGGCTCTGTGCAATACGCTATGCAGTACTTCAATACGAACTCCCATTTCTTCAGCAACTTTCGCCTGTGGTATCTCCAGATAATATACCAGCGTAATCGCCTCGTACCATCTTGGATTTTTCTCAAGCAGTGCCTCGAATATACGTCCGTGAAGTTCAGAACGGTCAAAATCTTTCATCTCTTCCAAAAACGTCTCCTCAGCGCTCTCCATCGTTTCCTGAATGAAGCTTTCATCTGTAATCTCTTCTCCAAGTATCTCCCGGCTTGCTTTCTTTTTATAATTCAATGCATAATTCTTAGCAGTAGTATACAGCCATGATTTAATATTGCTGTGATTCATATCATTATAATAAATATATAATTGGAGAAACGTACTTTGAGTAATATCCTCTGCCACATCGTAATTGCCCGAATATGTATATGCTGCTTTTAAAACGAGATTCTTATAATCTTCGTAAATCTCATCAAATTCTTGATTCTCAGTCAACATTCTTATCCCCGGCTATTAATTCACTTTTCTTAATATTTCTTCTTTGTCCTCATCTGAAAGTTCGCCCATCTTCCAGCCCAATCCAACTTTATCGCCCTTGTATCTAGGAATCATATGCATATGGAAATGAAATACAGTCTGTCCGGCCGCTTCCTCATTGTTCTGCACAATGTTATAACCATCACAACCTAACACGTCTTTGAGCTTAAGCACCATCGTCTTAGCCAGTACTATTGCTTTGGCTGCGAGTTCATCATCCAGATCATACAAATTGCGGTAATGTTCCTTTGGGATAATAAGAGCATGTCCTTTGGACGCAGGGCTCAAATCTAAAATCACACGGAAGTCATCGTCTTCATATAGCGTTGCGGATGGGATATCACCCGCCGCCAGCTTACAAAAAATGCAATTTTCCTCTTTCATAGCTTTTCCTCATTTCTTCTTTATAAATATTTTAATGTTAGTATATCCCATTTTTAACAAAATGAGAAGCTCTTTTGTCAGCATTATTCTGTCGAAACTTGTCAATCTGATTTTGTTGAACACAGACAACCATCGTGCTAGACTACAATTATAACGTACTATAAGGAGGGCAAAAAATATGTTACATAATGTTGACATCAATAAAATGAATACACTCATGGAGGAAAACCATGATGCAAAACAGATTATCAGTCAGCTTTTAGACAATCATCATGAAACGGTGTCCGCAATTGCTCATGAGATACGAAATCCGCTGACGCTTGTTTCCTCATCCTTGCAGGTTATGGAAATCCAGCATCCAGAAGTACGTGATTTTCCACACTGGCGTCAGACTATCGACGATGTAGAATTCATGTGTCAGCTATTAAACGAGCTTTCTACATTTAACAATGGTGATACACTGCACTATTCCGTATTTTCTATCGAACGGCTTCTCAAGAACATTGCCGTTTCCTTTGCAATTTCTCTGGACAGCGAAGATTCTGATATTGAATTCACATCCTCTATTCCTACCGGTCTGGGCGATTATACAGGTGATAAAGTCAAGCTGGAAGAAGTCTTTTTAAATCTGCTCCGAAATGCCAAGGAATCCATTACAGGTGAAGGCCGCATTCATTTCTCGGCCAGCCGTCATGAAGACTCTCTGACAATTCAATGTCAGGATACCGGATGCGGTATTACAGAAGAAATCATCGATTACATCTTTGAGCCATTTAAGACTTACAAGGAAGGCGGGACAGGCCTTGGACTTTCCCTGTCCAAACGAATCATTGATTCCCACGGCGGTTCCATATCGGTTGACTCTAAAGTGGACGAAGGTTCAACGTTTACCATCATACTTCCAATCTAGTTGCTCCTTTTGGTCTGCGGTAAAGAACCGCTGCCATCACAAATCCGCAGACAAGTCCGCCTATGTGGGCTGCGTTATCCACCCCTGAGCTTGTAAAGCCAAAATACAGGCTCAGGACCACCATGAACAAAAGTCCTCGGTTTGTCAGTCGCCCCACTCTTCCATGATTCTTCAGGACAACACACAACAGCGCACCCATAAGCCCGAATATAGCCCCTGAAGCTCCTGCCGATACTACCATCTTATCCGTGCTCATATTCATCCACAGCGAAAGCATGTTACCGCCCAGTCCCGATATAAAGTAAATAATCAGAAACTTAATCCTTCCGGTCTCCAGTTCCAGATTCCAGCCAAGAGCTCCCAGCAATACCATATTATTCAGCAGGTGTTCAATGCCAAAATGCAGAAACAGGCTGGTAAACATCCGGTAATACTGATGCCCTTCTACAACATAGGGTTCGTACATTGCTCCATGTTCCAGCATAAACAGAGAATCCTCTGTGGCTCCCAAAACAGAGAGCACCAAAAATACTCCTATATTTATCACAATCAATGCGGTCGTACAAGCTGCTTTTTGATTCCTGTCCAAGTTAACTCTCCTTTTCATGTCTTGCTGTTCTTCTATATTATAATAGTTCCTCGCCCTCCTGTCCATCAGTTTCAAGAATCAGATCCTTCCAGCTGCCCCACCTAGCCTTTTTTAATCTGTCTGCCGTCTTCTTCCAGGGCTTCCAGCGTCCTCCCATCTCCCGTATTGTCTCTACATCAGCTACAGGCTCATACGCCTCTTCCTCAAGAGAAAACAGATGCTCCTGCGGAAGCCGGGTTTCACTTTCGCGGACCACCTCACTTTTCAGCTCTGTACCGTGTCTTTTTTCTTCATGCAGACGATAGTCATCCATGATTTTCTCAAGGTCATAATTCTCCTGCAGAGTCGCTTTATGAAGCTCATATGACAGCATAATTCCTTCAGTATCTTCATAATCCAGTTTCCGCACAAAATATTCCGTTATAACATGAAATGCCTCGCAGAGAGATTTTTTCCGTCCCGGGAGGTAACAGAAAAACCATGTTTCCTCTCCATAAAACATAAATTCCGGATAGAGTAAAAGCCCGTCCGGGTTAAGCATAAATCGCCGAAGAGCCTTTACCACTTCCATCAGCCGGTTTACAAAGCACAGCATATCCTCCTTTTTAATTGATGCCGCCTCATATACAGACTTCATGGACATCAGTCCTGTCACAATATAACTGTATCTGCTCTTTCCATCCATACCGCACCCTGATATCTCAAGCAGGCCGGGAATTTTATTTTCCCTGAGCATATGTATCTGATAATTCTCCTCATATAAACGGGGGATATCTATGTGCAGGCTTACCCTGTTCAATTCTTTTTCATAACCTGTTTTCATAAACCGCTATTCCTCCTGTTCTGTCAGAGACTCCAATAATCTCTTTTTTCTTATTTTTTTCTCCGGTTCCGGTATCTTGGTTTTTTGTACGGCCTGTACACGCATCCTGCCCTTGCCGGCCCGTGCAGTAATGCTGACCCACTTGTCATCCAGATCAACTTCTACTCCGGTCAGCTTCAGCCAGATCAGTTTTCCCGCTGCGCGTTCCCTGTAAAAACTTTGCAGATCCGGCACTTCCTGTCCCTGTTGCCGCTCAGTCTGAGCCGCCAGTACCGCCGTTTCCGCTGCTGCACCCAACAGGATATTTTTATCATGGTAATAAAACACGATATATATAGTAAAAAGAATCATAAAAATTATAAGGGGAAGTATATATGCCATCTCAACGGTCACACTCCCTTTCAGCGTTTTTTTCATCTGCATTATCCCATCTTCCTCCAGCCGTTCTATCCCGCACATATCCATACAAAATAGGATACCAGCAAAAACGGGATAAATGGATATCCCGCCTTTCTGTCAAAACCTCTGTATACCAGAAAAACAACCGCAAACAACGCCGACAATATAAAGGCGCCAGCCAGTATTCCAAGCAGGTTCCAGATTCCCAGATATATCCCCATAATCAGAATCAGCAGACTGTCTCCGTACCCAATTCCCTCTTTTGTCACTTTGCTCACTCCTAAAAACACTACACCCAGAATCGCTCCTGACAATGCAGGAAAGTCCAAAGCTCCCTCCTGGCAGATGCGGACTGCGGCAGCCGCTGCGCCTCCTGCTCCAAGAAACCAAAGGGGAACCCTTTTAATCCATATATCCATAATTGACAAGATACATAAATATACACCACACCAAACTCTTCCTACTTCGAACATCTGCTGCATCCTCCTCTCACTCCCACTTCTGATTTTTTCACCGCATGTATGGTCCTTTTTAGTCCGCTGCAGCTTAATGAATTGTGATACTTTCCGCCTGTGCTGGTAATATATACTCCGGCAAAGGCATCTCCATGAACACATTTATCGCATTTATGATACCGTCCTCCGTCCTCGTTGCGGATTCCTGAAAGTTCAGAGTACGGAACAAACCTTACGGACAGCTGCAGATAGGTGCACTGATAATCCTCATGGTAAACCAGAGCTGTATCCGTGATGTATACAATCTGCTCATCATCGGAATTCCCGTCTCTTTTCGAATACCCCGTCCATGCCTTTACTTTCATTTCTTCGCTGAATTTTGCCGTAAGATTCGCAAATTTGGGAAATGGCAGCCTTACAGAATATCCTACAGAGACGTGTATTTCCCCTGTAATAAGAGACATATACGTCCTGCTGCAGTTTAGGCCCAAACTGCCCCCGGCCAGAATACTCCGGTCCAGCCGGTCTGCTCCCGCCGCTTCTATCATATCCTGCCTGAATTTTACGATGTTCACGACGGGCAGCATAACCGTATCTTCTGCCGCCGTTTTTGCAGCGCTCTGTGCAGCACTGCGGATACATGTCCTCACCGATTGTATCTCCAGCATATATATAAGGCTTAGTACGGCGAATAAAAATATCGGAATCGCCAGCGCCGCCTCTACTGTAACACTTGCTTTTGAACCCAATGCAGATGCCCCTTCTTTGTTCGAGTTGGATGGGTGTTCATTTGATTGTGTCATCGCAGTTTTTCCTTTCTTAATATTTTTTTATTTGGGATGTATCTCCCCGCCGGAAGGGATGCGCCGGCAGGATTAGAAGAAAGGGCATCTGCATTGGGTTCAATATTTTATTCATATCCGAAATATAACGGGAACTGGTAATTCAGCCCCTCACGTATGACTGCCCTGTTCTGCACTCTTAGCCTTACAGTGCAGGAATCTATGCAAAAAGATGTATTTCCTTTTTCTGATCTCATGTTTTGTTCCACCCGGTCCAGAGCCTTCATAACAAGAGTATCTTCATCTTTTAGAAACAAAAGAATTCTCAGATAGTCCGTATAGGTAAGCCCACCATCTGCATCTGCTCCCTCCTGTATGTCTTCCCCCGTTCCCAGTGTCATAAGAGAAGATAGCGAAAGCTGCCAGTTGGTACTGTTTTTTATCAGCGCAGCCTTTTTTCCTGACAGTAAAGAGCGCAGGTCCATCATACTCTCTCCAAACGCCCAGGCCGCAAGCAGTGCCTGCTTTACGATTCCTGAAACTGCGGGGAGCGCCGCAAGTGTTGACAGGCTCAATGCCAGAGCCTCTGCCTCCGCCTGTTTTGCAGAATCGGTCTGCAGATAAAGATAATTAATTCCAAGCCTCATTCCCAACAGCTTTTTCACTACAGCCTCCAGATTCTCACAATCTGATGACCGCCCTGAAAGCATATATTCCAGCTCATAGGAAAGATTGCGGTTCTCACCTTTACCAGAAACTGCACTCCCGAACTTTTTAATCAGATACTCATGGAACAGCAGACGTTCTTCAATACCATCCATCCCCTGTCTTATATAAAAACTCCCTCTGCCGGATCGCAGATTCCTTCCACTGGCCTGCTCCCCCGGAGCAATCTGTCTGTCTGATATCTGGTAATCCTGAGGCAGCACAAGCTGAAGTATACCCGATGTTTTTAATTCGGCTATATGAGGCAGGGGATTCTCCTCATCGGGCAGGGGATTCTCACTGTCCGCCAGAATTTCTTCCAACTCGGTATTTATCTTCGAATCCTGCCTGTCTGCCTCCTCTCCCTGTATTTCCTGTTCCTCCCATAAGCCTGTCCGCCCCGCCAGTTCACGCACTGCTGCAATCCCGTATGCCTGTTCCATAAATTCAAGCGCCTGCTCTTTAAATGCACTTCCGTTTCTGTCTGTAAGATACTGAATTCCCTGGATATCATGTTCCATGCCGCCTGTACCGTAATAATGCATACGGTCTGTCAGATTTTTTTCTTCATAAGAACCCGTACCGTAACTTCCATCAATCGCCAGAATCTCATATTCTTCCAGCAAATCTCTGCTATATTCTCCAAATATGGAAAAGACGGCCCGGTCGGCATCCAGCCGCTTCTGATTTTTGCTCACCTGGATAACCGTACTTTCCAGAAGCGCTGCGATAAATGAAATAAGCAGAACAAAAATAAGGCTCAGAAACGCTGTTATTTCACCGCGCTTCACTTTATATCCCCGAACTTTCACTTGTAATCTTTTCAAAAATAGAGTTCACAAGGCTGATAAGCTGTGTCTTAAATATCAGAACCAGGGCTATGATTACCACTAAAATTAAAATCAGTTCGACAACTGACAGCCCCCCAGAATCACACAAAACTGCTTTTACCATGATCACTTTCTGTCTAATCGCCGTTATTCCTGTACGTAAATGAACTTTTACTATCTGTCCAATTTTTTTCATCTGTTTCCTCCTTTCAGATCAGATCTGTATACTGAAAAATGCCGGGACTACAATAATAATCAGCACTACGGCCAACATAAGGAACATCGGCCCCAACAACTTTGTCCCGGCCTCCTCCCCCAGCTTTCTGGCCTGCTTTTTTCTGTCCTCAAACGCATCCGCCGCCTCTTTCCTGAGCAGTTCATTGAGCCCTCTGCCGCCTTTCCGCAGGTTTTGAGACAGAAGCGCACCAAATCTGCGGTATGCCGGCAGCCCGCATCTGCTGCCAAATCTCTCATAACATTCTCCCTCCGAGACACCGCCCTGGATCTCGTGCATCGTGTAGGACATCTCCTCATATGCAATCCGTGGACCTTTTCTGTCCCGCCTCTTTTCATACTCCTCCGCCATCTTGAACCATGCCCTGCGCACGCTCATTCCTGCACCTAAAAACAGAGTAAACTGGCTGATAAGCTGGGGATAGTCTGCGGCCAGCTGCTTTTTCCGGTCAGCCAGCACCTGTTTGTGTTTCTGCCTGTCCAGAAAAAATACAGCTCCCGCCGCCACAATGCCCAGAACAAACAGGCCCGCTGCACGGGACTCTGCCGGATATTTCCATACGATTTTACTTCCGTCCAGGCTGTCCGGCAGAACCAGATATTCTTCTTCAGCAGTATCCTTTTCCGCGGTCTGCAATACATTCCGTAATTTCTGCATCTTCTGCTCTTTTTCACTCAGCTCCGGAGGAAATACATTTACACAGAAGGTATGCACGGCTTCCTCCCCGCCATACGAAAGAACCGCATGCAGTTCAACCAGTGTTCCTTCCTCCTGCAGATGTTCGGTCTGTAATTCGCCCAGCAGATTGACAATCTCGTAATTATCCGACTCCCAGGACACCCTGATTCCCGTATCAGGCACCTGATCCACCAGATTCAGGTCATGCCTGACTTCGTCCAGACTTACGTTATCTCCCAGTATGGCCTTTTCCAGACTTTCACCGGCTTCTTCAAAGACCTCCGGCAGTTTCTCTTTCTGATACTGCTGTTCATCTACCTGTATGGACAGCGGCTCCCTGTCCCCATCTATCTGAGCCTCCAGTTCCACTTTTTTACTCCCCTCACCATGTGTACCGCGGATGAGCACACTTTTTCCCTCTGCATTTTTTTCCGGCATCCGCCTGTTGTCTGCAAAAAGTACAAGAAGTGATACTGCACTTGCCGATAAAAACACGATACCCATTCTTCCGTATACCGAACTCCACTTATTCATCTCTATACCTCAATCTCCACCAGCTTTTCTCCCATCCGGTAAGCAGCCGCATATATCCCCAGACATACCGTCATCAGTGCGGCCCCTGCCAGGTTCCCGTAAAGCACCTGCATAAATTCAGGAAATGCCAGTCGCATATAAAAGAGAATGCCAAACGGTATGATGCACATTACCTTAAACTCCAGTTTTTTGGAAGCCAGAAGTGTCTGAATCTCTTTTTCAGCCTCGATCTTATCGCTGATATCCCGCACAGCACTTCTCAGAATAGAGATGCTGTCCCCGCCGGTTCTCTTTGCCGCAGAAAATACAATCACAAAATTCTCTACATCCTCCTGGCTGACTCTGTCTGCCAGCTCACTCATGACCTGTTCCACGGGCTGGTTAATATCCAGCTGATGGATCATCCTTTCAAATTCCTTCCGTATTCTGCTGTCCCGTCTGAACAGCGGCTTCAGGTCCCGGGCTGTCTCACGCACTGCATTCTCCACCGAATACCCTATATTCAATGCAGAAGCCATAGTCTGAATACTGACCCGAAACTGTTCTCGAAACTCCTGTTCTTTCTCCCGACACACTCTTGCTTTCCATAAAATAAGATAGATATATAATGCGGGAATAAACACCAGCGCCGCGATCCATGAATCATAAAACAGATATGCGGTCATACCCAACAGCATAATTCCTTTTACAAAAGCTTTGAGATAATCCTCATAACGTATATCCTGCTGCCAGCAGTTTTTCTCTGTTAGCAAGCTCTTCCACTTTCACAAGCCTTCCCTTAACTTTGCCATCCTCTGATCCCTCCTCCTCGTATTCATAAAGTGTCTGTATCTGTACAGCACCATCTTCATATCCAAGCACTTCTGCTATCTCCATTACTTTCCTGCTCTTGTCCCTCAGCCGCCCCAGGTGGATGATGATATCAATGGCGGAAGCCACCTGCCGCTGGATAGCGGTAAAAGGCATATCAATCCCCATCATCATCATGGTCTCCAGCCTGTGCAGCATATCCACCGGATTATTTGCATGGCCAGTGGACATAGAACCGCTGTGTCCGTTCAGCATGGCGGAGGAAATCATGTCTACAGTTTCCTCACCTCTGACCTCCCCGACCAGAATTCTGTCCGGCCGCATTCTCAGCGCTGACTTAATCAGATCCCGTATGGTCACCGCCCCTGCTCCCTCCAGATTGGCATTCCTGGCTTCCAGCCTGACCAGATTGGGGACCCCTTTTATCTGCAGTTCCGCATTATCCTCAATGGTAATCAGCCGTTCATCCTTTGGTATATAATCAGACAGCGCATTCAGTATCGTCGTTTTCCCGGATCCCGTCCCACCGCTGACAAAGATATTATATCTGGAGCACACCAGGAGCTTTAAAAACTCTGCGGCTTCACTGCTGATACTTCCCCAGGCAATCAACTGCTCCATTGTCACCTGCTCCTTTGGAAACTTCCGGATGGTCATAATAGGGCCGTTGAGTGCCACGGGCTTTAATACTACATTTACCCGGGAGCCATCCTCCAGCCTGGCATCTACAATGGGAGAGGCTTCATTTACATACCGGTTCGTTCCTGCCACAATCTGCTGGATTACATCCTCCAGTTTCCCAGGGGAAAGGAAATGCCTGTCCGATTCGTATATCCGCCCCTCTTTTTCCAGAAAGATATGCTCCGTCCCGTTGATCATAATCTCGGTAACATCTTCATCCTCAATCAGATCCTGAAGGATGTCCAGCTTTCTGAATGCATTGAACAGTTCTCTGCTCAGGCGTATCTTTTCCTGTAATGGGATATAGCTCTCGCCCCCTGCCTCATTGAGCACGGAATGTATAAGCTCCTGCAGTTCTTCATCCTCCATCTCACGGCCCATATCCATCTCACGCAGCACTCTGTCATACATCTGTTCCAACTGCTCTATACGCCTTCACCCGCCTTCCCTTTGACCCGCTTCTTCACTGTATGTTCCAGCACGTCCTCAAAGCCGGTCCTGCGCAGATTCTCCGTATACTGTGCCAGCTTCGCTGCTGAGGCCGGATCGTCCGCATAAAGGGTATAAACAGTCTGGCATTCCCTCAGAATCCGGTACAGACCGCTAACCCCTTCTCCCAGGTCCAGAATCACGGATTTATAAATAGAATTTTCAAAAATCGCTTCAAACAGCCTGAGCCACTCCGACTCCTCGACCGCCCTCATATCCTGCATCACCGGCATCGGAGAGATATAGTCCAGTGCCCCTGCCCGGCCTGCCATGGCGCTTATTCTTAACCCAATGTTCCCATTGTCCTGCCTGACATAATATAAAAGATCCGTAAGATTATGCTCTGTATTATCCGGAAAATAAAAGCTTCCCCCCGAATAATCCTCCAGGTTCAGATACAGAACCGGTGCCTCCCTTGCCAGTTCCTTCCCCAGTTCCAGCGCAAACTTTGTCTTTCCGATCCGATGGACGGGAGAGTAAACCCCAATCAGCTGTCCTTTGCCCATGCCCTTGAATCTTCCCGGAATTGCTTCCCCCTCCACGACTTCTTCCAAAATACTGTTCAGGATCATATCAGAGGATTGATACTTAAAGATGCCCTTTTCCTCCGGCAGAAGTTCACTGTCTCCTGCTTTGATCAATACATAACGCTTCTCCGCGTTAATCTGCTGCCGCTGTTCGGGCGGGTATTCTTCCCCAAGCAGCAGGATGTGGACCTGTTTCTGCTGTGAAAATGCCTCAAGATGCTCTGTATCCTGAAAAAGGTGCATCTGAAACCCCAGCTCCCTGTGAGAACCAATGGCCTTCATAAGGTTCTTCGCATACTCCTGCTCCGCATCCCAAATCACAAAATTCTTTGGATGCAACTTGTCCCTCCTTTTCAATTATAAAAAAATGCCTGAAAATATTGCTGCGAATCTGCAGCATGATTCTTACATGATGGTTAGTTCATTACCCCAACCCTAGATACATCCGGTACACAGATCCGGTACCTGAATGATAACAGCAGCTCGAACAACTGCTGGTGAATCGTATTATAAACACAGATTTCTAAATTGTCCATACCTCTATCAAAATAAAATATTTTTTGTGAAATACTTACAAATTTTGGTAAAACAAAATCCCATAAAGCAGGCAGACCCCAGGAATCCCAAGGCTTCCGGTTGTCAAAAAGGAAACTGCATTCAGCCCCACATTCAAAGCATTATCCCCCGGAAGCAGATACTGATTAATAAAATAAATCAGCCCCATGCCCAAAATAGCACGGATCACAAAATTCACAACCATATTCCCCCATTTATTACCTTCCATACTCACACATCCTCCGGATCAGCATATATGATATCCTATTCAAATCCGTGACAAAATATTCCCCTGAATTCCCCTCCAACTTACACCTCATACCATCTCTCCTCCCGATTAGAGTCCCCCAGCGAGGCGGAAGCCTTTGCGTGCCTCCCACGGGATGCGCAGGCCGTTTTATTATGCATAGAGCGCGCTTAACGACAGTTAAGAGGAAAAGAGCAGAATTGCAGGACTGGATACTGATCTCCGAATCAGTTTCCAAGGAAGCCTGAGCTGCCTAAGTATCAGCTTAGGCAGTGAATGCTTCCGGTGTCCTGCAATTCTGCTCTTTTTCTCTTTACTGTTGTTTAGCAAGCGGACCGTATAATAAAACGGCCTGCGCATCCCGTGGGAGGCACGCAAAGGCTTCCGCCGGGCGCCCCCCTACAGCGTAATCCGCACCTCCCGGCTGGTTCTGTGGTACTGGTGGTACCGCACGCCCGCTGCATCCATCATCCGTTTGGAAGCCAGCACCGCAGGAGTATCGGCATATTTATCACAGTCATAGATTACTTCTTTTATTCCCGACTGTATGATCGCTTTTGCACACTCATTGCACGGAAACAGAGAGACATACAGCTTGGCCCCTGCCAGGCTCCCGCCATTGTAGTTCAGGATAGCATTCAATTCACTGTGAGTGGAGTATACATACTTCGTCTCCAAAGGGTCATCCCCTTCTCTTGCCCACGGAAATTCATCGTCTGAACACCCGATCGGAAATCCGTTATATCCCATGGACAATATCTTATTATCAGGGCTGACGATGCAGCACCCCACCTGTGTGTTAGGATCCTTTGAGCGCATGCCCGAAAGCATTGCCACTCCCATAAAGTATTCATCCCAGGAAAGATAATCCTTTCTTTTATCTGGCATGTCCATCCGCTCCTTTCGCTCTTATCGCTGTTATTTGGTTCCGAAAATACGGTCCCCAGCATCTCCCAGACCAGGTACAATATATTTATGCTCGTTCAGGTGTTCATCCAGAGCACCGATGTAAAGATCCACATCCGGGTGTTCCTTCTGCATTCTTGCCACGCCTTCCGGAGCTGCTATAATACACATAAAACGAATTCTTTTCACGCCTTTGTCCTTCAGCATCTGAATCGCAGCCGTACTGGAACCGCCTGTTGCCAGCATGGGGTCCACAACAAAGACCTCCCTCTCATCACAGTCTGCAGGAAGTTTGCAGTAATATTCCACCGGTTCAAATGTCTCCGGGTCACGGTAGAGGCCGATATGCCCCACTTTTGCAGCAGGTATCAGGGAAAGCATCCCGTCCACCATTCCCAGGCCTGCACGCAGAATCGGCACTACAGCCAGCTTCTTACCGGTCAGTTCCTTCCCGGTAGTCTCACAGATCGGTGTTTTAATCTTAACGTCCTGAAGCTTCAGATCCCGCGTTGCTTCATAGCACATAAGACCGGCAATTTCTCCGACGACCTCCCGGAATTCTTTTGTCCCCACCTCTTCGTTTCGAATATAGCTGATTTTGTGCTGAATCAATGGATGATCCATAATGTGTACTTCTGACATCATTCTCCTCCTTTAGTAAGTGCATTAAGTTTATTTGTTAATTTTTTTATTAACATCGAAATTATTTCATAACATTCTCCGTATGCAGTCAATGGCTGTCCATACGGATTTGGTATCTCTGTACTGTCCTCAGTGAACTCATTTAGAGTATACACATTTTTTATGTTCTCATACTCAGAAACGACTTTCCATTTCTGGCTTTCGTCCATTGTCAGAACCAGAGTGTCCTCCTGCAGATCCTGCTCTGATAACGGGATGGAAGAATGTCCTTCCAGGGTCATCTGCCCGCTCTTCATAATTGCCTCAGCCTTCTGATTGGCAGGCTCAGGAAAAAGCACAACAAGACCGCGTGAGTCTATGTTATACTCCTGCTCTAGATCCTGGCTCCTCAGCAGCTCTGCTGCCATGGGCCCTCTGCTGGTGTCGGTATTGCTTAAAAATATAATGCGCCTGTATTGCTGCTGCCTGGCGATTGCACCCGCGGGAAGCAGCACATGTCCGGCCGCTTTTTCCAGACGGTTCATGATCGCCTTGCCGATTCCCTGCGCAGCAAAAGACTCACTGAATATCTCGGCAACGTCTTCCTCATCAAATTCCCGGAGTACCGCATAAAGGTTTCTGGCGATTGTCTTCTCATTATCGCGGGATCCAATATTTTTTATCAGGCCATAGGTATAAAAAGGCATCGTCTCATTTGTAGCAATAATTCCTGCTTTCCGCCCTTGGCGGTGTGCTTCATATGCCAGCTGCCGGATCGCAAACACTTCCTCTCTCAGAGTGCCCTCCACGATCATCAGCCTGGCCTTCGGCGCATAATGGCGGTACTTCATACCCGGGGCCTTGGGTGCCTGTGTACTCTCACTTCCAAGTATGGTCTCATCCACACTGACCGTACCGATCACTTCTTCCAGCATATCTGCTGTAATGGCCCCCGGACGCAGAATCATGGGCGGTGTGACCGTCATATCCAGAATGGTAGATTCCAGGCCGATATCCACGCTTCCTCCGTCCAGGATCATATCGATCTTTCCGTCCAGATCCTCCGCCACATGCTGTGCCGTTGTAGGGCTGGGACGGCCGGACGTGTTCGCACTGGGCGCTGACACGTAGCCTCCTGCAGCAAGGATCAGTTCCCTTGCTATCAGGTCGCTAGGCATGCGGACAGCAACCGTCCCCAGTCCGCCTGTCGTACCAAGAGGTACAATATCGCTTTTTTCAAAGATCATAGTCAGAGGACCCGGCCAGAAATGAAATGCCAGCTCCTCTGTCTCAGGCGGCACATTCTCCGTAATCTCATCAAGTGCCTGCAAATCTGCAATATGCACGATCAGAGGATTGTCTGACGGGCGCCCTTTGGCTGCATAAGTTTTTTTTGCTGCCTCCTCATCCAGTGCATTTGCTCCCAGCCCATAGACCGTCTCTGTTGGAAATGCAACAAGTCCGCCATTTTTCAGAACTTCCCCTGCTTCCAGTATCACTTCTTTGTCTATCTGATTCTTATCCACTTTTTTAATTATAGTTTTCATAGGCTCCATTATACCATTAATCAACCTAAAAAAAAACTCTCTTTCACAAAATTAGATGCCGCTCTATTCGAGACATTTCAAAATGCCCGCGCAGACCGCCTCAGCCAGTGCATCCTGGTACTCCTCGTTAACCAGTTTTTCTGCTTCCTCGTAATTGCTCAGAAAACCGCATTCCACAATAATGACGGGAACCTCTGTCTTTTTCAGCATATAATATGTATCGTTTGCCTTTGCCTGCCTGGTATTGTCCGGATCAGCGGCCAGAAGGGCCTCCTGCATGATGCCCGCTGCCTTCTCTCCTCCTTTGGAATGCGTATAGTAAAATACCTGGGCACCATGTATGCTTTCTCCTCCGTAGCTATTCTGGTGTATGCTTACCGCCAGAACCGGCTTTTCCCTGTTAATAATCGCTACCCGCTCTTTCATATCCTCTGCTTTTGAATTTGCAATCCCATTCTCATCTTCGCGGGTCATAATAACCTTGACTCCCTGCTTTTCCATGAGGGATTTCACCTTATTTGCAATAGCCAGGTTCACATCCTTTTCCAGCGCTTTGTTCACACCTACTTTACCAGGATCCGAACCTCCATGTCCGGCATCTATGACAATCACCGGCTTTTCTCCCTGCTTTGCCTCTGCCGCTGTCTCTTTGGTGTCGCTTCCCACATAATTTTTGTACAGGTATTCTCCGGCCTTCTGGCTTCCTATCACTGCGCACACAAGCAGAATCAGAAGCCCCAGTATTCCTATTTTACGGCGCAAAAAAACATCCCCTTTCTCATATACTATTCCTATGTATATGCAGAAAAAGGATGTTTCTTTCATATTTCTGTAGTATGCACCAGAGCGTGTTTGAAAATTGCTTGTTGCAAGATGTCGTTCCAGATTGCTGGGTATTAACTGGCTATGAAACTGCTCTTATTTTTTGATGCGCTAGTTTACATATTGAAGGATCAGATCCCAGATCCCTGAATTTTCCAAGCCAAGCCGCCACTCAGCTACTCCGGCCAGATTATTGCTCTTAATCAGCTTCAGCTTCTCTTCGATGGACTGGCTGTCCTCAAGCCATATCTTATAAGTCCCGTTATCGGTATCCCACTGGGCATAATTCTGCTTCGTCTTGTCATCCCATTCAGCCTGTACTCCGGCTGTCTGTAACGTCTCATTCGCCTCGTCCATACCCATGGCCGTACTGGATACTTTATTTGGATATTCTGCCGCCTCTGTGCCTGCTTCCTCCTCCAGTTCCGCTGTTGTCTTAGGAGTCTCCAGCCACAGCCTTGTGTAGAATGGAATTGCATTCACAAGCTTGGTATTCGGAACGATCTTCAGTGCATTCTCGATTCCGTCCTTCACATAATTATAAGATGCCACCGAACCTGCTTCATAGGAGCCCTCTGTATGCTCATCATATCCCATAATAATAACGTAATCTGCTACAATTGCCTGTTCTGCCAGATTGTAGTGCTCATTGTACGGCATTGGGACATAATTATCCACGGAAAATACCAGGCCGTTCTGTCTGCACTTTACAGACAACTCGCGTACAAACTGTATATAATGCTCTCCGCATTCCTCGGAAATCAGCTCAAAATCCAGATTGATGCCGTCAATTCCTGACTGCAGCGCGGCTGCTATTACCTGGTTGATCAGGTTCGCTCTCTTAGAGGTGTAACTTAAAACCGCGTAGGTTTCATCGTAGGAGCTGATACCACCATGAAAATCTCTTAACACAGCCCATACGTCAATATTGGACTGGTGTGCATAATTCACATACTCGGAATTGGCAAGCGATGATATATTACCGTCTGTGTCAGTAATGTTGAACCATGTCGGTGCAATCGTTGTCAGTCCCTTTGTATTGGCAATTGTCTCAAGAACATAGCCATTGGCCGTGTCATTCTCTACATTGTGCCATGCCATATTAATCGTGTATCCTGTGGAAATATTCGTATAATCCGGCTCCTGGAAATCCCTGGACTTCGTCTCTTTTGTAATCTTCTTCAGTGAACTTGTCTTAACATAACCGATCACTCCGTCACTGGTACGGACTTTCATCCAGTCATTCTCGTCTTCCAGTATCCTGACTTTCTCTGACTTCTTCACTTCTGCCAGGATCGGGCTTTTTACACCGCCCTGGTATCTGACCTGAGTATCTCTCTTCAGCTCTGACACGCTCTGCTCGCCCCAGCTGCAGTCTATCACAGCCTTGTCCGGATCTTTATATACTTTATATTCCATATTGGTATACTGCTGTATAAATGCGAGTGCAATATAGGCAGTCTTACCTTCTGTCTTCAGAATTACATAGTCTTCGCTCTTCTTTTCCTGAACATCGGTATACTCTTTGCTGCCGACATTTACAGATACGCTGCCGCCCGGAAGGGTATAGAGCAGGATATTCTCATTAGAATCCCAGTAAAACCTCTCGTTGATATAATTACGTACTACGGAATATTCCACATAGGGAATACCATCGTACAGCTTTCCACCCGCAGGGCTGCTCTCCCCGGTCCCGGTATCACGGGCACCCATGATCTGGTCATCTACTACCACCGCTAGATCATCGTTATTCTGTATCCCATAATATTGTTTCAAATCGGCCTTCTCTTTTGATGAGCCGTATTTTTTCCAGAATACGAATCCGCCTAATGCTATAATAACCAGAACAATCATAAGGATCATCCTTATGATGAGATTACGTCTTCTTCTCCTTGCCCGGCTGCTCTTTCTCCTTGGTCCCTGGCCGCCTGGCCCGGTACTTACTGGTCTTGAACTCCCCGGTCTCTGGTCACTGCTGGCTGGGCGTCTTCTCTGTGCATTTTGCTGGCTGCGCCTTCGGGCATACTCAGCTCTTTTTTCTCTTTCGTCCATGCCGCACCTCCTATTAGACCTTATTATACCATATTTTTTTCATACGTCATTAGTAATTCGTCTTTTTAGAAAATTTTTAGACGTATGCCCGGGCACATTCTGCAGCACCGGGTGTCCGGCAGAATGAGGGGATTCTCTGCCTAATTGTTGCCATTAATATTTACAAAAGCGAGTGATTCTATGTATCCTTTCGGATCCAAAACGTAATCCCGCATATAGCACCCTTCTTCGCGGATCATATGCGCTGTCACAATCTGCAGCGGGCTGACCTGGCAGCCATTCATAAGCATGCTCACACCGTGCTTTTCATAATTTTCCAGCTCCGTGTACAGATCCCTGTATAAATGAGCTGTATCACCAATTTCCATGGTTCACTCCTTTCCCTGCGGATTCGGATAAATATAATTCACTGCCTGCTTATTCCATATGCCGAAGGCATCGTGACGTACCGCCGGACTTTCGCAGTAGGGAAGATAGTACGAACCCACAGTTCCCTCCTCTTTTTGTATCTCTGATAAGTTCGTCCCCGAATGGGACATGTGACTTTCCTGAAATATATTCCGGCATCCTTCTGTGATGCTTTAAAAGGCATCATCTGAAACGGATCCGGAAGTACATTTAGATAGGATTTCCTTTATGACTAAAAAAAAGTCCCAATAAATTGTATTCCTCCTTTCGTATAAACATATATTTATCCTGGAATACTATCTTCTGTATCTGCCATTATAAAGAGCACATGTTTCTATTTCAATGTGTTTATTGTTTATAAGCCGTCCACATTTGTTGATAACGCCGGAACATACCGATTATGCGTGCCTGAGATGCGCTTGAGACCTGTCTGAGACCATCACTTTATTGGCTCCGATGCCGTGCAGCGGAGTGCATGGTACTAAAGTAGTATAAACTCTTTATAGTTTTTCTTTACATATTTTTTGATTTTGTTTATACTAATAGTGAGAAGATAGATTTTTTTTTAAAATTCCAATTCGTAAGGATGTGATTATATGAAAATCGAAAAACTGAATGACAATCAGATTCGCTGTACCCTGACACACGCCGATCTGGCGGCAAGGCATCTCAAACTGAGTGAGCTGGCCTACGGCACGGAAAAAGCTAAGTCTTTGTTCAGAGACATGATGCAGCAGGCCTCTTTCGACTTTGGCTTTGAAGCAGAAGACATCCCTTTGATGATAGAAGCTATACCTGCTTCTGCGGACTCTATCGTTTTGATCATTACAAAGGTAGAGGACCCGGAGGAATTAGATACGAGATTTTCCAAGTTCACGCCACTTGGCGAAGCCGATGCAGCTAACACAGCAGAGGCTCTGGAAAAACTGGAAGGGGCGGAAGAATTTCTGAATCTGCTGAACAAGGTAAAAGAAGCTGCATCCGACACCGGCAATGCCGACACCGAACCGGATGCACCTGCACTCTTCAATGTACGCCTGTTTTCATTCGACAGTATGGACCGGGTAATTCAGGTTGCCCATCTTCTTGAGCCTGTATACCACGGTTCTAATACACTTTACCATGACACGGAGAATTCATTATATATACTTGCTCTGACTCAGTCCGACCACTCGAATAATGAATTCAACAAGATATGCAACATGCTTTCCGAGTATGGTACCATCGAAAAGGCTTCCGGCGCTACACTCGCATTTCTGGAAGAACACTGCGATATTATGGTATCCGCAGATGCAGTACAGAATCTGGCAGCTATCTGATTACACAAAAAAACCCCCGCAGGACCGTAAGGAACTGCGGGGGTTTTTATGCGGGCTTGTCCGCATATAGACGTATATTACATGTTTGCTGCTTTAATCGAAGCGTTAATCTTTTCTACAAGCAGATCTGAATCAATGCCGTGAACCATAGCAGCTTCTTCCAGGGATTCCATCTGTGCTGACGGGCAGCCGAGGCAATGCATTCCTATCTCCATTAAAATAGGCGCTGCATCAGGGTAAACCTGTAATAATTCACCAATAGTGGTACTTTTAGAAATCTGTCCCATTTCTATTTCCTCCTTTATTATTCAGTGCTTTTTATTATAATCCCTATTTTTTAAATAATCAACCGTCTAATATATAAATTCCTTATAAAAATCCGGCACACTTCATAGTTATTTTCTGAATTGTTCGCACAATTATTTTCAATTTTTGACTTCTCAAAAGTCAATAATTTTACCGATTTTTTTCGACAAAAAATCAAATTCATCATAACTTAACAAAACGTTCGTTCTTTTTTTTAGAAAAGTAATTCACCAAAAACACATGTTTTTATGTGGATAATGTGTATAACTTTTATAAAAACTAGATTTTTCCACGTTTTTTCGAGTTTAGAGTGTGGATAAGTTGAAAACTACCTTTCCCAAAGTTTCGACACGATTTTACATTTTTGTGCATTTTGTATATGCCATCCTTTTCACATTTCCCTCAAAATTCGTGTTTTTTTGATATCTGATGCCAAAATGTCTAACAAAAAACTACACTTCAAATTCCGGCGTTTTTGAAGTGTAGTTTTTTTATCAAAATCCTTATAATTATAATACTCTTATTACATTACTCTTCGTATTGTAACGATCGGTGTATAGGTGGCGCTGCAGATTCCAATGCCGTCTGCCTCATTCATCGCATTAACGATGTTGCCGTCTCCCATATATAATCCCACATGACCGTCATATAATACAATATCTCCCGGTATTGCCTGCTCATAACTTACAGGTGTCCCTACTGATTCCATATCCCATGTCGTACGCGGAAGGCTGATCCCAAAATGTGCGTATACCGATTGCACGAACCCTGAGCAGTCAGCTCCGTCTGTCAGACTCGTGCCCCCCCATACGTAGGGGTTCCCGATAAACTGGCAGGCATAATCAATCACTGCCTGTCCACTTGATGACTGCACCTTCATCGCAGCCGCCTCCTGGACTTCCTGCTTCTTTGCGGCCTCTTCTGCGGCCACGCGCTCGGTTTCTTCTGCTTTAGACTCGGCATAGGTAAACTGTTTCTCGACATTTACATAATCGCCGCATACCCAGCCTGTAGTACCGTTAACCTGAACCGGATACCAGCCATTTACGGCTGCACCGGTCACCTCATACTGCTGACCTGACAGAATCCTTGTCAGGATGTTGGAATCGGTACTCTGGCCGTCTCTTACATTCAGCACATCTGCTGTTACCGTTGCATTATGCTGTTCGTAATTTCCTGCATTCTTCTCGGCTTCCTTGCCTGTATACAGGCTGTCTGCAGGCACGTAACCTTCTACGGAACCGGACCGTATCTTTGTCCAGTCTCCATTATATTCAAGCACCTCGGCCGATGAATCGCTGTACAGCTTACCGACCCAGTCGCTTGTTTCGTCCGGGGCATTTCTAATGTAAGCATAATCACTCACATTAGAAAATGCCATATTCAAATACTCACCCTCGTTATTTTGTACCAAATACAGATCAACGTTATTTTTGACCTCTGACTGGTAACATTCTTTTACTGCCGATTCGATTCCTGCAACCGGGATGACCGGCGTATTCTCAGTAGAATTATCTGCCGCCCTTACCGTGATTGCACTCCCCGGAACCATAATCGCTCCTGCTAAAGCAGAAAGAATCAATTTCTGCTTCATACGTATTGCTTTCATATAAAACCTCCTTGTAAGTGTTTTTATCTTTTGTAGGAAGTTCTAAATGTTACACAATTGTTAAATTTGTTACGATCCTATTATAGCAACCCCTTATCATTGTGTCAACCGTTTTGCGTTATTTTCATTTTACATACTTCGACATAAGTCCTAAAATTCCACTTTTTTACAATATAGTTTCTCTATATTTGTTAATTATTTTGTAACATTTTATCAACTCTATTCCTTCTATTTTAATGTTTAAGAGAATTTTTATGTTACAGGAAATCATTTCTATACGCCGACAAAAAACTTTTTTAGTTTTTTTATGTAAAACTGTTGACTTTTTTTGGAAAATGTATTATATTCTAATCACAGTAACAATTACTATTATTGATTTATACATTGAAAGGAGGTCTACATTGGCAGCTTTGAAATATAGTCGGCAACGTGAATCCATCAAGAAGTATCTGATGATGACGAAGGACCATCCCACTGCCGATACGGTTTACCTGCATGTAAGGGAGGAATTTCCCAACATCAGCCTTGGTACCGTATACAGGAATCTGAATCTGCTGACTGATATTGGCGAAGCAATCAAGATTCCAACGCCAGACGGCGGCGACAGATTTGATGGTAATGTCATGCCGCACAATCACTTTTTCTGCACTAACTGCAGAAGGGTACTGGATCTGGACCTGGATATGAAGAATATTGAAGAGGTCAATAAGGCTGCTGCCGAGAACTTTGACGGAATCATAGAATCCAGCACTACGGTTTTTTACGGCAAATGTGGTGACTGCATCCAGAAGTCGTAATCGGGGACACAGAAAGTTCACCAAAAAGACACACGTGATTAATATAGGAAGTATATTCTGCTTCCTATATTAAAAATAAATTACCGGCAGGCATAAAGCCTCCGGAAGCAACTATAATTATAAAATAATAAAAAAGAAAAGGAGATTTTAATTATGAAAAAATTTGTATGTACAGTATGTGGTTATGTTCACGAGGGAGATGCTGCACCGGCAGAATGTCCAATCTGTAAAGCACCGGCAGAGAAATTCAAAGAGCAGACAGGCGGAAGAGAATGGGCTGCAGAGCACGTTGTAGGCGTAGCTCAGGGCGTAAGCGAAGACATCATCGCTGATTTAAGAGCTAACTTCGAAGGAGAATGCTCAGAAGTAGGTATGTACCTTGCAATGGCAAGAGTTGCTCATAGAGAAGGATATCCGGAGATCGGACTGTACTGGGAAAAAGCTGCTTATGAAGAAGCAGAGCACGCTTCCAAGTTTGCTGAGTTATTAGGCGAAGTTGTAACAGACAGCACTAAGAAGAACCTGGAGATGAGAGTTGACGCAGAGAACGGCGCTACAGCTGGTAAGTTTGACCTTGCAAAGCGTGCGAAAGCGGCTAACCTGGATGCAATCCACGACACAGTTCACGAGATGGCAAGAGACGAAGCTCGCCACGGAAAAGCATTCGAAGGCCTGTTAAAGAGATACTTTGGCTAATCACATACCCGTTAGATTTACATTTTACTCCAACATTCATTCATAAAGCACCCATTTATACCGCCGGGACGGTCATCCCCGCGGTAAAGCGTAAATGCCTGCAAAGGAACTACCTCTCCTCTGCAGGTAATTTACTCTTACCGGGGTGGAATATTTAACCATTTTTTATTTTAATTTCATTGAATCAAAAAAACCGCATGTTATAATATAGATATCAAAGAAAACAAGGAGGATTTACTATGTCAAAGTACGCAGGAACAAAAACAGAGCAGAACCTTATGGAAGCATTTTCAGGTGAGTCACAGGCACGCAACAAGTATACATACTATGCATCTGCTGCAAGAAAAGCAGGCTATGTACAGATGTCCAACATTTTCTTGGAGACCGCCGACCAGGAAAAAGAACACGCAAAGATGTGGTTCAAAGAATTCCACGGAATCGGTGATGTAGAAGCTAACCTGGAAGACGCTGCAGCAGGCGAGAACTTCGAGTGGACAGACATGTATGCCCGTATGGCAAAAGAAGCTGAAGAAGAAGGATTTACAGAACTGGCTTCCAAATTCAGAGGCGTAGCGGAAGTAGAAGCTGCTCACGAAAAACGTTACCAGAGACTTCTCGACCATTTCCGTGCAGGACAGACCTTCAAAGACGAGGCTCCTCTTGGCTGGAAATGTGGAAACTGCGGATATATCTACCAGGGCGATGAAGCTCCGGAAGTCTGCCCGGTATGTGCTCACCCACGTGCATACTTCGAAAGAAAAGCTGAGAATTACTAAAATATTACAACTGTTTTACTTCTAACATAAAAAAAGGTGCAATTGGATAAATCTATGATCCGGCTGCACCTTTTATTGTATCCCCCCTCTCGTTATGATCATTTGAGAAGAAGTATTCCCAGGAAAAAACGGATAACTGTATTCCCTGTTAACACTATGGTGTCTTAGGATTTCAATGACTAAATTCAGTTTTACAGCACTATTTTCTCCTCCTTTTTTGTCTTTCTGCCACAATGTCATTTTGTACTCCCCCTGTTATACTAAAATTGTTCATAAAGATATGTTAGGAGGATAACAAAATGACTGTAAAAGAAAGAATTCTGGCCACTCTGCGCGGTGAGCCCACTGATTCCCTGCCGTTTGTCCCGCGTCTGGATAACTGGTTCTATGCTCACGAAGAAACAAACACATTGCCTGATGAATATAAGCACGCTAATCTCCGGGAATTTGCAGATGACCTGGGTGTTGGATTTCATTCTATTGTACCCAACTTTAAAGGCTGGCGCAAAGGCGGCGTCAAAGACCTGCATGTAGGCCTGGGGATTTATGACCTTGAACTTTCTCCCTGGATTGTTAAGTTACACAATGTAGGAATTACTCAGGAACGGAAAGACAACGGGGAATTGACCGTCACTTACGATACTCCCAGAGGCATCATCCGTACAAAAGTTGTCTATACCAACGAGATGCTCCGGGAAGGTATTACCTTATACGCTCATAAAGAACATGCCCTGAAAGAAATTGAAGATTATGATGCGCTGGCTTATATTTTTGAGAATGCAGAAGTTATCCCCAATTATGAAGCATTTTCCCAATACCAGAGGGAATATGTAGGAGATCGCGGCGTGGCAGTGGCACTCGCTGCAATGTGGGCCTCCGCCGGGCACTATTTGATCAAAGAGCTTATGGGGTTTGAAGACTTCTATCTGGCCAGATTTGATGATAAGGAGGCTATGGATAACCTCGTAGCACGCATCACCCCATTCTGCGACAAATTGTTCGACGCAGCCATCAACAGCCCCGCTGAGGTTGTCCTGTCAGGCGCCAACTATGATTTTAATTTTACAACGCCGGATCTGATCGAAGATTATGTGGTTCCATCCCTAAAGAAGCAAAGTGACAAGGCACACACGCTTGGAAAATTTGTTGCAACGCACACCGATGGAGAGAATACGATGCTTCTCGACAAATATGTCCGCGCCGGGTTTGATATTGCGGATTCAATCTGCCCCAAACCGCTGACCAATATCTCCCTGCAGGAAACGCGAGATGTATTTCAGGATAAAATCACAATCTGGGGCGGAGTCCCGTCTACTGCGCTTTTGACAGCCAATACAACCGACCGTGAATTCTATGAGATCGTTGATGAAACCCTTAAGGCTATTGGGAAGGGCGACCATATGATTATGTCCGTTGCGGATACGCTTCCTCCTGCAGCAGATTTTGGACGTCTTCTCTATCTTAAAAAGAAATTTGAAGATTTCGGTCCTGTCACTCCATAAAAAAAGCATCTGCAGAATTCTTTTATTACGGGGAATTCCAGCTGACTTTCTATATTATATAAAACAACGGAGGTCCTGTCCCGGGCCTCCGCAATTTTTTCCTAAAAACCATTTCTTTTTCTCCTGAAATACTCACACATATACTTTAAAAATTCTCTTTCGTTAGATTTCTGCAATGGATTTATAGAGAAAATAGCCTTAAGTTTATTTAACCGGAACACAAGTGTATTCTTGTGAATAAATAATTCTTTGCTGCTGTCAACCAGATTATAATTATTCCGCTCGAGAGCATCTACAAGCTCCGTAAAATCATCCTGGTTTTTCTCATCCAGCAGTTCTTCAAATACATGGTATATCTGATGAAGCTCCATAAACGGCACAAGTGAACGCAGGTATTCACCGGCATAATCATAGAAATAAACACCTCTGCTTTTTGCCCTTACATTCTCCCTGAGCCAGCAGCACTGCTGATATGCCTTTCTGTATTCTTCCAGCTCATTCTGGAAGGTTCCTATATAAAAGTGGCATTCAATATCACGATCCAGCAAAAAGGCCAGAAAGTTACCCAGATATTCCCCTATCACATACTTATATGTCCCCTGAAGAATTTTGCTCCTGTCAAAGCATTTAAATATGATAATCTGCTTTTCCCTTGTTACTGCAGAGATATCTTCATAAGAATGCAGGCTTCCCTCTTTTATTTTCCTCAAAAGCTCTGATGTATCCACTTTCCCGTCTGTTGTAATCAGTATGGGGATTCTGACTGCAGTTTCTGAATACCCAAGCTGTGAGGCATAGTATTTCAGGGAATATAAGTCTGTATCTTCTCCATAAAGGATTAAGTTCAGAAACTGATCCTTCAAATTTTTCCGGTGCTGTATATCTTCTTTATATAATTCATATTCCAGCATGGTCTCCACCGACATTTTCATAATCTTCAGTATCGGTGCAACCTCGTCAGGATTTCCTGTCATTCCAATAACACCAATCTTCTTATGGTGATAAAAAACAGCCATGTTGATGCCATATTTAACTCCCAGATAATTATGCTCTTCATGCTCCGTAATAATTATATCCTCATCTCCGGTTATGATTTTATATGCAATTTCATGAAATCCTCCAATCCGTTCTTTGTCCTTGCTGGCAATAATAATTCCCCTTTCGTTCATAATATTTACGTTGTATTCTGTAAATTCAGAAATCTTGTCTATAAACCTTTCAGCAAGTATTTTATCTAACATATCGTCTCTCCCTCACATAAAGATCAATTATTTTCATCTGTTCTCTTACGAATTTTACTTCTGTACCTGCCATCCGAACCATGGACAGATACGTTTCTTTATTTCTTTTGTATGCATAAAAGCACGTTCCTGCAGGACTCTATGCCAAATATCTGCAGAAACGCACTCATGATCTATGTATTTTATATCTATTTAAATTTTCGTTTATACCACACCCAAACCGCCGAGGAATACCATAACAAATGAGGTGAGCAGCGGTATGATAACCGTAACCATAAACATATCAAAGTAAATCTGTTTATACCCGTATCCGGACAGATCCAGCAGTACCAGCACACCGCCATTATGCGGGAGGCTGTCAAATGCAGCGGATGACACTGCCGCAACACGATGGAAGGTCTGCAGCGAGATTCCCGTTGTCTGAGACAAATCAATGAATTTACTGCTCATTGCATCCATGGCGATAGTCAGTCCCCCGGATGATGACCCTGTCGCTGCAGTTATCACATAAATAGCAATTGCCTCTGCTATCAATGGATTGCTTATATTCACAGAGAAAATAGCGTCTGTAAGAGCTGCAAAAGCAGGAACTGCTTTGATTACCGCGCCAAAACCAACGATTGCACTTGTATTTAATGTCGGGATAATAGAATTCGTAGCACCATCGTTCAGCGTTTTCAATGGGCGGAGATATTTTAGATTCAAAAGAATCCCTACAATATTTCCAAGAAGCAGTGCCGGTATAATCATATTAGCCTTTACAAAATCACCAACCGGTAAAAGCGCCGGCAATACATTATAGCTGACAAGTACAGTTAAAAGCGGTATCAATGAAATAAGAGGATGCGGTAAATTCTCCGCATTTTCGGAAGGCAGTTCCTTTCCCGGCTGCTCATCAAAAAATAACCCTTTCTTTTCATAACGCTTTTTAGCATGTCCCAGCCACAGCATAGATAACCCGAACATCATAATTGCTGCGATAATTCCGAGTACAGGGGCTGCCATCGCCGTTGTCCCAAAATAGTTCGTCGGAATAATATTCTGGATTGCCGGTGAACCGGGAAGTGCCACCATGGTAAATGTAAAGGTCCCGGCCTGTATTGTCGCCGGTATCAGACGTCTTGAAATATTCGCCTCTCTGAATATTGCCAGTGCAAGCGGATAGAGTGCAAAAGAAGCAACAAACATAGAGACTCCGCCATAAGTCAGGACTGCCCCTGCCAGCACGATAGAGAGCAAAGCCTTTCCCTTTCCAAGCTTCCCGACGATAAAAAGTGCAATCGACTTTGAAGCTCCCGAATCTTCCATGACCTTTCCGAAGATTGCCCCCAGCATAAACATTGGCAGATATGTTTTTGCGAATCCAACCATACCTTCCATATAGGTGGTCATATACGCCTGAAAGAAATCAACCCCACTCAAAATTGCAACAAGTATGGAACATATCGGTGTTGCAATATAAATGGAAACTCCCCTGAACACTAAAAAAATAAGTAGAATCAACCCTAAAAAAATAATTGCTATCTCCATGATCTTCCTCCTGATATTTGTTACCCCTATTATATCAAGGAGAGCCGCAGACGTTCTTGTACCAAGAATACAAACAATAGTTTCTTTTTTAGATTCAAATACTAAAAATCAGCCTCAATACTTTTATGTAACTATTTCGTTTCATTTCTGTATACGACGCCCCCTTCACCCAGCAAGTCCATCTTCTTTCCCCGCGGCAGCCGCTTAATAGCATACTCCCGCCGCATAGCCTCTTCCTTCGTCTCAAAAGCCTCAAAATAAGCCAGTTCCACAGGCCTGCGGGCCCGGGTATACTTAGCCCCCTTCCCCGCATTATGATCACTCACCCGCTTCTCCAGATCATTCGTCCACCCCGTATACAAACTCCCGTCCCTGCACCTCAAAATATATGTATAATTCATCCGTCCAACACACCTTTCCACACCCATCACTATACCACATATCCACACCGGTATCAAAAAAATTCCCCCTCTCTGTGGATAACTACACTAAAAATTATCCCTATCAAAAACTCCTGTTAAATATTGTCGATAACTTCCCCAACTTGTCCCCTCCACATACCCAGTCGCCATCCGCCGCTCCCGTCTCCCCGCAGGATGCACATAGCCTGAGAGGCGCATGGAGCAGCCAGCCGCGGGGAAGACATATGTGGGTTTCCTGCGCATCCAGCGTGTGATTAGAAACACTTACAGTAAAACAGGAGAATCTTATGGCCAAATTTTGATTTACAAAATCAAAATTTGAGGCGGCTGAGCTGAGAAAGCATCAAGCTTTCTCAGTGAATCCGCCTGTAGCCATAAGATTCTCCTGTT
>NZ_GL870816.1:2407-12002 GCF_000190355.1 Clostridium sp. D5 | reverse complement strand
AACAGGAGAATCTTATGGCCAAATTTTGATTTACAAAATCAAAATTTGAGGCGGCTGAGCTGAGAAAGCATCAAGCTTTCTCAGTGAATCCGCCTGTAGCCATAAGATTCTCCTGTTTTACTGTTAGTGTTTCTTTCACAAAGCGCCAGCGCAGGAAACCCACATATGTCTTCCCCGCGGCTGGCTGCTCCATGCGTCTCTCAGGCGTCCCCCTATGACTCCATAAAGTCCATAGGATTCACCGGTGTCCCGTCTTTGATCACTTCAAAGTAAAGGTTTGGCCCTTCAACGCTATAATATTTTGTTGGTTCACTCAGATATCCCACTGTCTGGCCTGCGTCCACATAATCTCCCACCTGCAGCGGCACTTCTTTAAGCTGTCCGTATACTGCGCTGTATCCATTTCCCATATCCAGTGTAACTGTTGTACCTGTCTGGGCAGATTGTTCTACATTCGTAACGATTCCCGCTGCTGACGCACCGATCATCTCTCCAACCTGGCCACCGATAATCAGTGCAGGATTGTACTTATACTGTTCCAGTGTTGAGAAAAATACTGTCTTGTCCATGCTGTAGTTGATCAGCACTGCGCCGCTTGCCGGCCATGAGAGCAGGCTCTCTTCGCTGAAGTAAACTTCTGCTGTATTTCCTGCTGTCTCCGCGTTTTCTGCTGCACTTCCCTGAGTGCTTTCTTTATCTTCGGTGTCATTTTCTGTTGATGTATTACTCTCTGCTTCAGGCAGGACGATGTCATTTGTTGTCGTTGCCTCGCTCTTTTCCTTTGTAAGCTGTTCAGTCTGTTCCTCTGCTTTAGCCAGCTGCTGATTTAATTTTTTATTATAATTGTTGAATGTAAATGCTCCAACCATTACAATCACAGCAACAAAGCAGATCACGATTCCGACTGCTGCGCCCTTTCCTTTTAATAAAGATGGCTTTTCATTCTTGTTCATATTCATCACCTCTGGCTATATTTTTGCCAGAAAAATGACGCCTTATTCTATTTTTGTAAATATTTCTCCGCCATCTGTCAGATTTGTTCCTTCAAAAAAATTTTGCAGGATTTCTTCGAAGGTTTTTCCCTCTTTTGCCATCTCATTTGCAGTCCACTGGCTCATCCCCAGACCGTGCCCTTTTCCCATTGTGGTAATACGCAGGCCCCCGTCTGCTTCCTGCAGAGAGAACGCACTGGAGGCCAGTGACAGGGCCTCACGGAACTGTTCTCCGGTACAGACCGTATCGCCGATCCGAAGCGATGCGACATATCCGGCGGAATCGTAGGACTGTATCTCAAAATCCGAAAAGCTGTAGGTCTTTTTGGCATTTTCTTTGTCCACGGCTACCAGAAACGGCTGGCACTTTGTCTGTATTTCCTGATATTCCATATTATAGACATGCATTTCCTCATCGGCCTCTTTGTCCTTTGGGCATTCCTTTACAACAAGATAAGGGGAGTCTCCGTTTCCAAGAACCTCCTGTCCGCTTCTTGTTTTTCCGTTACTCGCCTGGTGGAATGGCACCAAAGCATAAGTATCATTATAGTATAGCACCTGATTTGCAGTATCATCCATAGCCTTTTTCAGTTTTTTGTAATAAGTATCATGCTCTTTGGCACTCCATTTCTTCTCCAGCGCTTTCGCGTCCAGATAACTGTCCTCCAGCACCTTATCTTCACTGCTATCCAAAGTCTGATACAGGTTGGTCCGGATCAGCACCGCCTGTGCTTTAAGCGCTTCCTCCTCATATGTCTCAGGCATTTCTTTTGCCAGAACCCCCAGAAAGTATTCGTCCCATGGCACTTTCATAATTTTTTCTTTGCCATCCTCCAGAGTTCTCTTTACCTGCACATATGCACCACCATTTTTACCGATCACTTCCATATCCGTTCCGTTAACAAAAATGGCGACCACATAAGGGAGTAAAATTAAAATGATTAAAAATGAACATACTGTTTTGACTTTCTGCCGCATATAACGTTGTCCCATAAAAAAGCCCTCCATATATATAATATATGAAGGGCTTAAAGGGGTCAGACCCCTTTTTTACAAGTCACTATTTTCTTTCTTTTCAGGCTCAAGGGGGTCAGACCCCTTTTCTGTATCCGGCAGAATGATCACGGATGGCTCTGGTTCAGTTTCCGGCGTAACTTCTGGCTCCATCTCTGGTGCGGGTGCCGGGATAACCGGGGGCACTGGTGGTACTGGTGGTACTGGTGGCACTGGCGGTAAACTCATATCCGGCGTTTCCGGAACTGGTGCTTCTTCCGGTACGGGTGCCTGCGGTGCGGATTCCGGCATTGCGGTATATGGTCCTGGCATTGATCCACCCGGCGGCATGGTCGGGTATCCCGGCTGGATAAACGGACTTCCGAGATTCGGCTCCATCCCCGGATTAAAGTCTCTGTTGCGCATAACAAAGAGGCAGATGGACTCATAAAGAGGAACCACCATACACAATACTGCATGCGCAATGGACATGTTTTTGGTTGTAAACTTCTCAAGAATCTGATGGTTTACCAGGACACTCAGTACTTTAGTTATTGCCCCATATACAATTGCAATAATTGCCCATATGATGATGACAATAATCAGTCCCATAATCATACCGCTGCTGATATGGGATCCTGCGCCGGTTCCATGATTATAGAGAGTATCTGCATAGAGATTGGAGAATGCCCCAATTCCCACTACCCATAATATCATATAGAATATAAAGTTTACTACCCCGAAGATAAATGGCATTGCAAGCAGCCAGATTCCCGGATTCCTGATGGACTTGGATTTCAGGGTAATACTTCCGCCCAGTTCTCCGTGGAGATACGTTCTTGCAAACGGAATGAACGCGAGCCAGGGGTAATCCATCCCCTGCCTCTTTGCGATCGTATACATACCGATTCCTTTGAATACGTAACTGATTACGAAGAAAATAAACCATACTGCAAACACAATCAGATAAATTGCCAGAATCCCTGTAAGCATTGAATCTAAAGGTGAGTTATAAGTATAAGTGTAGCTGTCATAATAATTCATATATGCCTCCTATTCCGGCTGCCCTGACGGGACATCCACTTTTTCGAGTTTCCAGATATCCTTTACATACTCCTCTATTGTACGGTCAGATGTAAACTTTCCGCTGCATGCAGTATTTAACATCGCCATTTTAGACCATTTCTGATCATCACGGTAAGCTGCTTCCACTTTTTTCTGTGCTTCTGCATAAGCGCGGAAGTCTTTCAGAATAAAGTAGGTATCGGCCCGGTCCGTACACTGCGTGTTCAGAAGGGAGTTGTACAGATTCTTGTACATCTCATGGTTGCCGCCCGCATAGGTTCCATCCATCAGCTGGTCTACCACACGCTTCAGCTCCCAGTCGTTAAAGTAAATATCAATCGGGTTATAGCCGCCTCTATTCTCATAGTTAATGACCTCTTCAGAGCTTAACCCAAAGATAAATGCATTCTCCACGCCGACTTCTTCCACGATCTCCACATTGGCTCCATCCATCGTTCCCAGAGTAGGTGCACCATTCAACATAAACTTCATATTTCCGGTACCGGATGCCTCCTTGGACGCAGTGGAAATCTGTTCGCTGACATCGGCTGCTGCAAACAGAAGCTCCGCATTGGATACACGGTAATCTTCGATAAATATAACTTTCAGTTTACCGTTGATGCTTCTGTCGTTGTTCACCACATCTGCTACAGAGTTGATCAGCTTGATCGTTTCTTTCGCCCTGAGGTAGCCTGCTGCGGCTTTTGCCCCAAAGATAAATGTCCGTGGGTAAAATGACATCTCCGGGTGCTCCTTGATCTGGTTGTACAGATACATAATGTGCAGAATATTCAGCAGCTGGCGCTTGTATTCATGCAGTCTCTTCACCTGCACGTCAAAGATTGAGGTCGGATCAACATCAATTCCATTGTTTTCTTTTATATATTTTGCAAGACGTACCTTATTCTGGTACTTGATCTGCATAAACTCTTTTCTGGCACGCTCATCGTTCACAAGAGGCTTCAGGTTGCCGAGTAAAGATAAATCTGTGATCCAGCCATCTCCGATTCTGCCTGTAATCCAATCTGCAAGAAGCGGATTGCCATGTAGAAGGAAACGTCTCTGGGTGATGCCGTTCGTCTTATTGTTAAACTTCCCGGGCATCATGTCATAGAAATCCTTCAGCTCCTGATGCTTTAAAATCTCAGTATGCAGCCTTGCCACTCCGTTAACAGAGAAGCCCGCCACAATTGCCATATGCGCCATACGCACCTGATTGTCCCTGAGAATTGCCACTTTTCTGACCTTCTCCTCATTTCCCGGATATTTGGCGCGTACTTCCTGCAGGAAGCGGCGGTCAATCTCCTGTACAATCTGATAAATACGCGGAAGCAGCTTGGCGAACAGATCGATCGGCCATTTTTCCAGAGCCTCTGCCATAATCGTGTGATTCGTATATGCACAGGTCTTTGTGGTCACATTCCATGCTTCCTCCCAGCTCAGCCCTTCCACATCAATAAGCAGCCTCATCAGCTCCGGAACTGCAACCGTCGGATGCGTATCGTTCATCTGGATCGTTACCTTTTCATAGAGCTTTTTGATGTCATCATGGTCTTTCTTATACTTCTCAATTAAAGCCTGAAGACTTGCAGAAATAAAGAAATACTGCTGTTTCAGCCTCAGCTCCTTGCCTGCATAATGATTGTCATTCGGATAAAGCACATCCACGATCATCTTTGCAAGATTTTCCTGCTCTACGGCCTTGTGGTAGTCCCCTCTGTCAAATGATTCCAGAGAAAAATTCGTAATCGGCTCCGCATCCCAGATACGCAGCGTATTCACTACATGGTTGCCGTATCCTACGATCGGCATATCATAAGGAACCGCACGCACGGACTCATAATTCTCCTGAATAAACTTATCCCTGCCGGTCTCCGGATCCTTCTCAAAACGGATAGAACCGCCGAAACGCACCTCTTTTGCGTATTCCTGTCTGCGCAGCTCAAATGGATTGCCTTCTTTGAGCCAGTCGTCCGGAGTCTCCACCTGGTACCCGTTTTCAATCTTCTGCTTAAACATACCATAGCGGTAGCGGATACCGCATCCATATGCCGGGTAATTCAGTGTTGCCAGTGAATCCAGAAAACATGCTGCCAGACGCCCCAGACCGCCGTTTCCAAGAGCCGCATCCGGCTCCTGGTCTTCGATCGCATTCAGGTCGATGTTCATCTCCTCCAGCGCTTCCTTCACATCCCCGTAGGCAGTCATATTGATCAGATTATTGCCGAGGGCACGGCCCATCAAAAATTCCATGGACATATAATACACAGTCTTCGCATCCTGCTTCCTGTACTCCGCCTGCGTGGCCAGCCAGTCATCAATCACGATGTCTTTCACTGCATAGGAAACCGCCTGGAATATCTGCTGCGGTGTTGCCTCCTCTATCTTCTTCCGGTACAATGTTTTCACATTGTCCCGGACTGTCTCTTTGAAAGTTTCCTTTTCAAATCGCTTACTATACATATAACTTACATCCCTTCTTTCTCTACCCCCATCGTAACCGCCTCGCCGTTCATCTTCCATTCCTTCACATAACCTGCCGGTTCTGCTTTTACGACTTCGTTTGCCAGCACTTCACTTCCAATCTCTTTTCCATATTTTTCAAAGATATCTTCTGCTTTAGCACTTCCTGCATAAGTGACCTTAATCTTATCCATAACCTCAAAGTCTGCTTCCTTACGCATTGTCTGGATCTTACTGATAATCTCTCTGACAAAGCCTTCCTCTAAAAGTTCTTCTGTCAGGTTCGTATCCAGAACAACCGTGATTCCGTTGTCATTTTCAGATACATATCCTTCAATCTGCGCCGTATCAATCAGCAGGTCTTCCTTAAACAGGGTGATCTCCTGGCCGCCTATATCCAGCTTCAATGCTCCTGTTTCATTAATCTCGTCCATAGCCGCATTGCCGTCGAGACTGTCCAGAGCAGACTTGATTCCACCTAACATTTTACCATACTTTGGCCCCACTGTCTTTAACTGTGGTTTAAAACTATATGAAGTAAAGTCTCTCACATCTTCTGTGAACTTAATATTCTTCACATTCAGCTCATCTGCAACGATTTCCTGATAAAACTCAGGCAATACAAATCCGGCCTTCACAAACATCTGCCCAATCGGCTGACGGTTCTTGATATTAGCCGTGTTGCGGCACGCGCGTCCCATAACAACCAGCTTCAGTACATTTGCCATATTAGATTCCAGTTCTGCATCAATAAAATCCTCGCTGACAGCAGGGAAGTCACAGAGATGAATGCTCTCCAAAGCCGCACTGTCGATACTGCATACCAGGTTCTGGTAAATCTCTTCTGTCATGAACGGAATCATCGGTGCAGCTACTTTCGCAACCGTCACAAGCGCAGTGTACAGGGTCATATAAGCATTGATCTTATCCTGCTCCATGCCTTTTGCCCAGAAACGCTCACGGCTTCTTCTTACATACCAGTTACTCATGTCATCCACAAAATCCTGCAGCGCCCTTGCACTCTCCGGAATTCTGTAATTTTCAAGGTTCTCATCCACTGTCTTAATCAGTGTATTCAGTTTGGACAGCAGCCATTTATCCATAACGCTCAGTTTTTCATATTCCAGGCTGTATTTTGTCGCGTCGAATTCATCGATATTCGCATACAGTACAAAAAATGCATAGGTATTCCAAAGAGTTCCCATAAACTTACGCTGACCCTCTGTCACTGCTTTTCCGTGGAAACGGTTCGGCAGCCACGGTGCGCTGTTAACATAAAAATACCAGCGGATTGCATCTGCACCGTACAGATTCAGCGCATCAAACGGATCTACCGCATTTCCCTTGGACTTACTCATCTTCTGCCCATTCTCGTCCTGCACATGCCCCAGTACAATTACATTCTTATAAGGCGCTTTGTTAAAGAGAAGCGTGGAGATTGCGAGCAGGGAATAGAACCATCCTCTTGTCTGGTCAACGGCTTCTGAAATAAAGTCAGCCGGGAACTGCTGTTCAAACAGATCCTTATTCTCAAACGGATAGTGATGCTGTGCAAACGGCATGGAACCGCTGTCAAACCAGCAGTCAATTACTTCCGGCACACGGTGCATCTCTTTTCCGCAGATTGGGCATTTGACTGTCACATCATCGATATACGGACGATGAAGCTCGATATCATCCGGGCAGTTGTCCGACATGAACTTCAGTTCCTCAATGCTTCCGATGGAGTGCTGGTGCCCGCACTCACACTCCCAGATGTTCAGAGGAGTTCCCCAGTAACGGTTACGGCTGATGCCCCAGTCCTGCACGTTCTCCAGCCAGTCCCCGAAACGTCCTTTTCCGATGTTCTCCGGAATCCAGTTGATTGTATTATTATTGGAAATTAGATCATCCTTCACTGCAGTCATATTAATGAACCAGGATTCACGTGCATAGTAGATCAGCGGAGTATCGCATCTCCAGCAGTGAGGATAGCTGTGCTCGAACTTAGGCGCATCAAAGAGAAGCCCTCTTTCCTCCAGATCCTTCAGCACCATCGGGTCCGCTTTCTTTACAAAAACTCCGGCAAATGGAGTAGACTCCGACATATTTCCTTTTTCGTCTACAAGCTGTACAAACGGCAGCCCGTAGTTTCTTCCCACATTGGCATCATCCTCACCAAATGCAGGAGCAATGTGTACAATTCCTGTACCGTCTGTCAGTGTGACATAGGTATCACAGGTCACATAAAATGCCTTCTTATTCTGCTTTGCAGCACTCTCTGCCGCGCATGCAAACAAAGGCTCATATTCCTTGTACTCCAGATCTTTTCCTTTATATGTCTCCAGAACTTCATAAGCCGGCTGACCTTCCTCTGCCAGCTTGCCAAGTACTTTATCCAGCAATGCCTGAGCCATATAATATACATATCCGTCGGCAGCTTTTACCTTCACGTAATCCTCCACCGGGTTCACGCAAAGCGCCAGGTTGGAAGGCAGTGTCCACGGTGTGGTTGTCCATGCCAGAATATACGCATCTTCATCCTTTACCTTAAATCTGACAATCGCAGAGCGCTCTTTGACATCCTTATATCCCTGCGCCACTTCCTGAGCAGAAAGAGGAGTTCCGCAGCGTGGGCAGTAAGGAACAATCTTAAAGCCCTTATACAGAAGGCCTTTATCCCAGATCTGCTTCAGCCCCCACCACTCAGATTCAATAAAGTTATTGTCATAAGTAACATAGGGGTGCTCCATATCGGCCCAAAATCCAACTGTGCTGGAGAAATCTTCCCACATCCCCTTATATTTCCACACACTTTCTTTACACTTGTCAATAAACGGTTCCAGACCGTACTCTTCGATCTGATCCTTCCCGTCCAGTCCCAGAAGCTTCTCCACCTCCAGCTCCACCGGAAGTCCATGCGTATCCCACCCAGCTTTACGGGGAACCCTATATCCCTTCATTGTGCGGTATCTCGGAATCATATCCTTGATAACGCGGGTCAGCACATGACCGATATGCGGCTTGCCGTTTGCGGTCGGAGGGCCATCATAGAATGTATATTCGGGACCCCCTTCTCTCTCCTCCATACTCTTCTGGAAAATATTATGATCAATCCAGAATTTTTCAACATCTTTTTCACGATCAACGAAATTCATATCCGTGGAAACTTTTTTGTACATAGCTAATCACATTCCTTTCTAAATTTAAATTATTTTACATCCCCCGGAGGGTCTTTGTGATACAGGAATTCCCATATCATAAAAAAGGCTCCCGTCCTGTAATAGGACGAAAGCCTTAACTGCCGTTTTACCACCTGTTACAACATACTCAGGCTTTCTGATTCCCGCCCTGTATATGCGTTCCCATAACGGAGGAACTCCGTCAGCCTCTACTGCTTTCGTTTCGAGGACTGCGACTCAGAAGTGATGTTCAGAAATAACCTACTCATACCGGACTCCCACCATCACCGGTTCGCTGCAGTTTTCAGATAAATCCTACTGTCTTCGTCATTGTCTTTTCCATTTAAGTCTGTACAGAATTATTATAAGAAGAAACAGCTGGATAGTCAAGGGATTGCACATAAATTTCACCAAATCGGGATATAGTTAACGAGCTTTAGACTCGTTGACGGACGGGGACGCTTAATGACAGGGATGCCGGGGAGGTACTGGGGCTGTATATGCCGCTGCGAAATGCACACCGTGCTGCCAACTGCCCCTAGGACACCCACTGCCGGCCAGGCGGGTACACTGAACACATCACGGGAAATCTGATGATTTCCCGCGCTGGGTTCAGTAAAAACTTGATTAGGTGATCAAGTTTTTCCCCGCCTGCCCGGCAGTGGTTGTCCAAGGGGCAGTAGGCGCACTCCAGCATTTCGCAGCGGCATATACAGCCCCAGTACCTCCCCGGCATCCCTGTCATAAAGCTGGCTCTTCCGGACGGTAGGAAAAGGCTCGTTCCCCGGGTGGGATCCCTGACCGGGGCAACGGATGGAATAGAATTGGCGTAACTTTCATATCCCCAGCAGTCTTTTTAATAGACTTGAGTATAGTTTAAAATAAAACCATACTCATAAAGTAAAAAGCGACCATACATAC
>NZ_GL870816.1:0-2170 GCF_000190355.1 Clostridium sp. D5 | reverse complement strand
TAGGCGCACTCCAGCATTTCGCAGCGGCATATACAGCCCCAGTACCTCCCCGGCATCCCTGTCATAAAGCTGGCTCTTCCGGACGGTAGGAAAAGGCTCGTTCCCCGGGTGGGATCCCTGACCGGGGCAACGGATGGAATAGAATTGGCGTAACTTTCATATCCCCAGCAGTCTTTTTAATAGACTTGAGTATAGTTTAAAATAAAACCATACTCATAAAGTAAAAAGCGACCATACATACTGGGGATATGAAAGTTACACTAATTCTATTCCATCCGCTGTCCCGGTCCTGGACCAATGTCATTAAGATAGCAAATATGAATGCCACCTTACCATGAAATCTTATAATTCAATGTAAAGTGACACTCTGGGTTAATGATATTTTCTGCTTTTAGACACTACAATTAAACAGATGTTTTCATCTGCTTAAATAGGGTGTATAATATATTTTGTGTTAGGCTCACCGGTATAGGAAACTTACTGCTTTCTTCTTATGATCGGCTTTGCGAGGGGCGCGACGGCCAGGTCGAACAGGGAGTATTTCTTTACTTATTAAAGCCTCAACATCTGGCGGGGAATTCTCCGCCTTTTTACTTATGAAATATCTGCATATATGTATTGCAATTGTATAGTTCGTTTGATAAACATGCTTCTTTGTACACTTTTCAATAGTTACATGGGCAGTAATAACTTCGCTGAAATTATATAAGATAAGGCGTGCCCATATTTCCTGTATTATATATTCTCGTTTCTTGGAGTGAAAACCTGTTAATTCAGCGGCGTATTTTAGCTCTCTAAAAGAAGTCTCGATTCCCCATCTCATTGCGTATAACTTCTTTATTTCTGAAGCTGTGAATTCCGTTTGTGGAAGATTTGTTATAACACATTCATAGCTCGTTTCCGATATAGGAAAGCGTAATACTCTAAAATTCATTTTATAATAAGGATTTTTATCTAAATCTATATAATCAAAATTATCTTTGGTATGAAAGCACTTATAAATTTCTGGATGATTTCTAACCTCCTTTGTACTTTTACGTGTAAGTATAATAGATATTGTGGCATCAAATTCGTCTTTTTCGGGTAATTTATGCTTTAATCCATATACGATACCGTTACTGTTTATATCTTTGGAGCGAAATAAAAAGAAGGCTCCTTTTTCCATTACATGTGCCAGATCATTATATGATTCATATCCGCGGTCAACGATGAAAATGGTCTTCTTAATGCCTGCATAACGATCTAGCATATCACAAAAGGCTTTATGTTCATTTTCAAGTTTACCCGGCTGAATTATGATGTCCGTGTAGATCCTGTCCAGTAAATCATACATTGCATTCAAATGGAGCTGATTATACCCCTTCCCCTTTCCATTTGTAAGATATGAATCTTCATCGTTTGGATTATATGCAATATCAAGATCAGAACCGTCACAAGCGATCAGTCTGTATCCGTTAAAAAGATCTGGATTGCTGGTGTATTGAGATGTAAACGATGTAAAGAGATATTCGAATGCATCTGACCGAATTTGAGCTCTTCTTTGATTAAAAGATGCATTAGTGGGGCAATCAGTGGTGTACCCAAAATATTTGTATAGTTCATTTTTTAAAGACTGACTCTCCATGGAGAGAATGAATTTTATCATAGTAGGAAAGTCCCATTTTTTCTTTCTGGTAAAATCCCTGCCTGGATGAACCGTGAAATCCGATAAATTCAAAGACATTTCGTCAATTAGGTTCCATAATGTAGCTTTTACTTCTTCTGAAAATTGCATAAGTGATAACCTCCTAAAATTTTATATTATTAAAAGGCTACGCCACATTTTTTGAGCGTCTTGTCAAGTGTTTTTTGCATAAAAATAGGCAAATATGCAATTAACATATTTGCCTCAAATATACCGTTTTTCTTATCTTAATGACATTGGTCCTGGACCCAACCGGGGAACGAGTTCTTTCCTATCGGCGGATGAACCTAGCTTACCGTGAGCCGGGACGGACTGTGAAAAACACCTGTCCTGTTGGAAATGCTTTTAGCGAGCACTAGCAGCAGTTAGAGGAAATCCGCAAAATCAGCGTGAAAAAAGCAGCTTCCGAAGCTGCTTTTTAGAACACCTGAGCCGCTTAATCACCAGATTAAGCGGTGAATGTGTTCGGTTCACGCTGATTTTGCG
>NZ_GL870815.1:130443-263337 GCF_000190355.1 Clostridium sp. D5 | reverse complement strand
CTATCAAAGGAGCAGAAGCCAGTGCTGTGATATACAGCATTTCGGAAACTGCCAAACTGAATAATCTGAGTACTTACAATTATTTTTGCTATCTGCTTACAGAATTGCCAAAACTTGCAGACAAGGATGGAACTATAGACAAAAACGCATTGGCATCTTTGATGCCGTGGTCAACCAATCTGCCGGAAAAATGCCGGATACCACGCCGCTGAAAAGCGGCGTTGGTTTAGGTTGGGGCGGATGGTTTGACGTTTACCAATTTGGCTTACATGATCTTGGAATTTCTTTCTATCAATTTTCAACTCCTCCATCTTATATGGAATTCCCAAAGACTGATATTTTTCTTCACCTAATCTCATAAAACTCAAAAGCTGCAATGTCCTAACATTACCATTCAGTTTATCAATAATAAAGTCTGCTGTCTTTTCTATATTTTCCATATCGTCATTTACGTTTGGTATAACAGGTATTCTTAAAATCATTTCTCTTCCGTCATTTGCAAGCTTCTGCAGATTTTCTAAAATCAAATGATTATCAACCCCCGTATGTTTCTTATGTATTTCCGAGTTCATATGCTTTATATCCGAAATGATAAGATCTGTGTACGGCAACACCTTTTCTATCTGTTCCCATTTCGCATAAAACGTCGATTCAATACATGTCTGAATGTTCTCCTGTTTGCATGCTTTGAATAATTCCATAACAAAATCACTCTGAACAAACGGATCTCCACCGGAAACAGTCACACCACCGCCTGATTTATCATAAAAGCCTCTGTCCTTTCTGGTGATTTCCATGCATTCTTCTACTGTCATCATCTTTCCCCAGGCCTTAATCGCTTCTGCCGGACAACTATTATAGCATTTCATACAATTTGTACATACATCTCTATCGATGGACTCAATTATTCCATTTTCAAAGTTTATTGCACCTTCCACCGGACATACATTTTCACATGCACCGCATTTTTCCTTGGAAATACATTTACTTGCGTAAATGCCTACTTCTATATTACGATGCCAGCTTTCAGGATTACTGCACCACTCACATCTCAGGGGACATCCCTTTAAAAATAATTCTGTTCGAATGCCTGGACCGTCATGAATCGTAAATCGCTGAACATTAAATACAATTCCTTTTACCATAACATTCCACTTCCTCTCTCTACATACCTTCAGAATTACATAAATACCAACAAACTACGAATTAATGTGTTTAATCCTACCGCTAAAAGAACAACATATACGAAACGCAAAAACTGTTCTCTATTAATTTTATCCAAGAACTTAATGCCTAAAATGAAACCTACCGCTGCAAATGGCACGCAGACTAATACGGCACTCCACAAATAAGGCGTCCATGCACCATTACGGAACTGGTTAATTGAGTTCAATATGTCTAATGTTGCCCACAAAGCAATCATAGTATTACGGAATCTGATTTTATCTTTTACTGCTTCAAGCGTATACACCGTAATCAGCGGTCCGCCGATATTAAATGCACCATGTACAACACCACCGATAATCAAACATGAATAACGGAAAACTTTTTTAGGAAGAGTGTCTACTTCATCTCCACTTTTCACTTTCTTAAGTACTAAAGGACTTACTATATTCTGATATATCTTAAATGCTGCAATTAAAGTAACCGCTAAACCGATACCAACTTTAGCAACGTTAGGATCAATAATATAAAACAAGTACTGTCCCAAAAATAATCCCGGAAGACATGCCACTAAAATTTTCCCAAGATCTTTCCATGAAATATTCTTCAAAGATTTAAGAGTTAAACCTACAACGAAAATTGTTGACATAATTGTTCCAAAAGGAACTCCTGTTTCGATTCCCAAAATACTGGTAGCAAATGGTGCTGAAATAACTGTAGAACCAAATCCTGCACTTCCTTCAACAAAAAAACCAAATATCTGAATTATCGCTAATAATATAAAACCCGTCTCGAATACCATGATTTTTTCTCCTCATTCATCCTTTATATTTTATAGGATCCAAGAGCCTGAACTCAGGCTCTTGGATTTTTAAATTTTCATTTTCTTAAGATTAGAAATGGAACTCTGTACGGTCAATCAAATCATTCTGGAGCGGTGTTCCCAGCTCTACGAAATATGCACTATATCCGGCAACACGAACAAGCATATCTTTGTAATTTTCTGGATTCTTCTGTGCTTTTCTCATCTTATCCGCACTCATAATGTTGAACTGTACATGCATACCCGCTTTGTCAAGATATTCATCAACAAAACTTACAAGATTGTCCCTTCCCTCAACACCTGATACAGCCTCTTCTGGGAAACGTACATTTAACAATGTTCCGTTCATAGCCAAGCTATGATCAACTTTTGAAACCGAACTGATAAGTGCTGTTGGTCCTGACACGTCATGTGAACCACCAATAGTATGTACCGGTCCCATATTATCTGACAACGGCTCACCTTTTTTACGTCCGTCCAGTGACGCATTTGTTGCAAGACCAAGACCTACGTTTGCATTTACTGTGTAAACACCAGGAATGTAAGAACCACCACGCGGGTTTTCACCAACATTAAGGTTTCTGCAGAAACTTTCGTATATGAAGCGGAACAACTCATCTGCATAATCATCATCATTACCATAGTGATGAACTTTTGTACTGTTTACCAACGCATATAACTGTTCATGACCTTCCCAGTTATCGTATATTGCCTGCAGTAACTCGTCTCCTGTAACGGATTTTTCTTCAAACATCAGCTGTTTAATTGTAGCGAGAGCATCTGCGCATGTTGCAATACCAGCTGCCTGTGGTGCTGTAAAATTGTATTTTGCTCCACCTTCTGTGATACATTTTCCTCTTTCGATACAGTCTTCGAACAGCGAAGAAATATACGGAAGTGGTTTACACTCACGGTGAGCCACATCAATTACATCATTGCTTCCTCTGATCTGTTCACACCAATAAGCAAACTGCTTGTCAACTGCTTCAAGTACTTCATCAAATGTTTTGTATGTACGCAAACTTCCGTAGTCCGGTCCAAGCTGTCCTTCCATGTGCATAAGACGTCCATTATTCAATGCCAGTTCAAGAATCTTTGCTGAATTGATATATCCTGCGCCATGCCATCCATTTTCTTTACCCGGAAGGTTTGGCTCTACACACCCAACAACGCTGTAATCTCTTGCTTCTTCTAATGTATGTCCTTTATTAAGCATTGCTTTGATTGCAGGACCGTCATTGAATACCTTTGGATGACCAAATCCGGCACGAATACATTCAATTGTCTTTACTTTCAATTCGTACGGTGTATTTTCATGCATACGTACGCAAAGCCACGGATTCATCATACGTGTATGAGCAGAAGCCTCGATCATCATCATTGTCAGATCATTTGTTGCATCATTTCCGTCACGATCAACTCCTCCTACAACAAGACTTTCGCCACCAAATCCACGACCATTACGTACAACAACGGTACTCTTATCTTTTAACTTAGTCGGATTATTCATCTTAACATACTGAACTTCAATCAATTCAAGAGCAAACTCTTTAGAAATTGTCTTATTCTTCATATCTGCCTCATAGAATGGATTTAACCACTGATCCATACGTCCGTAAGAAATAGAATGTCCGTTACCTTCAATCTGAATCAATGTAGTTGCCAGGTTGAACAACTGTACTGCCTGCCAGAATGTCTGCGGTGCTCCACCGGCAATCTGACGACAATTTGCTGCCATTGTTTCAAGCTCTTTCTTTCTGTTCTCATCCTCTATTTTCCCTGCCATTTCTTCAGCAAGTACTGCATATCTGTTGATATACTTCTTTACTGAATCAAGCATCATAACCATAGCTGTAAGGAAGTCTTTTCTTTCTTCGTAATCTTCGTCACTTTCAGTTAATTTTGCCAAAGCATCTTTTGCTTTTGCCTGAATACCATCGTATCCAAGTTTCATTAACATTTCATAATCAACTTCTGTATGACCGACACCTGCATAATGATAATCGTTTGTCACATAAACTTTCGCACCTGCTTCAGATCCTTTTAACTGATCCTCAGTCAATCTTGAATTAATCAAATCGTCAACTGTTTTACCTCTCCAGTATTCAGCAAGCTCTACAATCTCTTTACGATCCTCATCGTTTCTAATGTAAAACTGATCATGTGCACGCTCTTCAAATGGGAAATGTAAAACCTCATCAATAAGCCATTCAACTGAAAATTCCGGATAAACCGGAGCTGCCTTTGCAGGCGCTGCAATTTCACCTACGATAAGATCTTCGTCATAAATATACAACGGAATATTTGTCAGGATTTTATCAAATGCATATGCACATTGCATTTTACGGCTGGCACCTTCATGCTCTTTATAAGATTCTGTTACCAGTTTCATTCTGTCAATATCAATATCATAAGGTCTTTCCAAAAATGTTTTTCTTAGACGATTTACTCTCGGAAATGGCGACCACTCTTCATGATTTACCTGATATCCAAGACAGTAAGAATAATCATACGGATGTATTCCGCTTGCATTAGTGTGTTGAACTTTCATAAAATAGTCCTCCTTGAATTTTTAATTTCATCTTCATCACGTGATTTTTTGTTCTTTTCTTGTTATAAGATTAACATACTCGATACACAAATTTGAAATATTAATATATGATACCTTTTCATAACAAAATATTATGTATTTTCCTTTCTTTATATCAATCAGATGATTTTCAGCTGATTTGTCATTTGTTTTTAGATGGATTGTACACTATTTTCTTCACATCTATAAAATACCATTCACCTTTTTGTTATATGGATGTGTTGTTCGGCCTATTTATAATTTTTTGTTATATGTACATATTGTATAATTCTATTTCACATTTTCAGGGTTTGTATGTTATTTTTTATATAACGATTTTATTTCCAGCGGTACGTTAAAAAACACCGCCGGAATGTGAATGGAACTATTCAACAAACAAATATTTCAGTTAAAGGAGTTAGAAAAATGGAGAACATATTAACAACTGTAGACGAATTAGTAAGACGCTCTAAAGAAGCACAGGCTCAGATCGAATTTACATCACAAGAACAAGCTGACGCCGCTGCTCGTGCAATTTGTAAAATCGTGTATGACAACGCAGAAATGCTTGGTCCAATGGCTGCTGAAGAAACCAGAATGGGAGATATAAACGATAAAATCACAAAATGTCGTATGAAATCCTCCTTAATCTGGCAAAGTATCAAAAACAAAAAAACAGTAGGGATTATCGCAAAGCACGAAGATCTTAATGTTCTTGAAATCGCAAAACCAATGGGTGTAGTAGCTGCCATTATCCCCTCTACCAATCCTGTTGTCACACCTATGTGTAATGCCGCATTTGCTTTGAAAACAAGAAACTCTGTAATTTTTGCTCCACATCCAAGAGCTGTTAAATGTACACAGCTCCTTGTATCAATGTTCCAACAGGAACTGGAGAAACTGGATCTTCCAAAAGATCTGGTTCTTACCCTTGAGAATATTTCTGTTGAAGAAAGCGCAAAGCTGATGAGCTCAGCTGATATTGTTGTAGCTACCGGCGGACCGAGTATGGTAAAAGCAGCTTATTCAAGCGGTAAACCATCACTGGGGGTTGGACAGGGAAATGTTCAATGTATTATTGATGAAGATGTTGATTTAGCAGATGCTGCTGAAAAGGTCTTAATTGGCCGCAGCTTTGACAACGGTCTTATCTGCCTCGGCGAACAGACCGTATTTGTTCCTCGCGAAAAATATGATGCATTTATTGAGGAAATCAAAAATCACGGTGGTTTCTATATAGATGATGCTGATCAGGTACAGAAGATCAGAGATGGTATCTTCCCAGAGTGCGGACCTCTTAATCGTGATGTAGTAGGATTAAGCGCATCCGATATTGGAAAAGTAATTGGTATAGATGTTCCGGAAGGTACTCGTGCTATCGTTGTCAAAGCTGAGACTGCCGGTTCTGCGGAACAGCTTTGCCGTGAAAAACTGTGTCCTGTTCTTGCAGTTCTCCCGTATGACACATTTGAAGAAGGTATAGGTTATATGGTAGAGAACCTTGAATTTGAAGGAAAAGGTCACAGTATTGCGGTTCACTCAAATACTCCTGAACATGTTGAATACGCTGCAATCCAGTGTTCTGTATCTCGTGTGGTAGTAAATCAGGCTTCAGGAACAACCGGTGGCGGCAGCCCGAAAAACGGATTTACTCCGACAACTACATTGGGATGTGGTTCATGGGGAAATAATAGCTTCAGCGGTAACTTCAGCCACGTGCATTTGATGAATATTACTCGTGTTAGTTATCCGTTTGCTGAATCTTACCTTCCAGATCCGGAAATGGCATGGGATTAATTTGAATAAACTATTAATTTTTTAAAAGTAGAAAGGAAGTCTTGTTATGGATTATTTAGAAATAGAAGGAAAAAAACAGCTTAACAGATTTGGCATTCCGATTAACGACAGTATACTTTTAACTGAAAATGTTGATTTAACAAAAGTTCCATACCCTTGTGTACTTAAAGGTCAGATTCTTTCAGGAAAACGTGGAAAAGCAGGTGCTGTACGGGTTGTCAAATCCGAAGAAGAATTAAAAGAAGTAAAAGAAATCATCGAAAAGATTACTATCAATGGAAAATCTATGGAAGGTATTATTGCATGTGGATTTCTTCCTATTGTTGAAGAATACTATATGGGTATGACTTTAGATGTTAAAAACCGTGCAGTGATTATGCTCTTTACTCCTTTTGGTGGAATGGATATTGAGGAGTTAGCTACGACTTCACCGGAGAAATTAATGCGTTTAGATTGTACAGAAGGATTTGACGAAGCCGCTTTCCGTGAATCAGCAAAGATTTTTGAATTGCCGGATGAGCGTTTGAATAAAATTGTAGATATTGCAAAAAAACTGTCTACTGCTTGCTTTGCATTAGATAGTACAACAATTGAAGTCAATCCTTTAGCAGTATTAGAAGATGGAAGTGTTGTTGCAATCGATGCCAAACTGGTAATTGATGACAACAGCCTGTACCGTCAGGAAGACTACACAATTCTCCCTCGTACATCCCAGCAGAAATCACTCCAGGAACTAGATGCTGCTGAACATGATCTTACATATGTTGAATTAGATCCTAATGGAAATATTGGTACAATGGCCGGTGGTGCCGGAATCGGTATGGCAACAATGGATACTATCCGTCATTATGGCGGTAAAGTAAACAACTTCCTTGATTTGGGCGGTGGCGTAACATCCGAAAAAACTTATCAGGCAATGCGTATTCTTCTTCAAAACGAAAATACTGATATGATTCTTGTAAATGTATTTGGCGGAATTAATAATTGCGCTGATATGGCTGACGGAATCGCCCGTGCCTACAAAGAGTTTGGAAACAACAAAAAAGTAGTAGTTAAAAGCCGAGGCTTCAATCAGGAGCAGGGATGGGAAATTTATGAAAAATTAGGGTTTTCTCAAACAAAATATGGTACTACAGACGAGGCAGTACAGCTCTTATTAAACATGAAGGAGGCATAATGAAATGAGCATTCTGATTCATAAAGATACTGAAATGTTGATGATTGGAATCACAGGAAAACAAGGTCGTATCCATTGTCAGCGTACACTTGAAAGTGGAACAAAATTGTTAGCAGGTGTTGCACCTGGAAAAGCTGGCGAGGAAGTAAACGGCGTTCCTGTATTTAATACAGTTGCAGATGCACGAGCACAGTTTCCGGGAATCGAATCCGCTCTCCTGATTGTTCCGAGACAGTTTGTGCATGATGCTGCAATTGACGCCCTTCACAGTGGCATCAAATTATTAGTAATTGTAACTGAATTTGTTCCTGTTATGGATACATTACATATTGTCAGCGAAGCGAAAAAACTAGGTGCAAGAATCGTGGGACCAAATACAATAGGTGTGATTTCTCCCGGTCAATCTAAAATAGGTATTATGCCGGATTATATTTACGGAAAAGGCCATATCGGCATTATTTCAAGAAGCGGAACCCTTACTCACGAAACGGCCTCCAACTTAACTTTTAAAGGCTATGGGCTTTCTACTTGTATCGGAATCGGCGGTGACCCGATTATTGGTATGAACCATGCCGATGTTATTGAACTTTTCGCTGAAGATGAGGATACAGATGCAATTGTTATCATCGGAGAAATCGGCGGAACAAGCGAAGAAATGGCAGCCGCAAAAATCAAAGAACTTGGATTAAAGAAACCTGTTTACGCTTATATCGCCGGAATGTACGCTCCTGAAAACAAAAAAATGGGACATGCCGGTGCGATTGTAAGCGGCGGAATGGGAACTGTAAAATCTAAAGTTGCCGCGCTAGAAGATGCAGGTGTTACCGTTTGCCCAACACTCGGAAAAATCGTTGAATTCATCGAAGAGCAAAATATTCATACAAATGGAAGATTGCAAAGCCTCGTACCAAAAATTGATTAATTTCTCCACTCACAAATAAAAGGCTTTCAATAAAGTAAAACAAGGGGCACTAATCAAGTAAATTTGATAGTTTCCCTTGTTTTCTATATCTTCTGCCGTTCACCTCAACAACATCGCCAATATAAAAGCTATTATTCAGAATAAATTTTAGCCGTTTTTGCATTAAAATTCATTATAAGTTGAGACTGCTCTACTTCTTGTTCCGCAAATTCATCTCCACATTTATCAATCACATTATCGATTATAGACTGCATTTCATCTGTAATCGTACTTTGCCGATGCAATGCATATGAGAATATCCTATAAGTATTACATTTACTTTTTATTTTATAATAATTAACGTATTTACTTTCATCATTAACTAACCAATACGGTACAATTGTTGAACCAGCGCCTTTTTCCACAAAAGCATGTGCAATGTCCCAGTTTTTTGCGACAAATATCACATTTGCAGCCATGCCAGTCTCCTCAAAAATCGGACGTAAGAATTCTGTATATGCTTTCGCCGGACCTGAAATAAACGGCAAACCGCCCAAATCTGACATATCCACATATCCATCGCACTTCTTTGACCTGGCAATCAAATCATATTCATTATTTTTAGGAATAGCCAAATAGAACTCTTCATGACAAATTGTATAATATACAATATTGGGGTGGTAATAAACTGCCGGTATGAACAACATATCTAATTCTTTTCTCAGCAACTTACTTATCAAATGTTCAACCGAATCCTCCATCATGCGTACTTGCTTCACATTAGACTCCATACCATAAAGGAAGTCACTAAACCACGGTACTGAATATCCTGTGGGGCAACCAAAGAAAACTCTTTTTTTGTTTACACTTGCTGCATCCTTCATTTTTTGCAGCATTTTTTCATACTGTTCAAGTAATGCTGTCCCTTCTTCCAACAGCACCTCCCCCGCTTCTGTCAAAGTACATTTTCCGCCTGAACGCTCATATAAATTAAAAGATAATTCTTTTTCCACTCTTTTAATATACTGGCTCAGTGCCGGTTGGCTAAGATACAATACATCGGCTGCTTTCTGAAAGCTCCCTTCTTCTTCAATCGTCTTAATCATTTGTATTGTTTTTAATTCAATCATTCCATGATGCCTCCTGACTCTTTTTCGTACTTTATATCAGTCTATTTCTTAGATAAACATATCATTTTCACATTATTTCTACAAGTAGTTTTCGCAAACCAATAAGCCAAGAGCGATAAATTTCCTGTCATCAAAACTTTTATAAAACAAGACTGTCAATTTCTCTTTGAATACTATCATTGGAAATATCGATGTGATATTGGCATTTCCTATATTTCAGAATGAATGCTATATGATACTGGCATTTTCACTTAGTGTGTGATATGCTTTTTTGTCCATTTGGATCACCTCCTATGTTTGAGTTTGGCTTGCGATACTATTCTCATTGTATCATAGGATGTTTTTTATTGACATCATTATCGTTTCTACTTACACGATTCGTCCTAGAATAACTGGGGGATTAGGATTTTCATTTATATTTTTCTTAATCACCTTTGTCACCTCAATCCATTATTTTTTCTATAATTATCTAAGATATTATAACGGTTCCATATACCCACAACAATAAATTCTTTATAGCCTTGTTATTTGATATTTTCTGACTTAACACCCCCGCCTTTAGAAGTTAGCACTACAAATCTTTAGAAGTTTCTTCTATACCAATACCTCACAAATGCCTTAAATAAGGCTTTTTATTAGGGAGCTGATAAATCTGGTTGAACTCGCCTCCTTTTTGGCAAAAAAATCGCCACCCTTCATAAGTGACGATTTTTCTTTGTTATTTTATTGTTATTTTATTGTTATCTTATTGTTATTGAATGGACTCCATTTCAAGTAGCAGCAACTTCACAAATCGGAGACGCGGTTGTAATCACTGCACTCTTACCGCCTTTGATGACTAACCTGTAGGTCAAAAATTCGTAATCCCTCAATACCCGCTTCCTGAAAACAGATATGACTTGTGATATTTTCTCATCTAATTTGACGGAAGTGTAAAATAAGTCTTCACCTGCTCTTCACTGAGTCCATTCTCCATCCCCAACATAATTTCATTAAGCTGCTCTTCTGACAACTGGTCTGCATAGCGTAAAATAAGATAATACGCAACGGACATCACCCATGCCAGAAATGTGTTTCCCGACTAAAACAACCGTTGTCTTTATTTTCTCAGGTTCGAAGAGTTCATCAGGCGAAAAACACTCACTGTTATATCTTTGCACTTCATCTAACTGTCAAAGAATCTCTTCCTTTTATATTTCTTAGTTATTTTTTTTAAAGAATTTAAAATAATCTAATCGAGCTTCCCCTGATCCAATAACCTCTATTGTCAAATGTAAATTATTTCCTATCTCCTTATCAAGTATGCATGGGAACATACAATAAGACCGCCAAGAACTTCCTGTACCTTTTACTTCACAACTTCCAATGATTGTTCCGTCTTTTTGTTCTCTGACTTCAATTCTTGCTCCTTGTTCACTGCTACTGCTTACAAAGAAACTGATCCCTTTCTTTCCTTTTGTATTTTCTAGGTTGGGGTACCAAAGAGTCCCCTTTTCTGATGTGAGCATATCGAAACCATATCTGGGATTTTCCACCTTCTTCATCTGCTCCTGACACATATACCACTGGCTCTGAATTTTATTCCAATTTGTATCGTAATGGCCTACTCCATACTCCACAATTAACTCATCTACAACAAGTTCTTTATTCGCCCTTTGGTGCACATAACAAACTCCAGATGCGCGATGCACCATTGTTGGGTCAAAAACTGTAAACGAATTAAAAAGCTGTCCATTATATTCTACATAAGAACCATGGTCCTCACTTGCCCCTGTATTTCCAATAAACTTATAAGGTCCATATATCGAGTCAGAAATCGCATAAAAGGAGCCCCAGCTTAAATAATAAGTTCCTCCAATTTTATTTAGAGATGCCTTATCATCCCCCTCATGATCCACTTGTAGTCTTCTCGGTTTTTCAGCTAATTCTATCCTACTTTCTGCTAATTTAGCTATATAATAACCTGCACCCTTTCCATACGCCCACTTTGGTCCGCCAAAAACAATATAACTACTGCCGTCCTCATCCGTAAACACCGCTGGATCATACTCCGGTGTATTTGTTAAATTCCCATCTAAAATTGGGCTTCCCTTAGCATCTATGTAGGGACCCTCTGGATGATTTGCCACTGCGACTCCTGTCTGAATATTTTTATTAGAGTAATACAAATAGTATTTTCCATCTTTTTCTAATGCATCGATTGCCCAGCAATCACTGCATTTTCCCATAAAAAATGATTCTGGCTTAACTACACACTCTAAAGTCCACTCTCTAAAATCGACAGTAGACCAAATATGCCAGTCTTGCATGTGATACGTCGTATTTTCCACAGAAGTGTCATGGCTGCAAAACATGTATTCTATTGACAGAACCACAGCTATGTTCTTTTAATGGCATCTTGTTTCATCGTATTCAGGACAGCCCCTTATTGTGGATCATATTAGGTTTCCTCCAGAAACAGTGCCTGGCTCATAAAACCGCACCCTGAAGGAACCGTATAATCCGTTATTTTTTTTGAAAAATCAAATTGGTGGAGCCTTTCAAGCTTTCGCGGCCGGTAAGGTATCTTCCTGATTGTCCCGTCTTCAATGGCATCTCTTAATCCAGGCTCTTTCCAGCACTTCTCTAAAAGAAGCTGATACATCTCGGTTCTGATCACACTTTCAGACATTACCAGATTCACAAGCTCGTGAGGGTCGTTTCCTAAATGGAACAGCTGCTCTCTCCCCCCATTCACCATATAAATGTATTTCCATGCCCCTTTACGTACCATCAACTTAAACTGGTCGGAATCCGGTCTTCCATAAACTGCAAACAGATGCTCCCTTCTCCCCCCGTCCATAAGAAGAACACCGTCACGAGCATCTGCTTCACCTGCGGCTGCCGTTGCTATGCCATATAAATCCGCCAATGAGACGAAATCCTCCCTGATTTCACCGCGTTCCATTTTTTCCGGATAACTTAACAGAAACGGAATCTTTACGGATTCTTCAAAAAAACTTTCCTTCTGCCATCCCCCATGGTCACCGGCCATTTCTCCGTGGTCGCTGAAAAAGCAGATTAATGTATTGTCAGCCTCCCCACCGGCATCCACAGCATCTAGTATCTGTCCGATACAATGGTCAATATAAGTGATTTCTCCGTAATATCTGGTTTTAAAATTCCTCGCCCATGCATCATTAATTTCATCTGCATAAATCAGATAATTCATCCACTGTATCTGTTCATCCATTTGATCCGTGCACGCGCTTCCTCGTATTGGATTTTGCATCCCATCCGGGTCATACATCCTGTTATAGGGTATCGGAGGAGCACAAGGCGGGTGCGGGCCAACAAAGGAAACAAATCCGAAATAAGGCCTGCCGTCCTTCCTGTTTATCTGTTCGACTGCTTTAGCTGCTGTAAAGCCTTCCACAGTATACTCAGCCGGCATTGGACTCATCTGCGGGACAAAATACATATTGGTCCTTTCTCCGTGCAGCTGTTCCAGATGTGCATACCCGGGATGCTCCTTCATGATGAAAGATGCATATCCGTCCTTCTCTTTGACCCGTGGGGTGTCATACATCTCTTCTGTGTGAATCTGCACTTCATAGCCCAAATCTTCGTAGACATCCGGACTTGTGTGGAATTTTCCAATGCCCCAAGTCCGATATCCCAATTTTCCCATTCTCCTAGCAAGATACTCACCGCAATAGCTCTCCACTCCCATCTGCCCGTTACTATGGATGGGGGAAGGATTTTCATTACAGTAGCAGCCTATATTGTAAGGTTCCCTTCCCGTCCTGACAACATATCTTGCCGGAACGCAGACCGGACAAGAGGAATATGCATTCGTATAAGCAATACCTCTTTCTGCCAGCCTGTCCAGATTGGGTGTCTGTATCACCCGATTTCCCAGTGCACTAATGCAGTCAAACCGGAACTGATCACACATAATATATAAAATGTTGGGTCTGTCCATACTAATTGCCTCCTTTACCACCAGCGTATTAAGTCAGTTACTTCATTCCGCAGTTTTACAAACGCTTTATCCGCCACCTTCCTTGGACGCGGCAGGTTGTTGTTCAATTCCTGCTTTACATGGGTTGGTTTGTTTGTAAGTACCAGAATCCTGTCACTTAAATAAACTGCCTCCTCAATATTGTGTGTGATGAAAATAACCGTTGTCTTTGTTTTTTCCCAGAGCTTGAGGAGTTCATCTTCCAGCTTATATTTCAGGTTTAGATCCAGCTGCCCATATGGTTCATCCATAAGGAGAAGATCCGGCTGCGTAGAGAATGCCCTCGCTATTACTACACGCTGCAGCATGCTGGCAGAAAGCTCCTTTGGATAAAATTTTCTAAACTCCTGCATATTTACCATTTCTACGGCTTCATCAACACGTTCTTTTATAATCTCCGGGGCTATCCCTTTTATTTTTAGTCCATATGCTATATTCTCTTCCACATTCAGCCATGGCAACGCAGAGTACTCCTGCAGAATATATGCCAGATTGTGTTTCTTAGGATTTACTTCTTCCCCATCGATTAGAATGGAACCGCTGTCCGTTTCCAATATTTTCGTCAGAGAATTTAGAAATGTTGTCTTCCCGCACCCTGTAGGACCTACTATGCATAGAAACTCCCCTCTGTTTACAGAAAAGGATATCTTATCCAGAACGAGCAGATCCCCAAATGATTTTGTCAGGCTGCTAACTTTAACCTTCACATCACTCATACTGCTTTCTCCTCACTTTCCCGGGGAATATCTGTAATACTGCTGATTTCTTCCCGCAATGCAAGAAACTCGTCACTCACCATACTCCTTGGTCTGGGAAGATTGATTTTATATTCTTTTGCTACAACTGCCGGACATTCCGTCAGGATAATAATGCGGTCCGCAAGATACAGTGCTTCTTCCACATTATTTGTAACAAAGATAACTGTTCGCTTCTCTTTTGCCCATATTTTCTCAACCTCTTCCTCCATCATATATCTTGTCTGTGCATCCAGATGCCCGAATGGCTCATCCATCAGGATAATATCCGGGTCATTACAATAAGCCCTGGCAATCCCAACCCGCTGACACATACCGCCTGACAGCTTGACCGGATGATGGTTCTCAAACCCATGGAGGCCTACTAAATCGATATAATACTGTGCCTTTTCCCTGCGCTCCTTTTTTTTCATCCCTCTTGCCCTGGGGCCAAATTCTACATTCCCCATTACCGTCAGCCAGGGAAACAGAGAGGTTGTTTGATATACCATTCCGATCCCAGGATGGAAACCGGATGATTTTTTACCATCTATGTATACATTTCCCTGCGTAATATCTTCTAACCCTGCAATCATTTTCAGCAATGTGGTTTTTCCACATTGACCTGCCCCGAAAAGTACGACAAACTCGTTTTTTTCAATATCCAGATTGATGCCTCCAATAACTTCTGTCGATTTATCATTTACATCAAAACTTTTCTTTACATTTTCCAGACGCACCACTGACCGTTCTTCTATTGTCCCCGCTCTTTCCATGAGCATAATCTCCTTTCCATAACTCTCATAAAGGATGCCAGTATCAGCCCCACAATTCCTATAGATATCATTCCCATCACGTTATTCACCATATTCCCGCTCTGCATGCCGGACAGTATTAACCAGCCGCACCCCGATGTAGCTGTAATCATCTCTGCTGCAAGTACTGCCATCCAGCTCGTTGACAAAGAAACCTGAAGACCGCTGAAAATATACGGTACACAGGAAGGCAGTACGATGGTCAAAAAGATTCGGTTTTTCTTAAGTCCTAGAACCCTTGCCACTCCAATCAGCTCCTGACTTACATTTTCAGCACCCGCCATTGTATTCATAACCATCTGTGCAAATCCGCCTACAAATATGATGAAATATATTGTTACATTTCCTGTCCCGAACCATAAAATAGCAAGAGGTATCCATGCAATTCCAGGGATTGGTTTTATAATATTAAATATGGGGTTAAAGATTGCTTTTCCAAGTTTTGAAGCCCCCATAATCAAACCGACCAGTGTACCTGCAACAGATGATAGAATATACCCCACAAGCACTCTGCTCAGGCTAATTCCGACATGTCCTAAAAGCGTATTCTTGCCGATTGGTTCAAAAACTGCATTTGCCATTCCTAAAAGAACTTTAAACGGTGCCGGAAATATGGTTCCAAATCTTGTTACCATCACAGAAATCTGCCAGATAACTAGAAATGTAAATATTCCAAGCGCACCTATAAAGATTGTCTGTATCTTTTTAGACTGTAAGATAGATTTCACTCTAACGCCCCCCTTTTACGATTCTTCTCTCTGCCATGCCCAGAAGCCATGAGAACAAAGCGCCAAAACCGCCGATCACCAGTACCCCCATAAACACCAGATCTATTCTGCCGACCATCCGCCCCATTTGAATCATATATCCCAGACCTTTAGTGGATGCCACTAATTCTGCCGCTACTAACGTAACCCATGAAGCATTCAGCGAAACGCGAATACCTGCAAATATCATAGGACCTGCAGTCGGAATAGCAATCGTCTTTAAAATTTGACCATTTGATGCTCCAAAAGTTTGTGCCACCCATTTATGTACCGGATTCATCTGTTTGATCCCACTGTAGGAATTAATAATTGCAGGAACGATTGCCGCAATGACAATCACAGTAACCTTTGACATAATTCCCAGGCCGAATGCCATAAGCATAACCGGTACCCAGCCAACCGGAGGAATTGGTTTTATCAGATCGAACAGCGGCTTAAAAAACATATCAAACTTTTCAAACCATGCCATACAGATTCCGATTGGCACCCCCAGAATGATTCCGATACAGAAGCCCAGTACAGATTCCTGCAGACTGGTCAGGATGTGTATACCCAGCACGCTGCCGTCCGGATTTGTATTGGTCAGTTTATAAATAAAAGTTTCTACGATTGTGGCAGGACTTGGCAGTTTTTTTTCAGGAAGCAGATGCAGGATATCCGTGAGAAGCTCCCAGAACAGAATAAAAACAGCCAGTGATATCACAGAGATTATAAAATATTTCTTATTTTCTTTTTTTTGCTTCATCTCATCACCTCAATTTCTATATGCAAAAGGGGGATGCACCATCCTGCTCCCCCTCGCTCTTGTCTATTCTCCTAAAGCAGCTTTCCAGATATCGTCTACAATATTCTCTTTAAAGGTTTCACATTGGTCAGCTTCAATCTGTCCAATAGATGCATAAAAATCTGCCGCATCGGCTTCTGCCATGCCATAGTCCATCGTCTTCTGTACATCCGATGTTATGAAGATGCGCAGATCAGCCTCTTCTGCCACAGTCTTATCCGTCACCTCCAGCGCATTCTCACTATAAAATTTCTTTATCTGATCCATTTTTAATTCTTTATCGGCTTCCAGCTCATCTGCCGCCCGGTAGCATAGCTTCATAAACTTTATTAACTCAGGTTTTAAATCATTATATGCCGCCTCAGAACAGATGACATCCGTATTTGTTGAACTAAAATCCTGTAATGTGGCAATTGGCTGCCATCCGTATTTATCTGTAACTGCCGTCGACCAGGGGGTTGGAAGCGCCACGATGTCCCCTTCCCCTATCTGGAATGTTTGCTCACAGGTCTGATAATCCATAGGAACCATGCTGACCTCCTCGGCACTTACCCCCAGCGATTCCAGATATTCTAATGCCAGCTGATGCGTCGAAGTTCCTGCTGAAAATAATATTGTGGTACCTTTTACAGTATCCATATCTCCATAAACATCGGGATAAGTAGGATTGAACCCCTGTACATCCAGAATCTTACTGTCCTCCCTCACAAATAAGGTATCACCGCCTGTATCACTGGAGGTTCCGATAATCTTTGCCCCATTATTCACAGAACCAAACACATATGCTGGTCCCTGAAACCCGACATCCCAAAGTCCGGCAGCCAATGCTTCATTAGCAGCAGCCCCGTTTGCATACAGCTCCACTTCCAGTTCCAGACCCTCTTCCTCAGCCCAGCCCTGATCCATAATGTATGACAGCAGCACACCATTAAAATTAGGCATAGACTGCACTCTTAATGTAGTTAGTTCTTTACCTGATTCTGAGGTCTCTGCCTTTTTGCCGGAATCCTTTTTCTCTTCTTTCTGCCCCTGACATCCTGTCAATGCCGTTGCGAGTATCGCCGTTGCCAATAACAGACTCATCACTTTTTTCTTCATATTCCTTTTCCTTTCTCTTACTGATTGTTTTTAAGCTGTCTAAATTATATTCTTTTTTCATTTTTACTGCTATTCCAAAAAAGTAGAGTATTTAACAATTTTTCGTCCTATTGTACTATACAAAAATAATCGGAAATTATCTTTATTACAAATCCGTATATTTAATATCACTTATCCGCGTATTTTTTATTTCAAATTACTTTCCAGTTCTTTTTTCTTGACATTCCTTTTTTCTTATCAGAAACTAGAGTTATAACTTATTTATCGTTTTCACATAAAGCAGGGGATACTATGAGAACGCATATTTTTAGATGTAAAAAAACCTTGGGGTTAAAACATATACTATCTATTCTTTTTATTACATTTATTTTATCTGTATCTGCATTAATCATTTTTCCTTCTTTTTACTTTTATAAACAGCAGCTGATTGAGAATATTTCCCAGGGACGTATTGATACCCTGTCTCAGGTAAATAGCAATATAAATAAAATAAAAGATGAAATTGTAACAATATCAGATATGTTCTTTTATGATGAAGAGCTAAACCAGATGTTATACCAAAAAGACATATTTAAATCTCCCGAGAAAGAGTTAACATATATCCGCAGCCTGGATCGCAAAGTCAGGAGGACGCTGGCTCATTACTCTTTTGAATACGAAATGCAGTTGATTACAGATAATGGACTAATATACTCCACAGATTCCGAAAAAATGGATGAACCGCCACAATATAAAGAGGAGTTGTGGTACTACAAAGCAATTGGTTCGGCAGAACAGTTATACTGGCTTTCCAGTCTTCGAACAAGCAGCAGCCGTTTGAATGACAAAAACTATTTTTCCCTTCTTCGTTTTATTAGAGACGAAGATTCCCGGCCTGTCGGACTCCTGATGATTAACATACCTGAACGCTTTTTATACAATACCTATCAGAATTTGACTTCAGACGATGGAAATATCTATCTTGTAGATACAGACGGACAAATTATATCCCATACAATAGAATCCATGGTCGGACACTATTTTTACAAAATGCCGGTATTCTATGAACTGTTTGGGGATAAAAACTCTGCAACAATAAAAAAATCAGGAGTACCCTACCTTTTTTCCAAGTATTCAACAGATGCTTCCTCCTGGATTGTAGTTGAGGAGATACAGATGTCCTCCATTCTGCAGCCCCTGTACAGAATTGAAAGAGCGATCCTCCTGATTGCATTTTTGGTATGCGTTATCAGCATTTTAACCTCTTCTTGGATTGCAGCCGCTGTTTCCCGCCCCCTGACAGAAGTATATACTGTTATGGTGCAGGCTCAAAATGGAAATTTTAATGTGGCCTTTCCCAGAAAAGGCTTTGCCGAAACAAGGTGGATTGCAGATGCCTGCGAGAATTTTGTCATAAAGATAGCCTCTTTGCTTAATGATATAAAGAAAAAAGAGCACTTGAAAAGAATTACGGAACTTCATTTTCTGCAGATGCAGATTAACCCACATTTTATGCACAATACACTTTTCAGCATAAAATGCATGGTGGATATGGGACGTTCCGAAGATGCCTGCCGGATGATAGATGCTCTGAATGCCATGCTGAAAAATATTCTGAACTGTGAACAGCAGTTAGTCTCCGTTCAAGAAGAGGTCGACACCCTCAGACAGTATACGTATATTTTACAGCAGCGTTATACCAACTCTTTCATTTTTAAATTTCTGATAGATGACAGCTGCAGGGAATTATTAATTCTGCGGTTTATACTACAGCCTATTATTGAAAATTCTGTATTCCACGGTTTTTCTAATAACAAGAAAAACGGAATCATTGTAATCAGGGTGAAGGAAACCAAAGAACATATTATTTTAAAAGTAACTGATAACGGGATGGGGATGGCAGAGGAAGTCATTCAGGAGATTATGACGGATGATAAAAAGAAGAATCATATCGCCCTTAGAAATATTGCTTCCCGGCTGGAGCTGCATTATCACAATCAGGCCAAATTTGAAATATCAAGCACTGTGGGAAAAGGGACATCCGTACAAATTACAGTACCTAAATATACGATTTAAAATGCCGGCACAATCCTATTAAACAATATGATTGTATTGATTCGTATCAGCACGGCAGTGTTCTGTTGATATTAAACCGGCTGTTGCACCAGAGAGGAGCGAAACCTATGAATATCTTAATTGCGGATGATGAGACAATTATACGCGAGTGGCTGCAGCATACGATAGAATCTTTTGATTTTATCACTGTTCACGCCGATACTGCTTCTGACGGACTTGAAGCATTAGAAAAAATACGAAAAACAGAATACGAGATTGTCTTTATTGATATCCAGATGCCAAGGATGAACGGAATCGATCTTATCCGTGAAATCTATAGCGTAAACAGTAATATCCTCACTGTCATCTTAAGCAGCCATGATCAGTTTGACTACGCCAGAGAGGTTATGAGAAACGGTGCATTTGAGTATATGCTAAAAAGTGAATGCAGCAGACAGGCTCTGGAGGAATTATTGAAAAAGTGTAGTGAGCATTTACTTAGCAGGCAGGCCAGCATTGATTCCTTACGAAGTGCTTTCTTAAGCCTCTCGCTTCAGCCAGATAAGCAGGACTCTGCAAAAGACCAGATTGACGCCCTTTTCTCTGATCTTACAGACAAATCTTATTTTACTGCTGCTCTTTGTAATGAAAACATTCCTGTACACATATCTGTTCCCATAGCTCCGGCAGACGGCATCTTTTTTTGCGGTTCGCTTCTTGGCCTGGAAGCAAACCTGCATTACTATGTGTTTGAATATGTACAGCTTTCGGAATCTGAGGATTTCCGTAAAACACTTCACCTATTTTTACAGGAACTGCATAACCAGTATCCAAAAATGACCATAGGATGCAGCAATGTTTACCATTATAAGTCTGAACTTATCATCTCCATCAATCAGGCCCGCACAGCTTACGAACAGCTTTTTTACTCTTCATGCCCCTATATGCTGTCCGATAAACAAAAAAACAGTCTTCCCATAAAGGAATTTAATCTCTTAAATGCCAAAGCTATAGAATATATTCGTTCTTATCAAAATCAACTTTTTTTTCAAACTATGCGTACTCTTGAAAAATGGATTTTGGAACAAAAACCTGAGGTTGATTATGTAAAAAATACTTACGGGAATCTGATCCATACACTGTATCTCTGCTATAGTAAGGATACCGACGAACTACCCGATATGCTGAGCCTGATAAAAAAACGTATAAATGATATCTCCTCATATGTTATATTGAAAGATTATATATGGTCACTCATACGTCAATGTATGTTATCACTCCCGGCATCTAAAAAATACAGCTCCCATGTAGGGGCTGCATTAACTTATATTGCGGAACACTATGCTGAGATTATATCGTTAAAAGAAGTGGCCGATTCCATCCATATAAACACGGATTATCTGACCCGTCTTTTTAAAAAAGAAACCGGCAGGAATATGAGCACGTATCTGATGGATTATAAACTTGACATGGCTTCCTTCATGCTGAAAACCACAAATCTGCAAATCAGTGATATTGCCATGAATGTTGGTGTGCCTAATATCAGCTATTTTTCAAAAAAATTTAAAGAGCGGTTCGGAATGCAGCCTATTAATTACCGGGCAATCAGCAAGGAGTAAGTTTTTTCTTCAGGTACAGTAACTTAGCCTGTCTGCCTCTATATAGGAGACATACAAGTATGGCACATCATTTCCCCTCATAAGTCATAGGAGGCTGAAAACAAACATTTGTTTTCAGCCCATATCATCATACAGACCACCCTAAATGACTACAGATAGTTTTTCATATTCTTTTTTATCAGTTCCTGATAAAACGCTTCCCCTACTTTCCCATCCTTACCATAACGTCCAACATAATCCGCAAGATCCCAGCTGATTCCTCCTGACACATCTTTTTCATTCCCTGTATCCGGTATGGTGGGATGCGCCGTTTTCACCCTGCTTGTCCTTATAAGCCAGCAGTATAACTGATATCGTAAGTCCTGTACCACCTTCTCATATTCCGGTTCAAAATACAGGTTCTTCAATTCATAAGGATCTGCCTCTATATCATATAACTCACCGAATTCCTGTCCCTCAAACTCAGGAAGATACTGTGTCAGCTTATACTTTTTGGTATGTATGGTCTTCGTATTCGGATTTTCTGTTACCGCAAAGTCGTGAATAGCTCTGCCGCTTTCTATCAATTCCAAAGCATCTTTCCCGTCCACCCAGTCCGGCATCATAATACCCAACAGGCTGCAGATCGTAGGCAAAATATCTACCGATTCTATAATTTCATCTCTGACCTCGTTCTCCGGAAGCCTTCCTTTCCAGGAAAATATCATTGGTATCTGTGTCACGCATCTGAATCCAATTCCTGGTGCTTTTTCTATCATACCATGCTCTCCGGCAAACTCACCGTGATCCGTCATATATATAATCAATGTATTTTCCCGTATCCCCAGCTCCTCCAGCTTATTCAATACTGTACCAACCGCATCATCCATTTGGGACACACATGCATAATATCCTCTGAGTACTCTTTTCCTTGCCGCATCAAAATCCTTGTCCCCAAATGCAATCCAGTCCTTATCCATCTGGAACTTTCTCTGGGTATCCTTCGCTGCTGATGAACGGTGTTCCATTTTATCATCATAGTTTGGCGGAAGCTCTAATTCAATCCCTTCATACAAATCCCAAAACTCCTTCGCTGCCGCATATGTCTGATGCGGTCTGGGCATTGTAAGCCAAAAGCAAAACGGCTTTTGTTCCTGATCAGCCTGTTCTATAAACTTATTTGCACAGTTTGCCGACCACATTTCTATGGTATGTTCCTTGGGAATTCTGGAATATCTGGCATCCACACATTGTCCTTTTTTATGTTGATTTTCCTCAAACCATTCCTGAAGAATTTTGTCATCTCTGTCCCCATAGCAGCCGAGCCTGGCGAGATAGTCTGTATAGTCATTTGTTACAAGCCCCTGACACCCTTCTTCCAAATGTCGGTTCCATGGTTTTAAAGGCACCTCATATCCATACCCGTCAGCAACGTAGTCACACTGGTCAGACACCCAGCCTGCCGGAGTATGTAATTTGCCCGCTGCTCCCGTCATATATCCCTGCTCTTTTAATAATCCGAACAGATTAGGGAGCTTCTCGGGCTTCTCCCCCGCCAATCCATAGTATCCTGTGTTATGCGCATATTGTCCGCTAAGCATGCACATTCTGGATGGTGTACAAATCGGATTCTGTGTATATGCATGCTGCATAAGCACACCTTCTCTTGCAAGCCTGTCCAGATTCGGGGTTTTGACCTGCTTATTCCCATAACACCCAAGTGTACGTGCTGAATGTTGGTCACTATATAGAATCAGCACATTTGGTTTCTTTTTATTTTCCATTCCCATCACCTACCACCATTTAATTAAGTCAGTTACCTGATTTCTCAGATTAACAAATTCAGCCGCTGCAATATCTCTGGGTCTTGGAAGCTTATCATCCAGAAATGTCTTTACCGTTGTGGGTTTATTGGTAAGTACAAGAATTTTTCGTCCTAAATATACTGCTTCCTCTATGTTGTGTGTAATGAACATCACTGTTGTTCCCGTAGCTTCCCACAGCTTAATCAATTCATCTTCCAGCTTATACCTCAGTTCAATATCCAGCTGGGCATATGGTTCGTCCATCAGAAGTAAGTCCGGCTTTGTCGCAAAGGCTCTTGCGATTGATACTCGTTGAAGCATACTCGCCGACAGCTGGCAAGGAAAGAACTTCCTATATTCTGTAAGACCCACAATCTCCATGAATTCCTCGACTCTTTCCATTTTTTCTTTTTGAGGAAACTTTTTTATATCCAGTCCAAAGCCTATATTTTCTTCGACTGTGAGCCACGGCATCGTTGAATTTTCCTGAAAGATATAGGAAACATTATGCCGCTTCAAATCTACAGGCTCATCATTCAGCAGAATCTTCCCTTCTGTTATTTCATACAATCCGGTCAGACTGTTTAAAAAGGTTGTTTTTCCGCAGCCTGTAGGTCCTACCACGCAAAGCAGCTCTCCTGCTTCCACTTCAAAATTCATATTATCCAGCACTAGTAAATCCCCAAATTTCTTTGTAAGATTCACTGCCTTAATGCTTGCACCCTGTCCCATATTTTCCTCCTACTTTGTCACATCCACAATGCCCGTGATTTCTTTTCTGAGCCGTAAAAATTCAGGATCCACATAGCTCCTCGGTCTGGGCAGGTCGATTTTATACTCTGCTTTTATATGCGCCGGGCAATTGCTCATCACAACAATCCGGTCTGCAAGATACAAGGCTTCTTCGATATTATTCGTGACAAAAATGACTGTCCGCTTTTCTTTCTGCCATATTTTTTCAAGCTCTTCCTGCATCAGGTATCTTGTCTGTGCATCCAATGCTCCAAATGGTTCATCCATCAATAAGACTTCAGGCTCATTGCAATATGCACGGGCAATTCCCACCCGCTGCTTCATCCCTCCAGACAATTTAACTGGAAATGCGTTCTCGAAACCCTTCAGGCCAACTAAATCAATATAATACTGAGCTTTTTCTCTGCGCTCCTGTTTCTTAATGCCTCTGATTTTAGGTCCGTACTCTACATTCCCCATTGTCGTGAGCCACGGAAACAGGGAAATGGTCTGATATACGACACCTCTGTCCGGACCAGGGGCCGTTACTTTTTTCCCATTTACAATAACCTCACCTTCACTTGGCAGATCCAGCCCCGAGATGATATTTATCATCGTAGTTTTTCCGCACTGCCCCGGACCAAACAGAACAAGAAATTCATTATTTTCCACTTCCAGGCTGATATCATCAATGACCAGATGCTCCTCCCCGTGCAGATTAATAAAGCTTTTATTGATATGGCTGCAGGAAATTACTGAATCTTTTACTTGCCTCTTACATTCCACTGACATAATCTTGCCTCCACTCCTCTCATACATGTGGCCAATAAAAACCCGACCAGACCAATTGCGATAATCCCAACAAATATCTGTGGAATATTATTCAGATCCATTCCGCTGACAATCAAAAAGCCAACTCCCCTTGAAGAACGCACCATCTCTGCTGCCACAACTGCCGCCCAACTGGTTGACAGGCCAATCTGCATGCCGGCAAAAATATATGGAACAGTTGCCGGCAGCACAACCGTCCAGAATACCTGTGTCTCGTTTGCTCCAAGCATCTTGGCACAGCCTGCCAGCTCCTGGTTTAAAGCTTTCGTCCCCCGGTAAACATTGATTGTCAGTACATTAAAAGTAGCCAGGAAGATAATGAAGTATGTCATGCTTTCTCCGATTCCAAACCACAAGATCGCAAGAGAAATCCAGGCAATCGGCGGAATAGGGCGGATCATTTCGTAAAATGGATTAAAGATCGCCTCCATCAGCCGAAAGCGTCCCATAAGCAGTCCAAGCGTTATTCCCAGGAGACATGCCAATATGTACCCCACAAGCACCCTGCTGAGAGACCAAAAAATATGTCCCAGAACCGTGTATCCGGCAATTTCCTCTACAAAAGAGCGGAAAAAGGCATTTAATATTACTGCCGGACCCGGCATGATTTTTCCTAATCCAGTTAACGACACGGCTGCCTGCCACAGAAGAAGGAAACCCAGGATAGAAATCGCTCCACAGATTATTTTCTGCATGTTTTCCGGTAAACTTTTCGTCTTTTTCATCTACCACCTGCCTCCTCTCATCAATGCCTTTTCAATCAGACTTAATATTCCTGCAAGAACAGCCCCTACCAGTCCAATCATGGCCATGCCCGCTATAATAATATCCACACGCATCAGGCCTCTGCTCTGCTGAATCATGAATCCAAGCCCTCTTGTCGATGCCAGAAGCTCGGCTGCCACCAGCGCCCCCCATGATGTAGCAAGCGCACCCTTCATCCCCGTCATGATCATAGGCAGAGCGGTCGGCAGCGCAATCTTAAACAGCATCTGGCTGTTGCTTGCCCCATAAGTCTGTCCTACCCAGAGATGCACACTTTCCGTCTGTTTGATGCCCGAGTATGAATTAATAACACAAGCCGTAAAGGATGAAATAAAAATCACCATAGATTTTGAAAGGAGTCCAATTCCAAACAGTATGATCATCAGAGGAATCCATGCAATTCCCGGTACCGGGCGTACCAAATCAAATAATGGTCTGGCAAACCAGTCGAACCTCTTATACCAGGCCATACATACCCCCAGGGGAATTCCTACAATCAGACCAATTACATAGCCTGATAATGCAACCTGGAGTGATGCCAGCAGATGCTGCCACATGGTAGATCCATCCGGATTAGGATCTGAAAATTTTGTAAAAAAGGCCTTTACTACACTTACCGGTGTCGGCAGCATTCCTGTATTATTAACAGTAGCAAAAATCTGCCATACGATCAGGAATACTGCGACTGAAATAATTGATACAGGCAAATACTTATTAAACTTTTTATCTCTCATAATGTTCTCCCTGTTTTCCTATTCCATTGCTGCCGCCTTCAGGTCAATATCAAGTGCTTTGTTCAAATATTCCGGGTTTAACGAATCATACAGCTTCGGCACCTGATCCTCTGTAATTTTTCCATTTTCCACATAAAAATCACACTGATCTGCAAATGCCTTTCCAAACACATAGTTAGAATCTAAAAACTCTTCTTTTCCCATATATGCTCTTACTGCAATTTCATCGTCCATATCCTCTTCTGTATATTCACGTCCATTTGCTGCAAAAAACTCCATGGAATATTCTTTTCTGAGTGCATCATCTTTCATTTCTTCTGTGGCCTTCATGACACATTTCATGAACTTCTCAATATCCTCAGGGTGTTTATCTATCACTTCCGTGCGTCCGAATATTGCATCATACATAGAAAAACCTGATGAATCTTCGAAGGTGGCAGCCTCAACCATTCCCTCACTCAATGCATAGAACGAATACGGCGGGTATGCTGCAAGCGCATCTCCCTCTCCTGCTATAAAAGCCTGATAGGCCGGACCGGCATCCATATGCACAACCGTATAATCATCCGCTTTGAGGCCGAACTGTTCTGCATAGCGAATTACATTTAACTGGCTTGAGGTTCCAAGCTGTCCTAAAAATGTCTTACCCTTCAGGCTTTCCGCTGATCCATACATTTCTGACAGACCCTCAATCTTTCCTTTCTCTTTCAATATCTCAGAATCTGGTCTTACATAAATTCCCATGCCGCCTGCAACATCCAATTCTGCCAATAAGGTACAATTTCCACTTGCTAATGAGAAAATACTTGCTGCACCAGAAGCGGCTAAATCGATTTGTTTTGCTACAATTGCTTCATTTACAGGTGCCCCCGTCTGAAAGACAGATATCTCTATGTCAAGCCCTTCTTCTTCAAAATACCCTTTGTCATAGGCATACTGAACCGGAACCCCAACTGTCGAAGGCATAATCCCCACCCTCAGTTTTTCTGATTTTTCTTCTTTACTGCCTGAATCATTTTTCCCCTGGCATCCGGCTGCCATCGTTCCTACCATTACGACCATCAGAAATACACTTACCATTTTTTTGAACATACTAATCCTCCTCGTTTTTCTTTTCGTTTCTTTATTTTTTGTTTTTTATCTTGTGTTTTTATCTTATCACAATGCCTTTTTTATTCAATATGCCAAAAAATCTTTTTTTCAAATCGATTTGATTTTCTTTTTTGACATCCTATTCTCATAATGATATAGTAATTGTAATATTAAACTATATCAGACGTGAATGCTCGTATTCCGGAACAATACACGTTACCAATGAACAAATGAGGTATTTAATATGGGAAATGTTAAAATCAAAGATATTGCCGAGGCTGCCGGAGTCTCTCCAGCGACTGTATCCTGCTGCCTTACCGGTACTAGAAATGTAAAACCCGAGACAAAAGCCCGAATCATGGAAACAATTGAACGTTTGCGCTATATCCCCAACTCTTCTGCCAGAAACCTGCGTTGTAATTCTTCGAGCCATGTCGGTATCGTTCTCACAGGTATGGATGAATCTTTTTATGCAAATGTGCTGATTGGCATTTCTTCTGCCTTATCTTCTTCAGAACTATCATTGAGAGTGGCATTTTCACATAATTCTCCGGAAACAGAGTGCACCATCATTGATGATTTTATAAGTCAAAATATCTCTGGCCTGATACTTGTAACATGCCAGCCTGAGAATACGGCATTTTTTGAAAGCAGAATTGAACATTACCAAATTCCTGCAGTTTTTTTGGACAGAACCCCACATAGTTTAAAGACAAATTATGTAGGTTTCGATAACTTCAAAACGATTTCGTATTTTATGGATATCCTGCTCCGGAATCATTACCAGAAAATCGCCCTCTTCTGCGGCCCCACACATTTCAGTTCTGAAGCTGACTGTATTCACGCTTATCAGCATCATATGAGTCGTTTTCATCCCCAGCTTAAAGAGCTTATTTTTCCTACCAATGCTTCTAAAGAGGATGCGTTTAAAAATGCATTTATCAGCCTCAATGAACAAAATATGCAGGCTATTATATGCTCTTCTGAAGCAATTGCGACCGGTGTTTCGACGGCCGCCTCTCTCCTTGGACTGGATACAGAAAAAGACCTGCTGATTCTGTCACTGGCCGGAGAAAACTGGTGCCTTCCGGTTCAGTCACATGGCATGGTCTATTCCTCTAAATCAGCTTATAAAATGGGACTCCAGGCAGGCAGACTTTTAATGCAGGCAATGCAGGATGAAAGCCACAGTCAGGCTGTATCAACTATCCTAACGGATTCTATCTTGAGTCAGCTTACCTCCGAAACCATCCGGCAGGCGCCGCCTTTGATACAGAATCCCCATTCCCAGCCAAACTCCGTCCTACGGATTATGCTTACCGATTTAAATTCCGCTAATTCTATTACTATTCTCTCAAAACAGTTCGAAAGATTGGAAAATGTTAAAATAGAGTATGAGTTTGTTACACAAAAAGATGTCCTGAAATCAATTATTGCCGACAGCAAACTGCCAAGGCCCAGATTTGATATTTATATGTACGATATACCCTGGATTCACTATCTTGCACAAAATCGCCTGATTGAGGATATAACTGAATATATAAAGACAAGCCCTTTCCACGAAGGAAACTTTTTTTCACATAATTTAAACAATTGCCGGGTTGGAAACAGCTATTTCGGTGTACCCGTCGTAGGCGGTGCGCAGATCATGTTCTACAGAAAAGACCTGTTCGAAAATAAGACCTTGCAGAAAAGATATAAAGAATTATACAAAACTTCATTGAAGCCACCAAAAACGTGGAAGCAATTTCTTCAGACAGCACGTTTTTTCACAAAAAAATACAATTCCGGCTCTCCGACTCCATATGGCACGTCCCTGGCCGGAATTGATTCCCTGACATTAGCGCCAGAATTATTTGCAAGAATACTTTCGTGCGGCGGTTCTGTATGGGACTCCCACTGCCGGGTATCATTGAATTCACCCGAGAACCTCCAGGCTTTTTGCATTGTACAGGAGACAATTCGTTATTGTGAGAATTCTCCATTCGAAACTTCCATTGCTAAGACTGTACAGGATTTTTGCACCGGTAAAACAGCAATACTTATTACATATATTGAACGTGCAACCGAAATCACAAATGCCCTCACCCATAATATGATAGGTTCCGTTGATTACACTACCGTCCCCGGCTATGTCCCGGTAAGTATAGGCTGGAATTTTGGGATCAGCCCTTATACTGAGAATCTGGACGTAATCTATCACTACCTGAACTGGCTGGGAGACCGGGATGTCAACAATTATCTGACCATTCTTGATGGACAGACTGCCCACATGGAGCCTTACCATAATCCTGAATTTATCAGGCTGTATCCCTGGATGAAATATACGGAAAATAGTTTTAAATATTGCCGCAACCGAATACAGGTCTACAAGAAAAATGCTATGATAATACCACAAAATGAGATTGATAATCTGTTATATTTAATTTTAATGGATATTGAAATGAATGATTATACCGTAGAAGATGCCTTGTACAAAGCTCAGACCGAAGGCAAAGAGCTATTGAAGAAATATGGATATTATCCGACACCTAAACTGCATTGATTCTATTACCATATTCCTCGAAGAAAGGATTGGCAGTCCATTCATATGCGCTGCTGACCATAATGAATCGCCGGCATAAAGATGTTGACTGACCTCGATGGACTGCCTGACATATTTCATCCTTTCAGATGGAGGAATTTGCGTAATTCTTATCTTATCTGTTGTAAAGGAGTATGGTTTTGTCGGGTCAGCTTTATATTTTAAACATTCAGAAAATAGTAAAAGTCAATTTCATGCTTAGTTATCGTCATTCCCGGATTATCCAATCTGCCCCTGACTTCTTTAATGACTTCTTTATATGCATTCCAATATGCTTCTTCGCTGATTGTCAATGAAGGATTTCTTATGCTTACAACTATATAAATTATATCACCTGATTCGTGCCCACTTTTCAATTCACTCACAAGGTAATTTGTATCTATGATGCCTGTGACATAAATGCCCGTTTCCTCAAAAACCTTCTCAGCGCTCACTTCCCAAATATCGGCTAAAACATTAATTGTATAGCTTCTCTGGTCAACTCCCAGAAAAGTAACTGAATAGCGTTCTGTTATCATAGTTTTCCTCCATTTGTTTACAATTAGTATATGTTTCATGCCGAATATTGTGCTATAGAGCACTCCCCTAATCGCCTGCATCATATGTACTATTGTTTTCGATTTTTATACTATCAAACTCTTAATTTGTAAATATATAGTAATTATAAATATTAATGCAGATAATCAGAATCAGTAAGGCTGTAAATAATCTGTCAACAGCCCTGTTGGAAATTCTACTGTTGAGACTGCGCCCCATTATCCCACCCAATATGCCGCCGAGAACCATCATTAAAAGCATCGGTACGCTGAATTTAGGTATACTCCCTGTTAGAATAGCGGAAAGCAGGCTTGTAATCTGTGAATAGAAAATTATGTAAAGGGAATTTTCTGCTGCCGCCTTCGTATTCATGGAAAAGAAAAAGTATAAAACAGCAAGATTAACGGGGCCGCCGCCTATACCGAGAAAAGAAGAAAGAATTCCCAAAACAATACCTATAAATACACATACCGCAGCATTGGTAATATGATATGAGTTAAGCTTATTTCTGCAAAGGGTATATAATAGAGTTGCTGCAGTAATAATCAACAGGCAAATGGCCTGTATTGCTCCTATTTTATTTTTATCAGAACTCAAAGCAGAAATAAACCCAAACATCCATTTCCCTAAGATTCCCCCCGCAGCAGCACCGAGTGCAAGTGGAAGCCCGGTTTTGGGCTCAAGCTGTGATTTACCGTTGACTTTACTTTTCAGAACAGCATATGTGCTCATGGACAAAACAGTACAGCCAGATAAGAAGCTGATTGTGGCAACATCTAAAATTTGAAAAGCATCTAAAACAGGCTTAATAATAACACCGCCTCCAATGCCACAGATTGCACCGACAATAGACGCGCCGAAACAGATTACAAAAAATATAACCAGTAACATAGTTTCTCCTCTCTTTGTTTTATTTTTATGGTCTGTTTTAGTGTATAGTGGTTTATTGAAGTAAAACAATTGTTATGTTAATATAGAATACATATAAGAAATGATATAAATAAAACTGCAATTGGAAGAAAGGAACATAATATGACATTAAAGCATTTTCAGATATTTTCAGAAGTATGCCGATTTGGGAGCATAACAAAAGCAGCAGAATATATGAACATGGCTCAGCCCGCTGTCAGCCATGCTATCAGAGAATTGGAAAGCTACTATAGTGCCAGACTCTTTGAACGTATGAATCGCCGCATATATATCACACCGGCAGGTGAACAACTTCTTGCATATGCAGATTCCATACTTGGCCAGTTCAATGAAACAAGAGATGTTCTCAGAGATGCAGGTCGGTTCACAAAAGTAAGAATAGGAACGAATGTATCATATGGAACAGGAATATTTCCAAGTATGGTATCTGCCTTTTCGAAAGAGCATCCAGATATCCCTCTGTTTTTTACAGTACATAATTCAGGGAAGATCGAAGAATCTCTTTTGCGAAATGAACTGGACTTTGGAATCATTGATTATCCCAATAATCCTTTATATTTTCATTATATGCTGATAAGAGAGGAGGAAATGGCGGCGGTATGTACGCCAGAGTTTGAAATTCCTGATACTATCTCTATGGAAGAAATAGAAGGTATCCCTCTATTAGTAAGGGAAAAGGGGAGCGGTTCCCGCAATTATGTTGAACGCATTCTGTCTGATTACAGTATAAAACCACTGATTAAAATGGAAAGCGTAAGCACTCAAAGCTTAATTGAAATTTGTAAAACTGGAATGGGGATGTTATTTTTGCCCTTATCTTTAGTAAAAAGGCAGCTTGAAGACGGAAGCCTTCGGAAAATTAAAATTATAGAGAATAAATGGGAGAGAAAATATTATCTGGTTTACCATAAGAGTAAGTATTTGACCCAGAGCATGAAATTATTCCTGCAGTATGTAGCCGGAAATAAATAGAGCTAACAGGGATTGTAATCAACATAAATTTTTAATAAGTACGGTATGAGGAATGCGCTTTCTAAGAAAACATATGGAATATTACCCAGTGAATATATTCAGGAATGCCATCTGGAAAAAACAAAAGGACTTCTGCTGGCTGGAAAAACATCAAAGGATGTCGCTGAAATGGTAGGCTTTAAAGAGCCGCTGTATTTTCCAAAAGTATTTAAGAAAAACATGGCTCTGCCTCCGTCAAAATACGTGAAGCTGTGGGCCGGAAAACAAAGTCTTTAAAAACGAAGTGTTTCATTTTCTCCATATTGAAGTTTTCATATTTCCATTTCAAAATATAGATCTCAGAGATATAATATCAATATCAAAAATGCAAGAAAGGGAAAGACATATGAATAAACAAGAATATTTAGAAGAGATTGAAAAGGTAATTGAAAATGGTCCATATAAAGCGACCTGGGAATCGCTTTGCGGACATGAAACGCCAAAATGGTACCAGCAGGATAAATTTGGCATTTTTATCCATTGGGGAATATACAGCGTCCCTGCTTTTGGAAATGAATGGTATGCGCATTATGTATATAAACAGGGGAGCCCTGAATTTCAATATCATAAGGACAACTACGGGGATTTAAAAGCCTTCGGATATAAAGACTTTATTCCCATGTTTACAGCGGAAAAGTTCTGTGCAGAGCAGTGGGCGGAACTCTTTAAAGAAGCTGGCGCCAGGTTTGTTATGCCGGTCGCGGAACACCATGATGGATTTCAGATGTACGAGAGTGAACTAAGCGACTGGAATGCAAAGAAAATGGGACCAGGGAGAGATGTACTGGGAGAACTGAAAACAGCAGTGGAAAAACGGGATATGAAGATATGCGCATCTTCTCACCGCGCCGAGCACTGGTGGTTTTTTAACAGAGGACGGGATTTTGACTGTGATGTGCAGGATCAGGCATATCAGGCGTTCTACGGGCCTGCCTGCGGTCCAAGCCATAACTGGAATACCTTGTACGATAATGCCCCTGATGAGGAGTTTCTGGAAGACTGGTTGGTTAGAAGCTGTGAGATCGTAGATAAATACAGGCCTAAGATTATGTTTTTCGACTGGTGGATACAGGTATATGCGTTTAAAAGATATTTGCAGAAGTTTGCTGCCTATTATTATAACAGGGCGGCATCATGGGGAACTGATGTGGCAATAGATGCGAAGTTTGACGCTTATGTACATGGCAGTGCCGTAAAAGATATCGAAAGGGGACAGCTGAATCACATCAGTCCTGATTTCTGGCAGAATGATACCTCTGTAGCCAAAAATTCCTGGGGATATACGAAGAATAATGATTATAAGGATTCTGTAGAAATTATTCAGGATTTGGTTGATGTAGTAAGTAAGAATGGGGCGCTTCTTTTAAACATTGGTCCAAAGGCAGATGGAACAATCCCTAAGGAAGATGAAAATATATTAAGAGAAATCGGAAACTGGCTGAAGATTAATGGAGAAGCTATTTACAACACCGTTTATTGGAAAACTTTTGGGGAGGGTCCGACGGAAGTTCCTGAAGGACACTTTACGGACACACAGCGGAAGGAGTACACACCTCAGGATATCAGATTTACGGCCAGAGCAAATTACATTTATGCAACAGTCATGAAATGGCCTGTGTCTGGTACTGTGAAGATTAAATCCTTGGGAACCGGCAGCGGCTATTTCAAATCCTCTATTAAGGATATTGAGATTCTGGAAACAGGAGAGCATCCTTATTACGAATTAAGGCAGGATCTTGAAATATATACCACCCTATACGAAAGCAGCCGGCCGGTCTGTTTGAAAATAACGATAGACTAGAATCAATGGTAAATAGGCATAAAAACAGGACTGTGCATACGCTGCACAGTCCGTGTTAAAGACTTATAATATTCTCCCATAACTAACCCCCCCAATTCTTTTCCAACTTGGATAATGCCAATCTTTCCATTAAGATATCGTTCAACAATTTTTACTTTTTCTACCGGATCTATCTTACTTTTTCTAGACATAGAAATACCCCCATATAGGACTTTAATATCTCATTGTACTATATGGGGGTAGCATATCATATCATTCCCAACAGCCCCTTTATGGCTCCTACTACATTTGGTTGGCTTTATTCATCAAAATCTTTTCCTGTAACTTCCCTATAAAACGTTCTATTAATATCTATACCAAGACCTGGCAATGTTGGCTTTGCAAGGTAACCATCTACAATAGGCTCTTCATTTGTTGTAAGATTCTTTCTCAACGCACCTGCATAAAAATCAGGATGCAGGTATTCTACATACTTTGTATACTTATTGCTGATATGGAAATGACGACAAGCAGCCGCTGTTATACCTGTTTTCCACTGATGAGGGCTGACTTGTACGTTATACTGCTCTGCCATATGAGCAATCCTACGTAATTCGGTCAAACCACCACACCTATTATAATCAGGCTGGATGATAGAAACACCACTATATTTTAGCCAGATCTCTGCTTCAAAACGAGAGGTTCCCATTTCCATTCCACAAATTCGTGTTTTAACAGATTCAGATAGCTTTCTATGCCCCTCAATATCATCATGCGGAAGGGCTGCCTCTATAAAATAAATATCAATATCTTCTAATTTATTCAGAATCCACTTTACTTCTTCCCAATCGCTCCAACGGTAAAGTGGATCAACAGCCATATCAATCTCATCGCCAAGCATTTTTCTGCACTCACGCAGGTAGAAAACCACTTGTTCTTTTGTCATGATCGCATCCTGCATAAGACAAACTTTCACGGCCTTCACCTTTTTTTCTTTTGCTTTTTCCAACAAAGGTTTGTAGGCTGCCAAAGCAGTTTTGGGATCTGCATCAGAAGGACAATCCGGATAAAGTGTAAAATATGGTGTTACTTTATCGCGAAATTCCCCACCCATTAATTTATATACCGGGACATTATACTGTTTTCCGACCAAATCATAAAGAGCCATATCTATACCCGAAATTGCAAACATTCCAAAACCACGCATACCTATCCAACGTGTTGTTTCATACATACAATCCCAGTTGGCATCAAACTCTATTGGATCCCGTCCGATCAGAACGTCTGTAAGTCTGGATAACCATTTATGCTCTGTGTCTGCATTTGCAAAAGCAGCGATAACATCTGGTGAACCATCAGCTTCACCAATACCATAACGTCCTTTTTCATCAGTCACTTTTACAATACATGTATTTTGGCTCCAGTTATTTGCAGCAATATTTACAGGCAAAAATTCTATTTGTTTAATAAGTTTTCCATTCATAATCTGTTTCTACCTTTCTATTATTTTTTTTCACATTATTTATCAGCTTCTTTTGTTTCCATTTCTTCTACTGCTATATGCTCCATTATATTGGAACTAACCGTATAGTCCTTTTTCAACCACCGAATAAGGCAAATAAACATAATAACATAAAGAATAATCATAGGAGGCGCAGATATGATTGCCATCGACTTAATTGTGTTAATTGCACCGCCCATCAGTAAAGCAACCATGCTGATGGCTCCTACTGCAATGCACCATGTAATACGTATAGCCAAAGCGGGGTCACCATCTTTTTCAAGCTTTTTGGTCGTCATTAAAGACACTGCATATGTTGCAGATGACATTGTTGTAGTAATTAAAAAATATACCGATATAAGAAATATTATCAAAAGAATACTGCCGCCTGGAACAGAAGAAATTACCTCAATCACTGCCGCAGATAATCCCTTTTCATGAAACCATTCAATAATCGGAAGACTCCCTGTCAAAATACCATCTACTGTATACCCCCCTAAAACCCCCATAAAGAGCATGCACCCCAGTGAGCTGCCTACAACACAGGTAAGAATAACTTGTCTTATTGTGCGTCCTTTGGATACTTTTGCAATGAACAATCCCATCATAACAAGATATGCAAAATACCATGCCCAATAAAATATTGTCCAGTCCTGTGGAAAATTTGTCTTATGAACAGGGTCTGTATAAAACGACATTCTAAAAAAGTTATCCAGAATCATACCAGTGCTGTCACAAATATAATTTATTATGAAGGAAGTTGGTCCAACAACAAGAATAAAAATAATCATTGCAACAGAAACATAAACACAAATATCAGCTAGCTTGGAGATACCCTTTTTTAATCCAAGCGTCATAACAACAATATAGAATATAATAAACGAAGCAACAATCGTAACCTTGACACCTGTGGTAGGAACAATGCCAAATACCTTTTGAAGACCTGCACCTAATAACTCTGCCGAAAGTCCCATAGAAGTTGAAAATGCACCTAATGTACCAAAGATAGCAAAAACATTAATCATATAGCCAAGCCACGATTTTTCATGCTTTTTACCAATAACTTCTGCACAGACAGCACTTAGTCTAAGATTCGATTTCTTACGATTATGCATATAGTAACCATAAGGAATAGCCGGAAGCAAGAAAATTGCCCACCCAGTAATATTCCAGTGATATGTCGAATATGTGATTGCCCACGTACTTGCTTCTGCGCTTAATGGTTCAACACCATATGGGGGCCACAGCATATAATATATGGGCTCGCCAATCGCCCAGTAGACCAAACCCGCACCAACTCCAGCAGTAAACATCATAAACGCAAAACTTGCAAAAGAAAATTCCGGTTTTGCATCCTCACCACCAAAACGTACATTTCCATACTTCCCAAATGCAAGCCAGATTAGTACGGCAACGCAGCCTACAGCAACCGAATCTATCAAAATTCCGAGTTCGTGTGTTATAAAAGATGAACCCGCACCTGTAATGGTATTAAGTTTTTCCGGAAACATTGCTGATAAAATCATCACAACAAACACAAAAATAATTGCAGGCCACATAAGTTTCTGATCTGCATTTTTAAGCATTTCCTTCCGCCTATTAATTGGATTCATTGTTTTCCCTCCTTGATTTCGATTTTCAAACATTAAAGTTAGCTCCATCTTTGTCTAGATATTCCCTTACAGTTCTACCATCAAGCAAATCAAAATTTATATTATTTTTCATAGCTAATGCTGCTGCAATCCCAGCTGCATGTCCCATAGCGAAACACTGTGCCGTTACACGACATGAAGCAAGAGCTTCATGCTCAGCATCAATACATCTACCCGCTACAAGAAGATTAGAATACCCTATTGGTACCATCGTATCAAATGGAATCTCATAATAATCATCTTTTAGCCAAACTAACTTAGGCGCACTTCCTCGATGTAATTCTATTGGCCATGAACTTTTTGCAATACCATCTTGGAATTTTACACATTGTTCCACTTCCTTATTATGCAACATTCTTTTACAAACAACGCTGCGCGTTTGTCGTATACCTATACTAGAAGCATGCTCTCCTATATGACTTTTTTCACATCCTGGAATATATTCCTTCAAAAAGCGGGCATAATCCATTGCTTGCCGTTTTCCTATTATTTCCGCGTAAGATACTTCATTTACGTCTAGGCAATTCAAATTATCTCCATTTTTTTCAGAAACACTGGTTGCATTTATATAGATTTCTCCCGAATTTATTGTGCGGAAAATCCATATTTTTTTTCGAGGTAACGACACCTTATAAAAAGATTCTGCCGCTAATATCCTATCCGAAAAATCTTTATGGCAGATAGTATTTTCTCCGTAATAGTCCCAAAACTTCTTTTCATTCACATTTGCCAATTTAAAAATGAAACTTGGATTCTGGACAATTCCATCATTACCAAAGCGAAACATTCCGCCAGATGCTGCGACAAGAACAGCATCACCAGACGCGTCGATATAATTCTTTGCACATATACGTCCATATCCATTAGCAGTCAAAACATATACTTCTGTCAACTTTTTGTTTTCCATGACAGCATCGCATATAACAGTATGATACATGATTTTTACTCCCACAGCACAAAGCATATTTTCCGCGACAATTTTCCAGATAAACGGCTCATGGGCATCCACGTATGTATTTCCATATAGCTGGGGTTCTGTTAACCCCCCATATTTTTTCATTTCACATCGAAATCTCTCGGCGAAACCATATACTATCTGCCGAGGCCCCTTTTTAACCTGCCAATCTTCGTTTGTCAAATATAGACCACATATTGTTGCAGATAGGCCGCCAACTGCTTGTCCCCCTAGAAATCCGTTTTTTTCAACTAACAGTACTCGAAGGCCAAATCGTGCAGCCGTTTCGGCTGTCGCCACTCCTGCTGGCCCCCCACCTATAACGACCACATCTGCTTCTGCCAGTAAAGGTGCATTTTTAAATAAATAATATTTTTTTTCCTCCCGCATAGACATCACTCTCCCTTATACTTTTTATTATCCATATTAATTGTTGCTATGTATTTCTGTAATATATTATACTGATATATTACAGAAACATCAATATACATATTTAACATAAATCATCTGGTTGTTTTATGATATATTAACAAAAGAACGAAATATTTTACTGGAATTTTTCAATTGATGCAATTGATACGTATAAAAAAATTGATTTAATATATCTTGAAAAATAAAATAAAAAACGATATACTATATATATTCTGACTGATGTGTGCGCTTACGTATATTGTGGTATTTAGCCAGAGCCACTATCCTTATTTTGCTTTTGAAAGTATCTCTGAATAAAGGGAATTCTAGGCTTCCTTCCATTACAGTGATTCTCTTAACTCGCGCTACTGGTTCTGAATCGTGGTGCACATAGTCCCAATCCTGGGACAGGTATTTTTAAAAACACAAACTTATGCGGAGTTTCCTTTGTGGCTGGGTACATACACTAATAAATAGTTAAGTTTATGAGAACCAGCTATTATGTTTAGCAAACTGATAGTTTTTTAATCATAACCCATAAAAAATTAAAGATGAAGGTGTATTATGCAAACGGAAAGTTATTTTTCAAAAAAAGCCAAAAATACTTTGGTAGATACCGCTTATAAAAGATTAGAAGAAATGATTGTAACTGCCGAATTAAGACCTGATACAATAATAACAGAAACTGAGTTAAGCAATTATCTTAATATCGGTCGCACTCCTATTCGCGAAGCATTAAAAAAAATTGCTCTTACTCGTGCAATTGCCTTTTTACCCAGAAAAGGGATTTTAATACGTGTTATACCGATAGATGAACTTCTCCAACAAATTGAAGTTCGTTCTGTGTTAGAGGACTTAGCCATAAAATCTGCTGTTATGTATGCAAATGCTAAAGAACGCGAGGACTTGCGTTCTTTAGCAAAAGAATACCGACGTTTGACCGAAGAATGGAAACCAGCACTAGAAGCTTTGTATATAGATGATGAATTTAACCATTTACTTTGCAAATGTTCAAGAAATCCTTATATAACTGATACCCTTTTGCCTTTATATACACTTGCACGACGCAATTACTATTTAAATTATTTTATTGACAAAGAGTTGACGTATCTTGTAAATTTTCAGCATTCGGCCCTTATGGATGCAATAGCAGACGGAGATTTAAAATTAGCACTTGAATGTAATGAAAAACTTATGCAAAGTGTCGTTAAATTCAGCAGTCTTAGTTTACGTCTATGGCTCCCTGATATTGATGATCAAGAAAAATGCTAATTTAATCACGCCTCTGTCATACTAACAGAATAAGAAATCCCCCAGCACTTACCGGGGGAATGTCTGTCTTTTACCTTTTAAGTTTGCTTCGGCAATCATCAGGCAGGTTGGAGGATCATGGAAGAATATCCACCATCTCTTCCTTTGCCGGAAACACACTGAGTTCTTGCTAAGAGCATAAAACACTCAGGACATTCTATAAATAATGGATTTACAATGCTTTTTGATACAATAAAATCATATCTTTTTCCATTGTCTGTCGCGGATTCACCTGAACATTTGCACTTTTCATTGCATCTTCTGCCATTTGCGGGATTTTATCTTCAGTAACACCGATTTCTGACAGAGAACTCGGGAGACCAAGTTCTGCATTTAGCTTTTTTACTGCTTCCACAAGCATTTCCGGCTTGAAATCGATTTGCGGATCTTTACCTGTGATATAACCATAAATTTTCGCATAGCGGCCATGATCCGCCAACGCATTGTATTCTATGACTGAAGGCAGAATTACTGCATTTGCCACACCATGGGGAACATGGAAATAAGTACTGACCGGATGGCTCATGGCATGAACATTTCCAAGTTTTGCCCACGCGAATGCGATTCCTGCAAAATTACAGCCTGCCATCATAGCACATGCAGCATCTTCATCCTTTCGGTTGGCAACAAAACGACGAATATTTCCGCCGATCAGCTCCATTGCTTTCTCAGCCATTGCATCTGAGAAAGGTGTTGCCATCACAGACACATAAGCCTCCATCGCGTGAATCAATGCATCAATTCCACAAGATGCTGCGATAGATGCCGGTGCTGTCATAATCAATTCTGGATCAAGTACTGCATATTTCGGAATGATTTCATAGCTGATAATGGACAGTTTATAGTTTCTCTCTTCATCTGTAATTACGGCAGATGCTGTTACTTCACTTCCAGTTCCTGCAGTCGTTGGAATCGCAATCATAGGTACAATCGTTCCCGGAACTTTACAGAGACCTTCATAGTCTGTGATATTACCTCCATAATTCGCCAGCACTCCTACTGCCTTCGCCACATCCATTGGGCTTCCACCGCCTAGTGCCACAAGACTTGTCGCACCACATTTATGATAAAACGCTGTCGCTTCATTGACAATATTAATCGTAGGATTAGAAATGACTTCCAGATACTTTGTACACTTGATGCCACTGGCTTCGATAATATTCTGAATCCTATCTACAACACCAATTCTTTCCAGTCCATGATCTGATATAAGAAACACATGTTCCGAGCCGACTTCTTTTAAAATCTCCGGAAGTTTATTCAAACTGCCTGCTCCAAATTCTATATTCTGCGGTATTTTAAAACTAAACTCTTTCATTTTATTTATTGCTCCTATGTGTATTTTACGATTAGTCAATTTGCGGCGCCAGTGTTTTTAATCTTCCATCGGTGTGTATATTGTACTCATCGATGCACTCCACGATCTTTCCAAGTGTTGGACATACTGTAACACCTGCATCTTCCAATGCCGCTACTTTTGATTTTACAGTTCCCATACCGCCGCTTACAATTGCACCGGCATGCCCCATGCGCTTATTCTCCGGAGCGTACATTCCTGCGATATAAGCATATACCGGCTTTTTCATCCCCAGCTCTTTGATCTTAGCCGCTGCCATCTCTTCACTTGTTCCGCCTATTTCTCCGATTATCACAATCGCATCGGTTTCGTCATCTTTGGCAAACAGTTCCAATATGTCTGCGTGATTCATGCCGATTATTGAATCTCCACCGATTCCCACACAGGTAGAAAGTCCGAACCCCTTAAAAGTAAGGTTTGAAGCCGTCTCATGTGTCAGTGTTCCGCTTCGGGAAATGATACCAATATGCCCTTTCCCATAAATATAATCCGGCATAATTCCCAACTTAGACTTCCCCGGTGAAATGATACCTATTGTATTCGGTCCAACAACTTTTGCACCCAGTATTTTGGCTTCATTGACAATCTCTAACACATCCAGAACCGGAACGAATTCTGTGATAATTACCAGTAGCTTGATTCCTTCATGTAGTGCCCTCATAGCGGCATCTTTAACGAATTTTGGAGGTACAAGTAGCATTGCGGATTCAATTCCCGGAAATTTAATTTTTGCGTCTGCAACAGTTTCAAATACAGGTACGCCCTCTACTTTCTGTCCGCCCTTTCCCGGTGCAACACCGGCAAGGAGTTTTGCACCACTTTCCAATGTACGCATGCAGTGAGTACGGCCCTGTTTTCCTGTGATACCAATAATCATAAGTTCAGTATCCTGATTGATTAATATACTCATATTATTGCACCCCCTTTATCTTCATTAATGTTTGCACTGCTTCATCAGTTGTTCCATATTTTGTCTGTAGAAAACCAAGGTTTTCGTAAATAGTCCACCCCTGTTCCTGATTAAATCCGCGGCTCTTAACCACAACTGTTTTCTGGATTCCCAATTCTTTGTATGCTCGGGCAATTCCTTCTGCCATATCTGCACAGTTATTGATACCGCCAAATACATTGACAAGAATATAATTCGTAGATTTATTCTGAAGCAAAATTTTCATTGCATGATAGGTTTTCTCTGCCGTTACACCGCCGCCTAGATCAAGGAAATTATTAACACATCCGCCATAATGACGGATAGTATCCATTGTTGCCATTCCGATTCCAGCACCTCCCGCCATTGTCCCAATGTCTCCTTCTGGATTCAGTTCCACATAAGTCAGATCATGTGCTTTTGCATCTTCTTCCTGAGGTGACTTCTTCTGCGCAGTACGCGGAAGGATTGTGTAATCACCTTGACGCACAAGGCTATTATCATCTATTACCAATTTTGAATCAAGTGCCAACATGCTTCCGTCCTCAAGGACAGCTAACGGATTAATCTCCATTGTAGTCGCATCCAGCTCAAAGCAGGCACGGCAAAGCTTTTCTGCAATATCCGCCACCTTATTCAGACGTTCCTTTGGCAAATCAAAGACTGACGCTTCACCAAGAAAGACCTCTCTGTCAAACCCTGCCGTACAGTTAAATCTCAATAATTTTTCTGGTGCGTTTACCGCCAGTTCCTCGATTTCCATTCCACCGTAAGGAGTAAATAGCATAACCATAACACGTTCCTTTACATCCAGTGTCATTCCCAGATAATATTCATCTGCAATTGGAAGAAAACCGCATGCAGCCACCCCTTCCATATGTTTGCCATTGATTGTGATTTCTTCAATCACCTTCTTTACTTCCCGGAATTCTTCTTCTGATTTTACAACACGAACTGCACCTGCTTTTCCTCTTTTTCCTGAAAGAATCTGTCCTTTCAGCACACAAGGATATGTCACTTCTTCCGGAATATTATCACCATTCAAAAGGATACTATCATTTACCGGAATTCCAAAACGCTTTAACTGTGCTTTTCCTTCGATTTCTAAATAATCCATACATGCACTCCCTTTCTGTTCAAGACTCATTTACGAACTTTTTCCCATCTAATGCCACAGCGCCATTTTCATGGCGCTGTGCAGGATATTTCACCGTATTTATGATTCCCACGCGATTTCCAGATTCGGCAGATAAGACTCCTCAAACGGATATCCCACGTAGGTAGTATTCATCAGATGTTCATAATTAAAGTTTCCGCTGAAGCTGTTATTTCCCCAAGAACCGCATCCTAATGTTGTGGTCGGTACAAATCCGTTTGTCGGACTTCCTCCCCCGGTAGTCCCTGCCGGCTGATTTACGATCACACGAGATACAGAGCATTCAATTGCTGCATACTCTATATGCTCCGCTGTATTTGAATGGATAGAAATACTGTGCCCTTTTCCTTCGTATTCCAGATTTTCTACCATCATTGCAACACCCTCTGCAAAAGTTCCGTACGGATATACGGTAAGGACTGGACAGAGTTTTTCACGGCAGAGATCATCGGCATGTCCGATAGCTTGTGCTTTCACTACAATTGCACGGGTTCTTTTCGGTACATCCACCCCCAGCATTTTTCCAACCTGTGCTGCAGTCAATCCTACTACATCACGGCTGATCGGACCTCCTTCCGGAAATAGACCTTCTCTTATTTTCGCTACCTGCCTTGGATCATCTACATAATAGCCACCGTGATTCTGCATTTCTTTTGCAAACACATCAAATTTCTCTTCCGGAGCAAATGCAGTCTGTTCACCCAAACAGATTAATCCATTGTCAAAGCTGCGCCCTGCTAAGATCTTTTCTGCTGCCTCACTCAAATCCACATCACGGTCTACGATACACTGGACGTTTCCCTGACCTACGCCAAGAGACGGCTTTCCACTGGAATATGCAGCTTTCACCATACCCGGTCCGCCTGTAGCTACAACAACATCTGCCATGCTCATCAAGGCACCACTGTCATCAATAGATACCTGTTCCAATCCCAACACAAGATCCTTTGGAAGTCCGATTTTTCCCAATTCTGTCTGGAACATATCTACCAGAAGTTTTGTACATTTCACAGCTCTGGGATGTGGGGCAAAAATAATAGAATTCCTTGTTTTCAGTGCAGACGCTGCATTTCCCATTGGAGTAACAACGGGATTTGTAGACGGAATGATTGCTGCAACAACACCCACCGGTTTTGCTATTAGCAGCATTTTGCGTTCTTCAATTCGATTGATAATACCAACTGTCTTCTTTCCCTTTAAGCTCTGCCAAATCAGTGCGGATTTATTACGGCATTTTGCAATCTTGTCTGTCACATTTCCCATGCGAGATTCTTCTGCCGCCATTTTCCCAAGCATTTCCGCATTGTCATAAACGACTTTACAGATTGCGCGGGCTGCTGTATCAGCCTGCTCCTGTGTCGCAAATTCAAATTGTTTCTGAGCTGTCTTAGAACGCGTAACTAATTCTTCTACGGTCATTTTATTCACTCCTTTATTTAAATTTTCCTATAAATTCTTACCGTTAAAACCATGCATAAAGAATTACAGAATTTTAAAGCAAACCAGTCAATTTCCACATTGGATATATAACAATAACAAATCCTAAATACATGATAATCGTTCGCAAGGTCATCTGCTTGATAAATTCTTTCATTGGTATCATCCCATACTGATACATAATCAAATAGCCTGATGATTCATATGGAAAGAAAACCATTTCACTTGAATAAATCAATAACATAACAGCAGCTACCGGGTTTATCCCCAAAGAAACTGCAATGTGAGCAAATGGAATAGCCAATCCCCCCAACATTGCAAACGGTGTCATAAACAAATTTGCAATCATCCCCATTGCAAGCAGCACCAAACATACAAACAGCATTCCCTTTCCTTCCAAAATCGGCAAGGCAATAGTTGTCAGAAGATCATCAAAACCAATTGCAGATCCCACAATCCCAATTCCCATACATGTGGCCACAAAAAATACCGTTGAAAAATTTAACCTTTTTATGGTATCTTCATTTCCCAACCGTATGCCCGGCATAAACATCAACAACGGGAGGATAATAAATCCGTATGACTCTGGTAGTCCGATAAAACGAGAACAATTCAAATATATCAGCAGTATGACCAACATCACAACGGCTTTTTTTTCCTTCTTGCTCATCGTTCCCAGTGTTGCATAGCGTTTTTCAAAACACTCTTTATAGCTACTGTACCCCTTCATCTTATAATCCTTAACCTTGTACACCTTCATTACAATGATAAACACCAGCATACACCACAATAAAAACCAACCATTATACTGAAATGCAGATTTCAAAGTCATCCTATACCCTGGTGCAAATTCTGTCAGTGCACTTTCTACCATAGAAAAATACACTGGATTATATAAGCAGATTTCACTCCCTGATGCTCCCATAATTCCTGCAAGACAGACGATGGCCGATTCTTTAGAGCACTTTAACTCCATATTTTTACAGATACCATAAATAAGAACACTACCAATCAGCCACCCATTACAAAACGTTACCAGATTCAAAATAATTCCAATAATAAAACTGCCAAATACAACACCCTTAAAGGTTCTGCCACATTTTTTTATAACAAAACAGGAAATTCTTTTTAGCAGACCGCAATCTTCCAACATATTGCTAAGAAGCAGCCCCCCAATGACCATCCATACCGTCCTGCTGGTCCATGATGCAAAGGCTGTTTCCACTGGTACAAGCTCCGTTACCATATATAAGCATGGCAAAAGAACTGCGGCAATTACATTGGGTAACAATTCAAAGGCAAAGATAAAAATAACAAAAAATGTAATAACAAAAAAGAGCTTTAGTGAACCTGAAAATATATCAGAAACTGGAATACATGCGATAAACGCTGGAATTGAAATACTAATTCCCCATCCAATCATCGTTTTTCTGTCCGCCTTATTCTCCAAGGTTTCCTCTCCTTTTTCCGTTGTGTTTCCACAGATATTTTATAATAGCTTTTCCCATAACTCCATCATATTCTTTTATATCCACAGGATGCTATATTATCAAAACAGAGCCAATAAACTAGTCACAAACATGCTTCCACCAGTACCCAACAGAACTACATAAATAAAACGCAAAAATTGAGCACGGTTAACTTTATGTAACAATTTAATACCAAAATAATACCCCAAAATTGTAAACGGAACTGCACAAACAAAATACCCTAGAACTTCCGGTGTCCATCTACCGGTAACGCAATGACGCACTGCATTAATCGTGTCCAGAATGCACCACATTGTCAGCATCGTGCTACGAAACCTATACTTATCCTTAACTGCATTTAAGGTATAAACAGTAATCAAAGGACCGCCAATTGTAAATGCGCCATGCACAGTAGCTCCAATAATTAGGCAAGTATAACGAAATACTTTTTTTCCTAATGTATCAGATTCATCATCCTCTTCTTCCTCCGGAATTTTGAAAACATAAGGTTTAATAATGTGTTTCCAAATATTCATTAAAGCGATAATCGTAACAGCTCCCCCAATACCAATTTTAGCCATATCAGCGTTAATAATAATTCCCAAATAATTTCCAAGAATGAATCCCGGCGCCATGAACAAAAGGATTTTACCTAAATCTTTCCAGGATGTTGTTTTAAATCCGGTAATTGCTGAATAATACAAAACTGGCAATGCCAACATAGTTGCAAAGGGAATACTTGTATCTGGTCCTATCAAAGCCGCATTAATAGGAGAAGATATAACTGAACCACCGAAACCGGCACAACCTTCAACGAAGTAACCAAATGACTGCAACATGCCTATAAATAACATCTTCAATTCAAAAATCATAACAAAGACCCCTCTCATTTTAATTCTAGATTATTTCAGTAAGTGACCAACTTTTACCTTTTTCACAGACCGAAATAATCTAGTATACTAATCATGGTAAAATCATTATAATATTTCATATAATGTTAAGCACCTTATTTGAGATTAAAAGTGATACTCTGTACGTCCAATGATATCATTCTGCAGACGCCTGCCTAATTCAACAAAATATGCAGAATATCCTGCAACTCGCACCAACATATCCTTGTAATCCTGCGGATTCTTCTGTGCAGCTTTCATTTTCTCGGCAGACATAACATTGAACTGGACATGAAGAATCTTTCTGTCAATTAACTCGGAAATGAAACCTGCCAGATTGTCTCGCCCTTCTGTTCCTGCAACTGCATCCTCAGGGAAACGAATATTTAAAAGTGTTCCATTTGTTGCAAAACCATGATCTACTTTAGCTACAGAATTTATAATTGCTGTTGGCCCCTTAACATCGTGAGATGCACATTCGGTATGAACAGGGCACATATTTTCGGAAATTGGTTCCCAGTTCTTCCGCCCGTCAATACTCGCAACTGTTTGGTGACCCATACTAACATTTGCATTAACAGAGTAAACACCCGGATTAAATTTTCCACCTCTTGGATGATTCTTATTCTTTTTCATATTTGTGCAGATGCTATTAAATACAAACTTAAAGAGGTCATCTGCATAGTCATCATCGTTACCAAAATGATGAACCTTCGAACTATTTACCAGTTGATATAGTTTTTCATGACCTTCCCAATTATCCAGACATGCCTGAACCAGTTCTTCTATCGAATAGCTCTTTTCATCAAATACCAATTGCTTAATTGTTGACAAAATATCTGCTGCTGTCGCACAACCTGATGTCTCCGGTCCAGTTCCATTATACTGTGCACCACCTTCTGTCAGATCCAGGCCGTTGTCAAGCGGATCGTTAAACAGGGTCGAAATAAACGGTAATGGCTTACGTTTTCTATGTGATACATCCAAAACATTATTACATTCACATATCATTCTTGTTGCATATTCAAATTCCTTATCCACTGCCCCCAAAACTTCTTCAAAGCTCTCGAACGTATCGTAACCGCCTGCATCAGGTCCGATCTGCTCACTCTCTCCAAACAAACGTCCATGATTTAGTGCCATTTCCATAACCTTAACTGCATTAATCATACCTGCGCCGACCCATCCATATTCTCTTCCGTCAAGAGTAGGCTCAACGCAACCAACAACAGAATAATTTCTAGCTTCCTCTAATGTTGCCCCCTTTTCCAGATACGCTTTAATCGCAGGAGCATCATTATAAAGTTTTGGATGTCCAAAACCGCACCGTATAACTTCAACTGTCTTAATCAGAAGCTCATACGGTGTTTTATCTGAAAAGCGAACTGCCGTCCATGGCGCCAGCATACGTGTATGCGCACTTGCTTCCAGAACCATCATTGTTGTATCATTTGTTGCATCCTCTCCATCCGGTCCAATACCGCCAATTGTCAGCGATTCGCCTCCAAATCCACGGCCATTACGTTCTGCAACAGTATCTGCATCTTTCAACTTTGTCGGATTGTTCAGCTTAACAAATTGAACTTCCAACAGTTCCAAGGCAAATTCTTTTGTAATCATACCTTGTTTTAAATCATGCTGAAGATATGGATCTAACCACTGGTCAAAACGCCCATAAGAGATTGACTGTCCATTCGCTTCCATTTCGATTAATGTAGTCAATAAATTAAACAACTGCAATGCCTGCCAATATGTCTTTGCGGGTCCTCCTGCAATTTGTTCTAAGTTTGCAGACATTTGTTCAAGTTCACTCTTTCTCTGAGGGTCTGTTTCCTTTGCTGCATACTCAGCAGCAGTCTCTGCAAAACGCTTTGTATATGCTTTTGCAGCCCTCAGAGTAATCAGCATTGCCTCGTACTGTTCCATCTTCTCTTCATAATCCGGGGCCCCCGGATGTAAATGAGCACGTGCATTCTCCCCCTTCTCAATCAAGCCGTCAAACCCTAGCTTCAGAGCTCTTCCATAATTAACAGCTGTATGTCCAATACCTCCAAAACGATAATCCGAACTAATACCAATACTTGCACCACACTCATTACTTTTTTTCATTTCTTCTGTATAGGACTCTTCCACTAATGCGTTGACAGTCTTACCAATCCACCATTCGCATAGTTCAAGAATTTCCTGCCGGTCTTCATCACTCTTGATGTAAAATTCATCATTTGGACGTTCCTCAAAAGGATGGTTTTTAATCTCATCAATGATCCATTTAACAGAATATTCCGGGAACAGCGGTGCTTCTTTTGCCGGCGCCGCAATCTCACCGACAATCAGTTCATCCGGATAAATCACAAGAGGAATATTTGCTGTCAAATGCTCGAATGCATGAGCCGTTTGCATCTTCCATGATTCTCCCCAGTGCTCTTTGTAAGACTCAGTTACCAAACGCAAACGTGTTACGTCAATATTCCATGGCAATTCTCCCCATTTTTCGCGCAACCGATTTACACGTGGGAACGGTGACCATCCCTCATGTCCTACCTGGTATCCAATCCCCCCATACTGGTGGTCATACGGATAAACCCCGCTTGCAGTAGTGTGATTCATTTTCTTCATAGTTATATCCTCCTTTAAAATTTTTTTACATCAGATTGGCATCAGAAGATCTATTTTCCTCCACTTCTCTGGTTCCTACAACACAATGAATGCCTCTCCCATTAAAGTAATCTGCATATTTCTGAATTCTTTTCTGCAATGCTGGACGATTCATTCGATACCCACGCATTGGATAAGGCCTGTTTAAAGACTCATACTTTTCCTCACCCAATCTCATATAACTTAATAACTGTAATGTCCTAACTTTATTTTTCATTTCTTTAATGATAAAATCAGCCGTTTCCTCCATATTCTTCATATCATCATTAAATCGAGGAATAACAGGTATTCTTAAGATAATAGGTTTTCCCTGCTCTGCCAGCTTCTTTAAACAATTTAAAATTTTCGTATTAGACACACCAGTTCTAGTCTTATGAACCTCACCATTCATATGTTTAATATCTGCAATGAATAAATCCGTACAGGGTAAAACTTTCTCTACGCTTTCCCACTCTCCATAAAAATCAGATTCAAGACAAGTATGATACCCCTCCCTCTGACACTGCTCAAACAATGCAGCCACAAAATCAACCTGTACCAATGGATCACCACCAGAAACAGTAACGCCCCCGCCTGAACGCTCATAGTATCCTTTATCCTTACGAATTTCTTTCATGCAGTCCTCGATAGTCATAACCTCTCCCCACTGTTTTAAAGCATCACTGGGGCATTCCTTAACACAAGCCAGACAACCTATACACTTTTTATAGTCAATGGATACCAGTTTCCCTTGTTCATTAAAATTCAGCATCTCAGGGTTTGGGCATACTTCCAAACAGCCACCGCACTTCTTATCTGTAATACATCTTTTTGTATAAACCCCAACTTCAATCTTAACTTTCTGACTTTCTGGGTTACTGCACCACTCACAACGAAGAGGACATCCTTTCAGAAAAAATTCTGTACGCAAACCAGGACCATCATGAATGGTATAGCGCTGTACATTGAATACAATCCCTTTGTTATTCATTTCATCTCCTTTTACATCATACCGGTATACCGGTTTATCTTTGTAAATCTAGTATATGCTCACTCCGGTATACCGGTCAACCCATTTTTTTATTTTCTATGTTTTGCATAATTGATTCACATAAATTTGTATACTTTTCACAACACATAGACTTTCAACAGTTGATAACAATATAATTACTTACAAAATTTTGTACATCAAAATATAGAAAGAAAATCACATTGGGAAGGCAATTAAGAGAAGAGCGTTTACTGTGAGCTAATAGCAGAATGCGCATTTCGGCGCTATTTAGTAATATATGGAGTTGAAATTTAAAATAAAATATCGTAAAATGAATTAAATAATCATAAAATAAAAAACTATATTGAATTTCAAACATTAAATTTGGGAAGACATATTTTGAACAGAGGAGTTTTAATAAATGACATCATTAAACCAACATGCCTACAATCATCTTAAGAAACTTATTACCACTCAACAGCTTTCAGCTGATAAGATCTATTCAGAAACAAAGCTGGCAAACTCTCTTGGCATTTCCAGGACGCCTTTTCATCATGCAATGCTCCGTCTTGTACAAGAAGGTTATATCGATATTTTGCCAAGTAAAGGATTTTGTATTCATCAGCTAACAAACCAAGAGATAATTGAAACAATCCAAACTCGACTAGCACTTGAAGCTTACAGTGCTACAATAATCACAAGTCATTATACTCAACCTAAGGCAAAAGAACTTTTTAAGATATTACACCAAAAAACAGATTTCATGTTAAGCATATATAATACAACACAGTCGGTTGACGAATTTCTTGACCATGATTTTTCATTTCACTTAGAGATAATAAAATATATTGAAAATGAAGAATTTATTTTACTATTTAATAAATATTTATATCGTATGCTTAAGTTAGCAACACTTTCTTTTGCTCGTCCAGGAAGAATGTTACAAGCATACAAAGAACATATTTCAATTTTGGAAACCATGGAAAAAGGTGATATTGAGCATATTTATGCTATTACATTAAAACATAAAAATATACCAGACAAGATTAACCCAGAAAAAAATGACATCTTATTGTAATTTTTGTGGTAATGTAATATAAGTTGTGTCTATGGAAATAAATGGCTCTTTCTTGGAAAGAATTAGATAAAATAATTCTTTTTCAGGAAGGAGCTTTTTATGGCTATAGCAAAGGAACAATTACGACAGATTATTGCAGAGAATGACATTAACAGTGTGGAGGACATCTACACCCTCTTCAAAGACAGCTTCAAAGATATGCTGCAGGAGCTTTTAGAGGCTGAGATGGATGCCTCCATCGGCTACACCAAAAATAATAAGCAGGATATGGAATCCGATAATAAACGGAATGGGTATTCACCAAAGACCGTCAAAAGCCAGTACGGTGAGTTCTCGGTGGATATCCCCCGTGACCGGACGGGTGAGTTTGAGCCCAAAATCATTCCCAAATACCAACGGGATATTTCCGGTATAGAAGAAAAAGTCATTTCACTTTATGCCAGGGGAATGACCACCCGGGATATCCATGACCAGCTGCAGGACTTGTACGGGATTGAATTGTCCGCAGACATGGTCAGTAAAATCACGGACAAGGTTCTGCCGGAAGTCAAGGAGTGGCAGTCAAGACCGCTTGATCCCGTATATCCCTTTGTCTTTATGGACGCAATTCACTATAAAATACGGGAGGACGGGAGAATTATCAACCGGGCCGCCTATGTTGTCCTTGGCGTGACACTGGATGGGAATAAGGATATCCTAAGCATTACCATCGGGGCCAATGAGTCCTCCAAGTTCTGGCTCGGAATGCTGAATGACCTGAAGAACCGGGGAGTAAAGGAGGTGCTGTTCTTCTGCGTAGATGGCCTTACCGGCTTCAGGGAAGCCATAAATGCCGTATATCCGGATGCGCAGGTGCAGCGCTGCATCATTCATATGCTGCGTAATTCTTTTAAGTATGTATCCTATAAAGACATCAAAAAGTTTGCATCCGATTTTAAGGCAGTCTATAAAGCCCCGACTGAAGAAGCGGCACTTTCAGAACTCGAAGGGGTGAAAGAAGTCTGGGGCAAAAAATACCCTTATGCCATTAGCAGCTGGGAACAGAACTGGGATGTGGTAAGCCCGTTCTTCCAGTTCAGTGAGGATATCCGCAGAATTATGTATACCACAAATATAATTGAAGGGGTAAACCGTCAATTCCGGAAAGCAACAAAAACGAAAAGTTCTTTTCCAACGGACAGTTCTTTGGAAAAGATGCTTTATCTGACCACACAGAATGTCAAAAAGAAATGGACACAACGGTACCGTAATTGGGATCTGGTATTAAGCCAGTTAGTAATCCTTTATGGCGACCGTATCAACCAATACCTCTAAAGGACAGAAAAATACCGGCTGACAGTTGGTAAGCTGAATCAGCCGGTATCCTCTATTCTTTTTCCGTCGGTACCTATAGTATAGCCGTTTTTTTCCTTCTTATTCCAGAGCCCACATAAAAAAATGATTTATGGGTATCGTAGTTGGTGTGCAAAAAAATAGTATAAGATTTATTTAATTGGACATACTATAAGTAAAGAAGTAATTCGACATGATAAAAAGTTTGTTTCCGACAGGAAAACCCATACATATCTAACTTAATCCAAGAAATCTAACGCGTTTTCAGACACAGAAAAAATTACGCCCTCATTTTTGTTCCTACACTTGTCTCAGTGCTGCTTGCATTTCATAAGTGTGGATCACATACTTCTGCACGCTGACTATAGTAAGCACGCACTGAGACAAGATTTTAAGCGAATTTATCCTCACAATATTAGCCCACACTTCTACAATTAAATGTTGCACTTAGTAGGTACATACTCCAATCCCTGCTATACCGATATCACTAAGCAAATAACTCGCTTTACTACACTCATCCTCATAATTTCCCTCCACAGTATATATCATCCCATCTTCTACTTTTTCCACGATCCCCACATGTTCCGATATCCTGTCCCCATCAAAATCAAAAAATATAATATCACCAGATATAGGAACATAATCCCGTCCTTTCCAGCGTCCATGTTCTTGAAACCATGCAGCTCCATTTGGGCAATATGCAAATTTCGGAACCAATCCACTTTCTATATATCCGCACTGCTCTGCACACCAAGACACAAAGCAGGCACACCATTCTTCTCTTCCGCTGAATCCGTACCATCTCCAATAAGGCTCTCCCCCTATATTTCCGACCTGAGACAATGCAACTTCCACTATCGCCTTGCTACCGCCACCTTGTACCACTTCCCTAAAAGCATAATAACGAAGTACATGGGAGGTATATTCTTTGTCTCCATAGCTGCTCCATCCCATCCTCTGCGCCATCATATCTGAATATTGTGCCGCATTTGCAGCAGTATACTTTCCATCCTTTTCTACTGCCCAGTTAATATACGCATTTCCAAAATTATATCCCTGTAAAGCCAGTTTGATTCGTGTTATATCTATCGGATTCTTCACATCAGCCATCTGAATACTATCTCGCAGCATCTGCACTCCGCATTCAATAGAATATGCGGGATCAATAATTCCATTTGGTGTACGAGGATATCGGTTATTATAGCCACATTCTGAACTCTGCATTGGATCTTGCCCACGCCCTCCACTTTCCTGCATCATAACCGCTTTAATCAGTTCCGTATAATCTTCAATTCCATATTGTGAGGCATAACGCCAAATAGTCGATTCATACTGACGAACCTCAACGCTGATCAAATCATCTGCATTCCCATTGTTTCCTCCACTCACAGACAAAACACTCCCAAAGAGAACAACCATCAGAATCAGTACCACTGCTGCACTCCCAAACGTTGAAACTAATAAAAATATGCTCCTGGTGGTGGAAGCCATCCTCTTAGCAATCTTTGGAACACCACGGATCAGTCTTTTAGTTACAGAAATTGAACTCCCCATCTTACGAGAATTCTTTACTGTTTTATCCATATCTTTAGCTGCTCTCAATACATTCTGTCCACTTGCTCTAGCAGATGTCTGTGCAATTTTCCTCTCCTGCTGATATGGTTTTTGAACTGGATATACCACTTGTTTTATATCTTTACCCGCAGAATAACTAAACTGTTTTACCGCCTGTTGCGAACGCCTTAAAGTCTTGATTTCTTTCTCTATTTTATCTTTCTGTTTAATTTCAAACTTCTTGATTTGCGACTGCATATCCCGGCCTGTTAACATATCGTCTTGTCTGTCTGGCGTCCCATTTTCTGCTCCAAATGTCTGTTCATTAGTTGAATAATGCGCCTCATGCTTACGGCTTGAGAATCCCCTTCGTATTTTCGAGACCCGTTGTACAGTTTTTTCGCTTTGAGCCCAAATCTGTTTTCCAGTAAAGTCAGCCACTTTCTTAGTCCCTGCACTGAACTTCTCTCCCGCATATGTTGATGGACATGTTCGATCTTCGTCCTGGGCCTCACTGACATCCATCTTAGTTTTTACTACAGAATCTTTCAGATGTCCCGAAACAATCTCAGCCTTATTCAATAGCTTAATATCTTTCCTACTTTCTTTCTCTTTCACATCTCTCCCCATCAGTTCTGCCTCCTCCTTTACCGTGCTGACAACAAATTTATCTATACCATACCTTCTCCTGCCCTCTTTTAGGCTCCGTTCTGAATTGCTCCGGATGCCTCAGTTTTACGCCTTCCATGTAGTACAGTGCAAAACGGCTGTTAAACAATTCATAAGGCCCCAGCATCTCTTCCCGCCCCTCCTGCATAAACCCATTCCACAAATTGAAGGCAAGACATGTTATCTCCGTACTCTCTCCCGTCTGCCATCCTGCATGGATTGCTTCCGGCTTAATACTGTCATCTTCAAAGTCAAATAACTTACCAACGTTATCACGGGTTATTTCCGTAATTCCAACGCAATAAAAAAAGGCACAGTGGTATTTGTCTTTCCTTCCACTCTGCCTCAGCATTCGGTTATAAAATTCTTCATGTTTCTTCGACGCAAAATACAAACCTTTCATATTTATCCCTCTAATTTCTATCCATTTTCGCTTCAAGCTGCTAACTTTCCAAATTCGGTACATAAAGATATGGCGCCCGGCGTTTATGCCAGATGCCTAATCCACTTACTGTTTGACAATAATAGTCATTCCTTATTCTGCTGCTATGCTGCTGAATCGCCCACTGGGCATATGTTTCGGTGTGTCCTTTGGGTATACTCCCTGGACGCATAAAAGCGCATGAAACTGTTACGTCTCATGCGCCTCAATATTTTTAACTACTATAAACTTTCTCGGTTTAACATTCTCTCGATTTCTTCTAAAAAAAAGACTCCTGTTAAATTCAGATTCTTATCCACTTTCTCCAAAACCGAATATTTTTCTTCAGTATAACCTTTAGCAATAACCGCATATACTTTTTGAACCGGACTTGCAGTTACATCCCTTATATCCTTTTTCAAAAGAGTATTCGGCACATTCAGCCTCGTATTCCAATCTTTTACAAAGCCAATACAAGCACATATGCTTCCCGCAGCTTTTTCCGAATACAGTTTTGGCCCCCTGTCTGTAAAATCTCCAATCATTGTAACATTCCGTTTAATCTGCATCATACTTTCCAATATCTCCAGTTTTTGTCCTGTAGAACCATCTCTTGAAAAGGAAAAATCATCTTCATTCAAACGTCTGTTCAAACACTTCTCATAAAAATGTATAGCAGAAGCTACCAGAGAAGTATTTATCTTTACACCTGTCAAATGCAGAAAATTATACCGATGAAACGCCACTTCATAGCCTTTAATCGCAGATATCCTTTTTTCTTCTGTCTGAAACTGTTTTTTAATCTGAGAGGGGTTCCGTAGAGAAAAAGAATCTTCTGATCTTCGAGATTTTTCTGATATAAGTCTGCCGCTTTTGTCATAATCTGGATTGCTTTTCTTTTGTCCATAGCCTTATCCTTTAGCCATATAGTTTCATAAAAGGGAATGTCGATGCCGCAGCACCAAACATTCCCTTCTCAGGGTTGATTTTTCCGTTGTCTGCCAACCTCCAGCACCTACGTCTGGATAATAACAGGTTTTTCCGTTGCCTGCCAACCTCCGACACCTGCGTTCGGAAAACGTATCAGATTTTAGGTGTCAACCCACCGCTGATTCACAGCTTTTCTAATTACATTTTACAATACCCTTCCGCAAAATGCAATTACAACTTTATTTTATGCCAATATAATGATGTTCATTCAGAAAATCTCTGTTCAACACTTTCTATTTAAAATTCCTCCGATGGCTTGGTGGTCATCAACCGATACAATTCCGTATCCTTGGGAAATGGATTCAGAAACGGCACCAGGGAACTCCCCACTTTTGCCAGCCCATTCCCCGCCCTGGCGTTCGTAACATAATTCAGCTGTTCCTGTGAGATATGCAGCAGTTCCGCCAGCCTGTCCCTGTCAGAAGCCGCCTGGTTCAGCATCAATATAAATTCAGAATTAGAAAGCATCGTGCGCGCCTTTGTAGAATCCAGAACATATTCCACATTCTGTGTCAGACTTGTCACCCATGCATTTCTTTTTCGGAACCGCCGATATGCACTATCAAAAAAGTTTTCACTGTACCGATGTTCCAAAAGTGTATGAAATTCATCTAAAAAGATATGTGTTCGAATTCCATTCTCCCAGTTTGTCGCCACCCGGTTAATCATATGGTCGGTAATGACCAGCTGTCCCACAGCCTTTAAGTCCTCTGTCATATCCCGTGTATTAAAGCAAATAATCCGGTTGCTGATATCTACATTTGACGGATGTGCAAAGATATCCAATGTTCCGTCCGTAAACAGTTCCAGCATTAATGCCAGTTCCTGCGCTTCCGGTTCCGTCTGCTCCAGCAATATCCGTCTCAGTTGAAAGAAACTTGGAACAATCCCACTCTTTTTTCCGTCCTGATAAACTCTTGCAACACACCGATCCAGAATACTCTTTTCTTTGGGCCCGATAGCTTGATGATCACTGATCCGCTCAAAAAGAGACAGGATAAACTGAGACTTGTCAATGATCGGATCCTTCTCCCCATACCCCTTCACCATATCCATCGCATTGAGATGTACCTGCCCGCCCGCAGAAAAGGTCAGCACAATTCCATACAATGCCTCAACTAAAAGCTGATACTCGCCTTCTGGATCGTAGATTAGGATATGATCATCGGTAGACAAAGCAATCAAAACAATCAGCAGCTTAGTGAGCATAGACTTCCCACTTCCCGGAACTCCCAGGACAAATGCCGAAGGATTCAGAAGATTATCCCTATTTACCAGTATCAGATTATGAGAAATTGCATTCACCCCCATATAAATACCCCCGGCATCCAGAACCTCCTGCGCCCGGAATGGCATCAATACAGCCAGACTTTCCGTTGTCAGCGTCCGAAGTGCATGAATCTTCCTGACTCCAATTGGCAGCGCAGTATTCAGTCCATCCATCTGCTGATACCGAAGCACTGCAAACTGACACATATGCTCCCTTCCGATCGCCAGCAAAGCCTCCGTATCAATGTCCAGCTGTTTCTTTGTATCCGCAGTGTGCACCAGCGTCAGTACCGCAATCATCATCCTCTGATCGCGTGTAGTCAGATCATTCAAAAATTCCTTGCTTTCCTTCCGCTGCATCTCCATATCATAGGGAATGGCCGCACTATAATTCTGGTTCGCATTCTGCCGCCTCTGCCAATTTGTAATATTCGTCTCTACCCCCAGCAGCCGCCTTTCTACTTCCTGTATTGCTTCATCAGTAGGCACAGGTATAATATCAATGCTCAGCATCATATTCCTGTTGATATCTGCCAGAGCGGAAATCATATTGTCCTTGATATAAGATGCATAATCTTTCAGGTATAAAACACGGCCATACCTCTCCCCCATCTGGAAGCAATCACTTTCAAACGCAAAACTGTCTGGACAGATGGAGTCCTTAAAGTCATGTCCTTTTCTGGCAGAGTCCTTCATATCGAACTGGAAGCTGCTTTCTTCCCCTGCGCAGTAAAAATCATGCAGAATACGCAGTTTTTTCTCCGTTTCCATTTCCACACAGGTGCTTCCGAGATCCGCAAAATGATTTACCAGACTGTTTCCCATTCGCAGGAAATAATTTCTCGCCTCTTCAATGCCCTTTTTATAGACCGAAACAGTTACATACAGCTCCTTCATCAGCCCATTTGCATCCTGCGTCTTGTCGAGCAGCATCTGATTCACCTCCTTCCTGAAGCGGTCCAGCTCATCCCCCTGGTATGTCATGAGTATTTTTTCTTTGAATTCCTCCTTATTCATCTTCCTTACTGCGACAGTCAGCTTCACAGTGGCCCCACTGTCCAAAGAATTTAAAATATCGCTGTAATTCCAGAACATTCCTTTTTTATCCTCATGGGAAGCCACCTCATAATTAATGTCCGTAAACTTATAAGTCTTTGCATACTTACTCCTTCCCACTTTAAAAATCCCGTCAAGATAGACTGTCTGAATCGGAATGGCATCCTGCACTCTTTTCGGCACCCTGAATGGCTCCTTGTCTTGTTTCAATACATTTCCCAATGCCTTTATCATGTCGTTTTATCCCCTCCTTCACTTTTTGTTCCAGGCAGCTTTTCACTGCCTCGTAATATAAGTTTTCCGGGCAGAACACCAGATGTTTCGGGATCATAATCTCTGATTTCAGCCACGCCCAAATAAATTGTTCTGCATTCATCCCGTGGTACCGGAAGAATCCCAGTACAGCAAATGGAGCCGCCCCCAGCACACATACCCATGAAACTGTCTCCGTCCCCAGATAAGGATGCAAAAAGAAATACATCCCCACTGCCGCTCCACATGCCAGGGCAGAAAAAAGAAACTGCCGCAAGGACAGTCCGAAAAACATAGTCTCCGTATATTCCCGTATGTCACGGTTTATTTTTACTTCCATACATCACCAATAGCAACAAACTCTTGACTTCTAATGATAATCCTCATTTTGTTGCCTTTCCTTTCACAAAATATTTGCACATTTGCAATCATTGCCGTTCCTGTTATACTGTTCATAAGAAAACAATTCAGGGGGTGCGACTATGATATATGCAGCTATGCTTTCACTAGGAATAACTATTGTTTTATTCCTGCTTTCTATTATTTTTAAACTTGCCGGTAAATTACGCCTGACGCTTCCGGTCATCTATTTTCTTTTAATCAGCACTGTGCTGAACAAATGGGCTGCCGCACATGAGAAGCTGGCTTTTATCATTCTCTTCGGCCTGCTGGGCATCACACTCATCAGCTGGATTGTATCTCTTTACCACGCAATTCAGGAACACCGATACATGAGTGCCCGGGCAGATGATATTAAATGGCAGCTGCAGCGCTCAAAAGAAATGGGGATCCCGCGCGATGCCGTCTATATAGATGCCCGCGGTGATATGCGCTATGAGGATACCGATGAATCTGTTTTTTAACATCAAATGCTAACGGACGTTTCCATACAGGGAGCGTCCGTTTTTATAATCCCATCATTTCCCTTACCACCCGGTCTGACATCTTGATTGTCCCCACCAATACCAGCATATTGAATGTTAACTCTGCAGTATAGCTCCACACCATAGTCACCGCTGCCTCACTTGTATTGACTGCCGGCGGCGAGGACGCAAACAAGGAAAATATGATACACGCCAGTGCAATGATCGCCCCCTCCAGGCAAACCGCTGCATAGCTTTTCAGAAAACTCTTTCCCACATTCTGACTTGGTTCCCCCGCAAATGTTGATAACGGAACCGGCGCAATTGCCGTATACAGGTAAACCTTAAAGAACCGTCCATATACAGACAGTATCATGATAAAAGATAAAACCGTCACCAGCAGCCCACCTATCAGTGTAACCGCCCACAGCGGAATGCTTTCTAAAAATCCACAGTCTTCAATTGCCGTCACCATCTCCTCCGGCAGAGCAGCTTCGTCCACATTTCCAAAGCCTGCCGTATTCATGATGGAAGAAATAATCCCCTGGACAATCGTAAAGAGAGCCATCATCAATTCCATCCCATAGCTAATGATACCTTTTGCCAATGCAAAGCGCACAAACAGCTTCACTGCATGTTCTGGACGCTTCACCTCTGTGAAACTGCCGCATGTCTTCACTACCCCAACAACAAAAAAGAGTACAAGCAGCGCATATCCAATCGCCTGCAGTGCTCCATTGATATTGACCATAACTGCCCATATCCCCCCGCCTCTGAAGGTTTCCGGAGACTGGGTCAGCAGCTCCCATATCTCAGAAAGCTTCTCGTTCCACGTCTCCAATGCCTTCATCAGATTCTGGACCACCCAATTATCTGACTCCATTCATCCACCTCCTTTCCATGCCCAGACAGCAGGTTCTTACCGCCTGGCTCCCTTCTCTTTATCCGGCAATCATATTCAGGATTTCCTTTGCAAATGTTATAATGATTCCTCCTGCCAGAGTCAGAAATCCATTTGCTCTTTGGGATGGATCATGGGATTTCAAGGACAGTCCTACCTGCACAATGCCAAACCCAAGCAGGATCATTCCAATCGCCCTGATCAACCCGAAGATAAAATCAGAAAGATTATTTACAACGGTTATAGGATCACCTTCCGCATGAACTGTAATGCTTCCAACAGTAATCAAAAGCACCGCCACGGCATAGATCATAAAAAGACAGCGGGCATTGAAGTCCCTACTTTTACGCCGCCTCTCATTTTTTCTTTCCTTGCACTCTTTCTTCCGATCCATTTTATTGCTCCTCCTTTTGTCTTAGAAATACTCATCCAAATCAGCCTCTGAGAGCAGTTCATAGACAATTGTTTCTTCCTGCCCTGTTTCCAGCGCCGGTGTAACATCGAGCGTACCGTCAGGTAATACACCTGTGACTATGCTGACACTCCCTATCGCCCCGTCTGCCTCTCCATGTCGGTATGGCTTTGCGCCCCCGTCCGTAGTCAGCCCTACATTCGGATGTTTCATGATGTCAAATTTATAATCCTTCACTGCTGGTTCCCCACGGATAAACAAAAGCGCATACCGGTTATCCAGCATACGCACTTCATCGGGTGTCATTAGTTCCCGTCCTGTTATCTGATAGTTCGTGGAATAATTTCCTGAATGCCCTGTCGATTTTCCATAAGTATTCGTATCAATAGTGGCTTTTCCTAACAGCTCACTAACATACTTGTGGGTACCCTGCTCATTTCCTCCCAGATAGAGGAAGCTGTCACAATTCCCTAAAATCGACTCCCACTGCTTTTCGAACAGTGCCTTCAGCTGCGACAGGTTCTGCAGAATAATAGAAACAGATATCCCCCTCGAACGCATTACCGAAAGAATCTTATCAAAGTCATCCGGAAGTGAAACATTGTAGGCTAAGCGCCCAGCGCCTTACTGTCTCACAACAGCAGGTTTCCGAACGCTCGCCCCCGAACCGTACGTACACCTCTCAATGTATACGGCTCTCCATTTACCTATAATCTACATTTCATTGTGAATGAGTCTATGACACTCTTCACACACAATAATGGTCTTGCGCTTTCTCTTCTTCATCCACCGTTCCCATTCAGTCTCCCCCTTTAAATCAAGAAGACTTTTTACTTGATGCACGGTGACTTCATTACATTTTTTGCCACATAATTCACATTTTCCCGATTTATACCTATAGAACAATTCTCTGGGTTTATACAGATGACTATATTCTGGCGTAATGTCTACTCCGTCATATAACGGTGTTTTCATTTTCACAAAACCTTTGTTGTAAAAGGTTGCGTATTTCGTTCCATTTTTTGTTTCATATGGAACTGAGAACACCTTATCTTTCCAATATTTAAGCTTTGCCTGAGTCATCGTAATACGATATTTTGCAGCAATAGTTTTGTATAAGCTGTACTCCATTACATAATAGAATTTGTTCAGGACTGACACGTTGTTAGCGAGTCTATAATAGTTATAGAGTCCTCGTATCTGTTCATTGAACTTCATTACCATTTCATTAGGCTTAAGATAGATGTATTCATCTCGTTGTAACGGTTTCCATTTTTCTTTTTCGCCCGCTTTGTTAATAATCTTAAGGGCATCATTCTGCAACAGCTTTCCAATCCATTTTTCCTTAGGCACATATAACTTCACTTTACTGTAAAAGATTCTGCTTTGCCCTCGTGATGTTTTTGTGGTATTCATATCTTGGGAGATTGTTATCTCATAGCTAAGAAAGCGAGCCTTATCCTTTCCACTGGTAATCAGTGTTTTTTCATCCGATAGCTCTAGCTTCAGCTTGTTCCGAAGAAACAACTTAATATCGGCTTTTATCATTTCTGCATCCTCACGGCTCCCAATTACTCCGATTAAAAAATCATCAGCGTAACGTGTGTACTGAATACGTTTATATTCGCCGTCCATCGGCTCTTTGCTGGGAACATTCAAAAAATCTTTTCTCAGGCGTTTGTCCTCTTTCAGCCGGACTCTCTTTTCTTCCTCGGAAAGTGTATGCCATATCTTCCTGTTACCTTCTCTGAATCTCTGATGTCTGCCATGTAACTTTCCATATTCCTTTCCTGAGCGCCGTCCACTTCCTTTATTGAAATTTTGAGCGTACTCCGCCATATACTTGTCCAATTCATTTAGATAAATATTTGCAAGTATTGGACTAAACCCTGAACCCTGAGCTACGCCAGAGTAGGTCGCATTATACTCCCATCTTTCAAGATATCCTGCTCTCAAAAACTTCCATATCAATTCCAGAAATGATTCATCCTTGATACGCTTCCGCAAAATATTCACCAATATATGATGGTCTATCGTGTCAAAATAGGCTTTTATATCACCTTCAACAAACCACTTGATACCAGTGAAATTATGCTGTATCTGCAACAGGGCAGTATGACAGCTCCTTTTGGCTCTGAAACCATGAGATAGTGTCGAGAATGTCGGTTCATAAATACTTTCCAATATCATTCTGATTATCTCCTGTACCAGCTTGTCATCCGAAGATGAGATACCCAGAGGACGCTTCTTGCCATTTTTCTTTGGTATATAGACTCTTTTTACCGAAGCTGGTTGATAGCTATGGTCTTTCAGGTTTTCAATAAGTCTATTTACCCTTTGACCCCCAAAACCATCAAGTGTCATCCCATCTATGCCGGGTGTCATAGACCCTTTATTGGCATAAATGTTTTGGTACGCCTGCAGATAAAAATCAGGATTATACAAATTTCTGTACAATCTGTTATACTGGTATTCCTCTGCTTTCGCGTGTTTTTGTAGATTTTCCAAAATAATATTTGGACTTCTCATAATGCATCACGCACCTTTCCTAAATTATTTTGAAGAGATAAACTGTCCTCCTTCGCATAGCGATATTTTTTTATCGCATTGTAGGCGGCTTTCCCGCCCTCAAACTACTACGAGGACTCCGTGACCATACCGAATATTCAGACGCTGATGTCATAGCTTGCGTATCAGCAAGCATTTCGGGTTAGGTCATCCCCGTTTAGACTCATTAGAACAAGCATGTTTTGTTGTCGGATACGACTTTCGCCATTTTCCACTTATTGTGGATGGTTAGTAGCAAGATATGGTGTATACGTACTTCGCGCAACTTTACGTATACTTGCTACAGCTTGACGTAAGTAATCATCAATTCCGTCAAGGCTGACGATAAAGCTCCTCTGGCTATCATTCAAGTAATTCAACTGTTTATCCTCATACAAAACATCTTACCTCGATGCCCGTTCACAACCTGATGATTGGTTGAATAGCACCTTTTTCGACATGCTGCACTCCCCGTCTGGTTTCCCTTTCGGATAAGCCGAATGGTAATAGGTCTTTCCATATCTAACCTACTGTCACGCTACTGACAGATTTCTAATAAGCCCGTACGGGCGCACGGCAAATTCGTCCATTACAAAGTGCACATGTACCGGCAGACTCCCGCCATATTTGCGGTCAGCCACATAAAAAAGCTGCTGAAACAACTGCGTATATAAAATACTGACCAGAAAATTAAAACTTACATCATTGTCTGGTATCAGGGCAAATAACGCCATCTTCTCCTCACCCATCCTGGCCAGTTCCAGTTCATCTGTTACCGTCAAAGAAGCAAGGCTCTCCAAGTTGAATTTTTCCAACCGTGCCGCCAATGTTATTTGAATGGATTTCAACGTTTTAGCCGAACCCGAATGATATGCACGGTAATACTTCAATGCGATATGCTCTGGTTCCCTCATTTCCAGACGTTCAAACAGTTCATCCAAAGGGCTCTGCTCAGAGTCATCCTCCTCGCTCACATCGCCTGCACGCAGCATCTCCATAACCATTGGAAAGTTCTGCTCCTCTTTTGGAGCCTCATATTTCAGATAAAAAACCAATGCAAGCAGAAGCATGGAGGCCGCCGTATCCCAAAAGGGATCCTGTGATTGGGAACCTTTTGGCGTGGTGGATTTAAACAAATTTGTAACCAGCCGCTGGACATCGTTATCATTTTGTAAATAAACAAAAGGATTATAGCAGTGTGACCGTTCCATATTAATCAAATCCAGTACCCGCACCACATAGCCTTTGGTTTCCAGCAAATGCCCTGTATCACGTAATATCTCACCTTTGGGATCCAGAATTACCATTGAGCAGTTTGCGCTCATGACATTTGGTTTCCCGAAGAATCTTGTCTTTCCGGAGCCTGCCCCGCCTATTACCACAATGTTCAGGTTCCTTCTGTGTTTCCTGACCTGAAAGCTGATTCTTACATTCCGGGTCAGTATCTTATTACTGCAGAAATCATGATCAGCATATCTCTTCCCCAATACTTTCGGGCTCCCCCACTTTGCACTGCCATGCTCTTCCCCTTTCCGGTAATTACGTTTTGTAGCATAATAGATTCCAATGCCCATTACATATGCAAGTAAAAACAAAAAAACTGTTTTCAAGCTGCCCTCACACCATACAATCTGCAGGGGATGTTTCATCGACTCTTTCAAACCTGCAGCAATATTCATAAAATTGTCTGGGATTAATGGTGCTGTCAGCAACGCCGCCCATATAACAAGAACTGCCCCTGCCAGATAAAATGGCAGCGGCAGTTCCTGTTTATATTCTTCCGTCATGTTCCCTTATCCTTTCCAGCCTCCGCTCCAGCACCTCTGTCTTCCGGATCCCGCTGTGAACATTTTCAAATATATCATCCACCCACATTACCTCACTTTCCCTTTCCCTGATTTTCGCCCTGGCTGCGCATGTGGCATTTCCTTTTTGTTCGATACTTTCTCAACACTTTGTTTTCCTGCCTCCGCCTTCTTTCCCCTTGATTCTTTCATCTCTTTTAGCATCCCGCGAACTGATGGTTTGTGATCCAAATCAGAAGTACCCCTGGCGTCGTTCCCTGGCCTCCTGGAGGATGGCTCTGACAGAGGGCTTTTTTCTGTCTCCCCCATAGAAGGGTTTCCCTGCATTAGGCTCTCTTTTTCTTCCTGCGCTGCCCGATGCCCCTGATCTTCCTTTGCCGCCGTTTTTTCTAATAATTCCTCTATAGGTTTCTCTTTTTCAGCCTCGTGTTTTACTCCGGCATTCTCTACAGCAGCAAATTTAAACCGGTCTACAATCCGTTCAATCTTGGCGGCATCTTCTGCTCTTACCATAATATCGCACATTCCATCCGGACTGCCTTTTGAGTCGCGCAGGGCACAGTATAGAACACCATACCGCTTAGCCTCTTCCTTAAATGTCTTCAAATCGGAGTTCCTAACTCCATAGATCTTCAATTCCTTTCCTGAACGCAGCATGGACTTTAACCGTGTCCTGCCGCTGGTTTTGTTCTTATCCGCATCCCGGAGTGCAGCATACAAAAAGGCAGCAATATTCTTTGCTGCCGAACCTGTAATCTTCAATACAACCTCATATCCTTCCAAAGTCAGGCGGACAATCTGTTCCGCCGCATCACCTGACGTATTCATTGTGGTTCCTCTCTTTCTCCTGGTTTTCCTTTTTCCCATACTGTATTGTTTTCATAACAGCTATTTTTTCTTTTATCATCCCCGATCTTTCCCTGATACCATTACATAAACGTTCTTCTTTTCTAAGTCCCGATATCTGACATGTCAGCTCTGCAATATCGTTCTTCACTTTTTCCAGTGTTTCTGTATCCTTTAATTTTCGGGATAAGCCTCGCATTCTTGTTCTCTCCTTGCCCAACGCTCTCATTTGCGCCTTAATCCCCGCCTGATATGCGTCCAACTGTTCTGCCGTATCAATGTGATTCCTGCATAATAGCTTGGTCTCTTCAAAAATCCGCTCCATCTTCCGCACATCTTCTTTTAATACGAGAGGCATTTCACCTTGCTTTCGCCGTGAAGGCTTCTGAAATACACCTAATAGATAGCAATAATGGAGGCATAGCCCGCGAAACCCGCCAATTTTACGTGTTTCACTTTTCTTTCCCTTCACCGGAATCTTCCAATATTTATCCCCTCCGCCTCCTTTTGCTCTAATATTTCCTGTTAAGCGTTTCGAAGGTTTATTATTTTCTTCCAATATCCTCTTCTGGATATTTTCAAGGGAGTACTCCGGATTCTTCCTGTCAATCCGTACAAAACGCTCCTTTCCCAATGGGCGGAGTGTAAAATACTTACGGTTCATTTTTATCTCGTATCCCTGCACCCCCATATTATGAAAAAATTGAGAAATCGTAGCGGATCTGGCTATATTTTTCTCAATGTCTGCTAAAATATAATCTCTCCAGGTCGGTTTCCCCTCCTGACTTGCCAGATATGCATCATAACTCGGCCGCCTTCCTGTCTGCGGATTCTCAATTACGGACAACCGGTATTCTCGGCAAAGCCGGTCGGATGTTTTCCTCATAAGGTCATAGGATGCATTGTTATCATAATAGCGGCGCCCATCTGCAAATGAAACCGAATTCAGTACAAAATGGTTATGAATATGGGCCTTATCCAAATGGGTTGCCACGATCACCTCGAACCTGGCCCCCCACAATTCCTCTGCCAGCTTCACCCCAATTTCATGGGCCTGCTGTGGGGTGACTTCTCCTGGCATAAAACTCTGATATCCGTGGTATGCAATAATGCCCCCTTCCTTCTGGTACTGTTTCTTCGTAACCATCATTTCCTGCCTTGCTGTTTGGGGATGGCAGTTCAGCCCCGTTACATAATACTGCTGTTCCGTCTTATAATCCTGCAGCATATAATCCATGACATCCCGCAGCCCCTGCAGATCCTGCCGCGAAAACTTCACATTTTCTGTTTTCTCAGCATTATTTACATAATCAATTACATGATCCATCCTGCCCCTGACATCCCATATCTTTGTCGTAGCCAATTTTAATCACACCTTGTCCGGCAGCAAAAACTTCTGTTTTATTTCCAGTTGGAACCTTGTCCACCTGTCTGCTTCTTTTTTGTAATAGGGAGCGTCAATGAGACCCAGCACATTTGCCTTTGTGGAAATCTGATGGAGATGAATTCCTATTATATTCATCTGGCGCATGACATCATAGAATTCTTTATCCGGTTTTTCATGCAGTATATAACCGTTCAGGACGGCACGTATAAACGCCTCTCTGGAGAGCCCCGACTGTTTAACCTTCCGATCAAGCTCCATCGCCTCTGTCTCCGTCATTCGGAACATCAATGAAACATTTCGTTTTCTCATCTGTCCCTCTCCTTTTCCTTTGGTATTGAATCCCTTAGCTGAGACAGCTTCCTTGCCTCACGATTATATTCATAGGCACGATCAGAAAGTACCTCCTCCGGCTCCACCTGTGTTGCATTGATTTCCCGTACCATCTCCCCAAGTTCCCTGGCTTCCAGGCTACGACTTTTGGGGACAATTATAAGTTCGTGAATCGAAGATGGAAGGATATGAAAATCATCCTGAAGGCATTCCCCTATTTTTTGCAGCACGTCCGGATACAGTATGGAGCTTGCACCAAATGACTTGCTGCCATTGGTAAGGACATACATCTGATCTTCCGGCAGATTCCTAAATGCTTCTTCATCAACAAATAAATTAAGCCCCTGTTCTTCAGCTTCTTCTCCAATCATGTTAATAATGATATCTCCCATCCGCTTAAAGACCGGTGGTTTTATGCGCTGCATATTTTCCAGTGCAGTTCCATAGAGTTCACCTTTACTAATATTCCACTGCTCCAGCATTTGGTTCGTTATCTTAGCATGCATCTCTCCACCGGGTATGTCATGCTCTACCTGGTAGATGATAGATAAATCTTCTATATTCTTATGAGGCACCTTCTTAAGCAGAGACGAATTTGCTTTTTTGTTAATAATGCTGCACGTGATAAAATCTTTGACATACTCATATCTGTTCATCTGAAACTTCTGTAACAATTCCTCAGCCGGCATAGAATCTCTGACGGTCTCTCCCAGCCGGGTTAATATCTGAACCATGTCCTCTCCTTGAAGATAGGATTTGTAGCATTCCTCAAGATAAACCGTGGGAGATACGTTAACTCCCTGCGGCTTGATAGAGACTCCGGTCCGGATCTGCCCGTTGTTCTTTTCTGTGTTCATCAGGCTCACCTCACTGCCATCCAACTCTTCTGGTAAGTGCTGTGGCAGATCCGCCTCCACTCGCTGTGCAAATTCCTGAAACGTCATCATGATCGTATCACTCCCTTCTTCACGGAACGCTTTTTCATCTGGTTCTGATAGGCTGACAACCTGCTTATCCTTCTTCGCTTATCCACTTTCCTGCTAATCTCTGTTTTCATCTGACAATCTCCCTTCATATTGATTTATCCTTCCAATCTGCACCAAACAAATTGCAATAACTCCGCAGAAACTACCCAATATAAATCCAAGTCCTAACATTAGTACCATGTTCATTTTTTTCTCCTTCCGGCATTAAACAGGGGATTGGGGAAGCTCCCCAACCAACGAATTCGGCTGCCGGAGGCAAGCCAAATTCAGTGCTGGTTAAGACAATGTATTTTCCCCACCTGGTCTATCTCATATCACACTTTTTTTACGCTGACTCATCTCCCCCTCCCTCCCATCCGTTTCTTTTCTCTTGTTCTTGTTACTTCCAGCCCCCGGCTGATGCACAGACAGTCGTTGCAATCCTTCCCTTTTACCGGGGGCCTGTCTTTTGTCCTATACTGCTTCGGAAGTACTGCCTGTATTGCCTGAACTGCACGCCTGCCTGCAAAATCGTTATCTAAATGGAACACAACTGTATCAATTTCCGTGTGTTCCTGTAGGAACTGGCTAAGTGCTGCCGGCATCTTGCTCATTTCAATTTCTTTTGCAGGCTTGTACACTCCTGCAAGTGATAACAGGTGTTCAGCTCTCCAATTGTTCCCCTCCAGCTTCTGCATCGTCGCATAGGAAAGCAGGTCGATAGGCGACTCAAAAAGATGCACTGTTAATGCTTTTTCTTCTGCAGGAACTGCAAATGAATACCTCTTATCACTTCCATTTGCATCTCCAATAAAATCAGAATCAATCCCACGGAGGGCCGCATAGCGGGGTATTCCAGCAGAATCTTTCCCAATAAACACGGCATTATGATACTGCCGGGTCTCACATATCCTGCCTGTGTTGATGCAGAAATCTATAATCTCCCTGTCAATCCCCCTGTTCAACAGATACTGTATGACCTGCTCAGGGTACTGACTAAGCTCGGGGAGCAATAGCTTTTTCTTTCGTTGTTCTTCTTTCTGCGGAACATAAACCGGCGGAGTAATCGCCGCCTGCCCAGCAATAATTTCTACCGCTTCCATAAAAGAATAACCCTCCACCTTAATGAGATAATCCAGGGCAGACCTGCCGCCAATCCCCCTGCTCCACCACATCCATTTACCATTTGAAATCTTCAGCGAATCATGGGTTCTTGTGGTATATGTGTTGCCAGAAAAACGGACAAGTTCATGCGGCTCATAGTTTTTCAAATAGGTCAGCAGATCCATTTTCTTCACCTCCTGCACGACTTCGGGTGCAATATATGGCATTGTTTTCACCTCCTCTCCAATAAAAATAGCCGGTCGGCAATTTAGTTCACCAACCAGCTATGTAAAGAATTTCCTGATATGTAATTGTGTTTTTGTATCGTCCATCATCATATTTTTAGGAAGGAAAGAAGTGCTATAGCATCACGCACCCCGAGAAGATAAAGCTCCATCCGTTCCACATACTCCTGATTATCTTCCGCATATAGATAATCAGACAGTGCCTCCAATTCTTCCCTGGAAAAAGTACGTCCTTCCGTTATGCTGTCATGCCCATCCAATATGGCGATAAAAGGATAAGTATCCAGAAATTCCTCTGCCTCTTTCACAAGCCTTGTATAATCAGAGCAATGTTTTTTTGCTGCTTCCCTGGCCCGCTCATCCACTTCATCAAAAAAAGCATTCTGCCAAAGCGACAGATTCAGATGGTTAAAGTCACGCATTACCTGACCTCCTCTTATTTTTCTGTAGTAATTAAAAAGAAACATATTCATGGCTCTTCGCCTCCCTTCTTTACAAAAGTTACTATAGATGATTAACACCTGCACCGCAATGATGCAAATGCCCGGGCATATGTACCCCCTGTACCGGACATCGGTACAGGGGTAAGTTCAACGTTCCTCACGCTCTTTTCTTCTGTGGAATGGTATAAGCTCCGCTTCAGCCACTTCTGAGGATTCCATTTCCTGTAGGTATCCCCTTTCCTTAAAGCTAAACATTTCCCCACTGGTTCCGGCTATGATGATGTGATCTGCTATATCAATACCCAATAACCTTCCACACTCCCATAGCCTTCTCGTTATACGCTTATCTTCATTTGATGGATTCAGGCTTCCACTGGGATGATTATGCATCAGTATAATGGAACGGGCATTCGATAAGATGCTGCTTTTAAACACCTCCCTCGGGCTCACAATTGCCTGATCCAGTGTCCCCATGCATACAATATTCATATTAATAATCTGCCCGTTCGCCTTTAGGTTCAGGACACAGAACACTTCCCTGTCATACTGGCTGATTTCCTTTCCTACTACTTCCACCGCATCTTCGGGTTTGCGGATCAGTTTGTCACAGTACAGGGAAGGCTCTCTTACAAGCCGGATATTCACTACCTCTAATTCATTCATCTTCTGCCTCCTGAATAATGATGCACAGTATCTGGCTCTCTTCCATAGCTTCCACCATTTCTCTCAGTTCACTGAAATCATGGATAATAATTTCCTTCATGCGCCCTCTTCTCCCCTCCACAGCTGGAATCCAAGGTTTGCTTCGTATTCTGTTCCTTTTGCGACTCCACCTGTTCTGAATCTACCTGTTGATTTAAATCATTCTTAGGAGTCGTTTCCCGCGGATGTCTCCCGCCTAAGAATGTGATTACCTTATTTGATTTCACATGTTTTTGTAACTCATTAATGACAGCAAGCTCAGTTACTGTTATCCCCGGCAGTCTGAGCATATCTTCCATACTCAGAGAAAGAATGGCTTTCTCCGTGTCATATCCCGCATCTAACACCCTACTCAGTGTCCTGAATGCCTTTGTGTTTTTTGCCATTTATACGCCGCCTCCTCTTCTTATAAGCTATTCCGGCTGCTACGAACGCTGTTGCAATACATAATACCATTAGGCTCAGCGCTGCTTCTGTCTTGTCTCCCGTTTTAGGCCCTTGGGGTATAACCGGTTTCTTTTCGATCGCCTTGTCCTTCATTTCTACCTTTTGTACCTCAGCCGTATCTTCCAATTTAAATGTAACATCTTCTGCTTTCTCATAATGATCCGGTGCTGTAATTTCCCGCAAAATTAAATCGACTCCTACCGGAAGCTGATCGACTCTGTGCGGAGAGCCGTCCGTAATCCATTCTTCAAGAATTATTTCTTCCGTTGTCAGAATCTGAAGTTTTGCGCCTTTCAATTCTTTTCCTGTTGTAATATCAGTCTTGATAATTTCTGTTTTTGAAATATCATCTTTCATTTCTACTTTGACCACGCTGCCATCTGCCTTCACATCAAACTCTACGTCATTTGCGGTAACATAGCCTTCCTTAAATGGCGCAAGTTCCTCATGCAGGATATAAGTTCCTTCCGGCAGACCATATATGACATGTGCTTCTTTCCCACTGATCCACTCTTCCACGACTTTGCCGTCTTGAGTTTTCACCTGTAATCTGGCTCCTTCTACTTCTTTTCCGGTAGTCAAATCAGTTTTTGTGATTTGGGTTTCTGTAGGCTGATTTTCAAACTCCTTTTCAACGGTAAGAATCGCCTGACTCTGGTCTTCATAAGGCACCACAACCTCCCAGATTTCTTCGGATTGCAAGTACCCGGGTAAAGATCTTAGCTCTTTCACATAATAGGAGCCATGAATCAGGTCACTTGAGAATGTCAGTTTCCCATTCTCATCTGTACTTTTCTGCTCAATCAGCGTGTCTTTTTCCAGAAGCAGCGTGCCATTGGCTGACAGGATATTCTCTTTTGTATACAAACCAAAAACCGCCCCCTGGAGAGCCTTCCCATCCACCTTATCTTTCTTCTTTACGCTGATTTCTATCTTTTGCCTCTCATTCATACATTCCAGTTCTTCATAGACAACCGCTGCAGTATCGTCCTCACTGGTCAGTACAAATTCTTTTATCTCTGTGTTTAAAACAAAATGTGCCCCAGCTTCTACCTCCTTCACATAATAGGAGCCCAGAGGCAGGTTATTAACGGTGGCCTTACCCGTATTATCTGTCGTCAACATTGCTGCCACATCATCTTTGTGGTAGCGGATGACTGGATTTCCTTCATTGTCTTTGGCCCCATCTGGGCTAACAATATCCTCTTTTGCCCTGACCTCAAAAACCGTTCCCGCGATACCTCCCTCTTCATATTTAAACTCATGGAATACAGCATCTGACCAATCTTCGCCAATAACTGCTTCTTTCACTTTGTTCCAAATGCCTTTTGCTTTATCCAACACAGACTCTCCCGTGATGGATTGAAGCTGCTCCCCAGTCTTTACAATGGTCAGACTGCCTACCTGCTCATTATTCCTTTGTTCTATTGTAACAATTGGTATCCCGCTCTCCGGATCGACCTCGGAAACATTGCCAGCCTCGACTGTAATGGTAATCGGTTTCTGCTCCTGTTTTTTATAGATTCCCTCCATCTTGACATCTAAAAGTGATATCTTCTCATCCCCTAAAAACAGTTCCATTTCACTTCCGGCCCGGACAAAATTCACCGGTGCCTTTACTTCTTCAATCCTATAAGTTCCTGGCTGTAATTTTTCCGGTGTGACTAGATATCCGTCTTCTGTGGTGGTAAATACACTGATCCTTTGCTTTTTAGGATAGTTAACTGTCTGCTCCACATATTTCCTGGCTTTACAGTCATATATCTTGTACGAAGCCTCTTTCCCGAGAACAACATTTCCGGTCTGGGCATCTCGTTTTATTATTTTAAGAAAGAATTGGTATGGCCTATCATCAAATATACGCCATGTCATGGGCTCCCGGCTGTCTTCTGTTATATTTACTATAAACGGATTCACCTTGTTTAAATTTTCTGGAACCGTACTCTCTTCCACAACATACGTTCCATATGCAAGTTCAGGGCTTACCAGATACCCTTTATTGTCTGTAAATAATTCAGGCACTGGTACTGGCTTCTTGTTCTTATACGTATGGGCTGTAGTCTCCTTGCTGAAATCATAATCTACAAAATCCTCTGCAGTGTAATAGGAGCCATTCTTTGGCTTCAATGTGCCATTCTTTACCTTGGTAAGGCTGTTTACCAGATAGACTTTAAATCCGGCACCTTCTACTAATTCCGTTTCCGTCTGTTCCCCGTCTTCGCTTATTTTAATCAAAGAGAATGCCTGTTTTTTTACTTGTTCCTCCACGATTAGGCTTTTGGTCACAATCTCTACTTCCTGTCCGCCATAGCTAAGTGTTGCATCATACTCTTTCGGCTGCAGCAGATAAGATTCCGGAGATATAATTTCTTTTACATTCATCTGCCCTAAATATAAATCCTCAAAAGTAATGCTCCCTTCACTTCCCACCGTTTTTTTAGATATCAGAGTTCCCTTAGGATACAGGACTCCCGTCCTTCCATCCGGATGCACGATGTCTTCTTTTGCATAGAGCCCGAAAACAGCCCCTTCCAAACTGGCATCTCCCTGTGCCTCAAAGCTGCCTGTCTCAGCATCCACTTTTTTTAGGATAATACGGCCTTTTACAGCCTTGTCTACTGCCTGTACAGTAACGGTTTTTCCTGCCTCTATATTTACGGTATGAGTGGATTCATCTTTTAGGTAATTAGGCGCTGCTGTAATCTCTTTTACATATACTGTTTTGATACCCGCATCAAAATATCCGCTTACGCATTTCCCATTACTGTCTGTGGCCTGCATCTCCATAAGCAGGTTCGTGCATGCTTTGTCCCTGTAAATACCATATACTGCACCTGCTAATGGATTCTTTGTATCTGCGTCCTTCTTCACTAAAGCAATTCGGGCCATACTGATCCAGTTAACTGTCAGGCTGACGGGAAGCGCCGACTCGGATTCAAATACCCCCACCGCCTGATCGACGTCACCCGTGGAGACAACCAGTGTCCGCCAGGTTTCTCCAATTGAGCCATATAAATCCCCTGTTGAATATTTGCCTGACTGGGAAACCGCAGCCTCGAGATAAAAGGTGTCTCCACCTTTGACCGTAAATTTTCCTGCTGTAACACTTTTATTCTCTGTTGTATTTACACCTGTTATCCCGGTTGGCAGATTCATTGTAATATGATTTCTGTAATCTCCGTTCAGAACGATGTCCGGCGTTCTCTGCTTCTCCCCGCTTTTGACAGCCGTCACACTGTTGGCCGAGAAGGACAGTTCCCCTTTGGGAGGTTCCTCCATCCCCAACAGTCTATCAATATAGCCGATGACGCCTGCCGCAACAAGATTCTCATATGGACAGCCTGCAAAACCTTCTGTTCCTGCATAAGCATAGCTTGCTGCAATGTGTGTAAAGACATATTTCTGTTCATCACTGAAATCCGGCATATAGGTTCCCGTGATATCACCGGCACCGCCATAGCCGTAATACAATACTTTTTGCAGATCTTTATTTGAATCCAGTACTTCTCCTACATAATCACCTGTCGGCGGAGTCGGTTTCTGTGATTCAATACAGTATGCCAGTTTTCCGTTCACGTAAAACCAATTCGTGGAATAGTATCCGATGTTTTCAGGATAATAGATTACATCCCCAACTTCCAGGTAGACGTCTCCTTGCAAATTGATGGAGTTCACAGTAGAAAATAATAAGGTCTCTCCTGTTTGAAGCTCTCTCTGTATTTCTTTCTGTTCTTCATCTGTAATAGATTCCCCTGCAGCCTTTATTTTCAGTTCTGGTGTTTCTGTTGATGCAGGCTGCCCATCCGCATTATCCGCCTCAGTATTGGATCTACTCTTATTTGGCCCATTCTCCTGCGTATGCGCCAATCCTTCGGTATCCGTCAATATCACATTTCTCTGAATTGTATAACTGTCACTCTGATCCTTCGGAACCACCAGATACGTAACAATATAGGTTCCTGGCATCTGTGCGTCCGTTGACTCACCATTATTGTCTTTTGCAGACAGCAATGATACTCTCTCTCTTCCCGGATTATAGGATATCCCCTCAACGGATGTCTGTATTGAGAATTCCTTATCTGAAATATCTTTCGTGATATCAACTGCAGTCACGCTCTGCGGCTTCTCTGTTTCTTGTTGATCTTCTTGCGTCTGTGACACTATATCCTCTGTTTTCTCATCTGCATAGACAGTCGCAGAACTAAGTGACGATGCAATACTCAATGTCAGTGCCAGAACTACTGCCAACAGCCTGCTCCATATTTTTCTTTTCTGTTTCATCTTTTTTCCTCCTAGTTATCCCGTCTGCCATAATAAATACAGACATAAAAAAAGCTCCGCCGTAGCAGAGACCTGATTGTGGGACGAATTCTTCAATTTTTTTGTGGCTAGCCACATTCCTATAATTTCTTTTTCGGCTGGTAACTGCTGGTAATCAGAAGGGGTGAGGTATGGAGAGGGGGAACAAGAAATTTTTTTCCGATTAATGGACTGTCCCACTTTCCCCTTGGTGTACCGCCGTACTTTTATGCTACTTTGTCCTTACCAACTTGTAACTTTATCTTTCCATATCTTTGTTTCGCTGCCTTTTTTGGTACAGCTCCAATGCAGATATTATCGTATCCTCCATTTTCTTTTTCGGCGTCCCTTTCGGAAAATATTTACTGATACGATTCTGTGGAATCTTGAACTGCTCCACTTGATTTGGTTTTTCCTCCTGCAGAATGGATGCAATCACCTCCGCTTGTAATTTTCCCTCCTTTGAAAATGACTTCATTTTGATGGCTTGTGCTAATGATGGCGTGCAGTCTTCACATCTCATGGAATCCAGAAGAGATTCCTGCTCCGGCTTAGTAAGGTAGGAAATTTCTACTGCTGGACGGAAGGCTATTTTATTGTTATCTACCATGTCTAGGATCTCTGGTAGAAGTTTAGTAAGGCGAATGTAGCGATAAACTGTATCTTTCTTCTCTCCGAACTCATCCCCAATAACATTAGCAGATATCTGCCCCTGTAACTTATTCTCCATTGGCGACGAAGTTAAATCGGTTCTTTTCCCCTGTCGCTTCATAGCATCTAATTTCATTTTATAAGCAAAAGCCTTTTCTGACGGCAATATGTGTTCCCTTTGGAGATTACTATCCACCATAATCAGAATGGCTTCATCATCTGTCAAGCTTCGGACAATGCATGGAATTTCTTTCTTTTCAGCCAAAATGCTCCCATGCTTTCGCCGATGTCCGGCAACCATCTCATAACGTCCATCCTCTTTGGGCCTGACTAAAGCTGGAACAAGCACACCATATTCCTTTATGCTGGTACTTAAATCAATCATCTCTGAATCATCCAATACTTTAAATGGATGGTTTGGGAAGTCATCAATTAAATCAACAGAAATGTTCATTACCTTTTCAAGGCTCTGCTCTTCCCGATTTTCCTGTGTTGTAAACAGTTCATCGACTGAGGGAAGGTTCAGACTGATGCCTTTGCTTTTCGCCATCTTTTAGCACCTCCTTCGTGAACGCTTCATATGCCTTTGCCACAGAGCTATCTTTGTCACATGCGTAAATACTCTTTCCTTCTGCAGATGTCTCCGCAGCTGCAATTCCTTTCGGAATTTCTGTCTTGAACACTTTAACAGCGGAGCCATATTGTTCGCGCAATGTTGTGGAAACAGATTTTGCAAGGTTTGTCCTTCCTTCTACTAATGTAATTAAGATTCCCTCCATTTTTAACTGAGGATTCAGCTGTCTTTTTACTTTTCCAATAGTCTTGATCAACTGTGTCATCCCTTTCGCCGGAAGATAATGCGCCTGAACCGGAATTATAACTGAATCCGCTGCTGATAATGCATTTATGGTAATCATACCAAGGCTCGGCATACAATCCAAAAGGATATAGTCATAATTCTGCTTTACCTGCTGCAAGTAGTTTCTAAGAACATATTCCCTGCTCATCGCCGTTACCAGAGACATTTCCATTGCAGATAATTCAATATTAGCAGGTATTAAATCTATTCCCTCCTCATGATGAAGGATTCCTTCCTGCGGTTTTATCGGAATGTCTTCTATGATCTTTTCCATAATTGTTGATAATGTTATGGGCAGGTCATCAATATCTTTAACTCCAAGCGATGTGGTTAAATCCCCTTGCGGATCGGTATCTACCACCAATACCTTCTTTCCCTGATTGGCTAGCCCAATTCCTAAATTTACTGTTGTACATGTTTTTCCTGTACCTCCTTTTTGATTCGCTATCGCAATTATTTTGCCATCGGGCATGATACTTTTACCTCCCTGTATTCAATTGGCCTGTGCGGAGACGTGTAAATGCTCCGGGAATAGCAGACTTTTTTCGGCTGGTTAACCCTAAAAACGTAGACTGTATTTAATCCATAAATTCTCCTCCCTCCATAATTTAAACCGTCCAAAAGGACGGCTATGTACAGAACGCAAAAAAGCCGCTTGTTCTATTTTTAAGAACAAACGGCTTAAATTGACTACCCTATTTTTTCTATATAACCGCGATAACGTTGTCGTTAACGAGTATTATTTTCAATAACCCATTTTTGAACTATAACTCTTATTATAATGCCGTAATCGTGGTTTTTGTTAATGTTTTATTCTTTATTTCTGTCTGGATAGCCGTATACAAATCCACATCAATTTCTGGTGCTTCTATCGATACTATTAATGAGTATCTAATGAATGAATTATATTTTTTCAAGTTCGTCCTTGATTTCCACCATCCGCTTTTAGGATAAACAATTATCAAATTGCTTTCCGATAATTGACTGGCTGTCCCTTCCCAAATATCAGAATGTATCGAACCGACATTTCGATTATTTACCCCTAATGTCCAACGTGAACTATCATTTTTCACTTCACCTTTTTCGTTTTCATCTTCACGCATTTCTTTACTAATACGTTTTATGAAATTTTCTCTGTCTTCAATTGGGTTATTAACATCAAAGGATAAACCACAAGAAGGATATCTATACTTATCTTTCCATCCAATCTCACCAGGTCCCGGCTCTATATAATATGATAAAGTGACTCGCATTTTCACATTTGCATTTTCACAATCTAAAAGCAGTTCTTTCGGCCACGGTAAAGTATGTATGTGCATTTCATTGCAAGTTACACTGCCACTTTCCTTTTTAACAAATGGCTGTAATTCATCTTCCACAATCAAATTAACACTATTTTCCGCGCTCCACATTGCTTTATCTATATTGGGAACCCCATAGCCGCAAATTCTAAGTAACCTTCTATAATCATTTTTCGAAAACTTAGCACTGCTACTGATACTTCTTTTCATTTCTTTAGTCCAATCAGCAGAATGTATCATTAAAGCACGTACAGTTTCAGGCCATAAATCTGGATATTTGCTCCAAATCTCAGCTGCCATCCAAGATGCTTGTGCTACCGCAGAACTAGTCATTGAAATAATATCAAATGGCCTTCTCATTAAATGCTGATTACTTGTCGTAAGCAGAGAAAGATCCTCTGCCTCTGTATAAAAATCATCAGTTTTACTATATGCAACATTGCCACCTTCAAAAAGTATTTCCGGCTTAATCGGCCATTTTTTATGGTTCCAGGTTAAAGACGACGAAGTATACGGGGAAATATCACCACATTCCGCTAATGGTTCGAATCCCTTATATAATGGATTATCTATCTGGTCTAATTCCGTATAAGCCCCTACGGTAATAGCATTCCAAGCTTGTCCAGGATCTTCGACAGAATGATTTTCTACAGCATCCTTATAGTTTCCCGTCTCTTTTAACTCCTCAAGAGTTGTATTTCCAGCCGAAACAAGCATCAGCTTTTTAGCCTTTTCCACCGCTTCCTCTTCCGCTTCTGAAATAATAGCATCTAATGCCCCTGACCAAGAGGAAGGTCTGCCATCCTTATCAATATTTGTATTTGCTGTTATCGCCATACATATCACACGATTTGTATCGGGGTTTTCTATTTCTGCTAAGCTAATTGCCTCTGCTGTCAATTCTCCATATAATTCTTCTGGATTATCGTCTGGTCTATCCATCATTTTAACGGATTCCAAAAAATGATAAGCCTCAAATACATTCATTGATTCCAGTTTGTCTTCTAACGTAAAAAATGCGGCTATACCAGCCATATTCGTACCATGTCCATCTTTATCTTCAGGACCTTTTGACAAATCTATTGTCTGTCTATCAGTATCTTTTAATAATTTTTCTAATAAAGGATGCCCATTGTTAACGCCTGTATCTAACAGACATACCGAGGTATCAGTCATATTTTTTGTGCTAATTCTTTTTGCTAAATCATCACTCCATGCCCTTTGATCTGCGCCCTTCATCTCAATAAAAAAGGATGTAAGTACAGACATTTTTCTATATTCCGCAATTCTTGAACTATATCCCAATAACTCGGTCAATTGTCTTCCATTTGCATTAACTCCTACTACGATTCTTTCTGGAAACAATATATGCTGTGTTTTCGTCTTTATGTCCAAACTTTTGCACAGGCTAAAAAACTCGTTCTTAACTTTTGATACATCTTCCTTTAATTCATAGCGCAGCCACACTTCACACCATATATTTTTATCCTCTTGCGGAATTGCTTCTTTATTACCAATCCAGAAAGCTTCTAACATAGCTGCTTGTATGCTCTCCACTGTACCGATAACATCTGTGCCCGACTCTTTTCCAACATATTTTTCAATTTTCTTTATAAAAAAATCGTGCTTTTTATTAGGAATAAAGATAGTTGCCGATATAACATTATCACTATCAGTTTGTATATTTGCCAACCTGATTCCTTGACTTGTATTTTCTAAACTTCTAGTCAATAAATCATAGCCAGCTTTTCCCTTAACCTGCAAGTAAACACCTTCTCTTGCAGATGCAGAAACAGCCAATTTGTCCTTGCATGACTTCTCCGCTTCTTTCCATGCAAGATCAAATTGGCTTTCGATCCATTTTCCATGCTGAATTCTATTGCTTCTTGGAGGATAATTCGTTTTTCCACTGCCTCCAGTGACAGGTCTATATTTTAAACCTTCCCCTGCCTCATTAATATAAATATTCTTTAAATTTCTACCCATTTAGTATATTATGCCTCCTTGAATCTATAAAGGCCTTTCCTATCCTGTATATATGATAAAATCATTGCCTTGCTTATATTTTCGTCATTGATTAGTGAATATTTAATTGCCTCTTCACAGGCTCTTACGATATCTGCATGGTTCAATCCTTTTGCACTTTCATAAACCTGATTATCAAAAACCTCATTTAGTGCCAAGCCATCCAAATGGTTTTCCAATATACATTGTATTTGGCCTAAATCCGGCAGCTTGTATTCAAGTACATCATCAAACCTTCTAAACAATGCCTTATCTAATAATTTGGGATTGTTGGTTGCAGCAAGAATAATACTATATGAATCATCATTTTCCAGATACTGCAAAAATGAGTTTAAAATTCTTCGCATCTCCCCAACATCATTATCCAAGGAACGGTCAGAACCTATAGCATCAAATTCATCAAAAAGGTATATCCCTTGTATTTCCTGTATGCAATCAAATACCTGCCTTAATTTAACGCTAGTTTCACCCATATATTTTGTTACCAGCTTATCTATTTGGATAACATATAGCGGCAAGCCCAATTCGTCAGCTAACACTGAGGCTGTCATGGTTTTCCCGGTTCCTGGTTCACCTACTATTAAAATCTTACTACGATTCTTCAAACCATTCTTCCTTAGAAGCTCTCTCTTGCGATATTCTGTAATGATTCGCTGCACCTTGATCTCTAATTCCTCTGACAAAACCAAATCATGAAAGCTATATTCAGCGATTCTCTGTTCTAACATGTCGTATTTTGTATTAAACTTAACAAGTTTTTTCTGAGCTTTATATTTGGGATTCTGAACGATCTCTTTAATTTCACGCGCACTTGCAGTATGGCCTATTTTCGCCTCATGAGCCGCTATCTGAAGCGCTATAGACTTAAACTTTTCATCGTTATCTTCAAAATGCATTCTCATTAATGCCTTTACTTGCTCAATGGTAGCCATACTTTCACCTTCTTTCTACTAGCTTTATATTATCATAGTTTATTCAATCCTGCACCAAATATTGTAATAATTAGCACTAACTCAATCATTATTTTTATGGCCTAACCCTTCTAAAATTATTGCTATGTATTCGTAGCACCACCTTGCGTGCACTCATTAAAAGCTAAAATACAGATACCAAAAAAGCTACGGTGTAACCGTAGCTTGCCATAACAAAACTCATCCAAATATAATTTGTCGTAAATCTGTCGTAAATTACCTTTTCCAAGCGCGGAACCCCTTATGTTTACTGGCTTCCCAGACTTTGGATTACCTTTCGACCCCGAAGAATTCATTCTATTCTATAGGTTATTATAACCCATTATATGTGGTTATGCAAGCAGTTTTTTGGTCAATATTACCAAAAATCTCACGTAAATTATTATAACTCGTTATAAGTAATCTTCGAAATGTCGTAAATTTGTCGTAAACTCTGTCGTATAAGCTGTAAAACACCCGCTGATTAATCTTAAGGCTTTTCTGGGAGATGCTGCTTTTGACTGCACTGAGATTTACAAATAACTTTTGCAGGATGCACCTTTTAAAAAAGCCTTCACCCCCTTTAATGAGCGGCTCTCTACGGAAGATTCACACTGTCCTTTCAATAAATATGGTATCCCCTGCTGTCCCAAAGATCCTTCTCTTTCTATAAAACGGGAAGGTAGCAAATCACATCTGCGCTGCGGAGATTCCACATACAAAATCAGGGGGAACGTTGAAAAAGCAATCAACCATTTCAAGGACAGCTTTTGTGTGGCAGGGCGCATAACACAGAATGAAAAGACACTCCATGCGGATTTACTGCTTGCGGGCATATCCTAACTTGTAACCGTCATGGTTGCAGATAAACTTCATAAACACCAATATATCCGCAGTTTAAAACCTCTTATAGCATAGAGTTTCCGTAAAAAGGGAATCTCAAATTCCTGTTATAAGTGTGCCCTTTTTTTCACATAGCTTTTCATACGGACTGTGCGGTAAATGCACAATCCTGTACGGAACAGCTGCTTCATTGACTACTTTGTTTTCTTCTGTTTAAGTATGAATCATAATTACAGATATTGAGCAAAAAATGTTTCCATAGCTTCAATTGCTGCGTTCTCATCTGATCCGGCGGCTTCCAGCATCACCGTATCACCGCCCGTCACGCCCATTGACATAACCGCCATTATTTTCGTTGCATCTACTTTTACTTCGCCCTTTACCAATGTAATCACACTTTCAAATTTCTTCGCTTCTTTTACCAGCATACCTGCTGGTCTCGCATGAATTCCCAATGGGTCTTTGATCTGGTAATTAAATTTTTTCATACATTAACTCCATTACCTATAATATCATCCATTACTTTTTTTGCGTTCATCGCGCCAAAATCCTGCGGTGCGATAACCATGGTCAGTTTATTCCCCGCCTTAGCTGCAACATCGTCTTTGGCAAACCGGATTTGAGGTCCCAGTAAAAATACCTCCGCTGATTCAATGTAATCATCAAGCTCAACCAATGGCACAGCATTTACACTGCCCTCAATCCCCCTTCTTTTCAGCTCATCTTCCAAACGCAGTCTCATAATTCCGGTACTCATTCCCGCATTACATATTAACAAAATATTCATTTTGTACTTCTCCTTTTATTTATATCTACATACTTTCCTCTTTCAATTTTTGCTTCTCATATACTTTAAAGAATGGTAAGTATATCAATATATCAATAACAATCAGCACAAGTATTAAGAGCAGTGCTTTGACATCCATTGTATCAATTAACGCTGCAATTGGTGCAAACATATTCCAGCTTGCATATGCAAATGTCCGCGCTACTAATCCCGAACTCATCGCCAAATATGTCAGAACTCCATTTAACGGCATTACGATTATAAACGGTATCATCATGATCGGATTGTACATCAGTGGCAGACCGAAAATCAAAGGCTCATTTATATTGAATATGGCAGGAATTACTGAAATTCTGCCTATGGTCCTGATTTGTTTTGATTTACTCGAAGCTGCCAAAAAGGCTAATCCAAGTGTCGCACCGCTTCCCCCGATTGCCATAAAATTCCACCAGAATGGTGTTGTTACAATACGCGGCAGCGCTACTGCTGCCGTTCCTGCTGCAAATGCGGCAGCATTGATACCAAGGTTATTGTAAAAGAATGGGTCGAGTGCACTTGTAATTACCGAGTCATGAATACCAAACCACCAGAAAAGCATTACGACTACGGACAAGATAATAACGCCCCAGATATTGTCTACGGCTAATACGAGGGGACTCATCAGCATTGCCATAAATGCCGGGAACGCACCGCCCGTTAATGCTATCATGATATTACTAACGATAGAAATTCCCAGCAAAACTATCATAATAGGAATTAAATTGCCGATCGAATCTGCAAGTGCAGGAGGTACTCCGCCGCCCTCCAGATTGATACGGCCAATTTTTTTCTCTGATAAAAACCGATATGTCTCAAACGTCACAATGGATACCAAAATGGCCGCAAACAAACCTGTCGCATCGAAATTTACAAAGGACAGGTTCCCTTCTTTATCCAAACCTGTCGATATAACAAATGATGCAGTTGTTATAATAACAGGTACAAATGTATTCATTTTATAATGCTTTGCCAGGAAAAATCCAATCCCCATTGCCACATATAATGCCATAAACGGCATTGTTACCGCAAATAATAGATTCAGAACGGGTCCCGTAAAGTCTGCCAGCGCTTGCCACCCCTTCATAATGGAACACAAAATTCCCGGCTCCATTGTTGTGTAATCCATTGGCGGAGATGTAATTACAAGGGAAAAACTACCAATCGTAAACAACGGCACCATTGCTAAAAAAACATTTTGAATAACTTGTAAATATTTTTGCCGTGACAATTTATTCGCTGCCGGAGCAACTTTCCTTTCGATTAAGTGATTAAGTTTATCCATTTTCCTTATTCCTCTCTTGTTCTATAAAATTTTTATACCAATAATAGCTTTTTTTAGGTATTCGTTTATTATCATTATCAAAATCCACATAAACAAGGCCGTATCGCTTATTGTAACCATTAATCCAACTGTACAGATCCATCGTTGACCATACAAAATATCCTCTTACATCACACCCCTCTTCCATAGCCTTTAAAATCCATTCTATGTAGCTTTTCAAAAAATCTATCCTGTAAGTATCCTGTACCTCACCATTTTCTAAATTATCATAATACCCTAAGCCATTTTCTGTAATAATCACTGGCGTATTGGGATAAATCTTCCTTAACTCAAGCAATAAATTATAGACAGCTTTTGGGTAAAGCTCACATCCCCAAGCGTTTTTCTCGGTATCGGGGTCTTCATCCAGGACGAACCAATTCTTAATAATTGTTTCGTTTTTCGTCACCCCATCACCTGTATTATTCGCCGTCATAGATGTTTCTCCACCCTGATAGGGCTTCACTAATGTCCGGTCATACGCATTAATACCCAGATAATCTACTTTGCCCGCCATGAAAACTTCTTCATCCTCCGCTAAGATGTAAGAAGTATCGAATCCATCTGCTTTTAACTTGTCAATTAAATCCTGCGGATAAATTCCTGTGACACTCACTTCGTTTACGGAACGGTTATAAAACAAATCTGCCCAATATTTTGCCTTTTGATATTCTTCATTGTCCACTAATGTCTCAATCGAATAGCTGTCACTAACAATTCCGATCGCCCCATTTAGCTTCATTAATTTATAGACCTTCACCGCACTTGCGCTTGCTATAAGAAGATGGTACATTGCCCGCCACCTCCGCTCAAGATTCTGTACATTCGGCGGATAATTCCCTCTGCCATAACAGCAAATCGTATCATAGCCCGGCTCATTAATCGTTGCCCACAGGTTCACTTTACCTCCAAATTCTTCAAAGCATATCTTTGCATATTCCGTATAAGCCTCAACCGTATCACGATTTTCCCATCCCCCATTCTCGTATAACGGCTGCGGTAAATCATAATGGTATAAAGTAACCACCGGCTCCACATGATACCGTTTGCAGGTATCCAGAATACGGTGATAGAAATCAATCCCCTCTTGACTCTTTTTCCCCCTTCCCTCGGGTATAATCCTGGTCCATGCAATGGAAAAGCGGTAAGCATTTTGGTTCCCTTCTGACAGCATTCTTATATCTTCTTCATAACGGTGGTAATGATCGCTCGAAATATCTGCTGTTACCGGATTTACATTGTTTTTCTCGCTATGGCAAAAAGTGTCCCAATTCGACAAGCCTTTTTGGCCCTCTTTCCATCCGCCCTCGCATTGGTAAGCGGCTGTAGCACTCCCCCATAAAAAGTTATTCATTTTCTCTTTACCTTGCCTTTCTTTAATAAATATTTCTTAAATATAGCTTTTCATAAACGGCACTTTCCTGAAATAGCGCAAATCACCTTTTCAAATCAGCTTTTTCGTTATATAACGAAATAAATTCTTTGGCAACTCTTTCATACATTAGCGTTGTCATTAGGTGGTCTTGTGCGTGAACCATAATAATACTATACTCCAGCTTCTTTCCGGTTGCTTCCGCTGTCAGAAGGGAGGTCTGTGCCCTGTGTGCATTCACCATTTGCTCATCCCCTTTTTTCATCAATTCCTCCGCTTCTTCAGCTTTTCCCTCTTTTGCTCTATCTACAGCCTGGAAAAAGTAGGAAAATGCATCCCCAGCATAACTAATGATTTCAAATGATATCGCCTGCATTTCTTCTTGATTCATAAGCTTTGTCCTCCTTTTGAAATTCAGTCTACTTTATTTCTAATTTCTTTACAAATCTACGTTTGCGGTGTACCACGCAAAACCATTCATTGTTTTTTCCGAAACCTTACCCTATAATATTTCTATAATAATCTTATGCTTCATGTAAAAACCAAACGTGCGGTTTATTGTTTTTAACTGATTGCGTATTTCATCCTATATTGTAGTAGAAGGGAGAAAGTTATGGATCGTTTTAGTGATCGAAAAAGAAGAATCATAATGGAAATTGCGAATGCGAATCCATCTATTACCGGTAAGTCATTAAGCCTGCTGCTCAATGTTTCTATACGCACTATTCAGACAGAGGTTGCTGAAATCAACCAGCAATTATTTTTGATTCATTCCTCGAATAAAGGCTATTCTATAGATACAGAGAATTACGCTCTATGCAGCCAGCATATACAGCCGACTCAAAGCTATGAACATTTGATACTGCGCAAATTAATATCCTCTAACAAGCCATGCCAAATAGATGACTTAGCAGACACTTTTTATCTCAGCACAAGCAGTCTGGAAAAAATATTAAATTCGTTCCAGCCTCTTCTCACCTCACATGATCTGCATATTTCGAGGAAAAAAATGCATATCCATATTGAGGGCAATGAACTAAGCAAACGAAGACTAATCAACCATCTTATATTTGAAGAGACAACTCCTACTTTTGCTAATTTTAACAATCTTAGCCTCTACTTTCCTAATATAAATACCGGAAGAATGAAGTCTATTATCATAAACTCGATCAGTAAATTCAACTACAGCGTGGATAATGCTTATTTATCGAATATTATAATCAATATTTCTATCGCTTTATATCGTATGAAGGATGAGTATTACGTAAACGAAATCACTTATCATGATACTGCCAGTTTAAGTGTTGAATTTCAGATTGCGCAGGAGATTTGCGAACAATATGCGGAACACTGGCATATAGCGCCGACAAATGCCGACCTGGCCCACATCGCAACACTTTTATCCGGTCAGATCAAACCACTGTCTGAAATATCGGATACTGCATTTGCTTCTGAAGTCATGACTTCAGAATTTCTCAATAAAATCAGCGATATTCTGCTGAGTAGTTTTACTTACTATATGTTAGACATTGATTATTCCGATTCCTTATATGCATTTGCACTACATGCCAATAATATGATAATACGGCTCAGAAACATGCAGACTGTAACAAACGGCATTCTTGAAAACATTAAGCGCAACTGTCCTTTCATTCATGATGTCTCTGTACATATTGCGAAACAAATAGGGGACACATATCACCTTTATATACCAGATTCGGAGATAGGATATATCAGCGTTCATATAGGTTATTTAATTGAAAGTGCCACAACAAAAAGCAGCAAAATAAAGGTTACGCTGCTATGCCACGAATATCATCATATTATGGCAAGAACAAAAGATAAGCTTATGAATCAATTTTCAGAATTGGTTGATATTTCAATCGCAAATTTTGAACAAGAACAAGCCATCACATCCATGGATGCCGATCTGTTCATTACAACTGCCCCGATGACTATTGCCGGAGCAAAAACGATATGTATCTCACCGTTTTACACAAATAAGGACTACATAGAAATTGACAGAGCCATACATGCTTGTTTAAAGAAAAAGCAGGAAAGCAGATATAATCAACTATTGTCCTCCCTGTTTCACGAAAAACTATTTTATAGACAAGAAGATTTGAACACAAAAGAAGCGGCAATCAAATTTCTTGGACAAAAAATAATTGATTTCGGATTATGTGAAGAAGGATTTATTGACTCCGTTCTCTTACGTGAAGAATTATCGTCTACTTGTTTTTTTAACACATTTTCTATTCCCCATGCAGTAGAACTAAACGCTAAAAAAACTATGTTTTGTATTTTGATTAACAAAAAAGGAATTATATGGGATAATCAAAAAATATATATCGTATTAATGATCGCTGTAAATGCCGATGACCGTAAGCGGTTTATGGAGATTTATAACGGAATTGTACAAACACTAGAAACTCCGGAAAAGGTAAAGTTATTAATATCTGCCGACACACATGTAGATTTTATCAATTATCTAAAGCGGCATTGATCATATTCATACACTGAGTGCCAGCCGAGTCCCGGACGGAGGCTATGTCCCACGGAATTAATCATTGCTGGTACCCGTTAATGTTTTTACTCAACAGAGTCTACGCCGAATCTATCTTTACATACGGAGATACTTATACGTTCTGTGGCAAGGGGGTATTCGACATTGCCCTGGAAATGCTCTCTAAGAAATCTGCGGAGGAACTAAGGACTGGGCTGCTATAAGATTTTGTGTACCTCAGATGATTCAGATAGATAAGTTAGATGGAAAAGATTTGGTGTAAAATAATAAATGCCGCCCATTAGGATTTACAGAAGTCCTTGAGGGCGGCATTTCGCAAAAGAGATTGATTAGAACTGAAATTAAAGAAAGAAATAACAGGCGGCTGTCAGGAATATATACGTCCCAGCAAGTGGAATTTAGTCTTGTCCCCTTTAAAAACACGTCTAAAGACCGCTTTCTTAACATGCCCAGAAAGCTCTTTCTGAGCAGACAGCTTTGTTATTTCTCTTCTTGATTGTATCACTTAATTCTACTTTTAGGAATACTAAAAGTTGGTAATCGCTCTTTTTGTAAGAGTAATTGCCACTTTTCTTTTTGCCGTTTTCAAAGTGGAAATAAACTTTTCACTTCACCGACAATCTGAATTGTTCCATCATCATAGCCTTACCTGATCCCCCCCCTTTGCTGTATGATCTTTACTAACTACCACCAACAACTACAGGAACTCCCGTTTCAGCTAGCATCTGCTTTATTTCAGCCATACTTTCTTTGCTTGGCTCTTCAATATTTCTAAAATGATATGTTTTTCCAGTAGAATCCCACTTAGATTCACCAATCTGATGAAAAGGCAACAGATGTATTTCTTTTGCTCCAATCTCTGCTGCGATATGTGCGACTTCCTGCATATTTTTCCTGGTATCGTTAAATCCAGGAATAACTGGAATCCGAATTATCACAGGTCGATTAAAATCGCTGACTTTTTTAAGATTTTCAAGAATTAAACGGTTCCCTTTTCCTGTAAACCTTCTATGCATTGTGTCATCACAATGCTTCACATCATATAATACCAGATCTGTATAATCAAGTACTTTCTCAAATTCATTCCACGGCGAATATCCACAAGTTTCTATTGCAGTATGGATACCTCCATGTTTTAACTTTTGTAATAATTGGGCCGCAAACTTCCAATACACCAAAACTTCACCGCCGCTAAGCGTAACTCCGCCGCCTGTGGTGTCGTAAAAAATTCTGTCACGAATAACTTTTTCATATACTTCATCAACAGTATAGTAATGGCCTGAAATTTTTCTTGCACCAGCATAACACACATCCACGCATTGTTGTTTCAGCAAACAATTTTGCTTTTCTGTCTTTATCTGATTATCAACCACACTGATTGCTTGTGTTGGACACTCCACAACACAAGCACCACAGCCAATACAAAGTTCATCGTTAAACAATAATTCTGGCAAAGGATCATGGGTTTCCGGATTATGGCACCACTGACATCGCAGGGGACAGCCTTTAAAAAACACCAGACTTCTGATTCCCGGACCATCATGCACAGAATATCTTTGGATATCTGTAATAACAGCAATATCACCTTGCGCCATCATTTTTTTTCTATCATTCAACTCTTGTTTCATCTCCATTTTCCTTTGCCATTACATTAAATATTATGCTTCGTCTTTTTAATCAATACATCCTGCATCTCTTTAGGCAATGCAATAAAGTATGCTGAAAGACCTCCCATTCTAACCCGCAAACTTCTGTATTGATCCGGATTCACCTGTGCATCAAGTAGCACTTCTTCGTTTACACCGGTAATCGTAAGCATGATTCCACCCAAATCCAAGAATGCTTTAATCAATCCGCATAACCTCTGTAAGCCATTGTTTCCTGACGTTTCATTAGAGTTAACCTGCATATCTAAAGGACACCCTGTTGAAAATCGTTTTAGATCTGCGGCTACTACGGATTTAATTGCTGCTGTCGGCCCTTCTTTATCTGCACCAAATGCCGGTGAATAGTTACTGCCTATTGCTTCCTGAGCATGACGACCGCTTGCCGAAGCGCCTACTTTATGTCCAAACTTACTGTAGTTTTCAAATGTTCCTATTCCAATCGGCATAATTACATCTGGATACTTTTTACTTAACTCTTCCGTCTTTTCCTCAACATCACGAATCATTCGTCTTGCTATACTATCTACATATTCGTCATCATTTCCGAATTTTGGAGCACGATTAAGAAGCATTTGCCTTAGCGGCTCATTACCCGCAAAATCATTTCTCAGTGCCTCTGCTAATTCCTCAATTGAAATTTTCTGCTCTTCGTATACTAATTTCTTAATGGCAGCCAAAGAGTCAACGCAATCGGACAGACCAGTGATTAATGGTGAAAAAATTGTATACTTTGCACCGCCAGCAGTAATATCCCTGCCGTTCTCTACACATCCATCAATCATTGCAGAAATCATCGGATCCGGAGCTATCTTATAAGATGCTCCATAATATTTGATTCTATTTTCAGTTACTTGAACCAACTTATGTAACAGCTGTTTGCGGAAGCCCTGGTAAAATTCCTCAAAATTTGTATATTGAGCAAGTGGGCCATAGTCCGGCCCTTCTTTCACTCCACGAACCAAACTATCTCCTCTTTGCATCTGGTATTCTAAAAGCTGTAAGGCTTCCATGTGCGCATATGAATAATGTGATTTACCAGGAATCAAAGTTTCCCAACAACCATCATTAGAATAATCTCTGGCATCCTCTACCGGAATTCCTAACCTTACATATCCGTCTATAATAGGTTTATCATTGTATATTACTGGTTCGCCACTTCCAAACCGCAGGATATCTGCACACGCTTCATACAGCTTTTTGGGGGCCTCCGGCCCAAAACGTACTGATACGACCGGTGTAACCACCTCCAAATATCCCCAAACTTTTAAAAACAGATAAGTCAGATCATTGGTTCCGTCATTTCCATCCGGTTTTACTCCACCCAGAATAACATTTAAATCCCAATGGTTTGCTGAGACCCCATAATTATATGATTCATCATTTTCCAAGTCAATAAACATCGATATATCTTCCGGATCACTTCCAAATGAATATGTGGTTGAATCAGTATGATCTTCCCAATGTTCCGGATTCATTTGCACCCGTTCATTAAACTTTACCAGAAAACTGGTTACCAGTTCTTCAGCCATCTGTTCATCGATTATCTCATTTTCAATGTCGTTTTTATAGTATGGATACAAATACTGGTCAGAACGTCCCAGTGGAATATTTTCCATATTGCTTTGCAGGCAAAGATAGATGAACCATACACTTTGCAATGCTTCTGCAAATGTTTCTGCCGGATAATCCGGAACTTTATCACATCTCGCCGCAATATCAAGAAGTTCCTGCTTCCTTACTGGATCTGGCTCCTTTTCTGCTGCTATTTTGTTCATTTCCTTATATCTTCTCGAAAATGCACTGATTGCATCAAGTGAAATTGTCATTGCCCGATATAAATTCTGCGTCTCTGCATCCTGATTCTCTTCTTTATTACGATACTCTTCAATCCTTGCCCGAAGACCACACAACCCTTCTTTTAAAATTCTTTCGTAATTAGGCGGTTGATGCCCCCAGACTGACAAGGGTGATAAGTTTACCTTTGCCGCCTCACTAAGTTCCTCTGGTAACGCATACTCCACATATGTATGACCAAACCCGATCATTGACATTCTTGCTATACCTGTAATCAGTTCATCTTTCTTTAATTCCGCTGGCATATGTTCCAATACAAACTTACTCGCCAGTGCTTTACGAACCACTAATGGTTCTTTTTTTACTTCTTCGTTATTTAAAATGGTTAAGCCTTCACCCCACCATTCCTTTTTTGTATAAAATTCAACATCAAACAGACGTTTTTTTAGTTTCTCCATACGATTCATGATCTTCCCCCCTTTTCTAATTCTTTTGCTGCAAGTAAGACTGCGCCCTGCAGTACGATGGCCTCGCCAAGTTTGCATTGTACAATATCATAACGCCCTTCATTACTGATAAACTGACGTTCTTTTGTATGTTTGCGAATCATATCAAAAAGTGGCTTTCCAATCAATGAAACACCACCGCCAATTGCAATACGTTCCGGCTGAAATAAACACAAGATTGTTGCAAGTGCCATACTCATTCCTTTTGCAACACGGTTCAACTCCCTGATTGCAAAGTCATCATTTTCAGCAACTGCTTTTCCCAATATCTCACAATTTAATTTGCTGATATCATTATAGCACAATTGGATCATAAGGCTATCCTGCGGTACATAGTTTAAGGTTTGAAGGCGATTGTTTATCGCCCATCCTGAACACAATGCCTCCAGCCTGCTGTCAGTGCCAGCTTCCTTTGCTGTCCAATCGGCAATTCGTGATTGACCGAGTTCTCCTGCTCCTACACCCTGACCATCGTATAGCTCTCCATTTATAATGAGCGAGCCACCGATACCGCTGCCAATATTTGTATAAAAGAATTGGCGAGTACCTTTACCGCTGCCGAGTACATATTCCCCCCAGCCTGCCGCACTGGAATCATTGTATATATAAGTTGGTATAGAAAAGGTGTTTTCAAACCAGTTTTTAAGGTTAAAATTATCCCAACCCGATACTTGAACGGATCTAAGCAACATGCCTGTTTTTGAATCCAGCGGACCTCCAAATCCTACACCGATCGCATCAATCTGTGTATTGTTTAATTGCTGTTCCGATATCATTACTTCTAAGTTATCTTTAAGCCAATGCAAGATCCCTGTATTACCGTCCTTAACATCCACTTTTCCACGTACTGTTTTTATGAGAGTACCATCTGCATTCCCCAAAGCAATCTGCTGCTTTGTTCCGCCGATTTCTACACCTATTACCATACAAACACCATCTTTCATTTATCATAATTTTAAAGTATGCCTCAGGCGGACTTACTATAGCCCACCGGAGGCTTTATTTTGGAAGAAAATAAATATTATTTACCAAATTTTGCTTTCGCGTCTTCTACTACCTTCGCTGCACCTTTTAATCCAAAACGGGTAGCACCTAATTCGTATGCTGCAAGCATTGGCTCTAATGTGCTCACAGCTCCAGCAGCCTTTACTTCGACCTCCGGGTCGGTATACTTACGCATCAGAATCAAATCATGATGTGTTGCACCATCTGTATAGAACTTCCCATCTTCATCTTTCTGATAACAGTATCCGGTTGAGGTCTTAACAAAACCAACCTTATACTTGCTGCAAATTTTGCATAACTTTATTTTCTGTTCATCTTTGGTAAGCATATCATTTTCAAAGATGACCTTCAAAATCGCACCATAACTTTTGCACATTGCATTGACTCTACGAATTTCTTCGTCTACATAAGCCCAATCGCCACCAATCGCCTTCCCCATATTAATTACATAATCAACTTCCGTAGCTCCGTCCTCTAAAACCTGTTCTGCCTCAGCTAGCTTAATTTCCATTGTGCTGTTACCATGCGGGAATGCAATAACCGCTGAAACAAGAATATCTGTTCCTGCCATTAATTCAGCCGCTCGTTTAACATGATAAGGTTTTACACATACTGCACCGACATTGCATTCCAGTGCTACTTGGCATTCAGCTTCAAACTCTTCATCTGTCATCGCTGGATGCAGAAGGGAATGATCAATCATCTTTGCAACTTTATAAGAGTCTAACCCTGCTATACTTACTTTTTTTACTGCTGTTTCATCAATTTCCATAAATTCTTTCATTTTGTTATATCCTTCTCCTTTTTATTCTTTAAAATCTGCTACATTGTCAAGAGTAACGACCTGGATTCCGGTATCTTCTATAGCGCCTCCGTAGCTTTTACCGCCCATTATTTCTGCCGCTGCCTTCATACCCTGATACCCCATTGCATGAGGATCCTGTGCAATAACAGCCTGAATCACTTCACTTTCTACTAATGTTAATACGGTGGATGTTGTATCAAAACCAATGCATGGGATCTTGGTCTGTGCATCTCTCGCTGCATTTCCGCATCCCACTGATGCCTGCCCGGTTACACCGAACAGTGCAACTGCACCATTATTAATCAGGTTTGTACTTAATTCTTGAGCTTTCGATGTATCTCCATCGGAATATTGCACTTCACTGGTTGTAAAATTTGATTCTTCGATCACATTGCAAAATCCATCAATACGGTTCGTACAAGATTCAACTCCGGTCTGTGCCGAAACGATACCAATCTGCCCCTCTGTGATCCCTTCTTTCTCTAATGTTTTCAGCATCTGTCTCGCTGCTTCCTGTCCTGCTGCATAATTGTCGGTTGAAAAGGTTGCTTCACTCGCAAAGGTTGCTGCTGCATCAACGTAAATAATCTTACTACCACTATCCGCAGCTGCCTGCAATGCCGAATTACAAGCGGTCGGATCATTTACTGCAATCAGAATGACATCCGACTTATTACTTGCTGCCATGCCTATTTGCTCAATCTGCTTTGCATTATCTTTCGTATCAGGGGCATACCAATTGTAGTTAATGGTATATCCTTCCCCCTCTAATTCTGCGATTGCATCTTTTGCACCTTTATCCATAGATGCCCAATATGTATCCATCTGATCCATCGTTATCAAGGTAATATTATAATTTTTATCACTCTCACTTTCTGACTTTGCAGCTTCATCACCGGATTTCTTTGCTTTACTCACCTCTGCCTGGTCGGCCGGCGCATCTTGATTTGACTCGGTTGAGCAACCTGTCAACACAAGACCCAAGACCATTGATAATGCCAACATCATTGCTAATACTTTTTTCCCTTTCATTTTGCTTCCTCCTTTTTGAATTGATGTTTTTGTTATTCCATTTATTTAAAGGTATCATTACTATGGTAAACGAAATAAGCAATGACCTCCTTTACCGAAAATAAGGTTTGTTATTTGTCTTTTTTACCACTGCTTCTAATGATATCCAGAAGCACACATATAATAACGATTGTTCCGATGATAATATTTCTTATTGCAACCGGCGCATTTACAAATGTCAATCCATTTTGCAATACTGCCCAAACACCGGCACCAGCAATAACTCCAATCAGCAAACCACTTCCACCCAGAGTTGAGATCCCTCCGATTACAGCTGCCGCAACACCATACATTTCATATGTCATGCCTGCATCCATAGCACCCATTCCCGCCGCTGCCAGAACCATCAAACCAGTCGTAAAGGCGCAAAAAGATGAAATGAGATACGCTTTTGTAACCGTTGTCAGCACATTTACACCTGATAATCTGGCCGCATCTACATTAGAACCAATTGCATAAATATGTCTTCCTGATTTCGTCTTGCTTAATATGTAATTGAAAATAATCCAAATAATAATTGTAATCCAAACACCGGTATAGAGTCCTAAAAATTTCCCATAATAGAAAATATCTCTAAAGACCTGAGCCGCCCCCTGACCGATGTCACCGGTATTATAATTACCGTTTACGATCTGGGCGATTCCCCGGCCAATCGTCATCGTTCCAAGTGTTGCAATGAACGGCGGCAATTTAAATCCTCCTACCAGTACTCCGTTTACGCCCCCGACAACCATACATATAACGAATGCTACTAGGATGGACAATATAGGGTGTACCCCATTACACATCAGCGTTGCAGAAATCATTGAACTCATACCAATGACAGAACCTATTGATAAGTCAATATTTCCGGTAATGCATACATATCCCTGACCGATACCAACCAATAAATAGGGACAAGTTTGACGTACCAAACTCATTAGGTTGTGGGATGATGCAAAGTTTGTATTCATAACCGTAAACACAATCATTAGAATAATAACACCGCCAAAAGCTGTCAGTGCCTGCCCCATTCCTTTTTGTTTCGTCCACTTTAATAAAACATTTTTTTGTTTATCCATAAACCCTCTCCTTTACATTTCTACAGTTGTATCTTCTATCTTGTCTTTAAATTTTACAGCCAAAGTCAAAACACTTTGTTCGGTCGCTTCATCTGCCGAAACCTCTCCTGTCAATCTACCTTCACACATAACTAAAATTCTATCACTGATGCCCATTACTTCCGGCATCTCTGAAGAAATAATGATCACCGCAACGCCTTGCTTCTTTAGTTGATTGATGATCTGATAGATTTCAACCTTTGCTGCAACATCGATACCTCTCGTAGGCTCATCAAAAATTACCACTCTCGCATCTTGAGCAAGCCATTTTGCTACGACAACCTTTTGCTGGTTTCCTCCTGACAGAGTACCGGCATCAACCTCGGGACCCGACATTTTAATTGTTAACAATGCCTTCCCTTTCTCAATCATCTCATTTTCAACTTTTTTATTTATCTTGCCAAGAAATCCGCCTTTACATATCGTGTCCAGATTTGGTAATGCAATATTATCTCCAATAGACAGCAAGGTGCATAGCCCATCTCTTTTCCGATCTTCCGGAACCAAGACAATTCCGGCGTTAATGGCATCTACAGGTCTTTTAATAGATACTTCCTTTCCATCTACAAAGATTTGACCGCTCTCTTTTTGATCGACTCCAAAAATCGCTCTGCTGGTTTCAGTTCTGCCAGCTCCTACCAGACCTGCAAGGCCAACCACCTCACCGGCATATGCCTCAAAACTTATATTTTGAACCATTCGGCCGGCATTTAAGTTTTTAACTTCAAAAACTTTTTTGCCTCGCGGCACAACATCACGCGGAAACTGATTGGTAATTTCACGCCCGACCATATTTGCAATTAGCTGATCCATTGAAAAGTCTTCAAACTTACCATCTGTAATAAACTTTCCATCACGCATAATGGTTACGCGATCAACAATATGTTTTAACTCTTGCAGTCTGTGACTAATGTAAACAATCGCTTTCCCCTCACTCTTCAGCCTGTTAATAATCCTAAAAAGTTCTTCCACCTCTGCGTTTGATAGAGATGAGGATGGTTCATCCATAACTAAAATATTCGCATTCAGCATCAAAGCTTTTGATATCTCCACCATCTGCTGTCTGCCCACCGGAAGTTCACTCATCGTAGTATCCGGATCAAGATTGTCAATCCCCAATTCCCCTAACTGCTGTTTTGCTCTTTTTTTCATTTCCCGATTATTAAGTCTTCCGCCAACAACAAGTTCTCTGCCTAAAAAAATATTTTCAGCTACGGTAAGATGCTGACACATATTTAATTCCTGATGAATAATTGCTACGCCAGCTTCGACAGCTTTTTTGGTATTGAAATCTTTATCTACCTCGTTTCCTAAAATGGTAAGACTTCCTTCATCCCTTTTATATACACCACTTAGGATTTTCACAAGCGTAGACTTTCCAGCACCGTTTTCACCCAAAAGAGCCATAACTTCTCCTTTGCGTAACGTTAACTGGACATCATCCAGTGCTTTAACACCTGGAAAACTTTTGCTTACATGTTGCATAGAAACAACAACTTCTTCCATATAACGCCTCCTTATCCAGCTACTTTCCAAGACACGCATGAAACTTTACTTCTTATATTTTGTCTTTTTGCTGAAATTTTCTTTCTATTCAAAACTATAACATGCTTCCCAAAAACGGTCAATATGATAGAATTCACAAAAAGCACCTCTTATTTTTGTGCAAGTTTCTTTCATATGTTTATCTCTTTTTATTGACTTTTTGTTCCACTCAGGATATCCTATCTATTATAAACAGAAAGAGGTGATTCTAATATTAACTGAAAATATTGTAAATGTGATTCCTTATATTATGTCTCAAAAGGAAAATTTAAATGAATCGCAATGTAAGATTGCTGATTACATAATATCGTCACCTGGGAAAATCATTAATCAAACTTCAAAGGAAATCGCTGATACACTTAATCTAAGTGAGGCGACAGTCGTTCGTTTTTGTCAGCGGTTAGGGTTTAAGGGATATCGGGACTTTCGTCTAAAACTGGCCAAAGATCAGGGAAATAATTCTGTTATTCATGTACCTGAAGGAATTAATAGGGATGATTCAACTATTGATGTAGTCAAAAAAGTTATGCAGATTGAATATGAAGATATAAAATTTACTTTGGATATGATAAATGAGCATATTGTTTCTGAGGCACTAGAACTAATCACTAATTGTAATAAGCTGGCTTTCTTTGGTGTTGGTAGTTCTGCTCTTGTCGCCAGTATGGCTAAAGAGCATTTTCTGCATTATGGCAAAAGTGCTTACGCTGAATTTGAAGGTCTATCACAAATAGTATTGGCGAATACTTTGGGACCAGAGGATGTGGCTTTCGCCATTTCTATATCCGGACGCTCAAAAGTTCCGCTGAATGCAATGGAAGTTGCGGTAAGATCTGGAGCCCATACCATTTGTTTAACCCAGGATCCTTCCTCACCTTTAGCTAAAATGTCTGACTGTGTACTGCAGGTATATCGAAAAGATCATTCTATTGATGATTTGGGAACTGCAACAAGAATCGTACACATCTCTATTATTGATGCTTTAGCTGTTGCATATGCATCCGGTGATTGGGACCGCATTGCCCAAATTGCTGCCTCTAACCGCAAAAATTTTAAAGACTACCTATACGGATATTAATATGTCGGAATTAAAAACCGTGAAAACTGTTATATCATAACTTTATACGTTTTTTCTAGCCATTATATTTTTATAGTATTGTTAAAATGCAACAATCCTGTCTTTGACAGTTCGTCCAAGAACAAACCGCTGTAAGCCCTTTATTTATAAGGATTACAGCGGTTTTTCTCTGTGTCATAGAGTATGGTAATTTATTCTCTACTTTTAATTTTTTTCAGAAGCGTTTTTTATTTGACTTTTCATTTTTAATTAGTAGTCCATTCGAAATCCGCAGATTTCTTCTGAAAAAAGACGGCTGATTTGGCGGATACTTTTTATCTTAGCAAGGAACATCTTTCCCGCTTATTTAAAAAGGAAACCGGGCAAAATCTTTTTTCCTAATATTATGGAATTAAAACTGACTGAAGCCAGGCATTTGCTTGACGAAACAAATTTAACTTTAAATGATATTGCTTATAAACTGGGATTCAGTAATGGGAATTATTTCAGTAAAGTGTTTAAACGTAATGTTGGGCGATCGCCTCGTGAATACCGTAATAAAAATCTTTCATAAAAAGCCCTACCTGCAGTACTATTTCACTACTGCATGAAAGACTTAGGATTTCATGCAAATTACAGAAACACAAAATCAAGTGCCCTAACCTAACTGTTTCTTTGTCATTCTTGTCTTCCTAAGTTTTGCATCAATTCTGGCAATCTCTTCATCCGTTATACCAACCGTCAAAAGCATATCCCTCAGCCGTACATTTTTCACGAAGTCTGCCAGAGGCCCTTCCATTCTTTCCGCCTCCATTCCTCTGTTATCCAATATGCCAAGATACGGTACCAACGACTCATCCAATAATTCCTGCTTTGTCTTCAGTCTGTGAATTGTGCAATCAACAGATAAGAACGGTTCCAAATCATCATTTATCTTCTTTCCAAACTCTGGTTCACCTAATTCTCCATTTCCAAAATCACCCTGAATTTCCTTGAGCCACTCAATACTATCATTCACCCAATTTGGAACACGGCTGCAAGTCCTGACATATTTAACTGCCTTCTCCCCTGTTGAAAAACCATGGGAACCAAATGCATAAACATGAGATTCGAATGTAACATTTGTTTTTGCCAGTGCCAGCTGGAACTCCAGTGTATTATCTATGGTGACAAGCATATCATCCCTCGCTGCAAATAAGAAGCAGGGACTGGTATTTTGATCTACATAATCTATAGGTGACGGAAGCTGTTTACTTTCCATCAACTTTGTCCCCCTGACTCCAACAGGAGCATAGCCTATAACTGCCGCATTGGGTCTATATTTACTCATAACAGCCGTACATGCTGCAAGATGACCCCCTGCAGAAAACCCCACTACTACAATCTTATCCGAATAAATCCCCCATTCTTCTGCATGCTCTCTTATTAACTCGACTGCCTGCTCATAGTCCTCCAGAGGATATGGCCAGATTGCATGCTCCCCTACTGAATACCGGAGTATAAATGCCTGGTATCCAGCCTTTGCATATGCTAAAGCAACTGGTTCTGCTTCGATATCAGAACACATATCATATCCGCCTCCAGGCAGCACCAGGACAGCGGGCCTGCGGTTCACCCTGATGAACTCACCACCAACACCCTGGAGAATGGCCGTTAAATTTACATTTCTTTTTTTATTTAAAACGATTCTTTTTAATTCCATATTTATAATCCTTTCCTGTGATCATCTGATCAGCAATCATTTATTTTACACATTTATCGCTCCGCATTAGATTGATTTTATCTATTATCTGCTGCAGCTTGGCATGCCCAATTCCCATATCACGAAAGCTTAAAAGTGCTCTAAGCGGGAGCTGTGCGGTCATGGCTTCCAGCATTTTGCCATTATCCTTCTCACCAGGCCGATCCCTTCCAGCGCCTGTCCGGGGCTTCTTTGCTGCCATCAGCTCTCCCAATACCTGCTGCCCCACAGGATCTTTCAGGATAATACCTATAGGTGTAGTCAGGTCAAACACCTCTGTTACTTCTTTTTCCGGGTAAACCTCCAGCTCCCCTTCCAGCAGCACCTCTTGTGCCGATTTACAGATCAGAATCCGATATTTTCCTTTTTCAACATACCAGTCATGAATGCTTTCTTCATAATATGCGAAGGCTCGTTTTGATAATGTAAATTTTACACTCCGGGACTCTCCCGGTTTTAATTCCACCTTGGAAAATTCCTTTAATTCTTTTGCAGGACGGTTAATCGTTCCAGTATCCGGCGGCGCTACAAAAAGCAGTACAACCTCTTTTCCCGGCAAACTTCCCGTATTACAGACATCTACAGTAACATCTAAAAGATCCATATCTGTAATTCTTTTTTCAGAAAGCCCGAGATTAGAATATGCAAAGTTTGTATAACTCAGCCCATGACCAAATGGAAATAGAACCGGTATGTTCTTCGTATCATAATACCGGTATCCTACATAAATGCCTTCCCTATATTCTGCCTTATCCCTTCCACGATGATAATATAAATAAGACGGATTGTCTTCCAGTTTCATTGGGAATGTTTCTGCCAGCCTGCCCGATGGATTTGTCTTTCCATATAGTAAATCACATGCTGCCCTTCCGCAGCCTTCCCCTCCCAGATACATCTCAAGAACAGCATTCACTTTATCAAGCCATGGCATTTCAATTGGGGATCCATTATGCAAAACGACTGCCACATTGGAATTTACCCTCGCCACTTCTTCTATTACACGTATCTGCTGTTCCGGCATTTTCATATGTGTCCGATCCTGTCCTTCAATTTCATAATTGTCCGGAAGCCCGGCAAAAATGACTGCCGCATCCGACTCGGAAGCGGTCTGCAAGGCCTCCTCTCTCAGCATTCCTGACTGGCCCTCATCTTCATCACAATAACCCTGGACAAACTTTACATTAGGATTCCCTCTTAATATTTCAAATGCGCTGTCTACTTTAAAAGAATTGATATGTGAACTCCCGCCGCCCTGGTAGCGGGGGGCAAATGCATACTGTCCTATAAATGCCACTGTCTGCGTATCATGTAAGGGCAGGATACCTTCATTTTTCAGTAAGACTGCACATTGGGCGGCTATTTCCCCTGCTGCCAAATGATCCTTCTCCCTGTCGAAAACAGCGTTCTTTTCTTTCCCCTCTTCAAAATCTGTAATTAACTTTAAGATGCGCCTTATGGCTTCATCTAAAATCTCTATTTCCAATTCCCCTGACTTTACCGCCTCTGTAATTCTTTTGTCATTCACACCATAGGAGGACGGCATTTCCAAATCTAACCCGGCACGCAGACCTAAGATCCTGTCACTCACACCACCCCAGTCCGTTATAACAGCACCTTCAAATCCCCACTCTTCTCTTAGAATTTCCGTCAGGAATTTTCTGCTGTCAGCCACATATTCCCCATTTATTCTGTTGTAGCTTGACATTACGGACCACGGTTTCCCTTTTTTTACTGCATTTTCGAATGCACCGAGATATATTTCACGTAATGTACGCTCATCAACTTCGGAAGAAATGGACATTCTGAATTGCTCCTGATTATTTGCCAGAAAATGTTTGATGCAGCATCCTATATGATGGGCCTGCACTCCCTGTATTTCAGCCGCAGCAAGCTCAGATGCCAAATAGGGATCCTCTGAAAAATATTCAAAATTTCTTCCGCATAACGGTGAACGTTTCATATTTACTCCCGGCCCCAGCAATATTGCAACACTTTCTGCTCTGCATTCATTCCCTAAGATGTCCCCTACATTTTGAAGCAACTCCCGGTCAAAGGATGCTCCAAGCGCGCTGCCTGTCGGAAAACAAACTGCCTCCACGCTTTCATTCACACCCAGATGGTCGCATGCCCCTTCCTGCTTCCGCAGTCCATTTGGACCGTCGGCCATCATGATTTCCCGGATTCCTAATCTCCGAATATCCTTCGTATGCCAAAAATCCTTCCCGGAACATAACGATGCTTTTTCTTCCAATGTCATCTGAGATACTATTTCTGCAATTTCTTCTGATTTCATATAAAGTACCTCCTAAAGCGCTTTACCTCTATATGGATGAATTTTCTTCTCATAATCAAGTTCCCTTCCGAACAGCCCCTTTTTATAAGCCACTGGATATATGGCATCCGGAGCCTCCCCCTTTTCTACCCATGCGGCAAGCGCAGCTAATACATCGTGCCGTTTATCCTTTGGGAAAATATCAAGCCCCAGCATCCCTATATCCTGGACTCCGGGTCCTCCGAAAACATGTGCCAGCCCCGGAACCAGAAAATATCTGAAAAAAATCCTCCATTTCCTGTACCTAGAAAATTTCCGTTCCATCCTGACAACGGCATCCACAATTCTACAAGAATATCTGATTCTTTTGTCGGCCTCAGCTTTACACGAACACAACAACGCTCCGGAACTGTCCCCAGACGTATTCCCTGTAATTCAGGAGATTTTTCTTCCAGGTACTCAATGCCTATAATTTCTCCATTTTCTATTTCAATATCACGTAATTTTTTTTCTGACTTTTCCATAAACGTTCCTCCGTGTCAGGCTCCTTTTCACCTTGAATAACTCTTTATTTTAGTAATCTTGTCAATGGCTTTGCCCAGTTCTTCTTTCGGTAAGCCTGAAAAAGCACTTTCTGACAGCTCCTGCAGGGACTGGGACAAAACCTCTTTATCCCCCTGCTCTAAAAGCCGCTTCAGCTGCATACATTCTCTGCCTGCAATCTCAACTGCCTCTTTATTCCCTTTTAACTGCTTCAGGCGGGTATTTCTATCAAACAGATATCGGTAGTCCTTTTTCGGTTTATAACGATAATCATAACAGCCGGCCGGCATTCCCTGATAGACTGCGTCACTGTCAGGCAGTACGATATCCGCAGCTGCATCAAACGGGATTTCTACATGTATGCTCACGTCACCATCGTCCCGGAATTCCCATCTTATTCTGTATCTTCCCGCTGCAGATTCATAAGAACAGTCGAGCCACTGCAGACAGCGTGTCAGCTTAGGTGCAATTTTCACTTTCTTAAACCCGGCTGATACCGGATAAATTCCCGCAGCATAACGGTATAAGAATTCTGCTATTGCCCCATATGCATAATGGTTAAGGGAGTTCATGCCGTTTCCACTGATTTTTCCATCGGGTAAAACAGAATTCCATCTTTCCCAAACCGTTGTAGCCCCCATCTTAACCTCAAATAACCATCCTGGATATTCTTCATTAAATAAGAAATCATAAGCCAGTTCTATCAAATCAGCCTCTGCCAATACATTACACATTAAAGGAGCTCCTGCAAAACCGCTTTTTATTTTATAACAATCCCTCTTTAGCCTTCTTTTTAGACTTTCTATTACACCCTCTTTTGTTCGGTAAAGCTTGAAGTGCAGCGCCAGGTAATAAGCCGTTTGTGTGTCCACAGCCAGCTTTCCCGAAGGTGTATAGTATTCATAAAAAATTGCATCCATAATCTCGTCTGCCAGTTTCTGATATTCCTTTTCATCCTCTTCATATGCCAATATCCGTGCTGTTTCCGCCACCTTTTTTACAGATCCGTAATAGTAAGCGGATGCTATGAATCCAACATCGGTCGCCCCTGTCATACTTTGTTCTGTCACTCCATCAAGTGCAAGCCAGTCTCCCAGCTGGAATCCGAAGTCCCATAAGTTCTTTCTGCCCCTTTTTTCATCCTCCAGCGTGATAAAATCTACCCAGGATTTCATGAGTGGATACTGTTCTTTTAAAAGTTCCCGGTCTCCATAATGCGTAAACAATACCGCCGGGATTATAGTTGCAGCATCTCCCCATAGAGCACAGCTTAACCCTGGCTGAAGATTCGGAAGATACATAGCAACTCTGCCTCCGTTTTTCTCCTGATCTTTCCTTAAATCCCTCAGGTATTTTTCATAAAACGCTCTTGTATCCATATGATAACTGGCAGTTCCAGAGAATACCTGCGCATCTCCCGTCCAGCCTAACCGCTCATCTCTCTGCGGACAGTCCGTTGGCATATCAACAAAATTACTTTTTAATCCCCAAACAGTGTTTTCATACAGAGCGTTTAATAGCTTGCTGGAAGACTGAAATTGTCCGGTTCTCTCCAGCTTTGAATAAAGCGCTATTCCAGTAAAATCTTCTGGATTAATCTTTCCGATTCCTTCAACCTTTACATAACGGAACCCAAAATATGTAAAATGAGGCCTCGCCAGCCGTGTTTTTCCTGCCGAACGGTATTGAAACTGTGCTTTTGCCGCCCGATAATTATCCCGGTAAAAATTGCCGTCCTGAAGTATTTCTCCAAACTCCAACTTTAATGTTTCATCCCGCTTCATACTGCCTTGATAGACCACAAACCCTGCAAAATTCTGTCCGAAATCCAGCACAGTCTCCCCTAAAGGCGTATACAATACATGCTTTGCTAAGATATTTTCCTGACCTGTTAATGGTAATGACTCCCGGTCTATCAAATGATACCCCGCTGCTGCTACGGCATTTTTCCATGGATTATCTCTCTCTTCCCAATAAAGTTCATCCACAGACTCCCCGTTATAAATATCACTCCACATAATGTCTGATCCATGATACTCCCATGTATCATCCGTCCCTATAATAATTTCTTTTCCATCCTCATATTCCACATGAATCTCTGCAATTAAATAAAATTGGCTGCCAAACACTTCTTTCAATCCGGTATAGCCAAGATGCCCCTTGAACCAACCATCTCCCAACAGCACAGAAAATGTGTTCTGTGCGGATACCAATTTGGTTATGTCATAAGTACAATATTGCACCCCGTCTCTATAATCACCGGTAAACGGGGCTAAATAATCTTCACCGATTTTTTCATGATTCAGATATGCTTCAAATACACCCAGACCACTAATATAAAGAGCAGCCTTTTTCCAGCCTTCCATCAGCTGGAATTCCTTTTTAAACTCCGGATGATAGATGTCCTCTGCCTGCATGGTAATCCACTTCCCATACCATTCTTCCTGCATTTTACCTGTTTCAAAAAATGCTGTCTCACTTGTCCCCGACTCCCCTGTATCTGTTTTAACTATTACCTTCCAGTAATATCTGGTACGGGGCATCAATTCTATATCTAATGGCTCTGCCATGCTTAACAGATTCTTTCCGTACTTCTCATAACAGATCGTGGAAAAATCTGACTTCATACTCACAATTACGTGTACATCTGCCTGATTTTTTCCAATGGCGCCTTTTACTTTCCAGGAGCATACTAATCTCGAAAAGTTTATCCCCATAGGATTTTTTCTACCATTTATCAAAATATTATAAACTTTCATACGTTACCTCCATCTCTTTTAAGATAAAATATTTACACATTTATTTCTTGCAAAATTAAAGCCATTTTTTTATAATTAAGTCATCTTTCTATTTTAATCTCAGAGGTTTTAAATACAAAGGAGGACTTATGAGAACTGTACAGGATATCCAGGAATTTTGTAATATTATCAGCAAATGCCATACCTATCCGCTTCATTATTTTCATGATCAGGAATTATTTTGGGAACACCCTCTGCCGCCTGTTGATCTGATCGGAAGGCATTTACATACGTTTTTTGATAAAACGCCCTTGTTAACATATTTTCAAACGCAGGAAAACCTTATTTACGGTCTCATACACACCCCGGAGTTCGAGCATCTGATTGTAGTCGGCCCTGTTGCCTTAACCCCAATAAACTTTAGCATCGTCCATCAGATTATGGAGCAATATCAGCTTCCGCTCGACACCAAGGACCAATTGGTGAATTATCTGGGAAGAACATCTGGCTATTCACTGCCGCATCTTCAAAATGTCCTGTCATTGATTAACTTTTATTTGAATCATGAAACGGAAGAAAATTCCCAGGCACTCATGCTTGAAAATGATCTCCTGCATAAAGAAATTCAAAAGCGTCAATTAGAATCCAACATGGAATACAATAACTTTTCATCTTATTTAGCTGCAAGTAATTATGAAAAAGAGACACTTGCCCACGTAAAGAACGGGAACGTAAAGGGTATACGGGAAAGATGCTCCACCTCCATGGATATGCATATCGGAACCCTGGCTCATTCCAGTCTGCGCCAGCTAAAAAATATTTTTATATGTACAACAACACTGGCAACCCGTGCTGCTATAGAAGGGGGACTGGATCTGAAAACTGCATATCAGTTAAGTGATCTTTATCTCCAGAAGGCTGAAAACACAAATTCCATTGACGCCATGAACGATATGTCCCATGCAATGTTTCTTGACTTTACCGAAAGAGTCCATAATGCAAAACAGAACCAGGATATTCCCTTCGATATTTTCGAATGTCTGCAATATATCCGGCAAAATACACACATGCCGCTGCGCATTGACATGCTTGCTTCCCATATGCATTTAAGTAAAAGCCAGCTGGACCGTAAGTTCCAGAAAGCGCTCGGGTTTCCTCCAAGTCGTTTTATCCTGCGCTGTAAGCTGGAAGAGGCAAAAGCGCTGCTTAGCAATACAAACCGTTCAATCGCTGAAATCAGCCTGCTTCTCTGCTTTTCCAGTCAGTCGCATTTCTGCAACGCCTTTCGGAAAGAATATCAGGTATCGCCCCGTGAATACAGAAATCAACGCCATATTTAACTGCTCTTCGTCATGATAAATAATCCGGATGAAAGTCATTCTTTCATCCGGATCTGCTGCCCTGGTAATCTAATTTTCGCTCTTTTCCGTCTTTTCCGGCTTCTCTGTCAGCCCCATTCGTTCTTTTAGTTCTGCTGCAACTTTGTCATACTTTTTATCTAAATCATAAAAACTCATTGCTGCAATTGATAATATCACCGCAATTCCAGGTATCCATATATATAAAGCTTTAATTGCGCTAATCGCCCCGGCCGGCTGTACAGCAAGGGAACCGTCAAATCCGCCCGCTTCCAGAAGGAAACCTAAAAGAATCGTACCAATACTTGCCCCCAGCTTATTGCAGAACGAATACGCTGCATTTCCCATGCCGAGCACATCCTTCCCCGACTTCCATTGTCCATATGTAATACTGTCCTGCAGCATCCCTGGAAGTACGCAGGCACAGACACCTGTTCCAATTCCCTTAAATATAGAGGACGCATACAGCCATGTCATATTTACGGAAACTGCAGGCATGAAAGCACCAACCGCTACAAAAACCAGACCGCTTATGCAGATTGTTCTTTTTTTCATCTTTACCATAAGGAACAGTGTAATAAATGCAGCCAACAGAGCACCAATACTATTGAAATTACCTAATGGTGTATAATAAAACACATCCCCCAGAACGTACTGTGCATAGTATACATTACTCATACCAAGGCTTGTCTGCATGTATAATACAAAAATCATTGTTATGACAAAAATCACCCAGTATTTATCATGAATCAAAATCTTCAGTGCTTCCAGTATCTTGACATCACTTTCACTTTTCCTCTTTCCATCGCCTTCATTTACTTCCGCCTTCGCTTTTTCTCTTTGTGACTCCGTAACACGCTCTGTGGTAAAGAAGAATCCAAATGATGCCAATACCGCGTAAACTGCAATATATATTAATATCATGGCGGTCCATCCCCTTTGGGTATAAGGATTACCGCCGCCTACTGCTGATGTAATCTGCAGAACAGTAGAATTCAGGATTATTCCTCCAATAATTCCCAAAACCATCAGGATACCGCCGTTCAGCCCCCTTGATTTCTGATCCATGCTCATGGAACCGTTCAGTGCAGCATGAGATACTCCTATCATAGTCATACATATTGTATTAACAAGGTTGTATGTTACAAAAATATAGGCAATTTTCAGACCACTCGAGATTCCTGAGGGTACCCAGAACATAAGGAACGTACAAATAATGGTCGGCAATATCATCCGAATCTGCCATGGCCTGCATTTTCCCCACTTACTGTGGGTATGGTCTACAATATATCCTGCCGCCAGATCTGAAAGACCGTCAAAAATTTTTGTCACACCCATTACTGTGGCCACTGCAGCAGCGCTCACACCGACCACATTGGTGTAATAAACCAGCAGGAAGCTGGAAACTAACATAATTATAAAATTACTGCCCATCCCTCCAAGGGCAAAGCCGGTAATTTCACTCGCTGGTACTTTTGCATCCGGACGCATATCTTTTACTTTCCTCATTTTTATATCCTCTCTTTCCGTGACTTCTGCTCATTAAGTCTCCACATTCTTCCGACTCTTTTTACTAACGGCTATTTATCATAAAAAGGCCGTAAAATCATCCTTAAGTTCCACTTCTTTTGTCAGGCATTCTTCTGAATTCCCACCAATAAATATCTCGTATTTTCCTGACTCAATCACAAACTTCATTCTCCAGTCATAGTACCCCATGGATTGATATGGTATCTCAAAAACTACGTTCTTCTCCCCGCCTGCTTTTATAGACACTTTTTTAAACGCCGCCAGCTGCTTTACCGGACGCACACGTTTTGCTGTCAAATCCCTAAAATAGCACTGTACGATTTCGTCCCCATCGCGGCTGCCGTTGTTTTTCACCATAACCGACGCACAAATCCCCTGCGGTTTCTGCTCCACCATTAACTTAGTATAGGTGTAAGATGTATAGCTAAGCCCATAGCCAAACGGATAGACCGGCTCCACGGGTGTATCAAGATATTTAGATGTGAATTTTGCTTTTCCGCCCGGCCGGCCTGTATTAATATGCGAATAGTAAACGGGACACTGCCCCGATGTATAAGGAAATGTCGTTGTCAGTTTACCCGAAGGATTCACACACCCATACAGAATATCCAGGACTGCATTGCCTGCCTCTACTCCGGGATGCCATGCTTCCAGAATACCTGACAGATTTTCTTTCAGCCACGGAATTGCCAGAGGGCGCCCATTAAACAGGACCGCCACTACCGGCTTTCCAGTACCTTTCAGAACATGCAGGAGCTTCATATGTGTATCAGACAAACTGATATCTGCACGGCTTGCCGCCTCCCCGCTCTGGTTCTTATATTCTCCGACCACGGCTAAAATTACATCGCACTCATCTGCAATCCTCAGGACTTCCGTTTCATCCACACAATCGCAGAAGACCTCCGCTGTGCCTGATTCCTTCCAATCAGGGGGATCTTTCTTAATTCCTGTACTGTAAATAAAAGTTTTATTCTGCGCCCTGCATGCATCTACAATACTAATACAGTCATTGCCATCTCCCCTGATCGCCCATGCTCCCATCATCTCACTGCGATTATCTGCAAGCGCACCCACAATTCCAAGTTTTACATCTGGCTTAAGGGGCAGTATACCATCATTTTTAAGCAATACCATGGATTTTGCAGCGCATTCTCTTGCCAATGCACGGGATTGAGGATTTAGCATTTCCTGCGCTTCCCTCTCGTCTGTAGTCTGACAGGGTTGTTCAAATAATCCCAATTCAAATTTTATCCTTAATATATTTGCAACTGCCTCATCCAGAATGGCAGAGTCAAGTTTGCCACTCTCAATCAGGTCCTCCAGACATTGACTGTAGCAGTCTGAGGCCATATCCATATCTACCCCTGCACAAATTGCCTGCCATGCCGCATCCATTCGATCCGAAGCGATTCCATGCTCCACACATTCAGCGATCGCATTGGCATCGCTGATGGTCATCCCGTCAAATCCCCACTGCTTCCGGAGCAGTTCCTTCATGAGCCATTGGCTGGCCGTACATGGAACCCCATTGATATCATTAAATGCCGGCATGACCACACGCGCACCGGCTTCAATACATGCACGAAAAGGAGGAAGATATTCCTCAAAAAGCCGCTGCGTGGACATATCCACTCTGTTATAATCTCTCCCCGCTTCAGCCGCACCATATGCCGCAAAATGTTTAATACATGCAGCCATTGAATCTTCATCAGACAGGGATTCCCCCTGAAATCCTTTTACCTTCGCCTGCCCGAATGCTGAGGTCAGGTATGCATCCTCTCCTGCTCCCTCACTGATACGTCCCCATCGGGCATCCTTTGCCACATCCACAACGGGTGCAAAGGTGATATGATTCCCACCTGCCGTTGCTTCTTTTGCAGCTGCGCGGGCCGTCTTTTCCCAAAGCGCCGGCTCCCAAGCACAACTCTCTGCCAACGGAATCGGAAATATTGTCCGATATCCATGGACGACATCATATCCAAACAACAATGGAATACCCAGTCTTGTTTCTTCCACTGCAATTTTCTGCAAATAGTTTGCTGTCTTAGCATCATTAATTCCATTGTATGAACCAATCTTTCCTGCGCGCAGATCCTCCTCATGAAAATCAATATTAGCCGAACCAGTCATCTCCTGAAACTTTTCCTTGCTGATGCGCCCGTCAAACACCATATTGACGAGTTCTTCAAAATCCATGGCAAATGCCCCTGCAATAGAGGGGCCGCACTGCCGCAGCTGCCCTGTTTTTTCTGACAGCGTCATCTGTTCCAGCAATGCCTGAATTTCATCTTCATATTTTTTAATCACAACTTTGACCTCCATATCTGCCAGCCGCCAAGTATACCCCTTTTATCAAATTAAAGTAATCCAACCACTATTCTGTTTTAAGAAATCTACTTTCCCCCCGGAGCTGCCTGCTTTCCTTCTGCAGGATTCGATGCAATCTAATCAAATCGGTTTGCAAAATCATATTTCCCACTGCCAAGTTTCCTGCACGTTCCATCCGGGAGTATCACCACCGCTCTTGTATTTACAGGAATCTCACAGTGGTAATTCCACCCATGTGCTGACCGCTCCCATTCTGAACGGATAACGCCATATATGCTTTCATATTCAGCCTGAACGCCGGTAAGGGTTCCGCCCATAGTCGGCTTCAAGATAAATTCCTGATACCCCGGATGTTCCAAACTTGCACGGATTCCCGCTACCCATCCGAACAGGAATTCACAGACCGCACCATAACTGTAATGGTTAAAGGATCCCTTATGTGTATCCATACCATCCCATGTTTCAAGAATCGTCGTACTTCCCAGCGTTACCGGATGCAGCCAGCCCGGATTATCCGTCTGTTCCAAAAGCCGGAACGCTAATTCTTTATGTCCACATTCCACAAGTACCGGGAGCAAAAACGGTGTAGACAAAAAACCAGTATTTAGTTTAAAACCATTCTTTTTTATCTCTCTGACCAGCTGCTCAACTACCTTCTGCTTTTTATCCTCCGGGCATAAGCCCATCGCAAGCGCTCTGACATATGCAGCCTGATGCCCCTGTTCAATGATACCATCCTCACCGATCAGATATTTTCCATAAGTAGTCCGGATCAGTCCCGCAATACGTGTATAATACCTAAATTCATCTTCCTTTCCAAGCACCTTTGCCATACAGGCAACATTATCTGCAGAACGGCACATGTATGCCGTGGCAACCTTTGGTTTCCCTTCTTTCATCATACGCGCAAATGCCTCTGCCAGATTTTCTCCAGTTTCTTTTTTGGGAATCGGTTCCATCCATTCTCCGTAATGCATCCTTGTGTCATAGATATAATCTGCATCCAGTACTCCATCCGTACTGTGATGGTACTGTGGCTGTCTTTCATATAATGGGTTATTTTCTTTCGCACAGCACAGCATGTAGTCTATCCATTTCCTGGCCGTCTCATATTGATTTTTAAGAATCTGGCTGTCTCCATAGCACAGATACATAATATATGGAATCCAGGCAGCGGAATCCCCCCACCCTGCACAGTCCTCACCGATGTTCCCATTTCCTTCAGGTCCGGCAAGCGCCGCCATCGGATTCTGTCTCTTCATATATACAAGTTCCAGAGGATTATGGACACTGCTGGTCGATGGGAACGTGATCCCTACTTTCCCACTGGCATACTGCTCAATTGCCTGATCCTGCATCCACTTTTCGAAGAATGGATAGACATTCATAAAATAGGAAGATGTCTGCGCATAAATCTGTGCATCTCCCGTCCATGCATTTCGTTCTCGGGTCGGACAGTCCACAGCCACTTCCATAAAGTTGCCTTTCTGACTCCACCGGCTGTTCTTCACTAACTTGTTAATCAGTATATTGGAACAAGTAAAATCCCCAGTTTCCTCCAAATCTGAATACACTGCAATGGCAGTAAAGTCTCCCGGCAGGATATTGCCATGGTAACCAGCCAACAGTACATAGCGAAAACCGAAAATTGCAAATTTAGGACAATATGATTCTTCTGTTTCTCCATTACAAATGTATTTGACTTCCTGAAACTTTTCAATCGGAATAGAGCAGTGATTGATGTTGTCCAGGGAAAAACAGCCATCCTTCATCTCTTCTCCATGTACCAGCCTTACGGTCTGCCCTGCTTTGCAGCCACGCAGTTTCATTTTTACATATCCCGCGATATTCTGTCCAAAATCCAACACCAGGTTCCCTGCCATATCAGTCAGTACCTCTGCCTCAAAAGTTTCCTTTTCTCTGACAGGCACGCTTCGGGATGCAATCAGCTCTGCATCTGTATGCTCTTCTGTCAAATGAACCTGATGCCACGCAGAATCATCAAAATCGATCCTGTTCCACCCATTCGGTTCCAGTACCGCATCATAAACATCTCCCATCAGCATGTCTGAAGCTCTCAGGCCTCCCAGACTGGTGCAAAACGATTCGTCTGTTCCAATAATTTCAACAGTACCATCTGAATAAGTAAGCTCTATTTGTCCAAAGTAATGCAGTTTATAACCAAAATTATTTTTGACAGAACCACCTGTCACACCCCGCCACCAGCCATCTCCCAGCATAGCAGACCAACAGTTCATCCCTTCCTGAAGCAAATTCAAAATATCGTAAGTCTGATACTGAATCCGATGATAATAACTGGTCAATCCCGGTTTAAAAAGGTCTTTCGTTCCCTGCACCCCATTAATCCAGAATTCATATAAACCATGCGCAGTCTGATAAATCCGGGCGGAAACCAGACCTTTTCCTGCATAAAATTCTTTTCGTAGATACGGGGAAGGTTTTCTTGTATCACGGTCAACCTCATTTTCAGGCTCTATCCATTTGGCTTTCCAGTCGGATCTTCTCAGAAGCCCCATCTCAAAATGTGCTGTTTCACTTTTCGTTTGTTCTTCGTATCCCTGGCCATCCGTAACTGTAACAGACACCTTCCAGCTAATCTTCTGCCTGCTTTCCAGTGTATTTCCTTCATAATAAACCCTCTGGCTTGCATTGCTGTTAACTTCTCCGCTGTCCCATATAACATCATTCCCAGAGCTCGCCAGAATCCTGTAACTTTTCTGCATGACATTTTTTATATCGCTTTTTATTTTCCATGAAAAACGGGGGCTGGCCGCATCAATTCCCATTGGTTCATGAAGATACTCGGTTTTTAAATCATAAATTAGAAGCATTTATGTTTCCTCTCTAATTATCCAGCAGCTCAAGACCGATACGCTCCACATTACCAAACACAGCGCTATGCAGCCAGTCCAGAACACTCTTTTGTTCCCCTTCGCTTTCTCTTATAGTGTTTTCCAGAAGCAGTGTATGCTGTGTCAGCTCCAATGACGGATCCAGTCTGGGATAAGGATGGCTGTAAATGTAAATTCCTATATCAGGAATAACCTGCTGCAGGTTTTTGCACATTTCTTCCAGATTCTTTCTGAATTTTTCACCACCTTCTTTTGTGTATGTCATTGTATCCCCATCCAAAAACTGTTGGTATTTGGCCAGCTCACCATCTCTGATAGAATTCATATACAGATACTTCATATTTTCTCCGTATTTTTGGTATAATGCTGACAGCCAGTCCAGTGTTACATTGTCGCTCTGAATACGGCAGCTGATTTCCTTCGGTGCATTCCATGTTTCAGAAATAATCTGTTTCCAGTCATATCGGAAAAGTGCGCTGTCAATGCAGCATGTAATATCTTTGCACTCTGGAAATGCCTGTATAACATCATCAGCAAGTGCAGATGCCCCGAAACCGCCTGCGCTCATACCCGCAATGAGAAGTTTGTCTGGATTCCCTACATATTTTTTTGCTGTCTCCAGTACGATACGATAATTCTGGAAGCCGTTATGGTAAAGGATTCTGTCTTCCCCATCCAGTGACTTGTAATGAAATTCTGCATTTCCAATATGGAAATCTCCAGAACTGTAATTTACCACGATGACACTCCAGTCTCTAAATGGATTCCATTCTTCCTGACTGTTAATTCCGCCCCGTGCGATCATATCTGACAGCGGTTCCACATCATCAAAGTAAAATGCCTCGTCACCAGTATTGTGAATGCTGATGGGCCTTGCTGCTGTATAGTGATTCCAAGAGGCGCCTCCCCCACAGAATACAATCAGTACATGATTCTCCGTTCCAATCCGTATACTGCCATGGTATGGTTCTCCATTTCCACAGACATATCCCGGAACCGAAACCCTGTACCATAACCCAGGTTCCGTTTTTTCAGTAAGTTCCGGCATACGGAACTGTTCTGCTGTTTTAACCAGTTTATGTATAAATGCTTCCCGCTCTATTTCAGATATGTCTTTTTCAACTGTCTCTTTCATGTACTCTCCTTATATCCTCGAATCTGTTTGATTGCTTCTCTATTCATTTTAGTAAATGTATTATTATATTTCTTACATTTATCACGCGTTTTTTGTATATTTGATTCATGTATTTATTTTTTCTCATAAAGTTTACACTCTCCAGCCTTCAGGATTGCATTATACCATTTTTTTCTTTTTCCCCAGCCAGCCAATTTTATTACTGATAAACTATAACAAAGTGGGCCAGCCCACCTCAACTCCCCATCCTCTCACTTATGAGGGGCTTGCACACCTTGGAGGCGCCGCGAAGCCGCCCTGCGGCGGTCGCATCACGACATCTACCTCTTACGCCGCAGTGTGCATCACGCCGGGAGGGCTTTTTAATTTATAGGACACATTTTCCTATGAAAAAAACGTCTGATACTAAACTGTACCAGACGCCTTATCGTCACATAAGAAAATTATATCGCTCTATTTCTTTAAATGAGGTAATTGCTCCAAAGCCCTCCTATTTTTTCACATCACTCCATGTTTTGAATACTGTATATGCATTCTCCGGCTTAGCCCCCGGTCCGAACTCACACTGTGCGATACAGCCGCCGTCCGCCCACAGTCTGTCGTATACCATCTTCACCGCATTTGCTATATCCTCTGTGCTTCCGTCCGGCAGAAGATGCTGTCTGTCGATCTCTCCCCAGAAAGTAATCTTCCCTTTGTATTTTTCCAGTTCATCAATCCCAATGCAGAAAATCTGCGAGTTAAATGCGTCCAGCCCTAATTCTATCATTTTAGGATAGATATCCCGGGTATTTCCATCCGAGTGCATAAAAGTTTTCTTTCCGTATTTTTTAGCTATTGAGATATAGTCTCTGTACATTGGACGGAAGATTTCATCCCACAGCTTTGGATTGATCAGCAGGCTGTTCTGGCTGCCCCAGTCATCCATAAAGAAAAGTGCATCTATATCTGTCTTTGCCCACTTTTCAACAAGTTCGCAATAAAAACTGTGCATTTTCTGCATAAAGCTCTTCATGTTTGCCGGTGGATCCATAAGATCCATGTAGAGTTCCTCTGTTGTACGAATGAACTGCAGCTGCTCAAAAGGTCTGGGGCAGCATCCTGAAAGTACAAATTTGTCCGTATTGCGGCAGAATTCATTGACTGCGTCCACATCAAAATCCAGCCACTCTACCGGAATGTGTACATTATCTGCATCCTCCCAGTCCTCATCCTGAATCAGCGGCTCTTTGACTTCCCCGATGATTCCTTCATGGATATTATTAAACCGGCATCCCCATTCATCCGTATACTCACCGATTTTATACGGATCGCCTTTGGCAATCGTCTTTGTATGTAAAATACAGGGGGCCGTAACAATATCATCTTCGAATTCCTTATGAATCTTGTCAACCATCGGTCCATAATTCGTTTCTGCCCAGGGCAGCAGCCACATCTGCCTCGGAACCCTTCCGTCTGTGTTTCTAAATTCCAGTGTTTTGTATACAAGCTCTCTTGATGTCATCTTTCATTCTCCTCATTATTTTTTATATACTATATTCCGCAGCTAAGGGCGTGTGTTTCGGAGTGCCCTTTTGTTTATACACACATTATATCGGCCGTAGTTCTCTCCTTCATTAAAAATAATCCACAGTACGATTTTATACATTATACTGCAGCTTTCTGCAGATCCGCCCGCAGGGCATGAGTTACGGGGTGCCCTTGGGTATACATAAACTAAACATATGATAAAAGCCGCCATCCCCGATATTTTCCGGAACTGGCGGCTTCTGCCTGATCACAATATTAAAATCCAATCAATAAATATTAGAGAAACGATGATTCCGAAAATAAGTCGGTGTGCATCCCGTGTACTTTCTGAACACAGAGGAGAAATGATTACTTGAAGAAAAGTTCAGCTGATACGCTACATCTGTGATCGTATTCCCGGGATCTTTCAAAAAGATCTTTGCAGTATCTACTTTCAGAGAAGTGATATATGCATGAGGCGTAATTCCCAGCTCCTCCTTGAACTTTGCCTTGAACCGCGATGCTGAAAGTCCGCAGTGCCCGGCTATAATTTCTATATTCAGATCCTCCATAAGATGTGTATGGATATAGTAAATAGCCTCCTGTATATCGGTGCTGTATACCTCCCTGGTCAGTTCTATATCCGTTGTGCAAATATTGTTAGTAACAAACTGAAGAAAATAACTGTAACCCTGAATCTGCTGTGAGATTTCTTCTGAACCCAGCAGCTGAAAAGCCCGCTGAAGCACCGGCAGGTCTTTCATATTTGCCTTTTTCGTCCGGTGCCGGTAATTCAGCAGCTGACGAAAAAGATATTCACTGTACGGCGGCACCAGCCCAAGAAAGTTCTGAGACGAGGACATATCAAACTGAAACCATATAAACTCACATACATCCTGTGAGCCTCCACCGCTCCCATGATTTTCATACGGATATGTCATGAAAATATCATTGCCATACAGCGTATACAGTTTTCCATCAACGATATACTGCTGCTTTCCCTTCAAAACTACAACAAATTCCATATTGCAGTGAAAATGTGTGTCCAGTTTTGCGCCGGCCGCCTGAAAATGAGCATGCCCAATCATATGCAGCGCAGGGATATTCAATTGTTCTCTTGTAAGTATTCTAAAATCATCTGTCCATACAGGGGTATCGTCAGGGATATGCAGCATTCGGGCCACCTCCGGTATTTTTATATACTTTATTCTGCAGCTTTGCTGCAGATCCGCCCGCAAGGGCATGAATTACGGTGTGCCCTTGGGTATACTTTATTCTGCAGCTTGCCGCAGACCCGCCCGCAGGGCATACATTACAGGGTGCTCTTTGGGTATAGCTTCTTCCTACTTTCTATCATACTTGTTTTATTATAATAATTCAAGATATGCGTTTTCTTCCTCTATCTAAAAAACGTTCCCGATCTACCATTAAAAGACTAACTATTCTTCCTGTTTAGAGTACTTCATATACCGCCGTTCCAAATGCCGGAAGCACCTGCTGCCCCGCCTGATATTCTCCGGTATACAAAAGCTTCATTTTCTGTTTTAAATCAACCACCGTTTCTCCAGCCCGAAAGTTCAGAACAAACAGGTACTTTCGGCCGCCTTTCCTGCGCATGATGATTTCCACATCCGCTTCTGCATTTACCAGATCAGCAAATGGTTCCGTAGTATTCGTATACTCCAGGAGCATCTTTACTATCTCTCCGGAAAATGCACTCCCCAAATGCAGTACCTTTCCTTTTCCCACATGGTTCTCTATTAAAGCTGCTTTACCTGCATAATAGCTGTTTTTATACGTGGCGAGTACCTTGCCGCCCACATTCTCCATAATATCATTAAATACCGTCATTTCCATTTCACGGTTATTCCACACCGCCAATACAGGTTCTTCAGCAGGGCTCGTAAAAGTAAACTCTTTTACATCTGAACCGGTCAGTGCCCTCAAAAGCCCCGGCTGAGGCTGCATTACACATCTTCCGTTCATATCCTTATATCCCGCTCTGCAGCCGATAATCAGAGTCCCCCCCTGTTCCACATAAGACTTCAGCAGTTCGATGCGATTCTTATTTATAATCACAGGATGAGGATAGAATAAAACCGGATATTTTTTCAGCTCATCCAGTTCACTGTCCTTTTGCAGATAAACCACATCATAGGGGGTATGTGATTTTTCTGCTGCAGTAAATATCTCATTTTCACTATATGTACTAATCCTTTCATGCCATGCATCCACTTCTGTGTCCCATACATTATCATAGTCTTTCAAAACGGCAAACACCGCTTCAAAATCCGCACCGCTTACCGGTTCCAGTGTCTGGAATTTCCGATAAAACTCTTTTACCTCCGCCAGTTTCCTGTTGTCTCTGTTATCGTAATCTAATATACCATGCCAATACATCTCGGTACCAATTATGCAGGTGCGCCACCGGAAAAAGGAAATAAAATCAGCCCCATGCGCCACGCTCTGCATCGCCCAGAGGGTCAACTGTCCCGGACGCGGAGCCGGACCCTCCATCCGTGTTGTCCATCCATTCGCCCCGGCCTGTTGCTCCATGATTCCAAAATGCGGGCAGATCGAACGTACCTCCGTCAGATGCTTCGACCAGCGTCTGTCATTCAGATCCTGCGCCTTTTGCGGCGCTCTGTCCAGCCCATAGGCAAAGCTGGGATAGGAATCATACATGTAAACATCCAGATATTCCTTCTGCATGCGATGGTTATCCACATTCCAGAACATTCCATTGGTCATCACATAATCCCGGGGCTTCTTATATTTGCGTATGATTTCTGCCTGCATACTGCAATATGAAAGTGTACTGTGGGAAATAAACCGGTAGTAGTCCAGATGCATATGCGGATTCACCGCTTTGTTCAATGTTGGCCGCGGTACGTAGATCTGGTCCCAATGTGTATAAGTCTGGTTCCAGAATACGGTTCCCCATGCATCATTTAGCGCATCCAACGTTTCGTATTTTTCCTTCAGATATACACGGAATGCTGTCGAATCCGCCTCGGAGTAGAATTCGGAAACCTCACAGTTCAGTTCATTGTCAATCTGCCATCCCACAATTGCCGGATGTTTCCCATAATGCTCCGCAATTTTCGTCACGATTTTTGCCGACAGATCCCTGTACACCGGCGAATTGTAATTGTAATGTCTTCTGCCACCATGGCAGTATAAAATCCCCTCAATGCTGCAGTTCAGCACTTCCGGATACTTTTCCGTCAGCCATGCCGGAGGGGTTGCTGTCGGTGTTCCAAAAATAACTTTCATACCTTTTTGCAGACATAAATGTAAAAACTCATCGAAAAATTCAAACGTAAATCTTCCCTCCTCCGGTTCAAATTTACTCCATGCAAACTCAGCGACGCGGATCACTGTAATCCCGGCTTCCAGCATCCGTGTTAAATCTGTCTCCCACAGCGTTTTGTCCCAATGCTCCGGGTAATAACACACACCCATTGTCATACTCTGCCATTGAAAATTCTGTTTGTTGTTCATCTTTTCGCTTCACCATTTCCTTTGCAATGTTTACCATTTTATATAAGTTTATTTTATATAAACATGAAAGGCGCTTAAAGAGAGAAATCCGAACATTTCAAAAGAAATAAGCAGGCTGACCATCCGTTGATCAGCCTGCTTGCCGCACTGCTTTATATATTATTGTTTCTTATACATGCCCATAGTAATCTCTGTGATTTACAACAGAATATGCATAATCCAGAAGCGTTCCCCAACTGTATACCGGCAGATCCAACTCTCTCTGAATCGCTCTCGCAAAGGGCTGCATGCCCGTACACTCCAGCATAATCGCGCCCATTTCCGGGTGCTTATTTTTCAGATCACGGCACATTTCCACCATCTGCTTTTCTGCTCTTGAGTAATATGCCTCAGGCACTTCCGGGCGTACCTGGGCGTTCCATAGATTATCAAACTCCGTGCAGCCGTACTCATCCTGGGCGCCGGCTATAAAATAATTGCTGTCCGGATCTACTCCCACATTTTTCAAATGAACCGGCGTCAGAAACTTACCCATAGCAGCCACAATACCAACGCTCTTCTTTACCCCAATCGTCTGCTGTATGATCGGTACCTGCAGCAGGCTCGACATGAACACAGGAACATCTACATATCCGGCCACATCCTGTTGGAAATACGCAAAATATCCGCATTCCGCCGCAATTGCGCGGCATCCCATCTTTTCCAGCCGTTTTGCAGCATCCAGGATCGGCTGTCTGCATTGTGTTTTATCTTCCTCCCAAACCAGTTTATAAATATCTATATCTTTTACGATGTCATACTGAATGGGATAGGGAAACGCACTCGCATTCCTGACATCTCCCGGGAATCCCGGATAAACCTCATCCAATATCATGATCCCCAGCCCCATACCATAGCAGCTGTGATTTTTTCTTGCCCTGATTAATTCAATATTTGCGTCATGCGGTAAATAATACATTCTCTCTCCTCCTATACATGCAGATATTTTTCAAGCAATTTTGCCCTGTCAGCCGACAGATCCGGCTCTGTGTAGTCCCTGATGCGCTTTTCAATCAATTCGCTGGCATAGCTCATCAGATCCGGGCTCCCCTGGGACTCCCATGTTGCATAATACCCCCGCAGAGATACGTCAGGCATAAACAGTTCTTCTTTCATACACTCAAATGTCTGCTCGCATTCCAGGAATGTTCCGCCGTGCCCAACTTCCCGAATATCGTCAATTCCCCAATATTCCTCATCGTCCAGAGGGATATCCTTTTGCATGTGCAAAACTGACTGAATCATCTGCTCATCCAGTATGAACTTTTCATAGCCCAGAATATTAAAGGAATCCAGAATTCCGCATGCGTGAATCACATAGTCCACTCCGGCGGCAAGTGTCGCACACATAACGAGAGTAGATTCGCTTCCCGCCTGATAATCCGTCATTTTTGCATCACTCAGTGCTCCGCCTCCGCGGCAGGGGATCTTGTAATATTCGCAGAGCGCCTTCGACATAGCTGCAATCCTGCCTGCTTCCGGCGTTCCGATTGCTGGAGTGACAAAACGCATATCTGTAGACGCGGCCACGTTTCCATAAACAACAGGCAGCCCCGGGCATACAAGCTGTGCCAGTACAATCCCTGACAGCAGTTCTGCTGTCGCCGTTACCATGGTGCTGCCCAGAGTGATGCCAGAAGTTGCCCCGGGTAATGCACCGCATCCCAGAATCACAGGCTGTCCTTCCTCTGCAGAAGCAATAATGCAACCGGCCATATTATCATCAAACGAAAGTGGTGACAGCGCACTCGCCAGACTAATCGTCACATATTCTCCCTGATCCGCCCCATATACTTCCTTAATGAGCTGAATCCCTTTCTTTGAAACTGCATAGCCGCCGCTCGGACACATCGTCGGCTTACTTCCGTATTTGAGGCATGCCGCAAGCTGGTACATCAACACCTGATTTCCGGGAACATCAAAAGGCGTTATTACATATGGATTCATCATATGGATGGTATCACTTGTCTGCAGAAGCTTCATGCACTTTACAACATCCTCTTTTACTGCGCCTCTTCTTATATTATTCTCCTGTACATATACAGGCCCATATGCCGGGCAGAATACCGGGGAATCCCCGCCCACTTCAACATCGTACTGCCGGTCGCGTCCCCGGATTACGAACTTTTCAGGCGCCTGTTCCAAGGCTTTACGCACATCTGCTTCTTTAAAATATACAATCTTATCTTCAACCCGGTAACCGTTCTTCTCAAATATTTCCAAAGCCATCGGGCTTTCAAAGAGTATTCCCTGCTGCTCCATCGTTTCTATCGCCAGGCGGTCAATTTTACGTACCAGCTCGTCTGAGATATCTTTCTTAAAAAATCCCATTTTCGTTTCCTCCATCACTCGTTTCAGCACATTATTCTTCCTGATCTGCTACGATATCCTTGTATTTCGGGTCATCAAAGGTTCCTACTACATCCCATTTTTTACAGTGCTTCATACATTTTACGTAGGAAACGGCCATGATCACCTGCAGGATGACAATCGGCAGGCCAAATATTACCACCGAGGACTGTAATGCCTGGAACGCCTGTTCACCACCCGCGTATAATAGAATAATTGTAATTGCGCCCATCAGTACTCCCCAGAATATAACCATCATCTTTGGCGGCTCTTTTTCATTGCCGGATTCATCAAATCCAACAGTAGTCATAGCCGCAAGCGTAACGCTTACCGCCTCCGCCTGTGTATTGAAGGACAATGCAACTAATATCAGTACTATAATAGATGTAAATATTTTAAACGGAAGATTTTCAAGCAGCGCAAACATAGCGATTGAGGTACCGCTCTCAGCAATTGCTTCTCCGATTGCTGTTCCCTTAAACATATCCAAAAAGATGGATGCGCTTCCAAATGTCCCGAACCAGATAAAGATAAAGCTTGCCGGTGCGACCAGGTTTACCATAACGAACTGACGGATTGTTCTGCCTTTTGCCAGCTTAATCATGAATAAGCCGGTAAGAGGGGCAAATGCCAGCCACCATGCCCAATAGAATGTCGTCCAGCTTTCATGGAATCCCGTCTGCTTAATAGGATCCAGATTCGTCGCCAGAGGAATGAAGTTCTGAATATAGTCGCCAATCGCTGTAATTATATTTTCCATAATTCCTCTTGTAGGCCCAAAAGCAAATACAAAAATAAGAATAAAGAAATAGAGGCACATATTAAAATTGCCGACCCATTTTACACCTTTCAGGACGCCGGAGCATGCAACCGCTGTATAAATCACTGTCATAACGATAATAATGGCCGTCAGCGTGACAATACCGCCTTTTACGCCAAACACATATTCCAGACCGCCTACAATCTGCATCGTACCAAGTCCCAAAGATGTCCCCATACCTGCAACCATCGCAAAAATGGCAATTGCATCCACCAGGCTGCCTACACTGCCGTTTGCCTTTTCTCCAATCAGCGGATATAGCGATGTGCTGACACGGAAAGGTTTCTTTGCATTATAGAACAGAAAGGCTACCGCAATACCTGCGCTGGTGTAGATTGCAAATGGAATCAGCCCCCAGTGCAGATATGTATATCTCAGCGCCACCTGCGCTGCATCTGCCGTTTTTGCCTGAATTTCCAGAAAGGCCGGCGGCTCCATAAAATATGTCATTGGTTCTGCCACACACCAGTAACTGACACCAATAGCCAGCGACGATGTGAAAGATACTGCGAACCAGGAAAATTTACTCATCTGAGGCTTTGCATCCGGGCCCCCGAGTTTAATCCTTCCATATTTACTGAATCCTGCCCAAAAGCAGAATATCAGCAAGATGATTGAGGACAGAGTAAACATCCATCCTAAGTTCTCTGTAATGAGACCTAACAGCGTTGAAGCCGTACTGCCGAACTGTTCCGGAAAAACTGCGCCTAAAGCTACGCCCAGAGTCAGCAGTATTCCTGTTGGAAAAAATACCTTTTTGTTAATTAGTTGGAAAAATCCTTCTTTTTTCACTTCTCAACCTCCATTCCTATTATTTCACGGCCATGAATTTGTTTTCTTCATACTATATCACATATATGAAATAGTCAACAGTTTTAATTTCATATTTATGAATTTTGTGACAACCAAACAATTTTCCCTTTTCATTTTTGTGAAACATTTTTAGAGGTATCCTTAATTTTTGAAATGCCATTTTGTGAAAGTTTAAATGGATTTTACCCAATAGCTCACGCATCTGGTATCAGAATTATTTCCCAGACTGTGGTTTGCCTTTGCTTTTATATAGAACGCATCTCCCTCTTCCAGTTCAATCTGTTCCCCGTCAATAGATACATACATCTTCCCTTCCAGAATCAGCCCGATCTCGTCATAGTTGTGAACCCAGTTATTTGAATCGTACTGGCTGTGCGGCTCCAGTTCAATTACCAGACCGTCCAGAAGGCCGGAACCAAATTTAATCGACTCATAGCGCACTTTTCCCGGCTTTTCAAAGACAACTTTCCGTTCTTCTTTTCGTATCACTCTGCGCCCCTGGTTCATGCCATCCAGCAGCTCTATCAGAGATATTTCAAGGACACCGCATATTTTCTGCAGATTATCCAGCGTCGGACTGCAGGCATCTCTTTCGAGATTGCTCAAATACCCAATTGACAACCCGGTCTCTTTTCCAAGCTGCTTCAGTGTAATATCCTTTTCTTTTCGCAGCGCTCTTATTTTCCCGCCCACGTCATCATTCTGTTCTTCCCCAATCCTTTCATTAAATAATTCAGCCATACTTTTCCACCTCTTTTTTATTTCATTATACAAAAATCATCTCGTATACACAACCCTTTCGCAAATTAATTCTTTTATATATATTTCACAAATATGATTTTATCATTTTGTTATTATTTCATATTTATGAAATTGTCATTGACATAGAATCCTATGTTTCTTATAATATAACTAACAAATATATCGTTTATTACTATTTCAGGAGGAATAAGATATGAAACGCCAAAACCCAAGCATCTTCAACGATATCGTAGGACCGGTCATGGTGGGGCCATCCAGTTCACACACCTGTGCACCATCGAGAATCGGATATTTATGCCGTCAGCTTCTAAAGGGAAATCTGCAGAAGGCAACCGTGGAATTCGCTCGTAAAGGAGCCTATACCCTTATGTACAAAGGCCAGCGCTCGGATATGGGTTATGTCAACGGTCTGCTGGGATACCGGCCGGAGGACCCGCGCCTGAGAGATGCATTCAATATCGCCCGTGAACGTGGGATTGATATTCAATTTCTCATCAGTGACTTTGAGCCAACCGTCCCCAATCTTTCAAGACTGACTTTACACAGCGATTCCGGAGAAAAAGTAGTGGTCTACTCTGATTCTACCGGCGGGGGGACTGTAAAGCTGCTTAAGATTGATGGATTTGATGTTGAGATTGTAGGCGATTGTTATGAATTAGTATTAAAAGCAAAGACAGACAGGACAGGAGCAGAGGAATTAGTAAAAGATCTTCTGAAAGACTATGGCGCAACCGAAGGATATTACATATCTGGTGAAATAGACGGAGTATATCTTATAAACATAAAATCACGCCAAAAGCATACTGATGAATTTTTGAAAAATCTTGAAAAGAAAGCTGGAGTTTTTTATTGTATTGAAATGACCCCGGTGCTGGTGGTGCCTTCCAACAGAAACACCTCTCTTCCATTCAGAAGCGCCGAAGAACTTTTAGATCTCTGCACACAGACCCGGAAGCCGCTCTGGGAACTGGGCATAGAATACGAAACCACACGAAGCGGATGGACGCGGGAAGAAGTACTCGATTTTATGTCTTACGTCATAGAGACGATGGAACACAGCGCTAAGGAAGCCCTGAAAGGGGATATAAACATGAACGGAATTATAGAGCCCACTGCCGGGAAAGTCGAAACATATCTGAACGCATCTCCGGCCGCCTTAGATATGGGCTTATTAAACACCGCCGTTCCCTGGTCAATGGCGACAATGGAATACAGCAGTGCCATGGGCGTTGTCCTCTGTGCACCGACCGGCGGTTCTGCCGGAGTCTTCCCCGGAGCTGTCCTTGGAACCGCAAATGCGTTGAACCTTCCAAAGGATAAAAAACTGGAGCTGATGCTGACTACATCTGTCATTGGTATTGTCATGTCCAAAGACTGCAATTATTCCGCCGAGCTGTACGGATGTCAGGTCGAACCCGGCGCCGCCTCCGCAATGGCAGCCGGAGCACTCGTCTATCTTATGGGCGGATCTCCAAAACAGTCCCTGGATGCCGCTTCCTGCGCACTGCAGAATATCCTGGGAACAATCTGTGACCCGGTGGCCGGACTGGTACAGGTCCCATGTATCAGCCGGAATGCACTTTCAGCTGCCAATGCCATGGTCAGCGCCAATCTGATCATGGGCGGTTATGATCCCCTGATCCCCCTTGATCAGGCTGCCGAAACAATGTTCCGGGTCGGCAGACAGTTGCCAAGTGAGCTGCGCTGCACCTGCAACGGCGGGCTGTGTGTCACCCCCTGCGGACAGCAGCTTGCAAAAGAACAGGAAATAAGGGATGCCCAGAGATAGATACCTATTACAATTTTTGTTTTATTGCTATTTATATTTAATGTTGTATATTATAGATAAGATGCAGTATTATATTAAAAAGGGTGTCCCACTGCCCATCAAAGGTGGAGCAATAAAATTTCAGCCAAATGCAAGATATACATCCCCAATCCCATTCGCAGCTCCGGTCTGGGATCCAATGTCATTAAGATGATAATGAAAACCGGAAATTTGAAGCAGATATGTTAATTGCATATCTGCTTATTTTTTTAACCACACAAATATTTGAAGTATAACAGAATGAATGGCTGTGCCGTAAAACTGGTATTTTCAAACTCATTTCTCACCACAATCTGATTAACACCAAGCTTCGCTTCAATAGTTTAATACATAAAGGGGCTGTAACTGATTTTTTTAATTATATTTTAAATGCAGGATTATTAAATTTTATGCATCTAATTCACTCTTCCCGTTGTCTAATAGATGTAAAGAAAATAAGAAATACGATTTAAATACTTAAGTATACTGCTACAACGGTGGGCCACTGTTTATTTATGAATGTAAGGAGGAATATGGACAGATTATTAGTAAGTCAGGCGAAGAAAGGTAATTCGGAAGCGTTCTGCAGGCTGATTGATCAACATATGCAAAATATGTATAAAATTGCCCGGGTATATATGCATAATGAGGAGGATGCGGCAGATGTAATACAGGATACCATATTAACCTGTTATGAGAAATTACCGACTCTGGAACAGGACAAGTATTTTAAGACATGGCTTGTCAGAATTTTAGTTAACAAGTGTAAGAATATGCTTCGTTTGAACAAACGCATGCTTTACACCGATGCCTTACCGGAAAGTGTATTCTATGAGAGAGGATATGATTCTATGGAGTGGTATCAAATTTTAAAGCCTCTGGACGAAAAATACCGTACCATTTTATTGCTGTATTATCTGGAGGGTTTTAATACAAGAGAAATCGGTACAATTCTTGAGATGAAAGAAAGTACGGTCAAGTCCCGATTAAAAAGAGGCAGGGAAAAGATAGCTGTTGAATATCAATTTTTAATAAAGGAGGATACTAAATGCCAGCAACATTCAAATGGAATGAACACATTATAAAGAAGCAGATTCGAAGTGAGGTAGAAATACCAGAAAAGGTTACTGGAAAAGCGAGAGAGGCATACCGGATGATAGAAACGGGGCAAATAAAACAGGTGAACGCCGCAAAGGTCAAATCAAAACCTCTTCGTTGGACATTAAGGTTTGCAGGAGGCCTGGCTATGGTACTCGCAGCGAGCTTTATCATATGTGCCGCGAATCCTGTTTTCGCGAAAAACCTGCCTGTTATAGGGGACATATTTGCACAGCTGCAGGATAAGGTTAGCTTCTTTGGCAATTTTACAGATAGAGCAACCGTATTGGAAGAACCCGAAGCGGACACTGTCGATTCCCCAAATGGCGTATACACGAAAACTGATGATGGACTTACAATTACATTCTCCGAAGTATATGCGAATGAACAGACTATTTATCTGACAATGCAGGTGAAGAGTGAAGAGCCTTTCCCAGATTCTATGATGCGTGAGCTAAATGATAGACAAGACCCTGGATTCTCTTTAGATTTATCCAAACAACTCTGATTATCTCAAAAAAGCCCAGAAATACGGGCAAATTACGGGATAGGGACACTGAATTTACTACCGATTTACTACATTCGGATAGAGCTTTGACACGCTGCTCTTTCCCGTGAAGTCCTCCCACACAGATATGACACATCGAAAATCGAATACGACACCGCAGACGGCGTTCTCTTTTCCCTTTGGGGAGATCAGGACGCCGTTTTTTGCACCCAAAACCAGAAAGGAGGCAACCGCCTATGTATTTTACTTCCGGCAGTGACCGGGCCTTTGAACAGCTCATGCAGACGAGGCCGGGCGCAGACCACTTTGACAACGGCGAGGCCGGAGCGCCGGAGGATTGCGGCACTTGCCGATTTTACCGCCCGCACTGGAAGTATCAGTTTTGCGTCTACGCAGAATGTCCTTACCAGCCGGGCAAGCTCACCGCCCTTGACGGCGCGGTGAAATTTCAAGTGAAAGGAGTGGACGATGAGATGGCAGTTTTTCGAGTGGAGAAAAACCGGGGCTACACGGTGATGTCCAATCACCATCTGCGAAATAAGGACTTATCCCTGAAAGCCAAGGGCCTGCTGTCACAAATGCTGTCCTTGCCGGAGGATTGGGATTTTACCCTAAAGGGCCTCTCCCTTATCAACCGGGAACAGATCGACGCGATCCGGGCAGCAGTTAAGGAGCTGGAACAGGCCGGGTATATCGTCCGTTCCCGTGAGAGAGACGGCCAGGGGCGGCTTCGCGGGGCGGATTACATCATTTACGAGCAGCCCCAGCCAGCGCCGGATTCACCTACGTTGGAAAATCCAACATTGGAAAAACCAACACAGGAAAAGCCTACGCAGGGAAATCCAACGCAATTAAATAAAGATAGACAAATAAAAGACCCATTCACTACGGATGGATTAAATACCGATTCCATTCCTATCCTTTCCCCTCCCTCTCCTTTGGGGGAAACAGCGGCTGCGCCGCCGGAACGGAAAGGAACGGGAGCGAAGTCGCAGAGCGACGTAGCGGTTTATCGGGAAATCATCAAGGATAACATCGAGTATGGACACCTTTGCCAGCACACCAAGGGGATTGACCGGGAACTGCTGGACGAAATCGTGGATTTGCTGGTGGAAACCGTATGCAGCGCCCGAACGACCATCCGCATTGCCGGAGATGATTATCCGGCGGATCTGGTGAAGTCCAAACTGATGAAGCTAAACAGCTCTCACATGGAGTTTGTCTTTGACTGTATCAGCAAAAACACCACGGAAATCCGAAATATCAAGAAATATCTGCTGGCGGTTCTGTTCAACGCCCCCAGCACCATCAACGGCTATTACACGGCACTGGTGGCCCACGATATGAACACCGGCAAAATCTGAAAAAGGAGGACAGCCCTATGAAACAGGGGACTTTGATTTTTGACGAGCAGGCAGACCACTATGACATCCGTTTTGACCTGGCGGACTACTACGGCGGCCTGCACTGCGGAGAAACCTTTGATGTACTGGTAGGCGGCAGATGGAGGCCCACCCGCATGGAAATGGCTGAGAACTGGTATCTGGTAGGTATTCGCACCAACGACCTTTCCGGCCTGCGGGTGCGTATCTAAGCCGTGCCGCCTGCCTGCTTTGACTTCCAAGGAGGGATAGCAGTTGCAGGAAGAAATCGAACAGAACACCATCGCATTAGCGGTTAAGACCGGCAAGCTCACGGGCCAAGTGCTGCAAGCGGCCATGAAGAAATTTCTGGCTGCCCGACAAACGGCCAAAATAAAGCCCCACCAAGGCAGACAGAGCTTGCGGCATCTCAAAAAGGACGGCTCCGCCCTGTCCAACATTGAAATCACCGATGCCAACATTGGCCTGTTTCGGCCCTGCGCCAAGAAATACGGCATTGATTTTACCCTGCGGAAAGACCGCACCACTCATCCGCCCCGGTATATCGTGATTTTCAAATCCAAGCAGGCGGACAATCTGGAACAGGCATTCAAGGAATTTACGGCCAAGAAGCTCAAACAGCAGGAACGCCCCTCCATCCGAAAGGCCCTCTCGGCTATGAAGCAAAAGACGGCGGCCAGAAACCGCCAGCAGGCCAAGGAGAAAATCAAGGAAAGGGGGCTGTCTCTATGAGGCTGGAAGTGAAAAAGCGGATAATCGCCAACCTGCCCTATCTACTGTTCGTTTACCTGTTCGGCAAGCTGGGGCAGACCTACCGGCTGGCGGCTGGGGCGGACTTGTCGGAAAAGTTCTTGCACCTTGCGGACGGCTTTTCCTTTGCCTTTGAAAGCGTCTCCCCCAGCTTCCGCCTGTTCGATCTGGCGGTGGGTGTGGCCGGTGCGGTGGCATTGCGTCTGATGGTGTACGTGAAAAGCAAGAACGCCAAGAAATACCGCAAAGGGGTGGAATACGGCAGCGCCCGATGGGGCGGCCCCAGAGATATCGCCCCATATATCGACCCCGTGTTTGATAACAACATCCTCCTGACCCAGACGGAACGTCTCACCATGAACAACCGGCCCAAAGACCCCAAGACAGCCCGGAACAAAAACGTGCTGGTCATCGGCGGCTCCGGCAGCGGCAAGACGAGATGTTTTGTGAAGCCCAACCTTATGCAGTGCGTGTCCAAGGACTACCCGACCTCATTCGTGATTACTGATCCCAAGGGCAGCCTGATCGGTGAGGTGGGCCAGCTTCTTGTGCGGTGCGGATATCGGGTAAAGGTGCTGAATACCATCAACTTTTCCAAGAGCATGCGCTATAACCCGTTTTGCTACATCCACAGCGAAAAGGACATCTTAAAGCTGGTAAACACGCTGATCAGCAACACCAAGGGAGAGGGCGAAAAAAGCGCCGAGGATTTTTGGGTGAGTGCGACTCGTTCGCAGACGGTAAAAAGTCTGCGCACGAGCAACGGTTTTCCGTTGTTCGGAGAACTGGTAGTTTGATAGGTGGAATGACGGGGTAACGCCCTGAAACGCCTACCCTTGATGGGCGTGCATTAGCTGTAATGGCTGGTGTACGAAGCCCCATGACAAAGGCTGAGAGTAACCGTAACCACTGCCTAAAGTGGTCGAAAGCGGTCTGGAGGCAGACTGTGTTACCTATAAGCCGAGAGTCTATAAGATACCTATGGTTAGAATGTTCGCTTTGG
>NZ_GL870815.1:86524-129193 GCF_000190355.1 Clostridium sp. D5 | reverse complement strand
ATAATAGATTTCTTCCACTCCTGCAAGAGTGTCCTAAGAATGAGCTAAAAGAGATAGCCGACACGCTCAAGGCAACAAAGGAACTGATGTTAAAAGTGAACAGTCTGCGCCAGCAGGCTGGTTTGTCCGCAATAGAAAACTAACATTTCATTTGGTGATTGATTAAATGCTTGTGAAAACAACCGATGGAACGCCGGATGCGGTGAAAGTCGCACGTCCGGTGTGGAGTGGGGGAAAATCCGGCGATAACTTCAAAGGATTACCTATCACTATAGTCGGAACGCCTGCTGTATTCGGCCCTCATTGGCTATATCTGGTACGAAGCGCCAGATGATGAAATGAATTTCACCACGCTTCTTGAAATGATAAACGCCAGCGAGGCCCGCGAGGATGACCCGGAATTTCAATCCCCGGTAGACCAGATGTTTGAACGGCTGGAAGAAAAAGACCCGGAACACTTTGCGGTACGCCAGTACAAGAAGTTTCTTCTATCCGCTGGTAAGACCCGCAGCTCCATTTTGATTAGCTGCGGAGCCAGATTAGCGCCCTTTGACATCCGGGAGGTGCGGGAGCTGATGGAGGACGACGAGCTGGAGCTTGACACCATCGGGGACGAAAAAACGGCCCTGTTCCTCATTATGAGTGATACGGACACGACCTTTAACTTCATCCTAGCTATGGTGCAGAGCCAGTTAATCAACCTCTTATGCGACCGGGCGGATGACAAATACGGCGGGCGGCTGCCCGTCCATGTGCGGATGATTCTGGACGAGTTTGCCAACATCGGTCAGATTCCCAACTTTGACAAGTTGATCGCCACCATCCGAAGCCGGGAAATCTCGGCTTCGATCATTTTACAGAGCCAGTCGCAGTTGAAAGCCCTGTATCGGGATTCGGCGGAAATCATTTCCGACAACTGCGATTGTACGCTTTTTTTGAGTGGCAGAGGTAAAAACGCCAAGGAAATCGCGGACGTGCTGGGCAAGGAAACCATTGACAGCTATAACCAAAGCGAGAACCGGGGCGCACAGACCTCCCACGGACTGAACTACCAAAAACTCGGAAAGGAGCTGATGAGCCAGGACGAAATTGCAACGATGGACGGAGGCAAGTGTATTTTGCAGGTGCGCGGCGTGAGGTCGTTTTTCAGTGAGAAATACGACATCACTCGCCACCCACGCTATAAATACCTCTCGGATGCCGACAAACAGAACACCTTTGATGTGGACAGGTACCTGTCGTCCCTGCGCCGGAAAAAACGGCGCGTGGTATCGGAGGATGAACCCTTTGACCTTTACGACATTGACCTGTCGGACGAAGATTTGGCCGCACAGTGAAGCGGCTTTTTTCTGTAAGCAATCAAATTTGTTCGCCGGAAACCGGCAGAAAGTGAGGCATGTATGGAATTTTTCAATAGTGCAGTAGATACGTTACAGACCATCGTTGTGGGCCTGGGCGGCGCTCTGTGTGTATGGGGCGGCGTCAATCTGTTGGAGGGGTACGGGGCCGATAATCCCGCCAGCAAGAGCCAGGGAATCAAGCAGCTTGTTGCGGGCGGAGGCGTGGCCCTCATTGGCATGACCCTTGTACCTCTCCTGTCCGGGCTGCTGGGATAAGCAATCCGTCCATCTGCAAGCAATATGCCGCGCCCTCCCGGTAGCAGGAGGGCGCGGACAAGGAGGTGAACGCATATGATTGATGATTTAATTGCGGAATGGATCAAAGGAATCCTGATTGACGGGATTAAAGGAAACCTGTCGGGGCTTTTTGGCACTGTGAATACCAAGGTTGGGGAAATCGCATCGGATGTGGGCAGCACCCCGCAGGACTGGAACGGCGGCATTTTTTCCATGCTGCAAAGCCTGTCCGAAACGGTCATTGTCCCCATTGCGGCGGCCATTCTCGCCCTGGTGATGTGCTATGAGCTGATTGAAATGATCGTGGAAAAGAACAACATGCACGATTTTGACAGCTCTATGTTTTTCCGCTGGATGTTTAAGAGTGCCTTTGCCATTCTCATTGTGACGAACACATGGAATATCGTCATGGGTGTCTTTGATGCCACCCAGGCCGTCGTGAATCAAAGCGCCGGTGTCATCATCGGGGAAACCAGCATTGACTTTGACACCCTGATTCCAGACCTGGAAGCACAACTGGAGGCCATGGACATTGGGCCGCTTCTGGGCCTGTGGTTCCAGACCTTGGTTGTAGGCCTGACGATGCACGCGTTATCCATCTGCATTTTCCTTGTTACCTACGGGAGAATGATTGAAATATACGCCGTGACAGCGCTTGGGCCGATCCCTCTTGCCACCCTGGGCAATGCGGAGTGGCGCGGCATGGGCCAGAACTACTTAAAATCCCTGCTGGCGCTGGGCTTCCAAGCCTTTTTAATCATGGTGGTTGTGGGGATTTACGCGGTTCTGATTCAGGATATTGGCACAGCGGACGACATTTCCGGCGCAATCTGGGGCTGTATGGGCTATACGGTGCTGCTGTGCTATGGCTTGTTCAAAACCGGCAGCTTGTCTAAGGCTGTGTTCACAGCCCATTGATCTTACACTTTTTACACAGGAGGAAACAGGCTTATCGAGAAATCACAGAAGGAAACCTATCACATTCTTTACGCTGACCCACCGTGGAGATATGACCAGAAAACGGTACAGGGTGCAGCGGAAAACCACTATCCCACCATGGGGATTGACGAGCTGTGCGCCCTGCCGGTGGAAACACTGGCAGCCAAGGATTGCCTGCTGTTTTTGTGGGCCACGTTCCCCATGCTGCCGGAAGCCCTGCGGCTGATTCAGGCATGGGGCTTCACCTTCAAGACCGTGGCCTTTGTCTGGCTGAAACGGAATAAGAAAAGCCCTACCTGGTTTTATGGGTTGGGCCACTGGACAAGAGGCAATGCGGAAATCTGTCTGCTTGGCAAGCGAGGACATCCCAAACGCTATTCCCGAAGCGTCCATCAGTTTATCATTTCTCCCATTGAGGAACACAGCAAGAAACCCGATATCACCCGCGAGAAAATCATCGAGCTTGCGGGCGACCTGCCCCGCGCAGAGCTGTTTGCCAGAGAGAAAACCCCCGGCTGGGATGTGTGGGGCAATGAAGTGGACAGCGATTTTTCCCTGTCCGCGCCAGAAGAAACGAGGTGATTTGATTTGGCTTATGTAACTGTTCCAAAGGATTTTACCAAGGTGAAATCCAAGGTGGTATTCGGGCTGACGAAACGCCAGCTCCTTTGTTTTGGCGGTGCGCTGCTTGTAGGCATCCCGCTTTTTTTATTGATTCGGGGACGCGTCCCCACCAGCGCGGCGGCGCTTCTCATGGTGTTTGCCATGCTGCCGGGCTTTCTCATGGCGCTGTATGAGCGCCACGGCCAGCCCCTGGAAGTGGTGGTATGGCAGATCGTCCAGTGTTGCTTTCTCATGCCGAAAGAGCGGCCTTACCAGACCAACAATGCTTATACCGCCCTTGTGCGGCAGCGACAAATGGAAAAGGAGGTAAATGCCATTGTTCAAAAAGCAAAGAAACGAAGCGCAGGAAAGAACGCCGGTAAAGCTGACCCGCGCAGAAAAGAAAGAAATTCAGGCCGTCATCCGCAAGTATAAGGGCGACGGCAAGCCCCACTCCGCCCAGGAGAGTATTCCCTATGAGGCCATGTATCAGGACGGGATTTGCCGCCTGACGCCCCGCAGGTTTTCCAAGTGCATTGAGTTTGCGGATATCAGCTATCAGCTTGCACAGGCCGATACCAAGACAGCCATCTTTGAAAACCTGTGCGACCTTTACAACTACCTGGATGCCTCGATTCACATCCAGTTTTCCTTTCTCAACCACAAGATTGACCCCAGGCAGTACGCCAAAAGCCTTGAAATCCGGGCGCAGGGGGATGATTTTGACGACATCCGCACAGAGTATTCCGCTATCTTGAAAAACCAACTGGTAAGCGGGAACAATGGACTGATGAAGCGGAAATTCCTGACCTATACCATCGAGGCCGACAACCTGAAACTGGCTCGTGCCAGACTGCACCGCATTGAAACCGACCTCTTAGGCTATTTCAAGAGCATGGGGGCCGTGGCATGGGGACTGGACGCAACGGCCCGGCTGGAAGTCATGCACCGCATGTTCCACCCGGACGGGGAACCGTTTTCCTTCGATTGGAAGTGGCTGGCTTCCTCCGGCCTCTCCACCAAGGATTTTATTGCCCCGTCGTCGTTCCGCTTCGGCCATGCCCGTTTGTTCGGGCTGGGCGGCAAGTACGGGGCTGTGAGCTTTTTAAATATTCTGTCCCCGGAACTGTCGGACGAAATGCTGGCCGACTTTCTCAATACGGAAAATGGCATTGTGGTGAACCTCCATGTGCAGGCCATCGACCAGAGCGAGGCTATCAAGACGGTGAAGCGGAAAATCACCGACCTGGATGCCATGAAGATTCAGGAACAGAAACGAGCCGTCCGCAGCGGCTACGATATGGACATACTTCCCAGCGACCTTGCCACCTACGGGCAGGACGCCAAGGAGCTGTTAAAGACCTTGCAGAGCCGGAACGAGCGAATGTTTCAGCTCACCTTTCTTGTCCTCAATACCGCCGACACCCGGCAGGCATTGGAAAACGATGTGTTCTGGGCCGCAGGCGTGGCGCAGAAATACAACTGTTCCCTTGTGCGGCTGGACTACCAGCAGGAGCAGGGCCTTATGAGCAGTCTCCCATTGGGGGCCAGCCACATCCAGATCGAGCGTTCCTTGACGACTTCCAGCGTGGCCGTGTTCGTGCCTTTCGTGACGCAGGAGCTTTTTCAGGGCGGAGACGCCATGTATTACGGCGTCAATGCCAAGACCGGCAACATGATTATGCTGGATCGGAAGCGGGCACGCTGCCCCAACGGTTTGAAGCTGGGGACGCCGGGAAGCGGGAAATCCATGAGCTGTAAAGCCGAGATTTTGAGTGTGTTCCTCTGCACCCCGGACGACGTCTATGTATGTGACCCGGAGGCCGAGTATTACCCCCTTGTCAAGCGGCTGCATGGACAGGTGGTGAAGCTGTCGCCCACCAGCAAAAGCTATGTGAACCCGCTGGATATCAACTTAAATTACAGCGAGGATGAAAGCCCGCTGGCCTTAAAATCCGACTTTGTGTTGTCGTTCTGTGAGCTGGTGATGGGCGGCAAGAACGGGCTGGAAGCCATCGAAAAGACGGTGATTGACCGGGCCGTGCAGGTGATTTACCGGCCCTATCTGGCAGACCCCCGCCCGGAAAATATGCCGATTCTTTCCGACCTCCACCAAGCCCTGTTAGACCAGCATATCCCGGAGGCCGACCGGGTGGCGCAGGCTCTTGACCTGTATGTGTCCGGCTCCCTAAACGTCTTTAACCACCGCACCAACGTGGACATTGAAAGCCGGATTGTGGCCTTTGACATCAAGGAGCTTGGCAAACAGCTAAAGAAAATCGGTATGCTGATTGTCCAAGACCAGATTTGGGGCCGGGTGACGCAGAACCGCAGCCAGGGCAAGGCGACGTGGTTCTTTTGTGACGAGTTCCACCTGCTTTTGCGGGAGGAACAGACAGCGGCCTTTTCCTGTGAGATTTGGAAGCGTTTCAGAAAATGGGGCGGCATTCCCACAGGTGCCACACAGAACGTCAAGGATCTGCTCTTGTCGCCGGAGATTGAAAACATTTTGGAAAACAGTGACTTTATCTGCCTGTTAAACCAGGCCAGCGGCGATCGGAAAATCCTTGCGGAGCGGTTAAATATCTCCCCGCAGCAATTACGGTATGTGGAAAACTCCGAACCCGGCGAGGGGCTTTTGATTTACGAAAACGTGATCCTGCCCTTTAAGAACCCCATCCCGAAGCACACCCAGCTTTACCGGATCATGACCACCCGCTTAGGCGAGGGGGTCACGGTATGAGGCGCGAGGGCGCAAAAGGAGGTGGCGCACCATGAAGCCCTTAAAACCCCGTGATAAGGTGACGCAGCGCATGACCCGCGCCGGGCTTACGCTGGACAACCAGACCACCGGCGAGAGCGCGGGCATTTCCAGCCGGGAAACTGAGCCGGAATATACCGCCAAGCCGGACGGTACAGTGGAAAAGGCGCTGGAACGGGCCGTAGACATCCGTGACCGGCATAAGGCAAAGCGGACGGCCCGGAATGGGGAACGTATGGCAAGGCAGGCGGGCGCCCCGGCCTCCCGTCTGCAATTTACCGCCGGGGAACGGGCCTCTCCAGAGCTGGCCCGCTATATCAAAAAGGCGGAAAAACGGGCGGACAAGCTGGAAGCGGCCAAAGAAGCCCTGCCGAAAAAGCGCGTGCTTACCAAGGAAACCGTATACAACGAGGCCAAGGGAAAGGCCAAAAGCAAACTTCACTTTGAAAAAGTGGAGAAAGCCCCGCCAAAGCTCAAACCCAATCCGGCCAGTCGCCCGGTGCAGGAGGCGAGGCTATACCTCCATGGGAAAATCCATGAGGTGGAGCAGGAAAACGTGGGCGTGGAGGCCGGTCATAAGGCGGAAGAACTGGCCGAGCGCCAGGCGGGCAAGGTGCTGAAAAGTGCCATACGTCGGCATAAGCTGAAACCCTACCGGGCCGCAGCCAAGGCGGAACGCAAGTCCATGGCTGCCAACGCCGAGTTTGTATATCGAAAATCTCTACGGGACAACCCAGAATTGGCACAGGCGGTAAAGAACCCGGTTTCCCGCCTCTGTCAGAAACAGCATATCAAACGGGAATACGCCAAGGCCGCACGGGCGGCGGGCCGGAGCGCATCAGGCAGTGCCAAGACCACCGCATCAGCCGCCAGGAAAGCCGCAGAGAAAGGCAAACAGGTCGCATCCCTTGTGGCACGGCACTGGAAAGGGGCGCTGCTGATCGGCGGCGTGGGCCTGCTTCTCATGCTGGTTATGGGCGGCCTGCAATCCTGCACCGCCATGTTTGGAAGCGCCGGGACGGGGCTTGCGGCCACCTCCTATCTGTCCGAGGACAGCGATATGCTGGGGGCCGAGGCCACCTACGCCGGGATGGAAGCCGACTTGCAGCACGAGCTTGACAACTACGAAAGCCTGCACCCCGGCTACGACGAGTACCGTTTTGATTTGGACGACATCAGCCATGACCCCTATGTGCTGACCTCTATCCTCTCCGCGCTCCACGGCGGGGCGTTTACGCTGGATGAGGTACAGGGCAATCTTGCCATGCTCTTTGAACAGCAATACACCTTAACCGAGCGTGTGGAGATGGAAATCCGCTATCGAACGGTCACTCATACGGATGACGATGGAAATGAGTATGAGGAAGAAGAACCTTACCAGTATTTCATCTGTTATGTGACACTGGAAAATGCCGATCTATCCCACCTGCCCGTCTATCTCATGGACGAGAATCAGCTCAGTTTGTACGCGGCCTATATGCAGACGTTGGGCAACCGGCCAGACCTCTTTCCAAGCGGCAGCTATCCCCATGCCTCCACCGTCAAGGAGCCGACCTACTATGAAATCCCGCCGGAGGCTTTAGAGGATGAAACCTTTGCGGCCATGATTGCGGAGGCGGACAAATATGTGGGCTATCCCTATGTGTGGGGCGGCAGCTCTCCAAGCACCAGCTTTGATTGTTCCGGCTTCATTAGCTGGGTAGTCAATCATTCCGGCTGGAATGTGGGGCGGCAGACGGCGCAGGGGCTTTACAACCTCTGTACCCCTGTTTCCCCGGAGCAGGCAAAGCCCGGCGATCTGGTGTTTTTCGTCGGCACCTACGACACTTCCGGGATGTCCCATGTGGGGCTGTATGTGGGAAATTCGGTCATGTTGCACTGTGGAAATCCCATCAGTTACACAAACCTAAATTCAAGCTACTGGCAGGAGCATTTCTATTGTTACGGGCGTCTACCCTGACGCCAGAAAGGAGTTTTTGACTATGGCAATGAACAAATTGGAACGCATTGAAAAGGACATTGAGAAAACCAAAGGCAAGATCGCGGCGCTGCAAAATCAGCTTCGGGAGCTGGAGGCGGCCAAGACTGAACAGGAAAACTTGCAGATCGTCCAGCTTGTGCGCGGCCTGAACATGACCCCGCAGGAGTTCGCCGCCTTTGTGCGCGGCGGCGCTCTGCAAGCGCCCCCGGCCCCGCAGCCGGAGTTTGAACAGGAGGGAAAGGCCGATGAAGAATAAGCTCATTCGCAGATTTGCCGTGACACTGGCCGCTGTGCTTTGCATGGCGGCTTTTTCCGTTACCGCCTACGCCGGGGGCGTTGACCCTGACCCGGAGCCGCTGCCGGAAACCACCGAAGCCCCTTTGCCGGAGGAAACAGAGGAACCCACCACCGGCGGCATAGAGATGGAGCCGGAGGGCGTACCCGTCACCCCTAAGGGCAACGCGGCACTGGTGGATGATTTTTTCGGAGATAAGCAGTTGATCACCGTCACCACCAAGGCCGGGAATTACTTCTATATCCTGATTGACCGGGCCAATGAGAACAAGGAAACCTCCGTGCATTTCCTAAACCAAGTGGACGACGCCGACCTGCAAGCGTTGTTGGAGGACGGCGAACAGGAGCCGCAAGCCTGCACCTGCACGGCCAAGTGTGAGGCTGGGGCCGTCAACACGGCCTGCCCGGTTTGTAAAAATAACCTGACCGCCTGCGCCGGGCCGGAGCCGGAACCCGTAGGCGAGGAAGAACCGGCAGCGCCGGAGAAAGAAAGCGGAGGCATGGGCGGCCTTGTGGTGTTCCTTGTGGTAGCGCTGGCGGGCGGCGGCGTAGCCCTTTACTTCTTTAAGCTCCGCAAGCCGAAAGCAGATGTCAAGGGCGGCGACGATCTGGACGAATACGACTTTGGCGAGGCCGAGGGCGACGAGGAAGAAGCCCCGGAGCCGGACGACGCCACCGATGGGTACGCTCAAGAGCCGGGGGAAGATTTGTTGATGGAGGAAGAAACAGACGAGGAGGACGAGGAATGACAACTTCACATACTCTTGTAATTGCAGAGAAGCCGAGCGTGGCCCGCAGCATTGCGGGTGTGATCGGCGCGGATCAGAAACAGGACGGCTACTTAGAGGGAAACGGCTATCTGGTGAGCTGGTGTATCGGCCATCTGGTTTCCCTTGCCGACGCCGGGGCCTATGACCCCCGCTTTAAGAAATGGCGCTATGAGGATTTGCCGATTCTGCCGCAAGAATGGCAGTACATCATCCCGGACGACAAGAAAAAGCAGTTTGAAGTCTTACGTTCCCTGATGGAGCGCCCCGACGTGACCGGCCTTGTGTGCGCCACCGACGCCGGACGCGAGGGGGAGCTGATTTTCCGTTTCGTCTATCAGATGGCGGGCTGTCAAAAGCCGTTTCAGCGCCTTTGGATTTCCAGCATGGAGGACGGGGCCATCCGTGATGGGTTTGCCAACCTGAAACCCGGCGCGGACTACGATGCTCTCTATCAATCGGCCCTTTGCCGGGCGCAGGCCGATTGGCTGGTGGGGATCAACGCCACAAGACTTTTCTCCATCCTATACCACAAGACCCTGACCGTGGGCCGTGTCCAGACGCCGACCCTGAAAATGCTGGTTGACCGAGAGACGAAAATCAGCGGTTTTAAGAAAGAGAAATATCACGTTGTCCATATCGCAGCGGGCGGCATGGAGGCGGCCAGCAGCCGCCTTTCCAGCCCCGAAGAAGCGGCCCGCCTGAAAGCGGCTTGCGCTGGGGAGCAGGCCCTTTGTGTTTCCGTGGCGAGGGAGAAAAAGACAGAGCAGCCGCCACGTCTTTACGACCTCACAACCTTGCAGCGGGAGGCCAACCGCCTGTTTGGATTTACCGCCAAGCAGACCCTTGATTACGCCCAAAAGCTCTATGAAAAGAAGCGGCTGACCTACCCCCGCACGGACAGCCAGTATTTGACCGATGATATGCAGCCCAGGTTGGAACGCATCGTGTCCGGCCTGTTGCCGCTGCTTTCCTTTGCGGCGGGATTGGACAAAGCCCCGGAGTTTCACCGGGTGCTGAACAGCAAAAAGGTGTCGGATCACCACGCCATTATCCCCACGATGGAGTTTGTGCAGACAGGCTTTGACGGGCTGGCCGAGGGCGAAAAGAAACTGCTGTCCCTTGTGTGCTGCAAGCTGCTGTGTGCGGTAGCCGCGCCCCATGTGTATGAGGCCATCACCGCCACATTCACTTGCGCCGGGAATGAATTTACCGCCAAGGGAAAGACCGTCCTTACCTCCGGCTGGAAAGAGATTGACCGCCGTTTTAAGGCTTCTTTCAAGATTGACGCCGACGAGGACGCGCCGGAGCTTGCGCGGGAGCTGCCGGACGGAGGCCGTCTGCCGGAGAACATCGAGGGCCAGACCTTTGACCCGGTGGAGGCCAGTGTTACCGAGCATTTCACTACGCCGCCCAAGCCCTACACCGAAGATACGCTGCTGTCGGCTATGGAACGTGCCGGAGCCGAGGATATGCCGGAGGACGCCGAGAGGCAGGGCTTAGGCACACCGGCCACCCGCGCTTCCATCTTAGAAAAGCTGGTGCAGATGGGCTTTGTGGAACGCAAAGGCAAGCAGCTACTTCCCACCAGGGACGGCCACAACCTTGCCTGTGTTCTGCCGGATATACTGACCTCTCCCCAGCTTACGTCTGAATGGGAAACGAAGCTGACGGCCATTGCCAAAGGGGAGGCCGACCCGGAGGGCTTCATGCATGACATTGCGGAAATGACAAGGAGCCTGATTGTTGGTTATTCGCAGATCAGCGAGGACGCACAGCGGTTGTTTCAGGCCGAGCGTGTGGTTATCGGCAAATGCCCGCGCTGCGGGGAAAGCGTCTATGAGGGCAAAAAGAACTACTACTGCGGAAACCGAGGCTGCCAGTTTGTCATGTGGAAGAATGACCGATTTTTTGAGGAACGGGGCAAGGCGTTTACCCCGAAGATCGCCGCCGCGCTGCTGGGAGACGGAAAAGCAAAGGTAAAGGGCCTGCTCTCCATGAAAACCGGCAAGACCTATGACGGGACGGTGCTTTTGGCCGATACAGGTGGGAAGTACGTCAACTACCGCATAGAACGGAGAGCGAAGAACTAAAAAACAGCAAGCATAGGGAGTGTAGCCACACTCCCGCAAAATCCCTGACCCGGCGCACCCGCCGGGCCGGGGATTTTCTCTTTGGGGAAGCCCCAAGCCCCTTGTATGATGGATGTTTCGGTTGTGCAGAATGGATTTAAATTTGCTTTTCATAATCGGATATCCCTGCTATACTATGCATAAGAATCTATGTCATACAGAGGGAGGAACCGATGAAACAACCAGATAAAAAACAATGTTTTCATGGTATGGCTACGATTGGGATGGGGCTTGGTCTGCTGTTCGGGATTTTGTTGGAGAACATCCCGCTGGGGCTTTTGATGGGAACCTCATTGGCTGGCTTTGGAAATATGACAACGAAAAGGTAGGTGGACGGTTATGAAAAAATGGATAATTATTTCTATCGCAATCGCATTGCTATTGCTTTCGCTATCCTTTATTTTATTCAGGCAGGAAAATAATCTGGCAGCACTGTCCAGACAATGCGGGATTGACTTAACGATAGGGAAAGTTGTTTCCCACAAGGATACGCATGGTGGATTTCATGGAGATGGAGTTTCCTACACAGTGTTACAATATCCCGATGATTCCATCGGTGAACAAATGGAAGAAAGTGAAATCTGGCAAAAACTTCCTCTTCCCGAAAACTTAGACACGTTCCTATACCAGCCATACGATGATGAAGTATCTATACCGGAAATACAGGACGGGTACTATTATTTCTATGACCGCCATTCGGAAAGTACAAATCCATATGATGATTCCGAGCTGTTCCAGCGTTTTTCCTTTAATTTTACCTTTGCCATTTATGACCAAAGCTCCAATCAAATATATCTCATTGAATACGACACATAAAGGAAGTCGATCTGTTTGATTTTAAGAACGGCTTAGACCAGGAGGGACAATGTATACGGACAGCAGAGAAAACGAAGTGCGATTGCTGAAACGGTTGTGGGCAGGGCTTCCAACCATATGTCCCAAATGCCGCCAAGCGGAATTAGTGCATCTTCATAAGAAAGCAAAAAAGAGTAATATGGACTGGAAGTGCCCGGCCTGCGGAGAAATTTACCGCACCATAAACATACTGAGTGAGCTGCCGGATTCTTAAATTTCTGTATGGCCTGGCTCTTGCAACCTACGGTTGCATTTTAGTTGGTGGCACGCAACCGGGGTGTTGATGTATGATGAAACCGGAAAGGAGGGCGTGAACATGGCACTGAGCGAAAACATTAAAGCCAGGCGTACACAACTAAAAATGTCCCAAGAGTATGTTGCCGATCAGTTGGGCATCAGCCGTCAAGCTGTTGCAAAATGGGAAGCAGGAACCAGTGAACCGACATCTAAAAACTTATCGGAATTGGCTTTCCTCTTTGAAATCAGCATTTCTGAATTGGTTGATCCTCAAACCTATGCCGAGGAACAAGCGGCACAGGAACAAAAATTTAGGGATAAGCAGCAAAATGCCAAGATGCTTTTTGGAAGGTGGGGTGGTGTCATACTGCTAAACGCTGGCTGGGACGGCTATTCTTCCGGCCTGTATGGTACAGACTTCCCGTACCCGTACCATTGGTTAGCCATTTTGACGGTTGGTCTTGTATTGCTGTTTATCACATCAAAGGATATGGGGAAAAAGCATAGGCTTGAAGCATTGCAGAGCATCATTGGTCTTGCTATGATTTTCTCTATTTTCTTTTTGCCCCGCATCATTCCTTTGGAGCAGGTTGGAGTGAGGTATCTTCTGGCAGACGTAGTTACTGCGATTTGCGGCATTTTATTAAGTTTAAAATATTGGCGTTATATCTGGAAGGTCAAATAAAACAGAAGCGATTGTAAGGCCCCTATCAACAACTGAATACCAGCCGCCCACAGGCGGCACCACCCAGCAGGAAATCTTTGAAACGGTTTCCTGCTTTTCTTATGCCATTTTTCAGGAGGATGTGAAACCAAATGTCTTATAGCTCTTACGACCACGATAACTTAGAACCGGCTAACATCATGCGGATTGAGCGCCGGATGTACTTTGAAAGCGGCAAGGCCGATCTCTCCGAAGTGGTAAAGCTGCCTCTTGCAGAGATTCTTTCCCTGCGGGCGGAAAGCGCCGCCGCAGAACAGGAAATCTTTGACCGCTTAAAGACACAGGCCGCCGCATGGGAGGAACAAGCCGGAAGAACCCTGTTTCTTGACAAAGCCCTGGAATATGCCCGGACGCTTCCCGTCACCCACACTTCCAACCAGTGGGAGGCGCAGGGGGATTTCCTCCGTGTCCGAAGCAACGCGGTCTATAAAATGACCTATTCCATTTCCGAGAATACCCGGTATGACAGCACGGCGAAGAAATCTGTCCCTTACTCCTGGACACTGCGCTGGAGCATTTATACCAATGCGCCTGGAAGCTACCGGCAGGCCCGGATTGCCGGACAGGATCGGAAAGTATTTGCCAGTCGGGAAGAACTGGACAAATATCTGAATGGGCGAATCAAAGCCCACCAGCATTTGTTTACGGAAATCTCCCCGGTCATCCCCAAGAAGTACGCCGACTATTTCAAGGTAAACGGCCTCCTGCTCCCCGGCTACACCATCGAGGGGGAAGCGCCCCAACAGGCCGCCGAGCTGCCCCAGCAGACCACCGGGGCCGGGAAAGAACAGCCGGAGCCGTCCGCCGCTATCCAACCGCCTGAAAGGAGGAAACTCGTGAACGAAGTATTTTCTATTTTTCTTGATAACCGCGCCGAAGCGCAGACCGACAGGCCGCATGGCTACTGGCTTTCCTTGCCGACCACCGCCGAACAGGTACAGGAAGCTCTAAAGGAAATCCACATCACCGCCGACAACCAGCAGGACTTGTTTATTGACGGCTTTTCTACCCAGGAGGGGCAACCGCTGGAACTGTCGGAGGACTTGATACAATCCGCCAGTGTGGACGAACTGAATTTTCTTGCGGTGCAGCTTCAAAAGCTGGACGATGTGGAACGTTTGCAGTTAAACGCCGTCATGCACTCCCCGGAGAAATTTCAGACCATCGGCCAGATCATCGACTATACCGAAAACACGGATTGCTTTGTTTTAATCGAGGCCAAGGACAACCGCACCTTGGGGGAACACTACCTGAATCATTCCGGCCTGATGGTCGTTCCTGATGAATGGAAACCGGCCATTGACACGGAACGGCTGGGCCGGTTTATTGCCAAGGAGGAAAAAGGGACATTCACTGAGTTTGGCTATCTCCTGCGAACCGGCGAGGAATGGCAGCGCATTCATGAGGGTCAGCCCGTGCCGGAGGAATACCGGGTGATGGCCTACCCCGCGCCGGAAGCGCTGCACGAGGAACCGAGCGCCCAGCCAGAGTCGGAGGTACAGGCCCCGCAGCCCGTCACCCCCATTCTCCTGAACAGCCAGAACAGCGCCGACCGCATGAAAGAAATCACCGACCGGCTGGAAACCGGCATACAGGAGCTTTTTGAAAGTGAACGGTACAAAGCCTATCTCACCTCTATGGCGAAGTTCCACAGTTACAGCTTCAACAACACGCTCCTAATCGCCATGCAGGGCGGCCAGCTTGTGGCGGGCTACAACAAGTGGCGGGATGATTTTCACCGCAACGTCAAGAAAGGTGAAAAAGCCATCAAGATTCTGGCTCCGGCCCCGTTCAAAGCAAAGAAGGAAGTGCCGAGGCTGGACGCCCAGGGAAAGCCAGTGACGGGAAAGGACGGAAAGCCTGTTACCGAAGTACAGGAAATCCAAGTTCCGGCATTTAAAATCGTTTCCGTCTTTGATGTGAGCCAGACCGAGGGAGAACCGCTGCCCTCTATCGGCACGGAAGAACTGACCGGCAGCGTGGAGCAATACGAGGACTTTTTCAAGGTGCTGGAACAGGCCTCCCCCGTCCCGATGGCCTTCGAGGACATTCCCGGTGGCTCTCACGGCTACTATCACCTCATGGAAAAGCGGATCGCCATTCAGGAGGGCATGAGTGAATTACAAACCCTAAAGACAGCCATCCATGAGATCGCCCATGCCAAGCTCCACGCCATTGACCCGGAAGCCCCGGCCATGGAGCAGACTGACCGCCCCGACAGCCGCACCCGCGAGGTGCAGGCCGAAAGCGTGGCCTATGCCGTCTGCCAGCATTACGGGCTGGACACCTCCGATTATTCCTTTGGCTATGTGGCTGGTTGGAGTTCCGGCAAGGAATTGAAAGAGCTGAAAGCCTCCCTTGAAACCATCCGGGCCACCGCCCATGAGCTGATTACCACCATTGACAGCCGCCTTGCCGAGCTTCAGAAAGAACGGCAGGCCCAGCAGGAACAGCCGCAGGCCGCCGAGCAGACAAACCCGGACGGCGTGTTTTCCAAGCTGCCCCCCAAGCAACAGCAGGCCATGACCGAGGAAGTGCGGGCTACACTGCAAATGCTGATTGACACGGATTTGAAATCCACCGGCGAAGTGTCGCAGGGAAGCAAGGAGGCGGCGCAGGCGCAGGGCTTTACCATTGCCGGAGATGGAACGCTGGAACAGGCAGAAGCCCCGCAGGAGGCCGCCTACCGTCTGGAAAGCGGCGATTACCTGTATATCCAGACATCGGAAACCGGCTATGACTACACACTGTATGGCCCCGAATATAAGGAGCTGGACGGAGGCCAGCTTGACAATCCCGACCTGTCCCTTGAGGAAGCCGGAAAAGAAATCCTTGCCATCCATGAGCTTCCGGCTGGGACAATGGAACTCCTGACCGGCGACAGGATGGATGATTTTCTGGAAGCCGCTGAACAGGCCAACGCCATTCCCCAGCCGCAGGCATGGAACGGAATCGACGGTCTTTTGAATGGGAAACCATTCATGCCGAAGGCGTCCCCCAAGGAACGGGCCAACGCTTTGATTGACTTAGCGGAAAAAGACGGACAGCGGTTGGGCAACGGGGAGCGCCGGTTGATTGTGGACTATGCCGAGGCCGTGGACGATACGCAAAAGGTGATGGCCCTTGTCAATGAGCTTTGCGAACAGGGCTATGAAATGCAGCATGGCGAGGTGGACAGCTTTGTAAAAAGCCGGATAGACAGTGAAATCGCTGTGGCAAACGCCGAGCGCCAGATCACCCTTGACCCGGCAGCGGAGCCGGTTGTTACGATTCTTTGGAGTGAAAGCCCTCACCTGAAAGACGGCCAGCAAATGCCGCTGCATGAGGCCGAGGCCGTTTTTAAGTCACTGGACGAGGCCCAGCGCCATGACCGGGAACAGCCGGGCTATACGGGCCATTGGTACGATAAAACCAAGTTCCGCATTGATTTTACCATGCAGGGCCAGCCGGACAGCTACGAGGGGCGGCAGGATTTTGGCGATGGGGACGGTTCCCTGATTGAACATATCCAAGGGTATCACGAATACTATGCGCAGGATGAAGGCTGGAAAAACCATGTGCTGCACCATGAGGGGCCGGAAGCATGGGAGGCGGACAAGGCCCAGCGGGATATGCTGCTGCATACCTTTGTCCCATATCTCAAACAGCACTGCAATCTTTCCCGTATGGAGCAGGAGGCACAGCGCCTTTTACACTCCGGCGATCCCCTGTTGCCAGAGCAGACCGCCTATTTGACTGCCCTGATGAACTATGTAACAAAGTGCCGTCCGCTTCTCAATCAGGGAGAAGCTTTACCGGAGCCGCCGCAGCTTTCCGACTTTGATAAGAGCTTACAGGATTACAGGGAGCAGGTACAGGCCGAGGTCGCGCAGGAGGCCAAGGCGGCCGGTTTGACAGTGGAGGAATATATTGCTTCTGGCTCCGATGCCCCGGCGCAGCCAAACTTTTCCATCTACCAAGTGCCGCGCGGCCCGGAAGGGCGCAACTTCCGCTACCGTTCCTATGAGGGCTTGCAGGCAGACGGGCTTTCCGTGGACAGGAAGAATTACCGGCTTGTCTACACAGCTCCGTTGGATAAGAACCCCTCTCTGGACGAGATTTACCATCGGTTCAACATGGAACATCCCGCCGATTACAAGGGACGTTCCCTCTCTCTGGGGGATATTGTGGTGTTCCGGCAAGACGGAAAACAGACTGCCTACTATGTGGATCGTATCGGTTATCGGGAGGTGCCGGAATTTTTCGAGGAGCAGGGACAGCAGCTTACCCCCGACAAACTGGAAACGGGCGAACCCGTTAAAACGCCGAGGGGGACGTTCTATGTAACCGCCATGAGCCGGGAACAGATGGAGGCCGCCGGGTATGGATTCCACCACCAGTCGGAGGACGGCAGGTATCTTATCATGGCAAACGGCACAAGGGCCTTTGCCATCTCTGCCCGGCAGGAAAGCCATATCAAGACGGCGGAAATGTCCACCGAGCAAAACGAAACCATGATTGACGGCATTTTGAACAATGCTCCATCCATGGGAGAACTGGAAGCAAGGGCCAAAGCCGGGGAGCCGGTTTCCCTTTTGGATGTGGCCGAGGCAGCCAAGGCGGAGGCGAAAAAGCCCAAGCAGCCGCGCAGGACGGCGCAGAAACAGAAAAAGCCGTCCATCCGGGCGCAGCTTGCCGCCGCTAAGGAGGAACAGAAAAAGAAGCCCCCAAAGAGGGAGCAATCAAAGGAATTGGAGGTATGAGAAATGTATTTCACCGTAGAAGAAGAAAACCTGATCTGTCTGTATCACAAGAGCGACCGCCGCAGGACGGCGGAAAATCTCCGGGCAGCCCTGCTGGATATGGAGGCAGCCATCCGGGTGCTGGCCTGCCAGACCGTCGATAAGCTGGACGCCATGAGCGACGCCGATTTCGAGGCCCAGCAGTTCCATTTCACAGACGAATAACCCAAGCAGGCAAAAGCGCCGGGCGTGGGGGCTATATGGCCCTTGCGTCCGGCGCTTTTTCATTTTCTGTTTGTCGGAATATGTATCAATCTGAATGGAGCGAAGTTCTGTTTTTACTCCTCCAATCCACGCTCTATTTTACTCTCTTTTCCTATGGCAAGCAATCGGTAAATGGTCAAAGGAATATACCATAGAGCAACCACCAGACGCCAAGTCAGGATGACCCCGCCGATCAGGCCGCCTATTATAAAATTCACAGCAATAATACCAACCGAACCGCCTAAGTCATATCCATGGGGAACCAGCCAGACAAACATTCTCCGAATCCCAAAGGGAATCCCGCAACAGAGCCAGACATAAAAATATTCCGTTTCGCCGTTTTTGGTAAAGACAGACTTGAAGATCAAAAACAGAAACAGTGCGATTACCAAGGTCAAAACTGTATGTTTCAAAAAATCTTTCCAAATCTCTCCGCGTGTCATCCTATTCCTCCCTCATGCGTTTAAGATAATATCAAGTAAGTATCTTTATTGTTTGCTTGTCCTTTTTATTTTTGAGGACATCACATGTGTTGTTTGATATATCTATACACAGTAACGGCCATAAACAGTAACAGAACCACTCCAATGACTATCAACAGAGGATGCTGATGCATCATTCCTAAATAAACAAACAAGCCGACTAAACCGCTACAAAGCCCAATCAGAACGAATCCGGCGATGATTCGTAGTATCATAGGAACCTTTTTACTGCCAATTAGCTCCAGTGTCCCCTCCACAATCAAATCCAAAATCTCAGATATAATTTCCATCGTATTCTCATTATAATCTTTCAACAACCGTAACACAAATCTCTGTAAATCCTCATTTTGAATCGGCGGTTCCGCTTACCGTGCTTTCTCCGCCAGGAGACAAATCCAGTGTTGTTTCCGATTTACATGTGCGGCTATCTGGGAAAAGCCTGCATCTTTTAAGTATTGTGTCAACCGCTCCTGCGTAAAAATACGCATTCCATCGATGATACCAGCCCATTTTTCGTCTTTTGTGTTCCTACCATCCGATTCATTCACAATCATAAATGTGCCACCCGGTTTCAGTACCCGCCAGACTTCTTGAAAGCTCTCCACTGGCCCCGGCCAGAAATAGACCGTTTCAAAGGCAGTGATTACATCAAATGTCGCTGCTTCAAAGGGGAGACGAGATACATCCCCCTGCACAACGTTACATCTCCCAATCTGTACCTCATGCCGGTTGAACTGCTTTGTTTTATCACAAGCGACCTTGGAATAGTCCAGCGCTGTGACCGTTGCAGCCGGAAACCGCTTTAAAAGCGCTGCGGTATTGCGTCCTCCACCACATCCGAAATCTGCGACCATGGAATGCGCCGCCACCGGTATATCTGGAAAATAGGAAAGTCCCCAATCGGAAACAGCGGCATGCCCTTGATTCATACCGTTGACCATCAATTTCCCCATCCAACCGTCCGGCTTTCTGGTGTTGTTAAAAAACTGTTTGAAAATCCCCATGGAATCACCGATCCTTTCTTCTTGTATTACCACGAGTTCCGTGCTGTTTGAATTTCACCCTGATTTCTAAATAAACAAAACCGGGTCAAGCATTATAAACACGCCTGCGATAATAAATAACGTTATATAAATATATTTTGCTTTTCGGGAGATATCGGATATCCATATTGCTCCAATATTTCCTAAACTAAAAGCCAGCCATGCTATGTCACTTTGCATTGGAAACAAACGCAGACCGAATAAATTGCAGCTCAACAAGATGGCACTTAAAATAAGAACAACATCAAATATGATTTTCAATATATTCTTCCGCTTCAAAGCGTCTTGATTGCTTTTACGAAATCCCGGTCGAATTAAGAAATAGACTGCAATTTCCAGGAGAATCAATGTAACAAGACTATACCACCAAGGATATGATACATAATATCCAATGATCTGATCTGCTCCCCCGACAATAAGGGCAACACCTCCATAGCCAAATGCACCGTAAATTCTAAGGCCCTCTTTATCTTCCTTGCTTTTACGAAAGAGTGAGTAACTCAGCCCAAATAGCCCTATACCAAAAAATATCAAAAGAAGATTTAACCATAGGAGCAATCTCTATCCGCCTCCTCTTTTTTGTTAGTTTCAACTAACTGAAATATGTACTTTGCCTGCTGGATCAATGGAACTTACCCACTATCAAAATCAAAGCCAATTAAATGGATTAAGCATCTCTCCAAGAAACTCTATGAAGCAATTCCAAAACGTTTCTTTAAATGTTTTCCTGGTGTTTTCCCGCCCTTTCCTGCTTGCTATCCATGCCCGTATTGATGCAAGCAGCATCACGATAGCAAGATATAGCAGCAATACAAGAACCGCTATTTGCAAAATTCCCATATGTAAAGTTCCTTTTAATGCCCTGATTCGCATTCGTTTTTTCTATTGTACCACAATTCCAAGGGGATGGAAACATATTCTTTGTATGCAGATTTAAAATATATCTAAAAAACGAATTGACAAATTCATAAATTTTCCGTATTATATAACAGTAATATATAACATTGTTACAACAAGGATGAAGTAATGAACAAAAAGGAACAGACAACCTTAAACCGAATATTTTCAGCCGCATTACAGGAATTTCTTGAAAAAGGCTATCAGTCCGCTTCGCTGCGGAATATCGTCAAGATGGCAGGTGTGACAACCGGCGCGTTTTATGGCTACTATAAAAGCAAGGAAGAATTATTTGAAGCACTGGTAGGAAAACATTACAACTTTTTATTGGATCGCTTTTGCAAGGCGCAAAAAGAATTTGCAGAAACATCCCCGGAGGAACAGCCGGACAAGCTTACCTCCACTTCCGGCGAGTGTATGTATGAGATGCTTCTATACGCTTACGATCATCTGAATGAATGTAAGCTTATTCTTTGCAAATCGGAAGGAACTCGTTTTTCAAGGCTGATTGATGAAATGGTGGAGATCGAAACAAAAGGGACGCATGATTATTTGAAGGTGCTTGAAAATCTGGGCAGGCCGTCACCGCACATTGATGAACGGCTGGAACATATCTTAATTACGGGAATGTTCAACACCTTTTTTGAGCTGATTATACACGAAATGCCACTGGAAGAAGCAAAACACTATTTGGAAGCAATGAGAACCTTTTATACTGCTGGATGGATGAAGCTTATGGGGCAATAAACAAAGTCGATCCTACCTAGCATTCATACATAATGGGAAGCACACGCTTTCCATTATATTTGGCGCATTAGTTAGCTGCCGCTAACTATGTAAAACGCAAAGTACTACACAAGGATATTCGAGGGAGGATCATTCCCTGCATATCATAAAAATTTATTAAGGAGGGTTTCTGATGAAAAAACAGTCTAACTTATCCCAATTGATGGGGTATGCCGGGAGGCATAAAATATTGACCTATCTTTCCTGGGTGCTGTCTGCCATGAGTGCGCTGTTGGCGCTTGTGCCATTTTGGTATATATGGCGTATCATTCATGATGTACTGAAAGTTGCCCCAGACTTCGCACGGGCGGAGAATATCACAAGATACGGCTGGTCTGCTGTATTGTCTGCGATTCTCTCGATTCTTGTCTACATAGCCGCTTTGATGTGTTCGCATATGAGCGCGTTCCGGGTTGCAGCTAATATCCGAAAAGAGCTTATGCAGCATATCACAGCCCTGCCGCTTGGTATAACGGAAAAGTATGGAAGCGGAAAACTACGGAGGATTGTAAACAGTTCCAGTGCCGCTACGGAAACGTATCTGGCGCACAGGCTTCCCGACAAAGCGGGGGCAATTGCCACCCCCATAGGATTGATCTTTTTACTGCTTGGGTTCGATTGGAGGTTAGGTATTTTAAGCCTTATTCCCGTTGTGCTTGGTTTTCTAATTATGATGAAGATGACCGGGAAAGATATGGTTGAGAGCATGGAACAGTACCAAAATGCACTTTCCGACATGTCGAATGAAGCCGTTGAATATGTCAGGGGCGTCCCCGTTGTAAAGACGTTCGGGCAGACAATCTTTTCTTTCAAACGCTTCAAAGGAACTATTGATAATTATGAAAAATGGGTGATCGCCTACACAAAGAGGCTCCGCCTTCCCATGATGTTCTATACAACTGCAATCAACGGCGTATTCGCTTTTCTGATTGCCGGTGGGATTCTCTTTACAAGGAATGGCGTAACAAATGAACTGCTACTAAATCTGATCTTTTATATTGTGATTACTCCTGTCATCGGTACGACACTTACAAAAATCATGTTTATGAGCGAGGATGCAATGATTGTAAGGGACGCGCTCAATAGAATTGACGAAGTGATGAACGAAAAGCCGTTATCCGAAAGTCCAATGAAGCATGTACCAAATGACAACGGCGTGACATTGGAACACGTTAGTTACAGCTATGACGGCAAGAAAAATGCCCTCAATGATGTGTCATTGCGGATTGAACCGGGGCAGACAATCGCCTTGGTAGGCGCTTCCGGCGGCGGCAAAACGACCCTTGCGAATATCGTTACAAGGTTTTTTGATCCGCAAGAAGGACGCATACGGATAGGCAATATTGACATACGCGATATTCCAAAAGAAACGCTGATGAATACGGTATCGTTTGTGTTTCAAAACAGCCGCCTTATCAAAGCCTCCATTTTGGAAAACGTGCGTATGGCAAAGCCTGACGCGACACGGGAGGAAATTAACCAAGCCTTGCAAGCGGCACAGTGCATGGACATCATTGAAAAATTACCGAATGGCATCGATACGGTGGTCGGCACAAACGGCGTGTACCTGTCTGGCGGTGAACAGCAGCGAATCGCGATCGCCCGCGCTATTTTGAAAAACGCGCCTATTTTAATCCTTGATGAAGCGACCGCTTTTGCCGATCCCGACAATGAGGTGCGTATACAACAGGCTTTATCGGTTCTTTCAAAAGGGAAAACCGTGATTATGATTGCACACAGATTATCATCCATTACAGACGCGGACTGCATTTATGTGCTGCAAGACGGGGAGATTGCCGAAAGCGGCACGCATAGCGGACTGATACAGAAGAACGGAATCTTTACACGGATGTGGAAAAATTATTCCGAAGCAGCAGAATGGAAGATTTCAAAGGAGGTAAGCGCATGATTCAGATATTACAAAGGCGTTTTGCGTTATCAAGGCAAGGGGCTGTCGATTTGATCAAAGGCTGTATCGCTTGTGTTTTTCAGGACATATCCTTTATGCTCCCTGTCGGGCTTCTCTATAGTTTTGTCATTGATCTCATGAACAGGGGCGTAAATGGGAGCCGCATTGCTTTCTATGCGGTTGGCGCTTTGGCTTGCCTTGTACTCATATTCATAGTAACGTATTTTCAATACAATGCCACCTATTTAGCAACTTATGTGGAAAGTGGGGTAAGGCGTGTTTCCTTAGCGGAACAGCTCCGGAAAATCCCCCTGTCCTTTTTTGGCAAAAAAGACCTTGCTGATTTGACAAATTCCATCATGGGTGATTGTGCCACCCTGGAAACAGCGTTCTCCCATTATGTGCCCGCTTTGGCAGGCTCCCTTATTTCCACAACACTGATTGCAGTCTGCCTTTTTGCCTATGACTGGCGCATGGCGCTTGCGGCTGTTTGGGTTTTACCGATCGCGTTTGTAATCACATTCTTTTCAGCCCGCATCCAAACATACTTTAACCGTAAATCGGTAGAGGCCAATGTCGCGCTGGAAAGCGGTGTGCAGGAGTGTATCGAAAGTTTACAGGACTTAAAGGCGAACAATGCGGAAAAAAGCTACCTAAAAGGACTGAATAAAAAAATAGACTATGTGGAAAAACGGCATATTATAACAGAACTGGGGACGGCCCTGTTTGTTGTGTCCTCCACTCTGATATTAAAATTCGGGATTGCCACAGTTGCGCTTGTCGGTTCAGTGCTGCTTATTCGTGGGGAGATTGATGTTCCACTGTTCTTTCTGTTTTTACTTGTAGCTTCCAGATTGTACGCTCCGCTTGAGGGGGCATTACAAAATCTTGCTGCGGTAATCTCCACAAAACCGAATATAAACCGCATGAATGAAATCCTTGACAAACCTATCCAAACAGGCAGTAACAGGCTAACGAATCAAGGCTATGATATTGTGTTCGATCATGTAGGATTTGCTTATAATACCGGAGAAACCGTATTGAAAGACGTGTCCTTTACTGCAAAACAGGGAGAAGTGACCGCCTTAGTCGGCCCGTCTGGTGGCGGAAAAACTACGGTATCACGCCTTGCCGCTCGGTTTTGGGATATCGGCAAGGGGAAAATCACTGTCGGCGGTATGGATATATCGGAAATAGAACCGGAAACCTTGCTGTCGCTGTACTCGATCGTATTTCAAGATGTGACGCTGTTTAACAACACAGTCATAGAGAATATCCGAATCGGCAGAAAAGACGCAACGGATGAAGAAGTGATTGCAGCGGCAAAGCTGGCAAATTGTGATGAATTTGTTGTAAAGCTCCCGGACGGTTATAGTAGTATGATCGGTGAAAATGGCTGCGAACTATCAGGCGGTGAACGGCAGCGTATTTCAATCGCCCGCGCTTTCCTCAAAAATGCCCCCATCATTTTACTGGATGAAGCAACGGCGAGCCTGGACGTGGAAAATGAAACACTGATACAGACCGCTTTATCAACGCTGATCAAGGATAAGACCACACTTGTAATCGCACACCGTATGCGCACCGTAAGCGGTGCAGACAAAGTGGTTGTGCTTTCAGGTGGTTTGGTTGCGGAACAGGGAACTCCGGAAACTCTGATGAATACAGGAACGATTTATCCCCATATGGTCAAGCTGCAAACGTTGAGTAGGGATTGGGGAATTTAGAAAGTACAATCTATTTCCGGCTGAATTGGTCAAACAATCCTCGATTGCTTTTTGGTTGCCTATTTGTAGAAAAAGTAAATGCCGTTTCCGGGGGGGGGGATAGTAACACTCAGCCACACCTCCGACCAAGGGAAAAGGCCCAGAGATTTCAGGGCCTTTTCCCTTTACTTTTTCTACGCATGCCCCCTGTGTTTTCGCGCCCACAGCTTCTTGCTCCGGCGCTTGCGCATTTCAGCGCAGTATGGACAGTAAAGGCAGTTGGGCCGCCTGGGAGAAAACCGATTGTATTCGGAACTTGAAATTTGTATCGTATAAAAAAGGCAGCAGCCTTGAAATAAACTACTTCAAAACTGCTGCCCGCTATCTGGGACTTATTTGGAGATCCTGCGCCTACACATAGTTACTTCTGCTTGTATACGCTCTCAGAAACTTATACGATATTGCGGATACCCTCACATATTCGCCTTGCAACCAAGGGATTATTCATCGTATATAAATGAATCCCTTCCACATCGCTGACAAGCAGATCAATAATCTGGCTTAATGCGTAGGACATTCCCGCATCAAAAAGAGCCTCCTTATTCGATTCGTATTTTTGAATGATTTTTTGAAATTGGACGGGAAATGTTGCACCACACATGGTAATCATCCTCTTGATTTGTGCGGCATTGATCACGGGCATGATGCCTGGAATGATCGGAGCCTGAATGTCGGCAATCCTGCAAGCCTCCTGAAAGCGAAAGAACGCATGATTGTCAAAACATAATTGTGACAGCAACACCTCCGCGCCTGCGTTTACCTTTGCTTTTAAGTGCCTGATCTCACCGACTTTATCCTCAGATTCAGGATGACACTCTGGGTAACAAGCTCCTAAAAAGCAAAAGTCCCATTTGCCTTTCAGGTACGCAATCAAATCCGATGCATGACAAAACGATTCTTTTTCCCTCATATCCGGGTTTTTATCACCCCGAAGTGCAAGGACATTTTGCAGACCGGCGTTGGCAAGAACCCTTGCAAACTCATCAATTTCTGCTTTATCATAGTGTAGGCAGGTTAAGTGGACCACCGGCTCTACATGATATTCCTGTTTGATTCGTTTCGCAAGCTCTATGGTGCGGTTGCGGTTCGCACCACCTCCCGCACCGAATGTCACACTGATATAATCGGGATTCAGTTCACATAACACAGCCAGGGTTTTGTCAATGTTCTTTAACTCACTGTCCTTTTTTGGGGGGAATATTTCAAAGGACAAGGTTTTTTTAGAAGGGTTCCCCTGATTCTGTTTTGCTTGGTATAGTTCTGAAATCTTCATTTTGTTATACGTCTTTCCGAATCACTTTTGCCGCCTCTACCATATGTTTAAGGCTTTCCTCTGTTTCCGGTATCCCCCTTGTCTTTAATCCACAGTCAGGATTGACCCAGAGCTTGGTTGAGTCGATTTTGGTAAGCATGATATGAAGGGCCGCAACGATTTCCTCCACAGAGGGAACCCTTGGGGAATGTATATCATATACTCCCGGGCCCACTTCTGTTTCAAAGTTGTGTTCCCGCAGCGAAGTGAGTATTTGCAGATCAGAACGGGATGCTTCAAACGTAATGACATCGGCGTCCATATCGTCAATCGCCGGAATAATGTCTGTGAACTCACTGTAACACATATGTGTATGGATTTGTGTTTCCGGTCGGACGCCGCTGTGTGTCAGGCGGAACGCAGGAATTGCAAAATCCAAATATTCCTTCTGCCAGTCTGATTTCCGAAGCGGCAGTTTTTCCCGAAGAGCCGCCTCATCAATCTGTATGATTTTAATTCCGTTCTTCTCCAAATCCAATACCTCATCACGAATCGCTAGGGCAATTTGGGAAATGGATTCCTTGATAGAAATATCCTCTCGTGGAAATGACCAGTTGAGGATTGTTACAGGGCCAGTCAGCATTCCCTTCATTGCTTTTTTCGTCAAGGACTGTGCATAGACAGACCACTCAATGGTAATGGTTTTTTCACGATAGACATCCCCCCATATAATGGGTGGTTTTACGCATCGCGTACCATAAGACTGTACCCATGCTTTTTCTGTGAACAGAAAGCCTCCTAATGCTTCGCCAAAATACTCCACCATATCGTTTCGTTCATATTCTCCGTGAACCAGCACGTCCAGTCCGATTTCTTCCTGCCATCTGACGCACTCCGTAATTTTCTTTTTGATAAACTCCTTGTATTCTGTTTCCGATACTTCACCTTTGCGGTAAGTGGATCGCTTTACTTTTACATCGTTTGTCTGGGGAAATGAACCGATGGTTGTAGTTGGGAATTCCGGCAATGCAAGTTTCTGTTTCTGCAATACCTGCCGCTTGTTGCGACTGGGTTTTCTGATATAATCATCTTCGGTGATCCGGGAAAGCCGTTGATGCACATCTTCATTCACGCAATCTCTTGCTTGCGCAAACAGCTTTGTGTTCGCCTGATAAGATGACGCTACATGATAGTCCTCACATTGGGCAAGTTCTTTAAGCTGCGCAAGCTCGTCCAGTTTTTCTTCTGCAAATGCGAAATACGATGTGTAGTGTTTGGATAACATGTGCTCATGCTTTAATGTGTAAGGAACATGCAGGAGCGAACAGGAGGTCGATAATACACATTGGATACTCTTTGCCTGCAACATCTTTATCATCCGCAAGGTTGGTTCATAGTGGTTCTTCCAAATGTTTTTTCCGTTAATCAACCCGGCAAATAACTGCTTATCCTGCGGAAAACCATATGCTTCAATCAAGGAAGCGGTCTTTTTCCCCTCAATAAAATCCAAGCCGATCCCGTCAAAGGGCATGGTAAGAAGTTCCTGATAAATATCCCTGACATCTCCAAAATACGTTTGCAATAGAACATGGCAGTTTCTTTTGTCTGAAAGAATCGAATCATATAGTTGCTGGAACAAGGAGATGGCTTCCTGATCCATATCCTGCACAAGAGACGGTTCGTCAAACTGAATCCATGGGATTCCGATTTCTTCACAAGAGTGAAGAAACTCCTGATAGGCTTTCGCAACAGAACCTGCAATATCTTTCAAGGTTTTTTTGCCTGTATAACGGCATAATTTAAGCAGGGTATAGGCCCCGATTACAACGGGTTTTGTTTCAATTCCTAGGGCTTTTGCTTCTTTGTATTCTGCAAACGGCTTGTTCCCCGCAAGTATGATTTGCATATCATCCTCGATTTCCGGAACAATGTAATGGTAATTGGTATTGAACCATTTTTTCATCGCAAGAGCCTTGACATCGCCAGAAGTCCCCTGGTAGCCTCGTGCCATTGCAAAATAGGTATCCAAATCCGACAGGTTCAATTCTTTGTATCGTTTGGGAATTAGATTGAATAAAACCACTGTGTCCAGCACCATATCATAATACGAAAAGTCATTACAGGAGATATAGTCAATGCCAGCCTGTTTCTGTGTATTCCAATGTGTAACCCGCAGCTCTTTCCCTGTTTGTAGCAATTCCTTTTCGGAAATTTCCTTTTTAAAATATTTCTCAGAAGCGAACTTCAATTCCCGTAAGGTTCCGATTCTGGGAAATCCGATTACTGATGTCTGCATCCTTTCCTCCTTATCGTCTTATCTCTTATCGCAATAGAATCCACCAAACTCAAACGAGAATTGGGAACTCCATGAAATCAAACCGGCTATACACCAGATATGATCGTTGTTATCAGTATAAATCACATGACTGGATTTGTATAATATATATAAGTAGCGTCTATCCATAGCTTCAAGCTATGGATAGACGCTTTTCAATCAATGAACAGAGGATAGAAACGGACGTTTTAACTCTCGTTTGAATTACAGCCTCCCATGTGTTCTGCATCTACATAGTGTTTCAAGGCCTCCAAATAAGTCGTTCCCAGCCTACTGATTCTGCCCTTTTGGTGCGTAATATAACCGATGCGCATGTGGCTTTCTTCTGCGAGAGGAACCGCAATAATATCCTTGCCATTCAACTGTTCATCAATTACGCCGCTGCATACCGTATACCCGTTTAACCCGATTAAAAGATTAAACAACGTTGCCCTGTCCCGTACCCGGATCTGTTTTTTTCGTTCTGAAACGGAGAAAAGTTCTTCGGAAAAATAGAAGGAATTATGCTCCCCCTGCTCGAAGGACAGATAAGGATAGGGGGCAAGCTGCTCATTGGTCAGGATGGAACGGCCTGCAAACGGATGGTTTCGGCTGATAAACACATGTGGGGTTGCCACAAACAAAAGATGGAATTTCAAATCGCGGGACTTTAAAATCTTGTTAAGAACCGCTTCGTTAAAATCATTCAGAAACAGGATACCGATTTCACTCTTCATATGAGCCACATCCTCAATAATTTCACAGGTCTGTGTTTCTCTAAGAGAAAAATCATATGTATCCTGCCCGTATTCCTTAATTAAATCCACAAAGGCATTCACCGCAAAAGAGTAGTGCTGTGTGGAAACGCAAAATTGCTTTTTCCCACCGTCTCCGCCTTTATACTTATCTTCCAGAATTGCCGCCTGTTCCAATACCTGCCTGGCATAGCCTAAGAAATCTTCTCCCTCTTTAGAAAGTATGATTCCTTTCTTTGTCCTGTGGAAAATTTGAATCTTCATTTCTTTTTCCAGCTCACGGATGGCATTGGTAAGGCTGGGCTGTGAAAGAAAGAGCTTGTCCGCTGTTTCTGTAATCGTTCCGGTTTCTGCCACTGCTACTACATACCGCAACTGTTGTAAGGTCATTTTGTTCACCCGCTTTCTAATGAAACTGGCACATCGGTATCTTACCAATGTGTGATTACCGCACCCAATAAAGATAAATATATGTATCAGTATAACATGGATTTCTGCTGTTTCATAGGTTGGTCATGGAATGGCCGCCTTATAGAAAAAGTAAATGCCGTTTCCAGGAGAAAAGATATTAACATACGACCACCCATCCGACCAAGGGAAAAAGCCCTGCGAAATCAGGGTTTTTTCCTTTTACTTTTTCTACGCATAGCCCCTGTGCTTCCTCGCCCACAGCTTCTTGCTCTGACGCTTGCGTTTTTCGGCACAGGCCGGACAGTAAAGGCAGTTGGGCCGTCTGGGAGAAAACAGCTTTCCGCACTCCCGGCAGCGCAACGCCTGGCTCCGCTCCATTAGTTCGGCATAAAGCGCCGCGTCCAGTGGGAGGACGGCGGCCTGAAACCATCGGCACAGAACGGAATAGGAAATGCTCTGCACACAAACACATTCCTCTCCATCGTCCAGCAGGAGGCAGTTTCCGTCACAGTAATTGCAGCACTCATGTGTGAGCCTGCGGGCCTTGCGATACTGGCGGTAATTCATTCTCGGTATGTTCATAGCTCCTGTATATGCTCCTTTCCCGGCGTCACCCGCAAAATGCTATCCACGTTCTGCTTGATAATGCCGTATTCTTTCAGCTCTTTCTTTACCTCGTTATACTGTTCTGACAGCCGTTCCCGTTCTTCGTCCAGCTTTTTGTATTCGGCTTTGAGCGCGTATAGGTTGGGGAGTTTCTTCACCCCGGCCTCTTTAAGCGACTTTGCCGCCGCCTCATACAAGATCAGTTGGCTTTCATGCTGCCGCCGGAACGCGGCCTTGTCTTTGGTGTTTCGCAGTTCCAGCGCCACAGGCCGGAGCTGCTTGTAGGCGGAGAGGTTTTTTATCTGCAGCGCTATATCCCCAAGGCGGCATTCCGTGTCTTTCAGGGCGGAGGCCGCCGCATCGTTTGCCGCGCTGATCTCGGCCATTCTGCTTTCCAAGCCCTCGTAGCTGTCGATCTGGTGTTCCGTGATGAAGTTTAAGGAATTGGCGGCCTGCTTCAAGTTATGCAGCTTCGCCCACCGCGCATAGCCCGCACTCTGCTGGGCCTTGATACTGTCCTCCAAGGCAGTCCGCAGGGAGATTTCCCTGGCGCTTCTTCTGCGCGGCCCCCGGTCGATGGCAATGCCCTTGATCCGCTGGGTGATTCGTTCCTCGGTGTAATCCTCCCCCAAGGTCTTGCAGCGTGTAAAGCGTTCCTGTCCGGGACGGAGGCCGTCTGCCAGAGCGCGGAATGAAATATATTTGCCTTGTTTGACTTCATAGCCCTGGGCCTCCATTAGCCGCAGGAAGCCGTCAAAGTCTTTGGCCTGCGGGATAGCGGCGTCGATGGCGATTTTCAGTTTTGCTTTCCAGCTTTTGCCCTTTTTCTGTGCGTCCCACTCGGCGTAGGTCTTGCCCTTGGCTTTGCCGGGCTTTACCACAGACAGACCGTTTTCCTGGCACAGCCGGTCACTGGTGCGCCGGATATAGGCATAGCTCTGCCGGTTGGAATTGTACTTGCGGTGGTTCACCATATCCACGGCACAGAAAATCAGGTGATTGTGGACGTGGCCCTTGTCGATGTGTGTTGTCAGCACATAGGAGTATTTGCCTTGCAGCACTTCGTCGGCAAGCTGCTTACCGATCTCATGGGCCTGTTCCGGGGTGGTTTCCCCTGGCTCAAAGGCTTGTATCAGGTGGTGGGCCAGATTGTTGCCTTTTTTGAACGCCTGATCCAGCAGCATTTGAAACTCGATATCCGCCGTTTCATAGGAACAGCCATAGGAGGAGACAAACAGCTTTTCATCGGTCTTGTCCGGGTTCTCGATGTAGTCCAGCGCCTTTTTCAGCGTTGACTTGATAGGATGGATCTTTGTAACTGCCATATCTGTGTCAGCGCTCCCTTGATGTCCTCCAAGTCCTGCGCGTACACAGTCCCGGTACTGTTGATACGCCTTGCGATCTGGTTGATGTTGACGCCGATTTTTTGCAGCTCTGCGGTCTGCGCCCGGACAGGGCCGGTGTCGATATGGACGATATAGCCGTCGATCAGCATTTTCCGGGCGTAAGCAGAAAAGTTCTTTGTGCCAAGCTGGGCCATCTTCTGTTGGATCAGCGCCCGTTCCTCCGGCGTAACGGGGACGCGCAGCACAAACTTCCGCTTTCGGTTTGCCACATTCTCACCTCCATTCATTCAGGGGTTTGGGGACTTCCCCAAGACACAAACGGGAAGCCGTTTGTCGGGAGTGTAGCCACACTCCCTATGCTTGCTGTTTTTCTTTTTCCTCCACTACTACCAATCCAAGAAGCCCTTAAATTACCCGCAAACAATCAACTTTATTGAAAAAACGTTAAAAAAAGAGGCCCTTGGCCTCCATAGAATAAAGAATAAACCGTTGCCATATAATCCGATGCTTTCGTTCGACAGTCTGCGTCCTCCAGCACATCCGAAAACATGCCCGTTCTTTTGTTTTACCTTTGCTGGGAATACGGTATAAAAGATTCTGTCATATTGCTTTTATATGATCGTGTTAGCTGACAAAAGGTTAAAACTTCCCAGACATCGTTGCTGATACAATAGAGGGAAGATGTTTTATATCCAATGATTGATGAATCTTTCTCAGATGCTTTAAATGTCTGTTTGGCCATGAAATGCAGATGAGGTAAAGCTTGTTTGGGCAAACAATGAGAGGTTTTCATGAATAGCAAAAAATAATGAAAAAATATATTTCCTTTTTAGACGTTGCATGGTAATATAATAATGTGTAATAGTTAGCGATAACTAACTAAATCTAATTACATAATATGAAAGGAAAAATCACATGAAAACAAATAACAAATGGACGGTCAAGGATGTGATTACGACCGTATTGTTGACGGTGGTTCTCATCGGTATTCACTTTATTGTCATTACTGTCTCTATGGTAAATCAATTTTTCAACTGCGTTTTATCTCCTGGAGTATCAATGTTTTTCTCTGCCCCGGTATACATTCTGATGGTCAGCAGGGTAAATAAAAGATTTGTTTCTTTGGCGTCTCTGACGATTCTGGGACTTGTCTATTTGCTGACAGGCAACTGGTATCTTTTGCCGTATTTTGCTTTGCTAGGCTTACTATGCGAGGTGGTGTTATGGAAGCGGGGCTCCTATCGCAATGCAAAGAGACTGACCTTTACATGGTCAATGGTGAGCCTGTTTTACATCGTAAGCAATCTTTTGCCGCTTTGGTTTTTCTGGGACACTTTTTACGCGTTTGCCGTTGCAAGCGGCATGGATCAAAGCTATATTGAGAGTTACCTACAATATTACACCTCCCCCGGCTGGCTGATCTTTATTGTGGCGTTCGCTGTTATCTGCGGCTTTTTAGGCAGCATACTGGGAACCCGGCTGATGGGGAAACACTTCAAGAAAGCGGGGGTTCTGTGAGAAGTGAGCGCTCCTTTGCCGTCCCGGTCAAGTTTTTTGCATTGCTCTGCGCTATGCTGGGTGTTTTTCTGGTGAAAAATATTCTGTTTACCACTGTTTTGGCGATATTCTGTTTCGTATATGTGGGGTTCCAGCGAAACTACCGATTGATGGCATCCTGTGGAGCCTTTTATCTGCTGTTGTCATTGCTTTTATGCGCGATTCGCTTCTATGGATATCATACGGTCATTATTTCCGAGTTCCTTGTGTTGTTTTTCTGGAGCAGTATGGTAATGCTCATGCTGTTTTGGGATTTGTTTATGACGCCTCCTGGAGAACTGTCATCGTTCTTGTCAAGCATCCACATGCCCACTGGCGTCATATTGGGACTGATGGTCATATTTCGCTTTTTCCCCACCATGAAGGCTGAGCTTAAAGCAGTGGGCCTTTCGATGAAAAACCGGGGCCTTACATCGGTAAAACAGTTTACGGGTCATCCACTTGCAAGCTTTGAATATGTCCTTGTCCCGCTTCTGCTCCGTATTTTGCAGATTGCCGACCAACTGGCCGTTTCTGCTGTGGCGCGAGGCGCTGAGCGCCCTGGCGTGCGAAAGAGTTACTACGAAACAACGATGCATATGCGCGACTGGTGTTTCCTTGCGCTTTGGGGCATCGTTACAGCAGCGGTTCTTTGCGTTGGAGGTGTGAAAATTTGATCGAATTGAAGAATGTATCGTTTCAATACGAGGGGAGCGAAGAGGGCGTTTGGGACGTGAACCTATCCATAGAGCAGGGAGAATGCGTGGTGCTCACAGGGGTGTCAGGCTGTGGGAAAACGACTCTGACCAGATTGATGAACGGTCTGGCTCCATCCTATTTCGCAGGTTCCCTTTCCGGAAGTATTTGTATAGATGATAGGGCTATTACAGGAATGGCAGCGTGGGAAATCGGAAAGACCGTAGGAAGTGTATTCCAGAATCCTAAAAGCCAGTTTTTTTCATCAGAACTTGCGGGTGAGGTGGCCTTTGGATGTGAAAACTACGGCCTTCCCCGGGAGGAGATTCAAAAGAGGACGGATGAATCCATTGAAACCTTTTCTCTTTCCTCAGTAAGAAAAAGACCTCTGGATGTGCTTTCCAGCGGGGAGAAACAGCGCGTGGCCATCGCTTCCGTCTATGCCGCGCGCCCCAAAGTATTTGTTTGTGACGAACCAACTGCGAATTTGGATTTGGAGGGGATCGAGCAACTATTAGAAACACTTTTCAAGTTGAAAAAAGAGGGCTACACGTTAGTGATCGCAGAGCACCGTCTCTCATGGCTTTCTGAGCTTGCTGACCGGATGATACATATGGAAAAAGGGAGGATTGTAGGCGAATACACTCCCAAAGAGTTCACAGATATGCCGGAAATGGAACGGCGCAACAAGGGGCTTCGGACGATGCACCGTGCGCAAACACACGAACTACTGCCGCTTCCAAACGTTTCCGAGCGTGCGGCACTGATTATGCATGACCTATGTAAAAGATGCGGGGAAATAGAGGTGTTTACAAACCTTTCAGGCGCTTTCCCACAAGGCTCCATCACTGCTATCACCGGGCGAAATGGCGCCGGAAAAAGCACTCTGGCTTTAGTGCTTGCAGGGCTCTCTAAGAAGAGCGGCGGTGATATCATCGTATACGGGAGTAAACATCATCCGTCCAGCAGGCGGAAAAAAGTATACTACTGCGGCAATGACACGACAACACAGTTCTTTACCGCAAGTGTTTCAGAAGAGATGCTTTTGAATCAACCGTTGACAGAGGAGCGAATGGAAAGGGCAAGGCAGTTGTTAAAGAACATGGATTTGTACGAGTATCGGGACGTACATCCGGCAGCCCTGTCGGGAGGACAGAAACAGCGCCTTGCCGTTGCCTGCGCTTTATTTTCGGAGCGTGAGATACTTCTGTTGGATGAACCTACAAGCGGGTTGGACGGCGCAAACATGAGGAGAATATCCGATGCGTTGAAAGACGCTGCCAGCAGCGGGAAAACCGTGGTTGTTATCACACATGACCCGGAGTTTATGGAAGAATGCTGTCAATATTGTTTTTCCTTCTGAGCGTCAGGGAAGGCTGTTTTGGCAGTATGTACCTGAATATATGCATGGCAGTAAATCAAGATCGAAATGGGAAAGTGCTGTATTCTGCGGTTCAGGGAGATGGGAATCATTTTGAGGCCTCGTTGATTATCAGTTGGATGGCTCAAATCAACCACACCGCTGTTTCGTCAGGTAGTTGATGGTAGCTCTTAACGTTGCTCCCGTTGGAAGCTTAAAGAGGAAACGGTCATGCATGGAAAGGCATATCGGCAAAGGGAAATGGGAGTAGTACCGTTAAAAAAAGCCATCCCCCGGCTGGGGAAAAATATGGCTGGAACAATGAATTATACGATGCAATAAAATACCATAATTTTTTTACGTTCGCCCGGTGGGTTTATGACCTGCCGGGCGAATTTTGTTATTTTTTGCGGGTTGTTCTGAGGACGAAACAAATTTTAAAAAAATTTTCAAAAAGGAGGCGATTAGCGGGTAGCAGAGGGTGTCTGCGGATTGATAGTAGCGGAAAGGGAAAGTACCACCCAATCCCCCAACAGAAAGGGGGTGAGAAATGATGGAAACGAACCCATACGACTATTACGAACAATGCCGGTTTGATGCTTTCTGCAAGGCGGTATTGCGCAACGAAGCCAGGGCCTACCTGCGGAACATGAAGCGTCAGCGAAACCGTGAATTGACGTTCAGCGATCTTTCCCAGGAAGAACTGGACAAGCTCTATGCGGTAGACCGCTACCCTAGCGACAGCTTTGTATTCAGCGCTCACGGGTACGAGTTACATATCGACAATGAGCTTGTAGCCGAAGCCTTTGCCAAACTGTCAAAGACAGAACAAAGCATTTTGATTCTGCACTGCGTTCTGGATATGGCGGACGGCGAGATCGGCAGCCTGATGGGCATGTCCCGCAGTGCCGTTCAGCGCCACAGGGCAAAGACCCTAAAAGCGTTGCGAGTAACATTGATGGCGCTCATGCCGGAAGGAGGTTGACGCGGATGAACCAGCCAAAACACAAAGGAAAGGCACTGTTACCCCTTTCGGTGAGCAAAGCTGCCTGCGCCGGTGATTCCGGGGCTGTGGAGTGTGTATTACGGTACTATGACGACTACATGAACAAGCTTTGTACCAGAACCCTCTACGACAAAGCCGGTTATCCCCATGTGTGCGTAGACGAGTATATGAAGCGCCGAATGGAAATCAGGCTGATCCAAGCGATGATGAAACCGTAATCTTGCGCTCATAGCAGAAAGCAAACAGCTTATCCCTTTCCCCGTCTGCTGACTGCCATTAGCCCAACTGCTCCTTGACAAATACGCCCGCAGGACAATGGCGGTGCGTCATAGGGCATACGGACACATTCTGTCTGCACCGAGCCGGACGGCGGGTGCGCCATGATGCTGGTTTCTACAAACACAGCGGAGCGACCACCACCCAGCCGCAACATAGGCGTGGCTGCTTATGGGCGACGACGTGCAGGCAGGACAATGATACTCCCTTACAGCCACAGTCCGAGCGTTAGAAGCGTCGCAGGCAATGGGTAGGGCCGTGTGAGAACCATACGGGGGTGAAAATCCCGTGGAGCTGGGCCGCCAGCCGTCCGTGTTTTGCCCACATTTACAAGAAACCTTTGTTTTGAACAGAAAGGGGGCCACATTATGAGTAATAACGATGTGCCTATTTGGGAAAAGTATACGCTTACTATTGAGGAAGCGTCGAAATATTTTCGTATTGGAGAAAACAAGCTGCGTCGCCTTGCTGAAGAAAACCCATCCGCTGGCTGGGTGATTTTGAACGGCAACCGCATCCAGATCAAGAGGCAAAAGTTTGAAAAAATCATTGATTCTTTGGACACAATCTAGTGAAAAAGAGCCTTGACTATGCTATAATACCCTTAGAGCGTGTCAAGGCTCTTTCCGTCATGGAAAGGAGCATGACGAAATGTCAAAAAAAGAACGAGATGAAAAAAGACGGGATAACAAAGGCCGCCTTTTGAAATCTGGAGAGAGCCAGCGACCAGACGGAAGATACGCCTACAAATATACAGATACCTTTGGAGAAGTAAAGTTTGTATACTCATGGAAGTTAGTCCCCACGGACAAAATCCCTGCCGGAAAACGCCCGGATATTTCTCTGCGTGAGAAAATCAAGCAGATACAAAAAGACCTTGATGATGGGATTGACACCATCGGAAAGAAAATGACCGTGTGCCAGCTTTATGAAAAATATATCCGGCAGCGGGGCAATGTGAAGCGGGGAACCCATAAGAGCCGCCAGCAGTTGATGAAACTGTTATCCGACGATAAGCTTGGGGCGGCCAGCATCGACAGCGTGAAGCTGTCTGACGCCAAAGAATGGGCCTTGCGTATGCAGGAAAAGGGCGTGGCTTATCACACCATCTGCAACGGCAAGCGTTCCCTGAAAGCCATTTTTTACATGGCCGTACAGGACGATTGCCTCCGCAAGAATCCCTTTGACTTCCAGATCAATGAGGTTATCAACGACGATACCGTACCAAAGGTGCCGCTTACCCCTGCACAGGAAAAGGAGCTTTTGGAGTTCATGCAGAACGATCCTGTTTATGCCAAGTATTATGACGAGGTATTGATTCTGCTGGAAACCGGGCTTCGCGTTTCCGAACTCTGCGGCCTGACGCCTGCCGACCTGAATTTTGAAAAGCGCTGTGTGAATGTAGACCACCAGCTTTTGAGAAGTACCGAGGACGGCTACTACATCGAAGCGCCAAAGACTGACAGCGGCTATCGCCAAGTGCCGATGAGCGCAGCAGCCTATGAAGCGTTTCAGCGCGTGCTGCACAGGCGAAAAAATGGAAAAGGCGTTGTAGTTGACGGATATAAGGGCTTCCTGTTCTTAAACCGGGACGGGCTGCCGAAAGCGGCTGTCCACTATGATGCTATGTTTCAGGGCCTTGCCAAGAAGTTCAACAAGTTCCATGCGGAACCGCTGCCCGAAGTCATGACGCCACACACCATGCGGCATACATTCTGTACCAGAATGGCAAACGCAGGCATGAACCCCAAGGCATTGCAGTACATCATGGGCCATTCCAATATCGTTATGACGCTGAACTATTACGCCCACGCCACGTTCCATTCCGCACAGGAGGAAATGGAACGGCTGCAAGCCCAGGCACAGACCGCCGCAGCAGTCAACGCACAGCCTGCGCCAGAGAGCGCCCAGGAAGCCCAAGCCGCATAAAGCAGTGCGTAGAATGTACTACTGTTTGTACTACGTTTGAGAGCGGAAACATGAGGGGTAATAAAAATGTTTGTGAGGTTCTTCCGATAGGAAAAGTGCCGGAAAAGCCCCAAGTTACGAGCTATACCGGCATATAAGAAAACCTAAAGAGATAATCAGAAATCTATTAAATGATTCATTAAAAAATATAGTTTTATTGAATATGGCAGCGGGGATTCTGGTGAAATCAGCGATAGCAGAATGTATGCTTATATGACACCAGAAGGGACATTAGAAGATGATTCCACTTATAACTGTATTCTCCGCCTGGATTTAAAAGAAGATGCAAAAGATTATACAGAATATGAGAAGCAGCATAAAATACTTGAACAGCAGGTCTTAAATGAAATCGGAATTACAATGGATGATATTAATGATGAAACTGAGCAGGGCCGCATTTACCTCAAAGAATTTGTCGATAAAGTGGGCGCCAGACAGGGGAATTTGGAAAGCTACATTAAGCAATGTGATGTACCAAAAGAGTTTACCCTTTCTCTGAACTTGAATAAGCTCATTGGGATGAAAGCCGAGCCACAATATTGGGATTCAGGATATACACCTGAGGAATTGGAGAATATGTCTGAAGAAGAGTGGCGCAATGTAATGGCCCAGATGCCGGCAGAGTATCAGCAGCATCCAAACAAATTTGAAAATTTCTGGTATGAAGGCACATGGGATTTTGACATTCCGATTACTATTGATTCGAGTCAGACAGTGACGTTGGACATTAATGAGACAAATGACGACGGAATCGGCCTGAAGTCGGTTGTAAAGACGCCTTATGAGTTAGACGTCAATGTAATGTACGAAGAAGGCAGCAACAGTAATGTCTTTATGGTAGCACTGGATGCAGATGGGAATAAGCTTCCTTATATAGATACTGCCAGCTCGACCGATAATTTTGCAATACAGGATCGTGACATCTCTACAGTGGATATCTATATTCTGGATTATGGCCAGTATATGGATGAGCTGAAGGGGGAAGAACGATACAATAACAATGAGAATAAGCCGGTGGAAGAAAAATGGAGTACTTTATTGGACGCAAATGCAAAATATCATAAAACAATTCATTTTTAAATCTTATGATTATTCTGGAGACGAAACTTAACGGTACTGTCGGGAAATAAAGAATTTTGACCTCCCCGGCCCCCCCCAATAATTACATCCCCGTAAGAATCAGGGCTTATATGCCTTTGGAAGATTCTTACGGGGATGTTTTCTGGTTCGTTTTCACCTGTATATTATCATTCTGTACTTCTATTTTTCCGCAACCGGATATTTCTTTGCGTTTTTTACCGACTTATCTTCCACTGCTTCCGCCAGGTCAATATCAAAATGTCTGCAAATCCGGCAGAGGTACCAGAAGACATCGGCGACCTCTTCCTTAAGATGTTCAAATTCTTTGGGATCTTCCCTCACACTGTCTGCTTCATCCGAATGGAGCCACATAAAGATTTCTGCCAGCTCAGCCGCTTCAACAGTGAGCGCCATCACAAGATCCTTGGCATTCTGATCTTTGCGCCAGCCGCGGACATCAGAAAACTCCTGAATATACTGTTTGACCGCTTCCAGTGTTGTCGTTTTATCTTTCATTTTAATAAGCCTCTTTTCTTCTGTAATTGTAATCTAATGTATACCGAAAGACGAAATTTTACTTATTTACCAGCCATGTAGCTCATACATCTTTTCTATGGATTTCCTGCCTAAAACAACTAACTATACTTTATTCTGCAGCTTGCTGCAGATCCTCCCGCAGGGCATGAATTACGGTGTGCCCTTGGGTATAAGTATATCATCAGCCGTATCATCTGGCAAGCTGTCTTTCCGCTTCATTTAGCCCGTTCGTATAATTCGTATAATACAAAATAAACGTGAATCCACCCCCCTAATATATAAAATACACCCAAAATCATACTGGAGATATACAAGCCCCACCAATTCCATCCCATCCGCTGCCCCCATCCAGGATCTCCCCCAAGGAATGAATTTTCCTGCCGCCTGGATGAAACCAGCTTACCGAGAGCCCCTCCTTCAGCTAACCATCCTCTCTATCCATAACATTTTACTCTTTTTTTAGGAACCAATCACATTCCCGACATATTTAACCGCTATAATCAGATTCAGCAGAATAAGTGAGGATTCCCTCACCTCTATAGGTGGAGAGATGAATCACTAAAAACAAGATTAACGGCAGTGGCGGGCAGAGAGAAATCGGTATCCCCTACTGACATGAGGTCATTCTACGCATCTATATTAAGATGTAGTCGTACTCTGTGAAATTACCGGGCGTGAATTGAAACAAACAACCACAGAGAAAAGGAAGGATTTATTATGTCCAGAGCAATCGGTATTGATTTAGGAACTACCAACAGCTGTGTTGCAGCTATCGAAGGCGGGAAACCGGTCGTAATCGCCAATGCGGAAGGCATCCGAACCACCCCATCCATCGTCGCTTTTAAAAATGACGGCGAACGTCTAGTCGGAGAAAGCGCCAAAAGACAATATGCGCTGAATCCCACCAGAACCATTTCTTCCATCAAACGCCACATGGGCACGGACTACCGCGTCCGCATTGACGGAAAGGATTATTCCCCTCAGGAAATCTCCTCTATTATATTAATAAAATTAAAAAAAGACGCAGAGCAATATCTCGGTGAGCCCGTTACGGATGCAGTCATAACGGTGCCCGCCTATTTCAGCGATGCCCAGCGCCAGGCCACCAAAGATGCCGGAAGAATTGCAGGACTGAATGTACTCAGAATCATCAATGAACCAACTTCCGCCGCACTTGCATACGGGCTTGATAACGGGGAGCCTCAGAAGATTATGATATACGATTTCGGCGGCGGTACATTCGATGTCTCCATTATAGAAATCGGGAACCAGGTAATCGAAGTACTCGCAACCAACGGTGATAACCGTCTGGGCGGTGATGATTTTGACCAGCGCCTGACAGACTACATTGTTAAAACATATAAAAAACAGGAGAAGATTAATCTGGAAAAGGATTTCTCAGCACTTCAGAGAGTCCGGGAGGAATCCGCACGGGCAAAAATCAGCCTTTCTGCTGCCGCACAGACAGATATCAATCTGCCATTTATCACAACTGACAAGAAGGGAGAACCCAAACACCTCCAGATGACAATCACCCGTGCCCAGTTTGAAGAACTGACCAGCGATCTCGTAGAACGGACGGCAGGCCCAGTGAATACTGCCCTTAAAGATGCAGGCATTCGCGCATCCGACCTCAGCAAAGTCATTATGGTGGGAGGTTCCACACGGATTCCCGCAGTTCAGAATAAAGTAAAACAGCTGACCGGCCTGGATCCGGCAAAGTCTTTGAACCCGGATGAATGCGTTGCCCTCGGTGCAGCAGTCCAGGCAGAGAAGCTCAGCGGGGGTGCCGCTCTGATATCGGGGTCTTCCGCTTCAGAAATAATTCTGATGGATGTTACACCGCTCTCTCTTTCCATTGAAACGGTAGGTGGTGTGGCAAACGTGTTGATACCAAAGAATTCCTCTATCCCCACAAGAAAGAGCAACATCTACACGACCGCTGCCAACTTTCAGACCTCTGTAGACATTAAAATCTATCAGGGTGAACGGAAATTCACCCGCGACAATAAGCTGCTCGGCAATTTTAAACTATCCGGGATCAAACGTGCTCCTGCCGGTGTTCCGCAGATTGAAGTGGCTTTTGATATTGATGCAAATGGCATTGTCAATGTATCTGCCAAAGATCTGGGAACTGGGAAGCAGCAGCAGATCACGATCACGTCCAGTTCCAACCTGTCCGAGGAAGAGATTCAGAAAGCCATGAACGATGCCCGTTTCTATGAGAGCCAGGACAACAAACGTCAGGAAAATATAGATATCCGCAACGAAGCTGAAAAGCTCGCATTTCAGGTCAGCCAGAGCCTGAAAGACTCCAAAAAGGATATGGAAAAATCCGAATATAAACAGGTCAAGGCAGACCTGAATGCCCTTCAGAAACTGATTGGAAAGACAACCATTGAAAAGATCAATGACCAGCAGGCTGGAGAAATAATGTCTGCAAAGGAAGCACTGGAAAGATCCGCGGCGGAAATGCTTTAGAAGGAGCTTAGGAGGTGGGTTTTGTTCTTGAACGGATGGGGACGCTAAGAAACCGGGAAGCCTGGCCCCAGCCGGGAGCATATATGTCATTTTAAAAATCCGCTCCGTTTATGTAAGAGGCCCTAAAGGAACAAACAGAGAAAATGGTGGTCCAGCGGCATGCAACCCGAAATTCGATAATTTCGGATCTTAGGCCGCTTCAGAATTTGCCGTGAAACGGCAAATTCTGCCCACCATTTTCTCTGTT
>NZ_GL870815.1:55314-86268 GCF_000190355.1 Clostridium sp. D5 | reverse complement strand
GCCGTGAAACGGCAAATTCTGCCCACCATTTTCTCTGTTTGTTCCTTAAGGGCCTCTAACGTAAACTCTAGGACTTTTAAAATGACATATATGCTCCCGGCTGGGGCCAGGCTTCCCGGTTTCTTAGCTGGTACATCCAATCGGTAGGAAAAGCCCATCTTCCGGAGGGGCTCTGAACCGTGGCAGCGTATTAATTCGTCTGATGGAACGTAAAGGTTTCAGTAATTGACTGATAGTATTACTGCTATGTTCTGCAAATCATGGAAGGGTATGTGTATCGCTGTATAAGATTATCCAATACGTCCTCCAAAACCTACAATTCTAATGAACTGGGTCTATACTGTACCACCCCGTGGATTAATACGCTGCCACGGTTAATGCGCCTCCCGGCAAACGAGTCTCTCCTGCCGGCAGGTTGCACCAGCGAAATGAAGGGATCGCCGCAAGCCTCCCTCCACTAACCTAATACTTGTTCCCACCTGAATTTTATGTTTATACACTATAGCATTATCTCATCTTCCGTGCTACTATAAAACAAAAGCATTATATTTCTATTCATTCTGCGTGGCGACAGCCACTTCTGATACCAATCTTCCCGGCCAGGGAATCTTATTAGAAATCTCAATGCTTGTATCCCAACAATAACAGCAGAGAGGTTTCCATAAGAGGACGTGATAAAGCACTGTTCCCAGAACCTCCTGCACGCAAAAACAAGGAGGAAATATTTTATGAACAGTACGAATGAAGCACAGCCAAACCGCAGTTACAAGGCCAGATTATTTGAATTGGTTTTCAGTGAAAAGACAGAATTACTGAAGTTGTATAATGCAATGAACAAAACGGACTATAAGGACCCTGAATTATTGGAAATCAATACGCTGAAAAATGCTATTTATATGTCCATGCATAATGACGTATCCTTTCTTATCGATTCCAGGCTGACCTTATATGAACATCAATCCACCTATAGTCCCAACCTGCCGCTTCGATATCTTTTTTATGTATCTGATTTGTACTCAGCGGAAACTCGGAATGAAAATTTATACGGCACAAAAATCATCCATATACCGGCCCCCAGGTTTGTAATATTTTACAATGGAGAAGAAGAACAGCCCGATTCTCAGATTTTAAAGCTGTCTGATATGTATACCGTTCACGATGACATTCCAGTATTAGAGTTAGAAGCCCTCATGCTGAATATTAATCCCGGACACAACCAGAGTCTGCTGAATGCATGTAAAACACTGAACGATTATTCAGAATACACCGCAAAGGTCCGCTCCTATGCCCAAATAATGAGTCTCAATGAGGCGGTTGAAAAGGCAATAACCGAGTGCATATCAAATGGCATATTGGCTGATTTTTTAAGAAAGAACAAAACGGAGGCAAAGAATATGAGTATCTATGAATACGATCAGGAAAGACATATACGACAGGAGCGGGAAGCTGCCAAAAAAGAAGGCGTAGCCGAAGGAATAGAAGAAGGTATAAAAGAAGGCACCGCCAAGATTCTAAAACTCTCAGCGCTGTTGATAGATGCGGGCAGAACAGATGACCTGAAAAGGGCCGCTGAAAATGAGGAATTCTGCAAAAAACTTTGTGAAGAATTTCATATTTCATAATACCTGATACAATCTATTTTTTTGAAGACTTCACATATATACATCATGCGCTTTTCAAACCATTCAGGAAATTCTCTTTTAGCTGACTCATGCAACCTGCTAATTTCCATGCCCAAAATTAATATATAAAAGGAGCTGCCCTGAATTTATGATTCAAGGGCAGCTTACGCCTTATACCACATCATTTACATGAACGCAGTCTGCAGGAGTCTTTAAAGTACTTTCTCCACCGCAGCCTTCCATCCGCTGATCTTCTGTTCTCTTCTGTCTCTCTCCATATTCGGCTCATATTTTCTGCGCTCCAGTCTTGTGAAAACAGCCTCCGTATATAGCCCCACCGCAATGCCTGCTGCATAGGCTGCCCCGATCCCGGAGAGTTCCTCCGCATCCGGAACCTGTACGCCGGCATCCAGGATATCGCTCTGGAACTGCATCAGATATTCATTTCTGGTCGGGCCGCCGTCAACGCGCAGTTCCGTAACTTCAATCTCTGCATCCTTACTCATGGCCTCTATCACATCCATGATCTGATAGGCGATGCACTCCGTACACGCACGGACAATCTCCGCCCGCTTTGTGGTTCTCGTGATCCCGCTCAGGCTCCCTTTTGCCTGGCTGTTCCAGTATGGCGCACCCAAACCGGTAAACGCCGGAACAAAGTACAGGGAATCGTCCTGCTCGGCTTCATAACAAAGCCCCTGCGTCTCCCCCGGTGTGCTGATCAGCTCCGCCTCGTCCTTCAGCCAGCTGATGACCGCACCTGTATAATTGATGTTTCCCTCCAGAACATAATTGACTTTTCCGTTCATCTTCCAGGCCAGGGATGTCACGACTCCGTGTGTGCTCAAAACGGGCTTCTCCCCGATATTCATCATAATGGAAGAACCCGTGCCGTAAGTTGCCTTCATCATTCCGGGCGTCAGACACCCCTGTCCGAACAGGGCGCCGTGGGAATCTCCTAAAACGCTGTGTATCGGAACTTCATGGGGCAGAACACCTTCAAAATCCGTCATTCCAAAACAGCTGCCAGAATCGCAGACTTCTGCCAGGCATTCCGCGGGGATATGAAATATTCCGCAGATATTCTCATCCCACTGCATGGTAAAAATATTAAACAACTGTGTTCTGGACGCGTTTGAAAAGTCTGTTTTAAAGGATCTGCCTTTTGTCAGTTTATAGATAAGCCACGTATCCATTGTCCCCAGACGCAGTTTACCCCGGTCCGCCTTGTCCCTGGTCCCTGTAACATTTTCCAGAAACCATGCATACTTGGATGCAGGAAAATATGGCGACAGCTCCAGTCCTGTCCGATTCCGTATCAATTCCGCTGCGCCTTTTACTGACGCCTGTTCACAGACTGCACTTGCACGGGCACACTGCCATACAACCGCATCAGCTTCCGGCCTTCCTGTCACGGAATCCCATGCCAGGGAGGTTTCCCTCTGATTACTGATTCCAACCCCTGCTATTTTTTCTTTATCAATCCCGGATTTCTCCAGCAGGTCCTGCACAACACGGATTGTATTGTGATATATTTCCTCTGGGTCGTGGGAGACCCAGCCGCTCTCGTTTACTATCTGCCGGTGGGGCAGATCCGAACGTCCCAGCATTATCCCCTCATGATCAAACAGCATCGCTTTTGTTCCCTGGGTACTCTGGTCAATACTGATAATATACTGCTCCTGCATCATAACCTCCTGCAATACTCTTTTTGCCACATATATGCTGTCAGACCTGCTATGCCAGTGCTTCTTTTATTCTGGCAGCGATTCCTGCCGCATTCAACCCATAATAATCAAACACTTCCCGGGAAGTCCCTGTAATAACCGGTTCATCCGGCAGAGACATATTCAGGACCCTTTTCGGGCATTCCCGGCCTACTACCTGAGCTACCATAGATCCCAGACCGCCGAACGGTGCGTGTTCCTCCACAGTAACAACTGCTTTCGCCTTTGTGGCCGCTTTTATAATAGCTTCTTCATCCAGAGGCTTGATACAGTACATGTCGATCACTGCCGCATGTATCCCCTCTGCTGCCAGCATCTCTGCCGCATCCATTGCCGGTTTCACCATCTCACCGCAGGCAATGACGGCCGCATCTTCTCCCTGGCAGACCGTCACCGCTTTATCCAGTTCTAAGGAAAAAGTTCCTTCCTCATAGACCGGATCTACTGCATTTCTGCCCACCCGAATGTAAGCAGGCTTGCTGTCTTTAAGCAGCGCTTCCGTCAGTTCCCGTGTCTGCAAAGCGTCACTGGGAATATAAACACGCATATTGGGAATCGCACTCATCGCCGCGATGTCCTGGGCAGAGTGATGACTCATCCCCAGCGCACCATAGCTGACACCTCCGCTGATCCCGATCAACTTTACATTGGTGCCGGAATATGCAACATCCACCTTACACTGTTCATAACTCCTTGTAGACAGAAAGCAGGCAGGCGATACGGCATAGGCTTTCTTTCCGCATTTGGCAAGCCCTGCCGCTATGCTGACCAGGTTCTGTTCCGCAATTCCGGTTTCCACGAACTGCTCCGGATATTTCTCCACAAAAGGAGTAAAAGAACCGCTTCCTCTGGAGTCACTGCAAAGAGCTATAATGTCCCTGTCAGCACCGGCATGCTCCATCAACACTTCACAAATCATCTGCTTATTTGCTGTCTTCCCCATTATCTCACTGCCTCCTCTGCTTTCTTGAAATCTTTGATTATCTGAGTATATTCCTCATCGTTTGGAACCTTGTGGTGCCATCCGGCCTTATCTTCCATAAGGGGTGAACCCTTTCCCTTGATCGTGTTTGCAATCAATACTGAAGGCTTTCCCTTCACCGATTTAGCCTTCTCGAACGCCACATGAAGTTCATCAATATCATTGCCATCGGCCACATCAATGACATTCCAGCCGAAGCTTCTGAACCTTTCATGCAGATCATCGTGTGCCATGACATCCTCCGTATTTCCTGAGATCTGCAGCCGGTTTCTGTCCACCACCGCACACAGGTTGTCAAGCCCATAATGTGCCGCCGCCATAGTGCCTTCCCATACGGAACCTTCCGCCAGTTCGCCGTCGCCCATAACTGTATAGACACGGCTGGTTCTGCCGTCCACCTTCCCGGCTTTGGCCATCCCCACGCAGACTGGAAGACCGTGCCCCAGGGATCCTGAATTCATCTCTATCCCGGGCAGTTTGTTATTCGGATGTCCGATGAACCGGGTGCCAAATTTACTGAATTCCCGGTGCAGCTGTTCTTTTGGAAAAAATCCTTTTGCGGCCAGAACAGAGTAGTATGCCTCTACAGAATGCCCCTTGCTCAATACAAACAAATCACGGTCCGGTGAGTCCATATTTTCCGGGCTGATATTCATCTGGTCAAAATACAGTTCGACAAGAATCTCCATCACACTCATATCGCCGCCGATATGCCCTGCCTTTCCTGCGCGTATTAAGTCCACCGTGTCTTTTCTCAACTCGTATGCCAGTGCTTTTAAATTCATTCTTTCTCTCCCTTTCTTTTTCGGATATATGCTGTCACCAGCTTGCTTTAGCAGTTATTGCTAATCACAGACAGGCCTGTAATTAGTAACTGACAGTTCTCATTCACCTCTGAGATATGCTTTTACGTCTTCTTCGATCGGGTCATACAGATCCGGTTTTATTCCCATATACTTGCATGCCTCATACAATACCGGTACCACATCTTTATGAATCCCCACGCAGTGGTGGATATACGGCCCTTCCACGATCTTTGCTTCCAGGCGTTTGATGTTCTCAACCTCCACCCAGAGATAGGTCCCCATCCCTTTTGGCCCGTCCACGCCTTTTGCTTTTCCCAAAAGCAGGGAATACTCCCCATTGTCGCCGTCAAATCTGCAGAGCGTTACCTCTCCGTGCTTCGCTTCCGCCGTCAGGCTTCCCGGATGATCAAAGGCCAGCGGATAGGTGAGCTGCGGTTTTTCCTTTGCCACAGATACCGGCCATGGTCCGCAGTGCTGCAGAAGTTCTCCGTTTGCAATATCCGGATGCCGGATGGTCCAGTCTGCAAAGAACCCTCTCGTTTCCCCCATTCCTGCCGCCTCTGTCAGAAGTGCGGTGATGGCACCATGAATGTCAGTCTCACAGACAACCGGAATCCCCTCTTCATTGAGGATCGCATTGGCTGCACAGGGCATTACCCCCAGCTCTGTCTGCAAAGCATTCCAGCACTGGATTGCAGCCGCATTACAGCCGTATTTTTTGACCAGCCGTTTCATGGCCGCCGCAAGCGCCGCCACATTCTCTGCCTGCTCTTCCCCGATTTTTACTTCCATCGTTTCATGGATGCAGGTAAGCATAGCATCCAATGCTTTTTTATCCTGTTTTACAGCTTTTACTTCTTCTACCAGTTCAGTCATCGGCACAGGTGCCAGCTGTACATTAAATTTTTCCAGAAGCTCCCCCTCATTGCACATCGTTGTCCAGAAATCGAAGGGTCTTGTGGAAATCTGAAGGATTCTGATATTGCGGAACGTTTTTACCACATTGCAGACAGCCAGAAAGTCTCTGATTCCCCTCTCAAATACTGGATCGCTTAATCTGCAGTTGGTCAGATATGTAAAAGGAATCTGAAATCTCCTCAGTACTTTTCCTGTGGCAAAGAGTCCGCACTGCGTATCTCTCAGCCTTGTTCCGTCCGGTTCCGGGCGCTCGTCCAGCGGTCCCCAGAGAAGAACCGGTACATTCAGTTTCTTTGCCAGCCTTGCACAGACATATTCCGTACCGAAATTGCAGTGCGGTAGCATTAGTCCGTCTACCCCCTCTGCCAGGAACTTTGCAGCAATCTTCTCCACATCATTGTCGTCATACAGAAGCCCTTCCTCATTGATATCTGTAATATCTGCAAAGTCCACGCCCAGATCATTCAAACGCTCTGCGGTAAGCCCCCGGAACTTAACTGCATCCGGTGCGCTGAAAATGCTTCTTCTTGTCGGTGCAAAACCCAGCTTAATTTTTTTCATATCCATTCCTCCTCGATTTCAATGTGAATGCTATTCTTTTTATCAGCTTAATCTGCTTTTGATAATTGAAGTATATTATTGATCCAGCTTAATTTCATTCGTTTATTAAGTTTTATTCACTTAATTTATAACTTAATTATTGAAATAATTCAGAAGACAGTACATAATAAAAACATACATTACGCGGTTTACTGCGGACATACTTCAAGCGTACAGGCAGAGGGGTATATTTATCAGAAAGGATATTGATATGACCATTACGGCAAAAGAACTTTCAAAAAAATTGAATTTGTCGGCGGCAGCCGTCTCCATGGCTTTGAACAACAAACCCGGTGTCAGCACCCAGACCAGGAAAATGGTGCTGGATGCCGCCCAGCAGTATGGCTACGATTTTTCACGGATTGCCGGCAAACAAAATGTAAGCGGCAATATTTATTTTGTGCTCTATAAAAAACACGGTGCCGTCGTTGCTGACACCCCCTTCTTCTCTGAATTATCCGATGGCATCGTCCAAGGCTGTAAGGAGGAAGGCTATAAAGTAAAAATAAGTTATATCTATGGAGATGAAGATGATGTGGATGAACAGCTGGAAGAAATCCAGTATTCTGACTGTATCGGAATTGTACTGCTTGGCACTGAGATGACACCTGAAGACCTGAAGATTTTTAAGAATCTGCCGATCCCCCTTGTCTTACTGGACACTTATTTTGAGACAGTGGACTGCGATTATGTCCTGATCAATAATGTGCAGGGTGCTTACCTGGCAGCCAGCCACCTGATCCAAAAGACTAAAAAACAGCCCGGATATCTGCGTTCCTCTTATCCGATCGGCAACTTTGCAGAGAGAAATTCCGGGTTTTTCAAGGCTGTCCGTTCTTATGGAATGTCCTCCTCCAAAAGCGTCGTACACTTGCTGACCCCCTCCATCGACGGCGCCTATGCGGATATGAAAGAAATTCTGGAAAGCAAAGAAGAGCTGGCGCCATGTTATTTTGCAGATAACGATCTGATCGCAGTCGGCGCCATGAAAGCGTTAAAAGAATACGGATACGCGGTTCCCGGCGATATCGCAGTCGTGGGATTTGACAACATTCCTTTAAGCAGAATTGTGGAACCATCCCTCACGACTGTGCATGTCCCCAAACAGTATATGGGGGAAATGGCCGCCCGGCGGCTGATTACCCTGCTGAATGAAAAGGGCACCCGGCCGGTAAAAATCGAAATTGCCACTCAGCTGATAGAGCGAAATTCTGTATAACATTGTAATCTCCTCAGATGGCCCCTCTTTGCAGCCTGATCACGAATCTTTAAAGGAGGTTCACTTTATGAAAAATGTACACTGTATGACATACCGCAGCGGAAGTAAGGAAGAAATGCTGCCAGGCTTCTCCCCTGATTTTCCATATATCGCATCCTGCAATGAACTGGACCATTATATGGGTGGATTTGTCCCGTGGCACTGGCACAAAGAAGTGGAACTGTTCTATATGGAAAGCGGCGTCCTGGAGTATGACACGCCAAAGGGACATTTCGTATTTCCTGCCGGTACGGGCGGAATGGTTAACTCCAACGTCCTGCACATGACGAGACCTCAGGAGGGTATAAAAAACACAACTCAGATCCTGCATATTTTTGATACCTCATTCATCAGCGGAAGGCAGGGCAGCCGGATTGAGCAGAAATACATCGCTCCCCTGATCCTGGCACCGCAGATAGAGCTCATCGCTTTATTTCCAGATACCCCCGGACAGACCAATCTGCTGAAACTTCTGCATGATTCTTTCCGGTTATCCGACGAAGACTTTGCCTATGAAATAAAACTTCAATCCGTATTATCAGAAATCTGGTATGGCCTGTTCGCCCTTGCGGAGCCGCTTATAGAAACACAGGGGCATTACGACAAAGCCAATGACAAGATAAAGCTGATGATGGCATATATTCATGAACATTATGCAGATAAGATCTCGGTTTCCGATATTGCCTCAGCATCATTTGTCAGCACGCGGGAATGCTACCGGATCTTTCACGACTGCCTCCACGAAACGCCCGTAGAATATCTGAAAAGCTACCGTATCCGGACAGCCTGCCAGATGCTCTCGGACAGCCAGGTTCCCATCACACACATCGGGCAGGCATGCGGACTGGGCAGCAGCAGCTATTTTGGAAAGACATTCCGGGAATACACCGGATTTACGCCGCTCCAATATCGCCGGAAATGGCAGGATAATGATATAATTAGGCAGTAATAATATATTTTACGAAAGAATATTGCACTATAATGACATTAACAAAGATACCCCGGCAACAGAAACAATAAAAAATGACCCCCGGTATGGAGGCCGTTCTTATGTGAATGGAGGTTATAGTGTGATAAAGCTAAATATCGTGAATATGAATCAATTTCTGAATCTCGTCAATAACAGCACCGGCCCGGTACATCTCCTGTCCCCTGATGGCCGCAAAGAACTGTTGAACCATCAGTACACTCTCCAGCGCGAACTGCGCCAGAAACACCTCGAGGCAAAACGCAGTCTCCGCCTTACACTGGAGCTTCCAAATCCCAAAGACTACATGACCATCGTTCTCTTTTCCATCGGAGACTGCTGATGCAGTCTCCTCCAACTCCGGTTCAAGAGGCGTCCCCCATGAGCCCGGACACTACAACGTTCCCCTTTGCATATTTTTCCGCAGCCGCTGCCAGCTCACGCACTTCCTTCTCCTCCATTAGCCGGCAGTGCCCATACTCCCAGTCCTGTCCGATCTTTACATATTTCTCTTTACACACGTTATTGAAAGCGCATAATTCCCACCGCTCAATCACATCGGCCAGTTCTTTTTGAATAAACCAACCGATCTCCTCAATATTTTCTTTCACCGCCGTTGCGCCCGGTATCAAAGGAGTCCTGATCCATAACCTGGTATCTTTCTGTTTTCTGATTTTATCAGCTACGAATCTCAGATTGTCCAGTATTATTTTATTGCTCACCCCGGTATACTCCTGATGTAATTTCTCATCCATAAATTTGATATCATAAAGAAATGTATCCACATAGGGATATATTTTTTCATATATCTCTCTTTTCCCAAAACCAGACGTATCCAAAGCGGTATCCACGCCCTGCATCTTCAGCGCCTCCAAAAATTCGTACAGAAACTTGTGCTGTAGTACTGGTTCCCCACCGGATACCGTCACTCCTCCCGAAAAGTCATCAAAAAACATACTGTCTTTACATGCTTCCTTTACAAGACCGGATGTGTCCCAGTATCTGCCCACCACACTCATCGCTTTTGAGGGGCACTGATCAGCACATGTGAAACAATCTCTGCAGATTTTTCTGTTTATGCGGATCCCGTCTTCCCCCGGTGAGAGTGCTTTGGCCTGGCAATGTGTGATACAGCTCATGCAGCCAATACATTTCTTTGCATCCCACTCCAGTTCTCTGTCAGGATTCATACTTTCAGGGTTCTGGCACCATCTGCAGTGCAGGGGGCATCCCTTTAAAAATACAGTGGTACGCATACCTGGTCCATCGTGTGTCGTTCCTCTGTGAATGTCAAAAACCAAACCCTTTTCCATATTTCATCCCCGCTAGACACTTGTATAATTTACTCTGTTTACAAATTCTTTTCTGAACTCATGATCCATGACTACAAAATGAGCGCTGTATCCGGTAACCTTTACGACGATATCAGCATATTCCGGATTTTCAATATCATCCACTGCCTTCTTTAATTTTTCCAGATCGATCACATTAAAGTTGATCTGGATCCCGCCCTTCTTCATATATGCTTTCGAGAAGTTTTCGATATATGCCCCTTTATTCTCTTTCCCATCAAAGAACTTCGGCTGCAGCTCGATCTGAAGTGAGCCACCCTGGTATTCCCTGAAAGGTACTTTCAGCAGCGATTTTGCCGTGGCAGTGATTCCTTCGTGATTTCTGCCATGCATCGGATTGCAGCCGTGTGCAATCGGTTCCTCTGCGAATCTGCCGTCCGGCGTTGCGCCCAGTATGCGACCTGCGTAGGTATGACCCATATACTGAAATAAGGATGCCCGGAAATGGAAACCCTTCAGGTTGCGCTGTCCTTCCAGTGTATCGTGTATATTTTCCGCTACCCTTACATACATTTCATCTACACCGTCCTGATCATTTCCGAATTTTTCCTGATTCAGCATGATCTGACGCATCACTTCATGGTCTTTCCAGTTATTCTGGATGGCATCATTGAGCTGCGCCATGGTATATTTCTTTTCCTCAAATATGATCTTCTTCATGGCATATAAAGAATCTACTACATTCGGAACTCCAAGAACGTTGACCGATGTAAATGCATTGTGGGGTCCTCCGATTGCCGTGACATCCAGCCCTTTCTGAATGGTATCTTTCATGCAGAGAGTCGTAACCATTTCTGGCCATACCCGATCCTGCCATTTATAGACCCTGTTTTTGAACTCTGTAAATGCCTCCGCTGTGCGCTCCACTTCCCGGGTGTACAGATCCCAGAATTCCTCAAAAGTTTCTGTATTCTGCTCTTCTGCCATCTTCATGGCCCTCTGCATCGGCGCGGGCAGAACAAAGGAATTCAGATCGTGGTCGCTGTACTCAGCCCCTGCCGCACAGTACCACTGACAGCCGCTGTAGGACACGTTCCATGCGTCCTCCTCACTGTAGCCGCTGTACAGTTCGGAATCACGCATGACATCATAGTTCACCAGTGTAGGGACACCGCAGCCATGACGTGTCACCACATCACATGCATAGCTGTAATACTCCTGATCCATATCTTCATGCCACATCACACCCAGATGATTATAGCCGCCTATCATATCATAGGCCTCAAGACCGATCCAGCTGATTTCGTTGGTGGCATCTCTGCCGTCCCTGTCTCTTCCGCCGAATGAGAAGTAATTCCCGCCATATTTGAGATACAGTTCCGCCAGGATATCCCTGGCCAGTTCTCTTGTTATAATACCATTCCCCAGATCCTTTTTATAGAAATCTATCAGAAGCTGGTCAAGTCTTCCATATCCGTTTCCATGTCCGTTAATTCTCTCTACTACCTGGAATAACTGAATCCACTGCACGGCCTGCTCAAAGCTTTCAGGGGCTCCTTTTGCCAGCTGTTCCATATTGGCTGCGATTTTCTGGTAGCGCGCCTTCTGCTCCGGGTCGTTCTCCGCTTTGGCAAGTTCCATTGCCCTGTCAGAATGCCGCATAGTGTAGCGTATAATTGCCTTTACGACCTGTTCCTGGGCTTCCAGATAGGCCGATCTCTTTTTATTTCCATACCGCTGCCATTTTTCTTTACTCTCCGTCACATCCTTCAGTAAGCCAACCCAGCCCTTCCCCAGACCAATGCTCAGATCCGGGCAGGTATGCGCAAGGCTGGTTCCCCCTGCCCCCATCTGGCGCAGGTCAAAACCCAGCTCAACTACTTCATCCGGATACACAAAATTCCTTGCTTCGTCCAGCTGCCAGTGGAATTCTCCCACAATCGTCTCATTCGGATAGACTTCAGCAGGACTGTGATCCAGGAAGAATGCATAGTCACGGGCCCAATTTGTGGCTGAATACTCAAAGCCCTTTACTCTGGATGGCATCTCGTCCAGATACGGAAAGCTGGTTCCCACATCTACGCGGCAGTTGTGGTCGCCCAGGTTGATTCTCTCGTCATCCGAAAGGGCCAGTTCCCCTGTTGCCGGCGAAAATCCAGCGCTGTGGCCGGACCAGTGGTAAACAAGAAATTCTGCATTATCTACATATACATTTCTCTTTCCACTCTTTGATAAACCGGTACTTCTCTCCCATAATTTTTGAATTCTATCACTCTTCTTGAACTTTGATTTTGTCATTTTGCTTCCTCCATTCATGATCTATTGTTGTGACCAATTTTATCAGAATACAAAAAAGCCACAACTTCCATGTGTGACCTAATAGTGGCTCATTGTGTGTTTTTTTGGGGGAGGCCGCCTGCCAGGTGTTTGGGGAGACGGGGGCCCGGTTCGGCGTCTGTACGGGAGCTGCCTATGGGGTTGGATTTTCGCTTTAGCTCTTTATCCTTCAAATCCTTTCTGTATTTGCAGGATCTCCTCACGGCATTTTTTTACAGCTGCGGCACAATGCTCGATATCCTCAGCATCTAATTCTATGCTGTCTTCACCTGGATATCTTGCTGAAAAATAAAATCCATCGATAATTCTCATCTCTGCTTTGGCTTCTTTTGAAAATTCTATTTCCATATGGTTCTTTAAATATTTCATCAGCCGATTCAGACTATGTGTTCTCAAAGTTATATTTCGCTCTTCATTCTCAGAAATATTCTCTGGGTGGTAGTATTCACAAATCAGATGTTTCATATATTTTTCGCAGATCCCTTGTGCGATTACCCCCATCATGTTGGCTATAGTCCCATTTTCATATGACTCAATAAAATATTTATAATCATTTTCAGCAAAATCAAAATAATTTTCTAAGGCCATATTAAAATCCCTTCCTTCCTGATATTTTCATAAAAAGGCATAGTGTTGACTTTCCATTCTTTTCCTACCACAATTTTAAGGTCTGTTTCCGGATCTTTTACATCATCTGTCATCACTTCAGCCTTCAATATACGCAGTTCTATTTTAAGTTCTGATTGATTATACTTTTCTTCATCCAACTCAAGCAGCAAATCCACATCGCTGTTCCAGGTTTCCCGGCCTCTCGCACAGCTCCCATATAGATACACTGCATTAACATATGGTGCTATTGACGATGCACGAATCTGCTCCAAAGCATATTCCAGTGCCTTTTGATGTCTTTGTGATTTAATTATCTTATTACAGCAAGGACGGAAATTTACAGGCATAATAATCTACCTCCTTTAATATGGCAATATTATAGCACGAAATTTAGATATATCATACATTATTCTGCGGCTTAGCCGCAGACCCGCCCGCAGGGCATGAGTTACGGGGTGCCCTTTGGGTATACATTATTCTGCAGCTTTATTGCAGACCCGGCCGCAAGGACAAGGGCATGAGCTGCAGTCTGCCCTTTGGGTATACTATACTTCAGTTTCCCTTTACCGAATCTCAATAGCAAGCATCGTGATATCATCGAACTGGGGAGCTTCGCCTACAAATTGATCGATGTCCTGTTTTACACGCGTGAGCGTTTCGCCCGGGGTGCTGCCGGCATCCTGGTTCAGTGCCTCCACCATGCGGTCTGCTCCGTACAGCTCATCATCAGCATTTGTCGCCTCCGGCACGCCGTCCGTGTATACATATAACTGATCGCCCTTTTCAAGGATAATTTCATATTCCTTATATCTTGAGCCTTCCATGCCCGCCAGTACAAATCCGTGCCGGTCTTTTATCAGTTCAAAATCCGCGCCGCCCCTTCTTAATACCGGATACTCATGGCCGGCGTTTGCACAGGTAAGTTTTCCGGTAGAAATCTCCAGAATTCCAAGCCAGACCGTCACAAACATCTCCGCATCATTGTTTTCACAGAGCTGCTCATTCACCTTCTCCAGAACCTCATGCGGAGAGAGACCGGTCTGTGTGCAGTTCTTCAGCAGGGTTTTCGCAATGACCATAAACAGAGCTGCAGGCACTCCCTTCCCTGATACATCAGCGATCACCATGGCAAGGTGGTCTTCATCTACCAGGAAGAAATCATAGAAATCGCCGCCCACCTCTTTGGCCGGTTCCATGGTCGCATAAATGTCAAACTCTTCCCGCCCCGGAAAGGCAGGAAAGATGCACGGCAGCATGGATGCCTGTATATTTTTTGCCACATCCAGTTCCGCCCCGATCCGCTGCTTTTCTGCTGTAACGGCATTCAGCTCTGTCATATAATTTTCCAGAGACAGAATCATATCCGAAAAATTGACGGCCAGGCTGCCGATCTCATCCTGCGCGTATCTGGTCTGCGCTATCTTCGCGGCGACCTCGGGATTCTTTGTCCTGCTGTATTGCATGACATCCTGATCCAGATTGACAATTTTTAATACAATCGTCTTTCTCAAAAAGACCAGGATTACCGTGAGCAGCGCCGCAAAAAACAGACAGGACCAGAGCGCCGTCGGGAGCGTGGACTCCCTGATCTCAGCATCGACCTGGGATACATCAATATTGGCTCCCAGAAGTCCTGCAACTTCACCATTGATCACGACCGGGCACCAGAGGCGGTATGTACGTCCGTATTCCGTATTGCTCAGCTCGCACTCGATATCCGCCTTATCCCCGCTGTTCCAGAGTTTCCATATCACTGGGTTTGACTTGGAAAGCGGTTCGTCATAGTGATCCACATCCCCGGAATATCGGTACATAATTCCGTCACGTTCCCCGTCCCGGGGCTTGCCGTCTGCAATGTACACGATATCATTTTCTGAGCTGACACGGACAAAATACATATATTTTAAACCATAATTATCCAGCACGTAATCATAGTATTGGATCCATTTTTCGGTTATCCGCTCCATCTGCTGCTTTTGCTGCACAGCACTCATCTTTGAAAAATTCTGTGCAAGGGAGTTTTCTGTCTGATACCCCGAATCGCCGGAGTTGTCCTCGTCATAACGTATATCCAGTTCTTTGGCATTTTCCTCGCAGTATTCTGCCCACAGCAGAGTATCTTCTCCCGCTTCCTCCATGGTGTGGGCCGCCAGATCCAGTATGCTTTTAATATAATTCTGCTTCTCCTCCAGCACATAATTTTTACTGAGCAGTGTGGCACAAAAATAATTCATGACAACTGCCAGGATAATGATCGTCGTAAATAGTGCTGCAAACTTTGCCAACATCCCTTTTTTTTTCATAGCGAGCCCCTTTCTGTATTGACTGGTACATCGTTTCATAATTAACCGTCTGTTTAACAGATCCTATTTTACGATGTACTAGATAATTTTATAGTATACGATCCCATTGCAGCGGCAGCGTCCGCCGCACTCGCTGCATATATAATTCTCATCCTCATACCACGGCATGTTCAATTTTACGCCCCGCTGAAACCGGAGATCCACAAACATTTTCTCGGCGGGTACTCCCCCGTTATACTCCCACAATGTCGTAAATACAGCGCCATATCCCTGTTTTTCTACTTCTTTCATACATTCTTCCAGAATTTTTTTTGCAATTCCTTCCCCCTGATACCTTGCATACGTACAGGCGCACTTGCAGATCAATGCCGGTTTCCCTCCGCACATACCAAGGATTGTTTCCCGATCCATCTTTATGTGTTCCTCAATCTCCGCGGCCGTGGCCGGTATGAAAAGAATGGCGCCCATAAGCGCTTCTCCTTCTACTGCCATCTTAAAAGGTGTTCCGCCCGCTATGTATCTTTCGATTCTTCCCCGGGACATATAGTTTTTTCCAAACGATGTCTCAAATAATTCTTTCAGTTGTCCGCTGTACTCTTTCTTTGCATCAATTATTTTCATTTTTCTTCGCTCCCAATTTTTTTACCAATGGTTCTGTTATTCCGTATATACCCAGGCCGACCGCCGTCATCCCCGCAAGAACTCCGCATCCTCCAAACCAGGCGATACATCCGGGTGCAATCAGCTGTCCGGCTCGGCTCGTCATTGTAAAAAGGATATTAGCCTCGGAGTCCTGATAGGTTCTGCTGCCCTTCGTCAGAACAAATCCCTCTGATATCAGGACCAGACCGAAACTGTCGCACAGCCCCAGCGCCAGTGCCACTATCGCGAGAAGCACGGGACTCCCCGTAACTGCATATAAAAATATCATTCCGCCGTACAGGGCACAGTAGCAGATGGTGCCTTTCACAGGTGACATCAGCTTTAATGCGGTTCTGGTCATGGCCGGTGAAGCATAGCCTGCCAGCAGACAGTTAAAAAGGATCAGCGCCGATACGACGGTATGGGTAAATCCATAGCCGCTCCCCACCAGAGGAAGCACATAATCCAGAAAAACCGCTCCCGCATACACTGGAAGCACCAGACAGACCAGATAGCGCAGTGCCAGTGGATTTTTTAATACCGCTGTCATTCCGGCCGAAGATGTTTTCCTCTCAGCCTCCAGCTGGAAATCAATTTTTTTCAATATAGGGAATACGACAAGTAAAATCACTGCCGCAATCAAAAACACGTACTGATAGTCTAAATGGTCACAGAGCATACCGCCCATAACCGATCCCAGACAGATTCCGCCGAAACCGCCTCCGCTGACATAGGACAGCGCCTTTGTCCGCTCCTCCGTCTTCTGGAAACTGAATGCGTAATTCTTAACCCCAATTAAAAGCAGCCCTTCACAGAATCCAAGAATCGCTCTGGCTGCGGAAAACAGGTAAAGATTTCCTGATATGCCACATACAAGCAGTCCCCCGGCAGCGGCTGCCGCGACAGCCATCAGATACCGGCGCATATTTCCCGACCGGACAGACATCCGCCGGGATAAAAGGATCCCGATCAGGGAACCTGCCATAGCAGTTGTGGCAGGGATACTCGTCAACATATCAGCGCTCTTTTGTGACAGTTCAAGAGCCAGCTGGTTTGATACCGTTGCATTGACCGCTTTTCCAATACTGATACAGGCATAGAGCAAAAAGACCGCCAGCCGTACCATCCCATGGCTCCATTCCGGGGCCGCCCGGTCCCGCCCTTCCTTTCTTGCCCCCAGAAGGAGCTGATACTCTGTCACAATCAGAATCGAAATGACAGACAGCAGAATTGTATTCAGCAGATACTGAATAAATATGGTCCGCATATATTTTGAAGAAATGGTGTACCGCAGATGCCCGTCCTCGAAATGCACCTCCTTGAACTCCGGTATATGCTCCGAATAGAGGCTTAAATATCCCTCCACGTCCACCAGCTCTTCATAAGGAATCCCTTCCTTTTCCAGCTTATGGATATCCGCCATCGCGGATTTCTCCACGCCTTCTGCCAGCATATCATGGCTCATCCGGTATTCTTTCCAGCAGGAATTCCCCACATAGATTCCCAGCAGAATAATCCATACCACGACTACAGCCGATAAAGCCAGTCCTCCGTTTTTCCCCCTGCGCCCCACAGAAAACCATACAGCTGTAATGATTCCTGCAGCCGCCAGCAGTCCCAGAACCGTGACGAATCCAAGCTTGGCTGAAAAGCCCGCCAGTTTTTGATTGATGGTTTCCATGCCGGTCTCGGCGATCAGCTTGGAATCCCCTGTCAGGGAAAATGCCGTATACAGTTTATTTTGGCTTACCTTCTGTTCATCATTATCCAGGTATTCTATCTTTTCAGGCAGTACGCCGTCACTGGTTGAATAGAGCAGCCCCGCCTTCTCTTCTGTTACATATAAGTTTTCAATATAATCTGCATTTTCTACCGTTTCCTCAAGAAGTTCCTGCACCCCATAATAATTTTCCACTGTTTTGCCAAAAGACACCCCGTAGTGCACCTTCTGTATCGTGTCTGTTACGTTGGCACGCATCAGATTTTCATAGGTATCCAGAAGATTCGTGCGGTACATTAATATTCCAAAAGTTACCGATAAAACGGAGACAAAAAATAGAAGTACCAGCGTGAAATAATACAGCCTGTTTTTACGGTTTATCATTGACCGGCCTCCCCCAGATCTCCCGGATATATGGCATCGGCTATCAGATACGTGCTCATCGGGATTTCTGCATTTAGTAATTTTGCAGTGTCATAGTTAAATACAATCTTAGGCGTTATCTCGTATACCTGATTCAGCTTACCGATGGGAGTTCCCGCCGCATAATCCATGATGGTTTTTCCGGCAAAGACGCCCTCTTCCACCGGATCCGACATTGTAATATGCACCAGGGCCCCGTATTTTACCTGGCTCTCCTGAGTTTCTGCCACGGTTATGCCCCCGGCCTTATGTACGTCTTCCAGTAGCCACGGCAGTTTTTCATCTTCGATCTTGCCGGTTGTAATGTAAAGTACATCGATATCAGGAATCAGTTCTGCGTAAGCCGCCTTCAGTTCCCCGTAATATCTCTGATAGTCCGTTTCATCTTCAGGTTCACTGACATGAAGCGTATGGATGCGAAACCCATACTCCTTGCTTCTCTCCTCCAGCTGCCGTATGCCGGAATAACTGTAGGCGGCCGCACTGTCCTCATAGACAACGCCGATATCCTGAAAATGAAACAGCCTGTATGCCATATCAATCTGGCGCCCGGTTCTTTTCGAATCGATATGTACAAACGCGTGACTGTTAAGCCGCTCTGTTTCTCCGGGGGCGATACCAGCCGTAACTGGGTCGGCCGATCCGAAAACCATATAATCGTACGAGATCGCATCACTGTTTTTTGTGATCCACTCTCCCGCCGCCGTCCCAAAGACAAGAAGCAAATCCAGATCCCGCCGTTCCAGCAAAGCCGCCTGATCTGCTTCGCTCATCCGGGTTATATCATAAACGGCGCTGTCCACAAACTCCATTCCTTCTTTGCTGTCTGCACTGCAGATGTCCGACCACACCGCCTCTGTATCCTCCCCGTCTCCAGAATAACCTTTCAGCCAGCCCTCTTTCGCCAGCGTATCTGCCGCCGAATCCAGCTGCTCTGTATAGAAATAGTATTCCTCACTCTCCAGGCAGCCAATTCTCACTGTCTCCCTGATCTGCACCAGCGGTTCTTTCTCTTTTGTTTCTTCATTTTGGGAAGAACATCCGGCAGGCAGTATTGTCATTGCTGCCAGCAATATCCACGCTATCCATTGCTTCTTTCTCTTTTCAGCCATTTTTTATCCCTCGTATTCTCAGCAAATCTGCTGTTCACCCCGGTCTGTTATACTGCCTTCAGAATCAGGTTTTTACCTTTTGGGGAAATCCTGTTTATTTTCCTGCAGAAATAGAAAAGGCATCCTGGTTTCAGATGCCCTGCCTTCCTATTTAGATATGCCGTCGGTGTCCTTCATCAGCTTCTTATTTTCATACATCCGTACGTCCGCCTCCGATACCAGCGATTCCAGATTCTCTGCAGAAGTACTCCATGCACTGCCGATCGCCACACTGCAGGGGATATCATTTCCCGATTCCTGTTGTCTCAGTTTTTCCTGAATCCGCTTCCTCAGAGACTCCAGATCTTCCTTCGTACAGTCCGGAAGGATAATAATAAACTCATCTCCACCGACCCGGTAGCACCTGCCCGCTTCCCCTGTTGCCGTATATATGGTATCAGCCAGCCTGCAGAGCAGCTTATCTCCCTCTGAGTGAAAATACTTGTCATTGACATCTTTCAGGTTATTCAAATCCAGGAACAGAGTGCCCGCACAATTGATATCCAGAAACCGTTCTTTCAGATCACAGATATACCGGTTTCTGTTGTAAAGGCCTGTAAGCCGGTCGTGAAAAGACTCGTACTCCAGCATCTGCTGAAGCTCACCGCTTTCCCTTGCCAGCTTCCTCATTTCTCCCAGTTCCTTCACGGCTTCACTTCCAAGCCCCATCATATCCCCAATCATATTAATATTTCCAACCCGGTACCAGATACCATCTGCTTCCACAAGGCAGTTTTTGATTTTGTACCAGTGTTTCGTTCTGGCATCATAATAATCCCAGATATAGACGTTATTATTAGTGCTGCTTATCTTTTTCAGATCCGGACAGTATCTGCAGGGCCCGGTCCTTCCCGCAAATGCCTGATAGCACGGTTTCCCTTCCAGTCTCCCGCTGCCTTCATCCACATAGAAAAAGCTGTTAGTATAGCAGATTCTTTTGCTTTCTTCTTCAATGATGTAAAACCCTTCTGCACATTGCAGCATTGCCTCTAAAAATACTTCCGTCAATTGCATACAGCACCTCTTAACCGTTCTTCCTGCCTTACTCAATCGTCAGGATATCTGTAAAACCAGTGACCTCAAAAACCTCCATTATCGTATCGTTGACATATCTCACTGCCATGCTTCCCTGCCTGTTCATCTTCTTCTGTGCGCCCAGAATAACACGCAGCCCTGCCGAGGAGAGATATACCAATTCCTCCATATCCAGTATCAGCTTTTCAACACCATCCAGGCTTTCTTTGATCTCTGTTTCCAGTTCCGGTGCCGTTGTCGTGTCCAGTCTGCCCTCCAGCGCTAATATCAATGTTGATCCTTCTTCTGTTTTATTGATTGTCATAGATCCATCCTCCTGATTCATTTCGCTCTGCGTTTATTATGATTCTGTATCTAAGGGACTGCATTCGTCCCATACCTGCGGTTAAAATTTCTTTTTGATAGTCAGTATGTTGCTTCCGTCTTTGTACTGATAGGAAATATTATCCATGCTTTTTTTCACCATAAAGATACCCAGCCCCCCAATTTCCCGTTCATCCGCCGATAAGCCAATGTCAGGGTCATCCTTTTTCAGTGGGTCATAGGGTATCCCGTTATCTGCAAAGCTGATCGATACCTGCAGCGGATCTTCCTCCACATCCACGCAGATACTTGCAGGCCCGGTGGACGGATGGTAGGCATAGTGCGCGATATTTACAAAAATCTCCTCGATTGCAATATCGATCTGCATCTGAGCCTTCATCGGACATTCATATTTCTCCAGATATTGATTCACAAAATCCAATACCTTATCCAAATTTTCTAGAGTGGCCTGTAAATTCAGTTCTGCCATATCCCCACCTCCGTTTTTCTTGAATAAGCAGATCATATTCTCGTCAGCTCTGCTTTTTCCAGTATGTATTCAAAATATGCATCCCGAATTGCCTTTGCGTTCCTCTGTCTGATCGGAATCTGCGCTCCGGATTCCATAACAAAATCTTTATCTGCCCTCTTTACATAATTCATGTTCACAATAAAACTCTGATGACACCGCAGGAATCCATGTCCCTCCAGCTTCTCCTCCACCTGGTCCATCTTCATATACACCCGGTATTGCTCTTTGTTTGCAAGACTTATGATCAGAAGATTTCTTCTGCTCTCGATGGATTCAATTTCCTCCAGGCTGATCCTTATTCCGCGTTTCCCAACTTTGAAGAAAAGTGCCTTCTTCAGAAAATCGCACTGCTCCTGTAAAAATGATTCTATCAGCAGCAGAGCTTTCTCTGCCTGCACCGGCTTCAGCAAATATCCGTAAGCCCGCACCTCATAGCTTTCCAGTGCAAACTTGGGTGTTGCCGCCATAAATACAATCGCAGCCTTCTTATCCATCTGCCGCACTTTCCTGGCGGTCTCCATCCCCGGCATTCCCGGCAGGCACATTCCCAGAAAGATAAGGCTGAAGGTGTCTATTCCCTCTTTATAGTCAGCTGTCAGCATCTCTCCGCTGGAGTATTCTGTTATACAGTACTCATATGGATATATATTGAAATATTGTTTTAATAGTCTGGAAATCACATCCCGATCTTCCGCTCTGCCGTCACATACCGCAATCTGAAGCACGTTATCCCCTCCAGCCCCACTATTTTTCCATCTGTTATGCGATGTTAAATTGAATTGTATTATCCGTAATTTTCATTATAAATTATGAGGATAAAACTACAATCCTGTGAGATCTTTGTTGTACTTTGTTGTGATTTAATACAACTTATTCTAAGAATATATACGTACTGTCCGCTTATTTGTCTCAGGAAACATGCAGTGCGGCATCTACATCCCCTGTCTGCAGTACAATCTGCAGTACAAACTCCCCTCTTTCTCCATAATAATTACAGTAGCCATCGTATTTTTTTACAACTCTTCGTATGCTTTTTATGCCCAGCCCGTGCCCTGCCTCCTGCTTATGCGACAACAGTTCGCCATTCCTGATCTGCAGCGGATTCTTATAACTGTTTTTGATACAAAGAAGTAATTTATCTTTTTCATATCGCATTCTGAGCTCTATGTATTTTCTCTCCTCCACAGCCTCACAGGCTTCCAGAGCATTTTCCAGGGCATTGCCCAGGAGAACACTGAGGTCCATCGTATTGCCCGGAACCCCCTCCGGAAGGTCAATCTGACAGGTAAATTCAATATGTTTCTCCTCCGCTTTTCCGGCATAATAGCCAACGATTACATTTGCCGTATGGTTTTCACAATAATTCTGCACTGCTCCCGTAAGCTTTTGGAAATTCAGATCATCGAGATAAGATAGAATTTTTTCATACTGTCCGCATCGGCAATATTCAGAAATCATGCGGAAATGATGCGACAGGTCATGCCTGATCAGACTTGCCTGCTCCAGATTATCCCGCATAGTTCTGTAGTACTCTTCCCCCTGTCTGAGACGCATCTGTGCAATTTTCAATTCGTTATAATGCTGCTGGGCCTCTGCCTTTTTCTCATATTCCTTTCTGGAATTATAAATGATATAGATAACCAGTACTGCACAGGCGGACAAACTGATTAGCAGACCCCAGACAAGAACTGCTGCTTCCATATCTTCCTCCTCTGCTACAATCCCGTCTGTATGATATACTGATAGTACTTTTCCTTCAGCTCTTTTAATTCTGATCTCCGGATGGGAATCTCAGTCCCATCTGACATGTGAAAGACTTTATCTGCCTTGTGAACTTCAGACAAATTGATGATAAAGCTCTGATGACAGCGGATAAAACTTTTTCCCGTCACCTCCTTTTCCACATCTCCCAGCTTTGCATGAATCCGGTGTTCACTTCCATCTTTTAAGTGGATATAGACATATGGGTTCATGCTTTCCATATAGATAATCTCGCCGTAGGATATCCGCTCCCGGACGTTCCTGTTTTTGATCAGAAGCGTCTGCTTTCTGTCGCAATGGAAATACCGGACAAAATCATCCAGCAGGCTGATCATCGCCTCTTTTTGTACCGGTTTCACCAGATATCCATATGCGTGGACCGCATATCCTGACATGGCAAATTCCTCGGTTCCGGTCGTCAGTACGATACTTACCTTTTTATCATACAATCTCAGCTTTTTTGCAACATCAATCCCCTGAGACTTTTTCATAAATACATCCAGAAAAATGATGTCGAAAAAATGCACGGACTTATCCGCATAATCATCCAGGAGGATCACGCCATCCTCGTATTCGGTCGTCTTTATTTCTTCATTTCTTTTCTTAAAATAACTCTCCAAAATGCACTTTATGGCATTTCTGTCTTCCCTGCTGTCGTCACAAATTGCAATCTGAATCATTTTGTTTTCCCCTTTTAACAATTTTTCCCTTACAGGACGTTTCCTTTTACATTACCATCAAAAAACATCCCCTGGGGAATCCGGGATATTTGACATTTTTTTCAGGATATTTATCAAACCGCCTTTCCTTGCCTCTGTTCTCTATTTTCTCGTCTTTACCTGATTCAGGACATGGCGGCATACACTGTTTTCCAGCATAATTTCATTAGATTTCCGGAAATCCGCATAGCGGCAGTACCAGCATTCTTTTACATCACAGGTGCTGTCAGCGTCTGCTTCAAAATATGGGCAAACATAGTCAGGTAATATAATCGGATGCCCGTCAGCTGTAATTCCAATCATTCCATCTACCTTTTTCACTGCCATCCCTATCCCCCTCTATATAACGTCCTCATACCGTATACCCTGCTGCTGCAGATATGTAAGCATCTTTTTCAATGCACGTTCGTGTGTGGTCCGTATTGTGCTGCTGTTCTTATCCAGCTTCGACGCAATTTCTTCAAAACTGTATCCTTCAAAATACCGAAGAAAAATAATCGGCTTTTCTTTTTCATTCAGGATACTCATCAGCGCCTCAACATCACCATTTTCTTCTTCTGTATAAGCACGGTAGGCATCTTCAAATGACAGAGAACACTGAACGGTATCTGTATAATCGTCAATATCGGATTCCGCCCTTAATTTTCTGTAATAATCAATTACTACGTGTCTGGCAATGGTAAAAATCCAGGTTGAAAAAGTTGCTTTCTGCTCATTGAACGTCCCTATATGCTCCACTACTTTCATAAAAACGCTGCTCACAAGGTCATCTGCGACAGCGTGATTATTGATCTGATAATATACATAATTATAAATCTTCGGAAAATACTCTTCATAAACATGAATCAATTCCGTTTCCGTATCAAAACCCCTGTCCATTCAGAATCTCCTTTCTCTCCCGTAAATACCTTCTCCGTATTTTAGCAAAAAAAAAGAACAGAATTTCCGGTTTGCGGTTTCTGCTCTTTTTTTACTGGAATTTGTATCCATTTGACTTCTTCTCTTTTTCCCATTCTTCCAAAGCTGCCTGCTCTCCCTGGCTGATCCCTGCCGCTGCAATCTGCTCCTCATATTCCTCGGGAATCTCTCTTTGCATTTTCCTTCGGTAAGCCAGCAGGTCTTTTAGCAGTGTATCCCGGATTTTGCTGTCTTTTGAATAATCTTTCCGTTTCCATTGTTCAATCATAGTCTGCTCCTTAACGACATTCGGATGTGCCAATGTCTCCATTGGCACATCCAGGTCTTAAGTAATTAATCGTTTCTTGCATCACATAAATGCCATCCGTCTTCTGTCATCATATGTCTGCATGCCCCGCATGTACTGCCGACAGCAAGAATTTTTCTGTTATAGAAGTTTGAACCTGGCTCATAGCATGGACATCCTTTTGCGGAAGTAATTCCTGTTGTGATTCTGTGTCCGTTGTAAGTACCTGATCCACCGTCTACACTTTCCAGTTCCATTTCTGTTAACTCTACTGCTTTCTTTTCTTCTGACATTCTTATTTCCTCCTTTGATATGAAATAGCTTGTTGCTATTTGTTTGTTGTAATTATATATACGGCCGCTGTTTCGTATTGTCTCATTTTTTAAGAAAATCTTTTTATTCCCCTGAGGAATGAGCCAAAGTGGAGGCCTGTCTGTCCCTGGCGGCTGCCGCAAGAGTCAATCACTGCGGCCGCCACGAGGCTTCTGGCTGCGGCTTACAGCATCTGTCTTTTTACCAGCTGGGCAAAGAGCCCGTCCTTTTCAACCAGTTCTTTAAAGGTTCCGTCTTCCGCAATCCTCCCGTTTTCCAGGAAGATGATTCTGTCACACTGCTTAATGGTCGATAATCTGTGGGCAATAACAATCCTGGTACTGCGCAGGCTGTTCAGAGATTCTGACACCTGCTTCTGGGTAATGTTATCCAGTGCAGACGTCGCCTCATCAAACATAATAATCTTAGGTTTCGGCGCTATGGCCCTGGCAATCATCAGCCTTTGCTTCTGCCCGCCGGATATACCTCCGCTTCCTTCAGATATAATCGTGTGCATATTCATTGGCATTCGCTCGATGTCCCCCGCGATCCCCGCCATTCTCGCAGCTTCCCAGGCTTCTTCCAGGGTGAGCCACGGCGCAGACACTACAATATTAGAATAAATATCTCCGGAAAACAGGGAGCTGTTCTGCATAACCACCCCGATATTCCTGCGCACCGACTTTACATCCAGAGAGCTCAGATCCTTCCCATCATAGTAGACCGCGCCCGTCTGCGGCTTTTCAAAGCCCAGCAGGATTCTCATCAGTGTGGATTTACCGCAGCCCGTTTTACCTACGATTGCCACATATTGATTCGGGCGGATCTTCAGAGAGAGATTATCCAATATCTTAGGCCCATCCGGTGAATACTGGAAGGAGATGTTGCTAAGCTCAATCGAACCATTTAACTTCGTAACCACTTTCTTATTTTCCTCGATCTCCGGCAGGGTGTGCAGGATCGGCTCTACCATTTCCATCACCGGCTTAATATCCGATATCACATTCGTAATGCTGGCAAGCCCCATAACCGCAGTACTCACCATGCCATAAGACGCTGTAAAGGCAACATAGTCTGCCGCAGACACATGATTGACCGCAGCAACATAATATAAAACCAACAGATTTCCGAATGTAAAAATAACATTGAATACCGGCGCTATTTTTAAAATCAGCGGCGGATTATACTCCAGATCCGCACTCTCCCTGTATTTTTTTGCCCAGCGCCCAAACATACGCTTTTCCGAGCCGGACAGTTTGATCTTCTGTATGCCCGAAAACAGAGAAAATACCATACCGTTTAACTTTGCCTCTGCCCCCAGTCTCCGCCGTGAGTAGCCGAGCTGCAGAATACTGCTGACCAGTGTATACAGCAGATTCACCAGCAGGATTACAATGGCCGCAATTGCCAGCGGTTTTGAATACCCGATAATCTGTATCACATAGACGATTGAGAACACTGCCGTAAGCCCTGTGTTCATAATCGTGTCCTGCAGAATCTTGGAAAGCTTCTCCATGCTTTCCAGACGCTTCGAAAGCTCACCCGAGGAATATGTTTTAAAAAAACCTGCCGGCAGCAAAAGAACTCTTGCCATAGTCGCGCTCTTTACAGACACGCTCAGTTTTTTTTCGATCTTTGTATCCAGTATTGAATTACACATATTGAACAGGTTACTTGCCACAAGTGATGTAATTAGCAGGATCGTCATCGGAAGTACATAAAAACTGACTCCCGTGGGAATGACACTGGAAAATATCATCTGAGTCGCATAGGGAGTAACAAGACCAATCAGGCTGACTGCCATAGTCAATACCGCCAGATATATGTAATCCCCTATACTTAAACTTCTGGCCATGAAAAAGATGAGATCTTTGATTGTAAGTTTCTTCAATGGAAGAGGCCTGTAAAAACAAAAGGCATCTATGTCAAATTCCTCTGCCGTCCTTTTTGTAACCCGCACCTTTTTCTGTTTTTCCCTGTCATAATAACTATATCCGCTTGTGTGGCTGGGTAATAGTGCAACTACCGTCCCGTCCTTCTTTGCCGCCAAAAGAGGATTGATGGAATCTCTGTACCAGGTATCAGAAAGCTCCACACGGCGCCTCATAATCCCTGTAGGCCTCAGCATATATTCCAGCTGGTCATTCAGCCCTTTGACATCACCGGGCACTTCCACAATTTTTACACGCATATATTTCAGAATTTCTTCGATCGCATTCTGCGACGCCTCAATATCGTCCTCCATCTTCTGCTTTCCCGCAGAAGGCATGACAACAGAGGAAAGGTTCTGGAAGGCGTTCTCGAACAATTCCGTGTCTTTCTTTTTTCTTTCTTCCAGCTGTTCACCAAACCAACTCATATAGCCCCTCCCTATTCTGTTGTAATCAGCTGTGTATAGAGTCCCTCATTCTTCATCAGTTCTTCATGAGTTCCCCGCTCCACAACCTCGCCGTAATTCATAACAACAATTTCATCGCAGTCCCGTATCGTAGACAGACGGTGGGCCACGATAATACAGGTAATCCCCCGCTCTTTGATGGCATTGATCACTTCATATTCTGTCTTTGCATCCAGCGCACTGGTGGCCTCATCCAGAATCACGATACTGGGATCCTGGGCAAGTACACGCGCAATTTCCAGTCGCTGTCTCTGCCCGCCCGAGAAGTTCTTTCCGCCTTCCGAGAGTTTACAGCCGTAACCGTCCCTCAGCATAATCTCCTCATGCATACTGGCATCTTTAGCCGCCATAATCATTTCAAAGTCTTCTATGGATTCGTCCCACATCTTAATATTGTTACGGATCGAATCCTCAAACATAATAATATCCTGATCCACAACCGCCACAGAGCTGGTAAATACCATATGGTTTGTCTTATCCATCGGCTTCCCGTCGAATTCAATGGTGCCGGACCATGGCTTATACAGCCCGGAAATCAGCTTCGTCATGGTAGATTTTCCGCACCCGGAAGCACCAACAAATGCAATTTTGGAACCAGGCTTAATATGAATGCTGAAATCGCTGATCAGCGGTTTTGATCTGGTACTGTAGCCAAATGTTACATTTTTAAGTCTGATATCCCCTGAGAGCTTCTTCGCCTCTGTCAGCTCTTCATCCTCTTCTTTGCTGTAATCAATATCCGGAGGATAATCCATGACATCTTCCACGCGCTCCATCGATGCCTTCATCTGTTGTATGGTGGTCCCCACATTGGTCAGGGCCAGCGCCGGAGAAATAAACTGCGCGATAAATCCCTGAAATGCCATCAGCATACCAACTGTAAAATCTCCCTGTATAATCAGCAGCGCACCAATCAGAAGTACGGATGCATTGGCCAGTGTGGAGAGAAACTGGGGAATGGTATTCATATAAAGGGATGTCTTAAGAATCCGGTTATTCTCCACGGATTCCCTTGCGATAAACCCGGACCAGCGTTCAAAAAATCCATTTTCCGCTCCCGCCGCCTTGATCGTCTCGATCATCTCAATCCCGGAAGTCGTTGTGCTTTCTACTTTTCCGCGTTCACGCATAGCCACACGGCTGATATTCATCACTTTATTGGAAATATATCCGGCCGAGAAAAGGTTGATTAAAACGGTGACCAGTCCAACTGCCGTAAGAATCACGCTGTACCGCAGCATAATAACAAGATACAGCACCAGCGTAATCAGATCCAGACCGGTGGGTGCAAGCTCTCCAACCAGTGTGTTTGTAATCGACTGGTTCAGTCCCTGCCGGTTCACCAGATCCCCCGCATTTCTCTGAGAAAAGAAATTCATGGGAAGCCTGAGTACATGCCACATAAACTCTGAATTGGCCACGATCGCAAACTTTCCCTGTATCTTCCGCATATAGACTGCCTGCAGCAGATTCACCACGATACTGAACAGAACAACGGCAGCCATGATTCCGATAAACGGCATCAGCCAGTCCGACTGCCCCTTGCCCAGTATGCTGTCCATAAAAACTTTTGAAAACAGCGGCTGTACAATCCCCACTACTGTCACAAGGACCGTCGTGATAAACACAAAAATAATGGCCGACTTAGTCCCTGCCAGCCTTTTCTTTGCGAAACCAAGTATACTTCTTTTTTCCCCGCCTGCCTCAAAACTTTCATTCTTCTCAAAGGCAACCACGATACCGGTAAATGCCCGGTCAAATTCTTTCATCGGCACGGTGACACGCCCCCGGGCTGGATCGTTGATCACCGCTCCTTTTACACTAAATCCGCATAATACTACAAAATGATTGAAATTCCAGTGGATAATCGCAGGCACGTGAATGTCCTTCACCATATCGATTTCATAGCGGTATGCTTTGGCCGTGAGCCCGTACTCTGCCGCTGCCGCCTTCAGGCTCTTAACGCTTGTCCCATCTCTGGAAACACCGCAGGCCAGCCTCATCTTATCCAGAGGCACCCATCTTCCGTGGTAAGCCAGTATCATCGCAAGGGAAGCAGCACCGCATTCCAGAGCTTCCATCTGCATAACTACCGGAACTTTAACTGGTTTTGACATGCTTTTCCCTCCTAGTCTCCTAAAATCAGTTCGATCGGCTTCTGATTCTTTGTGATTGCCAGTGCCGAACAGGTGGCTCCGTCCTTCACCTCAATAGCCTGCCCTTTTTCGCCGGACCACAGGATACCGCTCGCCGAACTGCTGTCCTCGTCCATGGCTATCACTACCAGCATTCCCACATCCCCGGGCATAAGATAATCGGCCAGCTGCTCATTATGCACCAAGTCCAAAACTTCTTCTTTTCCAGCTGGATATTGTCCTACAGATTCGATCTTTCCCTTCATATACCCATATGTATCCCTGTCCACCGCATCGGGTGACACCTGCACCTGCATGCCCGCTTCCAGCTTTGCCGCCGTTTCCACCGAAACCACCGCTGCCACCCGGTCGCACGGCCCACTCCCGTCCGAGGAATAAAAAGCCCCCGTTAGACTCTCCGTCTGGGGAATGTTTCCCAGAAATCCCCAGACACAGCCGCCGATGAGCAGTAAGCCCAAAGCCAGCAGCATCAAAATAACACTCGGATTTATTACCTTGATATAGTCATTCATTTTTTCCGGAGAAGAAATCCGCTCCAGATTAGACTTCCTGAAAATCTCGTTTTTTTCCATCCCTGCCTCCTGTTCCAACACATACTCGTCCTGGTTTATTAAAATATATACGTTGTAACACAATGAATTGTCTCAAAATTTATGGAAATTTATTTCGGAGAGGGACGCCTGTCGGTGGAGGGAGGAAGGACGGTACGGGGGAAACTTCCGGGAACCTTTTTTGCTGGCGGTCCGTTTGCCAAGTCTCACTAGATAAAAACCACAGCGGATGGAAAGGCACCACCGGCATTCACCGCGCAATTCTGATGAATTGCACGGCTCAGGCCGGCTTAAACTCTGCTTCGGAAGCAGAGTTTAGCCTTTCCATCCGCTGTGGTTTTTATCAAGTGAGACTACGGCGCTCTCTATGCCTGCAAAAAAGGTTCCCGGAAGTTTCCCCCGCACCGTCCTTCCTCCCTCCACCGACAGGCTGGGTTCATCCGGCGGATATATTAAATTCATGGGGGGATTTTGTCGGGGGCAGCGGATTGCACTGGCAAACTGGATCGAGTAGTCCCCATTACATAGTGATATTAGCTGCTATGCTGGTCTCAATTCAGTTCTGTTCCATCACTTCTCCTGGTGGTCATTCCACGAAGCAGATAACAATCTATCTCTCCCTTTGA
>NZ_GL870815.1:44174-55286 GCF_000190355.1 Clostridium sp. D5 | reverse complement strand
GGCGCTCTCTATGCCTGCAAAAAAGGTTCCCGGAAGTTTCCCCCGCACCGTCCTTCCTCCCTCCACCGACAGGCTGGGTTCATCCGGCGGATATATTAAATTCATGGGGGGATTTTGTCGGGGGCAGCGGATTGCACTGGCAAACTGGATCGAGTAGTCCCCATTACATAGTGATATTAGCTGCTATGCTGGTCTCAATTCAGTTCTGTTCCATCACTTCTCCTGGTGGTCATTCCACGAAGCAGATAACAATCTATCTCTCCCTTTGATATTCTATCCATAAAGTATTTACAGATTCGTATCCCCCCTTAATATCCTTTCCTCGAAGCCAATACAGATCCACCGCTCCCGCCCAGCGCTCCTCCGAGGCGGAAGGTTTTCTTTCCGACTGGATGAACCAGCTGTATGGGCGCGTGGCAGGGCTCTTCTGGATGCGTCTTTAGGGAATTACTGCCACTTCATCAAAATGGAAGCCAGCATATGAACTTTCCGCAGGGGCTCCACCCCTGCGGAAAAGACGACTAAGCGAGAATGCATCCGGCATTCTCGTGCATGTCGTCGGTGTTCATCATGCTGGCTTCCATTTTGATTAGTGGCAGTTATTCCCTAAATCCGCATCCAGAAGAGCCCTGTCACGCGCCCATACAGCGTCCGTTCCCCCACTCCCCCAAAAAATCTCACGCCTCCGGCTGCATCCACCCGTTATAGTATAGGAGGGTGTCGGCTATTTGTCTTCGATATTCTCGTGGGGACATTTTTAAGGTCTGCAAAAAGTTGCGGTTAAAGCTGGATACGGAACCAAAACCTGTGTTTTCTGAGATACTCAGGATGGAATCTTCAGTGGTACACAGCATGTTGCATGCTTGTGCAATCCGTACCTGATTTATGTATTCTAATGGAGACATCCCCATGATCTGGGAGAATACTCTCCGGAAATGGGTGGGACTCCAGTGGCATAATTCAGCGAGTGTCTCGGTCGGAAAGGATTCCATGTAATTTTCTTCAATATAATCAAGTGCAGGTGTGAGTACCAGTGTATTAGACGGGCTCTCTTCTTCTGATATGCATTTGACCCGGACCGTTTTCAGATTCTGGATGCGGTACAGTTCAATATATAGGGACAGGAGCAGCCCTCTGGTGCTCAGCTGGTAGCCTGGTTTTTTCTCTGTCATTTCTGAAATGATCTGCATAGCCAGGTTGTATATTCCTTCGGAATCTTCTTTCTTTAATATATATTGGTACCCCTTTTCCTCGTCCGGTGAAAGATTTATGTTTTCCCAGGAACCGGGCATCCAGCTTCCAAATAGTCTGCCGGGATCAAAAAACAGATAAGACCATTTGCTTTTTCTGTCCTTATCAGAATAAGTGGTGTGGGGAATGTTTTTGGGAATACATGTCACATCGCCTGCCTCAAATGACAGGGACTCACCATAGAATTCTATTTTTCCGCACTGGGAATGACAGATTCCTACTTCCAGGCAATTATGAAAATGCAGGCGCCCGCTCGGAATATCTGATATCTTCCAGTGTTCCCCTGTCAAAAGCAGTACAGGAAAATATTCCGGTAGATGATAGCTGCGGAATTCCGTTATTTTATATTCTCCTTTTGAAATACTTCTTCCTTCCATACCCCACTCTCCCTTTTTTCTGGTTTTCTAAAATTAATCCGGTGCAATATATATTCTGTCAGACTGTCCGCTTCCGACTTTCAGCATTCTGTTTGATTTTTATTTTATCATAATTGGTCGTTTTTGCACACTTTTTTTATCTGGTTGATTAGAAGCCATTCGACATTTAAAGGATAATGTATTTACATACATAAAACACAAAATTCAAAAATAGAGAGGTGACCAGATATGAGTACAACAAAAGGGGGATTTACTCTTCCCGGGGAATCCGGATATGAAAAATTAACGCTTGAGATGGCGGAAAAATGGGGGGCGGATGTGATCCGTGACAGCGACGGAACCGAGCTTTCCGATGAAATTCTGGATGCAGGTTACGGGATTTATTCCACAATCTGCATAATCAGAGACCATAATGACTGGGCAAAAAAGAACATGGACAAACTGCAGCAGACTTTCCTGATCACTCATCCTGTAACCGCGGTGAGTGATACACTGGCTATTTCCTTGATGGAAGATTTCTTTGACGAACAATTTACAGTAAATGACACTCCCGATGCCCTCAAATACTGGCAGGTCTATGACAGAACCACCGGACAGGAGGTTCAAAGGACACAGTGGGAATACTCCGCCAATGAACAACAGGTACGGTTGAAAAGAATTACGCCCTGGCACAAGTACACGGTTTCCTTTATGGCTTACCGCATCTGGGAAGAAATCTCCATGTATAACCATACCACCAATCACTGGGATAAAGAGCATTTAATGCAGATCGATCCGCGCTACGAAGAGGCACAGGATTACCTGCTTGGCTGGATGAAAAACTGGTGTGAAGCTCATCAGTCAACAACTGTTGTCAGATTCACTTCTATGTTCTATAACTTTGTCTGGATCTGGGGCAGCGACGTAAGGAACCGGCATCTGTTTACCGATTGGGCATCCTACGATTTTACCGTTAGCCCGAAAGCACTGGATCTGTTTACAGAGACATATGGATACGCCCTGACCGCGGAAGATTTTGTGAATCAGGGAAAATATCACGTTACTCATATGCCCGCTGACAAAGCCAAGAAAGACTGGATGGAGTTTATCAATGATTTTGTGATCGACTTCGGAAAAAAACTGGTTTCAATGGTTCATGACTACGGCAAAAAGGCCTATGTTTTCTACGATGACAGCTGGGTAGGAATCGAACCTTACAACGGGCGTTTTGAAGAATTCGGCTTTGACGGAATGATAAAATGTGTCTTCAGCGGCTATGAGGCGCGTCTTTGCAGCGGCGTCCCTGTGGAGACCCACGAACTCCGGCTGCACCCTTACCTGTTTCCTACGGGGATTGACGGTTCCCCTACTTTTCTGGAGGGGGGAAATCCGAAAGGAGAAGCGCAGAAATACTGGCAGTCCGTAAGGCGTGCTATTCTAAGAGCACCTATCGAACGGATCGGGCTTGGCGGCTATCTGCACCTGGTTGAAAACAGCCCGGAATTCGTGGAGTATATTGCCGATACCGCGAATGAATTCCGCATGCTCAAAGAACTTCACAGCCATGGGAAACCTGCCGTGTTAAAACCGAGGGTGGCAGTGCTCCATTACTGGGGTGCCCTGCGCTCCTGGACATTATCCGGACACTTCCACGAAACGTATATGCATGATTTAATTCATATCAATGAAAGCCTCGCAGGACTTCCTTTTGATGTCTCATTCCTCAGCTTCGAGGATGTAAAAAACGGGGCATTAAAGGATATTGACGTTGTAATCAATGCCGGTTATGCCCAAAGTGCATGGAGCGGCGGAGACTGCTGGAAAGATGAGCAAACCGTGAGCCTGCTGACCGAGTGGGTTTATAATGGGGGAACCTTCATCGGTGTTAACGAGCCTTCCGCAGTGAATGGATACGACACCTTCTTCCGCATGTCACATATCCTGGGCGTTGACGAAGATACAGGTGCCAGAGTATGCCACGGCAAATGGACATTTAACGCAAATGCTCCGAAGGGACTCTTCCCTTCCGGAAGTTATGTACATGCCCGAAAAGGGATATATCTGACGGATGGCAAAGCATCTGTCCTCAGGGAAGAGGATGGCATACCCGCTGTTACCTCCTGTGAGTTTGGTTCCGGCAGGGGCATCTATCTCGCATCCTACGAGCTCTGCCCGGAGAACACACGGCTGCTTATGAATCTCCTTCTTTATGGAACAGGCGAACCGCTTATGCCGGAACTTGTGACAGACAACCTGCATACGGAATGCGCGTATTATCCGGAAAGCAGCATGCTTGTCGTGATCAATAACTCAGCACAGGAACAAAAGACTTCCGTAAAAGTAAACGGGAAAACCACCGAATGCCGGTTGGAAAGCTATGGAATTTATTGTGAGCAGGTTTGATGCTGCTGTAGATAAGGGGACGCCTGGCAGAAGCGTGGAGCGGGACTGCACCTCGGCCGGGTGACGCCGGAAAAAAAGAAGGGGGATTGGGAGCTTTCCGCTTATGGAAAAGTGCTAACACAAAATAAGAGGTCCATGAGGGCACGGACAACATGCAGCCAGAAAGCCTGATGCTTTCTGACTTAAGTTGTCCTGGAAAGTGATTTGGTAAATCACTTTCCATCCCTCATGGGCCTCTTATTATGCCTCAAATATCCCGGCAGCCTTTTTCAGTTCTTCCCTGATATGAATATGCTGCGGACAGACTTCTTCGCATTTTCCGCATTCTATGCATGCAGAAGCTTTATTCCAGCCGTGCCCCTCGGTATTCCATGTATAAGAACCGCTGGCACTTTCCATATTACCATAGATATTCAGCATATTGACCGCCTGAAATGTTCCGTAAATAGCAATGTTCTCAGGGCAGCCTTTCATGCAGTACGCGCAGGCTGTACACGGCACTGTAGGAATCTCACTCAGCGCCTTCTGTACCTTTTGGACGGCTTCCCGCTCTTCCTCTGAAAGAGGCTTGAATTCCTTCATATAAGACAGGTTATCTTTCATCTGACTGATATCAGACATCCCGCTCAGCACTGTAATGATACCTTCCAGAGACGCCGCATAGCGGATTGCCCATGAGGATACCGATGCATCGGGATTGACCGCCTTAAAAATATCTTCAAGCTTTTCTGGAAGTACTGCAAGATTGCCGCCTTTTACCGGTTCCATGATAATGATTTCTTTGCCGTGTTTTCTGGCTGTTTCATAGCACAGCCTTGATTCAATCGTCGGATTGTCCCAGTCCGCGTAATTAATCTGAAGCTGTACAAAATCCATTTCAGGATGAGCCGTAAGGATCTCATCCAGCAGATCCGCTTTGTCGTGGAAAGAAAATCCCAGATTGCGGATCAGCCCCTGCGCTTTCTTCTCCGCAAGAAATTCCCAGATACCAAAGTCATCGAATGCCTGTGTTCTGTGTTCCCCAAGATTATGAAGCAGATAAAAGTCAAAATATCCTGCCCCTGTCCTTTCCAGGGAAGTTTCAAACATCGCTTTTGCCTCTTCTGCATCCTTCACCCCATCCCAGGCAGGAAGTTTAGTTGCCAGAAGGAACCGGTCCCTCGGGTAACGGTTTACCAGCGCCTCTTTGACCGCGGCTTCACTCTTGCCCTCCAGATATCCATAGGCAGTGTCAAAATATGTAAATCCCGCCTCCAGAAACATATCCACCATCTGCTTTGTCTGATCAATATCCACATCCCCGCCGTTCATTGGAAGGCGCATCAGCCCAAAGCCCAGCTTCGGTATATTGCCGTATTGTTTTTCCATTCCTGTTTTCCTCCATTCTGCTGCCAGCATAATTTTAAACAACACTCTGGTAGCATTATATAATAATTTCAGAGAAAAAAACAGACCTGCAGACCTACATTTTAAAGCACCTGGAATAAACTTACTCCAGGTGCTTACTGTTAGCTGCCAAAAGATTTCATTACAATGTGGATATTCCTCCATTCCGACCTGCAGAATGTTTTTACTCAGCCAGTGCTTTTACTTCTTTATATTTTTCCAAATCCGAATACAGCTCTCCCTTATACGGATTTTTCTTTGTCTTCATAATCCGGTATATCATATAAATAAACACCGCTGCATTGGCAAGCAGTGCCAGCAGACTCATGACAAACAAAAATGACGTATTAGGGGCTGCACTGGCAACCTGATAGATTCCGGCATCTTTTAATACAGTGAATCCGTCAGAAGCCAGAATTCCCTCCTGGATTGCCGCATCTGCAATTGCCTTGCTGGATGCCGAATGGACCAGCCACTTACTTGCATCCTGAAACGCCGGGAACGTCTGGGCAAACATACACCACAGTGCAAGCGTATGGGCACGATGCTGCAGCCAGGCGCCTTTTCCCAATGTAAATGCGCATACGGTCGGGGCCAGAAGAAGCGCAAATCCGCAGTACCACGCATGGGTAGGCAGGCAGTTGTATGTATAGGCAAAGTTCCATAAATCATAGGCCACGATCCAGAACCACATCATATCCGGCCAGAGCATGTCACGGCTGTTATCATTTGCCGTCTTCCTGCGGATACAAATGCCGAACCATCCGGATATCGTAATGATATTCAGTATACCTGCGATGCCGTTCATGATATTCCATGAACCGCCCACGTAATACTGCACCTGATTGTTCATATACTCAACCACAGGCGTTACATACTGGCTTACCTGAAAATCCCTGGAGCACGCTTCCAGAATATTAATCGCCAGAATCAGCGGTGGAAAACAAAGCGCGATCTTATTGTGCTGCAGCTTCTTAATATGGCGGATGCACCAGAACCCGATACATCCCGCTGTCGAAGAATATACCTTTGCCAGATGAAACCAGTCCATATAAGAGGTATCCTTCAGCGCGGTCAGCCATAGAACGGTCAGCACCACCGGCAGAATCACAAAACATCCGAACCCCACCCATTTAAAACGGCGGCTTAACTCATTGGCCGCAAACAGCGATATAAATACTCCAATCCATACAAGCCAGACTAATATGACCGGCACACTTTCTGTAAATACAAACATAAATAACTCTCCTTCCCTCTCAATGCCTTCAGCAGGCGGCAATCTCCTTTATATTAAACTCATTTCCGGCCACCAGCCACGTGGCTTCACCTCCGCAATACGGACACTGTTTTTTATACTCCAGTGTGGGAAAAGTTTTCTGGCAGTCCCCACAGATTGTGATTGCCGGTACTGTCTCTATCTTGAGCTCTGCCGCTTTCAGAAGTTCGGACTTCACCCGGAAATACTTCCAGCAGTCTGTCAGATAGTCCGGAATCACACCGCTTACTTCTCCAATCTCGAGCGTAACAGAAGCAACCTCTGTCAGTTTTTCTTCTTTTCCAATCTCTTCTATTGCACGGACCACATGTGTGACAAGCCCCAGTTCATGCATATTTCATCCCCATCTTTCCTTTTTGCGGTTATTTTTTGTAGCTATGAGCACTTAGTGACCGTACTTTAGTCACTTACGTGCGATGCATGAAAAATAGTTGGCAAGGTCTTTTGAAGCCTTACTATTTTTTGCTGCGGATAATCTTAATCTGCCGTTTTGCCGCATACGGCAGGATTGCTTTCATCTTATCCTCACTCTTCATCATCCTGCTTGCTTCAGGAATCTCTCTGCTCAAATGGATTGCGTCGAATTCGCATTTTGTTGTACAGACGCCGCAACCAATACACCGGTTCTCATCCACTACTGTTGCACCGCACCCCAGACACCGCGCAGTCTCTGCTTTTACCTGTTCTTCCGTAAATAAAAGGCGGGTATCCCGGAAAGTAGACGCTGCATGAACTCCGGTACTGTGCCCCGGTGCCTGACGGCCGGCGCGGTCATAGCTTCCATCCGGAATATCCAGATTTTTTTTATCCAGTTCCTTAAACTCCCGTCTGTTCCTTCCGATTGTCAGGCTCTGCCCGTCATGTACAAAACGGTGGATCGAGACTGCACCTTCTTTTCCGGCTGCAATGGCATCGATCGCAAACTTCGGTCCTGTATACACATCTCCTCCGACAAAAATATCCGGTTCACCGGTCTGATATGTCAGCGGATCCGCCACCGCCCCGTTTCCACGTCCCAGCTCAACTCTGGAGCCTTCCAGCAGGCTGCCCCAGATAATGCTCTGCCCGATACTCAGCAGTACATTGTCGCACTCCACGGTAATACAGTCTTCTTCATCGTATCGAGGACAAAAACGGCCTTCTGCATCGGTCACAGCAACACATTTTTTGAAAACAACTCCGGTTACTCTGCCATTTTCACCTAGAATCTCTTTTGGTCCCCATCCGTGATTCACAGTAATCCCTTCTTCCTGCGCCTCTGCCACTTCGTCTGCTGCAGCGGGCATTGAATTCTGATCCTCCAGACAATACATCGCAGTCCCGGATGCACCTGAGCGCACCGCACTTCTTGCCACATCAACTGCAACATTACCGCCGCCAACCACGATGGTCCGCCCGGTTAGCCGTATGTTTTCATCTGTGTTAACCATATGCAGGAAATCCACACCCGTCTGAACGCCCTCATACTCTTCACCCGGAATGCCTGCCCTGCGTCCGCCCTGGCATCCGATCGCCAGATAAAATGCCTGATAGCCCTGTGTGCGAAGTTCATCCAATGTGATGTCTTTTCCCACTTCTATTCCGCATTTGAACTCGACTCCCATCTCACGCAGTACCGCGATCTCCGCGTCTACGACTTCTTTCTCCAGCCTGAAACCGGGAATCCCATGGGTCAGCATTCCGCCCGGCTGTCTGTGCTTCTCGAAAACAGTTACCGGATACCCCTTTTGGGCCAGGAAAAATGCACAGCTCATCCCTGCCGGACCGGCACCCACAACCGCAATCTTCTGTGGATACGGTTTTCCGATCTGGTTGACCATCGGTGGAATATAACGGGTGTCTGCGTTGAGTTCCTGCATGGCAATAAATTTCTTTACCTCATCGATTGCCACTGCCTGATCGATCTCTCCTCGTGTACAGGCATCCTCACAGCGGCGGTTACAGATACTGCCGCATACTGCCGGGAACGGGTTCTCTTTCTTGATCAGTTTTAATGCATCCAGGTATCTTCCCTGGGAAGCCATGTTGAGATATCCCTGTACCGCAATATGCGCCGGACAATTTGTCTTGCACGGTGCGGTTCCGGTATCATAACAGTTAATCTGATTCTCATCCCTGTAATTCTCATTCCATTTCTCAGGCCCCCATTTTACTGCATCCGGCAGTTCCTGCACAGGGTACGTCACCGGCCCGTTTTTGGTGCAAAGCTTCTGCCCCAGCTTTGCTGCGCCGGAAGGACAATATTCCACACACTGTCCGCACGCGACGCAGTTGTCAGTATTTACCTTCGCAATATAAGCGGAACGGGACATATTCGGCGTATTAAAAAGCTGGGAAGTCCGCAGTGCATAACAGGAACAGACACAGCAATTGCAGATGGCAAATATCTTGTCTTCCCCATCGATGTTTGTAATCTGGTGCACCAAACCATTCTCTTCCGCTCTCTGCAGAATCTCCATAACCTCTGCTTCATCGATATACCGTCCCTTCCCGGTTTCCACAAGGTAATCGGCCATATCCCCCACACCGATGCACATATCCTCCTCCAGGTGTCCGCAGCCTTCTCCCTGAATTCGGCGGGAACGGCGGCAGGAACATGCGCCGACCGCATATTTTCCCTTATACTTCTGTACCCAATGGGAAATATGTTCAACGCTGACCGATTTTTGCTCCGTGGGTATCGCCTTCTCGACCGGAATCACATGCATCCCGATTCCGGCGCCTCCCGGCGGCACCATAGGCGTCACTTTCTCCAGAGGCAGGCGGCTCATCCGCTCAAAAAACCTGGCCACCTCATGATGTTCCTCCACTTGCTCCAGGTTCATGTTCATGAATTCCGCACAGCCCGGCACGAACATCGGCAGTATGTACTGTTTGTGGCGGTCCGCATTTTCCCAGTTATATTCCAGCAGACCGATCACGCTCATCTCCTGCAGCAGCTCTTCCGTTCTTTTCAGAGGCTTGCCGCATTTCTTCGCGATCTCTGCCGCGCTGGCCGGTTTTCTCACTTTCATCGCCAGGGCTACTTCCGCCATCTCATCCGTTACAACGCAGGCAAGCCCCCAGTATTCCGGATCATCCACTGTCACTTTATGCCCGATCCGATCCGTAATCTTCTGTCCCAGTTTTAAGATTAAAGTTCTCTCCTCTGCCATTCCTAACTCCTTTCCTCTTTCTGCCATTCCTTCACTTCTTCCCTGAGCCACTGCACCCATGCCTCTGTTCCCTCACCTGTGCGTGCACAGATTGGAATAATTTTTGCCCCGGGATTTCTCATTAAAATGTTCCTTTTACACTTTTCCATATCAAAATCAAAATAGGGGAGCACATCGATCTTATTAATCAGAACCACATCACAGATAGAAAACATCAGTGGATATTTCAGCGGTTTGTCATCCCCTTCCGGTACGCTCAAAATCATAGCATTCTTCACAGCACCTGTATCGAATTCCGCAGGACACACAAGATTCCCCACATTTTCCAGAATAGCCAGATCCATCTCGCCGCATTCCAGTCCTTCCAGCCCCTTCCGGGTCATATCCGCATCCAGATGGCACATGCCGCCGGTATGAAGCTGAATAGCCTTAATCCCCAGCCGCGAAATTGTTTCTGCATCCACATCCGAATCAATATCCGCCTCCATCACCCCAATCTTCATCTCATCTTTCAGCCGTTCAATCGTCCTCATAAGCGTAGTTGTCTTACCAGATCCCGGTGAAGACATCAAATTCAATAAAAACACCTTCTTCTCCTTCAGCTCTTCCTTCAATTCCCCTGCCCGTTTATCATTATCCGCAAAAACACTCCGCTTAATTTCCAGAACCCTGAATTCTCCCATTCTCATCTCTCCTTCGCCCGAAATATTGGTTGTACCACAATATGTTATCTTTTTAACATTGTATCATTTCATATAATACGTGTCAATTACAGCCTTCATTTTTGTACAATATGCGATATATATCAGCTCTTTTTAGTGCACTTTAACTTATTTATCCCCGTCTGGAATCTGGTATAACCACAGCCAAAATGTACATCCCAAAAAACACCCGCCGCACATACCCTTGAGGACAAGTCTGCAGCTGCTCCACGGAATCAGTTATCCCCAAAGAGCCCCCCGTAACTCATCCCCTACGGACGGGCCTGCATCCCCCCGCAGAATAATATACCGCTTCTCCCTCATAAAACCAGACTTACAAAACGCCTGCTATACCACACACCCATCCAGCCAAGATCCACCACTCCCGCCTTGAACGCCCCAGCGCTGTAACCGGAAATAGGGTTGTCTGGAGGTGTAGATAGGGCGGTTAGCTGGAGTAGAGTAAAATAGAAGGAAAACCGGGGTGATTCGTTTGATTCCGAATCAAACGAATCCCTGGCCCCAGCATGCGAAGCCATCAGGCTTCGGATGATGTGGCCAGGTTGCCCCGGTTTTCCTTCTAT
>NZ_GL870815.1:0-43782 GCF_000190355.1 Clostridium sp. D5 | reverse complement strand
AAAATAGAAGGAAAACCGGGGTGATTCGTTTGATTCCGAATCAAACGAATCCCTGGCCCCAGCATGCGAAGCCATCAGGCTTCGGATGATGTGGCCAGGTTGCCCCGGTTTTCCTTCTATTTTACTCTACTCCAGCTTACCGTCCTATCCCCGCCTCCAGACAACCCTATTTCCGGTTACAGAAGCGTCCCTTTTAGAGACCAACCTCTTCCTGGAGTTTCTCTGTGAAGTCTCTCATCGCCCCTGCAATTTCGATCTGCTGTGGACAGACTGCCTCACAGCTTTTACATCCGATGCAGTTCTGCGGGCGTTTTTCCTCTGCCAGTGCGTCTACTGCCATATGTGTGATCAGCCCGTTAGTGTATCTGGTTTCGTTGTACAGAGAAAGCAGCGTGGGAATATCCAGTCCTTTTGGACAATGTGCCGTGCAATAGCGGCATGCGGTGCATGGCAGGATATTCATCATACGGTCTGCTGTCTCCAGCAGTACCTTCATTTCCGCTTCATTCAACGGTTTATCCTCTTCGTATGTAAGGATATTTGCTTTTATTTGTTCCATATTGGACATGCCGGATAAAACCATGGTGACTCCAGGCAGAGACTGCAGAAAACGGAATGCCCAGGCCGGAACTGGCTCTTCTGGCCTTACAGCTTTCAGGCTGACTGTATCTTCTTCTGAAAGTTCTGCAAGTTTTCCACCGCGAAGAGGCTCCATCACCCAAATCGGAATCTTATATTCCTCCAGCAGTTCAACTTTTGCTTTTGCATCCTGAAGCTTCCAGTCCACATAATTCAGCTGAATCTGGCAAAATTCCATATACCCACCATACTCCTCCAGGAAACGTCTGATTGTATCATACCGGCCATGGGCTGAGAATCCCAAATGTTTAATTCGCCCCGCCGCCTTTTGTTTCAGCAGGTAGTCCATGATACCATACTGAGGATCCAGATACAGATCTATATTTTTTTCATATACATTATGAAAAAGGTAAAAATCAAAGTATTCTGTCTGACATTTCTTCAGCTGTTCCTCAAAAATCGCTTCTACTTTATCCATATTGGATAAGTCATATCCGGGAAATTTTGTTGCAAGATAATAGCTGTCTCTTGGATATCTTCCAAGTATCCTGCCCATCACTATTTCCGACTGTCCTTCATGATAGCCGTATGCGGTGTCATAATAATTAACTCCATGTTCCATCGCATATGCCACCATCTCTTCCGCACGCGCCTCATCTATGGGGGCATCCATCTCTTCTCCCGTCACTGGAAGGCGCATAGCACCGAATCCCAGTGCTGAAAGTTTTATATCCTGAAAATCTTTATATACCATTTTGGGCTCCTTTTTATTAATTTTTTGTCTTCTCTTTAGCTCAGAAAGAACGGCATTAACCGCTCCCTGTTCCATTTTGGCAGCTTACAGATTTTTACCTGCTGCATAAGCCTCTTCCATAACCGGCAGATTCTGAATCTCCCCTTTCTTCCATGCCCCGGTGCCGTAAATTACCCCCAGTTCCTCGGCCCCCGGAAGACAGGCAGTATACCCTCTCATCCCCTCAAGCGTTGCTTCCATCGCCTGATGGCTGGTATCCGCCGCTGTTACGATAAAATAAAACTTTTTATCTTTGATCTGCTGGTATCTCGGAAGGCTGCGGTCTATGAACATTTTCAATTGTGCATCCATGCAGTAAAAATAAACCGGAGTAGCCAGTACAATCACGTCTGCCCCGACTAATTTATCCAGCATCTCTTCCATATCATCTTTCTGAATACATTTCCCTGTTTTTGCGCATGCCTCACAGCCCAGGCAGGGCATAAGATTCTTCTTTCCCAGCTGGATCTTCTCGGTTTCATGTCCTGCCGCCTTTGCTCCCAGCAGAAACTGATCACAAAGCACGTCTGAATTGCCGCCAATCCTGGGACTCCCACTTATAACCAATACCTTCATATACAATATCTCCTTTTTGAATTCTGTAGTGATATCAAAGCGAAATACCGAACCTATCAGGTCCGGTATTTCCTTTCCCATATTTACTATAGTCCCTGGAGCGCACTCTAAGTCAATACTTTTTTGTGATTTTGTGCCTTTACCTGCGTTAAATTCGTTAAATGCCTTTACCTGTGCCTTTATCTTTTTTGGGTTTTATCTTCCAAAATACAACATTCATCGCGATAACAATCAATATCACGGCAAGCATTGCAATCCAGAAGCCCATATTCAGACCAAGGAACTGCGTGGTTCCAAAAAGTGTCATCCAAATGTTCGTCCAATTCATATTTCAAACCTCCTTCAAAGTAATTCGCCATAGTGCCGCACATACGCTTTTTTCAGGCTGGTTGCCAGCACCATGTAGAGCAGGATACACGGAATTAAGTAAGCAAAGTAGCTGACCGGCAGAGCTGCAAATCCCAGCATTCCACCAAAACCGGTAAACGGAATGATTGTCAGCAATACAATTCCGGAACAGGTCAAAAGCGTCAAAGGAGCGGATGCATGGCTCTGTATAAACGGCAGCTTTTGCGTGCGGATCATATGAATGACCAGTGTCTGGCTCCACATGGACTCCACAAACCAGCCCGCTTGAAACATTGCGGTATAGGCCGCCTGTATCTGTGCAAGCTCTGCACCATGAAAGTGATTCACAAGATCGTTATACAACACACCACCGGAAACAAAGAGCGGACAGAACACAAAGTACATAAAGATATAGGTTGTGAAATCAAAGATCGAACTGGTTGGCCCAATCCAGATCATAAAACTGCCAACAGAGGTTGCATCCCATTTTCTGGGAACCGCAATAAATTCCTCATCCACGTTGTCCCAGGGAATTGCCGTACAGCTAAGATCATAAATCAGATTCAGGAAAATCAGATGGACGCTCTCCATCGGCAAAAAAGGCAGCAGCGCCGATGCTGCCAGTACCGAAAACATATTGCCAAAGTTAGAGGAAGCTGTCATCTTGATGTATTTAATCATATTGGCATAAGTTTTTCGGCCTTCAATAATCCCTTCCTCAAGCACCCTCAAATCCTTTTCGAGCAGAATAATATCGGCGGATTCTTTCGCTACATCTACCGCCGTATCCACAGAGATGCCGATGTCAGCAGCTTTCATAGCGGCCGCATCGTTGATACCGTCCCCCATATAGCCGACTGTATGGCCAGAGCCGCGCAGGATGGTTACTATACGAGATTTCTGCTCCGGCGTCAGCTTGGCGAACACATCGGTTTCCCTGGAGGCCTTCGCCAGTTCTTCATCCGTCATCTGGTCGATGTCCGCGCCCAAAAGCATATTCCGCACCTTCAATCCCACCTGCTTACAGATGGTTCGGGTGACTTTCTCGTTGTCGCCCGTGAGAATCTTAGTGGTAACCCCGTGGGCTTTTAATGCCTTGACAGCGTCAGCTGTAGATTCCTTTGGCGGGTCAAGAAATGCCAAATAGCCGATCAACACCATATCGCACTCATCCTTGATCCCAAAAGCCCCCACCGGGGATGGATTGCTCTTTTGTGCAATGGCAATAACACGCATTCCATCTTCATTCAAATCATCCACCGTTTCCAGGATACTGCAGCGCAGCTCATCTGTTAGCGGCTCCGCTTTTCCTGCTATTTCCGCATAGGTGCAGATGGAAAGCATTTCTTCCACAGCGCCTTTGGTTACAATCTGCGTTTTGCCGTTTTTGTCCTGTACCACAGTAGACAAGCGGCGGCGGGTGAAATCAAAAGGGATTTCATCCACTTTGATATAGTGCTCTGACAAATCGAGAAGCTGCGGATTCTCTGTCTCTTCTTCCTCTGTCCTGCGAATAATCGCCATATCCATCAGATTTTTGTAGCCGGTCTGGAAGTAACTGTTTAAGTATGCATGGCGGAGCACACGAACATCTTCGCTCCCGTTCACATCCAGATGATATTCCAGAACAACCTGATCCTGTGTCAGGGTTCCTGTCTTATCCGTACAAAGTATATCAATTGCGCCGAAATTCTGAATAGAATTCAGATTTTTTACAATAGTCTTCTTCCTGCTCATAGCTACTGCGCCTTTGGCAAGACAAGTCGTCACAATCATCGGCAGCATTTCCGGGGTCAGACCTACAGCAATAGAAATAGCAAATAAGAACGCCTGCAGCCAGTCACCTTTCGTAATTCCATTGATAAAAAATACCACCGGCACCATAATCAGCATAAAGCGGATCAGCACCCAAGATACCGCGTTTACACCTTTGGTAAAACTGGTTTCCACTGCTTCCCCGGCCACAGCAGATGCCATAGAACCGAACAGAGTATGATTGCCGGTACAAACCGCCACGGCTATTGCGCTTCCTGAAACGACATTGCTTCCCATAAAAGCAATATTTCGATAATCAGTAACAGCATCCTGCAATTCACTGGCATTTGGAAGTTTCTCGACCGGTTCACTTTCGCCTGTCAGTGAGGACTGACTGATAAATAAGTCCTTCGCCTCTATAATCCGCACATCTGCCGGTATCATATCGCCTGCGGAGAGATGAATAATATCCCCCACAACCACATCGTTCAATGGAATTTCCTGCTTTTGCTGTTCCTTCCGGTCAACGGTGCAGGTAGTCGTAATCATAGCCAGCAGCTTCTCCGCCGCATTACCGCTTCTGGATTCCTGTACAAAGCGAAGGGTACCAGAGATTATCACCATCGCGAGAATGATCACCACGGTCAGACAGTCAAAATCCCCGGGGCTGTTTCCAAACAGGTTCATCAGCGGAAAAATCATATCTGTGATGACAGATACCAGTGCTAAACATATAAGTATACCTGTAAAAGGATTGATAAAAGCTTCCAGCAGACGTTTGGAAAGTGATTTTCTTTTTTCGTGTGTAATTTTGTTAGTGCCGTATTTGGCACGGCTGGCAATTACTGCTGCTTCATCCAGCCCCCTTAGACCTGAATTCACATTTTTCAGAGTTTCTTTGATCGGATGAGTCGCTGCAAAGTGTATACGGCGTTCCTGCTCATCACGCAGAACTGCCTTTTCCACCATTTTGCGGACCTGTATCCTGTTTTTTGTTTTTTTAGACATGGGTCTTACCTCCTGTTTTTTATTTGGCAGGACACATACCCTCACGAAACAGATGATATGCATCTGTTTTGTGCGGTGTGCCTTGTCTCGATAATCTGGGACTACCATCAGCGTCCATCTGTTTCACCTCACTTTTCCTCAAATAGTATCTATATAAACCGCGATGCGGATATTTTTTTCTCACTTTCTCTTCTAAGTTCAAATAAAGTATAAAAAAACTGCAAGGAAAATCACATGGTTAAAACCTTGCGATTTCCTTGCAATTTTGCAAGAAAATAATGGATATCATCCGGCCTGTATTTATAATTTGTCGTTGAATTTATAACCGATTCCCCAGATAGTTAAAATGTATTCTGGCGCATCCGGGTTTGGTTCAATTTTCTTTCGCAGCTTTCGGATGAAAGCCATAATGTTGCTGTCAGCCAGCAAAAAGTCCTCCGCCCAAACCGCACGATATATTTGCTCCTTGGTAAATACCTCGCCACGATTTTGAATCAGGAAATACAAAAGATCAAATTCCTTTGGGGTTAGACTTACTTCATTTCCACCCATGACCACTCTTCGGCTTTTGGGCTGTACAGAAAGTTCACCGACACAAATTTCGTCTCCTGCCAGGAAAGATTCCCCTGCCCCCTGTGTCCCCAGCAGCAGCGTTGAAGTCTCCCCGGTCATCAGTTCCTGAATTCCCGTCAGCAACTCACCTGCATAGGCAGTATCCGGCGGCTCCTGTTTTAATTTATCATAAAGCCATTGAGACAGAATTGAATCTATAGGGATAAAGCTTATCTTGTTATTCACTGCAGATCCCTCCTTCTCAAAGCAATTCATGATACCGCTTTTGATAAACGCGCTTGGCAATGGTGGTGAGCAGCATATAAAACAGTACCATCAGGATCAAAAACCCAAAATATCCAGGCGGCAGCAACGTCAGCCCGAACATGGACGCAAACGGTGTCACAGTCAATAAAGTAAAGACAACGATACCCGCCAATGTAATAAACAGCACCGGATTGGATGCTCTGCTTTGCAGGAAGGTTACTTTTCTTGTGCGCAGCAAGTGTAAAATCAGAACCTGGGTCCACATAGATTCCAAAAACCAGCCTGTTTGAAAAATAGCTGCGTAGTATTGCTGTAAGGCAGGATCGGTTATCTGCGTATAGGTCAGGCCTCCGCATAATGCGGGGCAGAGAACAAAATACAAAAACAGGAAGGTCAAAATATCCAGTACCGAACTGATTGGTCCAAAGGCACACATGAAGCGTCCTAATGTCTTTCCAGACCATACGCGCGGCACCGCGGTATCTGCTTCATCCACGTTATCCCAGGGAAGGATGATGCACAGGGCATCATAAAGCAAGTTCAAAAGTAAAAGCTGGATAGCCGTCATAGGCAAAAATGGCAGCACAGCACTGGCGCAGACGATAGACAGGATGTTACCAAAATTTGAGCTTGCTGTAATTTTAATATATTTAAGCATATTGGTAAATGTTTTACGGCCTTCCAGAATTCCCTGCTCCAGAACATTCAAATCTTTTTGCAGCAGCACCACATCCGCTATATCCTTTGCCGCGTCCACCGCAGTGTCTACCGATATTCCAACATCTGCCTCACTGAGTGCGGGTATGTCATTCATACCATCCCCTAAAAAACCAACGGTATGCCCGTTTTCCCGCAGAGCGCCCAGTATCCGGACTTTCTGTCCCGGTGTTAACTCGGCAAACACATCTGCCTGTTCTACCACCGAAGAAAGATGCTCGTCTGAAAGCCGGTCAAGTTCCGCTCCTGTCAGAATAAAATCCACGGGAATACCAACGCGGCGGCAGATGGAAGCAGCGATTTCTGATCGGTCTCCAGTTAGAATTTTAGACCGCACCTGCAAGCCTTTCAGTGCCAGAACAGACCCTGCAGCAGATTCTTTCGGTGCGTCAAAGAAAGCCAGATAACCAGTTAAAATCAAATCGCTTTCATCGCCCAAAGTTAGGCTGCACTGTGCTCCAAGACTTTTGTGTGCAACGGCTATCACCTTCATGCCATCTTCCAGCATCTCATCTACAATGGAAGTTACGTTTTCAAAGCCATCGCTGCCCGCAGAAAAAACAGTTCCCTGATATTCCACAAAACTGCAGCGTGAAAACACCTGTCCGATATCACCCTTGACAATCAGTTCATGGTCGCCGTCCGCATCGGCAACCAGGGTGCTTACGAACTTACGGTTGTAGTCAAAAGGTATTTCATCGGCTTTTTGATAATCCGCAGCCAATGTACTGTAGACATTCTCCTGCCCCGGCATGGTGCGGCAGTCCAGAATTGCATTGTCGATAGGATTACGGACGCCAGAATGATAGAGACTGTTCAGATAGGCAAACTGCAGCGTTTTTGTATCTTCATTTCCTAGTACATCCATGTAATATTCCAATAGAATGCTTTCGTTTGTGAGCGTCCCCGTCTTATCCATACAAAGAACATCCATGCTGCCAAAGCCCTGCATTGCATTGATGTTCTTTACAATCGTCTGCTTTTTTGAAAGGGAAATGCTGCCCTTTGCAAGGCAAGCTGTAATAACCATCGGCAGCATTTCCGGTGTCAGCCCCACTGCCACAGAAAGGGCAAATACAAAAGAATCTACCCAGTTTCCCTTGGTAATGCCTGAGACCAGAAATACCACCGGCACGAGAACTGCCATAAACCGCAGCATGACCCATGCAATCGATCCTGCGCCTTTTTGGAACGTTGTAGATTCTTCAGCATCAGGGCGAATAAAATTGCCGTACAGGGTGTCCTTTCCAACGGCCAGAACCACTCCCCGGCCCTTTCCGCTGATAACCGTAGTCGCCATAAAGGCAAGGTTATCAAGCTGTGTCAGTGGAAGACGCTCCGTGTAATAGCTGGTACGGCTGCTTTTTTCCAGAATTGCACTCTCTCCGGTGATCGCGGCCTGAGAGACAAATAAATCCTGAGTTTCAACTAAGCGCAAATCAGCCGGAATACGGTCCCCCGCCGAAAGAAATACCAGGTCGCCTACCACAAGCTTTTCTGCCGGTATATCGACCAGTACACCTCCGCGTTTTACTGTTACGTTGGCATGAATCAGTCGGTCTAACCGGTCAGATGCATTCTTAGCCCGTAGCTCCTGTGCCAGGCGAATGGTACCGCTAATCAAAATCATGACACAGATGATCACGACAGTCGTAATATTTCTGCTGAAATCGGAAACCAGCAGGACATCGGTAATCAAAGAAACGACCGCCAGTACAAACAGAATGATCGTAAATGGATTGATGAAGGCACGGCGAAAACGATACCACAGGGTATCATTTTTTCTGCCGGTCAATTGGTTTTCTCCGTATTGCTCCCGCATTGCTTCGACCTGATCTATTGGTAAACCATTCAATGTAGTAGGAATGTCCTGACAAATTTCCTGTGCATCACGATAGGCATATTTTTTCATACGGCTATTCAGCAGTGTTGATTTAGGCAAAGCAATTCCTCCCTTCTGATTTTCCTATGCTGCTATTTTACCATATGAAGCGCTGGAATTCTTTGATGAAATCCTTGTTTTTTTCTTGCGGTCATTAAGAGAATGCTCCGTGCCTATTTAATTTTCTCGTATCTGCCATAATCTTTCGCAATCTCTACCATCCTGTGTGCCCTTGCAAAGTCTGCATTTGCAGGATATTCACATCCTGTTGCCAGTATAAATCCGCCGCCGGCTGCCATGGCATCAATAGAATCTCTGCATTCCTGATCCCAGCTTTCGTCCGTGCCTATCACTGCGCTGGCCGGTGTGACGCATCCGATCAATGTTGTTACTTCTCCATATTTTTCTTTACATTCTTTAAAGTCTTTACAATCATCCGGCGGATATAAGAAGGAGATCGCCGCGGGCTGCATCCTATCAATCTGAACATCAAAGTAAATTTTCTGTCCGCAGTTGTGAATCATCACCAGTCCGTTTTTTTCTCTTACGGCTTCTGCAAGCTCCTCTACCAGGTCCCCCTCCAGTTCATCCCACATTTCCTTACTCATAATGGATCCTGAAGCAAACAATGTATCAAACATGATTCCATTTACGCCTGTGTCCATCAGCGCCCTGCAGTAATCTTTCAGTGTCTCGTTAATCTCGCCTGCCGCCTCATGAACGGCTTCCGGATCATCGTAAAAATCCATATACATTTCCTGCTGGCTCCGAAGCATGGACAGCGTTCCCAGAGGGCCAAATACAAAAGCGACAACAGGGAACTCACCATTAGAAGCTTCCACCAGTTTCCGGCATGTATCAATGTGCATCATCATACGCTTTGAACTGCGGTAATCTACTTTCTTAATCTTTGCATAATCTTCAATGTCTTTTATCACACAATCATCATAATTGGGATGTGCGGCCTCATTTTCCGGGTAAATCAGTTCCTGTCCCCAAGCATCACATTCAACGGAAAGATCTATTAACGTAACGATACAATCCAGTTCAAACTCTTCTCTGGCTTTTAACAGAGCCTCCGCGCACAGCTGCGCATCATTGGCCCATTCTTTGTAGTTTACTCCGGTCAGTCTTCTGGATGCTCCACTGATGATAGGATAAACCGGTACCCGGTCCGCTTCTTCGTGATTTAACGCTTTTACTACCCGTTCCATTGCATTCATTCTAATACCCTCCTGAAAATTTCACTGTTTTTAAGATTCATAGGCGCCTTGTTAATTCATACCGAAATTATAATATATTCGAAGAATTGTTTTTGTATTTTTTTCATGTTTTTTATACTATTTTTGTAGGAATTAAAATTCAGCCTGTCCTTCAACACAAAAATATTTGATAAAAGAGATTAGCCTATTAAATTTGTACCTGAGCAAATTTCATCCCGGGGCCTGTCTCTTTCACCACAGTATGTATTCCGCCCGGAAGGCTTATGTATTTCATAGGATATTGTGAAATGCAAAAGGATGCTGCGGTATTTGCTCGCAGCATCCTGTCTGGTCTTAATTTATTGAATGTTTTATAGTTATAAAAAGGAGTAATCCCCCTTTGTTAACGTCAATACAAACACATTCCCGTCTTTTATCGGTGTCTTGTCTTCTATTCTCACAGCTTCTCTAATTCTTCTTTCCCTCTTCCGCAGATCGGACATTTAAAATCTTCTGGTATGGTGTCGGATTCTAAAATATATCCGCAGACCTTACAGCGGTATCCTTTTACTTTTTCAGGTTCCGGAATATAACTGGATGCTTTTGGAGGCGTTACACCATTTTTTACGGTGTGATAGTATGCATATGTCATAGGCTCCTCAGCGCTCAGTACTTCTGCATCTACTACTTCAGCCAGAAATATGATATGTGTTCCGGCATCCATAGTCTGCTTTACTTTACAGCTGAATCTTGCCACCGCCTGGCTGCACACATAAGGTATACCGTTTATATCCGTTTTTGTCTCAAATCCTTCAAATTTATCTGTATCTTTACTGCACTGGAAGCCAAACGCCCCGATCAGTTCCATGGAGGCTGACTGTGCAAGTGCAATTCCTGTAAAATATCCGGACTCCTGTATCAGACTGGCTGTATAATTCTCTTTGTTAATTGTTACCGTAACCTGCAGCGGCTCCGAGGTTACCTGTATCATAGTATTTGCCACGCAGCCTCCGGCTTTTTCCCCGCTTTTTGATGAGATAATATAAAGTCCGTAACTCATTTTCCACATTGCTTTGATATCCATGTTAATCCTCCTTTAATAATAGTAATTATTACTGATATCTTGAATATAGCACATCTGGTATTATTTTACAATCCCTAAATGAGATAAATACCAAAAATACCAAAAATTCAGGCATGGTCGCTCATATACCTTTATGAAGCTTAATGCACGTATAACATCAGAATAGATTATAAAACAAAAGCTGATTGGAAGCCTTCCCCAGACAAAAGGAGAGGCCGGAATCACTTCCGGCCAAGGAAAATTATGAAAAAGAAAATTTATACTAAAAAGGTTATTGTCCCTTTACACTTAATAATATACCGCCTAAATGTGATAGTTATGTGAGGGATAATTTAACAAATTATGTATTTTTTTCGAAATAATTATTAACAAACTCAAGGGGGTTACCTCAAAGGGGACTGTCCCCCTTGGCATAGGGGTCAGACCCCTTCTTCAATAAACTTTCTTATGGCACTATTTCGTTTCCTGTACAGTGCATATATTTTCTGCCATTTATTCTCCCAGAATCTCCTTCAGATCCTCCTCAGGGGTACTGATCGGCGCAATATTATAATGTTCCACAAGGTAATTCAGTATATTAGGAGACACGAACGCCGGCAGCGTCGGGCCCAGCTTGATATTCTGAATTCCCAGATGCAGCAGAGTCAGCAGAATACAGACTGCTTTCTGCTCATACCAGGAAAGTACCATGGATAGCGGCAGCTCATTGACCTGACAGCTAAAAGCCTCTGACAGAGCCACCGCAACCTTAATGGCGCTGTACGCATCGTTGCATTGCCCCATATCCATCAATCTTGGAAGTCCCCCTATGGTTCCCAGATCCAGATCATTAAACCGGTATTTGCCGCAGGCAAGCGTCAGTATTATGGTATCCTCCGGAGTCTTCTTTACAAATTCTGTGTAATAATTACGTCCCGGACGCGCACCGTCACAGCCTCCCACTAGGAAAAAGTGGCGGATAGCACCGGATTTTACAGCCTCAACTACCTGGCCTGCGACGCCAAGCACTGCCCCATGCCCAAATCCTGTCGTAACGCTCTTTCCGCCGTTTATCCCGGTGAACTCCCGGTCTTCTTGATATCCGCCCAGAGCCAGCGCTTTATCAATCACAGGTGTAAAATCTTTGTCCTCGCCAATGTGGATCATCTCCGGATAAGATACAACTTCTGTAGTAAAAACTCTATCCGCATAACTCTCTTTTACCGGCATCAGACAATTGGTTGTATACAATACAGGAGCGGGGATATCCGCAAACTCTTTCTGTTGATTCTGCCATGCTGTCCCAAAGTTTCCTTTCAGATGAGGATATTTCTTTAATTCCGGATACGCATGAGCCGGGAGCATTTCTCCGTGGGTGTAAATGTTGATCCCTTTCCCCGCCGTCTGTTCCAGCAGAAGTTTCAGATCCCAGAGGTCATGACCGGTAATCACAATAAACGGACCCTTTTCTACTTTCAGAGTCACATTTGTGGGTTCCGGAATTCCAAAGGCCCCGGTATTCGCGCGGTCCAGCAATTCCATACAGGTCAGATTCACTTTGCCCGTCTCCATCACAACCGGGAGCAGTTCCTCCATCCCCCAGTCCTCGCCCAGGACAAAGAGCGCTTTGATCATAAAATCGTTCACTTCCGCGTTCTCATATCCCAGAACCATGGCATGGTAGGCATAGGCCGCCATTCCCCGGATACCAAACAGAATCAGGGATTTAAGGGAACGGATGTCCTCGTCCGCATTCCAGATTCGGGACATGTCGTAGCGCTCTGTATTACCGCACGGGGATCCGCAGGATGCACATCCGGGCACAATCCGGCCCTTTTCTTCTTCTATGCGGTCAATCAGATTCTGAAGAGTCTGATCATTAAAACTAACATTGGTTACCGTCGTAAACAGTCCCTCCAAAATCAGACGGTCTGTCTGCTGCGTTTTAGGATTACTTGCGCAGGCTCTTGCCAGGGAGATCAACTCCCCGGTCAGTTCATCCTGCAGTTTTGCGGATGAAGCAGATTTTCCGCACACTCCTGCCTTACCGGTACATCCAGTACACCCCGCCGTCTGTTCACATTGAAAACAAAACATTTGATGATCCATTTTTCATCCTCCTTTACATTGTTTTTTCGGGAAATACAACAGTCAAAAGCATCTTAAATGCTTCCGCTGCATAAACAGCATGTGGCTTATTTGCCGGCATAATCAGCGTTTCACCGGCTTTGCAGAAGTGTTCGCGCCCGTCTACTATAAAGCGCCCTTCCCCTTCCAATACCTGCACCATGGCATCTCCTTTTGACTCATGAGTGCTGATTTCCTCTTCTTTATCAAATGCAAACAAAGTAACGCTGACATAATCATTCTGGGCCAGCGTTTTACTGACAATCTGCCCCGGCTGGGCATTCACCAGATCCGTCAGTGATAATACGGTTTCATGGTCAATGTTTTTAATATAGGACATTTTTTTCTCCTTCCCGCTGCATGACAGCAGCAAACCATTACCCTTGTTTCACCCGGCAGCACATATGCCAAGAGACATGATCAGTCTCTTTTTGCTCTCGAGTGTATTTGATCATATATAACATCCACCTGGTCATTCTGGCCGTCGGGATATTAAATTTATCACTCACTCGCTCGCTGCTAAATTCAGTATAATGCGGGTACAGACTTAAGTATGTTGTTAAAACAACAAAAGGAGAAAAAGCTAAATTTCTGCAAACATCCTATAGGTTATTTATATACATTATTCTGCGGCTTAGCCGCAGTCCCGCCCACAGGGCATGTATTACGGTGTGCCTTTGGGTATACTTTATTCTGACAGACATATTTCTCTTCCACCGCGCTGCTCGTACAGCCTGTGGGATATGGAAATAACCGTTCTGTTTTCTGAAGCCATCCTGAGAGCTGCCAGCACATTCTCTTCCGTGGCGGAATCCAGATTTGCAGTAATTTCATCCAGCAGCAGAATCCTGGGATCGGATACTACCGCTCTGGCAATCGAGAGCAGCTGCATCTGCCCCCTTGAAAACAGACTGGAGGTGCATGGGGTATCATACCCCTTTTCCAGATCCATGACCGCCTCATGCATTCCCACCATTTTTACTGCCTGCTCAATGGCTTCACGTGCTATCGTCCTGTCTTTCAGGCTTATCTGCTCTGCCACAGTACCGGGAACCAGCCGGAAGGTCTGCTCTACATAACCAAAAATCTTTCTCTTTTGCACGTCCGGAATCTGTTCCGCCGATATCCCGTATATGTTTATGCTTCCATTCCACGGAGCGTACAGCCCCAGCAGCAGCTTGAATATGGTGCTCTTTCCCACTCCGGTTCTTCCGGTCAGGGTAATATTTTCACCTGGGTGAACCGTAAAGCTGTACTGATGCAGAATTTCCCGTTCCCGTTCGTACCCGAAGCTTACCGAATCAAATGCTGCCGCCGGACTGTTTTCATCGAGAATGACATTTTCATGATTCTGTATACTTCTTCCCGGCTCATTCAGAAATTCGTTAATGCGGAATACCCCCGCTACGGCAGACTGTATGTTCTGAATCTCCATGCCAATGCTCTCCAATGGTTCGAACACCTTACTGACATATGCGATCACCGCCACCGCCGTTCCAACAGACATTCCGAAAAATTGCTGCATATTTCCGCCCTTTGCCGCCAGAACCATCATTACTGCAATCAAAGCTGTCCTGATCGTAATAATAATGGGAGAATAGATGGAATCATAAAAATTAGATTTTTCTACGGCATGGTATCCTTCCAGTATATATCTGCCGTAACACTTTTCCATGTATTTTTCCTTGTGAAATGTATGGATCATCCGTATATTCCTGATCGTTTCCGGCACATGGCTGTTTACCCGTCCTACCGCGGCCCTGTTAGCCAGCTGTGCGCTCAGCATTCTTTTCTGAAATACACGTGTTACCCAAAATAGAAGCGGAGCGGCCAGAGCCATAAGCACTCCCAGCCCGCGGCTCTTCACAAATATGACGGCCAGAATGCTGACCACCTTGCAAATATCCACAACCATACTGATGATCCCGGATGTAAACAATGATTCCACCGTATCTACATCATTTACAAACCGCGATGCTGTCACTCCCGGTTCCGTATCCATAAGATAAGAGGCGGGCAGTTTGGACAGCCTCCGGCACATCACGCTCCGCAGCCCGTGGGTGACTTTTTGCCCAAAAACCGTAATCAGACTTTCTTTCGCCGAATCAAAAATCCCTGCTGCCGCCAGCAGGAGAAAATATGCCGCCGCCAGCCCCGGTACAACAGCTGTACCTCCTGCCAGCCGGTTTACAATCCGCTCCAGAAACAGCGGCGGGAGGATTCCCGCTGTAACAGTTCCCGCCACTGTAAATACCAGTCCTAAAGATAGAAGTCCGTGTTCTTTTATAATCCATTTAACAACCGAAAAAATATGATTTTGCTTCCCGCCCTGCCCCTTTTCAATGTGAAACTTATTATCCTGTGCATCATCAGGCATTTCCACGCGTTCAGCCTGTCCATTCGCCTTCTCGGCCAGGGACATGCCCTGCTCACACTGCATTTGAAACAGATGCGCATACTCCGCATTGGTATGCAGTAAATGCTCATGGTCCGAAACCGTGCCTCTTCCCTCTTCAAGCCAGATCACCTGGTCCATCTCAGGAAACTGATTCAGTCTGTGGGACAGAATCAGCACGATACTGTCCGGAGTGATCCGCCTTAAATTGTGCATAATCTCACGTTCTGTTTTCCTGTCCACTGCTGAAAACGGGTCATCCAGTATGATTACCGGCTTTTTATGAAATAGCGTCCGCGCCAGGGCAATCCTTGCCTGCTGCCCACCGGAAAGCCTGACTCCGCCGTTGCCCACCATCGTTTGAATGCCCTCCGGCATCTCGGATACTTCACGATCCATACACACCGCTTTCAGGCAGTCACTGACATCCCCTGTTTCTCCAAGCAGAATATTTTCCTCTACAGAAGCACTTAAAAGTTCCGGCTCATGTCCCATATAGGCGGTCAATTTTCTGCCTTCCCCTGTAAGATCCGTCAGCTCCTTCCCATTCAGCCTTATGCTGCCTTCATAAGGATATTCACAAAGAAACACTTTTCCCAGTGTTGACTTTCCGCATGCCACAGCCCCTGTCACACCTATAATCTCACCTGGATGTGCAGAAAACTTAATTCCTTCCAGAATATTTTTCCCATCCGGGTAAGCAAACTTCAGATCCGATACATCAAGCCAAACAGAGGGTTCTGTTCCAGGCTCTTTCTCTTCCGGAATTTCATGCATGTACGTTTTAATCCGCATCCATGATACCTGTGCCTTCTGTACTGCGTTAAACAGTCTTGCCGCCCTGGAAGATTTAGATGCAAGCCTGGTGAAACAGGATAAAAATGTAGAAAATGCAGCAATATCCCAGGATGTCCACCCGCTGCCCAGCACATTTTTTGCACCGAACCAGATAATAAATATAATCCCCATCATGGATATGATTTTATAGAGAGGCTGCATCGCATTTTCCCAGATATTTGCATGCACCGCTTTCTTCTCATAATCCAGGAGCCGTTCCTCATATTCTGCATCCCTGTTTTTTTCCTGCCCATAGACCCGGTAGAGTACCGCATTGGATATGCGGTCAAGTGTTGCTCCATTCAGTGCGCCTGCACTCTCCTTATATGCAGCAGCGCTTTTGGAGACTGTCTTTTTTAATATTCCTGCCATCCAGTACGCAATCGGAGGGAACAGAACAGAAATTAACGTAAGCCGCCAATCATAAGACAAGAGCATCGTGAGATATGCAATCATAACGACGCCGGTATCAAAAACTTCCGTCGTAAATTTCCGCATCCCTTCCGCGCAGGTATCCACATCTGCAATCGCTTTTGTCAGAATAGTCCCCACATCCTCCGTGTCCAGTTCCGGCTTTTCCTTATGCACCAGATTATGGTACAGCACCTGCTTCATATCCCGGTTTACATGATTGGCAAACCGTCTTACATAAAGCCGTTTCACATAGCGCATCCCCTCCACTAACAGGATGGCAACAACATAGGACATAGCCAGCATGACCATGTCCTGAAACATGCGTTTTCCGCCTATAATATCGCACAGATACTGCGCCAGCATTCCCTCAAACCAGGGACCTGCAATCATTCCTGTATCATAAATAATACCAGATACCGTTACGGCCGCAAGCGTCCGCTTTTCCATTTTAAAATAGGATATAATACAATCCGGTCTGTTGATTTTACGAACCTCATCTTCCATCGCAATCCCCCTCTTCCACACAGACTCTCTGCCAGTCTAACTATCATTATGGCTTAGATGATACTACACCTGTCCGCCAATTACAACGCGTCTTATAATGTTAACCATTTTTTGTTTTAGGTTGACATTCCATTTAATTTCTTTTATACTAACACCATAAAATACAAAATGAGAGGAAATGCACCATGGAAAACACATCCGCTAAAAAACCATTTATCACAACAAAACAGCTGACACTACTCGGAGTCATGACAGCATTAACATGTATACTGGGTCCCTTCGCGATCCCCCTGCCCTTCAGCCCCGTGCCAATCTCCTTCACCAATCTGGCCGTCTATATCACCGTCTACGTCCTGGGCATGAAATTTGGTACCATCAGCTTCATCACCTACCTCCTGCTGGGAGCAGTGGGCCTTCCCGTCTTCTCCTCCTTTACCGGCGGCCTCGGGAAACTCGCCGGCCCCACAGGGGGCTACCTGATAGGCTTCATCTTTCTGGCCCTCATAGCTGGTTTCTTCATAGACCACTTTTCAGCCCGTCTCCACTATGCCATCCTGGGCATGGTCCTCGGCACCCTGGTCTGCTATCTCTTTGGGACCACCTGGCTGGCCCTCCAGATGAACCTGGATTTCCCTGCCGCCCTGGCCGCCGGAGTCCTTCCCTACCTCCCCGGAGACCTGGCAAAGATCATAATTGCCTCTATCCTGGGTCCCAAGCTCAGAGGCGCAGTGCGTCGCCTTTAATCTCAGGCACACAAAACAGATCGCTCTATAGGGGATTAAAACCGGTACGAACATCCTTCGCTCCAAATCCCCTGTATACAAAACGGATAGCCAGCCCGGCTATCCGTTTACTAAAAACCCCCTAAGTCAGCCCCCTCATGGTAAGCTGAATCCTTTTTTTCTTGAGGTCTACACTCATTACTTTCACATCCACAATATCCCCCACGCTGACAGCTTCCAGCGGATGTTTGATATATCTGTCCGTAATCTGAGATATATGAACCAGCCCGTCCTGGTGTACTCCTATATCCACAAACACGCCAAAATCAATGACATTACGCACAGTTCCTTTCAAAATCATTCCTTCTTTCAAATCCTTCATATCCAGCACATCCGTGCGCAGAATCGGCTTCGGCATTTCATCACGCGGATCGCGGGCCGGCTTTTCCAGTTCCTTCACGATATCCTGCAGTGTAATCTCCCCGACTCCCAGCTCCTCTGCCAGACTCTTATAGTCCTTGATCGTAAGAGAAAGTCCTGTCAGATTGCCTCCTGTAATATCCTGCGGCTTAAATCCCTGCCTGGACAGCAGTTTCTCCGCTGCCTCATAGGATTCCGGATGAACCCCGGTTGCATCCAAAGGATTCTTTCCATCCATAATACGCATAAAACCTGCGCACTGCTCATACGCTTTCGGCCCCAGCTTGGCTACTTTAAGCAGTTCCTTCCGATTCGTGAATCTGCCGTTTTCTTCCCTGTAAACAACAATATTTTTTGCAATAGAAGCCGTAATACCGGATATATAAGATAGAAGCGGCGCAGACGCCGTATTCAAATCCACACCGACTTTATTCACACAGTCTTCTACTACTCCATTCAGGGATTCGCCCAGCTTCTTCTGGTTCATATCATGCTGATACTGTCCGACTCCGATTGATTTGGGATCAATCTTTACCAGCTCTGCGAGAGGGTCCTGCAGCCGCCTTGCAATGGACGCCGCACTCCTCTGGCCGACATCAAATTTGGGGAATTCCTCGGATGCCAGCTTGCTTGCAGAATAAACAGAAGCACCAGCCTCATTAACGATGACGTATTGTACATTCTGCGGAATTTCTTTAAGAAGCTCCACAATGATCTGTTCTGACTCCCGGGATGCAGTACCATTTCCCACGGAAATCAGTGTAATATTATACTTCGCAATGATTTTTTTCAGCAAATCTTTGGACGCTTTTATTTTCTGGGGAGTTGTAGGTGCGGTGGGATAGATAACGGTTGTCCCCAGCACTTTTCCTGTTTCGTCCACGACGGCCAGCTTACAGCCTGTGCGGAAAGCCGGATCCCACCCCAGTACAACATGTCCTGCAATCGGAGGCTGCATCAAAAGCTGGTGCAGATTTTTTCCAAAGACCTCTATAGCGCCGTCCTCTGCCTTCTCTGTCAGCTCATTGCGTATCTCCCGCTCAATGGCAGGTGCAATCAGACGCTTGTAACTGTCTTCCACTGCATCTTTCAATACCGGGGAAGTGTAAGGATTATTCTGACGGATCGTTTTCTTCTCCAGATAGCGGATAATATCTTCCTCAGGAGCCTCTAACTTCACCGTCAGTACTTTTTCTTTCTCCCCACGGTTGAGCGCCAGTATGCGATGCCCCGCCAGTTTGGAAACCGGCTCCTCAAAATCATAATACATCTCATAGACAGACTCAGCATCGGGATCCTTTGCCACAGAGATCACTTTTCCTTTCTGTGTTGTAATTTTCCGGATCCAGCTTCTGTAATCGGCCTCATCGGATATTGATTCCGCAATAATATCTTTTGCCCCTCCGATAGCCTCTTCAGCGGTGCCGACGCCTTTCTCCTCAGAAATATACTTCCTGGCTTCTTTCTCCAGGGGGTCCTTCGTCTGCTGCAGCATAATAACCGCTGCCAAAGGCTCAAGCCCCTTCTCTTTTGCAATCGTGGCCCTGGTTCTGCGTTTTGGCCGGTAAGGGCGGTATAAATCTTCCACCACCACAAGAGTCTCTGCCGCCAGTATCTGCGCTTTGAGTTCTGCTGTCAGCTTGCCCTGTTCCTCTATACTGGATAGCACCTGCTCCTTTTTCTCTTCCAGATTCCTCAGGTAAATCAGTCTTTCATACAGCTTACGCAGCTGCTCATCATCCAAAGACCCTGTTGCCTCTTTCCTGTATCGTGAAATAAAAGGAATTGTGTTGCCTTCATCAATTAACTTTACCGCCGCATCTACCTGCCAGCGCTTTACTTCCAGTTCTTCCGTCAGTTTCTGATTAATGTCCATTTAGTCTGTACCTCTCTTTTTACTCCTGCCTTACGGTTCAAAAGAACCGCAACTCTTTCTATTATACAGGAAAGTCCGGTGTCTTTACAACATATTCTGCTTCTTTTCCCATCTTAATCCATGAGAAATCAGGCAAAACCCACCAGAATTGGGTGTAATTTTTTGTCCCTGTAAACCCATTAAATATCTTGCAACAAAATAGTTTACGCATTATAATAATAGAAGTTAATTTAAAAAGACAGAGGATGTGTAAAATGAAAAAAATACTATCAAAGATAAAAAACTTTTTCCGCGGAATCGGAACACTGCTGGCAGTGATATTAAGTACGACTGCCACTTTACTTTGCTTCAGTATAATATGGATGTTCCAAACCTGGAGCAATCTCTCCATGGATGAGCTCATGTACCATTTAACCGCCCCCCTGGAGGGCACGAACGAAAGTATGATTCAGGAATACCTGAACTCATGTGCGGTTCCCGCAATTCTGATTTTATTCCTTGTAGTTATCCTTTTTACCAGTTTTAGAAAACGGAAGAAAGTATACAATCTTATCATGGCAGTCGGCATAATTGTTCCGCTGCTTGCCGCAGGAAAGTCTGTCAGCTATGCATGGGACAATCTGGATGTTGGGACTTATGTAGCGGATCAGGGCGTTTACTCAACGTTTATTGATGACAATTACATTGATCCCAGAGACACAGAAATCACGTTTCCCGAACAAAAGCGGAATCTGATATACATATTTTTAGAATCTATGGAAACAACCTATGCGGACGAAGAAAACGGCGGAGCATTTGAAGAAAATGTAATACCTGAATTAACGGCTCTTGCACAGGAAAATGAAGATTTTTCCGGGAATTCAGCCGCATTAAACGGCGGATACGCCATGCCTGGTGCTACCTGGACCATTGCGGCAATGTTCTCTCAGTCATCCGGGATTCCCCTGAGCATATCCATTGAGTCCAATTCGATGGACACACAGAACTCTTTCTTTGCTAATACAGTAACTCTGGGAGATATCCTGGAACAGGAAGGCTATTCCCAGACCTTAATGATTGGGTCTGATGCTGTATTTGGCGGCAGGGAGCTATACTATACTGAACATGGTAACTATGACATACTCGATTACGAATATGCAAAAGAAGTGGGCTGGATCCCGGAAGATTACCGTGCATGGTGGGGATTTGAAGATCAGAAATTATTTCAGTTTGCAGAAGATAAACTGCTTGAGCTTTCCGAACAGGACACTCCTTTCAACCTGACTCTGCTGACCGTTGATACACATTTTGAAGACGGCTACCCCTGCGAGATCTGCCCCGATACATTCGGCGATGATCAATATTCAAACGTAATGGCTTGTTCCAGCAAACAGGTAGCTGACTTTATCACCTGGATACAAAATCAAAGTTTCTATGAGAATACAACTATCGTCATCTCCGGTGACCATCCTACAATGGACAGCGATTTCTGTCAGGATATTGACGACAGCTATACACGGAAAGTCTATACAACCTATATCAATTCAGCTGTAGAAAATACGACTTCAGATACCCGCGACTATACTACTTTTGATAATTTCCCGACCACACTTGCCAGCATGGGCGCGGAAATTAACGGAGACCGCTTAGGACTTGGCACAAATCTGTTCTCCGAAAAGCCTACATTAACAGAACGCTTCGGTACTGAAACTATGAAAAAAGAGCTTTCACGTAAATCACAGTTAATGGAAGAACTGGCTGACCTTGATGAAAACAGACCAGAACTCTTAATAAGAGAAGGCTTAATAGAGGAAGAAACTCCTAAAGCTGCAGTAAACATTGGGGAGTATAATTATGATTTTAACACTTTCCCTGTTAATGTAAGCGCTCCGGAAAATGTTCAGGACGGAGTGGAATCCGTGCTTGCTGCCATATGGACTGAGGAAGATCAGAGTGATTTACAGTGGATTCCGTTGGAGCAGCAGGAAGATGGCAGTTATCATATAGATGTAGATATTGCAACGTATAACTATAAGACCGGCGATTATCAGATACACATCTACATGAGAGATGTTCACGGCGAATTATATTTTATGGATCAGACAACTACATTTATAAACTGAGAAAGACAAAGAAGCTCTGACATCCGGGTCTTACCCCGAACGTCAGAGCTCTTTTTTTAATTAACATTCCATGTTCTCTCTTTAATAAACCTCAGCGCCAAATGGCATCAGCGCCAGTTTCGCAAGTTTAAACTGCTGCATCCCAAATGGAATCCCTACGATTGTCACACAGAGCAGTGCCCCGATTACTGCGGACTCAATGGCCAGCGGAATTCCTGACACGATCATCCAGATGATATTTAAAAGCATGGATCCTGCTCCGCCGCCATAATGTACCTCTTTCCCAAACGGGAAGAAGCTCAGCGCCGCGAACTTAAAGCACTGCATGCCAACGGGCATTCCCACGATCGTGATACACCACAGGCATCCTGCAACTGCCCAGCTCAGACCGCTGATAAATCCGCCAAATATAAACCATAATACATTTCCAATACATCCCATTAGAGTTCAGCCTCCTTTCCAAGCATCAGTTGTTTCTCCCATTTCTGCAAATTTTCAACCATTTTTTCCACCTGTTCAATTGCATTGTTTAATTCTTCCTTCGCATCGTTTATCCTGGACTGAACCAGCCAGTCAGCGATAATTCCATCGAAGAAGAAATCGGCAAATGTCAGGAAATCAGAGATCTCTATGCCGAGATGATATGGCAGATCTACATCTTTTAACTCGCACTGAAATATCTGAAGCTGAAACTTTGCATCCTGCAGCTTGTCCTGCGCATCATCCAGCTTGGAGTGCTTGATCATATCTACAAACAGCCCACCTCCCAGCATATCCCAGATCCCCCAGTTTCCAGCGCTGTTTAATGTTTCCTTTGCCTCCTTCATACTGTTCAGGGCTTTCTTCCCGGCGATAATCGCCTCGTTCATCTCCACAACATTTTCCTTTTCTCTCATCATTAGAATCTCCTTTCTGGTGCCCTTTTTATGCAGCAGATAGTTCATCTTTTATATAGGTCCACGGGAACAGCGGTTTGTATCCTTGAAACCTTATGTCTTATTAAAGTAAAAAAGACCTTTATATACGACATATCTGCCGCAATAAAAGTCTTGCACATCTCATTTGATACGGATACCTCTCGGTATCGGGTGACGATTTCAAACCCACCTTTCGGTGTTCGGCTACTCCCTTTTACTTGCTTGCTAAGAATATAGCATGTTTCCTTTATATTGTCAATAAAATAACAATTATCTTTTCTTAAGAATTCTTTAGAAATAGCGGGTGAACTTTAGTCTCATCCGCGGATGGGGGACGCAAATGCTAAAGCGAGTCCGGCGCAGTGGATGTGTACTGGCTATCCGTGAGCGTTTTTATGTAAGGAAGGATTTGGTATGCAGCGCCCGCCAGTCAGATGAACTAAGCAGGAGAGATCACGGCTTACTGTCCTTTTGATGTTTCTTCGTCCGCTCCCGAGGCTAAAGCTCGTGAGCTGCATTCCATTATAGTGTAGATTTGTAGTGCACAAATCATCTGGAGTTGCTATACTATATCCGTGAACTTTATTACAGACAGGAGTATCTTTTTATGGACAGAATTTTAATCTATAATATTCGAAAAAATGATGACGGGCTGCGTGTAGAGCAGTATTTGCGAAGACAGGGCTACTCCAGGCAAAATCTGGTGGAGTTGAAGAAGATGCCGCAGAGTGTTCTTGTCAACGGCTGTTTCTGCCGTTTGAATGAGAGGCTTGCCAATCATAATACGCTCACCGTGCATATCCAGGAGCGCGAGTCCTCTCTTCAGATTCTGCCTGTTCTTCTTCCTCTCGATATTATTTACGAGGATGAGGATATCATTGTCATTAATAAACCTGCGGGTATGCCCGTACACCCATCTATGAATAACTATTCTAATACTCTGGCAAACGGGCTGGCCTGGTATTATCAGGAGCAGGGGAAACCTTTTATCTTCCGCTGTACTAACCGCCTTGACAGAGATACTTCGGGGCTGACTGTTATCGCCAAGCATATGCTTAGTTCCAATATTTTATCCCGTATGACTGTCCGCCATGAAATCACACGGGAATATCTGGCTGTTGTGCGCGGGAGTGTACGGCCTTCGGAGGGTATTATCTGCGCCCCGCTTTCCAGGAAACCAGGTTCTATCATTGAGAGAACTGTAGATTTTGAAAATGGGGAAAAGGCTGTCACCCATTATCATGCTGTGGAAGAAAAAAATGGGCACAGCCTTGTCTCTCTTGTACTTGAGACCGGGCGTACCCATCAGATCCGTATTCATATGAAGTATCTTGGGTTTCCGCTTATAGGAGACTATTTGTATAACCCTGATATGGAGTACATCCAACGGCAGGCCCTGCATTCATGCCGTCTGGCTTTCAGCCATCCGATCACCGGGGAAAAGCTGGAATTTACAGCACCGCTTCCAGATGATATGCAAAAAGTTCTTACTCCATAAGCTTCCTCTATGCGCGGCTTATGAAGCGGTTTATTCCCTGTTTTTCAGCACCTCCGCCGGTGTCACCTTGTTCAGTCTTCTCACCAGCAGCTGGTTAATGATAAAATACAGTGCAATAATCGCAGCATAGATTCCAAGATATCCCTGCCAGCTAAATGTTAGATTCATGGCGCAGCTTACATTGGAAACCAGGAGCGGGTACATCATATCCATTAGTTTTTTCGATAAAGGAATACAAATCGCAGCTGACACTGCAACCATATAAAAGTTCCCGTTCAGGTAAAGTCTGCGGATCTCGCCGGTCCGGTAGCCGAACACTTTAATCAGAGAAATGCTGAATGCTGAACGATCGATCATCACTTTCATCATCAGATACATTACCACACAGAAAATCAGTCCGGATACCCCTGTCAGCATATAGATCATGGGCATCATCATAGAAACAAATATATCCGCGCTGTTCGTTATATCTTCTCTTGAAACCGCAGCATACAATCTTCCTGGTTCAATATCCAGTTCCTGATCTGAAAGTACTACATTGTAGTAATCTTCGCTTTCTCCAAAAAGCTCCCGCATACTGTCAATATTCATAAACACATAAAACCCGGTAGAATATTGTGTAACTGACTCTACCGTAAAAGCATAATTTCTCTCCGCTTCTTCATCCGTAAGAATGAGCTGATCGCCCTGGGTAAGGCCATATTTCTGGGCCATTGCAGACGACACCGTAACGCGGTTCGTACTGCCTTCATTCACCCCTGCATCAAAATACGGATTATCCTTTTCAATACCGAGAACTGTCACTTCCAGATCATACCCATATATTTCCTTATTCAGGTTTTTTGCAAAACATGCTTCTCCGCCTTCCGGTATCTGCTGCTCAGGATATTTGTAAGTATACATATATTCATATTTTGTATCTGCCTTATTTTCTTTGCTGATATGGATACACATTACATAGCAGTTCAATCCCAGCATCATAATCAGTAAAGCGATGAACATTCCAAAAAGTACGGTAAATCCGGTTCTCATTTCTCTGAGCATCTGCCGGATCTGAAAACGGCCTGTGAACCCCATTTTCCCAAGGTTGATATGGCTGATCCTGCTGTTCTTCTGCTCATTCCTGATAAGCTTTAAAGCAGGAGAAGACAGCTTTTTCCGTATTACGATGCAATTCACAGCCGCAGCAGCTAAAGGCGGCATCAAAATGCCGTAAACAAGCAGATACGCCGGATATGCCGTCTGAAGTACCGGCACCGAAAAGTAATTATAGCAGTCTCCCATCTGCACCGCAATTCCCCAGCTGCTGTAACCAATTGCAGTTCCTGCGGCACCTGCCAGAAAAGTTACTGTTACGGGAAGCATCAGGTAATGTGCCATCAGCTCCCTCCGCCGGACTCCCAGTGCATACAGCGAGCCTATCACGCTGCTTTCCTTTTCGATACCGTGAATTACAAATACGGAAATTACATAAGTAAACAGCACCATTACGATCACTCCGGCTATCAGGCCGGCTATTTTATTGATAACCTGATCATCTGCGGATGCCTTAGCTCTTGGATTCCTGTCGACTGTCAAAAACTGGGTCAGGTTACTGATATCCTCTTTAAAGTAAGTGTCCAGAAGTGCCGCCGAATTATCCTGGAGCTTTTGCATTCCTTCCTCCAGTTCTTCCGCTCCTTCCGCTGATTTTCCCACCTCGCCTGTGTATTCTGTAACACCGTCTTTATAGCTTTTTAGTTCCTCCAGCTGACTTTTGATCATCCCCAGCTTGATGCCCATAATGGCGCTGTCAGAACTCTCTGTAAGGCCCGTCAGAATCTCCTCAAAATTATCTTCGGTCAGCTCCTGCGGCAGTCCGTAGGATGCCAGGCCTTCATTCGCTTCTCTGAGATAGGAATCCAGAATCTTTCCTGCGCCTGCCTGCAGTGTTTCATTATTAGCGCTTAGTTCCCCCAATGCTTCATTTAACTTACGGGATCCGTCTGACAGCTCCCGGATGCCATTCTCCAGCTCCTCCTTTTTTCCGGCAGTTTCCTCCCAGTACTGTTGAAAATAAGGATCCTCCACACTTTCCGGTGAAAAGGAAAATTCTTTTAATTCCTTCTTCAGTTCCTCATCCGTCATTTTTCCGTTCAACCTGTATGCATACACATATTCTTCAGATCTGGTACTCTTCCCGGTATTTCTGAGACTGTCATAGTTTTTAGCGTTCACAAAAGCAAGCCCGAACTGTTTGCTGTCCACACTGCTGTCAGACAAATTTTCAAATACTGCATCGTAATCCGGTACTGTTCCAATCCCCACGACCCGAAGCACCTGCCCGCCGATCGTAATCTGATCGCCGGTGGAAATATCCTGTTCCTCACAGTACCGCTTCTCCAGCACCGTTTCCCCTTCCTTTTCCGGCAGCCGGCCTTCGTCCAGATCAATCAGATCGATTTTCTCCCTTTTCTGAAACAGACGCAATGTACTGGAATCCTGCAGATCAAAATCTATATAAAACATCTTCTCCAGTGTGATCCCTTTCGCTTCAAGCAGCTTCTCCTCCTGCTCTGTAAGCGGTACAAATACCCTGAACTGTCCATCTTCCAACCTGTTTTGCTCTGCCTTTTCATCCACACCCGATATCACGGTCTCTGCTGCCCCCACCAGGCTGACAATCAGATACATCCCCAGAACAATTAACAGGCAGAGTGCCAGATACCGGAAGATATTATCTTTCAGATCTCTCCATACCCTTTTCCTTAGTATTTTCTGCATGTTACAGCTCCTCCAGTTCTGAGGCCGGAATTCTGCTCTCGTTTTCATATTCCCTGCTGATCTGCCCGTCTTTGATGCGTATTACCTTATGAACCATGTCTTTAATCGAATTATTGTGGGTAACAATCAGCATTGTCATGCCATATTTCTGATTGATCTCTTCCAGCAGGACAAGAATATCTTTGGAAGTTTTAGAATCCAGGGCCCCTGTGGGCTCATCACATAAAAGGAGTTTTGGATTCTTGATCAGTGCCCTGGCTATCGCACAGCGCTGCTGCTGCCCTCCCGAAAGCTGGGAAGGAAATTTGTCCTGATGATCTGTCAATCCCAGTATTTCCAGCAGTTCCTCCATATTAAGAGGCTGGCTGGAGAGATATTCGCAAACCTGGATATTTTCCTTCACTGTAAGGTTGGGAATCAGATTGTAAAATTGAAATACAAATCCCAGATTATCCCGCCTGTAATCGGAAAGCGCATCCGGTTTTAAATCCGCGATTTCCATTCCATCCACTTTCACAGAACCCGAATCCATATTGTCCAGGCCTCCGATACAATTTAGAAAAGTAGATTTACCGGAACCGCTGGCCCCCTGAATCACGCACATCTGGCCCCGTTCCACGCCTGTAGAAATCCCCTTTAATACTTGAGTATAGCTTCCGTTTTCACCATAACTTTTTTTCATATTTTTTATTTCCAGATACATGTTCTCTCCTCCTGTCTGCCGCAATCCTTATTGATCTATTTTTCTCATTAACATAACGCCGTTATGTTAATGCTGTTTTTTTAGCTGCTGCCCGAAAGATCCAAAACCTTCACTCAGGCATACAGCTATTCAAATAATCCAAACCAGCCGGAAGTCATATATGTTACAATCCGCTCCATATGCTTCTGCGCCGCCTCTTCTGATTCTTCGTGAGTCAGCATATGGATAAATGCCTCAGTTGTTATATGGGCAATCCAGTGAATCATATAATCATCTATTTCATCTTTCCGGGTGCGGGCAGAAAAGTGCTCTGCCATTTTTCTGTAATGCTTTTCTGAAACATCCACGAACCGATCCACATACTGTTCAAACCGGGAGCCCTGGGACTTCGTCAGAACAAGCTGGAATTCCTCATGATACTGATACATATAGTGAATAATCCGGCTGGCCGTTTCCTGGTCATCTTCAGTACCCTCCCACATGTCTGTCTGCTTTCCTGCCTGCATGATCTCTCTGGAATAATGCTGTGTCATCATATCGTGAAGTTCTTTCAATGGTCTCTCCACCAGCGCTGCAAACAGGTCTTCCTTATCCTTGAAAAAGAAATACAACGCACCGGTTGTCACCCCCGCTTTCTTACATATATTCCGCAGGGACGCCTGCATATATCCTTTTTCAATAAACTCCTGTTTCGCACTTGCCAGAAGCCTGCTCTTTGTTTCCTTTTCATCCTTCATATCTTCACTCCCGAAAATTGTATATACCGTCAGCATAACACCGTTATGTAATAACACTGTTATATTACTACTTCTTCCTGGATTTGTCAATCCGCCTCTGCCATCTCACTTTTGTTCCTCATTTCTGATTTTCTTCCTGTACATCAACGGCGATAACCCATATCGTTTTGCAAACACACGTATAAAATAAGAGACATCCTGATATCCCGTCCGATCGCTGATCTCAGATACACTCCATTCCTGCTCTGCCAGCATGTGTGCAGCATACCCCGTCCTTTTTAAATTCAGATATTGTGTTACCGTATAACCGGTGTGCATCTTAAAGAAATGCATAAAATAATATCGGTTGTACCCCGCATACTGTGCAAGCCGATCCACTGACAGCGGCTCGCTGTAATGTTCCTCAATAAACTGAATCAGCTTTTTGATCTGCCGTATCTCCTTAATCCCGCTGTGCCCCGATACTTCCTGGTACTGCTTCGTCTCAAACAGTGCCGCCAGCATCTGTATCAGGTATCCCTTGATATACAGCTCAGCCCCATCGTTTTGTTTTTCCCATTTGTCCTGAATTTTTTCAAATAAAAACTTCATCTCCTCATAAACCGGGGTTCCCGGTTCTATAAATGGCACTATTTTTATTGTTTGATCCAGCAGCGGCGAAAGATATAGTTTCGCAATTTTATCCTTTAAACTTCCCATCAGCATTTCGATATCCGCTAATATTACTTTGCATATTAAAGGATTTGTTTCCTCTCCTGTACCACCATGGAGACTGCTGGGAGAGACTACAATCAGATCCCCCTTTGCCGCTCTGTACTCTTTCAGGTCAATTGTCAGAACGCCCTTACCCTCCAGCACATATATAAACTCAATGTACTGATGCCAGTGCAGAAGCAGGCGGTGTTCCTGCATATCCACCGTATTATCAAGTACAGACACGGCCAGTTCAAAAGAGTTATAATTTCGTTCTTCTTTGATAACCCCTTCCACGACTTCTCCTCCTCCGCACATTTATCCTATTTTCTCCCACTTTAATACGAGATTTTTCTCTTGTACCATATTATAATCAAACTATCCGAATAATGCAATTTGATTGCGGTATTTTCTGTATTCTATTAAATATTGGAGGGTTATTATGAATTCCTATGAACGTGTATTTGCAAGATTGAATGGAGACCCCGTTGACCGTATTCCCAATCTCTGTCTTGTCATGACTTTTGCTGCCCGTGAGATTGGGGTTCCGTATGGACAGTTTATAACGGACTACCGGCTTCTCTCGGAAGGAATGCTCAGATGCTATGAAAAATACCATTTAGATGCGTTAAGTGTCTGTTCCGATCCTATGCGTGAGGCCGGCGGTTTTGGTGCCGAGGTTGTGTTTCCCGAAAATGATGTCCCCTACAGCCCGGTTCCACTGATCACCGGGTGCCAGGATATCGGTCGGCTCAAGATCACGGAACCGGCTTCCAGCAGACGTATGAATGACCGTCTGGAGGCAGTCCGGCTGCTGAAATCCCGAACCGGAAACGAGGTTCCTGTTATCGGCTGGGTAGAAGGAGCTGTTGCTGAAAGCTGTGATCTGATGGATGTATCCAACTGCCTTTGTGAGATGCTGGATGAGCCGGAAGCAATGCACGAGCTCCTGACGATTTGTCTGGAACAGGCAGAGCTTTTCGCCAGAGCACAATTAGAAGCCGGAGCGGACATCATCGGTATCGGCGACGCCGCCTGTTCTCTTATAGGACCTGACCTTTATGAGGAATTTGCCCTTCCTTATCAGCAGAAGCTGATCTCGAGGATTCACGATGCCGGAGGAAAAGTGAAGCTGCACATCTGCGGAAATCTAAACCCGGTTCTGCATCTGGTTGCAAAAACCGGAGCGGATATTGTAGATTTGGATTATATGGTGGATTTGAGAAAAGCATGTGATATTTTCCCGGAAACCAGCTGTTTAAATGGGAACTTTGATCCTGTGCAGATCCTGCTCCAGGGAGATATTAAGACGATAGACCGGGCGGTGAAAGAATGTCTGGCATGTGCCGGCCTGCACCGCACAATGATATCCGCCGGATGTGAAGTGCCGACATTTACACCGCCTGAAAATCTGGAAGAAGTGTGGCATGTGCTGTCCTCTTCCGGTTCAGTGAATTAATTATGCGTCTTTGATTTTGCAGCCTTCCGCCTGCTCACGTATCTCTATGAAGCGGCGGAAGATTCCTGATGTTCCTACCGCTGTCTGCTCCACCCCAGACTGTTTTCACGGACTGTTACAAAGTTTCGGTAGATGCTCTCCTCCGGAAAGCGTTTCGCCGTCCTCGCCGATTACCGTGTCAAACATTTTAATTGCTGCAGAGGTTCGCAAAAATACCTGCCCTCATAAAAATGAGCAGTATAACCCATTGGAGTTATACTACCCAGTATTTTATGCTATCACAGATTCCAGCCCCAGCAGATCGGCCAGCATCTTCAGATCCTCAACATAGTCCCCGTAAACCCATGCAAAATGATGGCCAAAAGAAGCCTCTTTTATGTGAAAGTCTCTGGAATCTTCTACATCAAAAACAATGGCGTGTTTGCATTCCGGAGTAATAAAATCATCGCAACCTGTGATTGTCCCCCGGGCAATCATGATCTTATCCATTCCCGGGCTCAGATTAATCATCGTGATCTTCTGTCCGGCATCTTTTGCAAAATCATAACGCATTGTTGTACCCCAGTTTCCTTTTGTAAAGCTGACATAATCAATCGGAAGAGGCTCTTCGTTGTATCCCTTCATGTATTTGGAACAGACATCATGCAGAATCCTCATGGAATGATTCTCCTGGTCTTCCAGTCTTACCATACAATTTCCCATATGCGGCGCTTTTTTAGCAAGGCTCATCAATATTGCGATTGACAGTATAGAACCGACATCTGCGGCGCATGCAGACGGCACTCCTTCATCCTTCAGCAGAGAATGTGTCAGACAGAATGTGAGATGGCGCCTGTTTAATTCCCGGGTTGCACACATCTCGAAACAGGGGAGCGTAAAGGAATTACAGTCAAAGAGTTCCATAACCTTTTTTACGGCAATATAGAACTGTACATCATTTATGATGTTTTCTGCCGGCATATGCACGCCATTCGCATTTTTAACCAGTTCATCCGCAATCTCCCGCGCCTGCTTCTTTTCCTCATCACTGAGCTCATCTAATACTTTAAAAAACTCCAGGCCGTTGTAGTTCAGTATCTCTACCCCAAAACGCTTTGTTATATCCGACAGGTTGATAAAGGAACTTACACAGCCAAATGATAATACATTGTTGCGGAGCCCAAAAAGGAGCTTTATGCTGTTCAGCGCCTTCCGTGTGCTCAATATACGGAATGTCTGATTTAATTCATTATAGTTTAATGCATTATAGACTTCATAATCGCCCAAGGCAAATAAATGCGCTGAAGCATCAATACCGCCAAGGCGTGAATATTTGCTGGTTGATAATGGACAAAATGCAATAGGTTTTCCTGATCTCTTGGCAATGATTGTAGATACATAGGAAATCAGCCGCGTGCCCGATATAAGATATACATCGGCTTTGTCATTATGCTCCAGCACCTCTTCTATTGCTTCTTCTTTTACTGCAAAATCCTCATGCCATTCCAGATACTTTGTTTCAAGAATTTCAACATAGGTATTGTCAATATATTTGGCGATGTCTTTGTCAAATAATGCTAGCGTTTTTTCTGATTCCTTTTTTTCATAATCGTAAGTCAGCTCCTCCCCATATCCGTACCTGCACGGCCCCATAAAGACATTTAAATGTACAAGACTTACAAATACGGGCTGTACCACCAATTTCTTTTCTACAATGCTATTACTGTTCATAACCTGCCTCCTTAAAATTTTTTGTTTTGGATTTGTCATAAGCAGATTATATAAACCAACGGTTATTTTAGCAATAGTGCCAATGTTTTTGTGTCATATTATTATTTTTTAAGTATTCTGCACAAATGTTCATTCTGGATTTTTGTTCGAAATAATCCGGATTTATTGCTGACAGGTATGTTCGGTGTTACTATAAATAAAAATGAAAGGGAAATGGCCTATGATATATTTAGATAATAATTCAACAACTCAGACAGATAAAGACGCCGCCACAAAAGCCTTTGATCTTATGGTAAATAACTATGGCAATCCTTCCTCCCTCCACCATTTTGGAATGGATGCCTATCAGTCACTGTTGAATGCCAGATATCAGGTATCCAGAATCATCAGTGCCAAGACGGAGGATATATACTTTACATCCGGGGGAACCGAGAGCAATAATATAGCAATAAGGGGAGCCGCTATGGCAGAAAAGGGCCATGGACACCATATTGTAACGACATCTATTGAGCACAGCTCCGTATTGCAGTGCTGCCGCGCTCTGGAAAAAGAAGGTTTTTCCGTAACCTATATAAATCCCAATCCTGTCACACACACAATATGCGCCTCGGATATTATCAATGCCATACGAGAAGATACCATCTTGCTTTCCGTTATGCAGGTAAATAATGAAACTGGAGAACTCCTTCCTCTGGAAGAGATTATCCAGGGTGTCAGGGACAAGAATCCCTCTGTCAAAATACATTGCGATGCAGTGCAGGGTTACGGAAAAATTCCGCTTAAAACCTATGCACTGGATCTGGATTTTATTTCCGCAAGCGGCCATAAAATACATGCTCCGAAAGGGATCGGCCTATTATACATTAAAAGCAGACGCCAGGTTATTCCGCTCAAATATGGCGGTTCTCAGGAATGCCGTGTAAATCCGGGAACAGAAAATGTCCCCCTGGCCTGTTCATTCGGTATTGCCGCAGAAAAAAAGATATTGAACATGCAAAAGCACTTTGATCACGTCCTTAGTTTAAAAAAGCATCTTACTGAACGACTCTCCGGTGAATTTGGCTGTATCCATATAAACAGCCCGGAAAATTCCTCACCATATGTAATCAACTTTTCAGTTTTGGGACACCAATCCAGTGAAGTCGTTGATTATATGAGCATGAAAGATATATATGTTTCTGCCGGATCGGCATGTTCAAAAGGTTCCCCGAGTCATGTCCTTGCGGCCGCCGGCTACAGCAGATCCATTGTCTCCAGTGCACTGAGAATCAGCTTCAGCGAATACAATACACTCCATGAAATCGATACTTTTGCCGATACTTTGCATAAGGCCTTAAAATAGCCACCTGCCCCGCAGAATATGACTCGTATATCACAAAAAACCGGGAAATTTATTTTTTCCCGGTTTTACATATTTCTAAGGGAACATTCTCCCGTCTTTAACTAATATGTTCAAAGCTGTATTCTCATCTGTAATCAAAACATTGATAAGATTTCCTTTCAAGGCCCCAAGAATCGGAATAACCTTTTCATTTCCGCAGGATACTCCGATCACATACTCTTTGTCAACTATTTTATCAATGCCAAGCCCTATGATTTTTTTATGTATTTCTGTGTCTATTACTTTTCCTGATTCATCATAGTAGAATCCGCAGAATAGTCCGGAAGCCTTCTTTTCCGTCAAAAACCTTTTTTCATCCTCATTTAAATAAGAATTCCATAGTATATTATGATCATCCAGAGAAACTTTTCCTAAAGAGGTTAATATAATCTGTGCATTTTTAGCTATGTTGATCGTCTTCCCCACTGCCGCAACACTCTCAAGTACTTTTCTGGTTGCGTTGTCCTCCAGGATAAATGGAGAAAACAGATTATAATAAGTTCCTCCATAGGCATTTGCAAATTTTCGGACCAATTCCATTTCTTCTTCATCATGCGACGGGTTATTCATAAGCCCGATCAGCTGAACAACCCTAACGGGAACTTTTTCTTTGGGCTGTATGTATTCCACTATACGGCGCATCGTCCTGCCTCTTGTAATCCCAATGACAGTGCCTTCCTTCACAAGAGAATCCACATACTCTGCTGCTTCGGCCGCAACCTCATCCAACGCCCTCTCCCCGTTTGCTGATACCTGTGAAAGAATTATGGCATCTTTTAAACCGAACCGTTCCGTCAGAAGAGCCTCCAGAAAAGTATTCCTCCTTCTTTCCCCCTTAATAACAATATCCACTATTTTGCAGTCCTTAGCAGACTGAAGCAGGCGTGATACCTTGGTCCTCGACAAATAAAGCTTCTTTGCGATCTCCGCCTGTGTCATATCTTTTATATAATACATGCCTGCTGCCTTCTTCATTAATTCTTCCTGGTTCTCTGCTGACATAAATTCCTCCTCAGAATAACAATTATTCCAATATCTGAAAACACGGCTGACAAGAGGGAACGTGTATAATATTATGGCAGGCCGCCCAATGGCCTTTTGACACTTCTTCTAAAACGGGCCTTTCTTTATGGCAGACTTCACAGGCCAGCGGACAGCGGTTGGCAAATGCACATCCCTCCGGCAGATTCATAGGACTTGGAGGCTCGCCCTTTAATATCGGCAGCTTCGCATTCTGATCACAGTATACATCCAAAACTGCATCAAGCAAAGCACGGGTATATGGATGTGCGGCATCCTGTTCCAGCAATTCACTGTTTAGAATTTCCACGATTCTGCCCAGATACATAACCGCAATTCTCTGGCTTACACTTCGGACCAGTGCCAGGTCATGTCCGATGAACAGACATGATACATCCCTTTCTTTCTGCAATTTCACCAGAAGCTGTATAATCTGGTTCTGGATGGACACGTCCAATGCCCCGGTTGCCTCATCACAGATCAGCAGCGCCGGCTGGATGGCAAGAGCTCTGGCTATGGAAACACGCTGCAATTGCCCGCCAGACAGCTCATGGGGGTAACGGCTCATAAAGTCTGCCGGCAGACCTACCATATTTAACAGCGCTTCTGCCTCTTTAGCAGCGTCCTTTTTGGACAGGCGGTCGTAATTGATCCGCGGCTCCATCAAATAAGTTCCGATCTTCATTCTGGGGCTGAATGAACTAATCGGTTCCTGAAATACCATCTGGATTTTCCTGCCAAATGCCCTCTGCTCTCTTTTCTTTAAGGTCCAATAATCAATACCTTCTATACGCACCTCGCCGGAGGTGGGCCTGAGCGCACCGATCATCATCCTGATCAGCGTACTTTTTCCGCATCCGCTCTCTCCCACAATTCCAAGGCATTCTCCTCTGTCCAGAGATAAAGTTACATCAGAAACCGCTGCCAGCACTTTTTTCCCCGTATGAAATCTCTTATTCAAATGGAGAATTTCTACAAACGATTCCTTATCTTGCATATCGCTTACCTCCCAGCTTAGGAACTGCATCTAAAAGACTTTTCGTATAAGCTTCCTTTGGATGAAAAATCACCTCATCCCGGGTACCGAATTCCACAAGATTCCCCCGGTTCATTACGCCAATCTTATCAGACAGATAAGAGGCCACACCCATATTATGAGTAACCAGGATAATCGTGGTCCCATACCTTTCCCTCAGTTCTTTCATCTCTCTGACTACCTGCGCCTGAATGGTCACATCCAATGCGCTGGTGGGTTCATCTGCCAGCAGTAACAGCGGCTGTGCCGTCATTCCCATGGCGATGCCGACACGCTGCTTCATCCCCCCGCTCAGTTCGATCGGATAAGAGTGAAGTACCCGGTCCACATCCGTCAGATGCATGGCTTTTAACATCTTCACCGCCAGATCCCGGCAAACCTTTCCCGGAAGCCTTTTATTATGGGCACGGATAGATTCCCTGTACTGGGATTCTATCCGACTCACCTGATCCAGTGAAAGTCCGGGATCCTGAAAAATCATTGCAATTAATTTTCCGCGGATCGCCTGCAGCTCGGCCTCCGTCAGAGCCGTCAGCTCTTTATCCTGAAACCAGATTTTTCCTTCCAGGATTCTGCCTCCGGGCGGCAGCAGACCCATAACAGCACGGATCAGCGTCGTTTTTCCGCTTCCGCTCTCTCCAACGATGCTGACAATGTCTCCCTGTTTTACATTCATTGAAACGTGCTCTGCCGCATAGCCTCCCGTTTCATAGCCGATGCTGCAGTTTTCAATCCGCAAAATATCCATTTCTGATTTCCTTCTCTGTTATTTCCCAGTCTGCCAATCCGGTGTCACCAGATAGTAATCAATAGGATGCATCGTTACATTGCTTATTTTATCTGTATTTATAAGCGTTATATTATCATTTGCATACAGCCACAGTGCAGGGCAGTCATTTGCCAGAATCTGCTGCGCCTCCACAAATGCATCCACACGGGCATCCTGTTCAAATGCTTCATCCAGCGTCTTCATAACCGCATCAAATTCTTCGCTGGAATATTTTCCATAGTTATCAGTTCCTCCTGTCTGCCAGCGCGATGCCAGATAGTACTGCCCGTCTCCTGCATTTACAGTCTGCCATCCATCAAAAATAACATCAAAATCGCCGCTGTCCCGCTTGTCCTTTACATTCTCCAGCATCTCGATCTCTGTATGAACGCCTGCTGTCTGCCACAGATCCTGCAATGCTTCCGATACTGCTGCTGACGAGGAACTTGACAGAGAAATAGTAAGCACAAGCTCCTCGCCGTCTTTCTCTACGAACCCATTGCCGTCTGTGTCTTCATATCCGGACTCTTTCAATAAGTCTGCTGCTTTATCCGGGTCATAGGACTGGCCGGTTACTTTATCAGAATCATAGCCTACCGTTTCAGGAAATGCCGTGCCCAGAGGCTGTGCATACCCATTTCCTGCAACCTGTGCCACGACCTCACGATCCGTTGCATATGATAATGCCTGGCGCAATTTTACATCGGATAGTGGGCTGCCTTCCGCGCAATTAAATACAATGTCGCTTTCTCTCGTTCCGGTTACGGTTGCCAGCTCTATGTTATCTGCGTCTGCAAGCTGGCCTAATGTTGTATTGCCTGCTCCCTGTGCCAAGTCAATATCTCCGGCCAGAATCGCTTCCACTTTGGTATCGGAACCAATATTCAATGCTGTCATGGTTTTAATAACAGGTGCATCTCCCCAGTAATTTTCATTAACAGCCAGTTCTATTTTTTCTTCGGATACATATTCCGTCACCATGTAAGGGCCGGTGCAGACCGGGTTTGATGCAGCCTGCTCCAGATCTGCCGTAGTATCAATAATACAGTACATCGGCTCCGTTAGATTTGCAATAAATGCACTGAATGGTTCCTCTGTCGTAAAGACCAGGTTCTCGCCGTCCACCTCAATCGATGCCAGTTTCAGGGCGCCGCCTCTGGAGTTCTGTTTGATTGAACGTTCAAGAGACGCTTTCACAATCTCGGGTGTCAGCTCTGTCCCATTGCTGAACTTTACGCCCTGACGGATATGTACGCGATAAGTCACATCATCCACCTGCTCCCACTTATCAGACAGCTGGCCCACAAATTCCATATCCTCATTTACCGTAATCAGGGTTTCGCCGACACCACATCTGGTTAAATTCCAGCCGCCCCAGCCCTCTGCCGGATCCAGGCCCTCGATATAAGTAAAGAGAGCCATATTGATATGTGAGTCCTCTCCTGTAGTTTCTTCTTTTTCCGTTTTTGTTGTTTCTCCCGTTTTTCCATCTTCTTTGCCTGATCCGCAGGCTACAAGACCTACTGATAGAACCATGCAAAGCAATGCTGCAATTACTCTGTTTTTCATAACTTTTCTCCTTTGCTTTTTTGTATGTGTAATTTTAACTTCCGCAGCCATCCCTTCCGCAAATCCGCACACGCTGCACATCAATACTTTGCAGAGCAGAATTGCTGCTGAATTTGATACCCGTACTATTCCTGTTATTTATAATGGGGATCCATTATATCCCTCAGGCTGTCCCCCAGTAAGTTAAAGATAATAACATTGATCAAAATGATCAGTCCCGGAAAGAACAGCAGCCATGGAGCCGCAGACATATAATTGCGCCCTTCACTAAGCATAAAGCCCCATTCTGGTGTCGGAGGTCTGGATCCAAGTCCCAGCAGTGAAAGCCCGGCAATTGCCAGGAGTTTTCCCCCAATGTCCTGCGCGATCAGCACCAGGAGAGTGGGAATCACATTTGGCACAATGTATTTCCGGATGATCCGGAATGTGGAAGCGCCCCCCAGTCTGGCCTGAAGAATATAATCTTCATTCTTAATCGACAGTACCAGCGACCGGCTGGCCCGTGTATACTTTGTCCATCCGGTAAAGCACATCGCAATAATCAGATTCTGAATGCCGGTTCCCATTACTGCTATCATAGCCAGCACGAAGATATTGCCGGGAAATGCCATTAGAACGTCTACCAGACGCATAATAATACTATCGGCCGCGCCGCCTGCAAGACCGCTGATAATACCCAGCAGTATTCCAACCACAGATATAATAGCCGTCACCATATATGCAATCAGCAAAGAGGTCTGCCCACCGTACAAGATTCGCGAGAACAGATCCCGGCCCAGCTGGTCTGTTCCGAACAAATGATCCGCAGAGGGAGCAGTAAGCATATTTGCATAGTCTGTTTCAAGAGGATCGTAAGGTGCAAACCGCCCCGCATAGACAGAAAAAAAGGTGAAAAGTGCGGCAAGTCCAAGACATATAAAAAAACTGGTATAACGGCTTTTCTGCCGTTTCGTCTTTCTTCTCACTTTGCCGCTCCTCCCAGCCGTATCCGGGGATCCAGATAACGGTAAAATATATCCACTGCCAGATTCACACATACATAAATCACCCCCATCCACATAACATATCCCTGTATCAGCTGATAGTCCCTGTTCGTGATAGCATTTACTGCCGCACTGCCTATGCCGTTCCAGCTGAAAATGGTCTCTACGATCATTGTTCCGCCCAGCAGTCCTCCAAACGACATGCCCAGAAGTGTAATAATAGTCAAAAGCGAATTAGGCAGCACATGGCGCAGAATAATGCGCCTCTTTGAAATCCCCCTGGAAAGTTCTCCCATAATATAGGGCTCATGCATCTCTTCCAGCATGGCCGTGCGGATACGCCGGATATAAGATGCCGCCATGCCAAACGCCAGCGTAATATCAGGCATAATCATCTGTTTTATACTCTCAGAGCCTCCCACAGGAAGGGCCTGCAGCTTTACGGCAAACAAATAGATCAGGATCAGTGCAATCCAGAAGCTTGGCATCGCCTCCCCTATGAATGCCAGAAAACGGATGATATAATCTGCGGTTTTATTATGGTAAACCGCAGAGAGAATACCAAGAGGCAATGCAATCATCAGCATAAGTATGAAGGAGGAACATGCCAGCTTAATCGTATTCGGCAGCTTCCTTGCCAGGATTTCCGAGACCGGCTGCCCATACTTTACCGAATTTCCAAAATCCCCGTGCAGCACGCCCGCCAGCCAGTTTTGGTACTGAACAGGCAGAGGCTGGTCCAGGCCATATTCCGCTTTCAGCTTACCGATTGCTTCAGGGTCACTTCCTGCCCCCATACTTTCCATCATCTGCTGTGCCGGATCAGATGGCAGGACATTGGTCAGGCAAAAGGTCAGTACAGATAAGCCGAACAGTATAATGATCAGCGCCGCCATGCGTTTTATGATATATCGAAGCATTTTACTACCTCCCCTGACTGTTTTCTGATAAAAGATCAGAACTGGCATTCAAATTTGGAATTTCCAATGAAATAAAAAAAGGACATGTCCACAGACATATCCTTTTCCAATGTTCAGGTTTTCCCATACTAATTAAGCGCAAAAGCACAACGGCTTTTAACGCAAAAAGAATTTTCTTAGCTGTGGCTCGCAGCATGAAAATAACAGTTAGAACCGGTATTCTGGCTTGAGCTTCTCCGCATACTTTCGCCTTCCCGGTTTCCCAGTGGCTTATTGAAATATGCTCCACTCTTACAGCAACGGCATTGCACAGGATTTGCACCTGTTTCCCTATTGTTGGAAAAACGTATATCTTCCGACAATACTGCAATTCTTTCTTGCAGGCATTCTATCTGCACTATATTAAGTTTCTATTTAGTCCCATTCGGTACTACATTATACTATCATACACTTTTCCCCTTGTCAACAGCCTGTCATTTTTCTTATGATTGTTTTTCTCAGTATGCTGTGCTAATCTAATACTATTACAAGTTTTATTAATTATGTTATCAAAGGAGTATTACCAATGGATATAAATCTGAAAGACCGCATAACCGTATACTGGGATATCCGCGCTACCAGCTACGACCAGATGAGACAGAAACATTTACATGGCCGGGAATTTCAGTTCTGGAAGTCTGAAATGAAATCCATCCTGCCTGTTTCTGACAAACCGCTGAAGATTTTGGATATCGGTACTGCCACTGGTTTTATGGCAATTGTATGTGCCTCTCTGGGCCATAAAGTTACTGCTGTTGATATCTCCCGCCACATGCTCAAACGGGCCAGGTCTGCTGCGGCTGAATCCGGTTTTTCTGTGACGTTTCTTCAGATGGATGCCCATCAGCTGGATTTTCCAAGCGGTTCCTTTGATGTGGTAATCTGCCGCAGCACAATCTGGACTATACTGGATCCCCGGTGCGTCTACATGGAAATATTCCGGGTACTGAAACCCGGCGGATGCTTCTTTAACTGTGATGCCAATTACGGAAAAGATGGTTTCAAAGATCTTGGAACCACACCAGATGAAAAAGCAATCTTTGCTGAGTGCGATGCCTATACCTCTCTCCTTCCAATCAGCTATGTGCAGCGTCCGGAATGGGACATCGCAACACTTCGCAATCTAGGCTTTGTGCACTGTGAATGTACGAGGAATATCAGCGGAAAATTAAACCCACACGGCAGCTCAAAAGCTTCGACGAATCATCCCCTGTTTTCAATTTATTGTGTAAAGCCTGCCGATACAGAGGAAGACGGTAACATTGACTATGATTTCCAGCTCTTTAAAACACATAACCAGCTGTTCTACCGTGAACAGCGGCAGTTCGGCAATAATAAGGATACCGAATATTTAATTCTGGACCTGCTTATGTATCAGCCCGAAGGACTGCGGCCCAGTGATTTAAGCGAATATATATTTATCCCGAAACAAACAGTCACCCGGATTCTGGCACAGCTGACCGAAAAGGGGTATATCCGCCAGATGCCTAATCCCAGAGACCGACGCAGTATGCTGCTTACCCTTACTTCCGAAGGACGTAAACAGCACCACAAGGAAGAAAAGGCTCTTGAAGTCCGATATGCAAAAGTTCTGAACAGTTTTTCCGCGCAGAAGCTAAGCCAGCTCAATCAGCTTTACATGGAGTTTCTGGACGCATTTCCCTCTTCCTGATATAAAATTGCAGATAAAAATAAACCGCCAGTAGCTCTCAGGTACATAAAGAGACTGGCGGCATTTACATTCAATATTCTATTTTTTATCTTTAATAAAGTGAAAAACAAATTCTATAGCTTTACAAATAAGGGCTTCGCACATATACCCGTTTTTCAATAAAGTCCATACTTCAGCCTATTGAAACATTTCATCCCCGCTCTTAAATCCAAAGGCCGGATGGAAATCAAAATTAACAGCTCCAACAGCAATTCCCGGGCCCACCGCCTTTTTTACTCTGGCAACACCTTCATAACCAAAGCCGGCGCATAACTCAATGGCCTGACAGCCTTTTTCTACCATCTCCTTCGCTACGATCTCTGCCTGGTCATAGTCTTTCACACCAATTACATTCATGTTGATGGTGTCTGACGGGATAACTGCCCTCTGCTTCTCAGGGCTAACGGCCTCTGCCACATAAATAAATGCACATTCAAACATCAAAAACTCTCCTTCCATTATTCGGCATGCTTTAAAATATCAAATACTTAACACATGCTGTTAATCCGCTCCATTAAACTTCCAAAATCATAATATACCTTCGTCCGGTATGTGTCAAATACCATTATTGTCTCTAATCATTATTGCAGAGTCTTTAAAAAATTGGTTAAAAAAAGGTCAAAACAATATGTTTTAACCTTTTCTAAAAATGCCGCAGACCGGAATCGAACCGGTACGGGTATCACTACCCACGGGATTTTAAGTCCCGGGCGTCTGCCAGTTCCGCCACTGCGGCATAATATATGGGACCTATAGGGCTCGAACCTATGACCCTCTGCTTGTAAGGCAGATGCTCTCCCAGCTGAGCTAAGATCCCATAATATTTAATTGTACATCAGAGAAAATTATAACTCTTTTTTCCACTAATGTCAACGACCCAGAAGAGACTCGAACTCTCGACCTCCGCCGTGACAGGGCGGCGCTCTAACCAACTGAGCCACTGGGCCTTATTTAATTTTTAAAAGTAGTGGACCTTCGGGGACTCGAACCCAGGACCGATCGGTTATGAGCCGATTGCTCTAACCAACTGAGCTAAAGGTCCACGTTTATTATGTCCCAAAAAAGGAACAAAAGCCGATGATCGGACTCGAACCGATAACCTGCTGATTACAAATCAGCTGCTCTGCCAATTGAGCCACATCGGCGTATTACATTTCACAGAGCAGCTAATTTGTAATCAGCACTCTGCCTGCGATTGACGTAGTCAATCTAAATAAATTGAGCCACATCGGCGTAAACAAAATGACTCCTACGGGAATCGAACCCGTGTTACCGCCGTGAAAGGGCGATGTCTTAACCGCTTGACCAAGGAGCCGTAAAATTAATATATAAAGTTTTGTAGACCGTAAGTAGTGCTCACGGTCTACAAGCTCCCCGAGTTGGGCTTGAACCAACGACCCTTCGGTTAACAGCCGAATGCTCTACCACTGAGCTATCGAGGAATATTACTATTTTTGTGTACCTTCAAAACTGCATACAAAGAATTAAATCCATCCATTATCCTATCACCTTGTTTGGTTATGCCCTCGACCTATTAGTAACAGTCAGCTCCATGTGTTGCCACACTTCCACCTCTGCCCTATCTACCTCGTCGTCTTCAAGGGGTCTTACTAACTTGACGTTATGGGATATCTCATCTTGAGGGGGGCTTCACGCTTAGATGCCTTCAGCGTTTATCCCTTCCCGGCTTGGCTACTCTGCTATGCTCTTGGCAGAACAACAGATACACCAGCGG
>NZ_GL870814.1:379514-389304 GCF_000190355.1 Clostridium sp. D5 | reverse complement strand
AGTGGTTTTTATCCATAGTATTTACCTCCACTTGAAAAAACTAGTTAGTTTTTTGCATTTTTTCAAGTGTGCCATAAAACTCATCAGAAAGAAAGGCGGATGGTTTGACGTTTACTCATTAGCCCAATGGTGCTTGAAACAAAAATAAAGGACGGAGCTGGTTTGCTCAATCCTTTAAATTATTATCTAAGATAAGTTGGAATATAAGTTGTAGAGCCGTATACGAGACCCGTACGTACGGTTCAATGAGAGGGAAATAATGCTAGCCATTATTTCCCTACTCTATTTATTCTTCCTCAGCCAGTTTATCCAGCTTGCCGCTCATTGCCCAGAGGATTAATCCAAGGACGATTACGACAGCTGCTACAACTCCGTATCCGGCCTGGAACGGAACTGTCTTCAGGAATGCATACAGTGCCGGGTAGATACATGTTGCAAAGAATACTGCGATTGGCCACAGACCAAGCAGAAGTCCCAGTACTTTAGCAGGTGCGAACATTGTGATGAAAGAGTTGCCAAGTGGAGAGAATACCATCTCACCGATTGACATCAGCAGGGATACGAATACGATCCAGATAAGTGCAGCCTGACCTTCACCTCTGATCATATCAGCTAATACCATGATTACGAATGAGAATCCAACTAAAATCATACCTAATGCTGTTTTCTTGAACATACTCAGATCACCCTTAGGACGTTTTGCCATTTTAGCCCAGACAATAGCAAGAACTGGTCCGAGAATAATACATGTCAGTGCATTCATTGAATCAAAGAATGAAGTAGGAACCTGCCATCCTCCGATGAACCAGTTTGCATGATTCAGGAAGTCTGAGCCTTCGCCCCATCCAAAGTAATAGTAAGCAGGCATATATGCCAGATACCATACCAGCCAGAATACAATTGAGAACACTGTGACAAGGATGATAGCAAGGATACGCTTTTTGTCACCCTTTGTAAGTGGTTTACTTGCTTCTTCTTTTTTCTTGTTGCTGTCAATAAACTTTCTCTGGTCATGCTTGAATGGTTTTTTACCGGCATCACCAAGAGATTTCTGATTAAGTGCAAACCAGAGAGCATCGATGAACAGGAAGATTGCACAGAGCAGGAAAACAGTGTTGAAGGTTGTTTTTACGCCTGCAAGCCCTGTGATCGGCAGAATAGCAATAAAAGTTGTTCCGATGAATGAACCAACGTTTACAAATGAATACTGAATAGAAAATGCATTGTTCAAATCATCTTTGTCTTCAAATAAAAGGCCGTTAACTCCTGAAAGATTACCTTTAAATAAACCGGTACCTATTGAAACAAGTGCGATCATAACCCAGACAAGAGTTGTGGAATTTGCCTGCCATGTACATAAGTAGCCAAGCCCCATCAAAACCATTCCGGCAATAACACAGATTCTTGGGCTGAGCCAGTAGTCTGCAATGTATCCTCCAAAGATTGGTGTAATATAGGTTGCTGCTACAAAGAATGCTGATATTGCACTTGCCTGGGCATCTGTTAATCCCAGACCGCCGCCTGCTGCATTCGTGGCAATCCAGATTGCCAATAAGTACTTCACTGTGTAGAACGCGCAGCGTTCAAATGTGAAACCTAAGGCACATACATAAAAGCCAAAAGGTTTCTTCTTTTTAGTTGTTTCCATAATAAAAACCCTCCAATTAGTTTTTAAATTGAGCACTGTAATAGTGCGTGCTGCTGAGAATACTATACCAGGTATTCTCTGATGTTAGAAAAACCTCCTCCTTTGTTAAATTTTCTCCATGAGGAGATTGTACCATAGTTTATACGAAAGGACAAATAAAACTTTATATTTAATTTATAAAATTTCATAGGGATTTAATAACTATTTTTTAGTATTGTGCACGAAATAAATATAAATAACATAAAATTACAAAAATGTTTATAAAGTTGTTGACAAAATATCCAAATTATGACAATATAATAACAGTAATTATTATTAAAATCAGGAGAAGAGAAAGGAGTCAATATGCATCGGTTTACAGAGATCAGGATACCAATTGAGCCGGATAACCCCTCTATTATGAGGCGGGAAGATCTGTGCATCAAATGCGGACAATGCAGAAGAGTGTGTGAGGATGAAATTGGGGTAGGAAAACTTTACACTCTGAGAAGCACGGGAGAAAAAGCAATCTGTATTCACTGCGGACAATGTGCGAATGTCTGTCCGGCAGACTCTATCACAGAAGTATATGAGTACCGGAAAGTCAGACAGGCAGTCAAAGATCCGAACAAGGTGGTAATATTCAGTACTTCACCATCGGTCAGAGTCGGACTGGGAGAGGAGTTCGGGATGCCTCCCGGCAGTTTTGTAGAGGGAGGTATGGTTGCGGCACTCAGGGCGCTGGGAGCGGATTATGTATTGGATACGAATTTCGCGGCAGATCTGACAATTATGGAGGAAGCATCGGAACTGGTCGAGAGAATAAAAGGCAGGAAGGGTGTGCTGCCGCAGTTTACAAGCTGCTGTCCTGGATGGGTTAAGTTTGTTGAAACATTTTATCCGGAGGTACTGCCGCATATATCCAGCTCAAAGAGCCCGATCGGGATGCAGGGTCCAACCATAAAGACCTATTTTGCAAAGCAGAGAGGAATGAATCCTGAAAATATTGTAAACGTTGCTGTAACGCCATGCACGGCTAAAAAATTCGAGATACGCAGAGCCGAGATGCGTGATTCTGCTGACTATAATAAGATAGATGAACTTCGTGACATGGACCATGTCATTACAACACGGGAACTGGCACGCTGGATGCGGGAGGATGGTATAGATCTTGGCGGCGCGGGAACCAGTGAGTACGACGAACTTATGGGAAAGGCTTCCGGAGCCGGTGTAATATTTGGAAATACCGGTGGTGTTATGGAGGCGGCAGCCCGCACGGCATATTTTCTTGTGAGCGGCTCGAATCCTCCGGAGGACTTTCTGCACCTTGAACCTGTACGGGGAATGGACGGGGTAAGAGAAGCTGCCGTGGAGATCAGCGGGATACCTCTGAAGCTGGCGGTGATTCATGGTACAGAGAATGCGCGCAAGTTTCTGGAGCAATGGAAAAATGAGAATGTTCATTATGATTTTGTCGAAGTGATGGCGTGCCGCGGCGGCTGCATCGGCGGGGGCGGACAGCCGAAGACGGAAGTGCCGATGTCAGATGAGATAAGAAAATCGAGGATTTCTTCATTATATAAAAGAGATGCGCAGATGCAGCTCAGGCTGAGCCATGAAAATCCTGAAATACATAAACTTTACGAAACATTTTACGAAGCACCACTGAGTGGTCTGTCTGAGAAAATGCTGCATACCGGGTATACGGACCGTTCCGGGGATCTGGGACCGGAAGGAAAAAAGAATCCGGATAATTTAGAATACCAGGGAACGAATGAAAGTGCTATTATAATAGAAGAAACACAAGCGCAAAATAAAAAAGAGAAGGAGACAAATTTTATGAAAAAATGGAAATGCAGTGTATGCGGGTATATTCATGAGGGAGAAAATCCACCAGAACAGTGTCCGATCTGTAAAGTGCCGGCGGATAGATTTCAGGAACTGAAAGAGGAAACTGCAGCACCGGTAAAAGCAGAAGAGCCTGTCAGCGTATCCGGAAGACCAGCACCGGGTTCAAAGACAGAGAAGAATCTTATGGAAGCGTTTGCAGGGGAATCGATGGCAAGAAATAAATATACATATTGGGCAGATGTTGCAAAGGAAAATGGACTGGAACAGATGGCTGCGATTTTCCTGGAAACAGCAGAACAGGAGCGTGAGCATGCAAAAATGTGGTTCAGGGCTTTCCACGGAATTAACGGTGTGGAGCAGAACCTGATAGATGCAGCTGCAGGCGAGAATGAAGAGTGGACGCAGATGTACAGACGTATGGCTGAGGAAGCAAAAGAGGAAGGCTATGATGAGATTGCAGCCAGATTTGAGCTTGTAGCGAAAGTGGAGGCGCAGCATGAAAAGCGTTATCTGCGTTTACTGGAAAACTATAAGGCAAATAAGACCTTTACAGGGGAAGCGCCTCTCGGATGGAAATGCAGAAACTGCGGATATATACATGAAGGAGCAGATGCACCGGAAGTGTGCCCGGTATGCCAGTATCCAAAAGCATACTTTGAACGGCAGGCTCATAATTACTAGAATTCTGCGGAGGACAAGAAAATAGACGGGATGGCCGCTTCAGCGAAGCGCGGCAGGACTCGTGCAGATGAGAAATCAGGAAATAACTGATACGACTCAGAATAAAAGCCGGTACAATGGAAAATTCCGTATACCGGCTTTCATTTTGATGCATTGTAAATGGAAATATGTGAAAAAAATATCAAAATAATGGATATTATGAATTGATATTTTGGATTAAGTATTATATACTAGAATAGGCAGAAATTTTGGTTTTATTTTAAACAAATTTAATAATATGGAGGGCTAGATTATGAGCTACAACGCTACAGAAAACTCAGCGAGCAGACGAATTGCCATGCTGCTTGATGAGGGAAGCTTTGTTGAGATCGGCGGTGCTGTTACAGCAAGAAGCACTGATTTCAACTTGCAGGCAAAAGATACTCCGGCTGACGGTGTTATCACCGGTTACGGAGTAATTGACGGTAATCTTGTTTATGTTTACAGCCAGGACGCTACTGTTTTACAGGGCGCGATTGGTGAGATGCATGCTAAGAAAATCGCCAATATTTACGACATGGCAATGAAAATGGGTGCACCAGTTATCGGACTGGTTGACTGTGCAGGACTGAGACTTCAGGAGGCAACAGATGCCCTGGAAGCTTTCGGTAACTTATACTTCAAACAGTCTATGGCATCTGGCGTGATTCCTCAGATTACTGCTGTCTTTGGAATGTGCGGCGGCGGTCTGGCAGTAGTGCCGGGACTGACAGACTTTACATTCATGGAGAGTAAAGAAGGAAAGCTGTTTGTAAATTCACCAAATGCACTGGAAGGAAACATTGCTTCTAAATGTGATACTTCTTCTGCAGAATATCAGAGCAAGTACGCAGGCCTGGTAGACGGAATCGGCGAAGAAGCTGATATCCTCGGACAGATCCGTGCACTGATCTGCATGATTCCTGCCAATAACGAAGACGATCTTTCTTATTCAGAATGTACAGATGACCTGAACCGTCTCTGTGCTGACATTGCAAATGCTGCAGAAGACACAGGCATTGCACTGGCAGAACTTTCTGACAATCATATATTCTTTGAGACAAAGAAAGAATACGCAAAAGACATGGTAACAGGATTTATCCGCCTGAACGGCATGACAGTAGGTGCCGTAGCAAACCGCTCTAAGGTATATGACGCCGAAGGCAATGTAGCGGAAGAGTTCGACAAAGCCCTTTCTGTAGATGGATGCAAAAAAGCGATTGACTTCGTGAATTTCTGTGACGCATTCTCTATTCCGGTTCTTACATTGACAAACGTTACAGGATTTGCTGCAACGATTGAATCAGAGAAGAACATGGCGAGAGCCGTTGCAAGACTCACTTATACATTTGCAAATGCAACAGTTCCAAAAGTGAATGTTATTATTGGAAAAGCTTACGGCAGCGCTTATGTTGCCATGAACAGCAAGTCGGTCGGAGCTGATATGGTCTATGCATGGCCGACAGCAGAGATCGGTATGATGGATGCTGCATTGGCTGCGAAGATTATGTACGCCGATGCGGACGCTGACACTCAAAAAGTGAAAGCGGCAGAATATAAGGAACTGCAGTCAAGCCCGCTGTCTGCTGCAAGAAGAGGATATGTGGATGCAATTATCGATCCAGCAGAGACAAGAAAATATATAATCGGAGCATTCGAAATGCTGTTCACAAAGAGAGAGGACCATCCGGATAAGAAACACGGTACGGTTTAGTGAGGTGAGGCAAAGTGAAGAAAAAAATCAGTTTATTAGGTCTTATCTTTCTCCTCATCTTCAGTTTTACAGGATGTGGCAGTAAAGCAAAAGACGCAGCAGAATTTGACCAGGCTACATTGCAGAGCTACGCTGACATAATTGTACAAAGTTTCAGCAGCATGACAGATGACGATCTTAACAGATTCGAGGATATGTCAGACCTTGAACTGAATCTGACTCTGATGCAGTCAGGGATCCCGGTTGAGGGAGATGACTTCCTGACTATTATTGAGGCATGGAAGGCCGGCATGAAGGAATGCGGAACTCTTGTCAGCATTGATAAATATGAGCTGACTACTTCAAACGACGGCGCAGTACTCAAGGCCAATGCAACATTTGAAGACAGAAAAGGTGAACTTTCATTTTCCTTTGATGAAAAGATGAACATGGAAAGCCTGACAGTTAATGCAGATTATACGACAGGCGAGATACTGGAAAAAGCAGGGCTTAATACAGTACTTGGAATGGGAACTGTATTCGTTGTATTGATTTTCATTTCATTCATTATTTCTTTATTTAAGTTCATACCTGCAATAGAAAAGAAATTCAGTAAAAAAGCAAACGTGGCACCAGCTCCCGCGGCACCGGCTACAGCACCGACAGCAGCACCAGTGGTTCCACAGACTGCGGATAATGACGGAGAGCTTGCAGCGGTTATTGCAGCAGCGATTGCAGCAGCTGAAGGCACTTCTGCAGATGGATTTATAGTCCGTTCTATCAAGAGAAGAAAGTCAAATAAATGGAGTTAATCAGGAGGATATAAGAGATGAAAAACTATACAATTACAGTGAATGGCAATGTATATGATGTAACCGTTGAGGAAAAAGGGGCAGGCGCAGCACCTGCAGCACCTGCAGCTGCACCTGTAGCAGCACCAAAGGCAGCACCGGCGCCGGCAGCTGCAGCTCCGAAAGCTGCGGCAGGCGGAATTGAGGTTACAGCCGGAGCAGCAGGAAAAATATTTAAGATCGAAGCAAACGTAGGACAGAGTGTTCAGGCAGGAGATGCAATCGTTATTATCGAAGCCATGAAGATGGAAATCCCTGTAGTAGCCCCAGAGGCAGGAACAGTTGCTAGTATTGATGTAGCAGTAGGCGATGCCGTTGAATCAGGAGCAGTCTTAGCTACATTAAACTAGTTCACCAGGAGGTTTGACAAATGGAATATATTTCAAATACGTTGGGAAACCTCGTGCAGCAGACAGCATTTATGAATCTTACCGTTGGGAATCTGGTTATGATTGTTGTTGCATGTGTTTTCCTATATTTAGCAATCAGGCACGGCTTTGAGCCGCTGCTGCTTGTTCCAATCGCCTTTGGTATGCTGCTGGTTAATATCTACCCTGATATTATGCTGCATGCTGAGGACGCGGCAAATGGGACAGGCGGACTTCTTTATTATTTTTATCTGCTTGATGAATGGGCGATTTTGCCATCTCTGATATTCCTTGGGGTTGGCGCGATGACAGACTTTGGACCGCTTATTGCCAATCCAAAGAGTTTTCTTCTTGGCGCAGCAGCGCAGTTCGGAATTTTTGCGGCTTATTTGGGTGCTATGGCATTAGGATTTTCAGACAAAGCAGCGGCAGCTATTTCTATTATCGGAGGTGCAGACGGACCGACATCCATATTCCTTGCAGGAAAACTGTCACAGACAGCAATTATGGGGCCGATCGCTGTTGCGGCATATTCTTATATGTCACTTGTGCCGATCATACAGCCGCCGATCATGAAATTGTTGACTACAGAAAAAGAGCGTAAGATTAAGATGGAGCAGCTGAGACCTGTATCCAAACTGGAAAGAATTCTCTTCCCAATCATTGTAACCATCGTGGTTTGCGTTATTCTTCCGACAACAGCACCTCTGGTAGGTATGTTAATGCTGGGTAACCTGTTTAAGGAATCCGGTGTGGTTAGACAGTTGACAGAAACAGCTTCCAACGCCCTGATGTATATCGTAGTTATCTTACTGGGTACATCTGTCGGTGCTACAACGAGTGCAGAAGCGTTCCTGAACTGGAATACAATCAAAATTGTTATTCTTGGTCTGATCGCGTTTGCATTTGGTACAGCTGCAGGAGTATTGTTCGGCAAGCTGATGTGCGTGGCAACAGGCGGTAAGGTTAACCCGCTGATCGGTTCGGCAGGTGTATCTGCGGTACCTATGGCAGCCAGAGTTTCACAGAAAGTCGGGGCAGAGGCGGATCCTACAAACTTCCTGCTGATGCACGCAATGGGTCCGAACGTGGCAGGTGTTATCGGTACTGCAGTAGCAGCCGGAACATTTATGGCTATCTTCGGTGTTAAATAATAATGGAGGACAAATAAATGGCAGAGATTGAAAAGAAACCAGTTAAAATAACAGAAACAGTCCTGCGTGATGCGCATCAGTCCCTGATTGCCACAAGAATGACAACAGAGCAGATGATGCCTATCGTAGATAAAATGGACAAAGTAGGATATCATGCAGTAGAGTGCTGGGGCGGTGCTACATTTGACGCATCCTTACGTTTCCTGCATGAAGATCCATGGGACAGACTCAGAAAGTTCCGTGACGGATTTAAAAATACAAAGCTGCAGATGTTATTCCGCGGACAGAACATCCTGGGATACCGTCCTTACGCAGATGATGTAGTTGAGTACTTCGTACAGAAATCAGTTGCAAACGGAATTGACATCATTCGTATTTTTGACTGCATGAATGATATTCGTAACCTGCAGACAGCAGTTACGGCTGCAAACAAAGAGAAGGCACACGCTCAGGTAGCAATGTCCTATACTCTGGGCGACGCATACACTCTGGAATACTGGACAGATCTGGCAAAGAGAATCGAAGATATGGGTTCAAACTCTATCTGTGTAAAGGATATGGCAGGACTTCTCTGCCCTTATCAGGCAACAGAGCTTGTGACGGCATTGAAAGCTGCTGTTAGCATTCCGATCGAAATGCACACACATTATACATCTGGTGTGGGCGGAATGACATACCTGAAATCTATCGAAGCAGGTGCTGACATCATCGATACTGCAATGTCACCATTTGCAATGGGAACTTCACAGCCGGCTACAGAAGTTATGGTTGAGACTTTCAAGGGAACGCCATACGATACAGGACTGGACCAGAACCTGCTTGCTGAAATTGCAGATTACTTCAGACCGATCAGAGACGAAGCTCTTGCGAGTGGCCTCCTGAACCCGAAGAATATGGGGGTAGATATCAAAACCCTTCTGTACCAGGTACCGGGCGGTATGCTTTCCAACCTGACATCACAGTTAAAAGAGCAGGGAGCAGAGGACAAGTTCTACGAAGTGCTTGAAGAAGTACCACGTGTCCGTAAAGATCTCGGTGAGCCGCCGCTTGTTACGCCATCTTCACAGATTGTCGGAACACAGGCGGTATTCAACGTCCTGATGGGAGAGCGTTATAAGATGGCAACAAAAGAGACAAAAGACGTATTATCAGGAAAATACGGCGCAACAGTAAAGCCGTTTAATCCGGAAGTACAGAAAAAAGTTATCGGTGAGAATGCAGAAGTTATCACTTGTCGTCCTGCAGACCTGATTCCTAACGAATTAGACACACTGCGCAAAGAATGCGAACAGTGGATTCAGCAGGATGAGGACGTGCTGACATATGCACTGTTCCCACAGGTAGCCATAGACTTCTTTAAGTATAGAGAAGCACAGCAGACAAAAATAGATGCAAAAGTAGCTGATACAAAAGATGGAGCTTATCCGGTTTAAAGGATGGTATGGGGGCGCTAAGTGAAAGGTACATCTGACCCCAGCCGGGGCTGTGTATGCCATTTCAAAATCCGACCCGCTTGCTAAGACTCCGTAGGAGAAAAAACAGGGAAC
>NZ_GL870814.1:366593-378990 GCF_000190355.1 Clostridium sp. D5 | reverse complement strand
ATGTTCCCTGTTTTTTCTCCTACGGAGTCTAACGCGCTCTCTACGGATTTTTGAAATGGCATACACAGCCCCGGCTGGGGTCGGATGTACCTTTCACTTAGCTACGGCGCTCCAATGGGAGGGAAACCGTGACTTGGAGGGGTTGCAGACGGGGGAGACGGATTTGGGATGGTTGCACGGAAGCTTTTCTACTCCAGTATAAGCGTGACTATCACGAACCGCGAATCCCGCCCCCTCCCCCGCATTCCCGCTCCGGACAGTCGCTCTCACAAATAGATTTTTCCCCCAATAAATTGTATTGATTTTCATTCGGTGGTATAATAGGTCTATGAATGTTAAAGGAGGTTTTTTCATGAATGTTTCAGAAAGAGTTGACAGGCTCCGCCAGTTGATGGCGGAGAAGGGGATTGATGCATATGTCGTGCCGACTGCGGATTACCATCAAAGTGAATATGTTGGGGAACACTTTAAGGTAAGAGCTTTTATGACCGGGTTTACCGGATCGGCTGGAACGGCTGTTTTTACGAAGGATGAAGCGGGGATGTGGACGGATGGCCGGTACTTTATTCAGGCGGCACAGCAGATGGAGGGAACTGGTGTTGTGCTTCGTAAGATGGGGGAACCGGGAGTTCCAACGGTTGAGGAATATTTGAAGGCAGCTCTTCCGGAGAAGGGCGTGATCGGGTTTGACGGACGTACGGTGGGCGTGAATGAAGGACAGGTTTATGCCGATATCGCGGCCGCAAAGGGCGGAAGTGTGGTTTATGACTGCGATCTGGTGGAGTCAATCTGGGAGGACAGGCCGCCGCTGTCTGAGAAACCGGCATTTTTGCTGGATGTTAAATATGCGGGTGAGACAGTTGCCTCCAAGCTTGAACGTGTGAGAAACGCGATGAAGGAGGCGGGAGCCAATGCCCATATTATTACCAGTCTGGATGATACTGGCTGGCTTCTCAATGTAAGAGGGGATGATGTGGAATATTTCCCGTTGCTTCTCTCTTATACGATTGTGAAGATGGATTCTGTGGAGCTTTATGTGGATGAGCGGAAGTTTAACGATGAAATCAGAGCTGAATTTACAAAAATCAAAGTTTGTATACATGCATACAATGATATTTACGAAGCTGTTAAGGCCTTCGGGGCAGATGATGTTGTACTGATTGATCCGAAAAGAATGAACTTTGCGCTTTATAATAATATTCCGGCCGGGGTCAGGACTGTAAAGCAGGAGAATCCGACCATCCTTATGAAGGCAGTCAAGAACGATACTGAGGTTGAGAATATCAGAAAAGCTCACATCAAGGATGGCGTGGCACATACGAAGTTTATGTACTGGCTGAAAAAGAATGTGGGCAGGATTGAAATAACAGAGCTGAGTGCTTCCGATAAACTGGAAGAATTCCGTGCACAGCAGGGGAATTTCCTCTGGCCGAGCTTTGAGCCGATCTGTGCGTATAAAGAACATGCTGCTATCGTGCACTATACTTCTTCGCCGGAGACAAACGTAGAGTTGAAGAAGGGCGGTCTTTTCCTGACAGATACAGGCGGACATTATTATGAAGGTTCCACCGATATCACCAGGACCGTAGCCCTGGGGGAAGTGAGCCAGACGGAAAAGGATCATTTTACCGCAGTAGCTGTCAGTATGCTGAATCTGGCTGACGTGAGGTTCCTTTATGGCTGCACCGGGATGAATCTGGATTATGTGGCGCGAGAGCCGTTCTGGAGACAGAACCTGAATTTTAACCACGGAACAGGACACGGCGTGGGCTATCTGGGGAACATCCATGAGCCGCCTACAGGTTTCCGTTGGCAGTTCAGGCCAAATGAGATCCATCCTTTTGAAGAGAATATGATCATCACGGATGAACCGGGAATTTATATTGAAGGATCCCATGGTATCCGTACGGAAAATGAGCTTCTGGTTCGCAAAGGCGAGAAAAATGAGTATGGCCAGTTTATGTATTTCGAGCCAATCACTTTTGTACCGATCGATCTGGATGCAGTCAACCCGGATCTGATGACAGAAAAAGAAAAGGCATTGCTGAATGATTACCACAAAAAAGTTTATGAGCTGATTGCACCCTATTTAACAGGGGAAGAGCAGGAGTGGCTCAAAGAGTATACGAGAGAAATTTAACATCGAAAGCCCTGCCAGACAGTGTTGAACTGCCTGTGCGGGGCTTTTGGCTTTAAATCTGCCTTGCAATCAAAATCACTGTATTGTATAATCAGAATGTTGAATTTAATTAATATACGGGGATATTCTGCCCAAATAGAATAAGAAGAGGAACTGCCGTGAGTGAGAATAAGGTAAGTACGAACGAGAACAGCACCAATGAACTGCTGCTTAGAATAGAAGAAAAATATATACGCCTCAGTAAAGGTCAGAAGAGGCTGGCAGATTACGTATGCCAGAATTATGATAAAGCTGTTTTCCTGACTGCTGCGAAACTGGGAGAGATTGTAGGTGTGAGCGAGTCCACGGTTGTCCGCTTTGCAACGCAGCTGGGCTATAAAGGTTACCCGGGCTTTCAGAAAGCGCTGGAGGAACTTGTGCGCAATAAACTGAATTCTATTCAGAGGATGGAAGTAACATATGGCAGGATCAGCCAGTCTGAAATTCTTGCTACCGTGCTGCAGTCGGATATAGAAAAAATAAAGCTGACGCTTGCAGGCATCGATCAGAAAGCTTTTGAACTTGCCATAGATACGATACTGAAAGCAAAGAAGATCTATGTGATCGGTATACGGAGCTGTGCGCCCCTGGCAGCATTTCTGACGTTTTATCTGAACTTGATATGTGACAATGTGACCGCAGTGAATACAAACAGTTCCAGCGAGATTTTTGAGCAGCTTATCCGGATTAATCAGGATGATGTGATTATAGGAATCAGCTTTCCTAGATATTCTATGCGTACATTAAAAGCACTTGAATTTGCAAGCAACCGTAAAGCGAAGGTTATCACTCTGACAGACAGCATACATTCCCCGATGAATTTGTATTCATCATGCAATCTGATAGCAAGAAGCGACATGGCATCTATTGTGGATTCCCTGGTGGCGCCGCTGAGTGTTGTGAATGCACTTGTTGTTGCGCTCTGCATGAAAAAGCAGAAAGAAGTGGTTGAAACGCTGGAGATGCTGGAAGAAATATGGGACGAGTATCAGGTATACAGCGGAGACGAGCTGAATCATGTCAGCACATCATTGCCGGCTGAGGATGCGGAAGGAAAAGAGAATGAGTAAAGTAGTAATAATCGGAGGCGGTGCTGCCGGGATGATGGCGGGAATATTTGCCGCCAGAAACGGGCACGAAGTCCATATATATGAAAAAAATGAAAAGCTGGGAAAAAAGCTTTTCATAACAGGGAAGGGCAGATGTAATCTGACAAATGCAGGGGAAATGGACACTCTTTTTTCTTCTGTCAGCAGCAACCCCAAGTTTTTATACAGCGGGTTCTACAGTTTTACGAATGAGCAGGCTGTTGATTTTTTTGAAGATCTTGGTGTCAGGACAAAAGTTGAGCGGGGAAATCGTGTGTTTCCGGAATCAGATCATTCTTCAGACGTTATCTCAGCGATGAGCAGGGAACTGAAGCGGCTGGGCGTCAAAATCAATCTGCACACTGAAGTGAAGCAAGTGCTGGCAGAACAGGGATATTTTAACGGTATTCTCCTTGCGGGCGGAAAAGAGATACCTGCAGACTCATGTATTATAGCTACGGGAGGGGTCTCCTATCCATCGACGGGGTCTACCGGGGATGGATACCGGTTTGCCCGGGAAGCAGGACATAAAGTAACTGCACTGTATCCGTCTCTTGTACCCATGGAAGTAAAAGAAACTTTTATTCCTGAGCTTCAGGGGCTGTCGCTGCGCAATGTGGATGCGGTAATCTATGATGGTAAAAAGAAGGTTTACGAAGAGTTCGGCGAAATGCTGTTTACCCATTTCGGAGTTAGCGGGCCGATCATCATCAGCGCCAGCAGCGTGATGGGAAAGCTTCTGGGAGAGAAAGATCTGAGGCTGAGTATTGACCTGAAGCCGGCGCTGAAGTTTGAACAGCTGGATCAGCGCGTACTCAGAGACTTTGAGGAGAACAGAAACCGGCAGTTTAAGAATGCAGTGGATAAGCTGTTTCCGGCGAAACTGAAACCTGTTATGATAGAAAGAAGCGGTATCCATCCAGATAAAAAGGTGAATGAGATCAGCCGCGGGGAGCGGCAACGATTCGTTGCAATGATTAAGAATTTTGATATGACACTCACAGGACTGCGCGGGTACAATGAAGCGATTATCACAAAGGGGGGGGTTGATGTCAGGCAGATTGATCCCGGTACGATGGAGTCCCGGTTGGTCAAAGGGCTGTATTTTAGCGGTGAAGTGCTGGATCTGGATGCCCTGACAGGCGGGTTTAATCTGCAGATCGCCTGGTCTACCGGCTATCTGGCGGGAATATCAGTACATTGACAAATAAGGTTAACAGTTAAGGAAGGCATGAGGAGGATAAGAATAAATGGGATATAATGTGGCGATAGACGGCCCGGCAGGAGCCGGCAAGAGCACCATAGCCAAGCTGGTGGCAAAAGAGAATGGTTATGTATATGTGGACACGGGAGCGATGTACCGTGCGCTTGCACTCTGTTTCCTGGATGCAGGCATTGCTCCTGATGAGACAGAAAAGATTATTAGTGCATGTAAGGGGGCAGAGGTCAGCATCAGATACGAGGAAGGCATACAGCAGGTCTATTTAAATGGAAAGAATGTGACATCCCGGCTGCGGGAAGAAGCCGTCGGCAATATGGCTTCCGCGAGTTCCGCTATCCCTCAGGTACGGGCGAAACTTCTCGAGCTTCAGCGTGAGCTGGCCGGGAAGGAAGATGTGATTATGGATGGGAGAGATATCGGAACAAATATCCTGCCCCATGCAGACGTAAAGATCTATCTGACGGCCAGTGTGGAGACAAGGGCCAAAAGACGCTACGAGGAACTGCTGAATAAGGGCGAAAACTGCAGCTATGAGGAAATAGCAAGGGACATAAGGGAACGGGACGAGAGAGATATGAACAGGGAGACGGCTCCGTTGAAAAGAGCGGAGGATGCCATACTCATAGACAGTTCGGAGATGACGATAGAAGAAGTTGTGAACGAAATAATCCGACATTGCAGATAAGTAATTGTGAAATAAACGGGAAAGGGGCAGAAAAAAAGATGGAAGTAAAACGGGCGAAAACAGCCGGATTCTGCTTCGGCGTGAAACGTGCCGTAGAGACGGTTTATAAAGAGCTCCAAAAGGAAACAGCGGACAACGAGGATATCTATACTTACGGTCCCATTATCCACAATGAGGAAGTTGTAAAGGATATGGAAAAAAGAGGAGTGAAGGTACTGCGAACAGAAGCTGATCTGGAGCGACTGGCAAAAGGTACGGTGATCATACGCTCCCATGGTGTTCCGGAATATATTTATAAAAAAATGGAAGACAGGGGGCTTACTGTAATCGATGCTACCTGCCCCTTTGTAAAAAAAATTCATAACATCGTTAAAAAAGAAAGCGGTAAAGGAAAACATATAGTCATTATTGGCAATTCGGAGCATCCGGAAGTGGAAGGAATCAAAGGATGGGCGGGAGAAAATGTGACGGTTGTGCAGAATGCTGAGGATGCGGAAAAGTTCGTTCCTGAACAGGAAGAGAAAATCTGCATTGTTGCCCAGACGACATTTAATTACAATAAATTTAAAGATTTAGTTGAAATTATTTCAAAAAAGAGTTATGATGTAAGTGTTTTAAATACGATCTGCAGTGCAACTAAGGCGCGTCAGAATGAAGCGGGGAGTATTGCAGAAGAGGTGGATGCTATGATCGTGATTGGTGACAAACATAGTTCCAACACCCAGAAGTTATTTGAAATATGTCAGAACGCATGTAAAGATACGTACTATATACAGACACTTGACGATTTGGATTTGAATCAATTAGGGTCAGTGGAAACAGTAGGTATTACAGCAGGGGCATCCACGCCCAACAATATAATTGAGGAGGTTCAAAATAATGTCAGAATTATCTTTTGAACAAATGTTAGACGAGTCATTTAAAACAATTCATAATGGAGAGGTAGTTGAGGGTACAGTCATTGATGTGAAGCCAGATGAGATTATCCTGAATATCGGATATAAAGTGGATGGTATCATAACTAAGAACGAGTATTCTAATGACCAGTCTGTAGATCTGACAACTGTAGTATCAGTTGGTGATTCCATGACTGTGAAGGTTTTAAAAGTGAATGACGGCGAAGGACAGATGCTACTGACTTATAAGAGACTTGCCGCAGAAAAAGGCAATGAGAGACTGAGAGAAGCGTTTGAGAACAAAGAAGTTCTGAAGGCTACAGTTACACAGATTCTCGGCGGCGGATTATGTGCAACAGTTGACGAGGCACGTGTATTTATCCCGGCAAGCCTTGTTTCTGACTCTTACGAGAAGGATTTAAGCAAGTATGCAGGTCAGGAGATTGAATTTGTAATCAGCGAATTCAACCCGAGAAGAAACCGTGTCATCGGTGACAGAAGACAGCTCCTTGTAGCAGAGAGAGCAGAAAAGCAGAAAGAACTGTTCGCAAAACTTCAGGTTGGTGATACAATTGAAGGAACAGTGAAGAATGTAACAGATTTCGGTGCATTTATCGACCTTGGCGGAGTAGACGGATTGTTACATATTTCCGAGATGTCATGGGGAAGAGTAGAGAATCCTAAGAAAGTATTCCAGGTTGGTGATACTTTAAAAGTTCTGGTTAAAGATATTAATGATACAAAAGTTGCACTCAGTCTGAAGTTCCCGGAGACTAATCCATGGGCACATGCGGCAGAGGATTTTGCAGTTGGTACAGTGATCACAGGAAGAGTGGCACGTATGACAGACTTTGGTGCGTTTGTTGAACTTGCACCTGGTGTTGATGCACTTCTTCATGTGTCTCAGATTTCCAGAGCACATGTAGAGAAGCCTTCAGATGTTCTTTCAATCGGACAGGAGATCACAGCCAAGATCGTAGACCTGAATGAGTCTGACAAGAAGATCAGCCTGAGCATGAAAGCACTGGAGCCGGAAGCACAGGAATTTGACGTAACAGAAGAATAAGAATACTATATTGCACAGACCATGAAAAAAGTATGGAAGATGGTGCAGGAATGGTATAGAATAAAGGATAGAGACTGTGAAAGTCTCTATCTTTATTGTATACCCAAGGGCATCCCGTAACACATGCCCTGCGGGCGGGTCCGCAGTAAACTGCGGAATAAGGAATACCCAAGGGCACCCCGTAACTCATGCTCTGCGGGCGGATTTGCAGCAAGCTGCAGAATAAGATATAGTAATTTATAGCCAAAAAATGTATATGGGGTCAGGATTTCTTTGTAAAAAAAGGAACCCTGATCCCATTGAAATTTAAGGTAAGTGTTAAAAAAACGACAAGATGTATGTATTTATGAACAGGAATTTATTAGATTTACTGGATTTTAAATATAATTTCTAGTACAATACATATATTGCGATAAAAAAGAAAGGAAGGTAGTAAAGAATGGGACTTTTAACTTTTAAAGGCGGAATCCATCCAAATGACGGTAAGAGTCTGGCAAAAGATCAGGCGATTGCTGAAGTACTGCCGAAAGGCAATTTGGTATATCCGCTTTCTCAGCATATCGGTGCTCCTGCAAGTCCAATAGTCCAGAAGGGGGACCATGTGTTAAAAGGCCAGAAGATTGCAGAGGCAGGCGGCTTCGTATCCGCGCCGGTCTATGCATCTGTATCCGGGACAGTCAAAGGTCTGGAAAAGCATTTCAATCCGACAGGAAGCCAGGTGGACTGTATTGTGATTGAAAACGATGGTGAATATGAGGAAGCTGAGCGCAGTCCGATAAGACCTCTTGAAGAGATGACAAGAGATGAAGTGATCGGTATGATCGGTGAGGCAGGAATTGTCGGTATGGGCGGGGCCGGGTTTCCTACCAAAGTGAAACTTTCACCGAAAGAACCGGAGAAGATTGATTATATCATAGCAAACTGCGCTGAATGTGAGCCTTATATCACGGCTGATTACCGCAGGATGCTGGAAAATACCGAAGAACTTGTAAGCGGTATGAAGATTGTTCTTTCTCTGTTCGAGAATGCCAAAGGGATATTTGGCATAGAAGATAACAAAAAAGACTGCATTGAGAAGCTGAAGGAAGCTGTGAAAGACGAGCCCCGCATGGAAGTAAAAGTGCTGCAGACGAAGTACCCGCAGGGTGCTGAACGCCAGCTCATTTATGCCGTTACTAAGCGGGCTATCAATTCCTCCATGCTGCCCGCAGATGCAGGATGTATTGTGGATAACGTGGAGACACTGATCGGTATTCACCATGCGGTTGCCAAGGGGCGTCCACTCACCGAACGAGTAGTGACAGTCAGTGGTGATGCAGTGTCAAATCCAGGAAACTTCCTGGTGCTGCTGGGAACCAATCAGCAGGAGCTTGTAGAAGCGGCCGGAGGTTTCAAGGCTGATCCCCAGAAGGTGATTTCCGGCGGTCCTATGATGGGATTTGCTATGATGACTCTGGATACGCCCGTGACGAAGACCTCTTCTTCTATTCTTGCATTTACAGAGGATATTGTTGCGAAGTCTCAGACAACAGCATGCATCAACTGCGGAAGGTGCGTAGAAGTATGCCCGAGCAGGATCATACCTTCCAGACTTGCAGATTGTGCCGAGCGGTTCGATGAAGAGACATTTACAGCCCAGAACGGACTGGAATGTGTGGAATGTGGTTCATGCAGCTATGTTTGTCCTGCAAAACGGCCGTTAAAACAATCCATAGGGTCAATGCGTAAGATTGCCCTGGCAAACAGAAAGAAAAAATAACAGAGAGGTGAATCAAAGTGAACGAGAATTATAACATATCATCTTCACCGCATATACGGGCGAAAGTAACCAGCGGCAATATTATGCTGATGGTTGTTATAGCGCTTCTGCCGGCTACAATCTTTGGAATTTATAATTTCAGGCATGAGAATGCATGGCTCCTGGTAGTTGTAACTACAGTATCTGCGGTGCTGGCTGAATACATATATGAAAGGCTGATGCATAAGCCGATCACGATCAAAGACTGCAGTGCGCTTGTCACAGGCCTGCTGCTTGCGCTGAACCTTCCGCCGACCCTTCCGCTGTGGATGGGCGCACTTGGTTCTGTATTTGCTATTATCGTTGTAAAACAGCTGTTCGGTGGACTGGGACAGAACTTTATGAACCCGGCTTTGGGCGCAAGATGTTTTCTGCTCATTTCTTTTACCGGACGTATGACATATTTTGTATACGACGGAGTTACCGGGGCTACCCCTCTTGCAGAATTGAAAGCGGGGGAGACAGTGAATACAATGAATATGCTGCTTGGAAATATCCGTGGTACCATCGGAGAGACTTCTGTTCTCGCGATTATGCTGGGGGCGATGTTCCTTCTTTTGCTTGGTGTCATTGATTTGAGAATTCCTGGTACATACATCGTGACATTTGTGATTTTTATTACCATCTTTGGCGGTCACGGCTTTGACCCGCAGTACATCACAGCGCACCTCTGCGGAGGCGGACTGATGCTGGGGGCATGGTTCATGGCAACCGATTATGTAACCTCGCCTATTACGAAGAGGGGGCAGATCGTATACGGTATCTGTCTGGGGCTGCTGACCGGGCTGTTCAGGCTGTTCGGCGGTTCCGCAGAGGGCGTATCTTATGCGATTATTATCAGTAACCTTTTAGTGCCGTTGATCGAAAAGGTTACTCTTCCAAAACCATTTGGTAAAGGAGGAGAAAAATAATGAATAAGATTGTTAAAAACACTTTAATACTTACAGTTATTACGCTGGTGGCAGGAACACTTCTTGGACTTGTCTATGAGGTGACAAAGGCACCTATTGCGACGGCACAGGAGAATGCCAAGCAGGAAGCGTACAGGACGGTTCTCTCAGATGCGGCTTCTTTTGAAGAGTACGCAGAGTTCGATGAAAGTGAAGCTGCCTCAGCTTTAAAAGAGGGCGGTTATGAGAGCGATGATATCACGGAAGTGGCTGCTGCTCTGGATGAAAGCGGGGAAACCGTGGGGTATGTAATCACAGTGACTTCACATGAAGGTTACGGCGGAGATATCAAAATCTCTGTTGGTATCCTGAGCGACGGAACCGTAAAAGGAATCGAGATGCTTACGATTGCTGAGACGGCAGGTCTTGGTATGAAAGCAGCAGAATCGGATTTTAAGGATCAGTTCAAAGATAAGCAGGTAGAGAAGTTCTCCTATACAAAGAGCGGAGAAGAGGGCGACGATAAGATTGATGCTTTGAGCGGCGCAACGATTACGACGAATGCGGTGACCAATGCGGTTGATTCTGCCCTGGTATATTTTCAGAATGTGTTAGGAGGTAGTGTCAATGAATAAGAATACAGAAAGACTGTATAATGGTCTGGTTAAAGAAAACCCTACCTTCGTATTAATGCTGGGAATGTGTCCGACACTGGCGGTTACAACTTCCGCTATAAACGGTATCGGCATGGGACTTTCTACAACAGTCGTACTTGTATTATCCAATATGCTGATATCCATGCTGAGAAAAATCATTCCGGACTCCGTCAGAATGCCGGCATTCATCGTTGTTGTAGCTTCTTTTGTAACAATGGTCCAGTTTTTGCTGGAAGGGTTTGTCCCGAGTCTGTATGATTCTCTGGGAATTTATATTCCGCTGATTGTTGTGAACTGTATTATCCTGGGAAGAGCAGAAAGTTATGCCTCCAAGAATCCGGTTGTTCCGTCCATATTTGACGGAATTGGAATGGGGCTTGGCTTTACGGTGGGACTTACGGCAATTGGTATTGTGAGAGAGATTGTTGGATCAGGAAAAGTTTTTGATATTCAGATTCTGCCGGATTCTTATGAACCGATTACAATCTTCATCCTGGCACCTGGCGCATTCTTTGTTCTGGCAGCACTGACTGCATTGCAGAATAAGGTGAAGAAAAAGGCTGCGGCAAAGGGCGATCCGATTGCTGAAAAGATTGGATGCGGTTCGGGCTGTGCTACATGCGGGAAGAAAGAATCCTGCGGTGGAGGCATGTTTATGGATGTGCGCCCGGAACCGAAAAAAGCAGTTAAGAATGAGAAAGAATAGGAGGGGAATGAGATGAAAGAATTACTTTTAATCGCAGTTGGTTCTGCATTTGTTAATAACGTCGTGCTTAGTCAGTTTCTTGGAATCTGTCCGTTCCTTGGTGTTTCTAAAAACGTGAAAACCGCAGGAGGTATGGGCGGCGCTGTTATTTTCGTTATTACAATCGCGTCGTTTGTTACAGGCCTGATCTACAAGTTTATACTTGTACCGACAAATTTTGAATATCTGCAGACAATTGTCTTTATTCTTGTTATTGCAGCTTTGGTTCAGTTTGTTGAAATGTTTCTTAAAAAGGCGATGCCGCCTCTGTATAATGCATTGGGCGTCTACCTGCCCTTGATTACAACAAACTGTGCAGTGCTTGGTGTTGCACTGACAAATGTGACGAAGTCTTACAATATTCTGCAGGGTGTCATCAACGGTTTTGCAACAGCATTTGGTTTTCTCGTGTCAATCGTGCTGATGGCAGGTATCCGTGAGAAAATCGAACATAATGACATTACAGAATCATTTCAGGGAACTCCGATTGTTCTGGTTACGGCCGGACTGATGGCGATTGCATTTTTCGGATTTTCTGGATTGATTTAGGAGGGAAGGAACATGAGTATATCAGGAATTTTAATAGCTGCGGTAATTGTCGGCGGAACCGGATTATTCATCGGTATCTTCCTGGGGATATCCGGAAAGAAATTTGCCGTTGAAGTAGATGAGAGAGAAGAGGCTATCATAGGTGTTCTTCCCGGCAATAACTGCGGAGGTTGTGGTTTTGCCGGATGTTCGGGCCTGGCTGCTGCAATCGTAAAAGGAGAAGCGGAAGTAGGCGGGTGCCCGGTCGGCGGATCACCTGTCGCCGCTCAGATCGGCGAGATTATGGGTGTGGCTGCAGGGGAACAGGAGCGCCAGGTCGCATTTGTAAAATGTGCCGGAACGTGTGAGAAGGCGCAGGACCAGTATAAGTACCAGGGAATTGAAGACTGTATCATGGTAAATATGATGCAGGACGGCGGCCCAAAGGGCTGTTCTTATGGGTGTATGGGATATGGAACCTGTGTGAAGGCATGTCCTTTCGATGCGATACATATCGTTGAGGGCATAGCAGTAGTAGACAAGGAAAAATGTAAAGCCTGCGGTAAATGTATCGCAGCCTGCCCGAAACATCTGATTGAGTTGATCCCTTATGACCAGAAGACGTTTGACAGTGTAATTCCAAC
>NZ_GL870814.1:363732-366416 GCF_000190355.1 Clostridium sp. D5 | reverse complement strand
GTACTGGCAGGATTTATATTTGGCAATATGTTCAGCATCATATACAGCCTGGCCGGCGGTATTCTGAGCCTGACGGTTATGGCACTGCTAAAGGGCAGGGGAGTTGGAACCGAAAGTATCATGGTAAATATGATGCAGGACGGCGGCCCAAAGGGCTGTTCTTATGGGTGTATGGGATATGGAACCTGTGTGAAGGCATGTCCTTTCGATGCGATACATATCGTTGAGGGCATAGCAGTAGTAGACAAGGAAAAATGTAAAGCCTGCGGTAAATGTATCGCAGCCTGCCCGAAACATCTGATTGAGTTGATCCCTTATGACCAGAAGACGTTTGTACAGTGTAATTCCAACGCGAAAGGAAAAGCATTGATGGATGTCTGCCTGGTAGGGTGTATTGGATGCCGGCTCTGCGAGAAAAACTGTGAAACAGACGCAATTACAGTCACAAACTTCCTGGCGCATATTGATGCGTCCAAGTGTACGAATTGCGGTGTCTGTGCTGACAAATGCCCGCGGAAGATTATTATACCCAGGAAGATTCCGCTGACTTCTTAAAAAGAAAACATCAGGGAGATCGTGTCAGAACGGCTTTGCGGAATCTGAATATAGATATCTGGAGCGCTGATTCACGGCACAGTATAAAAAGGCAAAATAAAAGCCAGTATCATGAACACGGCAGGCACCGGAATGAAAAGATACATCCCCGCCTGTGTGGCTATTCCTCAGAGCTTCTGAATCCGGGGAAGGTTCATGTACTGGCTTTTTTATAGCTATGAGCACTTTGTGACCGTATTTTGGTCACTTACGTACGATGCATGAAAAATAGTTGGCAAGGTAGTTTCGAGCCTGCTATTTTTTATTTCTGCTAACTGGCGTAGTGAAGAGCGTAATCGTCGGTTACGAAAATAGCGCGGATATTGTCAAGAGATTCGATCAGAGCAGTCCCCTTTTCCAGGCCGAGACCAAAACAGGCGGTGCTTAAGGCATCCCCGTCTGCGGAAGCATCCGAAATGATGGTGACCTGCAGAAGGTGATTGTCGTAGGGATAACCAGTGCCGGGATCCAGCAGGTGGTGATAGATTTTCCCGTCCTTTTTAAAATACCTTTCGTAAGTGCCGGAGGAGACTACCGACTGACCGCTGATTTCCACGGTAGTGATGGCCTCATTTGTCTCGGCAAAGGGTTTCTGGATTCCTATATGGAAGGGCTGTCCATTGGGCCTGCCGCCGACAGCAACGATGTTGCCGCCGAGGCTGATGAGCGCGTGATCGATGCCCTTTCCTGTTAAATAAGCTTTTAGCTTGTCTGCAATGAAACCTTTGGCGATACCCCCCAGATCAATGGCGGCCTTTGGATCGGTCAGAGTAACGGTATTTTGGTCCAGAATGACATTTTCATAGTTCACATGGCTTCTGGCCTCATCTATGGTTTCCTGGTCCGGGATATTTCCCGGATTGTTTTTTACATCCCACAGTTCGCTTAAAGGAGCAATCGTGATGTCAAATCTGCCGTTGGACAGTTCGCCGTAATACAGGCCCATTTCCAGTAATTCCGCTGTCTCGGTATCTATTTCTACGGGAGTTCCTCCCGCAGCATTTATTCGGGAGATATCGCTTGTATCAATAGTACGGCTGAAAAGCTGTTCGTAACGCGTACACATTTCTTTGCAGTGATCCAGGATAGATTCATCGGCGGTACCCCAGACCTCAACAGATACGATCGTATCAAAATACATGCCGGTCATCTTGATTGAACTGTCTGCGCGGGGCACTTTGCTGCAGCCTGTGGACAAAAGTACAATGGCGGCGGGCAGAAACAGAGACAGGGCACGTTTTATAAGCGTATGTTTCATGTGATTCCTCTTTCAAATGTATTTAAGTACCTGTCTGTATGCTGTGGTACTTATTCTATATCTGAAATATTATAACCATTTTCAGGAAGAATTACAATCGAACATGTGATTGCATTCTAAAAGTCGGTGTGCTATGATAGTGGCTGGAGGCGGATATGAAAAAAAATGATTTTTTATTAATCGGACTCGTTCTGCTCATCGCAGTTTCTGTGATGGGTTATCATTATTTAAAGAAAGATACTGGCCCAGGAAAAGTAGTAATCCGTGTGGACGGTGAAACATATGGGACATATGATTTGTCGGAGGAGCAGACTATAGATATCCAGGGTACAAACATACTGGAGATTCATAACGGTGAGGCCCGGATGTCCGAAGCAGACTGCCCTGACAGGCTCTGTGTGCATCAGAAGGCAATTTCAAGGGATGGGGAGAGCATCATCTGCCTGCCCAATAAGATCGTAGTATCTGTGGAAGGCGGCGAAGACAACGAGATCGATGCGGTGGCGAATTAGCAGTACCGGGGGTCCATGAGTGCAGGAGGAAAAGGTGTGAAGAACAGAGCGGCTTATTTCGGGGTATTTACGGCGCTTGCCCTTATATTCAGCTATGTGGAGATGCTGATTCCCATTCAGTTCGGAATTCCGGGGATCAAGCTGGGCCTTGCGAACCTGCTCATTGTTATTATGCTGTATAAATGCGGGGCAAAAGAGGCCCTGATGCTTTCCGTTGTCAGAATCGTACTGGCAGGATTTATATTTGGCAATATGTTCAGCATCATATACAGCCTGGCCGGCGGTATTCTGAGCCTGACGGTTATGGCACTGCTAAAGGG
>NZ_GL870814.1:328127-363519 GCF_000190355.1 Clostridium sp. D5 | reverse complement strand
ATTTACGGCGCTTGCCCTTATATTCAGCTATGTGGAGATGCTGATTCCCATTCAGTTCGGAATTCCGGGGATCAAGCTGGGCCTTGCGAACCTGCTCATTGTTATTATGCTGTATAAATGCGGGGCAAAAGAGGCCCTGATGCTTTCCGTTGTCAGAATCGTACTGGCAGGATTTATATTTGGCAATATGTTCAGCATCATATACAGCCTGGCCGGCGGTATTCTGAGCCTGACGGTTATGGCACTGCTAAAGGGCAGGGGATCCTTCAGCGTGACTGGAGTCAGTATCGCGGGAGGTGTATTTCATAATATAGGACAGCTCCTGGTGGCTATGCTGGTTGTAGAAACATACAAGGTGGGATATTATCTTCCGGTGCTTTTGATTGCAGGAGTGATCACCGGGGCGCTGATTGGAATCGTATCAGGGGAGGTTCTCAGGCGGCTGAAGAACCTGACACTGATGTAATAAGATAAGAATTGACAGAAAAGGGGAAAACGATGATTTCATATATTCGCGGCGAACTTGCTGCTGTGGAGACAGAAAAAGTGATTGTAGATGTAGGCGGTGTCGGGTATGGCATTTATATGCCCGGACAGGCGATGGGGCTTCTGCCTCAGCCGGGGCATGAAGTCAAGATCCATACATACCTGAATGTAAGGGAAGATGCGATGCAGCTGTTTGGATTCCTGACGAGGGACGATCTGGAGGTGTTTAAGCTGGTCATCGGGGTCAGCGGGATCGGGCCTAAGGGCGGACTGAATATTCTTTCTCAGCTTTCACCGGATGACCTGCGGTTCGCGGTGATGGCGGGAGATGTGAAGGCAATTTCTGCAGCACCCGGAATTGGAAAAAAGACCGCGGAAAAGCTGATTATTGAATTGAAGGACAAGCTCAGCATTGAAGATGTGCTTACACATGCGGCAGAGGGAAGTGCGGCTGCAGTACCTGTGAATAACGGCGGAATCCAGTCGGAGGCAGTGCAGGCGCTGGTGGCTCTGGGATACGGAAGCACGGAGAGTCTGCGTGCAGTCAAGCAGGTGGAGCTGGACAATCCCACCGTGGAGGATGTGCTGAAGGAAGCCTTGAAAAAAATGCTTTGATTGATGACAGAGGGACAGTATGGGAAAACGAATCATTACAACAGAAAACCTGGAAGAAGATGTAAAGATTGAGAGCAGCCTGAGGCCGCAGCATCTTGAAGATTATATCGGACAGGAGAAGGCGAAAGAAACCTTAAATATATATATAAAAGCGGCCAAAGAGAGGCAGGAGGCTCTGGATCATGTATTGTTTTACGGTCCTCCGGGGCTCGGCAAGACCACTCTGGCAGGAATTATCGCTAATGAAATGGGCGTTAACATGAAGATCACATCGGGCCCGGCAATTGAAAAACCGGGTGAGATGGCGGCGATTCTCAATAATCTGCAGGAGCATGATGTCTTGTTTGTGGATGAGATCCACCGGCTGAACCGGCAGGTGGAGGAAGTGCTGTATCCCGCTATGGAAGACTATGCGATTGACATTATGATTGGAAAAGGCGCGACGGCCCGTTCCATCCGTCTGGATCTGCCCAAGTTTACCCTGGTCGGGGCAACCACCAGGGCGGGGATGCTGACAGCACCTCTGCGGGACAGATTCGGGGTTGTCAATCATCTGGAATTCTATACGGAGGAGGAGCTGAAGACGATTATTATGCGTTCTGCACAGGTACTGGGTGTTGAGATCGACGTGAACGGGGCGCTGGAACTGGCAAAGCGGTCCAGGGGGACGCCGAGGCTGGCAAACCGCCTTCTCAAGCGCGTCCGGGATTTTGCACAGGTGAAGTATGACGGCGTGATTACCGAAGCAGTAGCCAATTACGCACTGGACCTGCTGGATGTGGACAAATACGGGCTGGATCATATTGACCGGACGATTCTTCTTACGATGATCGAAAAGTTTCAGGGGGGGCCTGTGGGGCTGGACACGCTTTCTGCATCTATTTCCGAAGATGCCGGGACGCTGGAAGACGTCTATGAGCCTTATCTGCTGAAGAGCGGTTTTATCCAGAGGACACCGAGAGGAAGAGTGGCGACTGAACTGGCCTATACTCACCTGGGAATCCCGCTTTCAGACTGAGAAACCTGTTTGTTCTGGCCCTGGAATAGGAAATAACTTGAAAAAATGGTTGGTTTTTGTATTCATATAGTTTATAATAACAGGTAAGAAACGCGAGGAGGATGCTATGAGTTCAGCAAAACATTTTACAGAAGTTTTAATTGGAGGAAAGGTCTATACATTAAGCGGATTTGAAGGCGAAGAATATCTTCAAAAAGTTTCTTCCTATCTGAACCATAAGATTACAGAATGTGCGAACAGTGAAGGGTTCCGTAAACAGAGCGCCGACACCCGGAATGTGCTCCTTGCCCTGAATATCGCGGACGACTATTTTAAGGCGAAGAAACAGGGTGATTCCCTTGAGAGTGATATCGAACTAAAAGACAAAGAGATGTACGACCTGAAGCACGAATTGATATCTGTTCAGATTAAGCTGGAGAACGCTGAAAAAGAACTGGCTAAGATGAAGGAAGAGAACAACGATCTGCAGATGCAGATTGTGAAATTAGAAACTGAGATGAAGAATCGCAGAAAATAAGAATAGGCTGTCGTTGGACAGCTTATTTCATCTTATAGGGAAGTTTGCCTATAAGATAAAAAGCCCACCCGGCGGGATGCGCACTGCGGTTACCGCAGGCACGAGTTTCGTAAATGAGACTCTATTTTATCCTATATGGAGGAACACCATTGATACAAGGCATAAAAGGCAGAAAAAAAATTGAGATACTGGCGCCGGCAGGTTCTTATGAGAGCTTTAAGGCGGCTGTTGCGGCAGGGGCGGATGCAGTATATGCAGGCGGCCCTCGTTTTGGTGCAAGAGCCTTTGCAGATAATTTTACGGATGAACAGCTACTGGAGGCGATAGATTATGCTCATCTCCATGGCAGAAAGTTTTATCTGACAGTGAATACCCTGTTAAAGGATGAGGAGATGGAGATGCTGCACGGATATCTGGAGCCTCTGTACAGGCAGGGGCTGGATGCTGTTATCGTGCAGGATATAGGTGTGCTTGCATTTGTAAGAGCGCATTTTCCGGAGATGGACATCCACGCCAGCACACAGATGACGATCACAAACACAGAGGGCGCTCTGTTTTTGAAAGAGCACGGTGCAGTGCGTGTTGTGCCGGCAAGAGAGCTTGCTCTGGAAGAAGTACGGGATATTGCAAAACGGACAGGACTTGAACTTGAGTGCTTTGTTCATGGAGCACTTTGTTACTGTTATTCCGGACAGTGCCTGCTGAGCAGTCTGATCGGGGGGCGGAGCGGAAACAGAGGGCAGTGTGCGCAGCCGTGCAGACTTCCCTATACGGTAAACGGGAAAAAAGAGTACGCTCTGAGTCTGAAGGATATCTGCACCCTGGAACTGATACCAGAGATGGTGGATGCGGGGATTGATTCCTTTAAGATCGAAGGGCGGATGAAAAAGCCGGAATACGTGGCACTGGTTACGGCCATGTACCGGAAATATACGGACATGTATCTTCAGAATGGCAGGAAGGGGTTTTCTGTTTCTGCCAGGGATATAGAGATGCTGATGGATATCTATAACCGCGGCGGATTCAGCCAGGGATACTATAAGCAGCACAACGGACGGGAAATGCTTTCTATTGGGCGTCCGAACCATGCCGGTGTGCCGGCAGTGCGGGTCACTGCGCAAAGGGGACGTGAGGTTTCAGGGGAAGCGCTTACTGATATTCATAAAGGAGACATCCTGGAGCTGGGGGATGAAACTGGCAGAGATAATGCAAATACACGGCCGAATGGTATCGGCGGCAGGTCTTCGGGACCGTCCGGTGATCCGGGATACCAGAAGTGGTACACATTTGGAACAGCGGTTCCGGCGGGGGGCAGAGTGCAGATTCTGATTCCGAAAGGAATGTCCTTGAAAAAGGGAACCGTATTGTCCCGAATCCGGAATCAGGAACTGCTGGATACTATACAAAAGCGGTATACCGATGGAATTCTGCAGGAACGGATAACCGGACGTTTTCGGACGGCCGTTCAGAAGCCGGCGGTGCTGACGCTTGAGTATCGGGGAATCACTGTGACGGCAGAGACTGAAGAGCTGACGGAAGCCGCGAAAAGTCAGCCCCTCGATCAAGAACGGATTAAGAAACAGCTTAGGAAAACAGGAAATACCGAGTTTGTTTTTGAGGAATTGGATGTTATAACGGATGGCCCCGTGTTTCTTCCAATGCAGAGATTGAATGAGCTCAGGCGCAGTGCGCTGGAACTTTTGACAGAAGCTGCGGTCAAAACATACAGAAGAAACTGTTGTGTGCCGGAAATTCAGCATAAAAATACAGTATGGAAAGAGACGGCGGGAAGGCAGGAAGAAAAGAAGTCCCCTTATTTATCCGTATTAGTCGAAACGGAAGATCAGACGGCAGAAGCAATTACCTGCCCGGAGGTCTTTCGGATTTATCTGGACAGCAGTTCAGGGACAGATTTTATAGGAAAAGGCACATATATTGAAATATGCCGCGAGGCAAAAGCAGAGGGAAAAGAGATATATCTTGCAATGCCCCATATATTCAGGCAAAAGGCAGTGTCTTATTTTAAAGAGAATCAGGAGTCACTGGCTGCTTTTGACGGATTTTTACTCCGCAATTATGAGAGTTTTCATTTTCTTCGGGAACATGGATTTGACAAGAAGGTCATATTGGACCATAATCTATATGTATTCAACCAAACTGCAAAACAGTTTTGGGACAGCTGTGGTGTTCAGGCGTTCACAGCGCCGGTAGAACTGAACAAAGCGGAACTGGAACGCCTGATGATTGAACGGGCGGAGCTGCCTGTCTACGGCAGGCTTCCTGTTATGGTGTCTGCACAGTGTGTTGAAAAGACGACATCAGGATGTACAAAGACACCTGGCATTACGGTTGTTAAGGACAGGTATCAGAAAGATTTTCCTGTGAATCGCTGCTGCAGATTCTGTTATAATGTAATGTATCACACAGAACCGCTGTTTCTCCTGGACCTGAAGGAGGAGATATGTGGACTGTCACCAGCGGGAATCCGGCTCATGTTTACACAGGAAAGCGGACTGGAAACCCGGAGAATTCTGGACATGTACAGAAAGATTTACTGCGGCGGCAGACAGGTTCGTATGGATGATCCGGACTGTACCAGAGGACATTTTAAACGAGGAATAACTTAGAAGCAGGTGAAAAAGTGGTTAATATTGTAGTAGAATTATCGAAGTATATTATCATTATACTGATGGCAGTGTATACATTTTCCTGTTTTTCCATATTCGCCCAGGTTTATGAGGAAGACAAAAAATGGATATTGATCAGGCAGAATGTATTGATGTTCCTGATTCAGTTTACTGCATACCTTGTAATGTATCTGCAGACAAATGAGAAAAAGCTGATTTTTTTCTATGCGGCACAGGTTGTGCTTCTGCTTGCAGTGCTTATACTTTACCGGGTTCTTTATCCGAAGGTATCCAGGCTGATTGTCAATAACATGTGTATGCTGCTGAGCGTCGGATTTATCATGATTACCAGACTGACCTACTCGAAGGCGGTGAAGCAGTTTATCTTTGCGGTAGTGGGTACCGTGATCGGACTCTTTGTGCCGGTGCTGATACGGAAGCTGAAGTTTTTGAAGGACTGGGCCTATATCTATGCCGGAGTCGGTATTCTGGCACTGGGTGCGGTGGCTGTTCTGGGACAGCTCTCAGACGGGGCGAAACTGGGATTCACGATTGCGGGATTCGGAATTCAGCCTTCGGAGTTTGTAAAGATTTTATTTGTATTTTACGTGGCGGCAAGTCTGAACAAGTCTACGGAGTTTAAGAATGTGGTGATTACGACGGCAGTGGCTGCACTGCACGTGCTGATCCTGGTTCTTTCTACGGATCTGGGAGCCGCTCTGATTATGTTTGTGGTGTATCTGGTTATGCTCTATGTAGCTACCAGACAACCGCTGTATGCGCTGGCCGGGATAGGAGGCGGGAGTGTGGCTGCGGTGCTGGCCTACCATCTTTTTTATCATATTCAGGTAAGAGTATCTGCATGGAAAGATCCCTTTGCATCCTACAGTGAGGGCGGTTATCAGGTAGCCCAGTCTCTTTTTGCAATTGGTACGGGAAGCTGGTTTGGAATGGGACTGTACCAGGGACTTCCGGACAGTATTCCTGTAGCGGAGGAGGATTTTATATTTTCAGCCATTTCTGAGGAAATGGGTCTGATATTTGCACTGTGCCTGATTCTGGTGTGTGTCAGCTGCTATGTCATGTTCCTGAACATTGCCATGGCGATACGCAACCAGTTCTATAAACTGATAGCTCTTGGTCTTGGAACCTGCTATATTTTCCAGGTGTTCCTTACAATCGGCGGTGTTACAAAGTTTATCCCTTCCACGGGGGTTACGCTGCCTCTGATCAGCTATGGCGGAAGCTCCATGCTGAGTACGATGATTATGTTTGGAATTATACAGGGCCTGTATATTTTAAGAGAAGACGAGGAAGAAATTATTGAGAAGAGAAGAGAGAGAGAATTACGAAGAAGTGAACAGCCAGGAAAGGCGCCGCGGAAAAAACAGCCGGGCAAAAAGCCAGCGTTCGAAGAAGTTCCGAAACAAAGAGTTCGCTAGAGTCACGTACTTGTTTGTCGCTCTGTTTCTTGCCTTGATGGCTTATATGGTATATTTTAATATTGTGCGGGCAAAGACGATTGTTAACAGTCCGTACAATGAGCGGCAGGATGCATTTGCAGACCGTGTGATCCGCGGAAGCATCGTGGACAAAAACGGAAACGTGCTGGCAGAGACGAATGTGGCTGAGGACGGGACAGAAGTGCGCAATTATCCTTATGGGGCGGCTTTCGCACATGTCGTGGGGTACAGCTATCCGTCAACCGGGAAGAGCGGGCTGGAATCCATCGAGAATTTTGAACTGCTTACTTCTAATGCATTTTTCCCGCAGAAGCTTATGAATGAATTTAAAGACGAAAAGAATATGGGTGATACAGTGGTCACAACCCTGGATGCGGATCTTCAGCAGGCGGCTTATAATGCCCTTGGCGGCAATAAAGGGGCCGTGGTGGTTATGGAGGCAAGTACAGGGAAGATTCTGAGCATGGTATCCGGTCCAACCTATGATCCCAATAACGTAGAGGCGGACTGGCAGGCCCTGAATGCGGATGACAGTGAAAGTCCGCTTCTCAACCGGGCTACGCAGGGACAATATGCACCTGGCTCTACGTTTAAGGTGGTCACGGCTCTGGAATATATGCGGGAGCACAGCGATTATGCAAATTATACGTATGACTGTGCAGGCGAGATCACGGCGGAGGGTGTCACCATCCACTGTTTTGACAGTACTGTGCATGGTCTGCAGGATCTGAGAGGTTCCATGGCTAATTCCTGCAACTCCTCTTTTGCAAATATCGGCCTGTCTCTGAATAAGACATCTTATAGGAAAACAGCAGAGGAACTGCTATTCAATAAGAAGCTCCCCTCAGTTCTGGATTATTCAAAAGGATCCTTCCGGATCGATGAGAATTCCAGCGGGGCGGAAATGATGATGACTGCCATGGGACAGGGAGAAACACTGGTCAGCCCTTATCATATGGCGCTGATAACTTCGGCCATCGCAAATGGCGGTACACTGATGGATCCGTATCTGGTAGAAAAGGTCACCAATGCAAATGGAGCTGAAATTCGCAAAAACGTACCGAAGAGCTACAAAAGACTCATGACATCTGATGAAGCATCTCAGCTCAAGGAATATATGAGGGCCGTTGTGGATGAAGGAACAGCCACCATGCTGAGCGGCCAGTCCTACACGGTTGCCGGCAAGACAGGTACGGCTGAGTACAGCATGGATGACGGGGAGAAGACCCACTCCTGGTTCATGGGCTTTACAAACGTGGATAATCCGGAACTGGTGATCAGTGTCATCATAGAAGGATATGATGGTGATGCAGGGGCAAAGGCAGTGCCGATTGCCAAACAGATACTGGATTCCTATTACTATTAAAGCCGGGTGGTGAAGAGTATGCAAATGACATTTTACTGTGACTTATACGTCAGTGAGGACCTGGAAGATAAAAAAGAGAAGGTCATGCAGAAACTGGAGAGCAACAGCCTGCAGCCTTCTGTCTATGTCATCACACTTTCGCAGGGACAGCAGAATCATCTGGAATTTTATTCCTCAGTGCTGTACAAACAGCATATTTACGAAAATACTCCCGTATTCGTTGTAGGGATTGCCAAGGGATATGATGATGCCCTCTATCTGGTGGAGGCCATTGCAGAAGAGATTTACAGAAAGACGAATGACCTGGATATACGCGGCTATATCCAGAGGCGACAAAAAGAATATGAGGAAGGCAGAGTGTAAAAGCGGATGTTACATATAATCCTGTTTATTCTGAAAATTTTAGGGTGGATATTGCTTGCAATACTGGGTTTACTGGTATTGCTTGTTTGCATTGTCTTTTTTGTGCCTCTGCGTTACCGGGCAGAGGGAAGATGCAAGGGTACCCTGGATTCTCTCTATGGGAAGATCCGGTTTTCATGGCTTTTGCATCTGGTGAGCGGCAGTGCCGTCTATGACGGCGGGAAGCTGATGTGGACGATCCGGATTGCATGGAAGAAGCTATACGGAGGCATGGAGGAAGAGTGGGAAGAGGAAGAGGCGCCTGCAGGGGCCGTTATGCATACCGAAGAGGAGGACCTGAAAGCTCTGGAAGAGCTGCTGGACGGCGGAGAAAAACAGCAGCAGGAGAGCAGGAAAGAAGAACTGCCTGAAAAGAATTTACCGGAGAAAGATTCATTGGCGGAGAATTCACCGCAGAAAAATCCGCCGGAAGAAAATCTTCCGAATGAAAACTTACAGGGAAAAAAGAATCCTGATAAAATAACAGAAGGTGAAGAGAACCAGGAAGCAGCAGAGAAAGCTGCGTCAGCAGAAAACAGAACCGTTTCGAAGAAAATACCGGCTGATCAGAAAGCAAATTCAGAAAAAACGGGATCTGCATCAAAGATTGAAGATACTGAATCGGAGAAAGAAGGCATTGCTTCAAAAATTGAGAAAAAGTATCAGAAGAGCTCCAAATGGATTCAGGGAATTTATAATAAGATAAAATATACATTTGAGAAGATTTGTGATACGATAAAGACACTGCTGGAGAAGAAGGATAAGCTGTTGGAGTTTATAGAGGACGAGATTCACAGATCAGCCTTTTTCACGGCGCTTAAAGAATTGCGCAGACTGCTTCGTTTTCTGAAGCCGAAGCGGGTAGAAGCAGACCTCCATTTTGGATTTGAGGACCCCAGTATAACGGGAAAGGTACTCGGCCTCATCAGTATGATATACCCGTTTCTGGGAGAACATACAAATATTCAGCCGGATTTTGAACAGAAGATCCTGGAAGGGAACATAGCGATTTCCGGAAAGTTACGTGTTCTGTACGTGGTGATCATGGGATGGAATCTGATATGGAACAAAAACGTGCGCACTACATTCAGGCATATTAGAAAATTTGAACTATAAGCAAGTCAAAGGCCCCGTAGCAAGCTACTGGGCATCAAATTAGCAGCGCAGCGAGCTGCGGGGTATTTGACCCTACGGGCAGTCACCAAATGTACATGCAGGCATGTATACTTGGTTCGTTGCCTTCGCGAGAATAGAGTTTTAAGAATAAGGAGGATTCAGGCATGGCAGAAGGAAGTAATTTTAAGGAGACCGTGGAGGCATTATTTCAGGGAATGGACAATGTAGTGACGTCCAAGACGGTAGTGGGGGATGCGATCCACATCAACGATACCATTATCCTTCCTCTTGTGGACGTATCGTTCGGAATGGGAGCCGGTTACTTTAACGGTGATAAAAAAGGCAGAGGAACAGGCGGCATGGGCGGGAAGATAACCCCAAGTGCGGTTCTGGTCATCAAAAACGGAACAACCAAGCTGGTCAACATCAAGAACCAGGATACAATCACAAAGCTTCTGGACATGGTGCCGGATATGGTAGACAAGTTCACAACGAAAAAAGAAGAGAAAGTGACCGAAGATGATGTCATGGACATCCTGAATTCTGAAGATTCCACCGAAAATGATGCACAGATTTAAAAAAGAGGCATAGAATAATACCAAACCACCTGCCGGAAGCGGGGCAGATTATGAAAAAAGTAATAGGATTTGCATTACTCTGGTTTGCAATAGGAATGTTTTTTATGCTCATACTGCCCAACGCAATCGGACTGCTTGTAACCTTTATTTGCCTGGCAGTAGGCTACAAGATGTTTTGTGGGTAGGAGGGCGCTGATGGAGAGGCGAGTCTGGTTTCCGCCAAAGGCTGTATATGCCGTTTGAAAGCCCGCGCCACTTGATAAGAAGCAGTAACAGACAAAATGTGGGGAATAGAGGTACTTGCCGCAGTTGGCCCGAATGCCGATGCATTCGGGCCGCCGGCGGCAACATGATTTGATTTTGTGAATCAAATCATGCCCTCTATTCCCCACATTTTCTCTGTAACTGCTTCTAATCGCGTTCTGAGGACTTTCAAACGGCATACACAGCCTTTGGCGGAAACCAGACTCGCCTCCCCATCAGCTGGGCGCATCCGGCCGGGAGGACGGGGGCGGCGTATTTGCCCGGCGGCGCGGGATGTTGTTGCCTAAGAACTTCTTGCCAACCTCCAACAGCCAACCATCTCCGCGATGCCAGCCCAATCCGCTGCTCCCGCCGCATCTTCCCATCCTTCCGCAGGCGGCCCTCCTCCCACAGCCAAAAAACCGCAAAAAAAGTACTCACCTTAGTGAGTACCCCCGTGTCGTATGATGTCCAGATTAAGCACGTTCTACGCGTCCTGATTTTAAGCAGGAAGTACAAACGTACATTTTTTTAGATCCGCCTTCTGTTTTAACTCTAACGGATTTTACATTTGATTTCCACATCTTTGGTGATTTTCTATGAGAGTGACTTACGTTGTTTCCAAAGTGAGCACCCTTTTCACAAATAGCACATTTAGCCATCATTGCACCTCCTAACAATCTGAAATAGTCCTTACAGACTCACAACACTGTTATTTTAGCAGAAAGGATTTCTTAATGCAAGCATTTTTTTGAATTTCTGGAAGTAAAATGAAAAAAGAGGGGTGTTTTGCTTTTTTGGTTCCCATAATTTCCAATTCATGATAAAATTGACTTATAATTTATATATAAAAAAGCAGCCTGCAAACCGGGCGGAAAGTGGGGAATACTATGGGCAGACGGGTGATTACAATTGGACGGCAGTATGGGAGCAACGGACATGACATTGCAAAAAAATTATCTGAGAGGCTCGGAATTCATTATTATGATAAAGAATTGATTAAGATCGCAGGGGAACGGAAGAATATTTCCTATGAAGAACTGCTTAAGGTCGATGAGAAGAGGGCGAATCCATGGAGATATCCTGTGGAGGATGAAGTGCAGATGGAAAGGCAGTTTCGTTTTGAGCCGATGAATGATGTTCTTTTTTATACACAGGCCGAGATCATTAAGGGGCTGGCTGCGAAGGAAGACTGTATCATCGTGGGAAGATGCGCCGATGATATTCTAAAAGGTACAGAAGGGTGCAGAAGCGTTTTTATACATGCGCCTTTTGATAAACGGGTAGAGAGAATTATGGAGCGGGCCTCTATTGACGAGCGTGAGGCATCGGCTCTTGTAAAAAAGATTGACAAACAGCGCAGGTACTATTATAACTACTTTACAGACAAAAAGTGGGAAGATATGACTCAATATGATATCTGCCTGAACAGCGGAAGCATTCAGGAAGGGCAGATTCTGGATGTTTTGGCAGCACTTTATGAATCTATATTGTAAATTTGCTGCAAAGAGAGTATAATACCTGTGTTGATTATGCGAAAAATCCATTCGAGAACTGGAGGTAATATATGATGAAGGGTAGCATGAGTACAGATCTTGGAATTATTACGGTCAATCCCGATGTAATTGCCAAGTATGCAGGCTCTGTGGCGGTAGAATGTTTCGGTATCGTCGGCATGGCTGCAGTTAATATGAAAGACGGCTTCGTAAGGCTTTTGAAAAAGGAAAGCCTGACTCACGGGATTCGCGTGGAGCTTTCTGATGAGAACGTACTGGAATTAGATTTTCACGTGATTGTTGCATATGGAGTGAACATTCTTTCAGTTTCTGACAATCTGATGAACAATGTAAAGTATAAGGTAGAGGAATTTACCGGTATGACTGTAGATAAAATAAACATCTTCGTCGAAGGTGTCAGAGTGATTGATTAAGGAGGATACTTGTCGTGGCAACAAAAACGATAAATACAGAGCTGCTTACCAGGATGTTTCTGGCCGGAGCAGCGAATCTGGAGGCTAAAAAGGAATTTATTAATGAACTGAATGTATTTCCGGTTCCTGATGGGGACACGGGGACGAATATGACACTTACAATTATGTCGGCAGCAAAAGAGGTTGGGGCACTGGAACAGCCGGATATGCTGTCGGTGTCAAAGGCGATCTCCTCAGGCTCCCTCCGCGGGGCCAGAGGAAACTCAGGAGTTATCCTGTCACAGCTTCTCAGAGGTTTTACAAAAGTGATACGTGAGTACAAAGAGATCGACGTGCAGGTTCTTGCCCAGGCATGTGACCGCGCCCGTGCAACGGCGTACAAAGCGGTTATGAAGCCAAAAGAGGGGACGATCCTCACTGTAGCCAAAGGAGTTGCGCAGAAGGCGGCCGAGATGGCAGAGACGACAGATGATCTTGAGATCTTCATTCCAGAAGTACTCAAACATGCAGAATATGTGCTTTCCAAGACTCCGGAGATGCTTCCGGTATTGAAGGAAGCAGGCGTGGTAGATTCCGGTGGACAGGGTCTGCTGGAAGTGCTGAATGGTGCATACGACGCTTTCCAGGGAAAAGAGATTGATTACAGTGCCATTGAGGCAAGTTCCGGTACAAGTATGGTAAGACCGGGCGCACAGGCTGAAGCGGACATTAAGTTCGGCTACTGCACCGAGTTTATCATTATGACGGAGAAGAAATTCTCTGAGGAGAACGAAAATGATTTCAAGGCTTATCTGGAGTCCATTGGTGATTCCATCGTATGTGTCGCAGATGACGATATTGTAAAGATACATGTTCACACCAATGATCCTGGGCTGGCAATTCAGAAGGCTCTTACATTCGGGCAGCTGTCACGCATGAAGATTGATAACATGCGCGAGGAACATCAGGAAAAGCTGATCAAGGAAGCCGAAAAGCAGGCTGCAGAACAAAAGAAAGCGGCAAAGAAGGCTGAACCGAGAAAAGAAGTCGGATTTATTGCAGTTTCCATTGGTGAAGGGATGAACGAGATCTTCCGAGAACTCGGAGTAGATTATATCATTGAAGGCGGACAGACGATGAACCCAAGTACGGAGGATATGCTGACGGCCATTGATGCGGTCAATGCAGACCATATCTTCATCCTTCCGAACAATAAGAACATTATTCTGGCAGCGAATCAGGCACAGTCCCTTACAAAGGACAAAGATATCATTGTAATACCGACGAAGACAGTGCCGCAGGGAATTACGGCAGTGATCAATTATATGCCGGAGGCCGACATAGATACAAATGCCGAGAACATGAATGAAGAAATTAAAAATGTAAAGACCGGACAGGTTACTTATGCAGTGCGGGATACCCACATTGATGATAAGGAGATTCACGAAGGCGATATTATGGGGATCGGCGATGCAGGGATTCTTGCGGTAGGACAGTCTGTAGAGGGTGTAGCAAAAGAGATGTTAACTTCACTGGTTGACGAGGATACAGAACTGATCAGCCTCTATTATGGGCAGGATGTCCTGGAAGAGGATGCGGTACGCTTTGCACAGGAAGTTGAGGAACTGTATCCGGACGCGGATGTGGATGCACATTTTGGCGGACAGCCGATATATTACTATGTATTATCCGTAGAGTAGAACAGATAACAGCAGACAAGACGGGCCAGCTTCCCAGACGGGGAGGCTGACCCGTTTCAAAATAAGTGCAGTTTTCAATTTTACAGACTGCCCTGTGAACAGCATTGTTTTATATACAGCATCAGATATCGATACAGCAGGAGAATAAAATGCCTTATGAATGAAAATTCTAAAATAAGCACATTAAAAGGAATTGGGGAGAAGACACAGGCTTTGTTTGAAAAGGCCGGCGTGCGTACCATCGGGGATCTTCTGCGCTACTATCCCCGGGGATATGATGTCTACGATGACCCGGTTCTGGTTGGAGAAGCAGTAGAAGGTAAGACGGCCACCGTGACAGGCGCCATTTTTGGAAGAGTCCAGCTTGGCGGTAGCAGGAATATGCAGGTGACGACACTTTATGTCAAAGATCTGACCGGCACCTTAAAAGTAATCTGGTTTCGGATGCCATTTCTTAAAAATACTTTGGCCAGGGGCGGAATTATCACGCTTCGCGGCAGGATTGTCAGAAAAAGAGACGGCCTTGTCATGGAACACCCCGAGATCTTTTATCCGAGCGCCAAATATGAGGAAAAACGAAATACCCTTCAGCCGGTTTATCCGCTGACGGCAGGTCTTACAAACAATGCCGTGAAGAAAGCCATGATGCAGGCCATGGAATATCTGGATCTGAAGCAGGAGTTTCTACCGGAAGAGATCCGTATGAGATATCATCTTGCGGAATATAACTATGCAGTACGCGGAATTCATTTTCCGGAGACAAAAGAAGAATTTTACCATGCAAGGGAACGTCTTGTCTTCGAAGAATTTCTGATCTTCATATTATCTTTGAGAAAGCTGAAAACACGAGAAGACAAGACGGAGAACTGTTTTAAGTTTGTAGAACGCCCTGAGATAGACAAGTTTCTGGAGTCTCTTCCATATGAACTGACAAATGCACAAAAAAAGGTCTGGAATGAAATGAAGCGGGACATGTCCGGCCCCCATGTCATGTCGCGGCTCGTCCAGGGAGATGTTGGCTCTGGTAAGACAATCGTGGCCCTGCTGGGACTGATGTATGCCGGGCTAAACGGATTTCAGGGTGCAATGATGGCACCCACGGAGGTTCTGGCAAAGCAGCATTATGAAAATATTACATCTATGTTCGAAAAATACGGCATCCCACTGAAGACGGAGCTGCTGACCGGCTCTATGAGCGCAAAAGAAAAAAGAGAAGCCTACGAGCGGATCTCATCGGGGGCGGCTGATATCATTGTGGGAACCCATGCGCTGATACAGGAGAAGGCTGTTTACCGCAATCTTGCGCTTGTAGTAACGGATGAGCAGCATCGTTTTGGCGTGAAGCAGAGGGAAACACTGGCGGGCAAGGGCCAGATGCCGCATATACTCGTCATGAGTGCGACACCGATTCCCAGAACGCTGGCGATCATCCTGTATGGAGACCTGGACATTTCTGTGATCGATGAACTGCCCAGCAACCGGCTTCCGATTAAAAACTGCGTGGTGGATACCGGCTACCGCAATACGGCTTACCGTTTTATGCAGAAACAGGTGGAAGAAGGCCGTCAGTGTTATGTGATCTGCCCCATGGTAGAAGACAGTGAGCATCTGGAGGCAGAAAATGTCATGGACTATACGCAGCTGCTGAAAGAAGCTCTGGGGGAAAGGTTCGGGATCTCTTATCTGCACGGAAAGATGAAGCAGGCCGAGAAGGATGAGATTATGGAAGCATTCGGAAAAAATGAGATTCAGATCCTTGTTTCCACGACAGTTATCGAGGTCGGGATCGATGTGCCGAATGCAACGGTTATGCTGATTGAAAATGCGGAGCGGTTTGGGCTTGCCCAGCTCCACCAGCTGCGTGGGCGCGTGGGACGGGGAAAATATCAGTCCTACTGCATTTTTATGAGCGCATCAAAATCAAAAGAAACAAAAGAAAGACTGGAGATTCTGAATAAATCCAATGACGGATTCTTTATAGCATCAGAGGATCTGCGGCTCAGAGGACCAGGCGATCTGTTTGGAATCCGCCAGAGTGGGCTATTAGATTTTTCTCTGGGAGATGTGTTCCAGGATTCAAAAATTCTTCAGAAGGCAAATGAGGCTGCCCTGGAGCTTTTGGAAAAAGACCCTGAGCTTACTGATGAAAATCATGCAAAAATGAAGGCATATTTAAACAATTATATGTCGGAAGTGATGCTGGAAACCACCCTCTAGCCCTGTAAAACCGCTACTTTTTGAGTGATTTACAAAAAACGTCAAAGAAGGCAGGAACTTCCAGTGTAAAAGATAAAATCCTCCATATACTATGGTTGTAACACACAACAGTGTTATAAAAAAATCTGAAAAAGTAACAGAAGTTACGAGAAGGAGGAAATTATCATGGCAAGTCGTTCATCTAATCGAGCAGCCGTACCAGAGGCTAAAAGTGCACTGGACAAATTCAAATATGAGGTAGCTAGCGAGCTGGGAGTACCGCTCAGCGATGGTTACAACGGAGATTTAACTTCAAAGCAGAACGGATCTGTTGGCGGTTATATGGTTAAGAAAATGATCGAACAGCAGGAAAGACAGATGGCTGGTAAATAAGTAAAATTTCGTAAGAAAAAGCACTTAGGATTGACCTAAGTGCTTTTTTCTGCTAAAATTCAGCATAGTTAGAAGAATGAGGGTGATATCTATGAGAGTTATCGCAGGAAGCGCGAAGAGATTACAATTAAAGACATTGGACGGCCTGGATACGAGGCCGACAACCGATAGGATTAAGGAGACACTGTTTAATATGATAGCGCCGTCTGTCTATGGCAGTGTATTTCTGGATTTGTTCGCCGGAAGCGGAGGGATTGGCATAGAGGCTTTGAGCCGCGGTGCCAGAGAAGCCGTTTTCGTTGAGAATAATCCAAAGGCCATGGCGTGCGTCAAGGAAAATCTGAAGTACACAAAGCTGGAGGCAAAGGCACTTACACTGACAAGGGAAGTGATGGCAGCTCTTTATCAGCTGGAAGGTGAGAAGGTATTTGATTTTATTTTTATGGATCCGCCTTACGACAGAGAGCTGGAGAAACGGGCGCTGGAATATCTCTCGGGGTCACAGCTGGTATATGAGGATACCGTTATCATTGTAGAGGCCTCACGGGAAACTGATTTTTCCTGGCTGGAGGATATGGGCTTTTCTATGATCAAAGAAAAGGTATATAAAACGAACAAACATGTCTTCATTGAAAAGGCCGGAAAGGAAGAAATATGTTAAGAGCTATATACCCCGGGAGCTTTGACCCGGTTACATACGGGCACCTGGATGTCATCAAAAGATCCTGTAAAATCGTAGATGAGTTAATTGTCGGAGTGCTGAATAATAATGCGAAAATGCCGTTGTTTTCTGCAGAAGAACGTGTTAAAATGTTAGAGGAAGTAACAAAAGACTTGACAAATGTGAAAATTGTCCTGTTTCAGGGACTTTTGATTGATTTTGCAAGACAACAGGGGGCAGATCTCGTAATCCGAGGATTACGGGCGATAACCGATTTTGAATATGAGTTACAGATGTCCCAGACGAATCATAAGCTGGAACCGAGCGTCGAGACGATGTTCCTGACGACGAGTATTGAATATTCTTACCTGAGTTCCACCACCGTGAAAGAGATCGCGGCTTTTGGGGGAGACATATCACAATTTGTGCCGGAAGCTGTGTCGGAGGAACTGGAGAAAAAGATGAAAGCAAAAAGGAGAGTGTAACTATGAGCAGCCGCATTGAGCAGATTATTGAAGAGATCGAAGAGTACATTGACAGGGATTGTAAATTTCAGCCATTGTCTACTACGAAGATTATCGTAAATAAGGAACATCTGGACGAGTTATTGCGCGAACTCAGAATGAAGACACCAGATGAGATTAAAAGATATCAGAAGATTATCAGCAACCGTGATGCAATCCTGGCAGATGCCCAGGCTAAGGCGGATGCTATGATTGAAGAAGCACAGGTACAGACAACAGAGCTGGTCAGCGAGCATGAGATTATGCAGCAGGCCTACTCCCAGGCAAATGAGATTGTCACACAGGCAACCGCTCAGGCCCAGGAGATTATAGACAATGCTACTGAGGATGCCAATGCAATCCGTATCGGAGCCATCCAGTATACGGACGATCTGCTGGCCAATGCAGAGAGTATTATCGGACATACACTGGACAGCTACACGACCAAATACGACGGACTGATCAATTCCCTCCAGGAGTGCTATGATGTGGTGCGTACCAACCGTGCAGAACTGGAAGTGCCGGACGATGGGGACAGCGAGTATATTCCCCAGGATGGTTTAGATGATCTGTAAATAAAGAACAGCGATCAGGCTGGTCACCCCTGCGGTGGCCAGCTTTTCTAATGTGTAGGGAACAATGGAAAGCGAAGTTTTCTGTATCATACACTGAGTCTGTGCAGCAGCGCAGAAGCCTCCGAAGGAGGTCAGTGCAAGAATCGCCGGATACTGTATGGAAAAGGGGAGAGCAGATTTCCCGATCAGTGCGATTCCATTCGTGACTTCCAGTGTCGGCAGAACCGTCTGGATCAGAACTGGCTGCCAGGGGGCAGACTGAATCAGGGCCAGTATTACAGAAAAGAGAATAATGTATCCGCCTACTTTTGTGATGGTTTCAAAGCTGTCCATAATGCAGGTATCTACAATACGGAAGTTCCAGTCCGTTTTACCCCGTCCGGTCTTTTTTAATTCAGGAAATGCTTTCTGGCCGTGCAGATACAATCTTCTGAAGACAATGCTCATTAGCATCGGTGTGCCCAGAAGTATCAGGAGCGATGGCAGAAGATATTCCTCCCGGCCCAGTGTCTTCCAGACAATGAAGTTCAGGATGAAAACCGGGCTGGTATTGTTGCAGAATGACAACAGGTACCTCCCCTCGTCTTCGGTAACATAGCCGGTTGTAATCAGGTCGGACGTCACTTTTGCTCCCATAGGGTATCCGCAGAGAAATCCGACAATAATAGCAAAACTTCCGCTCTCAGAAACTTTGAATATGCGGCACAGGACCCTGCCGAATGCCCTGGATATGTAATGGATACTGTCGGTGTACAGCAGGAGATTGGTGATAATAATAAAGGGGAAAAGAGTCGGCAGAATGATCTGAAACCAAAGAAGAAGCCCTTCGCTGGCACCGTTAAACACCGCTTTCGGAGAGATGAGCATGAGCGCGAAAAGGATCACAATTCCGATTCCGGCCAGATTATGTTTCATAAGGTGTTCTCCTTACGATGTACTACATAAATGTTATTAAAGATATATGAAACTGGTTGATTTTTTATGCCCCCTGTGACAAAATGAAAACAGTAACGATACAGGAAGGGGAATGGAATTATGCCAATTTTAGAAGAACTTGAGCCAGTAGAGGTGTTTCACTATTTTGAGGAGCTGAGCCGCATACCTAGAGGGACATTTAACACAAAGGCTGTCAGTGATTATTGCGTGTCTTTTGCAGCGGAGAGAGGGCTGGAGGTTATACAGGACGAACTTAACAATGTCATTATTAAAAAGCCGGGCACCGAGGGGTACGAGGAGAGCGAACCGGTGATTATTCAGGGACACCTGGATATGGTATGCGAGAAGACGGAGAATTCTGATCATGATTTCACAAAAGATCCGCTGGATCTTTATGTAGAGGACGGTTTTGTAAAGGCGCGGGACACCACATTGGGGGCAGACGACGGGATTGCTGTGGCTATCGCACTTGCACTGTTAGACAGCAGTGACATACCGCATCCGCCTCTGGAAGCGGTGTTTACAGTGGATGAGGAAGTTGGAATGGGCGGAGCAGAGGGGATCGATCTCACACCGCTAAAGGGAAAGATGCTTCTGAACCTGGATTCAGAGGATGAAGATACAATCATTGCAGGCTGTGCAGGAGGATTAAGCTTCCGCCTGAACCTGCCTGTTGGAAGGAAAATGACCGCAGGCAGCTGCCTGGAGGTTACCATACACGGACTCAAAGGCGGACATTCCGGAGTGGAGATCGACCAGCAGCGCGGCAATGCCAACAAGCTGGCGGGACGGCTCCTCAACAGACTGAACCAGAATATGGAGATTGCGCTGGCAGACATCCGGGGCGGTGCGAAAGACAATGTCATCACCTCTGTCAGCAAGTTTACCATCGTCGTGCAGGATAGTGTAAAAGCGGAGATGATTATTGAGAACATGCTGAACACCTGGAGACTGGAGTTCGGCGCAGATGAGCCGGGTCTGGACATCACGATTTTCAAGACAGAACACACGGAAAAATCCGTCCTTTCTGATACAGATAAGAACAAGGTAATTTTCTTTCTGAATAACTGCCAGAACGGAGTGTACGGTTTCAGCCGTTCTCTTCAGGGGCTGGTGGAGACATCTGACAACCTGGGCGTGGTTATTTCCGAAGAGAGCCGGGTTTCCTTTATACTGCTGATCCGAAGCTCCGTATCCTCCAGGCTGGAGGAACTCAAGGAGGCTTACATCAGCTGGTCGGAATTTCTGGGGGGAACCTATGAGCTTTCAGGAGCCTATCCCGCATGGATGTATAAAGATGATTCCAAAATCCGCCCAATCGTGGCAGAGGTGTTCGAGAAGGTCTATGGAAAGAAACCGGAGATTGCAACCATACACGCAGGACTGGAGTGCGGCCTTCTGTCAGGTAAGAAGCCGGAGCTGGACTGCGTATCTTTCGGGCCTAAGATGTTTGATATCCACTCGGTCAATGAACGGCTGGATATTGCCTCAACCTGGAGGATGTGGAATATTATCAAAGAAATATTGAAAGAATGCAAATAGGACATTCTTCTGCACATATATTAAAGAGAATACAGTTTGCAGAGGAACAGCTGAAGCGTTGAAAAGAAAGAAAATTCATAATTATGTCCTTCTGAACCTTCTGATGGCACTGTTTCTGTCGGTCGGTATACATGAGCTTCTCATACAGGGAGGTTTTGCCCGTCTGAATGGAAACACGGTTGCGGGAGACGGTTTCAGAAGGCAGTCCCTGAATGAGGAAGTGCTGAATTACATACAGAATACGAAAGACCCGGGAGAGAACCTGGGTCTTTATTGGTTGGAGACGGATTTTGGGACAGAACCTCTGACGAAAAAGTTGAAGCCGGAATTATTCAAAGATCTGGAGAATAAGTGGGCAGGCCGCCAAGGATGGGAAGAATATGTCTTACAGTGTAAGGGAATCTGGGATGATGTGAAATACTTTCCGGTGCCGCAGCCTTCGGGAAAAACAGAGGCGGGAGTTTCTTTTGTAGACTCCTGGATGTATGATCGCAATTACGGTGGGAAGCGGGGACACGAGGGGACAGATATTATGGCGGATAAGAATGAGAGAGGCCTCTATCCGGTTGTCAGTATGACGGACGGAGTCGTGCGCCACAAGGGATGGCTGGAGCAGGGCGGCTGGCGCCTGGGCATTGTGGCACCGGGTGGCACTTACTTTTATTATGCACATCTGGATTCCTACGCGGACATTGAGGAGGGAGATACCGTGCAGGCAGGGGATCTGCTGGGCTATATGGGGGATACCGGATACAGTAAGACGGAAGGCACCACAGGAAATTTCCCGGTTCATCTGCACGTGGGGATCTATCTGTTCCACAATGAGGAAGAAATCAGCGTCAATCCGTATTGGGTGCTTCGATATCTGGAGAATCAGAAGATTGGAGTTAGGTTTAGTTTTGCGGATTAAGGGGGACGCTGCGAACAGCGGCAGCGTGTGAATTCGCCTGGTGGAACATAAAAGTTTCAGTAATTGCCTAATGATCGTATTAATACGCTCTAGTCCTGAGAAGGGATTTATGATATAATCATTTCCATGTGGAGGAAATGATATGAACTTACCGAAAGCATTTGAAGATAAAATGAAAGCCCTTCTGGGAGACGAGTATGGATCTTACCTGGAGTGCTATGAAGAACCGCGCCACTATGGGCTGCGTGTGAATACGAATAAAATCAGCGTGGAGGAATTTCTGAAGATTGCGCCCTGGCCCCTTGAACCGATTCCGTGGATTTCCAACGGATTTTATTATGATGGGGAGAATGTACAGCCGGCTAAACATCCGTATTATTTTGCGGGACTGTATTATCTCCAGGAACCAAGCGCCATGACGCCTGCCAGCCGCCTGCCGGTGGAGCCGGGAGACCGGGTGCTGGATGTCTGCGCAGCGCCGGGGGGGAAGGCTACGGAGCTGGGAGCCAGGCTGCAGGGCGAGGGGGTTTTGATTGCCAACGACATTAGCAATTCCAGGGCAAAGGGGCTTTTGAAGAACCTGGAGCTGTTTGGTATCGGCAATATGCTGGTGCTGAGCGAGGAGCCCGGAAAACTGATTGAATATTTTTCAGAATATTTTGATAAAATTCTGATAGACGCTCCCTGCTCGGGTGAAGGGATGTTCCGCAAGGACAAGAAGATGGTGAAGGCCTGGGAGGAACATGGGCCCGAATTCTTTTCCAGGCTTCAGCGGAGTATTATTACGCAGGCAGCCGCCATGCTGAAGCCTGGCGGAATGCTATTGTATTCCACCTGTACATTCGATGCCTCGGAGAATGAGCAGACGATAGAATACCTTCGCTCTCAGTATCCGGAATTTACGATTTGTCCGATTGAACCCTATGACGGCTTTGTACAGGGCATGCCGGAACTGACTGAAGGCAGAGATCCCGGGCTTGCAGAAACGGTGCGGATATTTCCGCACAGGATGCAGGGCGAAGGGCATTATCTTGCGTTGCTGAAAAAGGGCTGTGCACCGGAGTTACGGGAAGAAAAGAAAAAACAGAAAAGCACCGGTGGAGCGGGGAAAAGTAAGAAGATGCCAGAGGAACTGGCGGAATTTCTGAAAGACACCCAGTGGGATCTGGATGTTTCCCGGCTGGATATCCACGGGGAACGGATATACTATATGCCGTCCGGGCTTCCCACGATGAGAGGGGTCAGGTTCCTGCGGTCCGGACTTCTTCTGGGGGAACTGAAGAAAAACCGGTTTGAGCCCAGCCAGGCGCTGGCTATGTGCCTGAAAAAGCAGGAGTATAAAAAGGTGCTGGATTTTCCTCTGTCAGATGACCGGGTGATTAAGTATCTGAAAGGCGATACGCTGGATGTGGAGGATATGTCGGCAGCGAAAGAGAAGGGCTGGTACCTGATCTGTGTGGACGGCTATCCGCTGGGATTCGGCAAGCTGGCGAATCAGACACTGAAGAATAAATACCTGCCGGGCTGGCGGTGGATGTCTTAAAAGGAAGTTTTTATGAGATTAAGATTAGATAAGTATCTTGCTGACATGGGACTGGGAACCCGCAGTGAAGTGAAAAAGGCGATTACAAAAGGCCTGGTACAAGTAAACGGTACAGTTGTAAAAAAACCGGAGTGCAAGGTGGACACGGAGACGGACGAGATACTGCATCAGGGAGAGCCTGTCGGTTACACCGAATATGAGTATTACATGCTGAATAAGCCTGCAGGGGTTATTTCTGCCACGGAGGATCGGAAAGAGCGGACCGTCATTGATCTGATTGATAGCCGCAGAAGAGGCGATTTGTTTCCTGTGGGACGCCTGGACAAGGATACGGAAGGGCTGCTTTTGATTACGAATGATGGTGCGCTGGCACACAGGCTGCTTTCGCCGAAAAAGCATGTGGACAAGGTTTATTATGCGCGGATACAGGGCCGGGTTACAGATGCGGATGCGGATGCATTTGCCCGGGGACTTGATATTGGAGATGAGAAGAGAACGCTGCCTGCAGGCCTGAACATACTGGATTCGGGAGAGATATCAGAGATCCGGGTGACCATTCAGGAGGGCCGTTTTCATCAGGTGAAGAGGATGTTCCAGGCAGTGGGAAAAGAAGTGATATATCTGAAACGGCTGCAGATGGGCGGCCTGAAACTGGATGAGAACCTGTGCACAGGAGCATACAGGGAATTGACAAAGGAAGAGATTGATAAATTATGTTAGAGAATAAAAAAGCGGTTATTTTTGACCTGGACGGCTCTCTGGTAGATTCCATGTGGATCTGGCCGAAGGTGGACGTGCAGTATATGGATAAATATAATCTTACGGTCCCTGAAAATTTTCAGAAGGCGATTGAGGGAAAAAGTTATACAGAGACGGCCCAGTACTTTCTGGACACATTTCCTGCGCTTACCTGCACTGTGGATGATGTGCGGCGTGAATGGATGGAGATGACGTTCGGTCTGTATACGACAAAGGTACCTTTGAAGCCGGGAGCAGGGGAATTTCTGGAACACCTGCGCTCACGCGGCATACAGATGGGGATTGCCACGAGCAATGCAAGAGAACTGGTTGATGCCACGCTGAAGGCGCTGCGCATAGAACAGTACTTTTCATCGGTGCGCACTTCCTGCGAAGTGTCGGCCGGAAAGCCGGCGCCGGACGTTTATCTGAAGGTGGCTGAGGATCTGTGTGTTAAGCCGGCGTCATGTCTTGTATTCGAGGATGTTCCAAAGGGGATTGAGGCGGGAAAGAACGCAGGAATGTCGGTATGCGCCGTGGATGACGAGTTCTCCAGGCCGGACGAGGCAGAAAAAAAGAAGCTGGCGGATTATTTTATCCGCGATTATTATGATATTAAGAATCATACCTATGAAATATGTGGAGTATAAATGATGAATCATTTTTTTTTACCGTTATGTAGAAAAGATATGCAGGAAAGAGGGTGGGACCGGGCGGATTTTGTCTATGTGACCGGAGATGCCTATGTGGACCACCCGTCTTTCGGGCCGGCTATTATAAGCCGGATGCTGGAGGCACACGGCTTCCGGGTGGCCTTCATCTCCCAGCCGGACTGGAAGAATCCGGAGAGCATTACTGAATATGGGGAGCCGAGGCTTGGATTTCTGGTGTCCGCCGGCAATATGGATTCCATGGTCAACCATTATTCTGTTTCAAAAAAGCGGCGCCGCCAGGACGCATATACACCGGGCGGGGAGATGGGGAAGCGGCCGGATTATGCGGCGGTGGTCTATGGCAACCTGATCCGGCAGACGTACAAACATACTCCTGTCATTCTGGGCGGCATTGAAGCCAGCCTGCGTAGACTGGGGCATTATGATTACTGGTCGGACAAAGTGAAACGCTCCGTCCTGCTGGATTCAGGCGCGGATATCATCTCCTATGGGATGGGTGAGCGTTCTGTTCTGGAAATTGCTGAAGCTCTTGATGCGGGGATCGCTGTGTCGGACCTGACCTATATAGACGGAACGGTGGTCAAGGCAAGAGATCTGGACTCGGTATATGATGCGGTCACCCTTCCTTCTTTTCAGGAGATCTCTGAAAAAAAAGAGGCCTATGCCCGGAGTTTTTATACACAGTACCAGAATACAGATCCATTCTCCGGAAAGCGGCTCATAGAGCCTTACGGTGAGAAGCTGTACATTGTGCAGAATCCCCCTTCAAAGCCGCTTGGTCAGACGGAGATGGATGATATCTATGCGCTTCCCTATATGAGAACCTGGCATCCCTCCTATGAGAAGGCGGGAGGCGTTCCCGCAATCTCGGAGATTAAATTCAGCCTCACGAGCAGCCGGGGATGTTTTGGAGGCTGCAATTTCTGCGCACTGACATTCCATCAGGGAAGAATTATACAGGCAAGGAGCCATGAATCCCTGATAAAAGAAGCACAAATTTTGACGGAGCAGCCCGATTTTAAGGGATATATCCATGATGTGGGCGGACCCACAGCCAACTTCAGGCAGCCTTCCTGCAAAAAGCAGCTTCAGTACGGCGTCTGCAGAGACCGGCAGTGTCTGTTCCCGCATCCCTGTAAAAACCTGCGGGCAGACCACAGGGATTATGTGGAGCTGCTGAGAAAACTAAGAAATATCCCGAAGGTGAAAAAGGTGTTTATCCGTTCGGGCATCCGGTTTGATTATCTGCTTGCGGATAAGGAACGGACATTTTTGAGAGAGCTCTGCGAAAATCATGTGAGCGGGCAGCTGAAAGTCGCTCCGGAACATGTAGCGGATGAAGTACTCGAAAAGATGGGAAAGCCGGAACACAACGTATATGAGGAATTCACCCGGACATTTCGGGATATGAATCAAAAGCTTAATAAAAAGCAGTTTCTTGTGCCTTATCTCATGTCCTCCCATCCGGGTTCGGACATGAAGTCGGCGGTAAAGCTGGCCGAGTACTGCCGGGATCTGGGATATATGCCGGAGCAGGTGCAGGACTTTTATCCCACACCGTCTACCATATCTACCTGTATGTACTATACCGGTCTGGATCCGAGAAGCATGAAACCGGTCTATGTCCCCAGGAATCCGCACGAGAAAGTACTTCAGCGCGCTTTGATTCAGTACCGCAATCCGGATAACTATGAACTTGTCATGGAAGCACTGAAAAAGGCCGGCCGGATGGATCTTGTGGGCTTTGGTGAGAAATGTCTGATCAGGCCGCGGAAGTTTTCGAAAGAGAAATCCGCTGCTAAGGAGAACGGAAGAAATAAAGCACAGGTTAAGAAGAAAAAAGCAATCAGAAATGTCCATAAGAAGAGAACCCCAAAATCATGAATGAATAAAAAGAAGGTGTAACGATTGAGAATAGCAATTGTAAGCGGTGCTTCATCAGGAATGGGACGTGAGTTTGTGAAACAGCTGCCATGGTTCTACCGGCAGATGGATGAGATCTGGTTGATAGCCCGAAGAAGAGAGCGGCTTCTCTCTCTGTCTGATGAGTGTATGATTCCCTGCAGAATCTTTGCGGGAAGTCTGCTTGAAGACAGTATTTACAGTGATATACAGGAGGAGCTGGAGTCGGAGAAACCGGATGTGCGCATGCTGGTCAATGCCGCCGGTTTTGGAAAGATGGGTACGGTTACTCAGATTGCCGGAAAGGAACCGGGATTACAGCCGGAGATGATAGACCTGAACTGCAGGGCGCTTACGCGCCTTACGATTACCTGTCTGCCGTATCTTACCCGGGGCAGCCGAATCGTGAATCTGGCATCCGCGGCGGCCTTTTGCCCGCAGCCTTTTTTTGCGGTCTATGCGGCAACGAAGTCCTATGTAGTCAGCTTTTCCCGGGGCTTGGGAGCAGAGCTGGAAAAAGAGGGGATCTATGTGACAGCAGTATGTCCGGGACCGGTAGACACAGAGTTCTTTGATGTGTCCGGTAAATTTCCGAACAAATGGAAAGACGCAGTCATGGTGCCGCCGGAGAAGGTTGTGCATCAGGCATTGAAAGATTCCAGAAAGAAAAAGCCGGTTTCAGTCTATGGAATGGCTATGAAAGCAGCAGACCTGGGTGCTAAGATTCTGCCCCACAACCTGATAGTAAAAGTAGAGATTATGGCAAAAAACTGAGGAGATGTACGACATGAATAAGGTGATAAAAGGAAATCCGGGATATCTGGACTATAAGAAAAAGGTGGAGATCATCCGTACAGTTATTTATTTCGTGCTTGTAGCTGCTGTTTTCTTTCTGGGCTACAGCCAGGCACACACAAGACTGAATATGATGACCGTTGTTGCCGTACTTGGATGCCTGCCGGCTTCCAAATCGCTGGTAGGTGTGATTACCCGTTTTCCCTATCCGTCTATTGCAGTTATACGGGCAGATGAAATCAAAGGCAAGACCGGCAATATTACGGCGGTCTATGATATGATCATTACATCCCGGGAAAAAGTGATGCCGGTGGACTGCATTGTGATTTCCGGAAACACAATCTTCGGATATACAAACAGCGAAAAAGTAGATTTAAAATATGCGGCCACACACATAAAAGGGATATTGAACCAAAACCAGTTTCCTGATGTTTCGGTAAAGATCCTGAACAACTATACCGCTTTTCTGGCAAGGGCTGAGGGACTTAATTCCATAGCGGCCGTGGAAAAGAGGGATACAAAGGAAATGGAAGAACGGATCAAACAGGTAATCTTAAATATATCCATGTAGAAAGGGTACAGTTTATGCAGCAGATAACAGTTGGTGACAATGAAGCGGGGCAGAGGCTGGATAAGCTTCTGGCTAAGTATCTGAGAGAGGCCCCGAAGAGTTTTTTATATAAGATGCTGCGGAAAAAGAATATAACTCTGAACGGGAAAAAGGCTTCTGGAAATGAGAAGCTCCTGAGAGGTGACGAAATAAAATTGTTCCTTGCGGATGAGACGATTGCCAAATTCGCCGGGGATGCAAAGCCGCATGCGGAGAATGGAATGTTAAATAGGCTTTCTTACGGGGAAAGCCTGAATATTATATATGAGGACAGCCATATTATTCTGATTAATAAGCCGGCGGGGATGCTCTCACAGAAGGCGGCGGATACAGATGTCTCGCTGGTGGAGCATCTGACTGCTTACCTGCTTAGAAGCGGGGCGCTGACAGAGGACGAGATGAGAACATTCCGCCCTTCCGTGTGCAACCGGCTTGACAGGAATACAAGCGGCATGGTGGCGGCAGGGAAAAGCCTGCAGGGCCTGCAGGAACTGAGCCGCCTTTTTAAGGACAGGACACTGGGCAAGTATTATCACTGCCTTGTGAAAGGAGAAGTAAATGAGACGTCCCATATACATGGGTTTCTAAAAAAAGATGCAGAGAACAATCAGGTGCACATAACAGCCGGACAGGAAGAGGGAAGTACGGCAATTGAAACAGAATTCCGTCCCCTCAAGTCAGGAAATGATGTAACGCTTCTGGAGGTACATCTGATTACCGGGAAGACCCACCAGATCCGCGCACATCTGGCGTCTGTGGGGCATCCCATTCTGGGGGACTACAAATATGGCGACAGGAGACTCAATGACAGATGCAGGAGTGCATATGGGCTGAAACATCAGCTGCTTCACGCTTACAGGATTACATTTCCGGCGCTGGAAGGGCCGCTTGCTGGTCTGTCGGGCAGAGAATTTCTGGCTCCGCTCCCAGCAGAGTTTCAAAAAATAGCAAAGGAAAAGGGTGTTTTATAGATGGCAACCTGGAATTCAAGGGGACTTCGGGGCTCCACGCTGGAGGACCTGATTAACCGGACCAACGAGCGCTACGAGGAGATGGGACTTGCGCTGATCCAGAAGATACCGACCCCCATCACTCCGGTAAAGATAGACAAGGAACACCGGCATATTACGCTGGCATATTTTGAAAAAATAAGTACGGTCGATTATATCGGGGCGGTCCAGGGAATACCGATCTGTTTTGACGCAAAGGAGTGCAGCGTGGATACCTTTCCGCTGCAGAACGTGCATGAACATCAGATGAACTTTATGGAGAAGTTTGAGAAGCAGGGCGGTATCTCTTTTTTGATTATTTATTATAGCAGCAATAACGAACTTTATTATATGCGTTACAAAGAAATAAAGAAATTCTGGGAGAGGGCCGGCGGTGGCGGAAGGAAAAGCTTTCGCTATGAGGAGTTGGATCCGGCCTATTTTATGGAGTTGAAAAACAATAGTTTTGTCCCGTATCTGGACTACATACAGAAGGATTTGGATACCAGGGATTGACATTTTCTGAGAAACTGCGTATAATTTACAAGGTGATTTAACGAATTAGCATGATAAAGTGAAAGGCAGGAAATATGGAACAGAAATTACATACACCTGAAGGCGTCAGGGATATATACAATACAGAATGCAGAAAGAAGCTTACAACACAGGAGAAGCTCCACGATGTCCTGCACGCATATGGATATCAGGATATTCAGACACCTACCTTCGAGTACTTCGATGTGTTCAGAAAAGAGATCGGAACGATTTCTTCCAGAGAACTATATAAATTTTTCGACAGAGACGGCAATACGCTGGCACTGCGCCCGGATATCACACCGTCAATAGCACGGGCTGCCGCGACACTGTTTGAGACAGAAGAATATCCTGTCCGCCTCTGCTATATGGGCAATACCTTTATCAATCATTCCAGTTATCAGGGCCGTCTGAAGGAAAACACCCAGATGGGAGCTGAGCTGATCGGGATGGATTCGATTGAGGCGGATGCAGAGATGCTTGCCATGGTTGTGGATGGGCTGAAAAAGGTTGGATTAAAGGAATTTCAGGTTAATATAGGCCATGTGGACTTTATTCAGAGCCTGATGGATGCGACAGGGCTGGAAGAGGATGAAAAGACAGAGATCCACCACCTGATTACAAACCGGAATTATTTTGGTGTGGAAGAGATTCTGGATAATCAGAATGTAGATGATAACATAAAAGCTGCGTTCCAGGGATTGCCGGAACTTATGGGAGACGTGGAGATTCTGGATAAGGCCATGGGAATTGCACCGAATATCAGCGCCGGGCTTGCCGTATCCTACCTGCAGAAGCTGTATAAGCTGCTGACCCTCTACGGTGTAGAGGATCATATTACGTTTGACCTGAGTATGAGCGGAAGTTACGGGTATTACACCGGCATTATTTTCCGTGCGTATACATACGGTACCGGAGATGCCATTGTCAGAGGCGGACGGTACGACCATCTCCTGGAGAAATTCGGGGAGAATATACCGTCTATCGGATTTGCTATCATAATAGATGAATTAATGAGTGCGCTGAGCCGCCAGAAGATCCCGGTGGAGACCAGCCATATGAATCTGATTGTCTACACCGAGGCAACGCAGAAGTGGGCCATTTCGCTTGCAAAGAATTTCCGTGCCAAGGGCAAATGTGTGGAGATGCATAAGCGGGATGAACAGGGCAGCAAAGAAATGTATGCAGAGTATGGGAAGCGGACACAGGCCGTGAGCATGCTTTATCTGAAGGATGACCTGACGATTGAGATGGTGAATCTTCAGACAGGGGATGAGAAGCTGATAAATGCTAGGAAAAAGAGATAGAGGAGCAGACATGAGATATTTAACTTTTGCCCTTACAAAAGGGCGTTTGGCAAGTAAAACGCTGGAAATGCTGGAACGGCTCGGTATTACGTGCGAGGAGATGAAGGATAAAAGTTCAAGAAAGCTGATTTTTGTGAATGAAGAGCTGAAACTGAAGTTTTTCCTCGCAAAGGGCCCGGATGTCCCCACTTATGTGGAATACGGGGCTGCTGATATCGGTGTTGTCGGCAAGGATACGATCGTGGAGGAAGGACGCAAAGTACACGAGGTTCTGGATCTTGGATTTGGTAAGTGCAGAATGTGCGTGTGCGGGCTGGAGGAGGCCCGCGAACTGCTCCGGCATCACGAACTGATCCGTGTGGCTACAAAGTATCCGAATATAGCGAAAGACTATTTTTATAATAAAAAGCATCAGACTGTTGAGATTATTAAGATGAATGGTTCCATTGAACTGGCGCCCATTGTCGGGCTCTCAGAAGTAATTGTGGATATAGTGGAGACAGGCTCCACGCTGAAAGAGAACGGACTCGTGGTACTGGAGGAGGTATGTCCTCTTTCTGCCAGAATGATCGTGAATCCGGTCAGTATGCGCATGGAAAATGACAGGATCAAAGAGCTGATTGTGAATCTCAGGAAGCTCTTACAGGAGGGATAAAAATGCGGATAGAAAAATTAGATGAAAGCACGAAAAAGAATCTGCTGGAAGACCTTTTAAAACGCAGCCCAAACAATTATGGAAAGTATGAGGCGAGTGTCCGGGAGATTCTGGATACGGTGAAGGAAAAAGGGGACAAGGCGGTATTTTCATATACGAAGAAGTTTGACGGTGCAGAGATCAATCCGGAGAATGTGCTTGTCACAGAGGCGGAGGTAGAAGAGGCCTATGCCCAGGTGGAGGATTCTCTGCTTGAGATCATACGCAAATCTTTAAAGAATATTGAATCCTACCATGCTAAGCAGATGCAGTACAGCTGGTTTGACAGCAAACCGGACGGAACGATGCTTGGCCAGAAAGTAACGGCTCTCCAGAGAGTGGGTGTCTATGTTCCGGGCGGGAAGGCAGTCTATCCGTCTTCCGTGCTGATGAACATTATGCCGGCCAAGGTGGCTGGAGTGGATGAGATTATCATGACCACACCTCCCGGAAAAGATGGAAAGGTGAATCCGACCACGCTCGTTGCAGCTAAAGAAGCAGGTGCAACTGCCGTGTATAAGGTGGGCGGGGCCCAGGCAATTGCGGCACTGGCCTATGGTACAGACAGCATTCCCAAAGTGGATAAGATTGTGGGACCTGGAAATATATATGTAGCGCTTGCTAAAAAAGCGGTTTATGGGTATGTAAATATTGATTCCATCGCGGGACCGAGTGAGATCCTCGTGCTTGCAGATGAGACGGCAAATCCGAGATATGTGGCTGCAGACCTTCTGTCCCAGGCAGAGCATGACGAACTTGCATCCGCTATTCTTGTGACAACCAGCAGGGAACTGGCAGAAAACGTCTCTTTACAGATTGACGGGTTTGTGAGAGAATTGTCCAGGGGAGAGATTATACAGAAATCCCTTGATAATTACGGGCATATTCTGGTGGCGGAGACGCTGGATGATGCCATAGATGCGGCAAATGAGATCGCTTCAGAGCATCTGGAGATTGTGACTGCAGATCCGTTTGATGTAATGACCAGGATCCGCAATGCGGGTGCAATTTTTATAGGGGAATACAGCAGTGAGCCGCTGGGAGACTATTTTGCAGGGCCAAACCATGTCCTGCCGACAAATGGAACGGCGAAGTTCTTTTCACCGCTGTCTGTGGATGATTTCCTGAAGAAGTCCAGTATTATTTCTTATTCAAAGGAAGCGCTGGAAGCGGTACACCTGGATATTGAGCGTTTTGCGGAGGCTGAACAGCTGACAGCACATGCGAACTCTATTAAGGTGCGTTTTGAAGAATCATAAATTAGAGAAAAGATCTGCATAAAAACAGCAGAGTGTAACATATGGAAAATGAATGATACCCAAAGGGCACACCATAAGGGGTGCCAGGGCAGCATCTGATGCAAATGGGAGGGATGTATGATGGACAGGACAGGCAGCTGTAAAAGGAAAACAAAAGAAACAGAGATCAGTCTGAAAATTTGTCTGGACGGAAACGGACGCAACAGGATTGATACAGGGATTGCCTTTTTCGACCATATGCTGGACGGATTCGCAAGGCATGGTCTGTTTGACCTGGAGGCAGAGGTGAAGGGTGATCTGGATGTGGACTGCCATCATACGGTGGAGGACACCGGTATCGTGCTGGGGCAGGCAATTGCCAGTGCCCTTGGTGACAAAGCGGGAATCAAACGGTACGGCAGTTTTATGCTTCCCATGGATGAGACGCTTGCATTATGTGCGGTAGATCTTTCAGGCCGCCCGTATCTGAACTATCAGGCGGAATTTACAGTGGAGAAAATAGGCGGGTTGGATACAGAGATGGTAAAGGAATTTTTCTATGCGGTTTCATACAGTGCAGCTATGAACCTGCATCTGAAGATTCTGGACGGAGGCAATAATCATCATATGGCCGAGGCCCTGTTTAAAGCATTTGGAAAAGCACTGGATGCGGCTACCATGGAAGAGCCGAGAATGAAAGAGGTTTGGTCTACGAAGGGCAGCCTGTAAAGGAGAGAAGATAAATGAGTTATAAGAGATTGACCCCCTGCATTTTCATTGATGGAGGGAAAGCTGTTAAATGGTTTGACGACAGAGAAGTGATTGCGGAAGATGTGGTAGCGCTTGCGAAGTATTACGGAGATATGGGGGCAGATGAGCTGATTATATTTGATCTGTCAAATTCCGATGAAGAGCATGAGGAGTCCATTGATCTGATGAAACGGATCAACCGCGTCATCAGTATTCCGATGGTTGCCGGCGGCAATATCCGCAGGCAGGAGGATGTAAAGAAGATTCTGTATGCGGGTGCAAAGCGCGCCATGCTGAATTTTTCCAAACACCTGTCCATCGACCTGATCGAGGATGTGTCCAAACGTTTCGGCAAGGAACGGATCGCTGTGTCCCTGAATGATTTTGACTCGCTGTTTAAGCAGCAGCACCTGATTGAAGAATACAGTACAGAGATGATATTCATGCACAGGCTGGATCTGAATTCGGTCATGAATGTTACACAGATTCCATGTGTTGTCGTAACGGATACGATGGAGCAGGAAGAGATCCTTAAGATATTGAAATGCGATGGTGTGAAAGGGGTATCCGGCCTGTTCATCAGCCAGGTGGATATGGATTTTAATGCATTTAAAAATGTCTGCACCGCAGAAGGAATCCGGATGACATCCTTTGAAAGTATGATGGACTTTTCCGAGTTTAAACTGAATTCGGATGGTTTACTGCCCGTTGTTGTGCAGGATTATAAGACAAACGAAGTACTGATGATGGCATATATGGATGAAGAAGCCTTTGACCACACGGTGAAGTCGGGAAGAATGACATATTACAGCAGAAGCAGGAAAGAGCAGTGGATTAAGGGCGAGACATCCGGACATTTCCAGTATGTAAAAACCATGACAATCGACTGTGATAAGGATACACTGCTGGCGAAGGTGGAACAGGTCGGGGCGGCCTGCCATACGGGAAACCACACCTGCTTCTTCCAGCCGATTGTGGGCAGTGATTATGACGGAAAGAATCCCCTGCAGGTATTTGAATCCATCTATTCGACGATTGTTGACAGAAAGCAGAATCCGAAGGAAGGTTCTTATACAAATTACCTTTTCGACAAGGGGATTGATAAGATCCTGAAAAAAGTAGGCGAAGAGGCAACGGAGATTGTGATAGCTGCAAAGAATCCGAATCCGGAAGAGATCAAATACGAAATGTCAGATTTCCTGTACCATGCAATGGTACTGATGGTAGAACGGGGAATTACCTGGGAAGATATTACGAACGAGCTTGCGGACAGATAATAAAAGAAATAGAAAAATAACACTATGGGACAGAGAGTTCTAACTGTTTTTGTCAGGGCATATGATATGGTAGACATATCATATGCTCTTTTCAGTTTAAACGGTTCTGTATCCTGTTTTTTGACGGGAAATCTCAAAGGAGGTACATAGATTATGAACGAATCAGAAGAAAGACGCCGGCAGCTTCTCAGGCAGACCAGAAGGCTTTACAATGAAGATAGTTTTATTCCCGCGGTACATCCCAGATATGGACATATCTATCATGATCTGTATGATGATGGGGCCGAAGCAAGACCAAAAAGCAGCTTTTTCTTTCGGCTGACCCTGGGAGTACTGTGCTTTGTGTGCTATGTCTGGATTGATTACGGGAAGGTGAATGTGGCAAACGTAAGCAGCGATAAAATCGTGAATCAGATTGAAAAACAGATGGATTTAAAAGACCTGCAGGCTGTGTGGAAGAAATTGTAGAATGGGGGGAGGGGCGCCTGCCGAGGAACGGGACAGGGTGCGGACGTAAGCATATATCTGTCTGGAATGCGGACACTGCGCTAAGCAGCAGTAAGAGAAAACACGCAAAATCAGCCG
>NZ_GL870814.1:279902-327975 GCF_000190355.1 Clostridium sp. D5 | reverse complement strand
TGCTTTGTGTGCTATGTCTGGATTGATTACGGGAAGGTGGAATGTGGCAAACGTAAGCAGCGATAAAATCGTGAATCAGATTGAAAAACAGATGGATTTAAAAGACCTGCAGGCTGTGTGGAAGAAATTGTAGAATGGGGGGAGGGGCGCCTGCCGAGGAACGGGACAGGGTGCGGACGTAAGCATATATCTGTCTGGAATGCGGACACTGCGCTAAGCAGCAGTAAGAGAAAACACGCAAAATCAGCCGGAATCATACGCATTCACCGCCTAAGCTGATGCTTAGACGGCTCAGGCGTACTCAAAAGTTGATTTGGAGATCAACTTTTGTCCGGCTGATTTTGCGTGTTTCCTCTAACTGCTGCTAAGCTCGTTTTATGCTTTCCAGACAGATATATGCTTACGTCTGCACCCTGTCCCGTTCCTCGGCAGGCTTGGTTCATCCGGGCGGGAGATTTTACGGTGGGGTTTTGGACGGGGAGGCGGATAGTTTTGCTTGTATTTGTTTTCAGGGCATTTTATAATAGGGACTGAATAACTGAAAAAATGATGAAGTGAGAGAGTTGTATGCTAACGAGAAGAGAGATGAAGCGGGAAGCGCGAAAGGTACTTAAGAGGCATTATTGGATTTTTGTGATGCTTTGTCTGCTGGCGGCGGTTTTGGGGACGGAGTTTAGTTCTTCGCTGTCTGTGGCGAAAAGCGGCGGAGATGAGGCAGCGGAGGCTGAAACTGGCGGGTCCAGGAAAGGGTCGCTGGAAGTGGATGAGAAGTTTAGTGAGATTGTTTACCATATTGCTTCGGGAGATGATGAGACGGGGCTGAGGATTGCGGATGATGTGGACCGGGAAGAAAGTGAACGATCAGAAGCGGACCCCGGGGCTGTAATGGGGAGAAGCAGGGGCGTGTTCTCTATGGTCGTGAACGGTATTACTTCCGGAAAGTTTTTTGCTTATCTGGCGGTTGGCCTGAAGTCTATTATTGGGTCAGACAGTATGGCTGTTATGATTTTGATTGCTGCGGTTCTGCTTTTGTGGTTTCTGGTCCTGATATTTGTAACCAATGTGTATCAGGTTATTATGAGGCGGATGTTTTTGGAGGGCAGGCGGTATGATAAGATTCATATGTCCAGGGCGCTGTTTCTTTTAAAAATACATAAGTGGTGCAGAGCCAGTATTACGCTTTTTGTGGCGTCGGTGTATCAGCTGCTGTGGTCGGTTACCATTGTGGGTGGAATTATCAAGTATTATTCTTATTATCTGGTGCCTTATATAGTGGCAGAGAATCCCGGGCTGAATTCGAAGGAAGCGGTCACGCTGTCCCGTCATATGATGAAGGGACATAAGTGGGAGTGCTTTGTTTTTGAATTATCCTTTATAGGGTGGGAACTGCTGGGGCTGCTGACAATGGGGATTTTGGATATCTTCTATACAAATCCTTACAAGATTGCGGCATTTAGTGAATATTATGCGGGGCTTCGCATGACGGGGAAAGAAAAGAATCTCCCGTATGCAGACCTGCTGAATGATAAGTATCTGTTCGAAAATGCCGGGAAAGAAGAACTTGCTGATGTTTATAGAGATGTGGCGAAAGAGAGCGAGAAGCAGCGGGCAGGACTGACAAGCCTGACGGGAATCCGCAAGTTCCTTTCGGATGTATTTGGACTGACTATCAGGAATGATGAGAAATCAAGGGCTTTTGAAGAGAGCCAGGCGTCGATGGTTTATCTGGGTTATGATAAAGACGCACTGGAGGGCAGTGTATATCCGACAAGGCTTTCTCCGGAACCTGAAAGAATGAAGAAGCGGTGGACAGGCAATATCAGCTATATCCGTAATTACTCGGTCTGGTCTATGATTATGTTGTTTTTTGTTATGTCCTTCATCGGATGGTTATGGGAGGTCGGACTGCATTTGCTTTCAGATGGAGTATTTGTTAACAGAGGGGTTTTACATGGGCCTTGGCTGCCGATTTACGGGAGCGGCAGCTTGCTGATTCTTCTTCTGCTTAATAAGTTCCGAAAAAGGCCGGCAGCTGAGTTTCTGATGACGATCGTTGTATGCGGAATCGTGGAATATTTCACCGCGTATTATCTGGAAATAGCTCATAACGGTAAAAAGTGGTGGGATTACAGCGGGTACTTTCTGAACCTGCAAGGAAGAATCTGTGCGGAAGGTCTCCTCACTTTCGGGGTGGGAGGAATGTTGATTGTATATATTCTGGCGCCTGTCCTGGATGATCTGATCCGGCGGGTTCCGGTTCGGACGCTGATGATTGCTTGTGTGGTGCTGATCTGTATATTTACGGCTGATCAGGTGTATTCCGTAAAATATCCCAACGAAGGGGCCGGAATTACTGATTACAGCAGTGCTGCAGACCCGGCCGTTTTTTGGAAAACGATGGCCGCGATGGAGAACAAGTATTTATAAAAAACGAAAATAAAGAACGCGATGCAATTGAAAAGCTGCATCGCGTTCTTTGTTTTTTAGATTCTCTTTTTGGGGGTGAACCGGGATGCACAAATTCAATCTTCTGTATTTTAATACGGCTTTAATACAGCCTCCTGCTTTTTTGCGCAGTTTTAAGATGACCCGTGCTATCATCTAATCATTCTTTGAAAGAAGGAGGAAGCCATCATGATGGATATAGTTATGGCAGCTGTTCTGCTGGCCTGCTTTGGTCTAATGAAGCTTTTTGCCGATTGGTGCAGCCGGCAGATCGATGCGGATATCGGGAGAGAAGATTAGTAAAAGGGCCAGGAACATCAAAGGAAAGAAGATTAACAAAGAGTTAAGCACAACAAATGGAAAGAAGGAAAAGGAAAATGATACTGCTTGGAATTATTATTTTGCTGCTGGCGGCATATTTGTTTTACGCCCTGGTGCATCCGGAAAAGTTATAAATAAACTTATTGAGTAAAAAGAGGAGGAAAAGAAAGTTATGTTACAGATCGTACTGACTTTAGCGATTTTCGTGCTTGCTGTGATCCCGATGGGGAGATATATGTATCATATTGCAGTAAATAAGAAAACTTTCGCGGATCCCTTATTTGACCGGGTGGATAATGGGATATATAAAATCTGCCGGATCGACAGAAAGGGAATGAACTGGAAGACTTATGCGTTAAGCCTTCTGATGACCAATGCGGTCATGGTACTGGCGGGATATCTGGTTCTGAGGCTGCAGAGTGTTTTGTTTCTGAATCCCAATGGGATCGCCGGGATGGAGCCAACCCTGTCATTTAATACAATTATCAGTTTTATGACAAATACAAACCTGCAGCATTACTCAGGCGAGTCAGGTTTATCTTATTTAAGCCAGATGCTGGTTATTATATTTATGATGTTCACATCTGCAGCATCCGGGTATGCGGCATGTATGGCGTTCTGCCGGGGATTTGCAGGCAGAAGCAAAGATCTGGGGAACTTTTATGAAGATATGGTTCGCATTACGACCCGGATTCTGATTCCATGGTCTTTGATTTTCGGCCTGGTACTGATCTGGCAGGGATGCCCTCAGACTTTCGGTGCAAATATTACTGTTGAGACAATTCAGGGCAAGCTGCAGGATTTTGCAACAGGTCCGGTCGCAGCGCTGGAAATCATCAAACATCTGGGAACAAACGGCGGAGGATTCCTTGGGGCTAACTCGTCCACACCTTTCGAGAATCCAACTATTATAACGAATATAGTAGAGCTGATCTCCATGATGATTCTTCCGGGCGCCTGTGTACTGACATTCGGAAAGATGTGCAGGGACAGGAAAAAGGAAGAGGCTCAGGTAAAAGAGCCCATATTCGGAAAACAGGGCAGAACTATATTTGCAGCCATGTCGGTGATATTCCTGATCGGTCTGACGCTCTGTTTCTTCTCCGAAAAGGCCGGCAGCCCGGTTCTTGCAGATGCAGGGGTAAGTCAGGCAATGGGAAGTATGGAAGGAAAAGAGGTCCGTTTTGGCGTCGATCAGTCGGCTCTGTTTACCACGGTTACAACTTCTTTTACCACAGGTACCGTTAATAACATGCACGATACACTGACGCCTCTGGGCGGAATGGTGCCGCTCTTACATATGATGCTGAACTGCGTATTCGGAGGTAAGGGTGTGGGGTTGATGAATATGCTCATGTATGCAATTCTGACCGTATTTATATGCGGCCTGATGGTGGGACGTACCCCGGAATATCTGGGCAAAAAAATAGAAGGAAAGGAAATGAAGCTGGTCGCACTGGTACTGATTGTACATCCGCTTCTCATCCTTGGGTTCTCAGCGCTGGCGGTTTCCACACAGGCAGGGCTGGACGGAATTACGAATCCTGGCTTCCACGGACTGTCACAGGTATTGTATGAGTATTCTTCTTCTGCGGCTAACAACGGTTCCGGTTTTGAAGGGCTGTCAGACAATACCTATTTCTGGAATATTACTACAGGACTTGCGATGTTCTTTGGGCGTTATATAGCCATTATCGCACAGTTGGCAATCGCAGGTTCGCTGCTTGCTAAAAAACGGGTGAAAGCGTCCATTGGTACACTGCGAACGGATAACGCAGTATTTGCAATATTACTTATATTTATCGTATATATATTTGCCGCATTAACATTTTTCCCTGCGTTGGCACTGGGGCCGATCGCGGAACATCTGACCCTGTGGTTTTCATAAAATTTAAGAAAGGGATGTAAAGCAATGTCTAAGAAACAACAAACAACGAAGTTCGTGACAAAGGACATTCTGAAGAGCTCCGTTATCGGAGCCCTCCAGAAGCTGAACCCGAAATATATGATTAAAAATCCGGTTATGTTCGTAGTGGAGGCCGGCTGTGTGCTGACGCTGATCATGACGTTTTTTCCGTCTATATTTGGGGATGATGCTTCCGTTGGGTACTTAAGAACCTATAATGGAATTGTCTGCGTCATATTATTTATTACTATATTATTTGCAAATTTTGCAGAATCTGTTGCCGAGGGACGCGGAAAAGCACAGGCGGCTTCTCTGAAAAAAACAAAGCAGGATACAAAGGCTCATCTGATCTGTGAGGATGGGACAGATCGGATGGTAAATGCATCCGAATTAAAAAAGGGGGATATTGTTCTTGTAGAAGCGGGAGAAGTGATTCCAAATGACGGGGAAGTCATTGAAGGGATTGCTTCGGTGGACGAATCGGCAATTACCGGAGAATCCGCACCCGTTACACGTGAGGCAGGAACAGATTTTTCTTCTGTAACCGGAGGAACAACGGTTGTCAGTGACTGGCTGAAGGTTCAGATCACATCGCAGCCGGGAGAGTCCTTTCTGGATAAAATGATTGCGCTGGTAGAAGGTGCGTCACGTCAGAAAACCCCGAATGAGATCGCACTGAATACGCTCCTTGTTGGTTTGACGATTATTTTTATGATTGTGGTTGTATGTCTGTATCCGTTTTCAACATATTCAGGTGTGCAGATACCGATATCTACGATGATCGCACTGCTTGTATGCCTGATTCCTACAACCATTGGCGGACTGTTGTCTGCCATTGGGATTGCCGGGATGGACCGGGTGACCAGATTTAATGTCATTGCCATGTCGGGAAAAGCGGTGGAGGCCTGCGGAGATGTGGATACGATGATTCTCGACAAGACCGGGACCATTACCTTCGGAAACCGCCTTGCAGCGGAGTTCTATCCTGTAAAAGGAAAGAGCAAAGAAGAGTTAATCGACTACGCGGCACTCACTTCGCTATGTGATCCGACGCCGGAAGGAAAGTCAACGCTGGAATTGGCACGGAAGATGGGAAGCCGGATGAACAGTGAGGTGGCTGACCAGATGGAGTTCGTTGAATTTACGGCACAGTCCAAGATGTCAGGCGTCAATCTGCCGGATGGAACGACCCTAAGGAAAGGGGCGGCTGATGCCATCAAAAAGATGGTAAAAGAAAAGGGAGGCAGCATTCCCGCAGATCTGGACGGTATTGTTGAGAAAATCGCCGGACTTGGCGGTACACCACTGGTAGTTACAGCAGAAGAGGTGATCTGCGGGGTTATATATCTGAAAGATACAGTTAAGCCCGGACTGGTTGAACGTTTCCAGCGCCTGAGGGAAATCGGGATCAAAACGATCATGTGTACCGGCGACAACCCGCTGACCGCAGCCACAATCGCCAAAGAGGCAGGCGTGGACGGATTTATCGCGGAGTGCAGACCGGAAGATAAGATATCGGCGATCAAAAAGGAGCAGGCGGAAGGCAAGCTGGTAGCTATGACCGGTGATGGAACGAACGATGCACCTGCGCTTGCCCAGGCGGATGTGGGGCTGGCAATGAATTCAGGTACAGCGGCCGCCAAGGAGGCGGCCAATATGGTGGATCTGGATTCTGACCCGACCAAAATACTTGAGGTGGTTGAGATTGGCAAGCAGCTTCTGATAACAAGAGGTTCGCTGACTACCTTCAGTATTGCAAATGATGTGGCCAAATATTTTGCAATCATACCTGCCATGTTCACGCTGGTGATTCCGCAGATGCAGATGCTGAATATTATGAAATTAGCCACACCGATGTCGGCCATTCTGTCGGCTTTAATATTTAATGCAATTATTATACCGTGCCTGATTCCAATTGCAATGCGTGGTGTTAAATATAAACCGATGAGTGCAGAGCGTATGCTGCTGAAGAATATGGGCATCTACGGGGTGGGCGGTATTATCGTACCGTTTGCCGGAATTAAAATTATTGACTGCCTGGTTGCACCGCTTTTGGCAGTGCTGGGTATGTAGGGAGGAGTGATTATTATGAAATCATTTTTGAAATATTTGAGAAGTGCAGCGGTCCTTACTGTTTTCATGCTGGTAATCTGTGGTTTTGCTTATCCTGCGGCAATGACAGGACTTGGACAGCTGATCTTCCCGCATCAGGCAAACGGGAGCATGATTACAGCTGAAGGTGAGAAGACTGCAGATCCGGAAAAGGCAGTGGGATCTGCTATCGTAGGACAGGATTTCTCTGGAGATCAGGGCTACTTTCAGTGCCGTGTATCAGGGGTAAATTATAATACTTATACAGCAGAAGAAAAGGCGGATGGTACCTACGGGGGCGTATCCTCAGGCGGTTCCAATCTGGCGCCTTCAAATGAAGAACTTAAGCAGAGAGTAGAAGAGTCTGTGGAACAGTTCTTAAAAGAAAATCCGGAGGTTAAAAAAGGAGACATTCCCGCAGATTTACTGACAGCTTCCGGCTCGGGAATGGATCCGCATATCACGCCGGAATCTGCAGAGATCCAGATACCTGCTATTGCTGAGGCAACCGGATTAAGCGAGGAGGAATTGAGAGGTATTGTTGAAGATAATACAGAAGGGAAAGTACTTGGAGTTTACGGGCATGAGAGAGTGAATGTACTCAGGTGCAACCTTGAGATTGCAAAAATATCAGGGAATCTATAGTATAAAAATAAAAGGGACTGACAGTGCGCAGTCCTTTTATTTTTTTACTGGAACAGGAGTATATTCCTAGCTGCAGGGCAGAAACACTTCATATGGTGATGAAAAGGACAGCGTTTACACCGATTCCGGCAATCCCTGCCTGCTGGCCTATCTGCAGGCTATTTGGGTATAGTTTTCTGCTGACGGTATCAGGCTCTCTATCTCGATTACGATGTCTTGACAGAAAATAGAAAAAGGTGTATGATTCATAAAAGGTTTACAATGTAAACTAATTTGGCATGTAAATAAAATTATAAACTAAGAAGGTGAGAGGAATAGTGCACCTGCACTATAAAAGAACCGTTATGGAAGAAAAAAACTGGATGCTTTTAATGGAAGACTTGAGTGAAATACGGCTGCTGAGCAGCCTCATACTAAAAAAAGCCCGCAAGGGTGCAGCAGCAACAGCTCAGGAAGTGGATATGCTATTTCGTGTTGCACTGGCCAAAGATCCAATTGTACCCGGAGAATTAAGCCATGACATGGGGATCAGCAAGACCACTGTCAGCAGACTGATTGACGGACTGACGGAAAACGGACTGATTGAGAAACTGTATGACCGTCAGGATAAACGAAGCTATTCCCTTAGAATTACCAGTGAGGGAAAAGATGAATTAGACAGTATGTACCATTATTATCTGGAGCCGGTTTACGGAATGCGGGAGGCGCTGGATGAGGCAGAGTTTCAGCAGTTTATTGGACTTGTGCGGAAAGTGAATCTTTATATGGCAAAAAAGCAGAGTAAGAATAAGGGGGAATTTATTTGACATTTTATCAGGAATTACAATTAAGTTCTGGGGGATCCAAGGAATTGATTCAAAAAACTTCAGACAAAAGGGAAAAACGCAGGCATATACTTATTTATAATATCAAGGTGTATCTGGTATTGATATTCTGTTTCTTGAGCGTTACTGTTTACAGTGTGATATTTGGGGCAGATAACAGTGTTGCAGGAGTGGTGGTCCTGCTGGCACTTTTGGTCTTGAGGCAGGTGGATTTTGGAATCAAGACATCCCATGGCATCGGCGTTGTCTGTATGATTTTCTGTATTCTGGCCGTAGGGCCGAGAGTTTCCAATATGGTAAGCCCCGGGTATGCCTTTCTGATTAATGCAGTCTGTATTCTGGGTATCATGGTGTTAGGCTGCCACAATATTGTTATGTCCAACCAGTCCACCTTTGTACTGGGCTATCTGCTTCTGCAGGGATACGATGTGACAGGACACACCTACATATTAAGGTGCATCGGACTGGCTGCGGGAATGGTTATCTGTGCGGCAGTATTTTATATTAACCACAAAGACAGGATTTACAAACGGACATTTACCGATTTGTTCCGTGAATTCGATATCTACACTTCAAGAACGCAGTGGTATATCAGGCTTTCTCTGGGAGTGTCGTCTGCCATGTTCCTGGCGTCTGCTGTACATATGCCGAGGGTGATGTGGGTCGGAATTGCCTGTATGTCCGTTATGCTGCCTTTTGCAAAAGATTCAGAATACCGTGTGAGGAGACGGGCTCCTTTTAATATACTGGGATGTGCAATATTTCTCGTGCTTTATCTGATCCTGCCGGAGAGTATGTATCCGTATATTGGGCTGATTGGAGGCATCGGTGTGGGATATTCTGCAGGATATGCGTGGCAGACTGTATTTAATACGTTTGGCGCCCTGGCGATTGCTGCGAATATGTTTGGCCTGGAAGCAGCATTGTTTCTCAGGATTGCCGCAAATGTATTTGGTTCTCTGTACTGTTTTGTTATTGACAGGCTGCTGCAGTCTGCAGGTTCACAGCTCAGTGAATGGTTAAGGACCAGAAGGATATCAGAGGCTTCATAAGGGAGATACACCGGTAAGGTGTGTCTCCCTTATTTTTTAAAGAGATTTATGTTTTCTTTTGATAACGATGATTCCGGCGGCAAAGGACATGCCCATGAGCCAGAAAAGTACTATGATTCGGCTGTTATCTCCTGTTTTCACGTTGGAAGATGCACTGCCTGCGTTATCTGCCGGATGACTGGCTGGCGGGTTCAAAGCGCTGCCTTTGGCAACGGTCAGGCGGAAGCTTTCTTTGGATCCTGCGACTGCCCGGCCGTGTGCGTCATAGCCCTCCAGGCTGACGGTGTAGTCCTTGCCGGCCATATCATCGCTGATTGGAAATACGTGTTTAAACTCCAGTTCAGATGAGTTTGTCTGGCTGCCGTTCTGCCGCTCCAGAATAACTTCTTTTTCAAAGGTCTGCTCTTTGCCGTTTCCTGCTATCTTATATTTTAAAGTCTGAATTTTATTGTTTACCGTATATGTATTATCATTGTTTAGCCGGATGTCAGAGCTGTCAGCCTGTATTGGGGCAGTTACCCCGTAAAGAGACAGGTTCTGCCCGGCCTTTGCTGTAATGCCATCGGATATATCCATATCATACTGCGGCTTTTTTGCCTGCTGTTCTACATAAATGCCATCTTTCTGCTTCTCGGTGCTCAGTTCGGCGCGTACAAGCTGCAGCTTGTCTCCATTTGAGAATGGTGTAATCTGACTGTCTATTCCAGCGATCATTCCGGGTTCCCCGGTGGAATAGTAATAGCTTACAAGCCGTCTGTCGATATCACCCATGCTCTGCAGAAGCCCCAGTTCCACACTGTAGGTGGTACTGGATTTTTTGACATTATATATTATGAAATGTACGGTTCCGGTGGTATATTCAGTTGCGTCTGCTGCCCGCCATTGGGGTGCATTTTCGCAGAAGCGGCCATCGGATATGGACCAGTACCCCGGAAATGCATCGTTGTATATCCGGTAGCCATTTGCAGCTGCAAAAGCCTGGAATTTACGGATATGGTCATCGCCTGAAAAACGGGTCAGTATTTTGTCTGCTGTGCTCCCAATGCTGAGATCCGCGGAACGGTAACCAAGCGTTTCCCCACCGGGGGAAAGAACGCTGACTTCCAGAAGATAGCCGCCATTAGATAAAGGCTTATAGGCATTGCCATTTTTATCTGTAAGTCCAAGTTTATCGTCAATGGAATCAGCCGTTTTGCCGCCGGGTATCAATGCCGTAAAGCCGCTGTCATTGTAATAGCATTTGCTGTCTCCGTTCCTGACGGAAGCTTCGTCTGCTCCGTCCCAGATCAGATCCGGCATACCAGTGTCACATATGATAGTTTCATCGGTCTTAAAAGTAATCAGATCTTCTTTTAATGTTTTATTATCTTTTATCTGAGTGGAGGTTTCCCGCACAGTATCTCCGGCAGTATCGGTAAGCCTGACGGAAACAGTGCTGTTTTCTGGTATCCGTCCGATATTCTCGAAAGTACCTTTTACGTAAAAACTGCGCCCGGAAGAAATAGTAGTCTCTGCAGCTGACGGAGCAGTAATCTGGATCGTATCATCGGTCTGCCCGTCACAAAACGCAGAAGGATAGGAAGATTGTCCATCCTCTATGATTCCGGAACCAGTATAATTATTAATATATAGCTGTTCCTGGCTGTTGTCGATCTGGACTCCGTGAGGCCCGGCGGGAACAGTAATCTTAAGAATCCCGGATTTGTCGGTATAAAGTGTCTTCGTGGTCTTATTGTCGATACAGACGGACACTGCTTTATTTGGCGCTGCATCACCGGTTGGCAGGAGCATTCTGACAGAGGCCGTATATTCGTTTCCGGAATAACTGCTCTGGGGAATAATTCTGTCATATGTACAGGGCAGCGAAAGCGGATCTGCACCATGATTGGTAAGGCCGTTAATATAGCTTTCAATGGTTTCCAGTTCCCCGCCGATTTCACCAAGCAGATCCAGATCTTTTAGCATGTCATAGTCATTTCCGCCGCTCATGATGTAATTGTTGGATACCAGTATCATTGGCGTATCCGTGTCATCGCGGGATAAGACGGTACCATCGTCCAGTTTCATTTCCAGAATTTTGGCATCCTCTGGTGCATTTGGATTGTACCGTACCTGAATTCCGCTGACCTGAAGAAATCCTCCGCCGTATACACCTGAGAGCATTCCGGTTTCTTCATCCTGAGCGGTTACATTTGATAAGGAGTGTTCCATTACCTGAAAAAGAATCTGCGGGGTAACAGCCTTCAGCATTAACGTATTGGAAAAGGGAAAGGCGGTTACCAGTTCTTTTTTTGTGGTGGTGCCGTTTGGTATAGAGGAACGGATTCCACCGCCGTTTTCTACAGCAGCTACAGGCACATCTTTATAGGGAATCAGATCCTGTGACTGTGATCCTGCAATGAAATCTGTAGCAGCATCCCGGAAAGCGTCTGTCACCAGATCCCCCAGATTCGTTTCCGTAATCCTTGCAACAGATATATTGTTTATATAACCGCCCCACAGTGTATTGGTGGTCTCACAGACTCTGTTGGCCAGTTGTTCTTCCTGGCCTGAGGTGATCGTTTCAAGGGCGTCGGCCACGTCAGGATCCGGAGTAACATCTGCAGTATCTGACCAGGTAAGCAGTGTTTCGGTCAGAGCATAGCTTCCGTCTGCCTCAGGGGTGATCTCCATCTTTCCGAGCTTCTTAAGTCCGGTTCCGGTCTGGGCGATCAGGACCCCATTCTCAGTAAAATTTTCCTCGGTATGGCTGTGGCCGTCGATAATAGCGTCAAGCCGTCCCTGGTATTCACCAGTCATGGCGCCTGCAAGTGCCCTGGCCGGTACAGGAACATTCTCATATTCCCCAAGATGGGAGACTGCGATAATAACATCTGCATCCGCTTCTTCTAATTCCTTGATTTCTCTTTTGGCGGTTTTAACCTCATCCTGAAATTCAATGCCGGCAATTCCTTCGGGATTGGTGGCGGATTTGGTTTCACATGTTGTCAGCCCGAAAAATCCAATCGTAATTCCATTGACGGTAATGACTTTGTGACAGCCATTGTTCTCTGCGTTATGGCCTTCAAACAGAGGGCGGCCGTCTTTTTCAACATTCGCGGCAAGCAGAGGAAACGCAGCATTGTCAGCATTTGTCAGTGCCTGTTCGCTTCCGTAGTCAAATTCGTGATTTCCGGCGGCCATAAGATCATATCCGGCCAGATTCATTAACTTTATAATATCCGCGCCTTGGGTCAAAGATGCAAGAGGCAGTCCCTGAGTGGCATCCCCCGCATCTACAAGGAGAGAGTTGGGAGTGTTCTTTTTTAGCGCAGCCGCTCTGGCGATACCGATTGTATTATTCCCGGAGTCCGTACCGTTATTATCAATGGCGGTAAGTGCGCCGTGCATATCGTTTGTGTGATAAATAGTGACGGTACTGCTGGCTGCTGCCGGTTTTGTACCGGGTTCCGTAGCGCTGACTGTCAGACTTCCGAACAAAAGCAGTATGGTGAATATACAGGCGGATATCCGGAGTGCATATTTTTGTTTTTTCAATGTAGCTTCCCCCTTTTTACAATTTAAGATAAGTATACCATATTATGGATGAATAGAGTAAGACTCCGCAGTATTATTTGGGGCAGAAAAAGGGGAAAACATAAGAAAAAAGAAGGAAGCATGCAGCAAAGCTATAGAAAGTCCGGCTATTTAGTGATAAAATGATAAAAATAATCTATCTAAGATAAAGGGATTGGCCCGGCAGTGGTAAACGGCCTCTAAAAGGGGGGAAACATATGGATCCAAATAATAGTGAAATATCTGTACATGCTGATGCAGAGCAGGAAAGTGAAGCGGAGATCCACAATGTAAACAGGGGGAACCGCAGGTATTATCTATATGCTATTATCTGCTGCGCCCTGTTTTTAGGCATCTGTATTACCATTGTCCTCACTTTGAACCGAAATAAGACCCATGAGGAGTATACACGAATGGTACTGGAGACTCTGAATGCCTACACGACCGGGCAGAGAGAGAATACGCTTACAGAAATAGACGGTACCGCTAAAACCCTGCAGTCGCTTGCGGTGCTGATTGAGAGCCAGGACGATTTCGATTTTATTGATCCTTATCTGGCTGCGCTTAATGAAGACAGCCCTGAAGTAAAATACATGTACCTTTCTGAAGAGGAGTATCGGGATGCCCTAAAACAGAGAACAGTATTGGAAAAAGATATGAAAGTCATTGAACGCTTAAAACAAGGGGAAACGGTGGTGACTGATCTCACCTTTTCAGAACGTATGGGGAATATATATTGTATTGGTGTTGGGGTACCGGTTGTAAGGGACGGGAAATTCATAGGGGCAGTCCGCGGAATTATCAATGCAGAATCCCTGGTCTCAACCGATGTCTATGATCCTGCCCAGGGGGAAATAAGTGCGGCTTTTCTCACTGACGGGGACAGCGTCATCCTGCCGATCCGGGACGCGTATGAGAGAGGCGTAGGGGAAAGTCTGCTGGAACATCTGGAAAGAAATGGTATAGAAGAAGATGTCATTGAAGAGCTCCGCGCTGTATACGTTCCGGGGAATTCCCAGGCATGCAGCGTGCGTCTTGGAATCTTTGAAGGCAGCCCGTATTACCTCTCACTGACCGGGCTGAAATACAATAACTGGCATCTGGTTGTATGTCTGAAGGCTGAAACTGCATCCGAGCATTTTCAGCATATTTTAAATAACACAACGTACAGTATTATCGGCCTGATTATCGCAGTTATTTTGGCCTCGATTATCATGTTGCTTGTAGTAAGAAGAATGCAGAAAAAGTTTTCTCTGGATGAACAGCGCTATTTACTGCTTGAGCGGTTTTCGGATACTGTGCTGTTTGATTATGACTGCCGGCTGGATACAATCCGTTTTACCTCCAATGCATCGAAGTTCCTGAGGATACATAAGCTAACGCAGAAAGATTTTTTACAGCACCTGAATGAGATTTATGTCCATGCGGATGACCAGGCTCAGGTGCGACAGATACTGAGCGGAGAGCGCGGCGGAGATTCGGGTAAAATCAGGGTCAGGCTGATGCGCCCGGAGACGGACGATTACTTCTGGAGTCTGGTGCAGTACCAGTACTTATATGAAAAGAAAACCCCCATTTCTACGATTGGCAAGATTACAGATATTAATGAGCATATGGAGCATGAAGATTATCTGCGCCGGATATCTGAGACAGACGGGCTGACCGGGCTGATGAACAAAGGAGCCGCTGAAAAAGAGGTGGAAAGACGGCTGGCGGAAGGCAGAAAAGGTACCTTATTTATCATTGACGCAGATGGATTCAAGCAGATTAATGACGTTTACGGACATGCAGTGGGAGACAGGGCACTTCGATTTTTAGGGGAATGTATCAGACAGACCTATCGGGGGGATGATGTTCTGGCCAGGATCGGCGGCGATGAACTGCTTATTTATATGGAAGGGATAGAAAACAGCGAAAGTGCCAGAAAAAAGGCTGAACAGCTGGAAAAGTATCTGGAGTCCCGTTCAGAATCGGGAATGCCTTCTTTTACAGTCAGTATCGGAGCCGCACAGTTTCCGGCTGATGGAAAGAATTTTGCAGAACTGTTCCATGCCGCTGACCAGGCTATGTATGCGGCAAAAGCAAAGGGGAAACAGCAAATTTGTTTTTATAAGGATATTCAGAAAGAGAAGGAATAAGTGCGTATTGGACGTTCTTACGGGTTAGAAAACGATAATAAAATATCTACTTGAAGTTCTTTCTGAGAATGCGTATAATTAAGCAGGCATGCACGATGTCTGCATAAGGATTAAACAGTGTACAAGCAGGAATTTTCTTGCTTCATTCACATAATAACAAGGAGAAATAATGAGAAAATTAGCGTTAAGTGACGAAATATTATTAAATATTGAAAAACCTGCCCGGTATATCGGCAATGAGGTGAATTCGGTAATGAAAGACCCGGAAAAGGTAGACATTCGATTTGCCTTATCTTTTCCGGACGTTCTGGAGATCGGAATGTCCCATCTGGGGATCCAGATTTTGTACGATCTTTTTAACCGGCGCGGGGATGTATGGTGTGAAAGGGTATATTCTCCATGGATCGATCTGGATAAAGTGTTGCGTGAGCAGAGCATACCGCTGTTTGCTCTGGAATCTCAGGATCCGGTTAAGAACTTTGACTTCCTGGGCATTACGATCCAGTATGAGATGTGTTATACCAACATACTGCAGATATTGGATCTGAGCCAGATTCCGCTTCACAGTGCAGACCGCACCTGGGAGGATCCGATTGTAATAGGAGGCGGCCCCTGTACCTATAATCCCGAGCCCCTGGCGGAGTTCTTTGATCTGTTTTATATAGGAGAAGGGGAGACGGTCTATGATGAACTGCTGGATCTGTATAAGTCCTGCCGGAGCAGTAATTGCAGCCGCATGGAGTTTCTGAGGAAGGCGGCGGGGATTGAGGGTATCTATGTCCCGATTTTCTACGAAGCAGAATATCACGAAGACGGTACGTTGAAATCTTTTTCACCGACAGAGCCGGGAATTCCTGTCACAGTAAAAAAACAGATTGTAATGGATGTGACAAAAGCGCTCTATCCGATGAAGCCTGTTGTACCTTTTATCAAGGCAACCCAGGACCGGGTTGTGCTGGAGATTCAGCGTGGCTGTATCCGCGGCTGCAGATTCTGCCAGGCCGGGATGCTGTACCGTCCAACACGGGAGCGCGATGTGGAGACGCTGAAGGAATATGCCCGTGTCATGCTGAAGAATACAGGACACGAAGAAATATCTCTGAGCTCTCTGAGTTCCAGTGACTATTCTGAACTGAAGGAACTGGTGAACTTTTTAATAGAAGAATTTAAGGATAAAAGTATAAACATTTCCCTGCCGTCCCTGCGGATCGATGCCTTTTCACTGGATGTGATGCAGCAGGTGCAGGATATCCGTAAAAGCAGCCTGACATTTGCACCCGAGGCGGGTTCACAAAGGATGAGGAATGTAATTAATAAAGGTCTCACGGAAGAAATGATTCTGGAAGGGGCCGGACAGGCCTTCGAGGGGGGCTGGTCCAAGGTGAAGCTGTACTTTATGCTGGGACTTCCTACTGAGACAGAGGAGGATATGAAGGAGATCGCAAGGCTTTCCGACCGGATTGCCAGGAGATACTATGAGATTCCAAAGGAAGAGCGTCACGGGAAATGCCAGATTACAGCGAGTACATCCTTCTTTGTACCGAAGCCGTTTACACCGTTCCAATGGTCGCCAATGTGCACCAGCGAGGAGTATATGCACAGAGCTTCTGTTGTGAAACATGAATTTCAGGAACAGTTGAACAGAAAGAGCATGAAATATAACTGGCATGATGCGGAGGTAACTGTTCTGGAGGGTGTATTTGCACGTGGCGACAGAAGAGTAGGAAAGGTGATTGAGGAGGCATACAGACTTGGCTGCCTCTTTGATGCATGGACAGAGACATTCTGCAATGAAAAATGGATACAGGCATTTCAAAATACAGGGATTGATATTGCATTTTATACGACCCGGGAAAGAGATCTGGATGAATTGCTGCCCTGGGATTTTATTGATATCGGGGTCAGCAAGAGTTTTATGAAAAAAGAATGGGAGAGAGCGCTGGAAGGCGTTGTCACACCGAATTGTAAGATGCAGTGCTCCGGATGCGGTGCGGCACAATTTGGAGGAGGTGTCTGCTATGAAGGTAAGAATTAAGTTCAGAAAGTATGGTGCTCTGAGATTTATCGGACACCTGGATGTAATGCGTTTTTTTCAAAAAGCTATGAGACGGGCGGATATCCCGATCGCTTTTACCGGCGGGTACAGTCCCCATATGATTATGTCGTTTGCTAACCCGCTGGGAATCGGTCTTTCCAGTGACGGGGAATATTTTGATATTGAGCTGAGAGAGTATATCTCCAGCAAAGATGCTGTCAGCCGGCTGAATGCGGCTATGGTGGAAGGAATCGAAGTTGTCAGCTTCCGGCAGATTGCGGAAGAAAAGAAAATGACAGGTATGGCAATTGTTGCGGCAGCTGACTACCGCACTACAGTGAAAAACGAGGTTTTTCCTGAAAACTGGCAGGAAAAGCTGACCGAATTTATGGCACAGCCTGAAATACGGATTGTGAAGCAGACAAAACGCAGTGAAAACGAAGTGGATATTAAGCCCATGATCTATCGGCTGGAAGCGGGCGGCGATGCTGTCAGTATGCAGGTGGCTGCCGGAAGTGTCCAGAATCTGAAGCCGGGACTTGTCATGGAGGCGTTCTGCCGTTTTCTGGGAGTGGAGTTTGAGGAAGGCAATTTCTTACATCACAGACTTGAAATGTATGCGGATATGGGACAAGGCGGTGTAAGAGATCTTATAACACTGGAAGAACTGGGATGTGAAATGGAGATGGAGACAGCATGACTTCAAGAAAAGTTCTTATGATGAAAGAGGATGAAAAGGCCTGGATATTTCTTCTGGAGGACGATGAAATTGTGGAGATACACTGTGACAAAGCAGATGCCGCCGGAGCAGAAAGGCATGTGCTCGGCAATATCTATGTCGGCAGAGTAAAAAATATTGTCCCGAATATCGGAGCGGCTTTTATAGAGATAGAAAGCGGCGTGGAATGTTATTATGACATGAGCCAGGCCGCGAATGCCCTGTTTACGCATAAAGCTGGCAGGAAACCTCTGTGTATCGGGGACGAACTGGTTGTCCAGATCAGCAAGGAGGCGGTGAAAACAAAAGCACCGACTGTCAGCAGCAATCTGAGCTTTACCGGCAGATATGCAATCCTTACAACTGGAAATACAAGAATCGGAACTTCCGGCAAACTGCCGAAAGCACAGCGCGAAGAATTAAAAGAACGGCTTCTGCCGTATAAAAATGAAGAATATGGACTTATTATCCGCACCAATGCCGGCGATGCTGAATTTGACCAGATTCTAGAAGAAATTAAAAGTCTGGAACAAAACTACAGTGTTCTGAAGAAAACGGCCGGTACAAGGACTTGCTTTACATGTCTGCAGCAGGCTCCCCCGGCTTATATATCCGACCTGAAAAATGTGTATACCGAAGGTCTGACTGAAATTATAATTGAGGATGAAGAGCTTTACGGACAGGTCAGGGAATATTATAAAAAGGAACAGCCCTTCGAACTGGACAAGCTCAGATTGTACCATGACGGGCAGCTTTCTCTTGCAAAACTGTACAATACCCATACTGTCCTGGAACGGGCACTGAGTGAACGGGTATGGCTTAAAACTGGTGCATATTTGGTAATCCAGTATACAGAAGCACTGACCGTGATTGATGTAAACTCGGGAAAATGCAATGCAAAAAAGAACCCTCTGGAAACTTACCTGAAAATCAATCTGGAGGCTGCAAGAGAAGTTGCAAAGCAGATGCGCCTGCGGAATCTTTCCGGAATTATTATCGTGGATTTTATTAACCTGGATGATGCAGATGCTACCAGAGAACTTTTAAAAACCTTCCGCCAGCATCTCTCCAAAGATCCGATTCAGGCAACGCTGGTGGATGTAACTGAATTACAGCTTGTTGAATTGACCCGAAAAAAAGTCCGCAGGCCTCTTTATGAGAGCATTGCAGAATAATTTTTTTACGTTTTTAGAATTGTATAATTGTATACAACTTTTAAAAAGTAAAACAAGGGTAATAAGCAAGAAGAAATGTAAGTAAAAAAACATAGTATTCATGTATACAATTCTAAAATGAGTTTGATGAATGAATACCGCATAAAATATAAACAGGAAAAGTAATTGTATACAAAAATACAATCTGAAATCATGCCGAAAGCGCACTAATAAGGACCTGTAAAGTCAGGAGATCAGGAAAAGGGCTGTTAATTATGGAGTACATTCCAGCTAAAACGATAATCACACGCTCTAAAAAACCGGAATATTGGTTTGGAACAGAGTATAATATGAATATTTATAAAGGGTGCTGTCATGGATGTATATACTGTGACAGTCGTTCGGATTGTTATGGCATCACTTCATTTGATACGGTCAGGGCAAAAGAAAACGCCCTGACAATTATACGTGATGAACTGCGCAGAAAAACAAAACGGGGCGTAATTTCTACCGGGGCCATGAGCGATCCTTACAATCCATTTGAAAAGGAACTGGAACTTACGCGGCATGCATTGGAGCTATGCAATGCATTTGAGTTCGGGATCGCGGTTGCCACGAAGAGCAGGCTGCTGGCAAGAGATATTGATGTTCTTGAAGATATTAAAGAGCATTCACCGGTACTGTGCAAAGTTACAATCACGACTTCTGACGATGCCCTGGCAAAAAAGATAGAACCAGGTGTACCGCCGTCTTCGGAACGCTTTGCATTAATCCGTGAACTGACAGAACATGGAATATACGCGGGTGTTCTTTTGATGCCCGTCCTTCCTTTTCTTGAAGATTCCGATGAAAATATCCGAAGAATTGTACACATGGCAGGTGAAGCGGGGGCAAAGTTTATTTATCCTGCTTTTGGAGTGACGCTGCGTGAAAACCAGAGGGAATGGTACTTTGACAGGCTGAATCATCTGTTTCCGGGAGAGCAGATTGCAGAAAAATATCAGAAGAAATTTGGGTATTCCTATGAATGCAGAAGCCCGCGGTCACGGCAGTTGTGGAAGGTTTTTACAAAAGAGTGCCAGGACGCGGGAATTCTGTACCAGATGCAGGATATCATATCGAGTTATAAACGGCCATATCAGTTAGAACAGCTCAGCCTGTTTGATTTATGAAAAGAATACGAACCAGGAGGAGACCATGAGTAAAAAGGAATTGAAGACAAATGCCATGCGCATATTGGACAGATATAAGATATCTTATGAATATCAGACTTACGAATGCGATGAATTCGTGGATGGAATTACAACTGCCGACAAGGCGGGCCTGCCTCATGACAGAGTATATAAGACGCTTGTAACAACCGGAAAAAGCGGAATGCACTATGTGTTCGTGATTCCCATTGAGGCAGAACTGGACATGAAAAAAGCAGCCCGGTCAGCAGGAGAAAAATCACTGGAAATGCTGCCTGTAAAAGAGATCACTCCTGTGACAGGATATGTTAGGGGCGGATGTACCGCAATCGGGATGAAAAAGTCTTTTCCTACTATAATAAATGAAACTGCACAGGGGCTGGATTATCTATATGTCAGCGGAGGAAAACTGGGCATGCAGCTGAAGCTGGCCCCCGGTGATCTGAAAAGGGCCGCAGGTGCAGAGTATGCAGATGTTATTTACTGAATTTGCAGAAAATGGAGTTTGGGATTAGATTTATGAATAAAAATGCAGGATTTTTTGTCTGAAAATGCAAAAAAATAAGAAATAATAGATTTACAAGCGGGAATGACTGCGTTATAATAGTTTACCGAGAGCGCAGAAATTTTGAAAAGGTTTTTACTGTCATGCAGCATCTGGCTTTACACGGAGGAATGATGCAGGATAAGGGATACCTTTCTATGTATATTGGAGGAAATGAGGAATGAAAAAAGTAGTAAAATTTGGCGGAAGTTCTTTGGCCAGTGCCGAGCAGTTTAAAAAGGTTGGGGATATCATACGTTCTGATGAATCCAGACGATATGTTGTACCGTCTGCACCCGGAAAGCGGTTTTCAGGCGACACGAAGGTGACTGATATGCTCTACAGCTGTTACGGAACAGCAATCAAGGAAAAGAACTTTACAGATTTGCTATCTGAAATTCAAGACAGATATAATGAAATTATAGAAGGATTGAATCTGACTCTTTCCCTGGATGAAGATTTTGAGATGATCCGCGAAAATTTCGGCAAGAAGGCCGGAAGAGATTATGCTGCATCCAGAGGCGAATACCTGAACGGCAAGGTGGCTGCAGCATATCTTGGATTCGAGTTTGTAGATGCGGCAGAGGTGATCCGTTTTAATGAAGACGGAACTTTCAATGATAAGGTGACAAACGATCTGCTCGCTGCCCGTCTCAAGGATGTTACGCACGCCGTAATTCCGGGATTTTACGGTGCAAAAGAGGATGGAACGGTTGCAACATTCTCAAGAGGCGGTTCTGACGTCACAGGTTCACTTGTTGCACTGGCCGTTTCAGCGGATTTATATGAAAACTGGACAGATGTTTCAGGCTTTCTGATTGCAGACCCCCGGATTGTCAAAAACCCAAAATCTATAGAGACGATTACATATAAAGAACTGCGGGAGCTTTCCTACATGGGGGCAAGCGTGCTTCACGAGGATGCCATCTTTCCGGTAAGAAAAGCCGGAATACCGATTAACATCCGCAATACCAATGCGCCGCAGGATAAAGGAACATTAATTGTAGAAGGAACTTGCAGACAGCCAAAGTATACCATTACCGGTATTGCTGGTACAGATGGTTTCGCTTCCATCACAGTTGAAAAGGCGATGATGAACTCCGAGATTGGCTTCTGCCGTAAAGTGCTTCAGGTATTTGAGGCAAACGATATTTCTATTGAGCATATGCCGTCCGGAATTGATACGATGACGATATTTGTCCATAAGGATGAATTCGAGGAGAAAGAGCAGCAGGTACTTGCGGGAATCCACAAGGAGGTGGATCCTGACCATATCGAACTGGAATCAGATCTTGCACTGATTGCTATTGTAGGCCGGGGAATGCGTGCTACCCGCGGAACAGCGGGCAGGATTTTCTCAGCCCTTGCCCATGCGCATATTAATGTTAAAATGATTGACCAGGGGTCCAGTGAGCTGAATATTATCGTAGGTGTCAGACATGATGATTTTAAAAATGCCATCAGAGCCCTGTATGAAATTTTTGTATTAACACAAATCTAAGGAAAGGTAACGGATTTAGTTATGAACATTCTGTTCTTTTTAAAACCGAAAAATGAAGTTGCTTATATCTATAATGACTGTACGCTGCGTCAAGTGCTGGAGACAATGGAGTACCACAAGTACGCATCCATTCCGATGCTGAACCGGGAGGGCGAATTTGTGGGGACGGTCACAGAAGGCGATCTGCTCTGGGGGATCAAGTCTTATAAAAATCTGGATATCAAAAGTGCTGAGACTATTTTTATTCGTGATTTCCCGCGCAAGGCAAACTTTGATGTGGTTCCTGCCGATGCGGACATGGAAGATCTTGTAAAGACGGCTATGAACCAGAACTTTGTGCCCGTTGTGGATGACCAGAATAAATTTATCGGTATTATCACCCGCAGAAGCATTATAGAGTACTGTTATGATAAGTTGAATGATTGCGATAAGTAGAGGCAAAATAATATGATCGATTTTCATACACACATTTTCCCAGATAAAATTGCCGGCAAAACATTGGGGTTTTTGAGCGCCAGATGCAGAACCGTTCCCTTTACAGACGGAACGGCCGATGGTTTAAAAGCTTCCGGGCAGAAAGCTGGCATGGATATTTCCATAGCCCTCCCGGTGGTTACAAAACCGGCCCAGTTCGAAAGTATTAACCGCTTTGCAGCACAGTTTCAGGAAGGGGAGATTATCTCGTTCGGCGGACTCCATCCTGACAGCAGTGACTACAGGAGCGAGCTGCGTACTCTGAAAGATATGGGGGTTAAGGGGATTAAGCTGCATCCTGCATATCAGGAGACCATGTTTAACGATATCCGCTACAAACGAATTGTTTCTTATGCATCAGAGCTGGGGTTTATCATTACAGTGCACGGCGGCTATGACCCGGGATATCCGGACTGTATTTACTGTGCGCCGCAGATGGCTGCTGAAGTGATTGATGAAGTGCAGCCGGAAAAGCTGGTAATTGCCCATATGGGAGGGTTTAAGTGCTGGGATGATGTTGAACGCTGTATCGTGGGAAAGCAGGTTTATCTGGATACGGCTGTAGTATTTGGTGAGATTGATGACGGACAGTTCGTGCGCATCTGCAGGAATCATGGCACGGACAAGATTTTATTTGCTACAGATTCTCCATGGACCGGGCAGGCAGAATCTGCAGAATACATGAACAGGCTTCCGTTCACAGAGACGGAGAAAAACAGGATTTTTGACGAAAATGCCAGAAAACTATTGACTTAATAAATTTTCGTGTGCTATACTACAACGGTATGCCGCGCAATGAGGTTTATAAGTTCTGTCGTTCTGACAGACACCGTAATTGGCGAGTAATGATAATAGGAGGTGCCATATGTACGCAATTATAGCAACAGGTGGTAAACAGTACAAAGTAGCCGAAGGCGATATCATTAAAGTAGAAAAACTTGGGGTAGAGGCTGGCGAGACTTATACATTTGACCAGGTACTTGCAGTGAACAACGACAATCTTGTTGTTGGAAATCCGACAGTCGAAGGTGTAACAGTTACAGCTTCTGTAATTGGCGACGGCAAAGCTAAAAAAGTTGTCGTTTACAAGTATAAGAGAAAATCTGGATACCATAAGAAAAATGGTCACAGACAGCAGTATACTGCAGTTAAGATTGACAAGATCAACGCATAACCCGGTGACAGAATGATTAAAGTAACGATTTATAAGACTGACAAGCATGAATATGTAGGTTTTGATGCACAGGGACATGCCGGATACTCTGATGAGGGTATGGACATTGTATGTGCAGCGGCCTCAGCGCTGATTATCAATACGATAAATGCGATTGAGAGATATACATCTGATGAGATCTCTGTTGTGACAGATGACTCGGAAGATGCACAGGGGCTGATTCAGTTCAGATTTACCGGTGAGAAGCCTACACATGATGCTGATCTGCTGTTAAAGACTATGATTCTTGGGTTGGGAGAAATAGAAGATGACAGCGAATATGAACCATACATTGATATTATCTTCGAGGAGGTGTAATAACCATGATGAAGTTGAACCTTCAGTATTTTGCTCATAAAAAGGGAGTTGGTTCTTCCAAGAACGGCCGTGACTCTGAGTCTAAAAGATTAGGTGCCAAAAGAGCTGACGGACAGTTCGTTAAAGCCGGCAATATCCTTTACAGACAGCGTGGAACAAGAATTCATCCAGGCGTGAATGTAGGACGCGGCGGAGATGACACACTGTTTGCTTTAGTAGATGGTGTTGTCAGATACGAGAGAAAAGGAAGAGATAAGAAACAGGTTTCTATCTATCCAGTAGCTGAATAATTAGTTTAGCACACACGGCCTCAGACCTAACAGTCTGAGGCCTGTTTATTATCTTATAGGAAAGTTCGCCTATAAGATAATAAAGCCCTCCCGGCGGGATGCGCACTGCGGCGTAAGATGTAGATGTCGCGATGCGACCGCCGCAGGCGCGAGTTTCGCAAGCGAAACTCTATTTTATTCTGAGAAATATCAACAGTTCAGGCTTGCCTAAACTGTTACATAGGATATGTGAAATCAGGGAATTATGAATAGTAAAAGGAATTATGTTGTGATATAATAAGAAAGATATTGAATTGGAAAAAAATAGATAATAGAAAAGGATATATAATATGTTTGCAGATAGAGCGAAAATTTTCATAAGATCCGGAAAAGGCGGGGACGGGCACTGCAGCTTTCGGAGGGAACTTTATGTTCCAAACGGCGGACCGGACGGTGGCGATGGGGGAAAAGGCGGCGACCTGATTTTTGAAATAGATGAGGGCCTGAATACGCTGGTAGACTTCCGTCATAAAAGAAAATACGCGGCCAGCGACGGCGAGGAAGGCGGTAAGCGCCGCTGCCACGGAAAAGACGGTAAAGATCTTGTATTGAAAGTACCGGAAGGAACCGTACTGAAAGAATCGAGAACAGGAAAAGTCATTGCAGATATGTCCGGGGATAACCGACGCCAGATCGTTTTAAAAGGCGGCAGAGGAGGACTTGGCAATCAGCATTTTGCAACCTCCACCATGCAGGTGCCGAAGTATGCACAGCCCGGACAGCCGGCCATGGAACTGGAGGTAAACCTGGAGCTGAAGGTCATCGCAGACGTTGGCCTGATTGGATTTCCGAATGTCGGAAAGTCAACGCTGCTTTCCCGGGTTACGAATGCCGATCCGAAGATAGCCAATTATCACTTTACAACGTTGAATCCGAATCTTGGAGTGGTAGATCTGGAAGGCGCCAAGGGATTTGTTATGGCAGATATTCCAGGACTGATTGAAGGAGCTTCCGAAGGCATCGGACTCGGACATGAATTCCTGCGCCATATCGAACGGACAAAGATGATGATCCATGTGGTCGATGCGGCGGGCACGGAGGGCCGTGACCCGGTGGATGATATCTATAAAATCAATGCAGAACTGACAGCCTATAATCCAGAGATTGCAAAGCGTCCGCAGGTGATTGCCGCCAACAAGACAGACCTGATATACAGCGAAGATGAAGATCCTGTGGACAGGCTGAGGGCGGAATTTGAGCCAAAAGGAATGAAAGTATTCCCTATTTCAGGAGTATCCGGCCAGGGAATCTCAGAGCTTTTATATTATGTGAGCGGACAGCTCCAGAATATGGATGTAAAGCCTGTTGTGTTTGAGCAGGAATATTTCCCTGAGGATGAGCTGATCTATGAAGATCTGCCTTATACAGTGGAGAAAGAAGGCGAACTGTATGTCGTGGAAGGTCCGAAGATCGAAAAGATGCTTGGTTACACGAACCTGGATTCTGAGAAGGGCTTTGCGTTCTTCCAGAAGTTCTTAAAAGATTCCGGCATCCTGAAAGACCTGGAACAGGCGGGCATCCAGGAGGGTGAAACAGTTAAGATGTACGGTTTACAGTTTGACTATTATAAATAAACAGGAGATAAAATAGAATGACAACAAAACAGAGAGCTTATTTAAAAAGCCTTGCCATGACAATGGACCCGATCTTTCAGATCGGTAAGTCCAGTATTACTCCGGGACTTACCGAAGCAATTTCAGAAGCCCTGGAAGCCAGAGAGCTGATTAAGATCAGCGTCCTGCAGAACTGCGCAGATGATCCGAGAGAACTGGCAGAACTGGTTGCAGGACGGACACGTTCCCAGGTTGTACAGGTTATCGGCAAGAAGATTGTATTATACAGGGAAGGAAAAGACGACAAGAAAAAGATCGTACTTCCGTAGGAGGATTTTATGAGAATCGGCATCATGGGAGGCACATTTGACCCGATCCATATAGGGCATTTGCTTTTGGGTGAATTTGCCTTTGAAGAGTTTAAGCTGGACGAAGTATGGTTTTTACCGAATGGTAATCCACCTCACAAAGATACAGAAGAGATGGACACCCTGCTCACTCACAGGATTGAGATGGTAAGGGCAGCGATCAGCGGTTCTCCGCACTTTAAGCTGTCCCTGCACGAGGCCAGGGCAGGGGTTCATTCCTACACTTACCGGACGATGCTGGAGTTCCATGAACAGTATCCGGGCAACGAATTTTATTTTATACTGGGAGCAGATTCTCTGTTTTCCATTGAACAGTGGAAGTATTTCAAAGAGATATTTCCTACCTGTACGATACTCGCTGCCATGAGAGACGACAAGGATGTGGGAGATATGAAGAAACAGATTGTATATCTGAAAGAGACGTATGGGGCCGATATTAAACTGCTCCGGGCACCACTTCTTGAGATTTCTTCAACGACGATCCGGGAGAGGGCTGCGAAGGGACTGACGGTACATTATTTTGTGCCTGACGCAGTGGCTGAATATATAAAAGAACATCATTTATACAGGGAAGTGGAGTCATGACGGATATTACGGGAATTCAAAAAAAACTGGAGAAAAGATTAAAACCCGAACGCTATGAGCATACGCTGGGAGTCATGTATACCGCAGCTTCGCTTGCCATGTGTCATGACGCGGATATAAGCAAAGCTATGCTGGCTGGGCTGCTTCATGACTGCGGAAAGTACTGCTCCGGCAAGGAACAGATCAGATTATGCAGGGAATTCAATATTACGCTGACTGAGTCTGAGAGAAAGATGCCTGCCCTGATACATGCAAAGCTGGGGGCATATCTTGCGGAACATGAATATAATATTAAGGATTCTGATATCCTGGGCGCTATCACTTATCACACCACGGGAAAGCCGGAGATGTCGCTGCTTGAGAAGATCATTTACATCGCCGACTATATCGAGCCGGGCAGGCAGGAGATTCCTGTTCTGAGTGAAGTGAGAAGTGCAGCATTTTCAAATCTGAACAGGGCGGTGGCGCTCAGTGCCGGTTCTACTATTTCATATTTGCAGAATGTGGGCAGGGAGATTGACCCGGCGACTGTCAGAACTTATGAATTTTATCACACAAATTAAGAAGGTAAAGGAGATTAATGTATGGAACAGGCAAGAAAAATGGCGCGTATCGCCTGTAAAGCGCTGGATGAAAAGAAGGGGGAGGACATTAAGGTGATAGACATTGCCGGTGTCTCCGTGCTTGCGGATTATTTCATAATAGCCAACGGCAGTAATGAAAGCCAGGTGAGGGCTCTGGTTGACAATGTTGAAGAATGCCTCCATAAAGCGGGCTTCGTACTAAAACAGCGTGAAGGCTATGGAACTGCAAGCTGGGTGCTGCTCGACTTCGGCGATATTATCGTGCACATTTTCGATAAGGAGAACCGACTGTTTTATGATCTGGAACGCATCTGGCGTGACGGGGTGGATGTAGATATCGAGGCGCTGTAACAGGTAAGCGGATGAAGGAGATACAATGATGAAGCGCGTATATAAAGCTGCAGTCTGCTTAATAACAGCTGCCATTCTTTGCCTGACAGCCGGGTGTTCTTCTGCAGAAGAAAAAACAAAAGAAAAAGAGAGCCTGCTGGATCCGAAGAAGCCGGTATCAATTGAGGTCTGGCACTATTATAATGGTGCACAGCAGGATGCATTTAACGAGCTGGTGGCAGCGTTCAATGAGAGCCGGGGAAAAGAACTGGGGATTAAGGTGAAGGCATCCAGTCTTGGAAATGTGGCTGACCTGGAAGAGAATGTTCTGGCCTCCATCGACGGAAAAGTGGGAGCCAAGGATATCCCGAATGTATTTGCGGCTTATGCAGACACGGCCTATGCGGTAGATCAGAAAGGCATGGCTGTGGATTTGATGGGATATATGACTGAGGATGAGATCAGTGAATATATGAACAGCTATATTGATGAAGGTAAATTTTCTTCAGAGGACACCCTGAAGATATTCCCGATTGCCAAAGCAACAGAAGTTTTTATGCTGAATAAGACAGACTGGGATAAGTTTGCTGATGCTACAGGTGCTTCTCTTGAGGATATCTCCACAATTGAAGGAATTACAGCTACATCAAAGGCGTATTATGAATGGACAGACAGCATAACAGATAAGCCGGATGACGGGATTGCTTTCTTTGGCAGAGACGCCATGGCCAATTACTTTATCATAGGGGCACGCCAGCTGGGTACAGAGATTTTCTCTGTCAAGGACGGTAAGCCGGCCCTGAATTTTGATAAGGATATTGTACGAATGCTTTGGGATAATTATTACGTGCCCTATATCAATGGTTATTTTGCTTCCTCCGGAAAGTTCCGCAGTGACGATATAAAGACTGGAAATATACTGGCATTTGTCGGCTCTTCAGCCGGAGCAACATTTTTCCCGGATCAGGTAACCCTGGATGATGAAAATACATATCCGATAGAGATGCAGGCTTTTGAGTGTCCGCGCTTTGAAGACGGCGAAAAGTATTCTGTACAGCAGGGTGCCGGTATGGTTGTCATGGAAAAGGAAGATAAGGCGGAGATAGAAGCTTCCGTGGAATTCCTGAAATGGTTTACAGATACGGACCGCAATATAAAGTTTGCGGTAACGTCCGGATATCTGCCTGTTAAAAAAGAGGCCAATGACAAAGAGCTCATTAATAAAAGTATTGACAGCACGGATGACAGCGTTATTCAGGTTCTGGATGCCTCTCTGACACAGATTGAAGAAACTACATTATATACGACCCGTGCCTTTGAAAATGGCACTGATGCACGTAATGTACTGGAGTATTCATTGTCAGACAAAGCAAGCGCGGACAGAGAAGCGGTAGAAACCGCAATACAAGGCGGCGTGTCCAGAGAAGAGGCTGTCAGCAAGTTTGATACAGATGAGAACTTTGAAAGCTGGTATGAGGAGACGCTGGCTTCTCTGGAAAAATTGGTGGACAATAAATAAAATCCGGTTCTGCATAAAACGTATGGCAGATTGAAGAGAGGAGGGCATAGCGGAATGCGTATTAACAGACGAAAGGCACAGCCTATACTGAGAAGAATGCTGATTCCCATGGTCCTCCTTACTTTAACTGAAGTGATGCTTCTTTCGGGAACTTTTATATTCGGGGGAGCAATCCAGGAGCTCGATGAGAATGCCAAAGGCATTGTACAGGGAAAGGTATCAAATCGTACAAGTTACCTGCAGAATGAGATGATCAACAGCTGGTCCAATGTCTCTTATACAATTCAGGTTATCAATGAGACGGCGGAAAAATTTGACCAGGACGGTACGATCGACCTTGATAATATAGGGAAAAACTCTGATGCCTGTTTCCCGCTTGTCTCAGAGATTTCCGGAAATCTGATCGAAATGCTTCGTTCCAATAAAGTGACCGGAGCATTTGTTGTTTTTAATACAGATGATCCGGAAATGCTGAGGAAGCAGAAGTCATTTTCGCGGCCGGGCGTCTATTTCCGGGATCTGGATCCCGATACAAGCGCTTCTGTCCGCAACAGCGATCTGCTGATCGAGAGAGGTTCCGTTGACCTTGTACATAGCCTGGACATTGCTACGGACAGTGCATGGAAGCCGCAGTTTATATTTAAAGCGGAAAATGAGGAGACTTACGACTTATTACTGAATCCCCAGGAACAGGGCTATAAGAACCCTGAAGCAGCTTCGCTGACAGAACTGGGTTACTGGGGGAAGCCGCATACGCTCACGGACGATGATAAGATAATGATATCCTACACTGTACCTCTGATTACTTCAACAGGTAAAGTCTATGGTACTCTGGGGATGGAAATCACTCTGGATTATCTTGCTACGATGCTTCCATCCGAAGAACTAATGAAAGATAAGCCTTCTTCCTATCTGCTTATTGTAAAAGATGCGAAAACAGGAGATTATATGACCGTTTTTTCATCCGACGATAGTATTGTACCAAATATGGAAATCCTGGATGTGTCAAGTACAAATAACGGAGAGCTTTATTTCACCGGGACTGATAATGAACGCTATAATATGGATATGGAATATCTGCAGCTTTATGATTCCAACGGCCCCTTCGAATCCGACCAGTGGGGACTTGCAGGAGCAGTTAAGGAACACGATCTGACTGAGTTTTCCAGTCATATTATGTCCTATATTATCGTTGCAATTATTCTGACAATCATTATGGGGATAGCTGGCAGCGTGCTTGTAAGTTTTATGATATCCCGGCCGATCCACCTGGTTTCAAAAAATATACAGCGGATGGACACGAAGAGAAAAATAAGGCTCCCAAGGACGAATATTTATGAGTTTGATCAGTTGGAAGAGTCTATTGAAAAGCTGAGCCGTGATGTGATAGATTCTGCAACGAAGTTTACACAGATCCTGAACAAAGCAAGTATACGGATAGCAGGATTTGAGATTGATATGAATAGTAAAACTCTCTTTATGACGGATGGCTTTTTTCATATATTTGGCAAAGAGATTGTTTCTGCCAGGAATATGGATGTGGAGTCATTCATCAGAGAGATGAAAGAGCTGGAAGTCTATAAAGAGGAGGAAGCCGAAGACTATGTACTGTATAAAATGCCATACAGGGAAAAGGAAATTTATATCAGGCTCAGTTATTCCAGCCTGGAAGACAAAAGAGTAATTGGGATTGTGGAGGATATTACAAAAACCATACAGGAGAAGCAGCTGATTGAACACGAACGCGACCATGATCTTCTTACAGGCCTGAAAAACAGGAGGGCATTCCAGCGGATTATGCAGCAGCTCTTTGAGAAAGGCGAGACATGTCTGAAAAAGGCGGCGCTGGTTATGATGGATTTGGATAATCTGAAGCAGATCAATGACAAGTTCGGGCATGATTACGGTGATAAATATATCCAGGCTGCTGCGGACAGTTTCCGCAAATATACACCTTCCAACACGATTATATCGCGTAATTCAGGGGATGAGTTCTATATTTTCTTTTATGGATACGATACGGAGGAGGAGATCACTCGGATTCTTTCGGGGTTGAAAAAGGGGATTGATCAGGAATATATCCTGCTTCCGCCCATGCAGCGGCTGAAATTAAAAATGTCCGGAGGTATTTCCTGGTATCCAAGAGATTCCCGCCATTACGGGCAGCTCCTGCAGTATTCTGATTTTGCCATGTATCAGGTGAAACACTCTACTAAAGGTGAAATCAGCGATTTTGACCTGGGTGCTTATCACAGCGAAGAATATATATCACAGAACCGCAGGGAGCTGACAGAGCTTCTGGAACGTGAAAAAGTAGAGTATTATTTCCAGCCCATCGTAGATGCGCATACCGGAGAGATATATGCCTATGAGGCCCTTATGAGGGGAACAATGCCGACATTACGCAATCCGGCAGAAATCCTGGCACTGGCAAGGGAAGAACATAAACTGGACAAAGTAGAAGAACTGACATGGAAAATGGCAACTTCCACATTTGTTCAGCATGTTAGAAATAAACGGATCAAACCGGATTGCAAAGTATTTATTAATTCGCTGGCGGATTACAGGCTGAGCAACCGGATGATTGAGTTTATCGAATCCGAGTGCAAAGGGTATCTGGATCATTTTGTATTTGAAATTACCGAGTATGCAGAGACGGATAAAGAAGCCATGGATGTAAAACGGGTTCTTGTGAACCGCTGGAATACCGATTTTGCACTGGATGATTATGGAAGCGGGTATAATGGCGAAAGAATCCTTATTGAACTTGCCCCTAAGTATATTAAAATTGACAGAGAGATTATATCCGGCATTCACCTTAATATCGATAAGCAGAAGATTGTGGAAAATACAATTTCCTATGCAAAAGAGCGGAATATCAAAGTCATTGCAGAAGGAATAGAGATGGAACAGGAGATGCATAAGGCGATGGAACTGGGCGTTGATTATATGCAGGGATATTATCTGGCACGTCCATATACGGAGCCACCTCAGATAAGCGAATATATTTTGGAACAGATCAGAAAAGACCGAAAAGGGATCCCGACGGAATGCAGTTAGGATTATAGTCATTAGAAACACAAGCGTGCAATAATTGAGCAGAAAAGTGATAAAGACATGCAGCCTTGAGGCTGCGTGTCTTTATTTGATATTGCCTTTGTTTAATTAGTCTGGCGTTATAAAGATATCCCCGCTCAGGATATGCTTTTAGAAAAAGCGGAAGACTCCGATAACCTTTCCAAGAATTGAGACTTCTTTTACTATGATAGGCTCCATGTAGTCGTTTTCAGGCTGGAGACGGTATACGCCTTCTTCTTTGTAGAAGGTCTTGACGGTGGCCCCGTCTTCTACAAGTGCAACTACCATATCACCGTTGGATGCGGTATGTTCCTGTTCTACGAGTACCATGTCGCCGTCCAGAATTCCTGCGTTGATCATACTTTCGCCCTTTACAGTCAGCATAAAGGTCTGCTTGTTCGGCATGAATTCCATGGGGATCGGGAAGTAGTTCTCAATGTTCTCCTGGGCCAGCAGCGGCTCCCCTGCGGCTACACGGCCGACAAGCGGAACATTCACCACCTCGCGTCTGGTCAGGTTGAATGTATCATCTAATATCTCTATGGCTCTGGGCTTCGTTGGATCACGCCTTATATATCCGTTCTTCTCCAATGTCTCAAGATGAGAATGTACGGATGAAGTAGACTTTAAATTAACAGCCTCACAAATCTCGCGTACAGCAGGGGGGAATCCCCGTTCTAATATCTGTGATTTTATGTATTCTAATATCTCCAGCTGCTTTTTGCTGATCTTACCCTGTGACATATAACCCTCCTTAATCCGTTAAACCCGACAGCTCAACTCATTCTATAAACATAGTACCATAGTTAAAATTAAAAAGCAAACACTTGTTGCGAAAATATGTTCGAAAAACAGCAAAACAGTATTGACAAACATTTGTTCGTGTTATATAATTTAAGGCATGAAGAACAAATGTTCGATACAGCATAACGAGAGGGAATAAATTAATCAAAAGAGAGTTATAACGGGGGGAGCCGCAGATGAGGAGAGAAAGAAATCGTTCAATGGTATGTGTAACTGAGAAGCGCACGGTAGATCATAAGAGAATCCTGGTATTATGTATCACAGCAGTATTTTTTATATTTGGAGCATGCACTTTGTTCGGAAATCTTTTGATTTCAGCACACGGCAGCCGTACAGAGGAACCTGTTAACTTTAAGTATTTTAAGAGTATTGAGATTCAGCCGGGAGATACTTTATGGGATATCGCTGAAGAATATATTACAGAAGACTACAAATCAGTTACAGAATACGTCATGGTATTAAAAGAGATGAACTCACTCAGCACAGATGATATTCAGGCGGGCCAGAATATCATGATTGCCTATAACGACACGGAGTTCAATAGCCAGGAATAAACAGACTGGTGAAAGAAAGTCTGACAGGCCGCTGGATAAACAAAGCTGAGTGACAGAAGTTATTATAGAAGGATCAATTTACTATTTACTGTTATATAGATAAAGGTATCAATATACATCCCTATGTATTGATATATAAACTCACCCAGAGACAGTCTGCAGAACACCCCGCAGACTGTCTCGTTTATTTATCTCATACCATGAACGAAAACCAATCGCCCGTCGCGGACAGGAGAGAGGAGAGCGGCAGATTCAACGGCTTTGGATACAACGTCATACGATAAAATATTGGATTTTTCACAAGTTTCAAGGTATTCTTCCGGCACTGAGCCTTCAGTTACAGTAATCGTATAAATGCGTTCTGGGTCGATTTCGGTGCCATCTGACGCAGTAATCTTTTTCACCCGGTTACCAGGCTCTGCAGTTGGGTCGAATTTCATTTTAAGTCCGGATATATAGTAAAACCACCCCTTTTGGTTGTTCTCAACGCTGATCGAGTATTCCAGTGTTTTAAGAAGATTTTCGCCTGTGATAGTGGCCTTCCACAACGCCCCGTTATCGTTGGATTTTAAATCAGGCATAATACGGTTTATATCAGTAAGTGTTATATCACCACCATAGATCCGACCGCTGACACCCTTGCCATTATATTTACCGTCCTTACCATTATCTAAAAACAGAGCAAACTCGCTGTCTCCCCATTCCTTCATTGTATCTGCAACAAAATTGCCGGTCTCAGTGAGTGTGAAATCCTCGCTTGCACTGCCCAATACCAACGCTGCTGCAGGCGCAGGCGGATTGACGTTCTGCTTGTCTACCATGGTAATTACGTCTTCTTTGGTCAGAGTGCCGTCAAGAAGGCCTGCAAGTCCTGTACGCAAAGCCTGCTGTGAATTTTTCAGGGTAGGAAACACTGCATACCGCCCATTACTAAGTGCTGGAACAAGCGCATCCATCTCGGACGGGATGTTCTGTTCAAACCCTATAAGGCTTGAGAACATGCCGTCTGTATCCGCTGTGAGAGCCTGTTGTCCATCAGGAGTGGATATGTAATTCATAATTTCCATGACTATATCATATTTGTCCTTGTTTTCCGGTTCGGCTAACTGCTTATTCAGACCAATATAGCAAACCATATACAGGCGGGCCCAATCGCCTTCATCGTAGGGATTGAAAAACGGCATCAGCGCGAATTCATCGGTTGTTCCTGTTTGCTGGTATCCCATTTTTGCCATTAATGCGGAATCTTCCACCATAGCACACTGCCGTGTAAATAGCATCTTTTCACGATCGGAATAGTCGATGTCCAAATCAGACTTTTTCCAAACCCCTGCATCTGCCATTTGCATAAATACGTCAAGTGCGCCACTGAAATGCTCGCCAAAGCTGCCATTTCCCTGATTATAGCTGTCGATCCACTGCAAGTCCTTTGGGGTGCTGAAATAGCTGCCGAAGTTATAACCAGTAAATGCGGTATCAAGCACCTCACTATTTTTAAATCCAAGTTGAATTGAACGAATACCACTTTGCTCAATAGTCCTGCACAACTCAACAAAACCATTATAATCAGTTGGAACTTCCCAACCGTTCTCCTGAAACAGGGTCTTATTATATACAATACCGCGCACCTGAGCAGGACCCGGCAGATAATACAGCTTTCCATCTCTTGAAATATCATTGAGCACAGATGTGTTATACCGATTTGTAAACTCCATGCCGGAAAGATCGAGCAGGGTTTCACTCCAGTATTCTTCGCCCACATTAAGAGGCCATGTCATGACAATATCTGGAATATCATCATGTTCAAGACGTGCAGCGTATTCATCAATTCCCATATCACGAGTGTAGTTACCCACTTGAACCAGGTTAACGTTGGGAAAGCGTGCTTCAAGTGCTTCCTCGAATCTGCTAATGGAAAATGCATATTTTACCAGCACACTAATGGTAGTTTTTCCTTCGGCAGAAGGCTTTTGAGTTAAAACATCGCCGCTATCCGTTATATCCTTTTTTCGCAGGGACAGGGATAATACTATAGCTATTATCAATGCGGCAATTATTACACAGCAAAGTATATATTTATTCCTTTTACCTATCTTCATAATCAGCCTTCCTGACTTTTTTCCCTGTCATCATGCAGCAGCTTTTCGAATGAGGGGATATCCATTGGTTTTGCAAATACATAACCTTGAATAAAGTCACAATTTACACGTTTCAGCATATCCACCTGACTGCGCTCCTCAACACCTTCCGCAACAGTCTCCAGTGACAAAGCCTTTGCCATTCTGATTATATTAGTTACAACAGCTTCTGTGCGGCTCATGTCAATGTCATTTCCATGGAAAAATATCTTATCCAGTTTTAGCACATCTACAGGGAGGTTTTTTATCAAATTCAGGGATGAATAGCCACTTCCGAAATCATCCATTGAACATTTAAATCCTGTCTCCTTAATATTGCGGATAATATCAATAAAGCTGGTGTCATTATCAAATATCATGCCTTCGGTTACTTCGATTTCGATGAGTGAGCGGTCTATGTTGTAGTTATCGGCAATCCGGCAATATTCAAAGATAAAGTTCTTGTCCTTAAAATGCAGGCGGGAACAGTTTATCGAAACTCTTATAGGATCTATACCATTATCAATCCAGCGTCTTAAGGTAGAACATACTGTTTCAAATACAAACAGATCCAGTCGGATGATAAATCCGTTTTTCTCAAACAGAGGTATAAATTCATCCGGGTAAATCATGCCTTCATTGGGGCTTTTCCACCTTACAAGTGCTTCAGCACCGCCGATCTTTTCTTCGGGAAGACGATATTTGGGCTGCAGAAACACCATAAATTCGTTATCTTTAAGGGCGGGTTCCATTCTGTCTTCCAGCTCTTTTTCACGCAGCATCTGCCGGCGTACTGCATCGTTATAGAAAGCACAGCGCAGTTTATTATCTATTGTATGCGGCGTTTCACGAAGGGCAAGTTTTGCCCTGTCAATCATCTGCGGGAAGGAAGTAGTAGTGTTTTCAATGACATATATACCAAATTCCATTTGCGGCAGTTTCCAGGGCTTCTTTTGTTCCACAGCGGTTTCTTCCACCTCTGTGCACCATTGTCCAAATCTACTTAGCAGGTCGCCTTCGTCATTAAACTCAATCAGCATACAGAAATTATCCGCGAACTGCCTGCCGATAACTTCATATTCCGAAATTTTACTGCAAAGAAATTCACTGATAAATCTTAGGATGGAATCGCAGTTGATACGGCCAAGTTCATCATTTAATATCTTGAATTTGATGATATTGGTATACACCAACGCATAATGTTTATTAGGGTGTTCAGACAGCAGGTTAGCTGCCGACTCGTAGAACCGCTGAATTGTATTGCCTCCGGTTACTTCATCAACATATGCAATCTGTTCCAGCTTGCGTTTATGATTGTTAAATATATAAAACAGTGATGCCGACAATCCTGCAAAAGCAACGGCTATCATACCACAAATAATCAAGGTTGATTTCAGCAGAAGATTGGACTTTTTATTTACAACATCCTCTGGTACAAACGACAGCAGGTACCAGTCATTTGTAGAGACAGGAGTGTATATCATATATGTTTCTTTTCCGTCAAGATTAAAGCTGATCTGTCCGGAAGTTGAGGTTGAGATTTCCTGAATCACATCACTCAATTTTTTTTGAGCCGTGATATCGGCATTTTGCAATGTTGAAAATATGTTATAGCCGCTCTTGAAAGCATGAGGAGATGAAGAGCGCACAATAACTGTACCATTCTTGTTTACTATTTGTGAATAGGACTGGTCGTTAAAAGCGCTCATTGAAAGTACCTGGTCAAAAGATGACGGGTCATAACTCACTGCAAGGGCAATGACATTTTCATTGTCAATTTTTACATTGTTAAGCGGCACGGAAAACAGGATATACTCCTTATTTTGTATATACTGTTCAGTAGACATAGCGTCAAGCCCATTAAGCAGCGAATTCCGCACATTCTTATCAAGGGTCAGAAAAGTCTGTGTATCACTCAAATCATGCGCTGTACCATCCTCGTTGATAAGAAAAACCTGCTCGTAGTTTAACCCTTTTTTCTGCTGCTGGAGAAGTTCGTTTGCAGGCTGTATCTCATCAATGCCAGAGTATTCAAGGGAAGCAGCCATAGTGTGCAGGAGGGAATAGGTATTGCTGACTGTGCGGTCTATATTTTCACCGATACGCCGGGAAATCTCCTGCAGATACTGTTCACTTTCTTCCTGTATCGTGGATGAGAGATTGCGGTAATATTGAAAACTGAATACGGCAATCAATGCACAAATAAGTGAGAAAATCAAAAATGTCCTTCTGTATATCTTAACAAAAAATAACGAGTTATTCCTTACTTTCCGTTTCATCCTGGTTCTCCTTGCGGTCATTTAAAATAAAGAGATGTTCTTATATATTCATTTGTCTATTATTTATGTTCATTCTCCAAAAAAAGAATAAGAATTTTTACCTTTTCGCTTTGCAGCATAGAGTGCTTCATCGCTTTCTTGGTACGCTGTTTCAAATGTTTTTCTATCTTTAGAATTAGTAAATGTAACACCGACACTGACAGAAAAACGATAATCCGGGATATCTGGAATAGTAAGATCAGAAATTTTAAGCATCATACGATCGATACATTTTTTAGCGTTCTCCTGATCTTTTAAGTTTTGCGAAAACACCATGAATTCGTCCCCGCCGAAACGCATAACCACATCATTTTCCCGAAATGACTGTTTTAAGCAAGCGGCGATGGTTTTAAGTACCATATCTCCATTTGCATGCCCGTATATATCATTAATATCCTTAAAGTTGTCCAGATCAATCAATAAAAACATCCCCATTTTGAAATGGTTTATCAAAAGTCTGATTCGTTCCTCACCGGCACGACGATTGTAAAGTTCCGTTAAAACATCAGTCTCTGCCATGATTTTCATTTCCATCGCATATTCTACATTATCAATCCGGTCTCGCAGAATTAAGCAATTAACACCAAGTCCAAGTACAGTGAATAGCACCAGATCGATCATATCCGCTATAAACATCTCTATCGTCTTTGATACATAGCAGCATACAGTATAAATGGCTGCGTTTGAAAGAATGAACAGAATAATCCTCCAGGGCTTATCTAAAATAAACATTGGCAGTACACACAGAAATACCATAATCGTTATTGATGGCTGCGCCGGGTCTCCAAAAGTACCTATGATAATCCCCATTGCCATAACAGGAATTAACCACAGGTAAAAGGCTTTTGTAGCATTTTTAAAATATATTCCCGAAAATCTTATTACAAGATACATAATTATAAAATATGCCCACATAATAAGAAACTCTGTATTGAATGTGAAAATATCACGCATAATCCAGCCAAATGCAATGGCAATGGACATCATTGTAATGCCTAAAACAGAAAACGCCCTGAGATTGTTCGTGTTTTTCACAGACACCTCTGCGGAACACCGTTCAATGGATTTCCCATAGAGAAATTCCGTCCACGTTCTTTGCTTATTTTTCATGTGATTGTACTCCTATACGAAGTTCTACCTGCGAAAGAATAAATTACTGACAATTAGAGATCAAATATAATGCCAATTTGTAAATCTATGGTAGCAGCCATGGATAAGCATCTCGGTAAAGGTTCTGTTGTCAATAGGGCGGAGTTAGAAACTACTTCGGTTTCAAAATTAATTGTTTATATTGTACCGGACGGAGCGTAAAAAAGCAACAAGAAAAGATTTTTATATGCCTTCTATACATGGGTCATTGTTAAAAACAGTAAATGAGTCTGGATAGAAGAGAAATAGATCTATACGACAAATACCGATTTTTCCAATAGATATGGACAGAGTAATTCAGATATGCTATAATTAGCTCAACTGCAAGGCTTTTCGGGCCTTTTACATATATTTATTAAGGGGGAATTCTTAAATGTCCGCAAAGGATCCTAAAACATATCATGAACAGACTTACATTGATAATACATTGCGCCTCAGAGAAATCCTAAAGACGATGCCGCCTTTTGCAAAGGATTATTTCCGCGCAATTGAACCTAAAAGTTCTGCTAAAACGCGTATTTCTTATGCCTATGATATCCGGATTTTCTTTCATTTTTTAATGGAAAATAATCCGGTTTATAAGAACTATACAGTGGATCAGTTTACCGTGAAGGATCTGGAACGGATCGAGCCGGTTGATATTGAGGAATATCAGGAATATCTGAAGGTTTACAAAGGTTCTGAGGATAAACAGATAACGAATACAGAAAAAGGCCTGGCGCGCAAGATGTCTGCTCTGCGGAGCTTCTATGCCTATTTCTTTAAACATCAGGTAATTGAGAAAAATCCAACATTACTCGTAGATATGCCCAAGCTTCATGATAAAGCGATTATACGCCTGGACACGGATGAAGTGGCCAGTCTTCTGGAATACGTTGAACACGGCGGCGATGACCTGACCGGTCAGCGTAAAGTATACTTTGAAAAAACTAAAAACAGGGATCTGGCAATCTTAACATTGCTTTTGGGAACAGGTATTCGAGTATCTGAATGTGTGGGGCTGGATATTCAGGACGTGGACTTTAAGAATAATGGAGTTAAAGTTACTCGAAAAGGCGGGAATGAAATGGTTGTTTACTTTGGTGAAGAGGTTGAGAATGCCTTAAAGATGTATCTGTATACAACAAGGAAGTCTACTGCTCCCCTGCCCGGCCATGAAAATGCATTATTTCTTTCAACCCAGCGCAAACGGATTGGCGTGCAGGCGGTTGAGAATATGGTGAAAAAGTATGCACGCCAGATTACGCCGAACAAGAAAATTACGCCGCATAAGCTTCGCAGTACCTATGGTACCGCCCTCTACAAGGAAACCGGGGATATTTATCTTGTGGCAGATGTTTTAGGCCATAAGGATGTTAATACCACGAAGAAACATTATGCGGCTATTGATGAGAACCGGCGCAGGCAGGCTGCGGGGGCTGTGAAGCTGCGGGAACCTTAGACTTCTTTCTGCCTGGAAAGGTATCACTTTATTCAAACCATACGTGTCCATGTTCGCCAAGCAGCTGATCTGCCGCTTCCGGCCCCGTGCTTCCCTGGCGGTATGAATGAACCGGTAGTCCATTCTGGTGATACTGGTCCCTGATAGTATCCACATACTTCCAGCTTGTTTCAATCTGATCCCACTGTGAGAACCAGGCACGCTCACCACGGATACATGCGCCAATCAGCCGCTCATATGCCTCAGGAGTATTCATCTGATTGATAAAGGAACAATTCTGACAGAAATCCATTTTTGCCTGAACCACTTCTTCTGACTCTCCGGGTTTCTTTATATTAAACTGGAGATATACCCCTTCTGTCGGCTGTATTTTGATGTTCAATATATCAGGTTCCACTTCCGGCACAGGGCTTTTGAAGACGACTGCGACCTGCATCTCCCGTTTTCCAAGCTTTTTTCCTGTGCGGACATAGAATGGCATTCCTTTCCATCTCTCATTTTCGACCATCAGCCGGACTGCTGCGTATGTCTCGGTGATTGAGTTTTCGTCAATAGCGGGTTCACTTCGGTACCCGTCATACTGCCCAAGAACAACGTTTTCTCTCACTTCTTCGGGCATGCGGAGGGCCTTCAGAACTTTCATCTGCTCCCTGTGCATATCCTCCACGGCAGATCCCTCCGGCCGCTCCATTGCTACAATGGTGAGTATCTGGAAGAGATGATTCTGCATCATATCCTTCAGTGCTCCGCTGTGATCATAATATCCGCCTCTTGTTTCTACACCCACCTCTTCCAGCGCGGAAATCTGAATGCAGTCTATGTGGCGTGCATCCCATACATTACTGAAGATGGGATTTGCAAAGCGGATGGTCTGAATATTTCTGACCATCTCTTTTCCTAGGTAATGGTCAATTCTATAGATATGGTCCGGTTTGAAAAATTTCTCCATCGTATCATTTAAACTTGCCGCTGCCACGAGATTTTCCCCAAAAGGTTTCTCGATGACGACCTTGCCGGTCTCGGCGCCGGATACCATCTGAAGGCCCTTTACAATATTTTCAAAGAACCGGGGAGCTACTGCAAAATAAAAAATATGCTCCAGCTCCATATCACCTATACTACGGTAAAATGCATCCAGACCCGCATATGCCAACTCATCGGTGAAATCCATGCGGTAGTAAATGATTTTCTCAGCAAGTCTGTCGTAAATCTCTTCTTTATATCCGAGTCTCGCGAATTTTTCTACCCATCCGCGGGCCATCTCCCGATATTCTCCGTTCGTGTACTCTCGTCTTCCGATAATGATAATCCGTGTGCAGAAGGCTTCATTTTGGGAAGCTTCCATATTGTAAAATGCCGGTATCAGTTTCCGGAATGTCAAATCTCCAGTACCTCCAAAGATCGTAAAAATCTGTTCTTTACACATATTAAAACCTCCAATCGTGATGGAAGATTCCTCCCCTGTCTGTCCGCTCGTAGGTATGTGCCCCAAAGCAGTCCCTCTGTGCCTGAATAAGGTTGGCTCCGACAGGCATTCCTCTGAATGCGTCGATATATGACACCGCCTGGCTCATTGCAGGAAGTGGAATTCCGTTCTGAATTCCCATGCTCATGATATCTCTGAGACTCTTCTGGCCACGGTTTACGCCTTCCATGAAGAAAGAATCCATCATCAGATTCTTAAGCTCTCCATTTTTTTCAAATGCTCTTGTAATATCATCCAGAAATTGCGCCTGTATGATGCAGCCGGCGCGGAAAATCGCTGCAATCCTGCCATAATCCAGATCCCATCCATATTCTTTGGATGCATGGGAAAGCAGGTCAAATCCCTGTGCATATGCTGCAATTTTGGCTGTGTAAAGTCCTTCTCTCACATTTTCTTTAAATACTGCTTTGTCTGGAGCAAGCGTTGGTTCTGGACTCTCAAACAGCTCTTTGGCCGTCTTTCTCTCATCAATGTGGTTGGACATAATTCTGGCATTGCATGCTGCTGTGATCATCGAAACATTGACTCCCTGTTTCAAAGATTCCAGGCTGGTCCAGCGCCCGGTTCCTTTCTGTCCTGCACTGTCCAGAATATAATCTACCAGTTCTCCATCTGTAAGATCATCTTTTTCGCGGAAGATACCTGCTGTTATTTCAATCAGATAACTCCTCAGTTCGCCTTCGTTCCACTCTGCAAATGTATCTGCCAGCTCCTCATTTGTAAATCCGCCTGCGTATTTAAGGAGCAGATAAGATTCCGCAATCAGCTGCATATCCGCATATTCAATCCCATTGTGTACCATTTTTACATAATGTCCCGCTCCGTCCGGCCCCATGTAGGCACAGCATGGTTCACCCTGTGCTTTTGCTGCAATTGCTTCCAGAATCGGTGCGATATGGCGGTACGCTTCCCTGTCCCCTCCCGGCATGATAGCAGGACCAAAACGAGCTCCCTTCTCTCCTCCGGAAACACCTGTTCCAAAATAAAAGATTCCTTTTTCCCTCAGGCTTTTTTCACGCCCTCTTGTATCTTCAAAGAAAGAGTTTCCGCCATCCAGAATCATATCTCCTTCCTCAAGAAACGGAAGAAGCTGTTCGATCACCATATCTACAGGTTTCCCAGCCTTTACCATGATCAGAAATTTTCTCGGTCGTTCCTGTGATTCCACAAGCTCTTTCATATCGTAAAAGGGAATAAAATTCTCATGAGGATGCTCCCTGAGAAGTTCCTCCGTCACTTCCCGGCTCCGGTTGTATCCCCCTACCATAAACCCATGGTCAGCCATATTCAGAGCAAGGCTTCTCCCCATAACTGCAAGTCCAATGACCCCTATTTCTGTTCTCTTCATCGAAATACCTCCTTTAAGTTATCGTTGTTATGCCAGTACAAGCGCTACCGCTTCCGGCATCTTTATACGGCTTTGCACCTCTTTTAGTTTTCCTGTTTCACTGTCCCGCCCGATACTTACAATTCCACCTTCCCGGCGGTTTGCCACAACCATGAACTTTTCATTTTTGCTTAAAATAAAGTCACGCGGATGCTTTCCTTCGCAGGATGCAAGCTGAATGACAGCTGCTTTGTCATGACTTACATCTATTACAGCCAGCAGATCTCTTTCGCGCACAGAGATATATAGAAATCGTTCATCCTTCGTCAGCCGGATTGCCGCTGCTGCAGCCTTTTCAGAATAGCCCCCCATCTTCTCTTCTCCTGGAAGAACAGAGATTGTCTGCTCAAGCAGAAACTCTCTGCCGCGAACTTTAAATATAAAAAGTTCATTGCTCCATTCGCTCACTACATAAAGTCTTGTGTGTGCCCGATTGAAAACACCATGTCTTGGACCGCTGCCCTTTGGAAAATGGATCTCCCCCGCCGGAACAAATTTCTGCTCTTTGCTGAACAGCCGGATTCGGTCCTGGGTAAGGCATGGCACCATTACACAGGAGTCATGCAGCAGGATCTGGTGGCAGCCGGCTCCTTCCCCATTCTCAATCCTTTTCACAACCGAAGGTTTTCCTTCTGCTATATGATAGACCATAACCGTCCCTTCATGGTAATTGGCTGTATAGACAAAGTTTCCATCCTGTTTGATGTAACAAGGCGTCTGGTTTTCCATGAGCACTTCTCCGGCGCATTTCTTTATTGTTCCGTGAGACAGCTCAAGAAAACAGGTTCCGGCCCTTCCTTCCTTTTCATCAGGAATGACCATCCAGTTATCGCATAAAGATACCCATTTGGAATTCTTTGCCTCATAAAAAAGTTCCGGTGCTGTCATCTCCCCGCTCTCATCATCAAAAGAAAAACGATATATTCCTCTGCTCCCCTCTGAATAATATGTCCCGATATATCCGTCAGTAAAATGACCTGCGTGATTTTTGCTATAAGAAGCCGCCCTCTTCGCAGCCATCTGTTTATGAGTCACTTTTTTGTCCACATTTCCACCGCCTTTTTGTTATATTCTTACCTCTTAACTGTAAGTATACTAATTACAGTTAGGAAAGTCAAATACAATTTGTAATCTTCTTTATTATTATTATTCCCTTTTAAAGAAAAAACTCCGATTTTAGACATTATCTTCATAATGTCTAAAATCGAAGTAATAATCCGACTATGTTTCATTCACCATACCTAAGGCAGTTATCTCCAGATTGTTCCTTAAGCCCAGCCATTAACGTATTAATTTTTGCCTTAGTTTCAGGATGTTTTCTTCAATCAAATGAATCGTCACCAGAAAATCCTCATCGCCTTTTCCGGACGGATCATCAAGCCCCCAGTTCTCGGTATATTGAGACGGAATATTCGGACAGCTTACATTACACCCCATAAAAACCACCACATCCGGCTGCGGAATATCAGAAATCAGCTTATTACATTGCTCCTTCTCCATATCAATTCCATAAACTTCTTTCACCAGCCGTACTGCATCAGGATTGATATGGTCCTTCAATTCCGTCCCTGCAGAAAAGCTCTCAAATACATCCGAAGCCATCTTCTTACCCAAAGCCTCTGCAATCTGACTCCGGCAGGAATTATGCACGCAGATAAAAGCAACTTTAGGCTTTCTTATCTCAGGGTTCGATTTATATACCCCGTGCCTGCACATATCATTACATGTCATACACCCTGCACATTCATCGTAATCAATGACCGGATACCATTCTTTGCTCATACCGAAACCTCCATCTTTCTGCTATCATCCTCTTACTTTCTGCAGGAGCTTAACTATCTCATCCTTTTTCAACACTTTACCATAAGCAACGGCTTTTCCATCCACAACAAGGGCCGGTGTTGACATCACCCCATATGCCGCAATCTGTGTAAAATCCGTAACATGGTCAATCGTAGAATCCATTCCCAGTTCCTCCAAAGCAGCTTTTACGTTGGCTTCCAGCTGATTGCATTTGGCACAACCGGTCCCTAAAACCTTAACGGACGCGCCCTCTTTCTGTGCTTCCTTTGCCTTTGCCATGCTCTGCGCATCACAGTTTCCTCCGCAGCAGCAGCCTTCTGCCTTTTCTTTCTTCTTGCTAAATAATCCCATATCATATTCTCCTCACATTTTTTTGTTTGCAATATCGTTTCCCAATTATTCCCCCTGTACCCTGATTATTTCATCTCAACAGAGATCCGAAATCCCAGAGTCTCCAAAACCGGAGTCAGTTCCTTCACCGCCTCTAAAAGCGTAGAATCTGTTGCTTTGCACCGCTGCCATTTATCATTCCTCCTTCGTTCCGTTTATATAAATAGAAATGCAAATGCATTAAACAAGTAACCAACAACAATGATACCAACCGTTACGATTCCCACGAAAGTTGCCATTAGCTTCGGCTTCACGGCCTTACCAAGCATAATCATAGATGGAAGGGACAATGTAGTAACGGCCATCATAAATGACAGAATTGTTCCAAGCCCTGCCCCCTTCGCCAGCAAACTTTCCGCAACCGGAATTGTTCCAAAAATATCGGCATACATAGGAACACCTACAATTGTTGCAAGAGGAACCGAATAAAAATTATCCCCGCCTAAAACACTCTGAATCCATGCTTCCGGAATCAAATTATGAATAGCCGCCCCAATACCTACACCTACAAAAATATAGGGCGCAACCTTTTTAACTGTGGAAACCACCTGCTCCTTCCCAAAATTCATCCGATCTCTTACTGTCAATTCCGGCGAATCCGAATCCACATTGCCTGCCTGACGGATAAAATCCTGTACCTGGTCCTCCATATGGAACTTTTCAATCATCGTACCGCCAACAACAGCAATTACTAATCCTACAATTACGTAAGCAACCGCAATCTTACCGCCAAATATGCTCATCAGCAGAACCAGTGAACCAAGATCCACCATAGGAGATGAAATCAAAAAGGAAAAAGTAACACCAAGCGGCAGTCCCGCACTGGTAAATCCCATAAAAATCGGTATCGAAGAACAGGAGCAGAACGGAGTGACGGTTCCCAACAGCGCGCCTAAAATATTCGCCCAGATTCCATGAAACCTCCCCAATATCTGCTTACTTCTTTCCGGTGGAAAGAAACTTTGGATATAAGAAATAAGAAAGATCAAAACAGACAGCAGGATGAAAATCTTAATCGTATCATAAATAAAAAACTGGAGCATGCCACTCACTTTAGACTCCATATCAATCCCTACGGCACTTAACCCATTGCCAATCAGGACATTCATCCACTTCATCCCCAAAATCTGGTCCTGGAAAAACAGCCAGATATTCTCTAACACCTGCATAGCAAACCCTCCCTTTTTTAGTTGGACAAATACATTCATTTTTTTCGATGTGTCCATCTTATAAAAAGCCATCCTCCGATGGCTTATTTATCCTTTACAACAATCTGTGTTTTCCGCAACATGATTCGTTGATGTCAGTATCTTAAGCAATTCACCTGCATACTCCGCTCCCTGTGGCTGAATGGAATAATGGGTCCATTTCCCTTCCTTTCGGCCAGTAACAATACCCGATTCACAAAGTATCTTCATGTGGTGGGATAACGTGGACTGGCTGATATGCAATTCCTCCAACAATTTGCAGGCACACTTCTCACCAGTACGCAGCATCTCCAATATCTGCAAACGGTTCACATCACAAAAGGCTTTAAAAACCATGGCATCTTTCGTATGCTCTCTCATCTCTACCACCTCACATTCATTTATTTCGATATATCATAGTATATGCTTCATATTCAAAAATGTCAATATGTTTTGTGGATATTTTATTTCCTTTTAAATACCAACTCCATAAAAAGTATGCCTCCAGGACTTACTTTTTCCCCTTCCCTTTGATACCGAATACCGCAAGGCTTAGTAAAATCAAAGTAGAACCGCCCATGCAGAGGAATGCGATCTTAACGCCGAACATGGGGGCCTGTTCACCATAGGTGCTCACAGTGTTCTTCCCTACTGTATTCATAATGCCTACAAACACGGCCGACCCAATTGCTCCTGCAATTGTCCGAAGCGATGTCAAAAGGGCTGTCCCGTGTGCTGTCAGCTCCTGTTTTATGTGTGTGCCAGGCATGGCACTAATCTAGCTAGTGAAAGTCTAGTCACGGGTATTTACCGCCAAGTGTAGCGGAGCGCAAGTTGGCATCAGTAATGATGTGGATGAAGGAAGCGCATAGCAAAGTTCACGAGCCTACGAACAGAAACTTGATAAGGCGATGAGGTGGGTAAGGTTGCACATCAAACCAAAGCCCGAAAGGTAAACGTATAACCG
>NZ_GL870814.1:230288-278960 GCF_000190355.1 Clostridium sp. D5 | reverse complement strand
CTATATGAATAGAAAATATGAATGTGGATTCGACCATGAATCAATCTATAAAGTTGCAAACTCAAGACTTGGATGGTACAGACAGAGTGGAATGAACGTAGTTAATTTTATCATTAGCCCAATGGTGCTTGAAACAAAAATAAAGGACGGAGCTGGTTTGCTCAATCCTTTAAATTATTATCTAAGATAAGTTGGAATATAAGTTGTAGAGCCGTATACGAGACCCGTACGTACGGTTCAATGAGAGGGAAATAATGCTAGCCATTATTTCCCTACTCTATTACTTGTGCCCCAGGTTACGAGAGGCATCATAAGACATCCGATGGACAGATTGCGCAGAGAATTTAATACTGCCGCAGTCCATACCGGCGTATTCATATTTATAAAGAACATTCCTAAATTACTGACAAGCATACAGACAGCTCCCGCAATAAAAAGCTGCTTCATTCCTGTCTTATCCAGGATTCTGCCCGCAAGTGGGCTGATAATCGACATGACCACCGAGCCGGGCAGTACAACCAGACCCGAAATTGTAGCAGATTTTCCAAGAACTGATTGTATATATAAAGGCATAATTACCGTGGATCCCATCATAACGAAGTAAAGCAGCATGCTGCCCAGTACACTCATTGTGTAATCTTTATTTTTCAGCACACGCAGTTCCAGAAACGGCTGTTCAAGATGCAGCTGTCTGTATATAAATAAACCAACTCCGATACAGCCAACGGTCAGGGCCGGCAGAATCTGCGGACTCACGAAACGATAACTGCCGATATTGCCCACACCTAATGTAATTCCCCCAAAAGCAAGGACGCTGAGTACAAATGAGGCAATATCAAACTTCATCTTAGCCGTCTCCAGTACGTTGTCAAATACGCAGAGCGCCCAGATGAAAGAAAACATCATTATGGCGATTGCAATATAAAATATCGCTTTCCAGCCGATGCTATCGACAACGATTCCTGCTAAAGTAGGGGCTATGACAGGGGCCGCACTTACCGACAAACCATACCACCCCATCGCTGTCCCGCGTTTCTCCAGCGGGTAAATTGTCAGAATGATAACCTGTGCCATAGCCGTAAGAATACCGTTTCCGCAGGCCTGCAGAACTCTTGCAATCATCATGATTGAAAAGGTTGGTGCAAACACGTTGAGCGCCATTCCTAAAATAGACAGGAGCAGGCCCGTTAAATATAAGTTCCTGGTCGGGAATCTTGTAATCAAAAAGGCTGTTAAAGGCATCATAATTCCCATAGCCAGGGAATAGCCGCTTGTAAGCCACTGCCCTGTAGTGATGGTGATATCCAGATCGCTGATGATTGCCGGCAAAGCAGTCGTCAAAGCGGTTGCCAGCATGGACGATGCAATACAGCTGATTACAATACTTGTAAATATCAACGTTCGTTTTTTATCGGTGAGATTCATGCTCTGTATCATTTCGTTCCTCTTCTGTTATATAATAATCTTTTATTTTTTCAAGTGCTCTGTAAAAAGCTTCTTTTTCTTCCGGTGACAGAACGGATACCATCTCACGATGTGCTTTTGCCCTGTCTTTCCGTATTTTAACTGCCTGCTCTTTTCCGGCTTCCGTAAGTGAAACCAGGATGATCCGTTTATCCTTCCCGGATGCAGTACGCCGGACAAACCCCTTTTGCTCCAGCTTCAGCAGAATCTCGCTCACCGAGGCCGGACGTATGTGGAGAATATCTGCCAGCTCCCTCTGGCTGCTTGTCTCAACCGCCTCCAGGACAAACAGGCAGCGGCACTGCCCTTTAAATGGATTCATATTCCCAAAACGGGTTTCTGAAACGCTGCGGTTCAATTTGGTTACATCAAAAAAAAGTTCAACAATTTCTTCGTCTTTTATACTCATATTACTGCTCCTGCTGTTCTAAAAATATTATATTGAGACAGATAAAATAATGAGGTACCTATTAATTATAATAAGGTACCTCATTATTGTCAATCGAAAGAATACGAATGATTTCATTTTTCACTTTATCCCATATTTCTCACTCTAATTACCGGAGCCTATGGTATTTTAAGTCATGTCATCCCGGAGAGCATCTATGATATTCTCTCTTTTGAGTTTGCTTACGGCATACATCATCGTAACAAATATAACAAGAAGCACACTGAACACACTGATCCCAATGCTGCTCCATGGAAGAATAAAATCGACATCCCCCATAAAGATTCCTTCATGAATCAGCCAGGAGGCAACCACCGCTAAGGGAAGACCGATGAGCAATGCCCTCAAGCCATAGAACGCACACTCGAACCGCATCATTCTGTTGAAATCCCGGTCAGACATCCCCACGGAACGAAGCATGGCAAGTTCCTGCCGCCGCAGCTTGATATTCGTGGAAATAGTGTTGAACACATTGGCAACCGCAATCAGCGAGATCATAATGATAAACGTATAGGAGAAAACGTTGGCTATAAAGATATAATTACGGCTTTCCTCAAATGACTTGGATGTATTCAGCAGGATATACGAGGATGTAATTCCTTTACCCTGAATCACGGCCTGCATCTCGGCTGTCGACTGCGAAGGATTCTCCGACTGAAATGTGAGGCCTTTGACCCTGATCTCTGCAGAGCCGTCTTGGGGTACAAGCCTCTCCTTCATTGACCATGGAGCCATTATCTGGAAAAAATAAGGCTGCGATTCGTAGGTATCATTAATCGGAGGCGTATCCGGCGGCACGGTTGAGACAAACGTAAGATTTATGGTTTGTCCCTGCTCCATGTTTTCTCCGCCCTCTGTTTTGGGAGTGACGGAAACATTCAGTGAGGATTTGGTGAACAGATCAGGAAGCTGACTGACCTCATCCACCTGGCCACTCTGCATTTTTGCAACGGCGATTATTTTCCCGCTCTGCACGGCATATTCCTCAGCCGGCAATCCCAGTTCCTGGACGATGTTCATATAGGTGCTGTCGTCAAGAAACTGGATTTCTATTGGCAGATTCAACGTTTGCTCTGTGGTACGTCCTTCCGCGGATTTCCAGTAATCATCTGAAAGTGTGTCTGCCGGGACGGCACATGAATAATCCATAAATACCTGATAGGAGCTCTCATAAACACCCCCAACATTCTTCAGTCTGTCGTAAAGCTCAAGCATTTCACTGTCATCCATATCCTGCGTGCCAAAGCCGATGTCATAACTGGTAACCATTTTTGCCTGTTCCGCTGCTTTTTTCAAACTCGCGACAAAGGCACTGGTTGATACGAACAGTACAATACTTAAAACAAGTGACAGTACGATGCTGCGATAACGTTTCTTGTTTCTTTTGAAATTCTTCAGTGCAAGTACTCCCTCCAGGCCGTATATGCGTTGTGCAAGTTTTGAAGTTTTCATGGCTTTAGATTCTACTTTTACTTCATTCGACTGACGGATACATTCCATTACCGGCATGGCGGCGGCCTTTCTGGCCGGAATGTAGGCCGAGATTATAATCGTAAGCAGACTGACAGCGGCTGCACCGGCAATTGCCAGGGCAGATACATGCATGGTCAATGGCACATCTGCATAGAGAATGTTTCCGAAATTCTTAGAGACGACGGAAATCACAAGTCCAATACTTCCAGTACCCACCAGAATCCCTATGGGGATGCCGGCTGCACCGATACAAAGCCCCTCAAAGAGCACGGAATTGCGCAGCTGCTTGGCCGTAGCTCCCACGGAGGCCAGGATCCCTATCTGCTGGATGCGTTCGTTCAGCGAAATGCTAAAGGAGTTATATATCAGAAAAATTGAGCCTATCATGATGATGACGATTACAATGATGCCGACTGAGTACAGCAGTGCATTGAATATTTTATCGGATGGGGAATCCGATAGCCCCATGAATCGAAGCACATTATGATTTAAGATATAGGCATGGCCATCTGCTGCAGTCTTCACGTATGCATGGACCCTGCGTGGATTTTTCAGCGTGATAAATATACTAAGATCATCCGCCGTGTCTGACGCATCGGTTCTTGTAATCAGGGTGTAACCCGGAGCATTATCTTCCTCAAAGGAGGGTGTCTGGCAGACACCTACGATTGTGTAGGTTCTCTGCCCTTTCGGTAAGAGAGCTTCATTGTCTGTGTACGGATCAGTCTGACCAAGTTTTTCCGTTCCATTCGTGCGGGTTCCCACAGCAAGGGAAAGCGTATCTCCCACTGCATAGGACGCGTTGCCATTTGCCGGGATTTTTCCTGAAACAAGAATTTCTCCACTGTTTTCAGGAAGTCTTCCTGAAAGCAGGTTTACAGGCAGGGCGTCGAATGTCTCCTCATAAAAGCCGGCGATAAAAAGATACGGCTTGTTCGAATCTTTTACGCCGCTAAGTTCTGCATATCCGATATTTTCAAAGACCGCAGAATCTGCCACTTCCTTGTCGGACATTCGTTCCTGTGCAAAAGAAGAATCAACATCCAGAAATGCCGCCTGCCAGCCGCCGTATTTACTGGCCGCCCCCTCTGTCATGTAGTTCAGCAGAGAGATGCCAAAGGTGGCGACTGCCGTAATCATTGCGGCTGACAGAATAACTCCTATGATTGTTACAAGCGTTCGGGTCCGGCTCTTTTTCAGGCTCTGGAAAGCAACTTTATTGAAAATGTTCATAACCGCTCCACCTGCCTCTCATCCCGTACCACTTTCCCATCTGCGATCGTAATAATACGGTCGGCCAGCAGGGCAATGTTTTCGTCATGAGTGACAAGAAGCAGAGTCTGTCCATATTTTTTATTACTTTCTTTCAGTAGTTTGATGATCTCATGCCCATTACGGCTGTCCAGACTGCCCGTTGGTTCATCGGCCAGCATGACTGCCGGCGCGTTCATCAGAGCGCGTCCGATGGCAACGCGCTGCTGCTGGCCTCCCGAAAGCTGGTTTGGCAGATGGGTTTTACGCTCCTGAAGCCCAAGTAGATCCAGCAGGTCATTCAGCCGTTTTTTATTGACTCGTCTTTTATCCATTAAAATCGGAAGCGTAATATTTTCGACCACATTCAGCGTGGGGATCAGGTTATGGAACTGATAAATCAAGCCCACCTGCCGCCTGCGGAATATGGCCAGTTTCTCATTGTTCTGGGCATATACATCCTGTCCGTCCAAATATACATTGCCGCCTGTGGGCACATCAACGCCCGCGATAATATGAAGCAAGGTAGATTTACCCGAGCCGGAAGAACCAATGATTGCGGTAAACTCCCCCTTTTCGAATGTAAGTGAAACATGGTCAAGTGCAGCCACCTGATTTTCGCCTTTGCCGTAGACCTTGCATAAATCTTCAATTTTTAAAAACTCCATTATGTGAGCCTCCTTTTTCATAGTCTACCCATATAATAGAACCATCTGCTTACATCTCTGTGACTTTTCGGTGAGAGATCCGTCACTTTGGGAAACGGATGGCAAATTCATCCATCTTTTTTCTCACTTTATGTTTCTTCCACAGGATCCGAAGCAGATACAGTGTCAACAGAACTCCCCAGGATCCGGCTTCTGCATATGCAATAATCATATTTCCACACAGACTGACAAAAGCATATGAGAAGAGGATACGCGAAATCAAAGAAATAATCCCGGCAATGCTTGAAAACAGTACGTCTCCGATCCCTTCTATGTACCCCCGGATAGACATTGCAATACCATAAACAGCATAAAAAGCTGCAATTCTCCGGAAAAAATTTCTTCCAATCTCAGTCGCCTCCGGGCTTACTCCAAACATGGCAATGAGATGTCCGCCGGTTTCCACTACCAGCCACGTCAGCAATAAAGATATAGAAAGCATCATAGCTGTTCCAACATATACGATCTTTGTAAGCTGTTTTCTATTTCCTGCCCCATAATTCTGTGCAACGATTGTAGATATTCCGGATCCAAGATTGATAATTGGCAGAAGTATCATTGTATCCACACGATACGCCGTGGTAATTGCTGCAACTGTCTGTGTTCCGAATCCATTCATGAAATTTTGCAGTATAAGGCCTCCTAATGAACCAATACAGGCCTGAATCATAGGCGGTATTCCAAGATGAAGCCCCTCTTTCAGAACAGAAAGATCCAGAGCCCATCTTTTCATAGAGAAACACAGGCAGGAGTATTTCTTCACGCTGTATAAGATGATAAATATAGTCATAACGGCCTGGGAAATTACAGTTGCGATTGCCGCACCTGCAACGCCCCAATGCAGGGCACCAACAAAAATGATATCCAATATCACATTAATAACCGACGAGCACAATACAGACACAAAAGGAGCACGGCTGTTTCCAATTCCTCGAAGCGCAGAAGCATAAACGTTATATACAGCAAGAATCGGTATTCCAATCAGGATGATCTGCAGATATTCCTTTGCCATTTGAATCGTATCCGATGTAGTGTTCAACATATGAAGTAATGGATACGCACCTATAATACCTATTACTGCGGCAATCAGAAAAGCGCTGCCGGCCACAACTGAGAATACTGATAATATTTTTGCGATATGCGATGTTTTTCCGGCACCGTATTTTTGTGCAAATAAAATAGAAAGCCCAAGTGTAAAGCCTGTAATTGCTGTGAGAAACAGATTAATGACCGTACTGGTCGAACCAATTGCCGCCAGCGCATTTTCCCCTGCTATATTTCCAACTATAAATGCATCTGCCCAATTATATAGCTGTTGTAAGATACCGCTTAAAATAAGTGGTGTGCAGAATTTTATTAGTGTAAGTGCTATGTTGTCTGTTTTATTTTTTTCATTGTACATTTGTAATTACTCCTAAAGTAAAAATAGAGTTTCGCTTGTGAAACTCACGCCTGAAGGGCTTTTTATCTTATAAACGGACTGTCCTTCAAGATAAAAAATACCGCATGTAAGAAAATAGCCTCACATACGGTAGGTGCTCACCCGATATTAATATGGAGTATATCAAATTAATAAATTATTTACAAGACTTAAATTCACATCTGCTTCGTCTTATACGGGTTATAAACCCAATATTTCCAGAATTTCCGAGTGGGGATGCCCGGGGTCTGACTGAAATACATCAATGTGGTTCAATACTGCGCATCTGTCAGAATAGGCCGGAAACAGAAACCCGCACTCCGGCTTTCCTGGCTCGTAATCTTCTATCAAAGGACAAATGGCACAGATGATATATTCAAATATATCTTCGGACTCCCCTAATCTTTCGTGGTCTGCCGCTTTTGCAGGAATATCATATCGGTCATGAAATATAAAAACTGCATAATCATGATCCGAGTGATAGGACTCACCGATCAATTCATAGAATGTTTCCAGCAATGCATCATTCTTAAGCCCGCAGGATTTGATCCCCAGCAGAAGCTGCCGCATGCTTCCCTGTTTCGTAGAAGCCTCAGGGAATTTGTATCTTTTTAATTTTTCATTTGTACTGGAAAAAGGGATTTCTTTTGCAATGGTAAGTTTTTTCCCCTTTTCTACAGACGATAATTTTAAAAAATTAGTATTAAAAGTCCCGTCTATGTATCCTTCTGCATCCATATAACTTCCGGCAATCCTTGTCATGGATGTTCTTGCCAGCGTCATGCGTCTGGTTAATGCCAGCATATCTTCTCTGTCTATTATATTTTCTTTTCCCATTACTCCATTCCTCTCTGTAAAATAAGCAGCTATCTGCATATATTGTAAGCAGATAGTTGCTTATTGTCAATAAAACCGGAAACTTGCTTTATAGAGATTTCTTTTTAGTGGGCACTGCCGAAAATAATTTAAGAAAAGCGTAAAGCCTCTATCGGTTTTTTCTTTGCAGCTTTATTGGCCGGATAGCTGCCAAAGGCAACTCCGATCGTTGCAGAAAATGCAACGGACAGCCAGATCACATTGGGGGAGAGTTTAAAATGATACCGGCTCATCACCTGATCCACTGCAGATACAATCCCCCAGGAAAGTAAAATACCGATTAGGCATCCCATCAGGCTGATAACAACTGCCTCTACGAGAAACTGTACCATGATATTTGCGTAATCCGCCCCAATTGCCTTGCGGATTCCAATTTCACGCGTTCTTTCCGTCACGGAAACCAACATGATATTCATAATCCCGATGCCTCCGACTATCAGGGATATACCAGCAATTCCTCCCAACATCATTACCATGGTTCTGTTAGTGGATTCCATCATTTTTAGAAATTCCATTTCATTGTCAACACGGAATGCCTTAGTATCATTCTGAAATCTTTCCAGAAGTTTATCTGTAATTTTGCTTTCCACGGCCTTCATGGCCTTCTCATTGTCTGCCAGAACTACAAAGCTATTTACATATTTTACAGTTTCTGAGCTCCGCATTAAGGTTGAATAAGGAACATAGGCCTCCATTCTGTCCATATTCCACCCGTTATCTTTGTTTTTCTGCAGAACACCTGCAATTTTGTACTGCCTTCCGGCTATTATTACTGTCCTGCCTGTTACGTTCTCTGTTCCGAAGAGCTGCTGTGCCATATAGTGATTAATAACGGCGGTATAGCTGCTGCTGTCCACATCTGCTTTTTTCAGTATCCTTCCACTTGCAAGATTGAGCTTCTGGATTTTAAAATACCCGGGAGTAGTACCGGTTATGCTTACATCGCCACTGGTTTTATCGCTCTTTGCCGTGCCGCTTTCCTCCCCCACTGGAGCAATTTCTTTGATCTCACTTTCCTGTCCCATCGCCAGAACTTCATCCAGAGTCAGAGGTTTACCCTTGTTATTATTGATGGTAACCGTCATTTTACTGTTTCCGGCAGAAGAGATGTCCTCATTCACAGATGCCACTGCTCCGTTTACAAGAGATACAAGTACTACAAGCGATGTCACTCCGATAATGATTCCGAGCATGGTCAGAAAAGACCGCATTTTATTAGATAAAATAGCACTGCATGCCATTTTAAAGGATTGTATCATCATACTGCCACCTCACTTACATATCCATCGCGGATTCTTACTTTACGTTCTGCCTGATCTGCAACGGCTTCATCATGGGTAATAATGATAATCGTGTTCCCCTGTTCATAAAGGTTCTGAAATATTCCCATAATCTCCGTGCTGGTCCTCGAATCCAGGGCTCCGGTTGGCTCATCTGCAAGAAATAAAGATGGCCTGGATGCCAGTGCTCTTGCGATTGCGACCCTCTGCTGCTGTCCTCCTGAAAGTTCCGTGGGGCGGTGTCCTTTCCGATCGTACAGTTTTACCTGATCAAGTGCCCACTTTACTCTTTCACTTCGCTCTGATGAGGGAAGCTTCTGATAGATTAAAGGAAGTTCCACATTCTCATATGCTGTCATTTTTGACAGGAGATTAAAATTCTGAAAAACAAATCCGATTTTGCGGTTTCTTACTTTTGCCAGTTCCTTCTGGGAATAGTTATGGATATGTTCCCCATCCAGCAGATAATCACCCTCGTCAGCGGTATCCAGACATCCGATGATATTCATCATCGTAGATTTACCGCTTCCTGACGGACCAATGATACTGACAAACTCACCGTCTCTTACGCTAAGTGACGCATCTCTTAAAGCATAAACATCTTCGCCGCCCATATGATATATTTTAGATACATTTTTTAGAGATATCATAGTCCTGCCTCCTACATTATGGCCTGTTCGCCTGTGACGGCAGTTTCATCCATGTTTCCTTCGGACGGTGATGACAAAGGTGCCTGATAGAAGATGGTCTCTCCCTCTTTCACACCTTTTACAATTTCGATGTCTGTGCCGTCTGTCAGTCCTGTCGTTACTTCTTTTTTTCCGCCAAGACTGCCGGTCTTTTCATCAGCAGATGTATAGACATAGGATTTTCCGCCCTCTTCTGTTATAGCCGCCCCGGGAACTGTTAAAACGTCCTTTTTCTCTTCTGTAATTACAGAGGCGGAAACATTCATACCGGAGAGCATTTTATCATTCTTATCGGCAGTGATTTCTACGGGGTATTTCGTTACACCATTGCTGGCTGTCCCTACTTTATTGATATGTGTGATCTTTCCTTCAAACACCTGTCCAGGCAGGGCGTTCAGCGTGATATCAGCCTTTTGTCCAACTGATACAGACAGAATATCCAGTTCATCCACCTGAATGCTGACTTTCATCTTATTTCCTGAGGATATGGAAAATACAGATACCAGCTCTGTGTTTACCTCTTTATTGTCCCCCGATCCGGAGGAGGAATCAGTGCCGCCGGAAGCTGCACTGCCTGCCCAGCCGCCTGCTGTCTGCCCGCTTTCTGAACCTGCGCCGCTCTCTGATCCCCCACCGCTCTCCGTACCGTCTCCTGGCGGATTGTTCTCTGAATTTCCGGAATCCCCTGGTTTATCCTGGTCAGAAGGCTTCTGAATATTATCTCCCGTTGAGTTGTCTTCTTCCTCCGGATCTTCTGCTTCGGTTTCTGGATAAATTGCGGTAAATTCAATCCCCTGTATGTACTCTTCCCCTTGATATTTTACATCGGAGACCGCTGCACCTTCGATCTTGGGTGCCGTTTCTGGTGCGAAACAATATCCGGGCTTTGCGGCTAAAGTAATCCTTGCTGCGTATACCGTCCCGCCTGCAAATACATCTGCCGGTTTGTTCCATTCGATTTTCCCGGTATAACTTTCTGTTTCTTGAATTTCTCTAATCTGCGGCTGCCCTGTTACGGGGATATTCAGCTTTAGATCCGGAAATTCAATCGGGACAGGCTCGTTAGGCTGCGTGTTGTTTTTTTCTGCGTCATTGAGCCGGATGAATGCAGAATCCGAAGTGTTTAGATTCATGTTCTGCAGATTGGCGTTGCTGTTTCCGTCTGACGGATTATTTTGAGGGTTGTTTTTCGGCTTATTATTGCCTCCGTTTTCCTTGGGTTCTGTTTTATTTACTTCTCCGGCCTGACCGTTTACCGCTGTTACGGTACCATCTGCAGATGCCACGATACTGTTGGTTTCAGCTATTTTTCCCAGAATACTGATTTTCTCTTCCAGATTCTGCTTTTCTTTTGCAAGAGTGTAATAAGCGGCTTTTTTGCTGTCAGCCTGTTTGAATTTTTTGTCGGTCTCGGCCAGTTTCTCTCTGGCTGCCAGCAGTTCTGCGGCGACAGTATTGCCGTCTGTCAGTGCCAGTACATCACCGGCTTTTACAACATCCCCCAGCTTTGCTCTGACCTCTGTGATCCTGATACCCGTTGGAACATTGATGTTTACACTGTTTTCCGGAGTCAGAACGCCCGTGCCCTGGATGCTTTTACTCAGATTTGATTTGGATACCTGCGCGGAGATCAAAGAAGGGACATCTCCATCTCCCTTTCCTTTTGCAAAGACATTCCAGCCTACAGCCGCAAGCACAAGAAGTCCTGCAGCACATCCTCCTGCAATCCATTTCTTTTTATTTTTCAGTGTTATCTTCCTGATGTTCATATATTCAATATCCTCCATTCACTTTGATTCTTCTTCATGAAGCTATCATAAAACAGTTTTATTGAAAGAATATTGAAATTGTTTTAAAATTTTAAATATGGCAGGATATGAATTAAAGGGTGCTGCTGGCGTATGTTTTTTTCCCTGACAGAGAAATTGTAAATGTGGTCCATCCGCCTTCACACTCCACTTCTATCTTTCCATTGTGCCGTTTGGTGATGCCTGATGCAATGGCAAGTCCAAGTCCATATCGGTTTTCTGCCCGGCTTCGGCCTTTATCAACCCGGTAAAAGCGCTGGAATATTTTCGTTTGTTCCTCCGCAGGTATTGCATCCCCGGTATTGGATACGGATATCTCTGTTTTCTTTCCTTTCCTGCGGAGTTTTACTTTTATCTCCCCGTGTTCCGAAACATGACTGAATGCATTGTCAGTCAGGATAATTACAGCCTGTTTTAAATGTTCTTCTTCCCCCATAACAGACAGGCCATCCTGAATATCCATCCACAATTTAACGCCTTTTTCAAATGCAATGCTCTCATAAGGAAGAAGAGCTCCTGTGACAACTCTGCTTATATTTACGGTCTGGATCGTGTCTTTTCCTGAACTTCCTTCTATTTTGGCAAGCGTCAGAAGTTCCTTCAGAAGTTTCCCCATCCGATTATTTTCTTCCAGAATATAATCAAGCCACTTATTGGCCCCGATTTCTCCCCGCAGGCGCTGGGCATTAGCCCCTACGACTGCCAGTGGGGTTTTCAGTTCATGGCTTGCATCAGAAATAAACTGGTTCTGCTGCAGAAATGCCTGTTCTGCCGGTTTCACCAGCCATTTTGTAAGCAGCAGTGAACAACCCAGAATTATGAGAAAGCCTGCAATCCCGCTGATTAAGAAAAACATGGCCTGATTTTTATAGTAGTTCAGGGTTTCTTTATCGTCAATCATGACCAGGATATTATCCTTATGCAGATACCACATATTTCTGTAGATCCCATCTCTTTTATCAAGCGCCAGGATTTCTTCCGCTTTTCCTTCTGCCTCTTCGTCGGTATATGTAGTGTGCGCATTTTTCTGTGTCAGGTTCAGCACATCCCCATTTTCAATTTCAAATACCCAGACGGGAAGATACCAGTAAGTGATCTCATCGGTCATATAAGAGGGATCGGGTTCAGCAGTGCCGGCATAGGTAATCCCGTCAGCAAGATCTTCCATAACGGCTTTCTGGTACTCAGCATAGTAATAATAATTGCTCAGGTACTGGAACAACTGTATGCCAAACATAATCAAAGTCAGGATTCCAGTCAATGTAAACATAATTCGCTTCTTCAGTTTTTTAACCATCTGCCATCTCCAATCTGTACCCGATTCCTCTGACCGCCTTGATACGGGCCTGGCATTCAATAAATTTCATCTTTCTTCTGGTAAATGAAATGTACACTTCTACGTTATTGTACTCTGCATTACAGTCATATCCCCAAAGCTTCTGTACAATCTGTTCTCTTGTGACAATCTGACTGCTGTTCTTTATCAGATACTCCAGAATCTGAAACTCTTTTTTCCCCAGCTGAACTTCGGCGCCCGAGTCCTGGTTATACAAAATACAGGTGCGAAGATCCAGTGAAATATCCCCAAACCCAGGCCGTTCGGTTTCCATTTTTCCCTGGCGTCTTGTGATTACCCTTGCCCGTGCCAGAAGCTCTTCCATCTCAAAGGGTTTTGTCAGATAATCATCTGCACCGGTATCCAGCCCTTTTAATTTATCAGAAAGTTCAGACCTCGCTGTCAGCATAATAACCGGGGTTTCTATTCCTTCCGCACGCCATTTTCTCAGGACATCATATCCGTCCATAGACGGCAGCATGCCATCCAGAACCACTACGTCATAAATGTCCGTCAGTCCCTGATAATATCCGTCCTCTCCGTCACCCGATATATCTGCTTCATAATTCTCATCTTCAAACTCAGCTTTAATTACATCCGCCAGCCCGGCTTCATCTTCTATGATTAAAACGCGCATATCTTTCGTACCTCCTTTGAGTATATCTTATCATAACATGCTTTCCGGCGGACAGGTTTTTCGTGCATATAACACTCGCCTTGACTCTGAAAATTATGAAAAGGACATCCGCGTCAAAAAAGATTGCTTTTACTGACGCGGATGTCCTTTTTTTTATTTATCTTTTGTAAGCTTATACAGCCGATCTCTTATAAGCTTTAAAATGTTGCCCGTATTTTGCTGCTTTCTCCATAAAAACAGATAAAATTTCCTGCATATTTTTCAAAATGACATCAATATTCTTGGAATTGCTGTTTTTAAGCTCTTTTCGGATTCTATTGCCGGCAGTCAGCATTTCATAGCTGTATACCCTGCATTTTTCCAGGTACTTATCCGTCTTGCTCTGGCTTATATTATTCAAAGCTGTATGGTAGCTTGTTATAGTGGCAAGACGCAGCAGACGATAGAAAGACTCCATAAACACTGACATTATACCGACATCTTTTTTAACATGCAGGTCTTTACAAAGTTTCTCGATGATTCTTTCGTTCTCATCAATAAGAAACTCACAGCGTGTTCCATCAGCACACTCATTTTGAAAAATTCTGTCTTCCCCATTCTTAAGCAGCCTCTTATATTCATCTACAATCATTCCTGTCATTAAATCGTAAATTAACGATTCACTTTCAAAGGAATCCAGTTTCCAATGCATATGTCCAGACCAGACTTCATCTCCGATCAATTTAAAGTTTACCTTCATTTCCTGCTCCTTTACTTTTGTTCATCTCTTTTCTTTTATATGTATTTTAGTACATAGAACTGGCAGTTAAATTTTACCATTTCTATGCCCGTCCATATTATAACACAAATTTTAAAATATAGTGATTTTTTTTGCCCCCGGCATTAAGAATTAAGAATTGGCAGCTGGCGCTGCTGTTTACTGGTTTTCCTGTGAATGTAACGATTTCTTATTTTCCTTGTATTTCATCAAAAGGCATTCTATAATAAGATAGTCTGAGTTTTTACCAAAAGAAGAATGAAAGGATTTTGAGAATAGATGCAATTACAGAGATTATTGAGTTTTACAAGAAAAGCGGTTGATGAATATGATATGATCCAGGAGGGCGATCACATTGCAGTGGGAATATCCGGTGGTAAGGACAGCCTTACACTCCTCTATGCACTGCACGGCCTGAAACGGTTTTATCCTAAACATTTTGAACTGAGTGCCATAACAGTGAACCTGGGGTTTGAAAACTTCGATCTGTCCCCGATACAGGCGCTGTGTAAAGAACTGGAGGTTCCGTACCGTATCGTAGATTCTGAGATCTATCATATCCTGTTCGACGTGCGAAAAGAAACGAATCCATGTTCCCTCTGTGCCAAGATGCGCAAAGGAGCGCTCAATGATGCGATAAAGGAGATGGGATGCAATAAGGTTGCCTATGCCCATCACAAAGATGATATCATTGAAACAATGCTGCTCTCACTGATTTTTGAAGGCAGATTTCACTCTTTCTCGCCAAAGACATATCTGGACCGTATGGATCTGACAGTGATCCGCCCGATTATGTTTATTGATGAGGCGGATGTAATCGGGTTTAAGAACAAGTATAATCTGCCTGTTGTGGGCAGTAAATGCCCTGTGGACGGATATACAAAAAGGCAGTATGCCAAGGAACTGGTGAGGCAGCTCAATACAGAACATCCCGGTGCAAGGGAAAGGATGTTCCGTGCCATCCTAAACGGGAATATCCAGGGATGGCCGGACAGAGTTCCTCATATCAGATAAAGAATATGACAGATAAAAGTCCAGACAAATGCCCGATAACGATACAAGGTTCGTTATCGGGCATTTGTTAACTTGCAGTATCTGCAGGAATATCACTAAAGCTTTCTCTTTGCTGAGGGAATGCCCTCTTTAAGAGCTACGTACTGTTCGATTGCCTGCGCGGTTCCTTCCACTCCGAGGTTCGAGCTGCTCAGGCATAATTCATAGCTTTCAGAATCGGACCACTTTTTATTCGTATAATAGTTATAGTAGCTGGCCCTCTTTTTGTCTGTCTTAATGATCATCTCCTTAGCCTTGGCATCCGTAATATCATAAACCCGTGCAATTCGGCGGATTCGTGCATCCAGATCTGCATGGATAAATATGCTGACTACATTCTCATAAGACTCCAGTGCATAATCCGCACACCGTCCCACGAGGATACATGGGCCTTCATCTGCAATCTTTTTGATTGCATCAAACTGAGCCAGGAACACCTTGTGGTTGATAGGCATATCAGAATATGTGCTCCCGGAATACCCCATGGAATACGTATCCATCACCAGTGAATACAGGAAGCTGTTTGTTGGCTTCTCATCGTGGGACTCAAAGATTTCTTCGCAGATTCCGCTTTCTTTGGCTGCTCTTGCCAGCATCTCTTTGTCATAAAGCTTGATTCCGAGATGTTCTGCCACCTTGTAGCCGATCTCGCGCCCTGCACTGCCGAACTGTCTGCCGATTGTAATTATTGTGTTTGTTTTCATATCAGTCACTCTCCTTTACGTCAAACCAGGCATATGTTGTTCTTTTTTGGAATAACTTTTACATAAAAGCATTATACAATATGACGCACATTTTTACAATATAAATCGGGTTTATTGTGCATTTTCCATAATTTTTTTTCTGATCACAGGCAAGCCGGTAAACAGTAACCCATAATTACCTGTCTCTTAACTTATTCAGGAGTTCCAGAAAATATTCCGGAAGCGGTGCATCAAACTCCATGTACTCTCCTGTTGAAGGGTGTGTTATGCCAAGAATCTTTGCATGGAGGGTCTGTCCCTGCAGTTTAAACGGACATTTTGCTGGTCCATAGACGGTATCCCCCACAATTGGATGCCCGATGCTTGCCATGTGCACCCGGATCTGATGTGTACGGCCGGTTTCCAGCTCGCACTCAATATAGGTGTATTCTCCGAAGCGTTCCAGCACTTTATAATGTGTCACAGCCTGGCGGCCGTGTGGAGCACGGGTACTCATCTTCTTTCTGTCAACGGGATGTCTGCCGATGGGCGCATCTACAGTTTGGCTGTCCTCTTTTAAATTGCCGTGCACGACAGCATGATATTTTCTGGTAATGTGATGCTCCTTCAGCTGTTCTGCCAGGGCCTGATGGGCGGTATCATTTTTACAGATAATCAGGGAACCGGTCGTGTCCATGTCAATCCGATGGACAATGCCCGGTCTTGCCACTCCATTAATACCCGAAAGATTATCCCGGCAGTGATACATGACTGCATTGACAAGTGTATTGCTGTAATGCCCCGGGGCAGGGTGCACGACCATTCCCTTAGGCTTATTCACAATGAGAATATCGTTATCCTCATACAGAATGTCCAGGGGAATATCCTCCGGCTGTATATCCGGTATTTCCGGTTCCGGGATGCGTACTGCTATCTCATCGTTCAAGGCTGTTTTATAATTGGCTTTGACGGCCTTTTGTCCGACTGTTACCAGACCCGTGGAAATGAGCTTTTGTATATGGGATCTGGTAACATCAGGAATGGCTTCTGCAAGAAATTTATCAATTCGTATGCCGGCAGTTCCGGCAGTGAAATATAATTCCTCCATCTGCACCTATCCTTTCTTCAATGAAAAGCAGCTCAGCTCGTCCTCTTTATAGTAAAAGAGGATGGCAAAGGCAAATAAGATGCAGGCGATGACTACATAGCAGTCCGCCACGTTAAAAATAGGAAAATCAATCAGCTCAAAATAGAAAAAATCTACCACATAATTCAGCCGCAGCCTGTCAATCAGATTGCCACAAGCTCCGGCGCAGATCATGACTGCACAGATGCGGAGGAGGTAAAAGCGGGATGTATGGGGCATTCTGCCGTAAATGAATCCGATCAGGCATACAATAATGACGGCTCCGACGGCGAACAGGATCTGCCTGTCCTGCATAATGCCGAAGGCTGCCCCCCGGTTCTCCAGATATTCGAGCTTAAATACTCCCTTCCATATAACGAAAGGCTCCTGATCTTTTAAATGTACGACGGCCAGCCATTTGGTAAGCTGGTCCAGGATTGTCAGGATAATACAGCCGGCGGCGGCCAGCAGATAGCTTTGTATGGATTTTGTACTCTTATCTTTCATAGTGATTCCTTTTCTCGATTGAAGGTGATATATGGCATGCGAAAATGCAGAGGCTATATATATTTATGGATAATTACGAAAATTCTATTCTTCTTTGTACGGGACAGGACGCCTTTATACTGGAATTTGCCCATCCCCCTGACGGAAATGATGTCTTCTTCCTTCACCTGACAGCTGTTGGTTGTCATAAGCTTACCATTGACAAATACTTTGCCGCCCTCAATAAGTCCGCTTAAACGTGTCCTGGATGAAGAAAAGGCGAGGGACAAAAGACTGTCCAGCCTGACGGAAGCCACGGTGCCTTTGATTTCCTCAAAGCGGGGCGTGTAATGAAAATCCTGCAGACTTTCTTCGCGAAGCATCACGCTTGTGTGCCGTACGCGGGCCAGTTCCTCCTGCAGCCAGGCACTTAAGCCTTTCTCTACGAACAGTATAGCCTTTTTCCCGTCAATCAGAATATCGCCCAGTCTGGAACGCTCTATACCAAGATTCAGGGCAGCTCCGAGATAATCTCTGTGTGTCAGCTCTTCGGCATACTTTTCATTAAGAGGTTCGATACTGAGCACGGAGAATGGAAAGCCTAGGGCTTCCATATCCGTGATGCCACGCAAATAAAGAGCATCAGGTAGGAATGCTGCCATCTGACGCTCTGCTGTGCCGTATCCGCCGAAAGTCACATAGCGTGTATACAGCCTGTCTTTCGGCAAAGAATGCAAAATATTCAATTCATTCAGATTCAGAAAATCCGAATATGTAATGATATCACGGTGATACGCTGTCATCGACAGCTCAATCAGCCGCTTTTCCAATAACTGTTCTTCTTTTTCCATATCAGAATTAATATCTTCCTCTTACGTTCGCCGTCTCCATAGAACCGCCCAGCAGATCCTGAAGATCACCTGATATATCTACATTCGTCGGTGTTACAAGGAATATATAGTTGGAAATCTTCTGCAGGTTTCCGCTGATTGCGAATGTTGCTCCGGAAATGAAATCGATGATGCGCTGCGCAATCTCCAGATCCATGCCCTCCAGGTTCAGGATAACCGTACGTCCTGCCAGCAGTGTCTCGGTAATCTCCCGGGAATCGTCTACTGATGTAGGTTTTACAACACAGACCTCCATGTTGGCACCTCGTCTGGAAGCCGGCTGGCGCATTGGTGTTACTTTGTTACTGCTGCTGTTTGCAGGAGCATATTTCTTATCCTCCTGGATATCAAAATCGTCGTATTCCTCTTTGCTTTTCTTATTAAAAAGAGAACGGCGTGGTTTTTCGTCAAAATCATCATCTTCAAATTCGTCATCATAGAAATCATCATCATCATATTCATCATCATTCAATTTCATGATGTCCAAAAATTTGTCAAACACACCCATGTTTACACTCCTATCTTATGCCCTCTTAAATGCATAAATTTATTTTGAAAGATACTTTCTGTTCCAGATTCCTATGCCCTGCTGGTATAATCTCTGGCACCAAAGATACCGGTTCCTACACGAACCATAGTCGCACCCTCTTCTATCGCGACTTCGTAATCATTGGTCATCCCCATTGAAAGTATGCTCACATTAACATTATCAATGTTTTTGTTCTTAATGTCAACAGATAATTTATGTAAATTCTCGAAAATCGGGCGATTTTCCTCGGGATTTTCAACAAATGGAGCAATTGTCATCAGACCGCATACACGAATATGTTTAAATGATGCAATTTTTTCTATAAATGGAATTACTTCATCAACATTAAGGCCAAACTTGCTTTCTTCCCCTGCTACGTTGACTTCGATCAGGATTCTTGCGGTACAGTTTTTCTTCTCAGCTTCTTTCTCTATGACCTGCGCAAGCTTGAGTGAGTCCACGGAATGGATCAGCTCAGCCTTGTCTACAATGTATTTTACCTTATTGGTCTGCAGATGTCCTATCATATGCCAGTGAATATCATCCGGAAGGGCATCGTACTTATCCGTAAGCTCCTGGACCTTATTTTCTCCAAATATTCTGACTCCCGCATCATAAGCCTCCTGAAGTACTGCAATGGGCTTGGTTTTGCTGACCGCTATCAGGGTGACTTCCTCACGTTTTCTTCCTGCCCGGTCACAGGCGGCCTGAATCTTCTGTTCCACTTCTTCCAACTGCTCTTTCAACATAAATGACACTCCTTACTTAAAATATGGTTCTGATGCTGTTCCTGATAAAATCAACTGTGTTTCATAAATATAACCAATTGTATATTCAATTAGATATTTAAATACAATGGCAGGCCTTTTACGGCTTTCTGCTGTTTAGTAGACGACCTCATCTTCATCAACTGAATCGCCTTCCTGGACAATGTGGTCGTAATTATACAAACCGTAAGAGTCCCCCTCCTGGACAATATAATATTCGTCACTTTCTGCAAGAATCGTAACCTGGCGGAATACGGCATAGCCTTTATTGATATTGAATACTCCCTTCAGAGGCTGTGTCTCTGACAATGCCATTGTCTCGGAAGACTCAGGCTTCACCAGTACGGTTCCCCTTTTCAATGAGGAAGTGCTGAGATATACATTGCCTTCCTCCGTTGATTTGTAAATATCAACGGGCTGGAAAGCTGCATTGCCGCCGCGCTTCTGGACCATAACCCCGGAAGAAGAGCTGTTGCCGCCTGTGGTTATATATTCTTTGGGCACTGCATAAAAATCCTTTTCTACAATACTGCTCTTTGGAATCTTCAGTCCGCTCTCATCCTCCAGGATAAGTTCTACATTTAAAAATCTGTCTCCCGAGTAACGGATCATGGAATTGTCATAATCCAGCCGGCCATAGAATTCGCCGTCTTTCTTTATAATAGAGAAATCAGCCCAGATTGATTCACTGTCCTTATCAATTCGGGTCTTTACGTAGGTGGTATCAGCCAGCTTTCCTGCCATGTCCTTGTCCAGTTCAATTATGACAGACCAGTTTTCGTTTGTGACGAGCTTATAGGCGGGTGCGCCTTTCTTGACCTGCATATTGTCTTCCAGGCTTTCTTTTTTGTAGCTGCTCCTGTCAAAATCCTCTTTTTTAAAGGAATCCGCAGTTAAAGATTCACAGCCGTCAAAATCCAGAACCATAATCCCGTCCTGGGGAGTCTGGTAAATATCTGCGCTGCTGCCATTCTGTGAGAGCACAGCATCCATCTGTGCTGTTTTAGTCTGATTCGAAGCGTTCTGCAATGTGTTGGCGATTTCATTCTTTAGAGAGTATACAGAGGAGAATTTCTGCGGGTTAAAATTCTCATTAAAGCTCTGTGTTTTTACTGCCAGAGCGTTCTGCTCTTCTGTACTTAGAGACGCGTCTGTTGCGGTCTCTTCCGGATAGGATAACTTCTGCGATGTTATTGCATAGACATTTGCGCCGGATTTTATCTTACTGTTTTCATTCTGATAATAATTAATATATCCTGAGTTCTCTGCATTAACCACAATCTCTTCCCTGAGAATAAGCCCTGTATAGGAGTTGTCCGTCAGAATACTGCCCTCTCTCACTTCGTATACAGAAATTTTTTTTGTAGTAGCATACATGATAATAGTAACAATAAGATAGATAAATACAATCGCAAAAATGAAGATGCCGATATTCATCTCGCGTTTTCTTTTATACTTGTTGATGCTGATGGAATTGTTCTTCCGTGATGCCAAACTGATCTTCCTCCTGTGTCGTAAATCAATCCTCAGAATAGTTCTGTTCTTCTGATAACTTTACCAGTATAACATTTTTAAATGTATATTTCCAGTTTTTGTGGTAATAATAAAAGCATTGATATTGAAAAGGAGGAAATAATATGAAGTGGTTTGATAACACTGCTCTGACTCTTGTGATTATTGGAGCGGTCAACTGGCTTCTGGTTGGCATTTTTCGATTCGATTTAGTAGCCTTTCTCTTTGGAAATTTAAGCTGGCTTTCCAGAATAATTTATACGATTGTCGGCCTGTGTGGTCTTTACCTTATCAGCTTGTTCGGCAGAATCAAAAATATGTCAGAGTAGATGGATAAAGGTCGCTTCCAGGAAGCGAGAACAACAAGGAACCCGATGGAAGGGCATGCCGGTTTGCGGCGTGTCCTTCCATCGGGTTCTCTGTTATTTGTATGAATCTAATGAAATTCACAGGTATATGTAGATACTACTATTCTTAATCTGCCTCTGCTTCGGCAGCCGGAGTCTCACCTGCAGACATTAAAGCGCTCATCTGGCTGTACAGAAGATCCTTTGTCTCTGCCCCCATCACAATAGATATATACGGGTTGGCCTGAGGATCCTGACTATAGAGGATTACGCAGGAACCTGCTTCGTCGGTAGTTCCCGTTTTGCCTCCAAAGACATTGATTCCTTCGGGTGCCGGAACCAGATTCTGAGAATAAAAATTAGTAGGATGCCAGACTTCACTGCGTACGGTTCCGTCAGCCCCGGTTAGTGTTCCAGTATAAGAATCCTGTGAAATGATGTCCAGGAAACGCTGATCCTTTACGCAGGCGTTAAACATAAGATACAAATCGTAGGCCGTGGTATAGTGATTATCATCCTGCAGCCCATGTGGATTGACAAAGTGGGTGTTGGTTGCCCCCAGGGCAGCGGCTTCTGTGTTCATCATGTCCGCAAAGGCCTCCACGCTGCCCGCCAGATGTTCTGCTATGGCTACGGCACAGTCATTGCCGGAATATAGCACAAGACCGTTGAGAAGATCGTACAGTGTTGCTGTATCGCCCGTCTGAAGGCCGCATATCTGCTCATCTGCCGCAAACTGAGTTGCATTGGGACCAACGGTTACGATATCATCCAGATTGCCGTATTTCAGCGTTACATATGCCGTCATTACCTTCGTGGTACTGGCCGGATAGAGCCTGTCGTGGATCTTGTCGGCGTACAGTACCTTTTCATTTTTCAAATCAAAGAGCCCCGCGGCGTGCAGGCCCGGATCGGCGCTGTAGCCGTCAAGTGCAACATTGGTATCTGTTACACAGAGATCCGCTGCAAAAGGGGCTCCTCTATATAAAGAACTGTTAAAATGTTCCTGCTCATACACATCTGTTTTTGGATCCTTCTGGCTGCATCCGGTGGTGAATACAGTCAGGAACAGAAAGAGAGCAATCATTACTTTTTTACTTATACATCTCACGCCAGTCAAGATCTCCTCTGTCTAATGCTAAAATTAAAGCCTCTGCTGTTGCTATATTGGTTGCAATCGGAATATTGTACATATCGCAGAGTTTTACAATATCGTTGACATCTGGCTCATGTGAGCGCGGTGTCAGCGGATCGCGGAAAAAGATGAGAAGATCCATCTCGTTGTGCTCAATCTGAGAACCGATCTGCTGCTTTCCGCCCAAATGTCCTGCGAGATACTTGTGGATACTCAGGTTCGTGACGCTCTCCACCAGAACCCCTGTTGTCTCCGTAGCAAACAGATGATGCTTGCTCAAAATCCCCCTGTAAGCTATGCAGAAGTTCTGCATTAATTTCTTTTTTGCATCGTGTGCTACTAATCCTATGTTCATGTTCTTTTATCTCCTCTACTGATATTTATTAGGCTGCAGACCGACATTCAGTACAAATCCGATCCCCATATAAAAACATACGACAGAAGTCATCCCGTAACTCACAAAGGGCAGGGAAATTCCTGTATTCGGGAATATCTGCGTCGCCACACTGATATTGATAAAGCTCTGTACGCCTATCAGTGTGGCGACCCCTCCGCAGATTAGCCGCCCTCCTGTGTCTTTTGCTTTTACTCCTATCAAAATACACACTATTACTATTAATAATAACAAAATTATGACCACACAACAACCCACAAATCCTAATTCTTCTCCAATAATTGCAAAAATAAAGTCGGTCTGAGGCTCGGAAATAAAATTTCCGTTCTTCACGGAGGTCGTCGTATTACTGTTATACCCCTTTCCGGTCAGTTGTCCGGAGCCAATGGCCATAACAGAATTGATTTGCTGATAGGCCTCATCAGTGGCATATTTTTCCGGTTCCAGCCAGGCCAGGATTCTAGCCTGCTGGTAATCTTTTAGAAACGGCTGGTTAGGCTGTACAACAATGGTCAGAAAGAGCGCCGCGGTCGGTATGGTAATTGCAAGAACCGTTCCGATAAACTTATAGCTCAGACCACCCATGTATAACATGACACAGAACACTGTTGCCAGACAGATCGTGTTTGAAAGGTTTGGCTGCTTGTATATGAGAATAAGAGAAGGCAGTATGAGCGCAGCCGCCTGGATAATCGTTTTTTTATTATTAATCGCCTGTTCCCGCTCCATTATAAACTTTGAAAAGAACAGAATCGTTATAATCTTAGTCAGGTCAGACGGCTGAAACTGAACGAATCCAAGATTCAGCCATCTGGTTGCTCCATTGATATTTTCACCGAAAAACAGCACCGCCAGAAGCAGGACAATATTGACGCCATATAAGAGCCAGTACATATTCAGAACCCATTCATAATCGATCAGCGAAATGACGATCATGGCAACGGTTCCCAGCACGACACCGGCAATCTGTTTTCCCTGTACGGATGCCTGTGCACTTCCCACCACAAAGATTCCGATAATGGAAATCGCGGTTACAAGTGCAACAAGGCTGAATTTATAGTCTTTTAAGTTATACCTTTGCTTAATATTCAGAAAATTAAATTTCAATAGTTTTCTCCTGTAATCTTAATATGTATATCTGATTGTGTTATCTTTATGTGAAAATTTTCGGGTTTTACTTCCAGATATTTGGAAACGGTATGATATATATCTGAAGAAAATTTTTCCGCTGTTTCGGGTGTACACTGCATCCTGTCTGCCATAAGCAGGGTTTTCAATCTTTCTTTTGCAACGTGAACAGATGGTACACTCATAATATTCCCTCCTAATTCTTCTTAAATAGGCTGGAAAATCTTGCAAAAATGCCTTCCGGTTTGTTGAAATCTTCAATTGGAAGTTCTTCTCCCAGGATGCGTCTGCATACATTAGTATAGGCATGTCCTGACAGACAGTCTGCGCCTACGATCGGCTCTCCCTGATTGGTCGCAATCACAACATGTTCGTCGTCCGGAATCACGCCCAGCAGATTGATAGCCAGTATCTCTGTTACATCCTCAACAGACATCATATCCCCCCGTTTTACCATATCCACCCGGAGCCGGTTGATAATCAGGTCATTTTTCTTAATACCATGCGCTTCCAGAAGGCCGATAATCCGGTCGGCATCCCGTATGGCGGATACTTCCGGCGTTGTTACGACAATGGCCCTGTCGGCCCCTGCCACGGCATTTTCAAAACCCTGCTCAATACCGGCCGGGCAGTCCAGAAGTATGTAATCAAATTCATCTTTTATGTCTGCTATCAGTTTGCGCATCTGTTCTGGTGAAACGGCAGTCTTATCCTTGGTCTGTGCAGACGGCAGAAGGTAAAGCTCCGGAAAACGCTTGTCCTTAATCAAAGCCTGTTTGAGCCTGCAGCTGCCTTCGATGACATCCACCAGATTATATACGATCCGGTTTTCCAGACCCATAACGACATCCAGATTTCTCAGACCGAGATCTGTGTCAATAACGATAACCTTCTTGTCCAGCTGCGATAAACCTATTCCGATATTTGCTGTCGTAGTCGTCTTACCGACTCCGCCTTTTCCTGATGTGATGACAATAACTTCTCCCATGTTTTCTTCCTCCTACAACTTCTATTCTTCCACAAGTGGATCTACATAAATCCTGCGTCCGTCAACCACCGCTATTTTGGGTCCCCGGAAACTGAGGCTTTCCTGATAGATGACCTGACGTTTTGCTTCGATATCGCCAATTCGAAGTTGTTTCGGCTGCATGGTCAGAGCTACGACGAACGCATCTCTGCTGCCGGCAGCTCCTGCATGGACTGAACCAGACAGAGATCCAACAATGACAACGTTTCCTTTGGCAATTACTTTAGCACCCAGCTCAACATCACCAAGAATGATGATGCTCGAATCGGATTCCAGCACCTGTCTTTTGCTTAAAGTACCTCTGTAGAACTGCCCTTCCCTTTTCTGCATATTGGTGAGGGTGTTTTCTACAATGCTTTTGTATGTCATTTCATTGGTCTCGTCCTTGTCTATAATGCAGACAATATCAATCCCAGTTATCTCGGCAATCAAATTAAGGATTGCCTGTTCTTCCTGGTCTGAGAGTTTTCTGTCCAGAAATGTAACTGCCATTTTGGCCCCCTCAAAAAACTTCGCCGAGTCTTTGAATTTGGAGGCCACACTTTCCAGTAAAACCTCAAATGGCACTTCCGGGTTCAGATGAACCTCAATTCCATATCTGTTGCTCTTAATTGTTACCAGCTTGTCCATGTATTTCTTCACATCCTTTTCTAGTCGCCTGCAATGGTTGAGCCAAGCTGTGCGGCAGAACCAGTGATCAATTCTTCCTTGTCGGCAAGATCGAAGTTTGCCCTGACAATATCCCTGCCGATCTCGGCAGCGTAGGATGAGCTGTAACCGTTAGCGATACGCACCGAAATTGCAATCTCCGGAGACTCCGCAGGTGCAAATCCGACGAACAGACCGTGGTCTGCATGTACATCGCTCTGCTGTGCAGTACCTGTCTTGCCCGCCATGGAGATCTCCAGCCCTGAAAAACTGGATGTATAGCCGATCATGGCTATCATTCCCTGATGAACCAGATCCCATGTTGTACTGCTTACATTTTCAATCTTGTTTGTAACAGCAGGTTCATACTGCTTGATGATCTTTCCGTTGACATCCGTCGTCTTGTTCAGCAACGTCAGTTTGTATACGGTCCCTTTGTTTGCAACGGCTGAAACATATCTGTTCAGCTGGCTGACCGTATAGTTGTTGTTGCCCTGTCCGATTGCGGACTGAACGGAATATTCATCGGAAATCTGCGGCTCGGATTCTGGTATTTCAATACCAGACTTCTCTCCCAGTCCGAATTCCTCGGCATATTTTGCGAGAGCCTTCACGCCTTTATCACTGTCGTAATTGCCGTCCTTATCCAGTCCCAGATCGTAACCGACTTCATAGAAGAAATCATTACATGAGACTTCAAGAGCTCCGACAACACTAAGAGATCCATGGGCACCGGGATAAACCCAGCACCGTGGACTTGGCGTAACCTTATCGAATTCACCGCTGCAGTTGATATACGTACCGCCGTCAATAACACCTTCTGTAAGCCCTGCTACAGCAGAAAGCATCTTGTAGGTGGAACCCGGCGCAGTACGTTCCTGTGTTGCATTATTGTAAAACGGACGGGAAAGCCCGGTTACAAGCTGATTATAATACTTGGAGTCCATGGTGTTGGCCAGCCGGTTATTATCATATCCCGGGTAGGATACGCATGCCAGCACTTCTCCAGTATTCGGGTCACTGACTACGGCAGATCCTGTACAGGGTTCCAGTGCAAGCTGTCCGGGAGTTATCTCCAGACTCTGGATCTTCTGGTACAGCCATCCGTAAGAATCTACGCTGCCGCTGATCAGACCGTTATATGTTCCCTCATCCATGGGCAGGACACCCTGCTCATATACCATGGCGCAGATCTGGCCGCCAGTGATACTACCTGATTTTATAAGATATTTGTAGAGAAGTTTGTCGAAATTAACATCTGAATCCAAATAATCTTGTAAAAAAGCTAAAATTCCCTGATAAATTTCTGCAGAATCGGAATATTTCTCTGCGGAGACGTAATCTGACAGCTTTGAAGTGTCAATCCAGTTCTTGGAAATTGCATAATTCAGATACTGGTTCAGGTTGATTGTCTCATCTGTTGTCCACTGCTTGTATACTTCATCGCTGGTATCAATAGAATCCTGCATCAGTACCCCGGTGGCTTCCTGCAGGACATCTATGGAAACATAGTCCATATAAGCCTTCATCTCATCGGAGAGATCCTTATAGGCAGCAGCTCCGCTGTTATTCAGTTCTCCGATAATTTCCTGGGTTGCCGAGGCTTTTCTGTCTGAAAAGATGGCGTACACCTGTTTTTCTACCTGTTTGGCATCTTCCGCCCCAAAATGTGTCTCGTCAAGAATCTCATTCCCTATAAATGCATTATAGGCATCCCCCACTGGAATGATGATCTGAGATGCATCCGTTGTCAGGCTTGCATCGAAGGTGAGTTGATTTCTGAGCTTCAGCAGTACGATTCCCGCAAGTTTTTCTTCGATCAGCTGATAAGTCTGCTCCTGCAGGTCTTTGTCAATTGTCAGATAAACATCATTTCCTGCTTCCGGATCTTTGCTGCTGACAGTATCGGTTACCTTTCCCACGCTGTCCACATAGTACTGTGTCTCGCCCTTTGTCCCCTGAAGCACTTCGTCCACAGTCTGCTCAAGCCCTGACTTTCCTATGACGTCTGTCTGGGAATACTTCTTTTTCTGGTCGGCGTCCAGGGAATTATATTCTTCCTGGGATATCTTGCCGGTATAACCGATAATAGAAGCAAAATACTTGCTGTCAGTATAGCGGCGCATGGAATCTTCTGCGATATCTACACCCTCCAGATGATCCAGGTTTTCCATGATGGCAGCCACCGTCTCATCGCTGACATCGGTGGCCAGCGTCGTGGGAATATACTTCTGGAAACTGTTCAGGCTGATTGCATAACGGAGATTTACCATTTTCAGTATATAGGCCTTGTCCAGAGTTTTGACGTCCAGACCATAGCCGTATGTTTCGTCCGTACACAGGTAATTGATGATATCTTCTGCAGAAGAATTACGCTGCTTGTCCTTGAGCTCATCGATTGTTTTGAGTCCATAGACATCTGCGATGAAACGCAGTTTGAGTGTCTCGTTTGTCTGTGAAAACTCATAGTTTCCGGCTGAATCCAGAACTACACCGAAATCGCTGATCACGGAATCTCCGTTGGACTCAACGATATGAATGATATTATCCAGTATCTCATTCAGTATCCGGTTCTTTTCTTTCCTTGTATCGGCTGTGATGTTATCTTCTATTGTAACGGAATACGCAAGCTCATTGTAAGCAAGGGGGGTTCCGTTCCTGTCATAGATATTGCCTCTTGTGCCCGCAATCTCCCGGGTTTTTCGGATTTGCAGCTTATAGTTGTCCAGATAATACTGTCCTTTAACAATCTGAAGATAAAATACACGGTTGATCAATACTGCAAATAATATACAGAATGCAAGGATTAAAACAAACAGCCGTGATTTTACGATCCGATAAATTGTATCTTTTATACGTTCAAACAAATTTACTTGCACTCCTTTTTTCTTCTGCTTCCAGTTTGTGGTTAAAATATAAAATCAACGGGTATAATCCAAGAGCAACTACAATAGTATATATGAGCTCCGGAATGATATTATGACTGAGATAGTAGATAAAATGAAATTCACTCCGCAGCATAAACATCAAAAGATATACGATCAGTCCGTATAAAAACTCGCTTGCCGCGATCAATACCAGTGGCAGCTTGATATCTTCATCGTAGTACGCCTGCCGGAATAGGCCGTTGGCAAACCCCAGCAGCAGGTAGATCAGAGCGTACAAACCGAGGATATTGCCGAACTGGATATCCATAAGCAGACCGGAAAAGAAGCCCACCAGCATCCCGTCCTTTGATCCCCTCATAAAACCGAAAGAGGCCGTAATAACGATCAACAGGTTCGGTTTGATTGAGGCGAGGGCCAGGTGTGGGAACACCGTACACTGCAGCAGATAACATACGACCAGAATGACCGCTGTTACGCCTGCCCTTTTTGCTTTCATCATTTTCATCTGTCAGCACTCCTTTCCTGTCTGATTTTGTTTTTTTAATACTTTATTCTGCAGTTTACTGCGGACCCGCCCGCAGGTCATGGATTACGGGGTGCCCTTTGGATATATTGCCTTTTATTTATTCTTCGGCGTTCTTGCCCGTTAGATCCGCTTTTGTTGTGGTGATGACGAGCACTTCCTGAAGATTTTTAAAATCCACGACAGGCGTGATATATCCGGAACGGGTCAGGTTATTGGAGTCTACGGTGATCTCACTGATATAACCGATCAGGATTCCCTGAAGATACTTGGGGCTGATGTGGGAGGTGACGATCTGGTCTCCCACCTGTACTTTATTATCATTGTTTTCCATCTGCTCGAAACGGATCTTCCCGTCGTTAATCAGGGAAAGGTCTCCTCTTACCATACACTTATCCCGTGTGGAAAGCGACATGGCGCTGACGTTGCTGGAGTCATCGATGATGGAACGCACGGTAGACCATGTGGGGCCGACTTTGATGACAATACCGACTAGGCCGCTACCGGCTATGACATTCATATCTTCCTTGATTCCGTCATTGCTGCCCTTGTCTATGGTAAATGTGCTGAACCAGTTGCCGGAATCATTTCCGATGACATGGGCACCCGTTTTTTCATATTCCGCATAGTTCTGATCCAGTTTATAGAGTGCCTGCAGCCGTTCCAGCTCATACTTTTCCTCCTGCAGGTTGTTGTTCTCTGTGATCAGATCGTCTACCTTTGCCTGAAGCTTTTCATTTTCCTTTCTGACCTGCTGCAGCGTATCAAAGTTATCACAAATGTCGCCGAGCCAGGTGCCGATCTGATTGATGCCCTTCTGCATAGGAATAACAGTAACGCTTGCAATCCCTTTAAAAGGCCCTTCCGCTTTATCGGAAAACATGGACAGCACCATCAAAAGGATGCAGAACAGTGAAAGTCCGGCCAGCCAGTATTTATTTGTTGAAGAGGATTGATTTTTCTTTTTCATATTATCTCAGCCACCTATAATCTTCATCTAACATGGAATATGTTAACTTACTATAATCTTTATTCAATATAACCTTTTTTAGCCCGTTTACCGCGCAGAGCTCAGGTTCCTGTACGGTTCTCACCCTTAAGCCGGTGCTTTCCTCCAGATATGTAGACAGGCCTTTCAGATTCGCCAGGCCGCCGGTCAGGCAGATCCCGTTCTGATCAATCCCCCTGCGTACATCGGGAGGGGTCCTGTCTATCATGGATTTAATGGCGCGGACGCATTCTGCCAGCGGCTCCTTCATGGCTGCCCTGACAAGTCCGATGGGAATGCTCTTCTGCTGAGGGACACCCGTGATGAGATTCCTTCCGGCAACGGTCAGAGAAGCATCGGCGGCCTGTTCGAACACCCCGAATTCCCGTCTGAGTGTCTCTGCCGTCAGGCGGCCGATCAGAAAATCACGGTTATGCCGGACGAGATTTGTAATAGCATTGTCAAAATGAATACCGCCGATCTTGATCAGACGGTTTAAGACCATACCCCCGGAGGCAATGACCGACAATTCTGTTGTCTCTCCCCCGATATTGGCTATGAAAATGCCCTTTTCATTCCAGATATCAATATCCATGCCCAGAGCATCTGCGATTCCGCGTTCAACAATCCGAACGGATTTAGCTTTTGCCGTGGAATGGAAAACCAGATCATAAAAAGCCCGTTTCTCCACCTCGGTTACATCTGTGGGGACGGCAATCACATATTCGGCGCCGCGCGAGAACTGCCGATCCATTTTCAACAGATTCTGCAAAAGATACTGCATGTCGTCAAAGTGTGCGATTACGCCATTGTGCATGGGAAATACCACCTTGATATTGTCCGGTGCCTTCTCATACATCTCATATGCTTCGTCGCCTACAGAGAAAATATACTTTTTATCCTGCATGGCGATGACATTCTTTGCTTTCCATATCTCGTCTTTTTTCTTATCATAAACTTTTATCTCATATGTTCCCAAATCGAGTCCATATACATTTTTGGCCATTCTATAACCTTCCCCTATCCTTATATAAGTCCCTTTTCCCGCATACTGATATAGCAGTTGTTCCCGATTACTATGTGGTCCAGCAGTTCAATTCCAATCAGCGCCCCGGCATCTTTTATCCTTCTGGTTACCAGGATATCATCTTTGCTTGGCGCAGGATCTCCGCTCGGGTGATTGTGAAGCAGAACGATGGATACTGCATTTTTCTGCAATGCTTCAACAAACAGCTCGCGGGGCGATATGACTGCCGAGTTGACCGTCCCTTTTGATATATCAGTCTCCCCGATTAAGCGGGTCTTTGTGTTCAGAAGCAGGAGCTTCATTGTTTCCTGCCTGTTGTGACGCATGTCTTCCATATAATAACGTGCCACAGAAGCAGGGCTTGAAAAATTCAGCCCGGACTCTGCAGTTGCCTTGGAAAGCCTTTTGGAAAGCTCGGACAGACATAAGATCTGAACCGCCTTTACCTTGCCGATTCCCCGGATCAAAAGCAGCTGTTCCCGTGTCCATTGATGAAGGCTCAGAATCCCCTCCTGGGCAAAATCGGGATGCAGAAGCTTCTCCGCAAGCTGCAGCGAATTCTCGCCCCTTGTCCCTGTACGCAGCAAAACAGCCAGTAATTCAATGTTCGTCAAATTACTCGCTCCATATTTGGCGCATTTCTCATAAGGGCGCGCTTCTTCCAACATCTCTTTCATTGTATTGTTCTCGTTCATAAAACAGTTTCCTGCTGCGGATGGCACAATACAATTATTTATTTTAGCATAAATTAAAATTCATGTATAGGTCTGCTATTCTTAATTTTTTGTGAATTCAAATTCAAATGCCGGTGTATATTTTCGTATGACCGCTTCCGCTGTCTTGATTCCGTCCATCGCTGCAGAGGTGATTCCACCCGCATATCCGGCACCTTCCCCGCAGGGGTAAAGGCCCACAGCTGCAGGGCTTTCGAGTTCCTCATCCCTTTCAATTCTGACGGGAGAAGAGGTGCGGCTTTCCACGCCTGAAAGCACTGAATCTTCTCTTGCAAAGCCGTGGATTTTATGATCCATGGCGCAGATTCCTTCTTCCAGAGAATCTGCCAGAACATCCGGAAAAATATTTCTGACATTGGCAAAAGTCCAGGCCCCTTTGATCTGCGGCAGGATTTCACCAGGTGTGGTTGTTGGACGGTTCTCACGGAAATCTTTGAGACACTGGACCGGAACTTTCCCCCCGCCTTCCTTCCAGGCACGCTGCTCCAGCATCCGCTGGAATTCCACACCGGCAAGCGGATGGTTTGTTCCGTAATCCTGTGGTGTCACGGTGACGATCACTGCGCTGTTGGCGTTGACACCATCTCTTTCATGATAGCTCATCCCATTGACCGCCAGCCGCCCCTCCTCTGAAGAAGCATTGACTACATAGCCCCCGGGGCACATACAGAAGGTGTACGCTCCTCTTCCATTGGAAAGCTGTGCCGTCAGCTTATACGAAGCTGCCGGGAGATCCGGACAGTCGGTTCTACCATACTGACACTGGCTGATCATGGACTGGGGGTGCTCGATTCTGACCCCGACTGCAAAGGCTTTGGCCTGTATGGGAATCTTTCTGTCATACAGCATCTCAAACGTATCCCGGGCACTGTGTCCTACGGCCAGGATCAGGAGGTCTGTATCCAGCACGTCCTGGCCATTGACAATAATCTGCTTTATTTTCTGTCTTTCGCCGGAGGGATCTCTGTCCAGCAGGATATCGGTAACCTGACTGTGGAATCTTACTTCTCCGCCCATATCCAGAATACTCTTGCGCATGTTTCTTACAACATCAATCAGGATATCGGTGCCGATATGCGGCTTTTGTTCATAAAGAATACTCTTTGGAGCACCGTGTGCGGCGAATGTTTCCAGCACAAAATGATTCCTTCCCTCAGAATCTTTCACCAGTGTATTCAGTTTGCCATCGGAAAAAGTTCCCGCCCCGCCTTCTCCGAACTGTACATTGGAGGACAGATTCAGACGGCCGTTTTTCCAGAAATCCTCTACGTCCTGGATCCGTTCCTCCACGCAGCCTCCACGCTCCAGAAGCAGCGGGCGGTACCCGTTTCGGGCAAGAAGATAGGCGCAGAACATCCCGGCGGGTCCGCTTCCGGCGATGACCGGTCTGCGGGTCAGTGAAATACTGCCCGGTGCAGGCTGCTGATAATTTGTGCTGCGAATCTGCTGCACCTGTTTTCCGGCTCTCTTTAATACCTGATTTTCGTGCTTCACCTCGGCATCCACGGTGTAGGAAAAGAACACATCCGGCTTTTTCCGCGCATCAATGGACTGCTTTGCAATCTGCCAGCCGAGCAGATCGGCCTTTTTGACAGACAATGCCCTCAGCAGTTTCTTTTCCAGTTCCTCCGAAGTGTGTCCCGGGTGTAGTTTTATCTGGCTGACTCTAAGCATTGGCAGCCTCCTTTCCGGCAACATAGCCGCTTGACCAGGCCCACTGCAGATTGTATCCTCCGCACAGTCCGTCCACATCCAGGATTTCCCCTGCAAAATACAGCCCCGGCACAAAACGGGATTCCAAAGTGTCCGTGACCTCCTCCGTATTGACGCCCCCCCGACAGACCTGGGCCTGATCAAAGGAGTTGGTTTCCGTCACTTCTGTGAAAAAATGCTGTATCAGATTGGTGAGATTTTGGATTTCTTCTTTGGTCCATTCCCCTACCGGCCGGGTGCGGTCGAGATGTGCAAGTTTCAGCCACAGCTCGGAGAGCTTTTTATGGAACAGTCCTACAAAGAATTCCTCTGCCGTCTTCATGGGACGGGCAGCAATCCTGTTTTGAAGGAATGCGAGAAATTGTTCTTCAGTAAAATCCGGCATGAAATTCAGTTCCGCAGTCACCGTCTTTTTTTCATAGAGACCGATGGCGGCGCAGCGACTGACCTGAAATACCGGAATTCCTGATATACCGTAACCGGTAAGCTGAATCTCTCCTGTATCCTTTGCCTGGCATTCACCATCCACATAAATAGAAACACTTCCTCCGACACGGACCCCTGAGACACTTTTATAGAAGTTCTCCCTGCATTTCAGCTGTACAAGGGACGGCAGAACCGGAACCAGACGGTGGCCCAGCTGCTTTGCCAGCGTATAGCCAGAACCGTCAGAACCGCTGGATGGAGCCGCTTTGGAACCGGCAGCCAGAATGACCTTCTGAGCGCGGTAATCTTTGGTATTTGTGCGCAAAAGGAATCCATTTTTATTCGGAACAATTTCCCTGCACTCTGTCTCCGTGTGAACCTCCACACCCAGGCGGCGGGCCTCCATGCGCAGAACATCCAGTACCGCAGAGGCCTGATCAGACTGGGGATAGAGATATCCGTTCCTGTTTTTAGAATAAATGCCCAGTTCAAGAAAAAAGGCAATCGTCTGCTGTGCACTGAATTTTTCGATTGTCTTCCAGGGGAAGAGAACATTTTCCGAGTGGTAACAGATTGGCTCCTGATGCAGATTCGTAAAATTGCACCGGCCATTTCCCGTGGACAGGATTTTCTTACCGATCCGGTCCTTATGTTCCAGAATGCAGACCCGCGCGCCATTTCGCGCGGCAGTTATGGCTGCCATCAGGCCGGATGCTCCCCCGCCGATTACTGCAACTTTATTCATGGATGTTCCTCCTTTTCGAACTTCTTTTTATACGTATTTATTTTTACTGCCATCTGTTACAGCAATGATTCGATTGATATGACACCCGCGTCGACCATGCTCTGAAGTGATTTCAGAATGCCTAGCTTGGCATGGGGCCAGGTAAGCCCTCCCTGAAAATAGACTGCATAGGGGGGCTTAATGGGGCCGTCCGCGCTCAGTTCGATGGACGAACCCTGAACGAAAGCGCCTGCCGCCATGATGACATCACTGTCATATCCGGGCATAGCCCACGGCTCCGGGGTAACATAGCTGTCAACTGGCGCAGCAGCCTGGATGCCTTTGCAGAACGCAACTACGCCCTCCGGAGTGCCCAGTTCTACCGCCTGAATGATATCATGCCTGCTTTCCCGGCTGTCCGGTACGACGCCAAAGCCCAGTTTTTCATAGAGGCTGGCCGCAAATACGGCTCCTTTGACGGCGCTGCAGACTACGGTAGGCGCCAGGAAAAAGCCCTGGTAAAAGCTCTGCATCACGCCCAGGGAAGCGCCGACTTCCTTGCCCAGCCCCGGAGATGTCAGGCGATAGGCACAGTTTTCGATCAGTTCCTCTTTTCCGGCGATGTATCCGCCAATGGGGGCCAGTCCGCCGCCAGGATTTTTGATCAGGGAACCGACAATCATGTCTGCTCCCACATCGCTGGGCTCCACTGTCTCTACAAATTCTCCGTAGCAGTTGTCCACCATGCAGATCACATCCGGTCTGATACTTTTTATGAAGGCGATCAGCTCTCCGATCTTGCCGACGGAATAGCTGGGACGTGTCTGATAGCCTTTGGAGCGCTGTATGGTAACCAGCTTTGTTTTTTCGTTCAGCGCTTCTTTGATTGCAGGATAGTCAAAGTATCCATCTTCCAGAAGCTCGACCTGACGGTAAGTGATTCCATATTCTGCCAGAGATCCTTTGGACTCACGGATTCCAATCACTTCTTCCAGCGTATCATATGGTTTTCCAACGGGAGAAAGCAGTTCATCACCGGGACGCAGGTTGGCTGCCAGGGCCAGGGCCAGGGCATGGGTCCCACAGGTGATCTGGGGTCGCACCAACGCTGCTTCTGTGTGGAAAGCACTGGCATATACTGCTTCCAGGGTATCCCTGCCCTGGTCGTTATATCCGTATCCGCTGGCATACTGGAAGCAGCCCTCATTGACACGGTTTTCCTGCATCGCATGGAGAACCTTCAGCTGATTGTATTCCGCGGTTTTCTCAAATTCACGGAAACGGGAAGCAAGCTCCTCTTCTGCCCGCTGTCCGAATTCATAAACTTCTTTTTTGATTCCTAATTCTTTATAGATCTGATTCATTTCTAAACTCATACTGCTATCCTCATTTATCTTCTTTGTTATATATATTCCGCTTACCCAGCTCCTCCAGCATCTGCGCGAGAAGGCGTTCTTCATCATAATCAAAGTCCTGTTTATTCAGCCAGATCACATCCCGTTCTCTTTTGAACCAGGTAATCTGTCTCTTGGCAAAATGACGGGTATCTCTTTTGATCCTATAAACCGCCTCTTCCAGTGTTATTTCGTGATCCAGATATGCCATGATTTCTTTATAACCAAGCCCCTGCATGGAGACTTGGTTCCGGCCGAGGCCATGGGATTTTAACGCCTTTACCTCTTCTACAAGCCCTTCTTCCATCATCAGGTCTACCCGGCGGTCAATCCGCTCATACAGCTTCGCCCGGTCATCGCATAGGACAAAATAGACACAATTGTACGGGGATTCTTTTTTCCGCTCTTCTGCATTGTGATCGGAAATCCGTTTTCCGGTCTGCTGATAGAATTCCAGGGCACGTATTACACGTTTTACGTTGTTTTCATGGATCTCATCTGCTGATTTGGGATCCGCCTCTCTGAGCATTTTGTGCAGACAGGCGGCGCCCTGTTCATCGGCCAGCTGTTCCAGATATTCTCTGTACCGGGTATCCCGTTCGTTTTCTGTGAAGTCAATATCGTACAACACGGACTGGATATAGAATCCAGTGCCGCCTACAATGATGGGGATATGTCCTCTTTCATAGATTCCCTTCATGGCTTCTTTTGCCATCTGCTGGAAGCACACCACATGAAAATCATCTTCCGGATCCAGTACATCCACAAGATGATGCGGGACACCGTCCATCTCATCAGGCTTGATTTTTGCGGATCCGATGTCCATATGCCGGTATACCTGCATGGAGTCGGCGGATATAATTTCCCCGCCCACTGCTTTTGCAAGTCCGATGGACGCTTTTGTTTTTCCTGCGGCAGTGGGGCCGGTCAGAATAATTAATGGCTGTTTCATTTATATGATCCTCTTGAATTTCTTTTCCAGTTCCCGTTTTGTCATGGCTATGATGGTGGGCCGGCCATGCGGGCAGTGATAGGGGTTATCCAGCTCCAGAAGCTCCCCGATCAGCGTGTCGACCTCCATGGCGGACAGGCGGTTGTTGCCTTTTACTGCGGCCTTGCAGGACATGGATGCCACCTTTTCATCGATCAGCTCCGGCGTCATGGAAGTAGTGATTCCATCTGTCAGTCCGTCCAGCATCTCCAGGAGCAATTCTTTCTTTGCAATGCCGAACAGATTATCCGGTATCGCGCGGACAGCATATTCATCCCCGCCAAATGGCTCGATTTCAAATCCGATTCTCTGGAAACGGTCCATGTGCTCATTCAGAAGCTCTGTCTCCTGCATGGACAGGCTCAGGATGATGGGCGGGCTCAGATACTGGGAGGTGAATTCCCTGTTTTTCATGCCTTTGAGCGTGCGTTCATACAGAACCCTCTCATGGGCGGCATGCTGGTCAATGATATAGAGGCTGTCCTGAAACTGGACAAGCCAGTAAGTATCGAATACCTGGCCGATGAGCTTGTATTCCGCCTTTACCTCACGCTTCAGCAGCTTCTCATCAAAGAGATTCAGCTGTTCAGTCTTTCCTGCCAGTTCTGAAAGTGATGCGTCATTTTCCGGATTTTTTGAATCCCCGTATATTTCCTTGTCTTCTGAAAGCCGGGAAGGGATGGAGAGGCCTGGGGATATATTTTCTTCTCCCGCTGAGGGGGCAGCGTTTTCTTTTTCTATAGAATTATAATTCTGCAAACCTGGTACTGACATGTTCCGGAGATTTTCACTTGCTTCTTCAGTTTTTGCAGGATCGAAAACCGTTTTGGATTCCCGGATCATTTCTGCAGGGCGCTCCTCCAAACCGGTCTTGGGCTGTTCGTCTGCTCTGCGGCTTTCTGCCGCTTCCCGGATCCGTACGGTCTGTTCATCCGGCCGGTAGATCTGCCCGGCATCCGCGACCTCCGCCGAAGAAGCGCGGTTGTGGTAAGAAAGAACCCTTTCGCGCATCTTTTTAAGGAAATAGTCCTCGTTTTTCTCCTGGGGTTCTTCCTCTGCTGTCTCATTCTTTATAGCGGGTACGGAGGCTTCTTTCATCGGTTCTGCACCGGCTTTGGCCCTGGGTTTTAGCAGAAAAGGGCTTCCTGCCGGGGGGGCTACCTTTTCACCGGGAGGTTCGGGAACATCCACAACCGGGATCAGCTCCGGTTCCAGAAGTGTTCTGTGAACACCTTCATATACCGTGTTATAGACCTCCTGCTGTTTCTGGAAACGCAATTCCATCTTGGTAGGATGGACATTTACATCTATATCTTCTCCATTAATATGGAAATGTAATACAACAAAGGGAAATTTATGCTGCATGACAAAGTCACGGTATGCATCCTCGATGGCTTTTGAAATCATAGAACTCTTCACATACCGCCCATTTATGAAAAAGTTTTCAAAGTTACGGTTGCCGCGGCTGATGGTCGGTTTTCCAAGATAACCGGTAATGCGGATCCCGCCCTTCTCGTAATCCATATCAATCAGATTGGCGGCCACTTCACGTCCATAGATGCTGTAGATGACATCCTTCAGGCGCCCGTTTCCGGATGTTCTCAGTTTTTCCTGCCCGTTGTTGATGAACTGGAAAGACACTTCCGGATGGGAAAGCGCCAGGCGCATCAGCAGGTCCTGGATATGCCCTGCCTCGGTCATCGGTGTTTTCAGGAATTTTCTTCTGGCCGGAACATTATAGAACAGCTGACGGATCAGGAAGGTCGTTCCGTCCGGAGCCCCTGTATCTTCCAGAGACTGTTCCTTTCCCCCTTCAATCAAATAGCGGGTTCCAAAAGTATCCTCTCTTGTCTTAGTGATTAGTTCCACCTGCGTAACCGCAGCAATACTTGACAGTGCCTCACCGCGGAATCCCAGTGATTCGATATGTGACAGGTCTTCGACAGCCCGGATCTTACTCGTAGAATGCCTGAGAAAAGCATTCGGAACATCCTCCCGAACTATCCCGCTGCCGTTGTCCGTAATACGGATAAAAGAAATGCCGCCCTCCTGAATCTCCACCACAACAGCAGTGGCCCGGGCATCAATGGCATTCTCCACCAGTTCCTTTACAATAGAGGCCGGGCGTTCAATCACTTCCCCGGCAGCGATCTTATCAATTGTAATCTGATCCAATACCTGAATATGTGGCATAGTTTCTCTCCTTCTCCGCCATAGGGGTCTGACCCTTCTGCAAAGGGGTCTGACCCCTTTGCAAGAGGGTCAGACCCCTTTGCCTTTACCAGCGGTTTTTCAGTTTGTTCTGCAGTCTGTATATTGCATTCAGTGCATCAATCGGTGTCAGATTCCCGACATCGATGTTTTTTAATTCCTCCAGTACGTCCCCGTCTTTCACCGTGTCAAACAGAGACATCTGTGCGATGTCAACCTCATCATACTTTTTGACTTTGGGTTTCTTTTTTGTCTCGTGTTCTTTGACGGCAATTTCGCTGACTCTCGTAGTGATGTCCTCGTCACTGAGTTCTTCAACAATTTCTTTTGCCCTGTCGATGACGATATCCGGCACTCCGGCGAGTTTGGCCACCTGGATTCCATAGCTCTTATCTGCTCCGCCCTTGACGATCTTGCGCAGGAAGACGATGTCGTCCCCCTTTTCTTTTACTGCTATACAATAATTGTTTACGTTTTCAATCTTGCCTTCCAGTTCAGTCAGCTCATGGTAATGGGTTGCGAACAGTGTTTTTGCTCCCAGCAGGTGTGTGTCGGAGATATACTCTACTACCGCCCAGGCGATGGAAAGACCATCAAATGTGCTGGTTCCTCTTCCGATCTCATCCAGGATGAGAAGACTTTTGCTTGTGGCATTGCGCAGAATATTGGCAACCTCTGTCATCTCTACCATGAAGGTACTCTGCCCGGAAGCCAGGTCGTCGGAAGCACCCACCCTTGTAAATATTCTGTCCACCAGTCCGATATTGGCGTTTGATGCAGGCACATAAGAACCCAGCTGCGCCATCAGGACAATCAGTGCGGCCTGCCGCATATACGTTGATTTTCCGGCCATATTCGGTCCCGTGATTATGGAAATCCTCTGTTTTTTATCGTCCAGATATGTATCATTTGAAATAAACATATCATTTGGGATCATCTTTTCAACAACCGGGTGGCGGCCATCCTTAATATCGATGATTCCCTTTTCGTTAATCTTAGGGCGCACGTAATTATTGCGCTCGGCTACCAGTGCTATGGAAGCAAATACATCCAGCGCTGCAATGGCTTTGGCTGTTTTCTGGATACGCTCCACTTCTCCTGCTATTGTATCACGAACTGTGCTGTACAGCTCATATTCCAGCGCATAGAGCTTGTCCTCAGCGCCCAGAATGGTATCTTCCAGCTCTTTGAGCTCCGGCGTAATATAGCGCTCCGCATTGGCAAGCGTCTGTTTTCTTGTATAATAATCCGGCACAAGATCTTTGTAGGAGTTGGTGACTTCCAGATAGTAGCCAAATACTTTGTTATATTTGATCTTGAGATTTTTAATACCGGATTTTTCCCGTTCCTCCTCTTCCAGCTTCGCAAGCCACTGTTTTCCGTCTGACTTGGCATGCCTCAGGGTATCGACTTCCTCACTGTAGCCGTCCCGGATGATGCCTCCCTCTTTCATGGCAAGCGGCGGATCATCTATGACCGCATCCTTGATTAAAGTGCATAAATCTTCCAATGTATCCAGATCGTCCCGGACTCCGCAAAGGAGCGGGGACTGCATCTCTTCGAGTATGTATTTTACATGCGGCAGCATCTCCAGTGAGCTGCACAGCGCCGTTAAATCCCTTGGATTGGCAGAACCGTAAGTGATCCTTGTGATCAGGCGTTCCAGATCATAGACCGGAGTCAGATATTCACGGATCTCCTCACGTGAAATTGCGTTGCCTTTCAGTTCTTCCACCGCATCCAGCCGTCTCAGAATTTCCTCTTTTTCAATCAGAGGCTGCTCCACATACTTCCGTAGCGTTCTTGCTCCCATCGCCGTCTTTGTCTTGTCCAGCACCCAGAGCAGCGACCCTCTCTTCTGCTTCTCACGGAGTGTCTCACAGAGTTCCAGGTTCCTTCTGGTAGAACTGTCCAGCATCATATACTTACCGGTTGTATACGGGGTAATATGCGTCAGGTGGGACAGGTTGTTTTTTTGGGTTTCCAACAGATACTGAAGCAGAGCACCGGCACTGATAATGCCGCAGTCATAGTCTTCCAGGCCGAGTCCCGCAAAGGACGATACATGAAAATGCTCCAGCAGCTTCTGGCGGCAGATTGCATCGTCAAAATACCAGGCATCCAGAGAATATATGGCAATCCCCAGACGGTTTCTAAGGTCATCCAGATCCATTCCGCTCATATAAAAAGATTCATTGCATATGATCTCAGAAGGCATAAACTTATAAAGCTCATCCATCAATTTCATACTGTCGGGGATTTCGGTCACAAAATAATCGCCGGTCGTTATATCTGCGATGGATAAACCGTACCGGTCCGCTATGTATACGATGCACATCAGATAATTGTTCTTCGTCTCATCCAGAGCCTGTGGAGCCAGATTGGTTCCCGGGGTTACAATGCGCACGACATCCCGCTTTACCAGCCCTTTTGCCTGCTTCGGATCCTCCATCTGTTCACAGATCGCAACCTTGTAGCCGCGTTCCACCAGTTTGTTCAGGTAATTGTCTACGGCGTGATAAGGGACACCGCACATGGGTGCCCGCTCCTCCAGCCCGCAGCTCTTGCCTGTCAGCGTGATTTCCAGTTCTCTGGATACCGTAATCGCATCCTCAAAAAACATTTCATAAAAATCGCCTAATCTATAAAATAATATACAGTCCGGATATTGTTTCTTTGTCTCCATATACTGCTGCATCATTGGTGTTAATTCTGGCACGTTTCTACTTCCTTTCGCTTACAAAATTTCCATTATAGTATACCATTTTTTAAAAAGTTGTGAAAGAGAATTTTTCTCAAAGAACCGGCACAGGTTTGTGAAATGTTACTGTACACACCCCTGCGGGGGTGCACGGCACGGTCTGAACAATAATTGTGAAATTATTACAGCACGTGGAAATGCGGCTTCACCTCTCCGTATAACCAGTACAGTAAATATGCCGCAAGGAAAATACCAAAGACACTCAGACCGGAAAACAGGATTGTAAAAGGCGCACAGATCTGTCCGAACAGCTGAAACGGCTGATCCGAATAATCCCACACATTCCAGTGCAGCCATTTATTGACAATAATTCCGGTTATAAATTCTCCTGCCGTCACAAACAGCACACAGCGGACCAGCTGTATCCAAAGCGGATCCTGCCATTTTACCCAGAGCCCCTGCTGGCCGAAGAAGACAAGGCACAGTCCGCCCAGCATGAACATGGACCAGTGGGAGAAGCCTCTGAATAGCATTTCAAATGTATAATAAATTGTTCCGCCCAGTGTCCAGAGCACCAGGTATTCGCTCACTTTTTTCACAGAAAAAACGTCCTCCTATATATCCATTCATATATAGTCTGGACGTTTTTTATTGAATTATAGTTGGTATATATTTCTTATCTTTCAGGCAAAATGCGCACTGCTGTATTAATAGCGGGACACATAGTGAAGCCGCCTCAGGCACAGATCCTGCAGGCACTGATTTTTGCCTAAAGCATCTCACCGATATAATAAAATCCACGGCATTCCTTGAGGTGTACACTTACAATCTTCCCGACCAGACTCTCATCCCCAGGAAAATGAACGAGAAGATTATTACTCATTCTTCCTGTTACCAGTGCCGGATCATGATCGTTGATCGTTTCAACCAGTACATCCTGAGTCGTATCCGTGTATACACTGCAAACTTCTCCTGATATACTCTGTACTTCTTTTAAAAGGCGGTCGAAGCGGTCCTTCACAACATCCTCCGGCACCTGATCTTCCATAACCGCAGCCGGTGTTCCAGTCCGTTTGGAATAGATAAAGGTAAAGGCACTGTCATAGCGCACTTTTCTGACAATATCCAGTGTCTCCTGGAAATCCTCTTCTGTTTCACCCGGAAAGCCCACGATAATATCCGTAGTCAGGGAAATATCAGGCACCGATGCGCGTATTTTCCCGACAAGCTCCAGATAATGTTCTTTTGTATAGCGGCGGTTCATCTTCTCCAGAATCCGGCTGCTTCCGGACTGGATCGGCAGATGGAGATGCCTGCATATTTTTTCAGATCTCCCCATAACTTCAATCAGCTCATCGGAAAGATCCTTCGGATGGGAGGTCATAAAACGGATCCGTCTCAGGCCTTCTATTTTTTCAATCTCCTGGAGAAGCTGCGCAAAACTCATGGGCTGCTCCAGAGTCTTCCCGTAAGAGTTTACATTCTGTCCAAGAAGCATAACCTCTATAACGCCATCGGCCACCAGTTCCTCAATCTCCCGGATGATATCCAGGGGATTACGGCTTCGTTCCCGTCCTCTCACATAGGGGACAATACAGTAGCTGCAGAAATTGTTGCATCCAAACATGATATTAACTCCGGATTTGAAGGCATATTTTCTTTCCGCAGGCAGATCCTCTACAATCTTATCTGTATCTTTCCATATATCAATGACCATACGCCCGGATTCCAGACGTGTTGTTATCAGCTCCGCAAATTTGTAAATATTGTGTGTGCCAAAAATCAGATCCACGAACCGATAGCTCTTCTTCAGCTTTTCCACTACTTCCGGCTCCTGCATCATACAGCCGCAGAGGCCGATCAGCATATGGGGGTTCTTTTTCTTAACGCGGTTCAGCTGGCCGAGTCGTCCATAGACTCTCTGGTTTGCATTTTCGCGGACAGTACAGGTATTGTAAATCACAAAATCTGCTTTTTCTTCGTCCGTCTCCTCCTGGTAACCAATCTGCTCCAGGATACCGACGAGCTTCTCAGAGTCCCTCGCATTCATCTGGCACCCAAATGTGACAACGCAAAAAGTCAGCGGATGTCCGGCTTTTTCGGCCTGCTCCCTGACGTATTCTCGTGCCCTGGCTATATAGTAATACTGCCTTTCCGGCTCCCCGGCTGGCGGTTCTTTCGATAAATCTATTTTTGAATAATCAATCGTTTTCATATGTAAAATTCCTTTACTTGTGCTGCATAATTGTCAATCAGACGAACTGATTTCTCCCGGCATCATATTCATAATCTATTATTTTCAGCTTCCCGGCCAGCTCTTCTGCGGATATGGCCATATCATCACATAGCTCATCCAGTGATTTGTAGTAATCCCTGAGTTTTGTGTTGATGACGCTCAGCAAAATAACCGGGTCGCCCGGAAGTCCTGTCAGCATGTATAGATCTCCTTTTCTGTTATGATTATTTCCGGACGGATGTCATGCTCCTCGGAAGGAACCATGTCCAGGCACTGCATTTCATAGGCAAGTGCCACACGCCGGTATCCGGGATGCTTTTTCAGATAGGTGTCATAAAAGCCTTTCCCGTAACCAATCCGGCCGCCATGTCTGTCAAAAGCCACGCCCGGCATAATCACCAGGACATGCTTACCGGAGGCTTTTCTCACTTTAGGCGGCTCAAGAATGCCATAGTATCCCTCTGCCAGTTCATCCATGCTGTCAATATAGTAAAATTCCATTTCATGAAATGTTCCCGTCCGCCCCTCTGATTCCGGTTTTTTTGGTGAGTTATCCACAAGAATTTTCGGGACCGCAACCTTTTTCCCCATTTTCCGGGAGTATTCCACCAGTGCGTTTGTGGCGACTTCTTCCCCAAAAGAAACATAACAGTAAATCTCCTCTGCCTGCATGTATAAGGGGTGTTCAACAACGGCAGAAAAGATTTTATCACTCCAGGCCTGTCTCACTTCAGTAGGGAGCCCGGCCCGTTCCTTTTTTATCCTTGTCCTAATTTCCCTTTTTGTTTCCAAATTTCTCACCCAGATTCACGACAGTTCCGTCTTTTTCTTCAATATCAATTCTGTCAAGCTGGCTTCGAAGATTCTGTCTGAAAGAGTCCACATATTCCTGGCGCAGTATTTTCTGCTCCTTTTTTTCAGACTCCGTGAGCCCCTCAGCCTTTGATTTTCTGTATAATTCATTAATTCGCTTAATCTTTTGTTCGTCCATTTGTTTCTCCTTTTGCAGACCAGTTTATACCCAAAGGGCACCCCGTAATTCATGCCCTGCGGGCGGGTCTGCGGCTTAGCCGCAGATCAAAGTATATATTACACTATTTGACAGCTTTCGTCTACTTGTCAGCTTGAATAATTTTCTAAAAATCCGTATAGCGCCTGCTCTGTCTCAATTAATTTGCCTTCTTTAACTTCATCCTGCAGATCTTCTGGCAAGTTTGAAAGGGGGATGCTTGTCACTTCATAAATTGTAGTTTTATCATTGAGATATACAACAATATATCCGTGAAGCTCGCATATATAATACCCTTCGTTTTTCGTGGCACTTCCCTTGGTCGTGATGCTTTCTGTTTTCTGCTCCGGAATTTCAGCCTTGGCTTGCTGCTTGTCCAGCATATACTTGTAGCTGAGCTGATAGCCAATCCCCAGCATGGAAACAAGCAGAAAAACTCCTGCAAAAAAGCCAATACAGTATTTCATTTTCATAAGGACCGACTCCTTTTTTCATACAGTATTGGCTTTTTTTATTGTTCTATACAGCTTTCCGAAAATTTTCCCTTCACTTTTCAAATTTTTTCAGACTTTTGGCTTTTTCATCTATCGCTCGCTGTTTGGAAGCAGGTGCAGTCTCATGCATACCCGAAGGATTTTTCGTCCCTGTGGCAGATCCCGGATATCTTCCGGCGAAAGTGCACCCAGCTTTAATATGCTGACGGCATATACAACAACTGCAACTAAAATAGAAAGTATCGTCGGAATGCGTCCGCCGATCAGCAGATCCAGAACCAGATGCACAGCATAGGTTACAACTCCCATGATCACCGCGGCAAGAAGCGGCTTCACATAAGTCTTTTCTACTTCCTGTCTGTGTCCGTTCGCTTTGTGGATTGCCCTGAGGTTCAGGATGCACATGCACAAAGCGAATACAATGTTGCTGCCTACAAGTGCATAGATGTTCCATTTGAATACAATCAGCATAATCAGCAGGGAAACTATATGTATTACCAGTGAGATCCCAGCGTTCTTCGCCGGTACGGATATCTTATCCAGACCCTGCAGAATGGAGTTGGTTACTGTTGACAGACAGTAAAACACGAGTGTAATGGCACCGACAGCAAGAAGCAGCGCAGGTGTCCGGCTGGAATCTCCAAAAAGAAGAACCATGATCGGCGATGCCAGTACAACAAAGCCTACAAAGCATGGAATTGCTATGAGCATAGTATAACGGATAGACTGGTTGATCTTGTGATGAATCTGCGGGCGGTCATTTCTGGCTACCGCTCCAGTCATGCTCGGTATAACAGAGGCTGCCAGTCCATTGGCCATGGCAAGCGGGACGCTGATCAGTGTATTATATTTTCCCGAATAAATACCCAGGAGTGCCATATATTTTTCTTCGGTAAATCCCTGTGCAGCCATAATTTTATTGAATATAGTCATATCCAGCAGCTGATTAATATTGTAAATCGCGGTACTGAAGATAACGGGAACAAGTGTCATAAGCAGAATCTTAAGGATCCGTCCGTAACTTTCCTGCCGACGTGTCTTGTCTGTACGCACCTGCCGGCGTATGACTCCACGATAAACAAAAAGGGCAAACAGCAGGAAAAATAGAGCAAAGAGTGCTCCCGCAATCGTACCAATTGTTCCTCCGGCAGCGCCGTAAGCCGGTCCCATCAGATCATTATTCTGCTTCACTGCCGCTTTCATCCCGATTCCAAACAGAATACTTGCGCCTACCAGACTGACTACTGCATTGACGATCTGTTCAATGACCTGCGACACGGCGGTCGGCACCATCGTCCCAAGTCCCTGAAAATATCCGCGAAGTACACCCAGAATGGATACAATAAAAATCCCGGGTGCCAGAACTTTCAGCGCATATGCGCTGAGCGGGGATTCCATGATATGTGTGGAGATCAGGTCCGCGCCAAAGAAAATTACGATGGCGAATATAGCCCCTATAGCAACCGAAAATACAAGGGAGCATATAAATACGCGGAACGCATTCCGCCTCTGCCTCATAGCCATCCTCGCGGAAACAAGCTTTGAAACTACGGTCGGAAGACTTAAGGAAGAAAGTAGCAGGGCCAGCGCATAGACCTCAAACGCATAACTGTAAAATCCATTTCCTTCGTCTCCCAGAATATTCGTCAGGGGAATTCTGTATACAACACCGATGATTTTCGTAATAACTCCGGCTATAGCGAGGATAGCACCCTGCATTAGAAAATCATCTTTTTTTCTTCTTTGCTTATGTGGTTCAGCCATAAGTTCCCTCCGTTTACTTTGCTAACGTAATATCTGAATATTTTCAAGAATATCATTCTGCTTCTGCTCCATGAGAAGGCGTTCCTCTTCCTCCATATGGTCATATCCAAATAAATGCAGCATACTATGGGCAATCAGAAAAGCGTACTCTCTGCGCGGAGAATGTCCATAAGCTTCAGCCTGTGCAAGAACCTTATTTTTTGATATGACGATATCCCCCAGCATAAGTTCCCCTGATTCCGGATTAAAACAGTCCTGGGATTGCTCTTCCATCGCAGAAAAATCCCCCGGAACCTGATATTCAAGCATGGGAAAAGACAGCACGTCCGTTGCTTTGTCAATCTGACGGAACATCTGGTTCATATCCCTGATATCCTCATCCGAAGTCAGCAGCAGATTGATCTCGGCCTCATACGGACACCCTTCATACTCCAGCGCGGCCTCAATCACAAGATTTGCTGTTTCTTCCGTATCGAAAGGCAGACTCGGCCCGCCTTCCTCTTCCATATATAAACTCATGATCGTCTCCTTTTCTTACATTATACCGGTTTTATTCTATATTTCCATTTCTTTACATACAAACTCCAGCCTATTATACACCTCATCTCAGTCCCTTGTAAAGTTGCTTTTTTCACAAAGATACCTCCACCTGTTACAATTCATAGTCTGGCATTTCCCTTAAAACGTGAATAAGCTCACGAGCTTTAGCCTCGGGAGCGGATGGGGGGCACCAGATACACATATCCAATCCCATCCGCTCCCCCGGTCCAGGATCCCATCAGTATAACGAGTTCTTCCCTACCGGCCGGATGAACCAGCTTACCGGGAGCCGGGACGGACTGTGAAAAGCACCTGTCCTGTTGGAAATGCTTTTAGCGAGCATAGCGGCAGTTAGAGGAAATCCGCGAAATCAGTCAGAAAAAAGCTGCTTCCGAAGCAGCTTTTTAAAACGCCTGAGGCGTTTAATCATCAGATTAA
>NZ_GL870814.1:145963-230133 GCF_000190355.1 Clostridium sp. D5 | reverse complement strand
GGATCCCATCAGTATAACGAGTTCTTCCCTACCGGCCGGATGAACCAGCTTACCGGGAGCCGGGACGGACTGTGAAAAGCACCTGTCCTGTTGGAAATGCTTTTAGCGAGCATAGCGGCAGTTAGAGGAAATCCGCGAAATCAGTCAGAAAAAAGCTGCTTCCGAAGCAGCTTTTTAAAACGCCTGAGGCGTTTAATCATCAGATTAAACGGTGAATGCGTTCGGTTCTGACTGATTTTGCGGATTTCCTCTTACTGCCACTTGGCGCAGCGGCTGTATTTCCAACAGGACAGGTGCTTTTCACAGTCCGTCCCGGTTCCCGGTAAGCGTCCCCTCCGCCCAAAAAACACAAAAACCCGTAATCAAACTCCCCCTTATCTTGACTTTACAGGTCCTCCCCGCTTTTTCTCACGTCTGGCAAGAGAGCGCTCTTCTTCTTTTTCGAAGGCTTTTACGATATCTTTCACAATTTTATTGCGGACTACGTCCCGGTTCGTTAATTTAGTGACGGCAATATCATCGATTGCACCCAGAATACGGGCACACCGTTCCAGACCTGAATCCGTATTTCTGGGAAGGTCAATCTGGGTCACATCACCGGTCAGAACCATCTTTGAGCCCTCGCCAAGACGCGTCAGCGCCATCTTTAGCGTGGAAAATGAAGCATTTTGACTTTCGTCGATTATGACTCTGGCCCGGCTTAGGGTGCGGCCTCTCATGTATGCCAGCGGGGCGATCTCAATCTCTCCTCTTTCCTGATGCTTCTCTGATTTTTCACGGCCGAAAATATCGTCCAGGGCATCGTAAAGCGGCCTGAGATAAGGATCTACCTTTTGGGCCAGATCTCCAGGCAGAAATCCGAGGCGCTCCTCTCCTGCTTCTATCGCGGGCCTGCTCATAATGATCTTATCAATCTCGCCGCGTTTTAATTCTTCTGCGGCCTGGGCAACGGCAAGATATGTCTTGCCGGTTCCTGCCGGTCCGATACAAAAAGTAACGACATTTTCTTTTAATGCCTTTACATAATTCTTCTGTCCGAGCGTCTTGCATTTTACGGGACCATGCTTGTAAGTCAGGGTAACAACATCCTGCATAGCCTTATAAGTCTCATCAAGACCTCCGTCCCTGCACTCCTCGACCAGACGATGTACGGTTTCTTCTGTCAGGGCAGCGCCGCCTGTATGGAGCTGCTTCATGCATTCTAATACCTCTTTAACACAATTAACATCGACCGCCGACTCACCGGTGACCTCCAGCATAGAATCCCGGCCAACGATACTTACATGAAAGTTATTTTCAATTAGTTTGATATATTTATCTTCCGATCCGAAAACAGCCTGCTGCTGATTTATCGTATCAAATGACAATTGTTCCTTTTGCAAACGAATTCCCTCGCTTTCCTGATATGGATATAGCACAAGAAGTATTATAGTAGAATCATAACGTTTTTTCAAGTACTACAGCCGCAACTTTATTTGATTCCTTCCCCGCTATGGACAGTTTACTGCGATAAACGGCTGTAAGAACCGAATAAACACTTGACAGTGCCTGATAAATCTGATAACATTTCAAAGATTTAATAGTATATTTTTTTATTCGGTCCAGGTGATGTGGTATTTCAGAGAGGAATGCAGAACATGTGGAATAAATTCAAAACAATGCTGGGAATTCATACAACGCTTCCTTATTTTAATGAAGTGATGCAGCGCTTACACCAGGAAGTAATCAAAAGAAATTTTATCTTTCATTTAGTTACTATCCTGTTTGAACTGATTATGATTATTACAATTTCCATGCGGCCGGGCGGGCCTTTCTTAAAGCCGCGCCGAACCGCATATTTTATAATGTATCTTCTTCTTATACTGGTCACCCTGGGCGTTACGATTGCCGAGGCCTTCATTGATAAAAAACAGCAGGAAAGAAGCTGGCTTTATTATTTCAGGATAGAAAATGCCTATATCATCTTTTTCAGTCTCTGGGGAGTCGCCGTCACTTTGAATGATCAGCTTGGCGGCAATGGCCTTACAGTTTTTACTTATGTTATGATCCTGGCATCAATTTTAACTATGCTAAAGCCATGGCAGACACTGATTGTCATTATGGGAAGCTTCTGCTCCTTAAATATATTGCTCCCTTACTTTCCCGACCCATATGGGCTCAACCAGATCTATAACAATTTTATGAACAGTCTGTTTATCGCAATTACCACATCTGCTATTGCAGCCAGCCTCTATCACTCCAGAATTGAGGCTAAGGTAAATGAAATTATAATTATGAAACAATTCGAGAATATTGAATCTCAGAATAAACAGCTGCATCAGGAAGCGCGTTTTGACGCCCTTACCAGTTTAAATAACCGATTCAGCTATAAAAAAGATATTCAGAATTTTTCGAAAAAAGCGTTTAATTCCTTTGCCTGTATTTATATGGATGCCAATGGGCTACACGAAATCAACAATCATTTCGGCCACAAGGCGGGTGATACGATGCTCAAGGCAGTTGCTGATATTCTGATGCATAATTTCCGTTTGGAGGAGGTATACCGGATCGGCGGTGATGAATTCGTCATTCTCTGTCCCAATATTACGAAGCAGATGATCCTGCAAAAAGCATCCTTAATTTATACGCAGGTGGAGGAGGCCGGTTATTCTCTTTCCGTGGGCGTCGAATGGCGGGACCGGGATTTTGAGATTGAAGAAATTATTCAGACTGCAGAAGCTGACATGCAGAAGCAAAAAAAGCAATACTATTTAAATCAGCCAAGTGAACGTCAGAAGCGTCTGCAGGATAAAAAAACGGATCATCCGATTGCCGGTAGAAATGACATCGATATATTTTTAAATGTATTAGGACCTGCTTTTTTAGGCGTTTATGTTGTGGATATAGAAATTGATACAGTTCGTCACATCTTCATTCCTGATTATTTCAAACAATTTCTGGAAGAGTCCGATTACAAATACAGCAGCGCACTGATGCAGTATGCCCACAGCCTGGTTGAGCCGCAGTATATCCCTCTTTTTGAGGAATGCTGCGATTATCCATCGCTGAAAAAGCAGCTGAAAAAAGATCGGATATCGGAATTCTGCTACATAAAAAAGGATGGCAGTTCAATAAGGGTAAGGATTCTTAACTTTGACCGCAAAACTCTGTGGATTTTTTCAAACACGGATACCCCCCGGTAAACTGTGTTATATATCATGCCGGCCGAATACAAGAAACTGTATTCGGCCGGCAGTATTATATACTACTCTTCAGCAGCGGCATTCTCATCCTGTTCGTTTTTTTCTACTTGCATTATTTCTGTATCTTTCTCTTCTGTAATTCTTTCATTAAGATACAGGATTCCTTTTGCGGCGGCCGTATCCTGGCTTATATGTATTTTAACGCTGTTTTCTATGACCTGAATGTTTTGTTCCTGCAATTTCCCGGTAAACTGATTAAAATTACTGCTTAACTGTTTTTGAAGTTCTTCTTTTGTATATGATTTTTCTTTTGAAGTGTATGACCTTACAATTTTACTTCCATAGGACAGCGGAAGATAAAAATTTTCGCCCAGCTTGATCTGGTGTTCATTTGTATGCATATCCCATTCTTTAAAATCATTTTTCAATGTACCTGCGGATATATACCAGGGACCTGCTTTTATATAATACAGCCTTCGCTGTGATTTTTCATAATATTTCTTTTTATATTTTGTACTGATTGTATCCTCATAATTCATCTGTGTGTCAGCAAATATATCTGCATCGGATTTCTGATACTGGTAGCCTGTCACTTCTCCGGCGTCATTGAGTACCTCTATCCTGCCGGTCACAAGCACATCTCCTTTTGCCACGGTGTCGCCCACATGTACCTGAGGAATGCCGGATCTGGTAATCATACTGGTAATCACGCCGTCCTTTGAAGCAATCAGGTCGCAGGGCGTTTCTGCTTCCTGTCCGGCATCCGGTGCTGCATCACCCTGCCCGGCTGCATCCGCACTGTTTGCGCCCCCTCCGTCTTCATCCCGAAAAGTGTCTTCATTCTCCTTAATCTGGATGCGAAGGCGGCTTCCGTCTATAGAAGCAGAAACCCAGACAATATCATCATATTCTTTCCGGATATCTTTTACGATCTGGGCACAGTCTACACTTCTTTTAGCCATATGCGGAGAAACATCTTTTGTCTCCAGAAATTCCAGAAGTGTCTCGTTTGTCCATTTCTCATTGCCCTCAAAATGGATATCCCATATAAAGCTGGAATAGAGATACAGAAGTCCCAGACAAAGGAAGAAACTAATAAAAAAGAGCTTTCGCCGCCTGTATTTATGTACAAAAAAAGGAAGACCGGTCCTCTGCACAAGCACAACTCTTGTATGCGTCTTCCTGACAATCGGCCTGAGTCTGCGGAATCCCTTCAGGCTCATATACATTTCGTATGCATTCCCGCAGGGATTCAGCCCCCATATATAAATCTGATGATGGCGGCACAGGTTCAGAAAACGTTCCGGGGAATAGCCTTCTACCCGGATTTTCACATACCCGTGCATATAGCGGATGATTGACTGAATCACAGTTCCATTACCTCACTTACAATATTCTAGTGATAAAATTCTGCCTGTTATCTTCATCTCATCATTCGTATAATATTCGATCTGCAGATTTTTTCCCTGCAGTTTTATCTGATACCCTTTGGTTTGTACGCGGATCAGAATATCCGTATATTCTATAATGCCCCGGTAATTCTCAATGCAGACTTCTCCGGCTCCGATAATGGTCACAACAGCTGCCCCGAGGACTACGTCTTTCGGCATGCTGGCCGCAGAGGCCAGCTTTTCTTTTATTTTTTCATTCTCTGCTTCTCTTCCCATATAGAAATGCCACACATACGCCCTTTATTTGTAGTATATGTGCGGCATTTTTGTCCTATTCAGTTATCAGGCATGTTTTATCCCGTGCAGGCCGGCCCCTGGATTATACAGGATCTTCCTATATATAATTTTATTTTCTGCCCCTTATAAATATACCGGCAGCGATGAGGACCAGGCCTCCGGCAAACAGCCAGATTTTTTCATCATAGCTGCCAATGCCCATGGAAAACGGATAGAATACCTTGAGATATTTGGCACCGCTTCCAAATGCGACTATATAATAAAAAACAGGTACCATATAACCGGCAATCAGATTGTCTGTGAGTGCGAAGCTGAAGATTCCAAGCCCTCCCATAAACAGCATTTCGCCCAGGGTGCCCCCGAAATATCTGAATGCATGGATCTCACATCCATTGTAATGGAGTACTGCTATATACACTCCCAGGAGGAATGCGAGCAGAACGGCCGCTTCCAGAACCCGTATACTATAAACTGCTGTGATTTTTGTATACTTCGAACGGATCAGGTCACGGAGGTCAGGATTCTGTTCCGGCAAAAATACCGGTGTCAGCAGAATAATTCCCAGCAGAGCCACATACCGTTCCAGTACTTTTGCGGTATCCTCATATGGCAGATTGCTTACTCCCAGCACAAGCGGTGAAAAGCAGAGCAGAATGACTGCGATTGCAGTGTGGACGGGAATATTATGCTTTGTGTTTTCTTTTAAGATTTCCAAGTATTTTGCCACGAATATCCAGCCTCCCTTTTCTTTTCAGTGAGTAAATAAATATTGAAAAAACTGCCAGCACGATAGACAATGTTGCGTAAAGCCCTCTGTTTGCTGCAAGCTCCCAGAAGTTCTCGTGGAAGCCCATATAATTATAAACTGTATTATGTCTCGGTATAAAGCTCCATCCATATGCGCCTCCATGCATGCTTCCCATGGAACTGAAAACAGTCAGGAACCACCAGACAATCTGTACAAGGACTCCCAGTGCAGTATCTGTCAGCTCTGTCAGCACCAGCCCCACTGCCGCAGCAGTCATTGTGGTTGGAAGCAGCCATCCCAGACTGTATTTTGCAAATGCAAGATAATCAATCCGGATCGCGGTGCCGGACGCTGCCTGTATACACTGAACCAGCGGAATGCAGGACAGCAGAAGAACCGGAACCATGAGCATAATCAGCATAGCTGCATACCTGCTTGCGATGATACTGACGGAAGACGCCTTTCGGCAGGCAATGAGTTCCTGCATTTTTGAACGTCTGTCGCGCAGTCCGCGGGTCACCGCCAGAAAGACCGGCAGAATTCCGAGCAGAATACCCATGTAGTCGCAGAACAGTCTCGCATAGCCTCCGGTGAGATGGTCTTTTTCAATCAGATTATTGTAGTCCTCAAGTGCCTGTTCATATGTCTTTGGCGAGGAAACATTGGATTCCAGGCTGTCAGCAGCATAGTTGGAACCGCCGCCCAGCATATCATCGACTTCCTGCATTAATTTTTTGAATTCTTCGTAATCCAGATCCTCTTTTACCTGTACCGGACTGCTGCCGTATACAATCTGAGCACCGCCCTGAGCCTCCTCAATGGCATCTGCAATATTTTCGCCGCCGGAAAGTCCGGTAGTCTGTTCAATAATTTCCCCAATTCGTTTCTCATCAGCCTCACTGGGCGTGACGGCTTTGTAAAAGCCAATGGGATAGGTGGCATATTTACCATTCATGTATTCAGAGACAAGATAACCAAGCGTAGAATCCATAACATCTTTCTCATCGCCGCCATATGCCAGTCCGTAATTCTCCTGGCCTGGTTCTGGCTTTTCAGCAATTGACATACCACCGAGCTGAGAAAAATAAAAGATCACAAGAATTCCCACAATCAGCCAGTAAATCATGCTTTTCGCAATCTGCCGGCATTCTTTTGCCAATAAGTTCAGGAACATCAGCGATCACCCCGCTCTCCGTGCATGAGATACATGTAGGCATCTTCCACTCCCGCCTCACAGCACTGGGCCCCTTCAAAAGGTTTGTTTTCAGCGATAAAACGAACCATAACATTATTTCCAAGCGTCAGCATACTGGTGACAACATAACGTTCTTTGAGCCGCGGAAGCTCGGATTTGCTTATCTGGGCTGTGTAGACTCTTCCATCCGCCATCTCAATCAGATTTGAAACCGTGCCATGATAAAGGATTTCTCCCTCATTCAATACTGCAATCTGTTCGCATGTTGCTTCAATATCACCGACAATGTGTGTGGAGAGAATTACGATACGCTCCTGTGCGATTTCGCTCAGCAGATTGCGGAACCGAACCCTCTCTTCGGGGTCCAGGCCTGCCGTCGGCTCATCTACGATCAGAACCTGGGGATTGTGAAGAATGGCCTGTGCGATTCCCAGCCGCCGCTTCATCCCTCCGGACAGTGCCTTTACCTTTTTCTTCTTGTCCTCCAGAAGATTGACCTGTGACAGCAGTTTTGGAATAAGCTCTTTGCGCTCCCGGCTTCCAAGCCCCGAGAGTACACCCAGATAATCCATAGCCTCGTAAACGGTCATATTGGGATACATAGAAAATTCCTGGGGCAGATATCCGGTTATCCTGCGTACTCTTGCCGCATCCTCTAGCGGGATACCGCAGACAGAAACGCTACCCTCTGTTTTAGGGAGCAGTGTTGCAAGCACTTTCATCAGCGTTGTCTTGCCGGCTCCATTTCTTCCGAGCAGACCGAACATCCCCTTGTGAATTGTAAGATTCACATCTTTTAATGCACATTTTTGTCCATAATACTGATTCAAATGTTTAATTTCAATTTTTGCAGACATTTTTTTCATCCTCTCTTTTTATAAAACCAGCCGCATCCCCGCCCGCATGAGCTTTTTTACGGGTATACCTTATTCTGCAGCTTAGCTGCGGACCCGCCCGCAGGGCATGTGTTACGGGGTGCACTTGGGTATGCATTTATCATAGTAGGAAAATGTCTACACTTTCTCTACAAAAGCTTAAGAATCTCTTCAATCATTCTTACATGAAAATGAAGCTGTTACAACTGCTCCCTTATCGATACTGTTTGCGATACTGAGCTTTCCACCGTGTTTTTCACATATGAGGCTGCAGATATGAAGCCCGATGCCAAAATGCGGGTCTTCCTTTTCTGATAAAGTCTCGTCAGCTCTGTGCTCTTTGTAATAAGGATTCAATGCATTCTGCAGGTCACTCTGTGTAAATCCCGGACCGTCATCATGTACGGTAAGTACAAGCGTCTCATTATCCGGTTCAAAGGTAAGAATTGTTTCAATCGTGCTTTCTGCATACCGGATAGCATTCGAAAGAAGATTTTCCAGGACCTCCAGAATCAGGCTGCTGTCTGCCAAAACCTGTTCCGTTTCATTCGTCTGCGAAGAAACAGAAAAAACGACTTGTATATCTCCGATCTGGTCCAGCGGGAAAATAATTTCACGGATCTCATCCTCTATTCTGGATACATAGCACTTTTCTCTGTGCACAGGCAGCTCGTCAATGCTGCGTATCCCTTTCATTGTCCGGCTGTATTGTTCCAGGCGGTCCAGATGTGAGGACATCAGGCGCAGAGTATCCAGCATCTTTTCTTCACTTACTTTCCCCTGTGGTATATAACGGGCAAGAAAGTCAGAATACCCTTTCAGAACGGTCAGCGGAGTCCGCAGATCATGGGCGAAAGCAGCATTGAGCTGTTTTTGATTTTCCACAAGCTCCCACATCATCTGTTTATTATGTATGAGTTCCTGTTTCATTTCGTCGAAAGATCGGCACAGCTCACCCATCTCGTCTCTGCTGTCATAGGACAGGTCAAAGTCCAGGTTGTTGTTCCGGACAGCCTCTGTTCCGTCCTGAAGAATCCTGAGGGGAGATGAAAGCCTTCTCCTGTAAAATAACCTGCAGGCAAGTATGGCACCCAAAAGAGTGTATAAAAAGGGACACCATGTACGTATAAAATCCAGCAAATTCATCAGTGTCGTGTCATGAGACGAAAAATTGGAAAATGACTGCGGCCAGAAGGGCCATTCCGTCAGCTTAACGCTGTAAATCCATATCTCATCCCCCTTATTATAGCTCTGCCAGATTCTGCTCTCCCACTGAAAACAGAAAGTAATCGTGATATAGGAAAGTAACAATGCGGCTGCAGCTGCCACCAGAATATACGCAGTGATGGCACTGCAAAACGGCGTGTTCCTGATTCTGATTTTCGTATTGTATATTTTTTCTTCTAACCAATCCATTTGTAACCAACTCCCCATACAGTTTCGATATACTGTTTCTCACTAACCGCCGACATTTTTGCCCGGATGCGTCGTATATGTTCCGTAACGATACTGCTGTCACCGTCCCCATCATATCCCCGAACCCTGTCATATACCTGCTCTCTCGTGAATACCTGCCCGCTGTGCATAGACAGCAGTTCCACAATATTAAATTCTGTTTTTGTCAGATTCAGTGCCCTGCCGTCATAATACACACTGCGTTCCGTATAGTGGATTGCCAGGCTTCCCTGTATCTTCACCGCCTGACTTTGTGATCTGCGCTCTTCTCTCCGCAGATGCGCCTCTACTCTTGCCCCCAGTTCATCAATACTGAAAGGCTTCAATATGTAGTCATCCCCACCCAGCATAAGCCCCTGAATACGGTCCTGCTCTTCCACCTTTGCAGTCAGGAACAAAATAGGGCAGGACACATGGTCACGGATCATACGGCAGACCTCAAATCCGTCTATTCCGGGCATATTAACATCCAGCAGAATCAAGTCCGGGTTGTGTGAAGACTGATCCAGTGCCTCCACACCATTAGAAGCACTGGCCACTTCATACCCCTGCATCTCAAAATAATCTCTCAACAGCTGCACAATTCCCGGCTCATCGTCCGCAACCAAAATCTTCTTACTCATACCTTTTCCACCTCGCTGCTTAACATAATAACATTTAATTATACCAAACAAATATCTACAAAAACCCTACACTCCCAGATGAAGTTCATTTTTCAATATCCCCATAAGCTTTTCCTGGGTAACTCCAGTATACAACTTCCCATCAATCAGCATATTTGGTGCCGTCCCGCAGTGTTTCAGACAACTCTGAGTCCTGACCCTCACCTTCCCATCCCGTGAAATCCCATTCCCCCGCACCTTCAAAACCCGCTGCAGAACTTTATAAATATCCCGTCCCCCCTTCTCAGAGCAGGTCTTCCCCATACAGACAATAATCTCATGCAAAAAAGCCGCCTCCTTCAAAGTAGGATACATCCGGACCAAAGCCCGCACAAAAGCCCCCTTCACCCCCGCCACGTCCGCCACCCGCTCAGCAGTCCCTGCCGTAATACACCCATAAACCTCCTGCAGCTCCCGCAGCATAGCAACAATCACATCCTGCTCCCCTCTGTTTTCCAAAGCCCCATAATACTCAAAAATCTCCTCCGCCCGTTTCCTCTTATCCAATCCATCCATATCACCGCACCTCAAATCCCATTTTATACATCAGTATACCCATTCTAACAAATTTTAATAAAAGACTTAAAAGCACATAACAGGCGGAGAACAGGGGGAAATCCGTGATTCCGAATCACGGATTTGGATGACTCAGCGTGAAAAATTATCAAAAATTTTCACACTGTGTCATCCGTACCCCTGTTTTCCACCTGTCTGCTTCCTAGAATTCGTTAATAAACGGGTGCAAACTCAAACAGCCGCCCGTTCCTTTCGTACCTCCCCGTCTGTCCATCTGCGGCGCGCCCCCATACCAGCCGCCCCCTCAATTTTCTTTCACTTCAAAACAGCCTCTACCCGCACCGGCTGATGGTCTGTATATTCAAAGTCTGTGTCTATATTTACCACCTTGCTGACTTCTATATTATCCGAAACAATAAATCCATCCAGTACATACACCTGCGAATCTTCATAATTCCCACTGTAAGGCCCATTCAAAAGCCTGCATGTGGGCGCGTTATTAGCCACAGCATAGGAAAATCCCTCAGGTATAACTTCTTTTCCGATCACACCCGGTACCCAGCTGTCTTTATCGTGGACAGGATATGTCTCCAGCCCCTCGAAGGTCTGGTTAAAATCCCCTCCTGCAATAACATAATTGCCTTTTTCATATTCTGACGCTAACTTTTCTGCAAGAAGTTTACTCTGTGCTATTTTCCCTTCCCCGCTGTCATATGCTTCCAGGTGAAAATTAATCAGCACTAACTCTTTGTCTGAATCTTTAATCGGAATTCTGGTCTCCAGCATACAGCGCTTCAGGTTGCATGTCTTTATCGGCCACGAAAAGGATTCTGGCAGAGCAATGCGGGAGGCCTTGCTGACGCTGAGACCGGTCATGGTTACGAGCCCGCTTGTTACCTTGCCGATTGGCGGCAGCGGATATGGTACATAGTCAACCTTGAAGTTGCACGCAAACATTCCGGGAAGTCCCAGCTCCTGTTCATAGTATTCCTGTTCGTCAATATGATAGGAACGCTTGGAATCTCTGTCCACTTCCTGAAGAAAATAGATATCTGCATCCTGATCTTTCAGGATGGATGTAATTCCGTTCAGGTTGTTTTCAATAAGTTCCTTGCTTTCGGGCTGTACTTTGGAGCCGCCGTCCATAAAGAAATCTTCATCTTTGCTAAGTCCGGCATATCCTGTATTATACGTCAGAACCGTAAAAGACTCTCCGGTCCCCAATTGAGCAGTTCCATCCCCCGGCTCCACAGTTTCCACGGCATCCGGGCAGTATTCGCGGATTGTGTAATATCCCAGGGCCACAGCCGCAATAATAATCACTGCCAGCAGGATGATACCAACTGCTTTTAGTACTTTTTTCATTTTCATAAAATCAGATTTCCCTTCCCCAAAAAGGATTTTTTTATCAAGTGTCTTTAGCTGTCCGCTGTATCAGTCACGATAGCGTCAGCTTCTTCACGGGTCAGATACTTTTCTTCCACCATGGAATCCAGCACTTTTTTCTGGCGCTGCCGGGCAAGCTCCGGATTCACCGTAGGAGCATATGCTGATGGAGCATTTGGAGTTCCCGCCAGCATCGTGCACTCATAGTCCGTCATATCCTTCGGAGCTTTTCCGAAATACCCCATGCTCGCATCCGCCACGCAATAATATCCGTCACCGAAATAAATGCTGTTCACATATAATTCCAATATTTCTTTTTTACTGTATTTTCTTTCTAATGCAAGTGCCATAAAGCCTTCCGCCACTTTTCTGGTTGCGCTTTTCTCCTGTGTGAAATACAGGTTCTTGGCAAGCTGCTGTGTAATGGTGCTGCCGCCTTCGATCAGCTTACGGGCCTGGATATCATTCTTGACAGCGCGGCCGATCGCAATGATATCAATGCCTGGATGTTTATAAAACCGCTTATCTTCTACGGCTACAACTGCATCCAGATAAATATCCGGAAGCTCTTCAAGCGTTGTATAGGACGGAGACGCCTTGATTTCCTCAACTTTCTGTTCGATACTTTGGGTCTTCAATGCATCTTCATATTTCACATATCCCTTATATCCAAAATAACCTCCCACGCACAGAAGACATAGAAAAAGCAAAGCCAGCAATCGTCTGATAAATTTCATATATTTCCTCTCTTTCGTACGAATATCTGTTAATAACGAAATTATATCAGATGAAGATAATATTAACCTAATATTACTCTTAAAATTTTCTTAAATTCATATACCTTACCACCCTTATAATACCATCAATACACTTCCATTATAAAAACCTAGACGGACACATAATGTTTATCTAGGTTTCTTTTTTTTAATATTCAATTCCCACCGCATTATAATACTTCTTTCTCCTTCAGGTATTCGTATATATACCCGAAAAAAATATCTGCCGAAGCAACCTGCTCTTCTGCCTCCTGCTTAGACGCAATGAAAAAGTCTTCATAGTCTGCATGTTCTCGCATTTCAGACGCATTACGGATAATCTTTGATGTTTCTTTTGGAAAATCCCCTATTTTAACGTGATATTGATTAAAATGAGCAATCACTCCGCTATGCTTACTACTGTCAAATTCATCTAAAACATTAACTGCACGCATAGCATGGAAAATAGCATAATATGATCGGTTCAATGCTAATTTATACCGACCATCTTCAAGCATAGCCCTAGCATTATCCAATTCTTCTTTTGACCTTTTGATTCTGTATTGCGATAAATCCTTTAAGCTGCCTGCCATAATACTACCCCATCTTTCTTAACATTACGATAAAACGGCATAATATTTTCCCATTCTTTAAATTTCTCATAATCAATGCGAAGAACTGATAATACGGTATCATATTCCAATTCAAGGTCAACCAGGATATCTGTTAATGCGTCCCGCATTTCCTTAGTATGTCCATCCTTTAGTAATATTGCAATATCAACATCCGATTCATCAGTCTGCGTTCCTCTTGCTACCGATCCATATAGTATAATACTAATTAGAAGATCGCCATATATTTCTTGTATGCTTAAAATCATCTGCTCCAGCATCTTAGGATTAATTTTCATGCTAATCATCCTTTCATAAATGTTTAGGTTATGTTTAAATATTACCTCATTTAAAGTGGAAAATCAACCATTCTGCATCATCTCCTCAGCAGTTAATATGCTGCATGTTAAAAAACCGCCTTTATTTATGATATGGCTCTCCCTGAATAATGCGGTAGCTTCGATAAATCTGTTCCAGCAATATTACCCTCATTAATTGATGCGGAAAGGTCATTTTCGAAAAGCTCAGGGCGAAGTCCGAACGCGCCATCACCGAAGAACTTAGTCCAATTGATCCGCCGATTACGAAAATGACATGACTGGTACCGGTAACTCCCAGTTTTTCTATCTTATCGGCCAGCCCTTCTGAGGTGATCTGTTTCCCCTGAATTTCCAGAGTTATAACGAAGGAGTCCTCCCTGATATGTTTTAAGAGCCGTTCCCCCTCCTTCTCACGAATTTTTCCCTCAATTGCTTCACTTGCCTGATCCGGAGTTTTTTCATCGGCTACTTCTATCATATTTAATTTACAGTATTTGCTCAGACGCTTACTGTATTCCGCAATTGCATCTTTCAGGTATTTTTCTTTGATTTTGCCTACCGTTAAAACAGTAATTTTCATATTTTATTCCTTTAGTGTTTTATTATAATTATACACTGGCTGACTGCTGTCAGAGTGCAGCCTTCTGTCAGGCTTTCACGGCCCATCTCATTTTTGTGGAACGGGCTCTGCTGTTTCTTATGCACTCTTCGGCCGACGGCCTGATGACATCTTTGGAATAATCACTGTATATGCCCTCATTGTACAGCCGCTTAAATGATTTTTTGACCAGTCTGTCTTCACCTGAATGAAATGTCAGTATGGCAGCGCGCCCGCCCGGCGCAAGCACATCTGGAAGCTTATCCAGAAAAGCATACAACACTTCAAATTCATTGTTTATGTCAATTCTGAGTGCCTGAAAGGTTCGCTGGCAGGATTTTTTCACCGCTTCCTTTCTTTCGGCTGCCGGCAGGAAGCTCAAAGCGCTTTCTATGACCTCTCTCAATTGTCTTGTTGTTTCTATTTTCTTACCTTTTTTGGTTTCAAGAACAACTGCATCCGCAATCTCTTCGGCGTAGGGTTCATCAGCATTTTCAACCAGCATTCCCTGCAGCTCTTCACTTGTTATCGTACCGAGCCGTTCTGCCGCTGAGATACCAGCCTCGGGATTCATCCGCAGATCCAGAGGCCCCTCTGTCTTATAGGAAAACCCTCTTTCCGGATTATCAATCTGCATAGACGATACGCCCAAATCCGCCAGGATAAAATCGAAGGGACCTGCCTCGGCTGCTATCTGATCAATATTCGCAAAATTCAACAGTCTGACGGTTAAAATCTCCGGTCCATAGCCCAGATTAGACAGCCGCTCTTTTGTCTTTTGAGACTCAATAGGGTCTACATCAAGGGCATAGATATGTCCCTGATTCTCCAGACATTTCAGCATTTCCAGCGTATGTCCCCCGTATCCCAGGGTTGCATCCAGGCCTTTCTGCCCCGGCTTTATCTGCAAAAATTCCAGAATCTCCTGCACGCAGATAGAGATATGCATTCCTGCAGGTGTGCTGCCCTTTTGTATCACTTTTTCGATTGTACCGGCATATTTTTCCGGCTGCAGCTCTTTATATTTTTCTTTATAGTTACGAGGGTGGGTTCCCTTATAACGAGGTCGCCTTTTATGTTGTTCGTTGTTTTCCATTGTTGTTCCTTTCATTATAAATGGCAGGTAAAAGTTCTTTCAGCTTATTTTAACTTTTACTGCAATAAAATTTTCGCTATTTCATAAGAGTGCTTTTAAAAATATGTTCTTATTATATATCAGGAAGGACACACAGGCAATCCTTTTTGCCCAATCCGGCTTTTCCCGTCCGGGTCCCGTTACTGTTCACATGCAAACCTGCGAATATTAACTCGGTCTGCCATTCCTGGATCCTGATTGCAAAATGTATTTCGATACTACAAAAATAGACGATTCTAAAAGGAATCGTGTGGAAAAAACATATTTTCTGTGCTTCACACATAGATTGTTTTGTCAGTACCTTCAAGTAAAGGAGTATGTAGAATATGAATAATTGTGATAATGGCAGAAACGATGATGCTGTAAAGCCGGAAGCCTGTCAAAAGAAAGAACTCTTTGCAGCTGAAGCCCCTTATCCGCCGGTCTGTGTCGATGGTATAAACCGTCTGTATGGGAGAATGATGCTGGACAATGTGGGCGGACAGAATTCTGAAATGTCAGCCGTCAGCCTGTATCTTTACAACAATCTGCTGTTGCTGGAAGATGAAAGGCTATCCTATGTCTTTCACAAAATCAGCATTGTGGAGATGCACCATCTGAAGATATTCGGACAGCTTGCCCGGATGATGGGGGAGAATCCAAGACTATGGACTTACAGAGGCAATCAAATGTTTTACTGGTCACCCGGTTTTAATAATTATCCCATGGATCTCAGGCCGCTTCTTATGAATGCGGTGAATCATGAACGCCAGGCTATACAGAAATACCGTTCACAGTGTGCCAATATCCAGGATCAAAATATTGTAAGATGCCTGGAAAGGATCATAATGGATGAGGAAATCCATATGCAGATCTACGAGTCCCTGTACAACGAATACTGCGGGTAAAGCAGATATTTACTTAAAAATCACCTTTTTATTAAGAAAAAAGAGACTGCTGCAAAACAAATGATTCATACAGGATACCGATGCCGGCTGGAAAGCTTGAAATCGTACCCTTTTTGAATGATTCATTTTACGGCAGTCCCTTTTGTAGTATGATATAGTTATTACTACTTTTTATTTTACAGGATTGGCAGCCAAATACTCTTCCGTCAATTCCACGGCATCCGCAATACATTGATCGCAGCTGCACAGAGGTCTGTCAGTTCCGATTCCTTTTAATTCATGGCAGATAATGGACTGATTCTTCTCACGAAACCTGGCAGCACAGTCTTTCACCTTTTTATAGGTGTCCGCCTTGGTAGATGCTCCTTTGTCAAGGCTGCCTATGCTGTTCTGCATACCCAGTACCATAGTCATACCAGACACGGCACCGCAAACTTCCATCATGCCCATTCCAAAACCAAATCCCTCGGAAATACGAAACATTTCTTCCTCAGAAACACCGAAATCTTCGCAAAATGTGCAAACTACGGCCTGACAGCAGTTATAGCCTTTTTTATGATATTCCAGAGCAGTTTCTTTTCTGGTCATAGATCTCCTCCTGTAAAAAACGGTTTTATTTTTTGTTCAGATATTCATCAATACCCTTTGCACCGGCTTTTCCTGCACCCATAGCAAGAATAACAGTTGCGGCGCCAGTCACGGCATCTCCACCTGCATAAACGCCTGCTTTGGATGTCTGCCCGTTCTCTTCTTCCGCAACAATACATTTTCTTCTGTTTACTTCAAGCCCTTTCGTTGTAGAAGAAATCAGCGGATTCGGGGAAGTACCAAGTGACATAACAACGGTGTCCAGTTCAATCTCATATTCAGAGTCTGGAATCTCTACCGGACGTCTTCTTCCGGATGCATCCGGTTCGCCCAGTTCCATTTTAACCACTTTCATGCCCTTAACATATCCGTTGTCATCCACGAGGATTTCTTTCGGATTTGTAAGAAGGTCGAAGATAACGCCCTCTTCTTTAGCATGATGAACCTCTTCTACTCTGGCAGGAAGTTCCGCTTCACTTCTTCTGTAAACAATATGTACCTCTGCGCCAAGTCTTAATGCAGTTCTGGCTGCATCCATGGCAACATTACCGCCGCCGACTACCGCAACTTTAGTGCCTGCAACGATCGGAGTATCATAATTATCATCGAATGCCTTCATCAGGTTGCTTCTCGTCAGATATTCGTTTGCAGAAAAAACGCCGTTCGCATTCTCACCCGGAATACCCATAAACATTGGAAGACCTGCACCTGAACCCACAAAAACAGCTTCAAAACCTTCTTCTTCCACAAGCTGGTCAATCGTTGTGGATTTACCGATTACTACATTAGGTTCGAATTTGACCCCTAACTCTTTTACTTTTTCGATTTCTTTTGCTACGACTTTCTGTTTTGGAAGACGGAATTCAGGAATTCCATATACAAGTACACCACCAAGTTCGTGCAGGGCTTCGAAAACAGTTACATCATATCCCATCTTTGCCAAATCTCCTGCACAGGTAAGCCCGGAAGGACCTGAACCGATGACTGCTACCTTACGTCCGTTGTTTGTCTCAGGGCATACTGGTTTGATATCGTGTTCCAGCGCATAATCAGCTACAAATCTCTCAAGCTTTCCTATAGAAACAGGTTCCCCCTTAATTCCGCGGATACACTTTCCTTCGCACTGTGATTCCTGAGGGCACACACGTCCGCAGATAGCAGGAAGTGCTGAGGATTTACCGATTACTTTATAAGCTTCTTCAATATTACCTTCTTTTACTTCTTTTATAAATCCCGGGATATCAATCGCTACAGGACAGCCGTCGATACATTTGGCATTCTTACAGCCAAGGCATCTGGTCGCCTCGTCCATTGCCTCTTCCTGATTATATCCAAGGCAGACCTCTTCAAAATTTGTTGCACGTACTTTTGGGTCCTGCTCTCTGACAGGCACTTTCTTTAATACATCAGCCATTAGTTGTCACCTCCGCAGTTTCCGCAGCCACCGTGATGAGTGTCTCCTTCTTGTACTTTCAGTACCGCACGGCCTTCTTCTGTCCTATACATCTGGCTTCTCTTCATAGCCTGGTCAAAGTCGACAAGATGTCCGTCAAATTCAGGACCGTCAACACAGGCAAACTTGATCTCATCGCCAACCTGAAGACGGCATGCGCCGCACATTCCTGTTCCATCTACCATGATTGGATTCATGCTGACGATTGTAGGCAGGTTCAGCTTCTTTGTAAGCAGACATACGAACTTCATCATGATCATGGGTCCGATTGCCACGCATACATCATACTGTTTTCCTTCATTCTGCACCAGATCTTCGATCACAGCAGTAACCATGCCGGAACGGCCATAGGAACCGTCATCCGTTGTAACATACAGATTGCCTGCCACAGACTCCAATTCTTTTTCAAGGATCAGCATGTCTTTTGTCTTGGAACCTACAATAACGTCTGCTTCAATCCCATGCTCATGCAGCCACTTAACCTGTGGATAAACAGGTGCAGCGCCCACCCCTCCGGCTACAAATAACATTTTTTTATTCTTCAGTGCTTCCAGATCTTCGTGAATAAACTCAGACGGACATCCGAGTGGTCCCACGAAATCACGGAAACTGTCTCCTTCTTTTAAGTCAGCCATCTTTATAGTAGATGCGCCTACTTCCTGGAATACAATTGTAATAGTTCCCGCCTCTCTGTCATAGTCACAGATTGTAAGCGGAATCCTTTCACCTTTGTCATCCATCTTAACAATCACAAACTGTCCAGGCTGGCAGTGGCTGGCTACACGCGGTGCATGTACATCCATAAGATAAATCTTATCAGCCAGTTTTTCTGCTTTTAATATCTTGTACATCTTATTCCTCCTTGTAAAAAATCACCCTTTCCTTATAATACGCTATAAATAAAGGAATGGCAAGTATTCTTTCAAAAAACAGAGCATGTTCTGTTTTCTCTTTATAAACAAAAAGAGGGGCAGACACATTCTTGTGCCTGCTCCATCCATATGTACCAGGAAATCAGTGAATTAGAAATCAACTTCTGTTCCGTAGTAGATGCAGTTGAATAATCTTTCCATCTCTGCAGGAGTAATGCTTCTCGGATTGGAACCTGTGCAGGCATCACCGACAGCCAGCTCAGAAATACGTGCGATCTTTTCTTTGAATTCATCTTCGTTAATGCCAAACTCTTTCAGAGTCTTTGGAATGCCAAGCTGAACATTGAAGTCATCAATCTTTTCGCAGAGGCTGTTGATCAATGCCTTCTCAGAAGCTCCCTGAAGTCCGACTCTGCGTGCAATCTCGGCGTAACGCTTTGCCGCTACCGGATCTTTTGCATTGTACTTGATTACAAATGGAAGGTACATTGCATTTGCGCATCCGTGGGTGATATGTCCTGTTGAGAAAGCAGCTCCTGTTTTGTGAGCCATTGAGTGTACAATACCAAGCAGTGCATTTGAAAATGCCATTCCCGCCAGGCACTGTGCTGTATGCATCTCTGCTCTTGCATCCATATTTCCTCTGTAGGAAGCCGGCAGGTAATCAAATACCATCTCGATCGCCTGGATTGCCAGAGGATCTGTGAATGCACAGTTTAATGTGGAAACATATGCCTCAATTGCATGGGTAAGTGCATCCATACCTGTGTATGCCACCTGTTTTGCCGGAAGTCCCTCTACCAGTTCAGAGTCAACAATTGCAACGTCAGGTGTGATATTGAAGTCAGCCAGAGGATACTTAACGCCTGTCTGATAATTTGTGATAACAGAGAATGCCGTTACTTCTGTTGCCGTTCCTGATGTAGACGGAATCGCTGCGAATTTAGCTTTTTGTCTTAATTCCGGGAAGTTGAACGGAATGCATAAGTCTTCGAAAGTTACTTCCGGGTATTCATAAAAAGCCCACATTGCCTTTGCTGCATCTATCGGAGAACCGCCGCCCATAGCGACAATCCAGTCCGGCTCAAATGCGCGCATAGCCTCGGCACCTTTCATAACAGTCTCAACAGATGGGTCTGGTTCTACGCCTTCAAATAGCTGAACCTCCATGCCTGCTTCTTTCAGGTAGTCTACCGCTCTGTCAAGGAATCCCTGGCGCTTCATGGAACCGCCTCCTACTACGAGGATTGCTTTTTTACCTTTCAGGTTTTTCAGTTCTTCCAGGCATCCTTTTCCGTGATAAATGTCTCTTGGTAATGTGAATCTGCTCATTTTTATTGCATCTCCTTTATTAGTACGTTATTTTTTTAACATGCTCATTATAACACTGTTAAACTTTTAACGCAACCCGATTACCTTTAAATTTGCGTTAAATTTTGCACAAAAATACCGCTGCAATTATGTTGGAAATTAAACATAATTACAGCGGTATTTATCTTACCTTATTCGGACAGTTCCAATACGTAATTTCTTTTCGTTATCTGTGTCATTTTGCCGCTTTTGCTGACAAGAACTGCGCAGAACATGGTCTGCCCTGCGGGCATATCAATGGGTCCTTCATATTTGGCAGATGTAGTGCCGGGATCCGTGCCATCCATTGTATAGTAAGCCGTATATCCCTCAGGGACATTAATGGTAATCTGTGTGGCCGTATCGTACTGTCCGGTGGACGGTGTAACTGCAGGGGCATCCTCAACAGGAATATCTACAGTGTATACTTTTACCGCGGTGAGGCTCGGGACCTTCTTTTTATTGACGGATATTGCCTTTATCGTAGTTGTTCCTTCTTCCAGAAGGATCGGTTCCTCATATTTTGTGCTGGATGTATCAGGCTCTGAACCATCTGTCGTATAATAAATGGTCTCGCCGCCGGAGCCAAGCGATACTTCCTGAACTTCCGGATAAGTCCCCTCTTCCAGGCTGAATTCCGGTTCTTCGGATACATAGGACTTTACGTCCAGGAGAACATCATCGTCCTCGCATGCGTCCAGAAGCTCTGATATCTTCAGCAGCTGCTTGCTGTCCACATAAAAATCAATGGCAGCTTTATACAGCTCCACATTGGACGGCTGTGAACTTATAGCCGTCAGGAACACGGCCTCTGCTCCTTCCAGGTCGTCCTGCTGACTGTATGTTTTTGAAAGGCCGGTGTAGGCCTCAGCTTTTTTATTATTCTTAGAGATTGCCTTGTTGAAATAATTCTCCGCCATTGTATAGTCACTCGTCAGAAGCGCCTGATTTCCTTTTCTTACCTGGCCCTCGTACGAGTTCTGATACAGGACAAATCCCAGTATTCCTGCCAGAATCAGCAGGACCAGAACGATAATAAGTGCTCTCTGACGCCGTTTTTTCGCAAGTCGTTTTTTGCGTAAAATTTGCTGGCGCCGTCTCTCTTCCGCCTCGTTTCTTTCCTGGCGCATGGCGCCTGTGTTCTGCCGCATGGATCCTGTCGACATTCTTCCGGTCTGCCGCATAGAGGTGGTGTTTCTTCCCGTCTGGCGCATCGAACCGGTAGTATTCCTGCCTGTCTGCCGCATGGAGCCGGTGGAAGTCCGTCCCGTCTGATATCTGGAATCTGAACCGGACTGGCGCGCCGAACCTGCCGTGGACCTGCCGGACTGACGTCCCTGTCTCATCGCCTCATTTCTCCGGGCACGTATCTCATCCATTTCTCCCTGGCTCAGTACTCTTGTAGAATTACTGTACTCTCTTGTTCCGTCACGGCGGTATCTTCGGATATCGTCTGTCCTGATCTGTCTTGTGGCGTCTTCGATAGAACCCTTCACTTCCTGAGCGAGGACATCTTCCAGAGGATTATAATCTGGCACAATCTGAACTTCCATATGGCATTCCGGACAATAAAGCATGTCATCCGGAATCATGGCACCACAATGTGTACATCTCATCTTATTTCCTCCTACCTGCGTGCAGTTTCCACACAGTTGTTCATCAGCATGGCAATTGTCATAGGCCCTACTCCGCCCGGCACAGGCGTTATAGCGGATACTTTATCAGCCACATCCGTAAAATCCACATCTCCACAAAGCTTATTGTTCTCGTCACGGTGCATTCCTACATCAATAACCACAGCCCCGTCTTTTACATATTCTGCATTAATAAACTGTCTTTTCCCAATCGCAACGATCAGAATGTCCGCACGCCGTGCCACTTCTTTGAGGTTTTTTGTACGGGAATGTGCTACAGTTACCGTACCGTTTTCCCTCAGAAGCAGGGCGGCCATAGGCTTGCCTACAATGTTGCTTCTGCCGATCACGACGCATTCTTTTCCTTCAATCTCAATCTCGGAGCGTTTCAAAAGCTGGATAATCCCAGCCGGAGTACAGGACAAAAAGCCTTTTTCACCAATCCAGAGGCGCCCCACGCTTCCCGGATGAAATCCATCGACATCCTTATCCGGTGAAATCGTGCGGATAACCAGATCCTCGTTAATATGTGGGGGAAGGGGCAGCTGCACCAGGATTCCGTTGACCTCACTGTCAGCGTTCAATTCCTCTACAAGAGACACGAGTTCTGCTTCAGTGGTCGTCTCAGGAAGCTCATAAGCCCTGGATTCTATCCCGATATATGCGCAGGCCTTTTTCTTGTTGTTGACATATACGGAGGAAGCCGGATCGTCTCCAACCTGTACAACAGCCAGGCAGATATGTCCCCCGTTTTCGTTTATTTTCTTTACTTCTTCTTTTAATTCATCTTTAATCTGTGCTGAAATCAGTTTTCCGTCAATTATCTGTGCCATTCCATCCTCCTTTAGAAGAGCCCGGTAATCTTACCATCTTCAGTAACATCAATATTATTTGCAGCGGGAACTTTCGGAAGCCCCGGCATTGTCATAATTGCGCCTGTCAGTGCGACAACAAATCCGGCGCCGGCGCTGACATATACCTCGCGGATGTGGATATCGAAATTCTCCGGACGCCCAAGTTTTTTTGCATCATCAGATAAAGAATACTGATTCTTGGCCATACAGACAGGGAAGGCTCCAAAGCCCATTGCCTCGATCTTGGCCAGCTGCTTTTCGGCTGCCGGTTCGTAAACAACTCCGCGCGCTCCATATATTTCTTTTGCTATGGTCTCAATTTTTTCCTTCAGTGACAGTTCGTCTGCATACAGCGGGTGGAAATAACTCTCCTTTTTTTCAAGCGTCTCAAGCACTTTTTCTGCAAGCATGACACCGCCGTCTCCGCCCTTTTCCCATACTTCGGAGAGTGCAAACTCACAGCCTCGTTCCTCACAGAACCTGCGGATATAATCATTTTCCGCCTCTGTATCTGTCACAAATGAATTCAGTGTTACAATAACTGGTACATCATATTTCTGAATATTTTCTATATGTTTTTCCAGATTTACAATTCCTTTTTCGAGCGCTTCCAGATTCTCTTCGCCCAGATCGCTCTTTGCAACTCCCCCATTATACTTCAAAGCGCGCACTGTTGCAACTAAAACTACAGCATCCGGTTTCAGGCCTGCCTTGCGGCACTTGATATCCAGGAACTTTTCTGCTCCGAGATCTGCACCGAATCCCGCTTCTGTAATAGTAATGTCACTGATCTTCAGAGCCATCTTCGTCGCACGGACGCTGTTGCAGCCGTGTGCAATGTTGGCAAAGGGGCCGCCGTGTACCAGAGCCGGTGTATGCTCAAGAGTCTGAATGATGTTCGGCTTGATGGCATCTTTCAGGAGGGCGGTCATCGCACCTGTAGCCTGAAGATCGTCCGCTGTCACCGGATCTCCTGCAAAATTATAGGCCACGATAATTCTGCCGAGTCTTCTTTTCAGATCTGCCAGATCATCTGCCAGGCAGAGAATAGCCATGATTTCTGATGCTACGGTTATGACGAAATGATCTTCTCTTACCATCCCGTCCATCTTATTGCCCAATCCTACGACTGTATTACGGAGCACTCTGTCATTCATATCCAGACAGCGTTTCCAGACAACCTGCCGCGGGTCGATCCCCAGCACATTCCCCTGCTGGATGTGATTGTCCAGCATAGCGGCGAGCAGATTGTTGGCGGAGGTAATTGCATGAAAATCTCCGGTAAAATGAAGATTCAGATCTTCCATCGGAACAACCTGGGCATAACCGCCGCCGGCAGCGCCGCCTTTGATTCCGAAACAGGGGCCCAGGGATGGCTCCCGCAGGGCAATCAGTGCCTTTTTATTCAGCTTTGCCATTGCCTGTCCGAGACCTACCGTGGTGGTTGTTTTTCCTTCTCCCGCAGGTGTGGGGTTGATCGCCGTTACAAGAACCAGTTTTCCGTCCTCACGGTCTTTGATCTTATCCCACAGGTCATCGGAAAGTTTTGCTTTGTATTTGCCATAGAATTCTAGGTCCTCTTCCTCAATCCCAATCTTTGCTGCCACATCTCTTATATGCAGCAGCTCTGCCTCCTGTGCAATCTGAATATCTGTTTTCATTTCTTTCCCTCCTGGATTATATATTTTCTTCTATATACTGTTCGAATTCTTCTTCTGTCATTAGAATCTTTCTGGGTTTTGTCCCCTCTTCTTCCCCGACAATTCCCGCTTCTGCAAGCTGGTCCATGATACGCGCCGCTCTGTTGAATCCTATTTTGAACATGCGCTGCAGCATACCGATTGATGCTTTCTCCTTATCAATGATAAGCTTTCCTGCCTCCACAAAATATGTATCCCTCTCGCTTCCGCCGTCTGCTGCGCCCGGTGCTATACCGACCGCGGAGGTACCTGTATTGGAGTTCACATGCTCTTCCACTTCCTCACTGTAAGAAACGTTGCCGTTGTGCTCAATCAGATGGTCAACGACCTTCTGCACCTCTTTGTCCGAGACAAAGGAACCCTGCACCCTGACCGGCTTCGGATAGCCTGTCGGGTAAAATAACATATCTCCTTTTCCAAGAAGCTTTTCTGCCCCGTTCATATCGATGATCGTACGGGAGTCAACTCCTGAGGAAACTGAAAAAGCAATTCGGGAAGGCATATTCGCCTTGATCAGTCCCGTGATAACGTTTACGGAAGGGCGCTGGGTAGCCAGGATAAGATGCAGCCCGGCCGCTCTTGCCAGCTGTGCCAGACGACAGATCGCTCCCTCCACTTCTCCGGGGGCAACCATCATCAGATCGGCAAGCTCGTCCACGATAATCACGATCTGCGGCATCTTCTTCGGAGCCTCCTCACTGGTCTCGAGGTGGCCGATCTTTTCGTTAAATCCCTTCAGATCTCTTACATTATATTCTGCAAAAAGCTTATAACGCTTCTCCATCTCGGCAACGGCCCAGTTCAGAGCACCGGCAGCCTTCTTCGGATCAGTGACAACCGGAATTAAAAGATGCGGAATCCCATTGTATACGCTGAGCTCCACCACTTTCGGATCCACCATGATCAGTTTTACGTCTTCCGGATCTGCTTTATATATAATACTCATAATCAATGTGTTGATACATACGGACTTACCGGAACCAGTGGCACCCGCAACAAGCAGATGAGGCATCTTCGCAATATCTGCGACCACGACTTTTCCGGATATATCTTTGCCTACAGCAAAAGATATGCTGGACTTGCTGTTCTTAAACTCATTGGATTCCAGCAGGTCACGCAGCATAACCGCTGTATTCTCACTGTTAGGTACTTCTATGCCGACGGCAGCCTTTCCTGGAATCGGGGCCTCGATCCTCAGATCAGTTACGGCCAGATTCAGCTTAATATCATCGGCCAGTCCCACAATTTTACTAACCTTAACGCCCTGTTCCGGCTGAATCTCATACCGGGTGACAGACGGGCCGCAGCTCGCATTGGTAACATGTACCTGCACGCCAAAATTCTGGAGCGTCTGTTCCAGCTTGAGGGCGGTAGCCCGCAGGTGTGCGTCAGAATCTCCACTGGCTTTCTTCCCGCGGTTCAGCAGAGAAAGCGGCGGAATCCGGTAGATTTGCAGCGGCTGTTCTTCCTGTGCCTTAATGGTCTCTTCCACATGAACAGCTTCGGCAGCCACCATCTGGGCGCTTTCCTGTGTTTTTCTCTTTTTCGCCGGTTCCGGTGTCTTAACCGGTGTCTCCGGTACAATCTCCTCGACAGCTTCCGCTTCCGGGCGGTTGATCACCAGATCTTCAAATGGAGACGGCACTGGTGCTTCCGACGTATTTGACTCCTCGGGTGACAGTTCCATCAGATCCGGAGTCTTTCTGCGTGAGCTTTTATCCGAAAGCGTTGTAGCAAAAGAAACGCCGGATACTTTATTATCCTGCCTTTTTAACTTCTCAGTCTCTCTTTGTTGTCTCTGCTGCACCCGTTTCTTTGCGGATGCTTCTTTCTTTCTTCTGGCGTCTTCATACGCTTTTTTACTGTGACGGCTTAAGGGTGAGAGAAGGGACTTCTCTGTTATCAGGATCACACAGATCACCGCAAGAATAATAATCACCACGTAAGTACCCACCACGCCAATCAGCGGGCAGAACAGCTTAACGATGCAGCCGCCCAGAAAGCCGCCTGCATTTTTATGCTGGCTGGCCAGTTTGTAATAGGTTAACAGTCCCGCTTCAGAATCATACGGGTTCATTACTAATTCTAAAAATGCTGTCAGCAGAAGCAGCAGGATCACTGATGCCGCTGTTTTTATGTACGCGTGTGCGTTGCCTTTATTTGATATTGTAAAGGCAACCACACCGAACAGGATAAATGGCAGAAGGTATGCCATGAATCCGAATAACCCGAACATTACTGACGAAACTGCCTCCCCCGCAATTCCACCCAGGCCAAAATTACTAATAACAAGCAGGATACATACTGCCAGTATGGCAAGTATCAGAATCTCCTCTTTCAGGGCTGTATTTTCCTGCTTCTTTGTCCTTCGGCCCGTTGTTTTTCTTTTCTTTGTCGACTTTGCAGCCATTATACTTCCCCCTTGGTATTTTACACATACTGTATTTAGTATACCATTATTTGAAAAGCATGTCATTATTAAATTTTTCGTACTGTTATATCATGAATCAAAGATTCATCATCGCCATTCGCCGTTCGGAAAATGTAAAAGTATGCTTTCCTCACAAACACACCTTATATCATACCATGTTATAAGGAAGGAAAATCGAAACCTGTTTCTTCTTTTTTTCTGTCTTCTATCATGGAATGAAGCTTTGAAAGTGCCTGGCTGATACCGCCAACCTCATCGATGAGTCCTTCCTTCACAGCCTCTTCTCCCTCCAGCAGGGTCCCGACGTCTTTCACAAGCTGGCTGGAATCCAGCATGAGTTTTTCCAGACGCTCCTGGGTGATGTTGGAGTGGGATGCAATGAACCTGGTTATTCTGTCCTGCGTCTTTTCCATGTTGCGGTAGCTCTGGATCACGCCGATAAACATACCGGTAGATCTTACCGGGTGTACGATCATGGTACCGCTGGGAACAATAAAGGAGTAGTCTGCAGACACTGCGAGGGGTCCTCCTATGGAATGGCTTCCTCCCAGAACAAGTGATACCGTGGGTTTGCTCAGAGATGCGATCATCTCTGCAATAGCAAGCCCCGCCTCCACATCTCCACCCAATGTATTCAGCAATATCAGGATGCCTTCGATATCATCGTTATCCTCTGCTTCTGCCAGGCGCGGAATCAGATGCTCATATTTTGTTGCCTTTGTATTGCCGGACACTGCTTCATGTCCCTCAATCTCCCCTATGATCGTCATCAGCTGGATATTATGTCTCCCGCTCTCCTTGCCAAGCCTGAGTGTGCCGGTATCTTTTATCTCCTCATTCTCTCCTGCCTGGGTTTTCTGAATCTGCTCTTCTTTATTCTTATCCATTTTATTCCTGCCTTTCCTGATAGTAGCAATGCTTCAGCTTTATTTTCTATATAGTATCTGAAAGAAAAACAGGAATTATACACTATTTTGCAGCTTGACTGCAAATCCGCCCGCAGGACATATTTATTCGGCATACAAAAAATGGTATGGACGATTGTATACATCCATACCATTCAAATTATTGCAGTGCCTGCTCGATATCTGCAATAATATCTTCAACATTTTCAATTCCTACGCTGAATCTGATCAGATCAGGCTGTACGCCTGCTTCCATCAGCTCCTGCTCATTCATCTGGCGGTGTGTGTGGCTAGCCGGATGAAGCACACAACTGCGTGCATCCGCCACATGAGTCACAATTGCCACCATTTTCAGTTTATCCATCATCTCAACCGCCGCGTTCCGTCCGCCCTTCAGGCCGAAAGTGAGAACGCCGCATGTTCCGCCCGGCATATACTTCTGAGCCAGGTCATAATATTTGTCTCCCGGAAGAGAGGGGCATGACACCCATGCCACTTTCTCATTGTTCTGCAGATACTTAGCAACGGTAAGTGCATTTTCACAATGGCGCGGCATACGAAGATGCAGCGTCTCCAGCCCGATATTTAATAAAAAGGCATTCTGCGGAGCCTGAATAGAACCCAGATCCCTCATCAGCTGTGCGGTCGCTTTCTGGATAAAAGCAAGTTTGCCGAACTTCTGTGTATAGACGATCCCGTGATATGTCTCGTCAGGAGTTGTCAGGCCCGGAAACTTCCCTTGCTGTGCTTCCCAGTCAAAATTGCCGCTGTCTACAATGGCACCGCCTACGCAGGATGCGTGGCCATCCATATACTTGGTCGTAGAATGGGTCACAATATCAGCCCCCCACTCAAACGGACGGCAGTTGATCGGCGTTGCAAATGTATTGTCCACGATAAAAGGTACCCCATGTGCATGGGCTGCGTCTGCAAACTTTTCAAAATCCAGGACTACAAGCGCCGGATTAGCGATCGTTTCACCAAAAACAGCCTTTGTATTGTCCCTGAAAGCTGCCTCCAGCTCTTCTGGTGTGCAGTCGGGATCTACAAAAGTAGCTTCCACACCCATCTTTCTGATGGTATGTGCAAAAAGGTTATATGTACCGCCGTAAAGAGCAGAAGCACATACGATATGGTCCCCTGCTTCCACAATATTCATAACCGCATAGAAATTAGCCGCCTGCCCGGAGGAAGTAAGCATTCCCGCAATTCCGCCCTCTAAGTCGCAGATCTTAGCAGCGACCGCATCATTGGTCGGATTCTGCAGCCTGGTGTAAAAATATCCGGCTTCTTCCAGATCAAAAAGCCGCCCCATCTGTTCGCTGCTGGTATATTTGAAGGTAGTACTCTGGTAGATCGGCAGCACTCTCGGCTCTCCGTTCCCCGGTTCATATCCGGACTGTATACATTTTGTCTCTATCTTATAGCTGCTCATATTTCCTTCCTCCTATGAATATAGATATTTCTTCTCCAGTTTGCGCACCATATCGCTGTAAAGCTTTCGGCATTCTTCCTTTTTGTCTTCCTCAATCAGACGGACACAGGGGCTTAAGTAATCCTGCCAGATTCCTGCATAAATACCGGCTGAATCTACCTGGCGGTTGATTCGCTTTACGATCGTCGGGGCGATATTGTAGTACTCATTCACCGTATTCATACCCTCTTTGGATCCAAGCAGATATTGATCCCGGTAATCCCGAAGCAAGGTAAGCTCATAACAGTCATCCGGTTTATCCAGACTTCTGCATACAGCTGTAGTAATATAACAGAGTCCCTTTTTGAAACCTCCCTGAATCTGTTCACGGGTAGAATGCCCGATCTTATTGTCCGGCAGCTTTTGATTATAGATTTCTATTATTTTTTCCGTAAATTCTTTTGTCTTCACACTGTTGATCTCACCCAGAAGCGGGACAAAAAAAGATACCATGTTCATATTATAGTCCAGACAGGCCAGATCCCGCTTTCTCTTAGAAGGGATCGCCGCAAGCTGTCCGGCTGCATATTCCGGAATCAAAGCAGCAGCCGCTTCCAACGCCTCATCCGATTCTTCAAAAGCTTCCCTGATACGCCCTAAAAGCGCGCCGTGTCTGTTCAGTAATATGTCCATATCAGATGCATAAGTCTTCTTATGAAATTTCTTCGCATATTCGGCAGTTTCCTCAAACAAGGAAATCATCTCTGCCTTCAGATTTTCATGATCCATATTATCTCCTCTTTATGTATTGACATATTGTTTAATTCTTACTCATCCCAGTTATGATATACATCCTGTACATCATCGTCCTCATCCAGCAGATCCAGTGTCTTCTGAATATTCTTAATATCATCTTCTGAGGTCAGCTCTACATATGTCTGAGGGATCATAGTCACCTCTGCATCTGCCATGCTGATTCCCTCTTCTTCCAGCTTCAGGCGCACTGCACTGAAGTCTTCCGGTGCGGTGAGTATCTCAAAGCTGTCATCGTTCTCTGCGAAATCCTCCGCGCCGGCATCCAGAGCCAGCATCATCAGCTCATCGGCGTCCATGCTGCATTCTTCCTTATCAACCAGGATCTGCCCCTTCTCATCGAACATAAAAGAAACACAGCCGGGAGTCCCGACATTGCCGCTCCCCTTAGTGAAAGCATTTTTAACGTTGGAAGCGGTACGGTTCTTGTTGTCCGTAAGGGTCTTTACTATAATCGCCGTCCCGTTCGGTCCGTATCCTTCATATGTAATATGCTCATAATTATCGCCCGCACCCTCGCCGGCCGCCTTTTTAATATTTCGGTCGATAGTGTCGTTCGGCATATTATTGGCTTTGGCCTTGGCGATTACATCGCGCAGTCGGCTGTTGTTGTTCGGGTCCGGTCCGCCGCCTTCTTTTACTGCAACGGCAAGCTCACGTCCCAGTTTCGTGAAAACCTTGCCCTTGGCAGCATCATTTTTTTCTTTCTTATGTTTAATATTCGCAAATTTAGAATGTCCTGACATCTCTAATCTCCTCTTTTTTATTTTCTTTCCGTATTTTATCCGTTGAACTTGCCATACAATTCTACCACTCTTTTTTGTATATTTCAATTATTTCTTCACAGATTCATCTTTGTGTTATGTAGGAAGTTCCAGACTGATTCGGATTGCATCGTTAACCCGCTTCATCATTCCACTGTCTACATGGCAGACAAATTCCTTCAGCCGCTGCTTGTCGATGGTCCGGATCTGCTCCAGCAGGATCACGGAATTCTTAACAATATGGTACTTTTCTGCACTGATTTCAATATGGGTAGGAAGCTTTGCTTTATTCATCCTGGATGTAATCGCCGCACATATTACTGTGGGGCTGTGTTTGTTACCCACGTCATTCTGTATAATCAGCACCGGGCGGATACCGCCCTGTTCCGAGCCCACAACAGGACTCAAATCTGCATAATATATGTCTCCTCGTTTAATTACCAAATCACTTCACACTCCGATTCTAATACTTTGATACTTGAGTATTCCCGCTTTTTTCGGATGTATGCAAGTGCACGAAAACTTTGGACAATTATAAATATTCTACCTGTTTTACGATTTTTCCCTTCTGAATGTAAACCCTTGGGATTCTTTTGCCCAGGCAGCAGACGAATTCATAGTTGAAGCGTCCGCACAGACCGCTGAGTTCCTCCACCGGAATGTGCTCCTCCCCGTCAAAACCAATCAGAACGGCCTGGTCCATGAACCTCACATCCGGGATATCTGTAACATCGACCATAAACTGATCCATACAGACCCGTCCGAGAATCCTGGCGCGCCTGCCGCGGATCAGTACATCCGCCTTGTTGGAAAGCCCCCTGGAATACCCGTCGCCATAGCCTACGGGGATAGTGGCTACCTTCATTCTTTTTGGTGCCGTAAACGTGCCTCCGTAACTGATAGAAGTGCCGGCTTCTACTTCTTTCACAAAAGTAACGTGGCTGATCAGTTCCAGGGCCGGTTTCAGATCCACAGCTTTTTGAGAAACTTCATCAGACGGGTACATTCCGTATGTGGAAATCCCGGCCCGGACCAGATTGTGTTTCATGTCCGGGAAATCAATAATCCCTGCGCTGTTGTCGCAGTGATAATATGTAATATCTGCCCCCTCCGCCTCCAGGGCATCCTTCATCCATACAAATTTTTCGTGCTGCTTATACGTATAGCTCTTATCAGTCTCATCGGCTTTGGCAAAATGAGTGAACATTCCTTCCAGTTCTATATTCGGAAGCGAGCTGATCTCCCGGATAGCCTTTACACTGTCCGTATCGGGAAGGAACCCGAGTCTTCCCATTCCGGTATCAACTTTTATGTGGATGCGGACCTTCCTGCCAAGTGCAGCTGCAGCTTTTGATATTCCTTCGGCTGTCTCTTTCATATATACAGTGGCGCGGATATCATTGAGAATCATCTCCTCATACTGCTCCGGGAAAATGCATCCGAGCACAAGAATCGGCTTTTTTATCCCTTCCTTTCGAAGAGCAATGGCCTCTTCCAGGCTTGCTGTGGCGTAGCCCCATATATAATTATTCTCCTCAAACATCTCTGCTATGGGTACGGCGCCGTGGCCGTATCCATCCATCTTGATGACAGCAATGATCTGAGCACCCTCCCCGATTCTCTGTTTCATCTGCTCCATATTATATGCTATGGCATCCAGGTCTACCCTGGCATATACCCTGTTAAACTGTTTCATCGTTTCATACTCTCCTCTGTTCTTTTTAAACAGGCGCCGATCCCTGCTATCAAATCTTCTGCCAGTACACTGTAGGATCCTCTGGCGGATTTGGCTTCATCTCCTGCGCAGGCGTGCAGATACACACCGCAGACAGCCGCTTCATACGGATGCAGTCCCTGTGCCAGCAGCCCTGCAATCACTCCTGCCAGTACATCACCGGACCCGGCCTTTGCCATAGAGCTGTTTCCTGCTGTATTGACAAATGTCTGACGGTCCCATTTGGCCACAATTGTGCGGGCATCCTTTAAAGCACAGACGACACCGGCCTTCACAGTAAATGCTCTTGTCATTTCAAAACGCTTTTCCTGAAGTTCCGCAACAGAACATCCCAGCAGCCCGGACATCTCTTTCATATGGGGTGTCAGGATAATGGGACGCTCCCGCTCTTCCAGCAATTCGGGATGGCAGGCCAGTATATTCAGTCCGTCTGCATCTATCACACAGGGAGTCTTAACTTCCTTCATAACCTGTGTTGCAATACATTCCGATGTGCGGCTCTTTCCCAGCCCGCAGCCCATGCATACCACATCGGCCCAGGCAAGGAGTTCCCCAAGGGATTCTTCTTCATATTCTGTATAGGTGCTGACAATAGCTTCCGGTAAAAGCTGCTGCAGGATCACCCTGTTATCTTCATGTGTATAAATCTGTACAAGACCGGCACCGCAGGTATATGCCGCTTTTGCGCTGAGATATGCAGCTCCCGACATGCCCCGGCTTCCGGTAATCATCAGAATCTTTCCATAAGTGCCCTTATGAGAATTGGGCTTTCTGGAAGGAATCAGTTCCGGCAGATCCGATTTTTCAAATGTATAACAGACACCCGGCTCCTTTTCAAAAAGTTTCCGGCTGATTCCGATCGCCACGGGAATCGTTTTTCCTGCATACTGATGCCCCGGATGAAGGATGCATCCGAGCTTTTCGCACTCAAAAGTGACTGTCAGATCGGCGCAGAATGCCGTGCCCAGTACATTTCCAGTAGCGGAACAGATACCGGAAGGGATATCGACAGCAACCTTCTGCCCCGGCAGATCATTCATCTTTTTAATATTTGCTGCATAAGCTCCCAATACTTCTCTATTGAGGCCTACACCAAAGACGGCATCCACTATAACAGTATATTCCTGCCTGCTGATTGTTGTTACTATAGGAACACCGCATTTTTCAGCGATTTTCATCTGCTGTCTGCAATCCGGAGTCATAGACGCTTCATTTCCAATAAAAGCAGCTTCTGCCTGACATCCCTTTTCCTTTAAAAGGCGGGCAATCGCAAAGCCATCCCCTCCATTGTTGCCGGAACCGCATACAACCAGCGTTCTCTGTGTATTGATCTTCTCCTGTTCCATGGCAGTCACTGCCGCCAGTGCAGCACGCTCCATCAGCACCATAGAAGGAAGTCCGATTTCATCAATTGTATAGTTGTCTGCTTTCTGCATCCATTCGCCGGTAGGCAGATATCTCATAAGATCACTCTCCTTACTTCTCTGAAAACGAAACAACGTGTAAAAAAGGCACAAAGCCTTTGTTACACGTCTTGTGTTGTCGGTTATTTCTCATGTTCCTCATTATAACGACTGATATTATATGACAGCTTCATTAAGCTGTCATATAAATGTACGCTTTCTACAATTACGTCATCCGGTAAGTGCAGGTCTGTATGTGCAAAATTCCATATACCCTTAATCCCGTTCTCAACAAGCATATCGGCCACTTCCACCGCTTTTGACTTTGGAATTGTAAGTGCAGCGATCTCAATATCCGTATTTTTGACAAATTGTCTCAGATCATCCATCATACGGATCGGTATTCCGCGTATTGTTACGCCTTCCAGCCTTGGGTTAACGTCAAAAATACCCTGCAGTATAAATCCGCTCTTTTCAAAAGCCGCGTAATTGGCAAGTGCCTGTCCCAGATTCCCGGCACCTATGATGATTACGTTATGTTTTCGGTTTAATCCAAGAATCTTACCTATCTCGGTATAGAGATACTTGACATTGTATCCATAACCCTGTTGTCCGAAACCACCAAAGTTATTTAAATCCTGGCGAATCTGAGATGCCGTGACACTCATCTTCTTACTCAGGTCATTTGATGAAATACGTTCTACTCCTGCATCCAGCAGTTCTCCCAGATATCTGTAATATCTTGGCAGCCGTCCAATTACCGCACGTGATATCTCTCTATCTTCCACAGCTATCGCCCTCCAAACTTAATCTAGGTTATATTATATAGAATTGTACGGACAAAGTCAAATTTTTAGTTGTATTTTAAACTATTTTCGTTATAATGGAATAAGTATGTAAATTTTGGACAAAGAGCAGGACTTGGCGGTTATTGCATACCCAGAGGGCATCCCGTAATGCATGCCCTTCGGGCGGGTCTGCAGCACAGCTGCAGAATAAGGTATACCCAGAGGGCACCCCGTAATGCATGCCCTTCGGGCGGGTCTGCAGCACAGCTGCAGCATAAGGTATAACCGGCAGGCCTGATACTGAAGAGAACAGGAGGTTTCTAATGATACTGGCATGTCATAATCTCAATAAGGCATTCGGCGGACAGCTCATCGTCAGAGATGGTTCCTTCCATATAGAAGACAGGGAAAAGGCGGCTCTGGTCGGGGTAAACGGGGCTGGAAAATCCACCATATTAAAAATGATTGTGAAGGAAGAGCCTGCTGACAGCGGTGAATTTGTACTGACAAAGGGGAAAACACTCGGATATCTTGCACAGCAGCAGAATCTTGAGGGCGGCCGTTCCATATATGAGGAAGTAAAAACAGCGAAGGCGGATATTATAGAGCTTGAAAACCAGATCCGCTCGATAGAAAAAGAATTAAAATCACTGACCGGGGAGGCACTTCAGGGCAGACTTGACACCTATCACAGAATGATGTCAGAGTTTGAGGCACAAAACGGTTATGCTTACGAGAGTGAGCTGACAGGAGTCCTGAAGGGTCTGGGCTTTCAGGAGGCGGATTTTGATAAAAAGACTGACACTCTCTCCGGCGGGCAGAAAACAAGGGTCTCTCTGGGCAAGCTGCTTCTTACAAAGCCCGATATTCTGCTTCTGGATGAGCCTACGAACCATCTGGACTTAAATTCAATCACCTGGCTGGAAACATATCTGCTCAATTATCCTGGGGCTGTATTTATTGTATCCCATGACCGTTTTTTCTTAAACCGTGTGGTTACAAAAGTAGTGGAGATAGAAAACGGAGCTGTGAGGATGTATTCCGGCAACTATAAGGCTTATGCGGATAAGAAGCAGCAGATCCGGGATGCCATGATGAAAGAATATCTGAATCAGCAGCGGGAAATCAAGCATCAGGAGGCCGTCATTGAGAAGCTACGTTCTTTCAACCGGGAAAAGTCCATTAAGCGGGCGGAAAGCCGCGAGAAACTGCTGGACAAAATGACGTTAGTTGATAAGCCTCAGGAGGCAGCAAAGGATATACATTTTTCCCTGGAGCCATCTTCCTTAAGCGGCAACGATGTACTTTCAGTGGAAGGCCTGTCTAAACGCTTTGACAGCCAGACCTTATTCCAGGATATCAGCTTTGACATAAGACGCGGCGAACATGTGGCGGTCATTGGAGATAACGGAACAGGTAAAACCACTCTTCTGAAAATTATTAACCAGGTGGTTCCTCCGGATACTGGCTCTTTTACGTTGGGATCTAAGGTGAAAATCGGTTATTATGACCAGGAGCATCATGTACTGCATGATATGAAAAATATATTCGAGGAGATTTCGGATGACTATCCTTCCCTGAATAATACGCAGATCAGAAATACTCTTGCGGCTTTTCAGTTTACCGGGGATGATGTATATAAACGAATTGGTGATCTGAGCGGCGGCGAGAAGGGGCGCGTATCACTGGCAAAGCTGATGCTTTCCGAAGCAAATTTTCTGATATTGGATGAGCCCACCAACCATCTCGATATCACTTCAAAAGAGATACTCGAAAAGGCACTCAATGATTATACCGGTACCGTGCTTTATGTATCACATGACCGTTACTTCATCAACCAGACAGCCACGCGCATACTGGAGCTGGTGAATCAGACTTTTGTAAACTATATTGGCAATTATGACTACTATCTGGAGAAAAAGGATGAGCTGACGGCCGTCTACGCTTCTCCGGCAGCCGGGGGCGCCGGAGGATATGGCGCTTCGGAGGAATCTGTCTCGGAGGCAAAGCTGAGCTGGCAGGAACAGAAGGAACAGCAGGCCAGGGAGCGTAAAAGACTGAATGAGCTGAAAAAGACGGAAGAACGGATCACTGTCCTTGAAGAGAGGAATACGGAGATCGATGATCTGATGACACATGAAGAAGTGTATTCCAATTCCGTCAAATGCCAGGAACTGGCGCTGGAAAAGGCTTCTAACGAAGAAGAGCTGGAAATTCTCTACGAAAAATGGGAGGAACTGGCTGAATGATAAAAAACAGGACGGTATGCAGGAATAATTACTCTGCATGCCGGCCTGTTTTTTGTCATATAGGTAATCCCCTGGGGCTTGTCCACTCTTTATATAAAAGAACGGCTGTATGAAAGGAAGAGACGGTGTCTCCTCTACCGTTCCACACAGCCGTAAAAGTTTGCTTACCGAAGATTGTATTACAATCTTGCCGCAATCGCCTTGATAAAATCCTCGCTGTTAAGTACGGTTGGATTCTCAATTGATGTAATCAAAGCCAGATCCTTTGTCATGCTTCCTGATTCTATCGTATCAATGGTCGCTTTTTCGAGTTTGTCAGCAAATTCCATCAGTTCGTTATTCCCGTCCAGTTCTCCGCGTTTTCTCAGTGCGCCTGTCCATGCAAAGATCGTTGCCACGGAGTTGGTAGATGTCTCCTCCCCCTTGAGATGCTTGTAATAATGGCGCTGTACGGTTCCGTGTGCTGCTTCATACTCATAATATCCGTCCGGAGATACCAGTACGGATGTCATCATGGCAAGCGAACCAAATGCTGAGGATACCATGTCGCTCATTACATCGCCGTCATAGTTCTTGCATGCCCAGATATATCCGCCTTCCGACTTCATAACACGGGCTACCGCGTCATCGATCAGAGTATAGAAATATTCAATTCCGGCTGCTTTGAACTTATCATCATATTCTGCATCATAGATTTCCTGGAAGATGTCTTTGAATGTGTGGTCATATTTTTTGGAGATGGTATCTTTTGTTGCAAACCAGAGATCCTGTTTTGTGTCCAGTGCATAGTTAAAGCAGCTTCTTGCAAAACTCTCAATGGACTGATTGATATTGTGCATTCCCTGCACGATTCCAGGACCTGCAAAATTATGTACAAGTTCTTTCATCTCGGTTCCATCTTCCGCTGTGTAGACAAGCTCCACCTTGCCGGCGCCCGGAATCTTCATCTCAGAACCCTTGTACACATCACCATATGCATGTCTCGCAATGGTAATGGGCTTCTTCCAGTTCTTTACGCACGGCTCAATTCCTTTTACAACAATCGGAGCACGGAATACTGTTCCGTCCAGAATGGCACGGATGGTTCCGTTCGGGCTCTTCCACATTTCCTTCAGGTCATATTCGTCCATACGGGCAGCATTCGGTGTGATTGTCGCGCACTTTACGGCTACCTTATACTTCTTTGTGGCATTGGCGGAATCAACGGTAACCTGGTCATCTGTTTCATTTCTGTATTCCAGGCCCAAATCATAGTATTCCGTATTCAATTCAATGAAAGGCTCCAGAAGATTATCTTTGATCATCTTCCAGAGGATCCTTGTCATCTCGTCCCCATCCATCTCAACAATCGGTGTACTCATCTTAATCTTTTCCATCTTAGCTGTCTCCTCCTAATAATTCTTCATAACCCTGTTTCTTCAGGTTCTGTATGACATGCAGGATATGCTCATTGGCGAGCTGTTCTGCAAGGTCTGCATCTTTATCCCGGATCGCGCGCAGGATCTGCTTGTGCTCCCGGATCGACTTTCTGGCGCGCTCTTCTGAGACTACGGAAGACCTCCGTGCCAGCTGGACATACTTATGGAAATCCATTAATACATGGCTGAGTATCTTACTGTTTGACGCCTCATATAAAATAGCGTGGAACTTGCCGTCCAATTCGGTCACCTGATCTGCACTGCCGCCCCCTTCTTTTTTCATATGAAACTCGGAAAGAAGCATAATCTCGTCCAGCTCATCCAGCTGCTCATCTGTAATGTTCTCTGTTGCCCATCTTGCACACAGCCCTTCCAGCATAGAACGGATCATATAGATGTCACTGACATCCTTGGGAGAAATCCCTGTTACATATGCGCCCTTATTAGGGATGATAGAAACAAGTCCTTCCAGCTCCAGCTGCCTCAGTGCCTCGCGCACGGGCGTACGGCTGACTCCCAGTTCTTTCCCGATGGTATTTTCCCTTAATTCATCGTGTTCCTCATATTTACCTTTTAGGATATCGTCCCGGATTCTCTGAAAAACACGGCTGCCCAAGGAATGATCCTGATATTCTTCCATTTTATTTTTATGTCCTCCCAAGTCAGAGTGTTATATGCAGCTCGCTGCATACACTGTCTATTTTGGCAACTAATTCATCATCTGTCAAGACTGTAACGCGACCTTCTTCATATTCTTTGTCCACCCAGCGCTTTAATTCCAGTACAAGCTGCGAGTTTTTATCCACCTGGCGGTCTGCAGGAAGCTTATAATATGCGTTAATCCAGTAGGCAATGCCGGCAACACCTGATGTATTGGAGACAGACACAAGTGCTGGACGGTTCAGGTATTTGTCTGTATCAAAAATGTTATAAATCTCTTCATTCTTCAGCATGCCGTCCGCATGTATTCCGGCGCGGGTTACATTAAAATTCTTCCCGACAAATGGTGTTCTGGAGGGAACACGGTAACCGATCTCTTTTTCATAGTACTCTGCCAGCTCTGTTATCATGGTTGTATCCATACCATCCAGTGTGCCTCTGAGCTGTGCATATTCGAATACCATCGCTTCAAGCGGAGTATTGCCGGTACGCTCTCCGATCCCAAACAGGGAACAGTTCACTCCAGATGCACCGTACAGCCAGGCTGTGGTTGAATTGTTAACCGCTTTATAAAAGTCATTGTGACCGTGGAACTCGATCAGCTCACTTGGAACGCCTGCATGCGTCATAAGTCCATAAATAATGCCAGGTATGGATCTTGGGATTACTGCGCCCGGAAAATTCACTCCATACCCCATTGTATCACAGGCACGGATCTTGACGGGTATCTGGTACTCCTCCATCAGCTTCATCAGCTCCAGGCAGAACGGAATAACAAATCCATAAATATCAGACCTTGTAATATCCTCCAGATGGCATCTCGGTTTCACACCTGTCTCCATGCACTCTCTGACTACAGAAAGATAATGCTCCAGCGCTTCTTTGCGGGTCATCTTCAGTTTGTAGAATATATGATAATCTGAGCAGCTTACAAGAATACCAGTTTCCTTCAGTCCGATATCTTTCACCAGCTCAAAATCTTTCTTATTTGCCCGGATCCAGCTTGTAACTTCCGGAAATTCATATCCCTTCTCCAGACATTTATAAACAGCATCCCTGTCCTTTTTACTGTACAGGAAAAATTCGCTCTGTCTGATCTTTCCATTGGGGCCGCCGAGCTTATGTAAATAATCAAAAATAGTCACAATCTGTTCCGTTGTATAAGGAGCACGTGACTGCTGTCCATCACGGAATGTGGTATCTGTAATCCAGATCTCGTCCGGCATATTGTGGGGGACGATTCTGTCATTAAATGCAATTTTCGGTATCTCGTCATAATGGAAAAGATTGCGGAACACATTCGGGGAATCCACATCCACCAGCTGATACATATGCTCTTCAAGTTCCAATAGATTCGTGTGCTTGTTCAAATAAACTTTTCTGTTATCCATTTTATCCTTACCTCCTGTATAGACAGTTAACATTCCATGAAACCTTTCGAGTTCACAGATTACATCCACGTATAATTGTATACAATTATACATTCTGTGTCAACACTTAATTTTAGAGGCCGGACATGTACCTTTCTGCAATATTTTGGTGAAGCTTCTACATGGCCCTTACAATTCCATTTAGGTCGGTTTACACGGAACCACGCGCAGACCGGGAAGCGGGCTGCTGACAACAAACGTCGGTATGGCCTTCATTCTATACAAGCAGTTTGATTTATGTTACACTTAATCAATGAAATTTATTTTAAGGACACTTTTTGGGAGGAAGGAACCCCACATATGGAATTTTTAAAAAACTACATAGAACAGAATTGGACCGGCGGCCCGAACGTTGTCGGGCAGACCGCTCTGCCAATGACTTTTAGAAATAACGACCGCGCGTATCAGGAAGAGCACCTTATGCTAATAAAATTTGCCGGTAAGCGGCGGGTACTTTCCACCTCCGCATGGAACGGAGGCATACGCGAGGATCTTTGCTGTGCTTTCAATTATGACCAGAGCCAGGGAAAAACAGTATGGTGCGAGCTGCTGGAACCCACCATTGAAGGACATATGCGCAGAATTGGAGAGAATCTTGGACTTCCCGCCCTGAATACAGGGCTTTGTACGGCTGCCCAGATTAAGAATATGGCAATTGCCTGTGAAGAATGGGATGGGGTTACCGTCACGACCCTGGCAACAGCTGGGATTGATGAGAACGGCGGCCGCGCAGGTGATCCTGCATCCTGGCAGGAAAGGAACGGTGTAACCGGCCTCCCTGCCGGAACTATCAATCTCCTGATTCACTTTGACTGCGACCTTCCTCCCGGCGTTCTTGCAGGCGCCCTTCTAACGGCCACCGAGGCGAAATGTGCAGCCATTCAGGAATTACAGCTTCCCAGTCTGGTATCCAGCGGTATTGCAACCGGTTCCGGTACCGACGGAGCTGTACTGGTCTGTGATCCCACCAGTCCAATCCACCTCACCGACACCGGAAAGCACAGTAAATTGGGGGAAATGATTGGGCGGACAGTATTAAGTGCAGTTAAGTCTGCTCTTTTTCGCCAGACAGGTGCTTCCCCCGGGAGGCTTCATGATGCTGTGCGGCTATTGGGACGTTTTGGCCTCACGGAAGAGGTTCTGGCTGCGAGCCTGCCCGAACTTACTGCCGAAAAAAGACATCAACTCTGCCGCAGGGAAGAAGTTTGGACAGTTGCTGCCGTCTGCGCCCATCTGATGGATCAGCAGACATGGGGAGTATTAAGCCCTGAACAAACAAAGGCTGTTGGGAAATGTTTATTTCCTGTCGGCAGCGAGAACTTGCTGAATGCTTTTATCTCATTCTTGGCAGAGCAGTCAAAAATATGGAAACCTGACTAAGAAAGTCACAAAGAGTTTTATCCAATAAAAAGCAGACGTCTCATGACGCCTGCTTTTCGACTTTTCTCTTATAAAATGCTTTACTAAACAATAACTCTAATCTTAAGAACCCCTTCTATGCTGCTGAGCTCGTCTTTTACCGCCTGTGATACATCTCCGTCCACATCAATCATTGTATAAGCATATTCTTTCTTACTTTTATTTGCCATCAGGGAAATGTTCAATTTTTCTTTTGCGAGCAGTGCTGTAAACTGACCAAGCATATTTGGAATATTGTGGTGCAGGATTGTGATTCTGGATCCTTCACCTTTTTGGCCCATATCGCAGTCTGGATAGTTTACAGAATGTGTGATATTGCCGTTTTCCAGGTAATCAATTGTCTCTTTCACTGCCATTTTTGCACAGTTATCCTCGGATTCCTCTGTAGATGCACCCAGATGCGGGATTACAATTGCACCTTTGACTCCTGTGACTTCCGGTGTCGGGAAGTCTGTTACGTAGCATTTTACATTGCCGGATACCAGGGCGTCAACCATATCTTCGCTGTTTACAAGCAAGTCTCTTGCGAAGTTCAGGATTACAACGTCTTTCTTCATCAGGCCGATCGTATCCTTGTTGATCATCCCTTTTGTGTCCTCCAGAGCCGGAACGTGGATAGTGATGTAATCACACTCTTTATAAAGTTCATCTACCGTCTTTGCATGATGGATGCTTCTGGAAAGCTTCCATGCTGCATCGACTGATACGTATGGATCGTAACCATATACTTCCATTCCAAGGTGTGTTGCTGCATTTGCAACCAGTACGCCGATTGCTCCAAGGCCGATGACACCCAGTTTTTTACCTTCCAGTTCTGTTCCGGCAAAGGCTTTTTTCTTCTTTTCTGTCATCTTGGCGATGTTGCCGTCTTCTTCGTTTTCCCAAACCCAGTTGATGCCGCCTATAATGTCTCGGGCAGCAAGCAGCATTCCGGCGATCACAAGTTCTTTTACACCATTGGCATTGGCTCCGGGAGTGTTGAATACAACGATCCCCTTTTCCGCGCATTTGTCAAGCGGAATATTATTGACACCGGCACCAGCACGTGCAATGAGTTTCAGATTGCTGCTGAAGTCCATCTCATGCATTGCAGCACTTCTTACGAGGATTGCATCGGCCTCCCCGGCATCTTCTGTTCTGACATAGTTTTCGTTAAATCTTTCCAATCCTACCTCGGCAATTGGATTCAGGCAATTATACTTATACATTTTACAGATTCTCCTTCTCGAACTTCTTCATAAATGCAACGAGCGCTTCTACGCCCTCATAAGGCATGGCATTGTATATGCTGGCACGCATACCGCCCACACTTCTGTGGCCTTTCAGGTTTTCCAGGCCGGACGCTTTTGCTTCTTTTACAAACTTGGCATCCAGATCAGCGTTTCCTGTAACAAAAGGAACATTCATCAGGGAACGGTCCTCTTTTGCAACGGTTCCCTTGAACATCTGGCTCTGATCCAGGAAATCATACAGAAGTGCTGCTTTCTTTTCATTGCGGGCCTTCATCGTCTCCAGACCACCCATGCTCTTGAGCCATTTGAATACCTTTCCGCAGATGTAAATGCCATAGGCCGGCGGAGTATTGTAAAGTGACTCCGCATCTGCATGTGTCTTATATGTAAGCATGGTTGGAGTTCCAGGCAGTACATCCTCGGTTATTAAGTCTTCACGGATAATCACAATTACAACACCTGCAGGTCCGATATTCTTCTGCACTCCTCCGTAAATCACACCATATTTGCTTACATCAACCGGCTCAGATAAGAAACAGGATGATACATCGGCAACCAGGGTCTTCCCCTTTGTGTTGGGAAGTTCTTTGAATTTTGTTCCGTAAATCGTGTTGTTCTCACAGATATATACATAGTCCGCATCTTCTGAAACCGGAAGATCAGAACAGTCCGGAATATATGAAAATGTCTTGTCTTCAGAAGAAGCTATTTTGTTAACTTTACCGTATTTTGCAGCTTCGCTGGCAGCTTTTTTCGCCCACTGTCCAGTCACGATATAATCAGCCACCTTATTTTTCATCAGGTTCATCGGTATCATGGCAAACTGCTGGGATGCGCCTCCCTGCAGAAACAGGACTTTATAGTTGTCAGGAATATTCATAAGCTCTCTTAAATCAGCCTCTGCTGTTGTAATAATTTCTTCGAAAGCCTTTGAGCGATGACTCATTTCCATAACCGACATGCCGGTTCCCTTATAATCCAACATCTCTTCTGCTGCTGATTTTAAAACTTCTTCCGGTAATACCGCCGGTCCTGCCGAAAAATTGTACACTCTACTCATCTTTAAAATTCCTCCTGCACTTTTTGTTTTCTACTTCATCATTTTTATGTTTAATTACAACTTAAACCATTTTTATGAAAATCTTCTGCTTATGAATGACTCAGATCGCTCTCGTCAAAAACCTCGCTTATCGCAGCACCCGGTGCTACCATCGGCCATACCTTATCATCGCTGTCGATCTGGCAGTCAATGACAACCGGCTTATTGAGCGCCAATGCCTTTTCAAATGCGGCTCTGAATTCATCCTGTGTGGTCGCCCGGATACCTTCTGCCCCCATCGCCTCCGCCAGTTTAACAAAATCGACTGCATCATTCAAAACAGTTGCGGAATAACGCTGCTCATAAAACAGATTCTGCCACTGGCGTACCATCCCGAGAACGTGATTATTAATGACAACCTGAATGACCGGAATCTGATGTCTGACTGCCGTGGCGATCTCATTCATATTCATGCGGAAACAGCCGTCTCCTGCTATATTAACGACCACCTTATCCGGACATCCTGTTTTTGCACCCAGAGATGCGCCGAGACCGTATCCCATGGTTCCCAGGCCGCCTGATGTGAGGAGGGTACGCGGTTTTGTATACTTATAATACTGCGCTGCCCACATCTGGTGCTGGCCCACCTCCGTTACAACAATGGCATCTCCATTTGTCTGTCTGTAGATTTCTTCTACGACAAAGGGACCTGACAGGGTTTCTGCGTGATATTTGAGAGGATATTTTTCTGTATATTCTCTGATTTTATTCACCCATTCCGGATGGGACTGCTGTTCAAGGCCTGCATTGATCTTCTTCAGAGCTTCCTTAATATCACCGACAACCCCTTCCGTAATGATCACGTTTTTATTCATCTCAGCCGCATCAATATCGATCTGAAGAATCTTTGCGTTTTTCGCAAACTTTTTTGTATTGCTGGTGACTCTGTCACTGAATCTTGCTCCAATGACAATCAGCAAGTCGCACTCACTGACACCGTAATTGGACGTTTTAGTACCGTGCATGCCTAACATGCCTGTGTATCTCCCGTTGGTTCCCGGAAAAGCACCCTTGCCCATCAGTGAATCCGTAACCGGGGCATCCACTTTATTTACAAACTCCAGCAGTTCTTCACTGGCACCCGATAAAACAGCGCCGCCGCCTACAAAGATAAAAGGACGTTTCGCCTTGTTTATCATGGCAATAGCGGTCTCGACTTCTCTGTCACAGACTTCATCCGTTCCCATAGGGATGACAGGTTCTATCACAGCGCTCTTGTACTCTGCTTTGTTACCGGTCACGTCTTTGGGTATGTCAATCAGGACAGGACCGGGGCGACCGGTCTGTGCAATGCAAAATGCCTTGCGGATCGTCTCTGCCAGCTTATTGACATCTTTTACAATATAGTTGTGTTTTGTGATCGGCATCGTGATTCCTGCGATATCAATCTCCTGAAAACTGTCCTTGCCGAGCAGGGATACCCCTACGTTGCAGGTAATTGCAACAATAGGTATGGAATCCATGTAAGCCGTGGCAATGCCTGTTACCAGGTTAGTAGCTCCCGGGCCGCTTGTAGCAAAGCAGACGCCGACCTTACCGGTTGCTCTTGCATATCCGTCCGCAGCATGTGCCGCCCCCTGTTCATGGGAGGTCAGGATATGTGTGATTTCATCACTGTGTTTATATAAAGCGTCATATACATTCAGGATCGCACCGCCAGGATACCCGAAAACAGTATCCACGCCCTGCTCCTTCAGACATTCAATGACGATTTCTGCTCCATTTAAATGCATGATAGGGACCTCCTAGTTCGTCTTTGGTACTTCCAGAATTGCGCCTCGGTTGCCGGATGTAACCATGGAGGCATATCTTGCCAGATATCCGGTTGTAATCTCCGGTTCTTTCGGCTGCCATTTTGCCTTCCTGGCTGCCATCTCTTCGTCTGAAATATCCAGCTCCAGTTTCAGTTCGGGAATATTAATCTTGATAATATCGCCTTCTTCTACCAGTGCAATCGGTCCGCCCACTGCCGCTTCCGGTGATACATGCCCGATGGATGCACCTCTGGATGCGCCGCTGAAACGTCCGTCAGTAATAAGCGCAACGGCAGATCCAAGTCCATAACCTGCAATTGCAGAAGTCGGATTCAGCATCTCTCTCATGCCCGGACCGCCTTTTGGTCCTTCATAGCGGATAACGATAACATCGCCGGGATTGATCTGTCCCGTCTTAATTGCCTCAGTCGCAGCCTCGTCACTCTCATAAATTCTGGCCGGTCCTTCATGCACCAGCATCTCCGGAACAACTGCGGAACGTTTTACAACGCTTCCGTCCGGTGCCAGATTCCCTTTAAGCACTGCGATTCCGCCTGTCTCACTATAAGGATTTTCGATCGGGCGGATCACTTCCGGGTTAAGGTTTGTACAGCCTTCGATATTTTCTCCTACTGTCCTGCCTGTAACTGTCATGCAGTCCGTGTTCAGCAGGCCTTTCTTGTTCAACTCGTTCATCACGGCATATACGCCGCCTGCTTCATTCAGATCTTCCATGTATGTAGGGCCTGCCGGTGCCAGATGGCAGAGGTTCGGTGTCTTTTCACTGATGGAATTAGCAAATTCAATCTCAAAATCCATACCGATCTCATGAGCGATTGCAGGAAGGTGAAGCATACTGTTTGTGGAACAGCCCAGAGCCATATCTACGGTTAAAGCATTAATAATAGCCTCCTCCGTGATAATATCTCTCGGACGGATATTCTTCTCCACCAGCTCCATTACCTGCATGCCTGCATGCTTCGCCAGCTGCAGCCTTGCTGAATATACAGCCGGGATCGTGCCGTTGCCCCGCAGCCCCATGCCAAGCGCTTCTGTCAGACAGTTCATGCTGTTCGCAGTGTACATACCGGAACAGGAACCGCATGTAGGACATGCCTTGTTTTCAAATTCGCACAATTCTTCTTCGGATAATGTTCCTGCCGCGTATGACCCAACAGCCTCAAACATGCTGGAGAGGCTGGTCTTGCCGCCTTTTACATGTCCCGCAAGCATTGGCCCGCCGCTGACAAATACGGTAGGAATATTGATTCTGGCCGCTGCCATCAACAGTCCGGGAACATTTTTATCACAGTTAGGTATCATTACGAGTGCATCAAACTGATGTGCCATCGCCAGGGCTTCCGTTGAATCTGCAATCAGATCTCTTGTTACAAGAGAATACTTCATCCCTACATGCCCCATGGCAATTCCATCGCAGACAGCGATTGCCGGAACCATAATAGGGGTTCCCCCTGCCATTGCAACGCCCATCTTTACTGCCTCAGTAATCTTATCCAGATTCATATGTCCGGGAACAATCTCATTATAAGAGCTGACAACGCCTACAAGTGGTCTGTCCAGTTCTTCCTGTGTCATTCCCAGTGCATTAAATAATGAACGGTGCGGTGCCTGCTGGCTTCCTTTCGTTACTGTATCACTTCTCATCGTTTAAAAACCTCCTTTTCTTCTTATGCCATGATAGCTGTCGATATACCCTGATTTATCTAAATACTAATATATGAACAGATCTTGTCACCCATCTCACAGGTTCCGATCTGTGTATTTCCTTCTGACATAATATCTATTGTCCGAAAGCCGTCTTTCAGTACTTTCGAAACGGCCGCCTCAATCGCATCGGCTTCTTTATCCAGGTCAAATGAGAATCTGAGCATCATAGCCGCCGACAGAATAGTTGCGATTGGATTTGCAATTCCTTTTCCGGCAATATCCGGAGCAGAACCGCCGCTCGGCTCATAAAGTCCAAACTTCGTCTCATTGAGGCTGGCAGATGCAAGCATTCCGATTGAACCGGTTACCATACTTGCCTCATCCGACAAAATATCGCCGAACATATTCTCAGTAAGAATTACGTCGAACTGGCTCGGATCCTTAACCAGCTGCATAGCACAGTTATCCACCAGCATATTTTCCAGCGTAACGTCCGGATAATCTGCCGCCACTTCTTCAACAACCTTCCTCCACAATCTGGAGGAATCCAGTACATTGGCCTTGTCGACACTTGTCACTTTCTTTCTGCGCTTCATTGCAATATCAAATCCTCTTTTTGCAATGCGGCGAATTTCGTTTTCATTATATGTAAGCTCATCATATGCGGTCATGACTCCGTCCACTTCAACGGTCTTTCTCTGTCCAAAATAAAGTCCTCCGGTCAGCTCACGCATAATCATCATATCAAAGCCCTTTGCAGCGATCTCCGCCTTCAGGGGGCATGCTTCTTTCAGGTCATCATAGAGCACAGCCGGCCTGAGATTGGCAAACAGATTCAGTTCCTTCCTGATCTTCAGAAGCCCCGCCTCCGGTCTCTTAGACGGTTCCAGCTGATACCACGGAGATGTCTTAGCATCTCCTCCGATAGACCCCATCAATACAGCATCACTGCCCTTGGCAAGTTCAATAGTCTCATCCGTAAGAGGCACTCCATTCACATCAATAGAAGCTCCTCCCATCAGAAGCTGTGTATAGCAGCACTCATGCCCAAATACTTCCCCTGCTTTATCCAGAACTTTCATTGCTTCCGTCACGATCTCCGGACCAATGCCGTCCCCCTTAATCACGCCGATATTCAGTCTCATAACCAATACTTCCTTCCAATATAAATAATAGAATAAAAATGCTAATTTTTATCATACCGTATTTTCTGCCACGTTTCAACCCTTTAATACGCAAAAGTGCGAAATTTGGGGTGGAAATGTGTGGACTGGTGGACGCCGTCGGCAGGAGAAGGAGGGGCGGGGGAGTGCGGAATTGAGGGATAAGCAGCTCTAAATTAAAAAGGGCGAAAAAATGATGGGCACCGCAGGCATTTAAGCCGAATTCTGATGAATTCGCCTTGCAGGCCTGCTTGGAATCAGGCTTTGTGAGCCTGATTCCAGCCCACATTTTCCCGCCCTTTTTAATGAAGAGCTGCTAATCCCTCAATTCAGCACTCCCCCGCCCCTCCTTCCCCTGCCGCCGGCTGTTGCATCCGGCCGGTACATATCCATTCCACCCCGGTAGGATTTCGTGGGCGGACACAGCGGATGGCTACTGGCAAAACGGATATTGCTGTACCATAATATGATTCTCCCAATATCGTCCTTCTCCCACTCCATTATCCCCGTCGCCAGCCCGATCCACTACTCCCCCTCCAGCCGCTCCACTGCTGAGCAGCCGTCTCCCGCATGGATGCGACCAGCCCGTCAGGGAACACATGGTGATTCCTGGGGCATCAGAGTGCGCGGCAAGTACATCGTAAAATAAGTAACTGTCTGTTAAGCTGAGATAAATTTTCGAGAGTGCTGCTTCACAAACGCAGGCGTAGTGGGCTACGCCGAGGCTTGGGGAGTAGTGCTCTCGGAAATTTAGGTCGGTTTAACAGGCAGTTAATTATTTGGCGATGTACGGGAAACACTTACAGCGAAAAAACAGCAGATGATAGATGAAAACTGATCTCCAAATCAGTTTTCAAAGCCGCCTGAGCTTAGAAATCATCAGATTTCTAAGTGAATGCGGCTGATTCTATCATCTGCTGCTTTTTCGCTGTTAGTGTTTCTTCGCAAACGGCCTGTCCCAGGAATCACCATGTGTTCCCTGACGGGCGTCCCCATACCATCAGTAGTCCCCTACTCAGCACTCGGCTTCTCGATCTGAGCGATTGCCGCTTTCTGCATTGGTATTCTACAGTTTTTATTATTACCGAACTCCACAATTACATCGTCGTCTGTGATATCAATAATTACGCCATAAAAACCGCTGGTTGTTAAAGCGGTGTCTCCTACTTCCATTGTGGAAAGCATTGCCTGTACTCTCTTCTGTTCTTTCTTCTGAGGGCGCATAAGCAAAAACCACATACCACCGATAATTACAACATAGATCAGGATAATTCCACCCATTCCTGTCGCTCCGCTTGCAGCTAATAAACCATCCATTTTACTTCCTCCTAATTACTATCTCTTCAAACAATAAGTTTACTATACACAAAATTGGACAATTCTTCAAGTATCTTTTGGAATTTCTGTAAATTTTTATGATTCTTTTATACCTGACATTCCATCCAGCTTCTTTTTCTTATATGCTTTATACTCTCCCGCCTCAATTGCAGCTCTTATTTCCTCCATCATTGTGTTGTAAAAATAAAGATTATGGAGGACGCACAGACGCATGCCCAGCATCTCCTTTACTTTCAGCAGATGTCGGATATAGGCCCTGCTGTAGCTTATGCAGGCCGGACACTGGCATCCTTCTTCGATGGGGCTTTCATCCAGCTCGAATTTTGCGTTAAACAGGTTCATTTTTCCATGGTTTGTGTAAACATGGCCGTGCCTTCCGTTTCTGGTCGGATAGACGCAGTCAAAGAAATCAACGCCGCGGTCCACACCTTCCAGAATATTGGCGGGAGTTCCCACGCCCATCAGGTAAGTCGGCTTTTCCACCGGAAGATAAGGTACCACGGCATCCAGGATGCGGTACATGTCCTCGTGGCTCTCTCCCACTGCAAGACCTCCCACCGCATATCCGTCCAGCTCAAGCTCTGTGATCTGTTTTGCATGTTCAATCCGGATATCTTCATAGATTCCGCCCTGATTGATGCCGAACAGCATTTGCTGCTTATTAATCGTCTCCGGCAGCGCATTGAGCCGTGCCATCTCCGTCTTGCAGCGCTTCAGCCAGCGGGTTGTTCTGGCTACAGAATCCGTCATATACTCTCTGTCCGCCACGCTGGAAGGACATTCGTCAAATGCCATGGCAATGGTAGATGCCAGGTTGGACTGAATCTGCATACTTTCTTCCGGACCCATGAATATCTTTCTTCCGTCTATATGGGAATGAAAATGAACGCCCTCCTCCTTAATCTTTCTCAGATCTGCAAGAGAAAACACCTGAAATCCGCCGGAATCTGTAAGAATCGGCTTATCCCATTTCATAAATCTGTGAAGCCCACCCAGCTTCTTCACCACTTCATCGCCGGGCCGCACATGGAGATGATAGGTGTTGGAGAGTTCCACCTGCGTCTTAATTGTCTGAAGATCGTCTGTGGATACGGCGCCCTTTATGGCGGCCGCAGTGCCCACATTCATAAAAACCGGAGTTTCTATCACTCCGTGAACCGTGTGAAAACGGCCCCGCTTAGCAAGACCGTCTCTTTTTAATAATTCGTACATAATTACCTCGTCTGTTATATATTTGTAAATTATGTTACTGTTCATCCCTCCGGGCATGCAGACAGATGCACGGCACGGTATGAACAGTAACTATATTGCTTCTTTTAATAATGTATGATGACTGGTGTACCCATCGCAAGCATATTGAACAATGATTCAGCCATATCGTAAGGCATATTGATACAGCCATGGGAACCAATGCTTGTATACAGAGAACCGCCGAAACCAGGCTGCCATGTGGCATCGTGGAAGCCGATTCCAGTCCAGGTAACTCTCATCCAGAAACTTACAGGTGTCTCATATTCCGGTTTTCCTGTATCGGGATCAATCTCACCCACCAGTGTCTTGTTTCTCTGTATCTCCAGAATATTATAAACCCCGGAAGGTGTCTCTTTTTCCGGTGTGGGAAGACCTGTAACTACATCCGTCTCCAGTGCAACAGCACCGTTAACAATATACCACATATGCTGGGCAGATAAATCCACTTCCGCATAAGTATTTCCCCAGTCTGCAGGTGCATGAGCAGCAGCTGTCTGATAGTATGCCGGTTCTTTTTCTACTGTTTCCCCATTCTTAATGCTGTTGGTCAGTGCCTCGAATTCTGTATCTTCATCAATCGACCATCCATAAGTACCGCCGGATACTTCCGCGCTCTTTCCGGTCGGTGTGACAATTGTTCTTGTCGTTCCCACTGTGTCATATTTGTCACCAAACTCTGTAAGCCAGGCTTTGACTGCCTCTTCGTTGAAGGTTACATTCATATTCTCGTCTGCCGTAACCCAGGTGGAGATCAGTGTCTTATCTACAACCTCCCGTTCGGTCATTGTATATGTAATACTTGCCTTGCAGTAGTTGTTCATCGTGTCGCATGCCTTTTTTACTTCCTCGGAATCAGAGGTGAATTTTGGCTCTGCATAGCACTCTTCCTTTTCCATATCCAGTTCTGTATTAAACTCTGAAATGTGCTGGTGCACCTTTTCATTCAGCACGTCCCTATTGACCGCAGTGCCGATTACTTCCGGTTCTATTACGAACTTTTCGCCGTCAAACTTAGGATATGCGGACTGTGCCGGAATCTGTTCTGCGGTGACTGCCTGAAGGCTCTGTATCTTAGACTCCAGGGCAGACTGATCGTAAGAAACCTCAACCGTTACCTTGGAAGAGCTTTTGGAAAACAGTGCCGCCGGCCACAGAAAGCCGTTTTGCTTTTTCAGCGCATTCCGGATGTCGTCGTTTTCTTTATATTTTAAAGAGATCTCGCTGCCCTCAATCGTATCGGTCTTATTATCCTTTTCCTTGATCGTCAGCTTATAGCCGTCCACCTGGTTTTTCATATATGCCGTCACATCAGCGGGAGTCTTTCCGGAAAAGTCATGTCCGTTAATCTCAGTGTTCATAAAGAAATGGCTCATAAAGAATACGGAAACACCAATATAAACCGCTGCAACGGCGGCGACAACGCTGCCTGTAATAATCCAGAGTTTTTTCATACTCTTCTTTTTTCTGCCTTTCTTCTGCCCAGACTTCTTATTTTTCTTCTTTGGCTCTTCCTCCTCGAAGATATCCTCAAACTCTACATCTTCGTCTTCATCTGCCTCATCAAAATCAGCGTCATCCTCATATTCTTCATAATTATCGCTGCTTCCGGACCCGGCTGGGGGGACAGACTGTACAGCGGAACGGATCTCGATCACATCCGGCATCACCTGCGTTTTGGCCGGATCCTGCTGGCCGGACGGTTTCTTCCCGTCATCTGGCTGTTCAGATTCTTCAGAAGGTTCGTCTTCCTCCTCTTCTTCTTCGTCATCAAGGAAGTAGTCTTCATCATCTTCATCTATCTCATCGTCCAGATAATAATCCTCATCTGATTCATCTATCTCATCCAGGTAGTAGTTTTCTTCTTTTTCTTTGTCTTCTGAGTTAATGCTGTCTGATTTTGTCACATTTCTATCGCTCATCTAGTATTACTCCCTCTTTTTTTATCAATATCTAGTCCACATTATATTACGAAACAGGATAAATGTACAGTGAAAAAGTATGAATTTAAAGATAAATTAAGGATTGCACGATTATATATCTTCTTATATAATAAGTCTATGTGCAAAAAGAAAGGAGTATTTCCATGAGTGGTTCAACATTTGGCAAATTATTTCGTGTAACAACCTGGGGGGAATCCCATGGTGCTGCCATAGGCGCTGTAATTGACGGCTGCCCTGCAGGCCTCCCTTTAAATGAATCAGATATACAGACATTTCTGGACCGGCGAAAGCCCGGACAGAGTAAATATACAACAAAAAGAAACGAGACGGACCAGGCAGAGATTCTATCCGGTGTCTTCGAAGGCAGAACAACTGGTACCCCAATCTCTATTATCGTCCGCAATCAGGATCAGCGCTCCCGTGATTACGGGAATCTTGCGTATACTTACCGTCCTGGGCATGCGGACTATACTTTTACTCAGAAGTACGGTATACGCGACTACCGCGGAGGCGGAAGGTCATCGGGCCGTGAGACAATCGGACGTGTCGCGGCAGGAGCCATTGCTTCCTTATTATTAAAAGAGCTGGGAATTGAACTGGCCGCCTATGCCAGATCCATCGGCCCGGTCAGTGTTCCTGAGGACGAATATCGTTTTTCAGAGATAACGGAGAACAGCCTTTATATGCCCAATAATCAGGCCGCTGCAAAAGCGGCAGAGTATCTGGACAGCCTGATTGCAGCCCAGGATTCCTGCGGAGGTACGATTGAATGCCAGGTGGCCGGCCTGCCCGCGGGACTTGGGGAACCAGTGTTTGACAAGCTGGATGCCTGCCTTGCAAAGGCGGTCATGTCTATCGGTGCTGTGAAAGCTGTCGAGATTGGAGAAGGACTGCACGCCGCTTCTCTGACAGGAAGTATCAATAATGATGCATTTGCATCGGAAAACGGGAGAATATATAAAAAGACGAATCATTCAGGCGGTGTCCTGGGAGGAATGAGCGACGGATCTACGCTGATTGTCCGCGCTGCGGTAAAACCGACACCTTCCATCTCACGGGAGCAGCAGACTGTGACGGAAGATGGCGAAGAGACATCCATCTCCATCCATGGACGCCATGATCCCATCATCGTTCCCCGGGCTGTGGTTGTCGTTGAAGCGATGACTGCCCTTACACTGGCAGACCTGCTTCTGGAGAACATGGGCAGCCGTCTGGATAAAGTGAAAGCCTATTATACGGAGGAAAAGAATGTCCAATAAATTAATTGATATCGTAAACATCACAAAAACATTTGATGAGAACGTAGTCCTGGACCAACTGGATCTCTATATTCGCGAAAACGAATTTCTAACGCTTCTCGGGCCAAGCGGCTGTGGAAAGACTACTCTCCTGCGGATTCTCGGCGGATTTGAAACGCCGGATTCCGGGGATATCATCTTTGACGGGAAAAATATAAATAAGCTGCCGCCCAACCGCCGTCAGCTGAACACCGTTTTCCAGAAATACGCCCTTTTCTCCCACATGTCTATTGCAGAAAATATAGCCTTTGGCCTGAAAATCAAAGGAAAGTCAAAAGGTTATATCCAGGACAAAATTCATTATGCCCTGAAACTGGTCAATCTGGAGGGATACGAGGACCGCACCCCCGACTCTCTGAGCGGCGGCCAGCAGCAGCGTATCGCAATCGCCCGTGCGATTGTCAATGAACCTAAGGTACTGCTTCTCGACGAACCGCTGGGAGCGCTGGATCTGAAGCTGCGCCAGGATATGCAGTACGAGTTGATCCGCCTGAAAAATGAGCTGGGGATTACGTTTGTCTATGTGACACACGACCAGGAAGAAGCCCTGACCATGTCTGACACCATTGTTGTTATGAATCAGGGCTATATCCAGCAGATCGGCACCCCCGAAGATATCTATAACGAGCCCCAGAATGCGTTTGTCGCTGACTTTATCGGTGACAGCAACATTCTGCCCGCCACTATGGTGGAGGATAAAGTCGTGAAAATGCTTGGATCCATCTGGCAGTGCGTTGATGTGGGATTCGGAAGGAATAAGCCTGTCGATGCAGTAATCCGCCCGGAAGATATCGACCTTGTAAAGCCGGAGGAAGGAATTATTGAGGGCGTTGTCACCCATCTGATTTTCAAAGGCGTCCATTACGAGATGGAGGTTCTTGCAAACAACTATGAACTGCTGGTCCACAGTACGGATATGTTCCCTGTTGGAACCGAAGTGGGGATTAAAGTAGACCCATTTGATATTCAGATTATGAAAAAACCGGAATCTGAAGATGCGGAGGCTGTTGGAATTGAAGAGTAGAAAATTATTGAGCGGCCCGTATTTATTCTGGGCGGCATCCTTTATTATCATCCCTCTTCTTATGATCGTGTACTACGGACTGACTGATAAAGAGGGAGGCTTTACATTACTGAATCTGGCGCAGATAACCACACCCGAAAACCTGAAGGCTCTCGGTCTTGCGCTGCTGCTTTCCTTTATAAGTACGCTTATCTGCCTTGTTCTGGCATATCCTCTGGCAATGATCCTTTCAGAAAAGAATGTAAATCAGACCAGCTTCATCGTTCTGATCTTTATTCTGCCAATGTGGATGAATTTTCTTCTGCGTACTCTGGCTTGGCAGAACCTGCTGGAGAAGAACGGAATCATCAACAGTATTCTGGGATTTCTTCATCTCCCGGCACAGACACTGATTAATACGCCCTATGCCATTGTACTCGGCATGGTTTACAATTTTCTCCCATTTATGGTGCTTCCTATTTACAATGTCCTTGTCAAAATTGACAAAGACGTTATTTATGCTGCACGCGACCTGGGGGCCAATAATCTGCAGACATTTTCAAAGATTATCCTCCCGTTAAGCATTCCCGGAATCATCAGCGGGATTACCATGGTTTTTGTGCCATCACTGACCACCTTCGTCATTTCAGATCTGCTGGGCGGAAGCAAGATACTTTTAATCGGAAATGTTATTGAACAGGAATTCAAACAGGGAAGCAACTGGCATGTAGGTTCCGGGCTTTCTCTTGTTTTGATGATATTTATTATTGCCAGCATGGCACTGATTGCCAAATACGATAAAAACGGGGAGGGAACTGCATTTTGATAAAAAACGCTGCAAAACGCTTTTACTTAATACTGATATTTATCCTGCTTTACTCTCCCATCGTGACCCTGATGGTGCTGTCCTTCAACAGCTCCAAAACCCGTTCCAAGTGGGGCGGCTTTACGGGCAAATGGTACGTAGCCCTTTTTCAGAACCAGGATATTATGAATGCGCTGTATACAACGCTTATCATCGCCCTCGTGTCTGCCCTGATTGCAACAATCATCGGAACGGCCGCAGCGATCGGAATACAGGCCATGAAGCCCAAATTCCGCACATTTTTAATGGGAGTCACCAATATTCCCATGCTGAATGCTGATATCGTAACCGGTATTTCACTGATGCTTCTCTTTATCGCATTCCGCTTTTCACTGGGCTTCAAGACGATTCTGCTGGCTCATATTACGTTTAATATTCCCTATGTAATCCTGAGTGTTATGCCAAAGCTCAAGCAGACCAGCAAGCATACCTACGAGGCCGCCCTGGATCTGGGTGCATCTCCGGTATACGCTTTCTTTAAAGTCGTTTTTCCGGATATTATGCCGGGGGTATTTTCCGGTTTCCTGCTGGCTTTTACCATGTCGCTGGATGATTTTGTAATCACCCATTTTACAAAGGGACCCGGAGTGGATACGCTCTCCACGAAGATTTACAGCGAAGTCAGAAAAGGAATCAAGCCCGAGATGTATGCCCTGTCCACAATCATGTTCGTGACAGTCCTGCTTCTTCTTTTCCTCGTAAATATCACTCCAGATAAAAAGGAAGCTTCCGGCGGAAAGCGGCTTAAAATCCACAGGAAACACAGAGTTTCGAGAGTCGTTTTCCGAAAAGTACTGCCCACTGCGATGGTAATCGTCATCATAGCAGGCGGCTTTTTCTACGGTTCCCAGAACCGCGACGGCGGAAGCAATCAGGTAATCGTCTATAACTGGGGTGAATACCTGGATCCTGATGCCATCACCATGTTTGAGGAGGAAACCGGGATTGATGTAGTCTACGAAGAATACGAGACAAATGAAATCATGTATCCCAAGATCCAGTCCGGTGCCATCGCATACGATGCGGTCTGTCCTTCTGATTACATGGTACAGCGCATGATTGAAAATGATCTGCTCGCTGAAATTGATTTTGACAATGTTCCCAATATTAAATACATTGACAGCACTTACATGAATCAGTCCCGCCAGTTTGACCCGGAAAACAAATACTCCGTCCCCTACCTTTTCGGTACGGTCGGTATCTTATACAATAAAACCATGGTAGACGAACCCATAGACAGCTGGAGTGTTCTCTGGGATGAAAAATACAAAGACAGCATCCTCATGCAGGACAGCGTAAGGGATGCATTCGGCGTCACACTCAAATACCTGGGCTATTCTCTGAACTCCACAGACCTGGATGAACTGGAGGCGGCTAAAAAGCTCCTCATAGAGCAGAAACCACTGGTTCAGGCATACGTAGTAGACCAGGTCCGCGACAAAATGATAGGCAACGAGGCCGCCATAGGAGTTATCTACTCCGGCGAGGCGCTCTACACCCAGGTAGAAAACCCCGATCTGGAATACGTCATTCCAAAAGAAGGATCCAACCTCTGGATCGACTCCTGGGTCATCCCGAAAAATGCCAAACACAAAGAAAACGCTGAAAAATTCATAAACTTCATCTGCCGTCCCGAAATAGCAAAAATGAATTTCGATTATATCACCTACTCCATCCCGAACTCCGAAGGACGCAAACTGATCGAGGACGACTGGATGCGAAACAGCAAAATAGCATTCCCCGACCCGGAAGACCTGAAAAACTGCGAAACATTCCAATTTCTCGGAGATGAAAACGACGCCATATACAACCAACTGTGGCGGGAGGTGAAGTCGAAGTAAGGGGGACGCTGAGTGAAAGGGGCTGGGGGCGGGGCTTCATATGCTGTTTTTTGAATCCGGCCGCTTGCTAAGAATCCGTAACAGGGAAAATAAGGGAAAGGAAGGGACTAGCCGCATTTGGCGTGAAATCTGATGATTTCACACCGCAGGCGGCTACAGGATTTGATTTTGTGAATCAAATCCTGCCCTTATTTTCCCTGTAACGGATTCTAAGCGCGCTCTGAGGGTTCAAAAAACAGCATATGAAGCCCCGCCCCCAGCCCCTTTCACTCAGCTAGTCGCATCCGGGCGGATGGAATGACTTACACGGGAGCTCCTGGACGTGTGCAGCGGATGAGGTGACTTGCAGGCAAACGGACCGCTTTCAGAAAGCACATGCAAAGTCCCCCGCCTCCCGGCAGAACTCCCTCCTCAGACAGGCGTCCCACCTACAAAACATTTCCGCTTCAATCAAATCTACACATTAAAACATCCCCCGCCAATGAATTCCCGAAGCAATGAGTTCGTCGGAACTGATTCGCTCCCGATCCCCACGAAGTAATCAAAGAATTTAAGAAGTCTTTTAGCCTCCACATACTCAGGGCAGTCTTTTCCCATTCCAAACAACAGTGGTTCCACATACTGTTTTAATACGGCCAGTTCGTACAGAAGGGAAGAATTGAACATCACGTCCGCCTGTTCCTGGTAGGGGAAGATGTACTGCTCCTCTCCTTTTCTTACGGACGGCCACATGGCGATGGTGTTTTTTGCGGATGTGCCTCTTGTTCTGGCGTCTCTTACGATACGGCGTATCAGGCGGCCGTCGGTTGACGGAATCCGGTTGTGCTCATCGATGTTCAGCTGTGTCAGCGCGCTGATATATATTTTGAACTTGTTGTCATTGTTCAATGATTCTGTAAGCAGGGGATTCAGACAGTGGATTCCTTCTATGACGAGAATATCCTGGGCATTCAGTTTTTTGGGAGTGCTGCTGTAATCCCTCTTTCCCGTCTTAAAATTGAAAACGGGAAGGTAAACCTCCTCACCTGCGAGAAGCGCCTGCATATCGTCATTGAACTGCTTTACATCAATGGCCTCTATACATTCAAAATTATAGTTGCCGTTTTCATCTTTTGGTGTTTTCTCGCGGTCTAAAAAGTAGTTGTCGACTGCGATCGGATGCGGGTGCATCCCGCCTACGCGCAGCTGAATGGAGAGCCTGTGGGAAAATGTTGTTTTTCCTGAGGAAGACGGGCCCGCGATCAACACGAACTTCACTTCCGGCCTGTCGGCGATCTGCTTGGCAATCTCTCCGATCTGACGCTCCTGGTAAGCTTCCTGCACAAGCACAACTTCACTCATATCATGCTGTGTAACCATATCATTCAGGGCTCCGACCGTATCAATGCCCTGCAGATCCCCCCAGAGTATGGATTTTTTTAATACCTGGAACAGCTTCGGCCTTGGTACAAAGGGATCTACAGTCTCAGGCGCTTCCCGCGTAGGCATCTGTATGATAAAGCCTTCGTCATACAAATGGAGGGAATAATACTTCAAATACCCTGCATCCGGCACCATGTATCCGTAGTAGTAGTCTTCGAACTCATTCATGCTGTATATGTTGACCTTGGATACTCTTCTGTATTCAAAAAGTCTTTCTTTATCATACATCCCGTGTTTTCGAAACAGCTCCACTGCCTTTGTCGTATGGATGGAGCGTTTCTCAATCCGGATTCTTTCTTCCACAAGTCTCTGCATACGTTCATTCACTTTATCCAGAAATTCCTGGCTGAGTTTCACGTTCCCTTCTACCGTACAGTAATAGCCCTTACTCAGAGAAAAATGAATTCTGACACGCTCTACCTTGTCATGGCCTCCGACGTCATGTACCGCTTTGACAAGCATAAAACACAGGCTTCTCTTGTAGGTCTCGTATCCAATGCGATTTTCCGTTGTGATAAATTCTATCTCTCTGCAGTCTGGTTCCAGTTTTTTATCCAGCTCCTGAAGCTGATACTGATTGATAAAAACGAGCACAATCTGATGTTCATATCTGTCCTGGTACTCCCTGGCGATCTCCTGATAAGTAATTCCTGCCGTATATTCCTTTATCTCTTCTCCAATGCGTACTGTACAAGTTGTTGATTCCATAGACTTCCCTTTCCGCAGTTTTGCTGCATGATGATCTGATCTTCATAAAAAGTATAATAACCGGCAGACCGCCGAACATTCACAGATGACCAGACACTCTTTTATAACACCTGAAATGGATGAATGATCGGTGCAGTTACTACCTTCAGGCAAGGCAGCCTTGTCTGAAGGAATTCTTTCATATCATCTATAAAAATATATTCTGTCCCGTAATGGCCCGCATCTATAACCGCCAGCCCCTGTTCGACTGCATCCAGGCCATCGTGATGGCCGATGTCACCGGTCACCAGTACATCAGCTCCCGTCCGCAGGGCAGGTAAAACCGCGCTTTTGCCAGATCCCGGAGAGACAGCCAGTCTGACGACCTTTCTGTCCATATCTCCAAACACTTTTACAGAGCCTAATCCCAGTTTATTCTTCACATAGACGCAGCATTCCTCAAGTGTCATAGTATTTTTGAGCGCGCCGGTCCTGCCGATGCCTTCCGGTACACCATTTATCTCCGATGTAATGTCCAGTACTTCTGTATCTTCAAGCTCCAGGATCTTGCCGGAAAGCTCTGCCATACCAAGGACATCGTAATTTGTATGCATTGCATAATAAGAAATATCAGACTGAATCAGATTCACAATTCTTCTGCTGATAAAATCCTCGTCCGTGACGTGCTTTAAGGGCGAAAAAATCAGCGGATGGTGGGTGATCAGCATATCCGCCCCCGCTTCTTTTGCCTGCTCAATTACCTTTTCCGTGGCATCCAGAGCAAGGTAAACGCAGTTTACTTCTTTTTCTGACCGGCCTGCCTGCAGGCCCACATTGTCAAAATCCAGCGCCGCCGATTTTGGATAGGCAGCCTCTATTACTGTTATGATTTCCTTACAAAGCATAGTACTCCAGCCCCTTTCTGGCATAGTTCAATTCTTTTCTCAGCTCTTTTGTTCGATGTTGGGCACTTTGGCTGTTCTGTTTTTCAAGATTTTTCAGTATCTCTGATTTTAAGGCTGTCTCGCGTTCCAGAAATTCTTTTAAAACCGGATGCCGGCCCGTCAGCAGATGTTTTCCATATCGGATCTCCACTTCACTCCAGCTTTCTGCATGAGGCATATTTCCGGATGGTGTTCTCACCTTCATCATGGGATAAAATTTTCCATCCTCAAGTACCATATCTTCCTGGATAAACAAAAAACCTTCCTCTAAAAGAAAGGCTCTGACTCTTGCTATTTCCGACTGCGGCTGCAGAATGCATTCCTTCAGTCCGGCAATAATCTCCGGGCTGTTTTTCAGAATCCGGATCATCAGGCCGCCGCCCATGCCTGCCAGTACCACCGTCTCTGCTTCTCCCGGAAGAAGTTCAGCCAGACCGTCCGAAAGACGAAGTTTTATCCGGTCTGACATTCCATTTTCTTCTACGTGCTCCCTGGCACGTCCAAGAGGCCCCTCATTGATATCCAGCGCAATGGCGGACGGGTTCAGCCCATGTTCCATAAGATAGATCGGGATATAGGCATGATCTGTGCCTACATCTGCCATAATATAACCGGCAGTCACCAGATCGGCAACTGCCTGCAGTCTCTTTGATAATTCCATATGCCTGTACCTAGTCCAGATAATCTCTGAGCTTGCGGCTCCGGCTTGGATGGCGCAGCTTGCGGAGTGCTTTTGCCTCGATCTGACGGATACGCTCACGGGTAACATCAAACTCTTTTCCCACTTCTTCCAGTGTTCTGGCCCTGCCGTCATTCATACCGAAACGCAGACGCAGTACCTTCTGTTCCCTCTCTGTCAGAGTATCAAGCACCTCATCCAGCTGCTCTTTCAGCAGAGTCTGTGCTGCCGCCTCTGCCGGGACAGGCACGTTGTCATCCTGTATAAAATCACCCAGATGGCTGTCTTCTTCTTCTCCGATGGGAGTCTCCAGAGATACCGGTTCCTGGGAGATCTTGAGAATCTCACGCACACGCTCTACAGGCATGTCCAGTTCCTTTGCAATCTCTTCCGGCGTGGGTTCGCGCCCCAATTCCTGCAAAAGCTGTCTGGATACACGGATCAGTTTGTTGATTGTCTCAACCATATGCACCGGAATACGGATCGTTCTTGCCTGATCTGCAATCGCCCTTGTGATTGCCTGACGGATCCACCATGTTGCATAAGTACTGAACTTATACCCTTTATGGTAGTCAAACTTCTCTACCGCCTTGATCAGACCTAAGTTTCCTTCCTGTATCAGGTCGAGGAAGAGCATTCCACGGCCCACATATCTTTTCGCAATACTTACAACCAGACGGAGGTTTGCCTCAGCAAGTTCTTTCTTCGCATCTTCATCCCCGTCCTCCATGCGCTGTGCCAGCTCAATCTCTCTCTCCGCACTCAAAAGCGGAACCTTACCGATCTCTTTCAGATACATACGCACAGGATCTTCTATACTGATGCCATCCGGCACAGAAAGGTCGATATTCTCCATATCCACCTCTTCTTCATCAGTAATGATGACCTCAACATCAACGTCATCCTCATCTCCGCTGATACGAAGCACATCAATATTATTTGACTCAAGATGGTCAAATACCTTTTCCATCTGCTCTGCGTCCAGCTCCATGTCATTGAAAAAGTCATTGATCTCCTGAAGTTCCAGGATGCTCTTCTTTTTCTTGCCCAGCACAACAAGTTCTTTCAGCCTCTCGTCAAATTTCTGTGTGTTTTCTTCCATGTGTCCATCCTTCCTTTGCCTATACCCGGTATAGGGCTATCTTGTTTTATTTTATCCTTATTCAATAGAAATATGCAGTTTCTTTATATCATCAAGTTTGCGCTTCTCTTCCATCAGCCTCTGCAGCCCTGCCATATCCGTAGGATCCAGGTGCATTGTCCGGTAATCGATGCTGTGTCCCTTAACCCGCAGTATCGTCTCCTTTAATGCCTGTTCCTGCTCCTCTCTGGTTGACAGTTCCCTGATTTTAGTATGGAATAAAGAAGCAGCTTCCCTGTGCTCTTCTTCCTCTGTAAAATGATTCAATATCTTTGCCGGATTCAGTTCTCCTGCTTCATACTGCTCGTAGAGCAGATCAGCCACGGTCCTGTACAGTTCCTCTGTAAAATCTTCCGGACTTATGTAACGTTTGATTGTCCCGAATAACTTAACATCCTCAATCATCCATGTCAAAAGTATCTTCTGGGAAACGAGAATGCCGTCTTCCTTCGGCTTTACGCCGCCTGCCTGTTTGGGCCTCGCTGCGGGCTTCGCCATGCCTTCGCTGATGGCGGTTTTGGTTACAAGCTTCTGCAGGCTTTCTTCGCTGACCCTGTATGACTTTGCCACAGCTTCAATATAATTATTCCTCTCCAGCTCGTCCTCAAACCCCATCAGACGTTTTGCTGTTTCTTTAAAAAATGCGGTCTTCCCTTCCGGGGATTCCATATCATAGTTCTTCGCCAGTATCTCAAGGCTGAACAAAAAACCGTTTCTGGCGCTGCCAATCCGCTTTTCAAACTCATCCGCCCCCAGATTCTTTATGAATTCATCGGGGTCTTTATAGGGATCCATTCGGATTACCTTGGCGGAAATCCCTGCCTCCTTCAGAATCGGTACGGCACGGAGCGCTGCTTTTGTCCCTGCTTCATCACTGTCATAAGTCAGATATACCTCCTGTACATAGCGCTTGATTAAAGAGGCATGTCCGGTTGTCAGGGCCGTTCCCAGTGAAGCCACCGCATTCGTAAAACCTGCCTGATGCAGAGAGATCACGTCCATATACCCCTCACATATAAGTAAATAAGGCTTCCTCGAAGTGCGGGCACGGTTCAGCCCGTACAGATTGCGGCTTTTATCAAATATAGCCGTCTCCGGGGAGTTCAGGTACTTGGGCTTCCCATCCCCCATAACACGGCCGCCGAATCCGATTACCCGGTTATTGACATCCATAATAGGAAACATCACCCGGTTCCAGAACTTATCGTACACGCCATTTTTTTCGTCTGTATTGATCAGCCCGGCCTGACGGATCAGATCTTCGCTGTATCCCTTTTTCCGCAGATACTGGAACAGGTCATTGCTGTATTTGTTGGAGTAGCCCAGGCCAAAGGCCTTGATCGTATCATCAGACAGCTCCCTGTTCGTTAAATATGTATACGCAGTTTTTCCCTGCTCTGTTTTCAACTGTACATAAAAATACTGCGCAGCAACTTTGTTAATTTCCAGAAGCGTTGCGCGCAATCCGGCTTTTTCTTTTGCTTCTTTTGAGTACTCCATTTCGGGAAGTTCCACCCCGGCCCTGTCGGCCAGGAACTTCACGGCTTCTATAAACGAAAAATTCTCATATTCCATCAGAAATGTAAAAACATTGCCGCCGGCGCCGCAGCCAAAGCAGTAATACATCTGCTTTCCTCTGCTCACGGAAAAAGATGGCGATTTTTCATTGTGGAACGGGCAGAGTCCAAAATAAGAACTTCCTTTTTTCTGAAGCCGCACATAACCGGATATCACATCCACGATGTCATTTTTCATTCTTACTTCTTCTATTAATTCCTCTGGATAATACATATATTCCTCCAATAAATGAAAGCCCTATAATATATATTCGACAAAACTTTCTGATTTCCTTTAATTTTTCCACGCTTCCGGCACAAAAAATTCTTCATATTTTTTAACCGCGTAATTATCTGTCATTCCCGCTATGTAATCACATACCACCTGTTCCCGGCAGCTGCCTGTCTTGTCAATTGCACGCAGGTACTGCTCGGGAAGCTGCTCGAGGTGATGGATATAATAATCATATAACTGCTCTATCAGGCGGACCGCCTTGTCTTCTTCTCCTTTTGCCTTCGGATTCATATACACGTTATCAAACATATACTTCCTAAGGCCTATCATTGCATTTTCCACCTCTTCGGACATAATAATAGCCGGTTTATCCATGCTGTGGATGATAACGTCATGCACCATGGTATTCAGACGTTCTTTACTGGTATTGCCGAGAATCCTGCGGTATTTTGACGGAATATCTTCCTCCACCAGAATACCGCCCCGGATTGCATCATCAATATCATGGTTGATATATGCAATCTTATCCGACAGGCGCAGTACCTGCCCCTCCAGAGTATGAGGCTCTCCCGATGTGGGGTGATTCAGTATCCCGTCCAGCACTTCCCAGGTCAGATTCAGGCCGGCCCCCTGTTTCTCGACACACTCTACAACCCTCACACTCTGTTTATTATGGGAAAAATGATAGACATTGTTCAGAGCACGCTCTCCGGCATGGCCAAAGGGTGTATGCCCCAGATCATGCCCCAGTGCGATTGCCTCAACCAGATCTTCATTCAGCCTGAGGGCTTTTGCGATTGTTCTTGCATTCTGAGAAACTTCCAGTGTATGCGTCAGCCTGGTTCTGTAATGATCCCCTTTGGGAAGAAGAAAAACCTGTGTCTTCTGCTTCAGCCGCCTGAAGGACTTACAATGCAGTATGCGGTCCCTGTCGCGCTGAAACACGGGCCGGATATCACATTCCGGCTCCGTCTTTCTTCTGCCCTTTGAATTTCTACTGAATGTTGCATAAGGGCTTAAATATTCCAGTTCTCGTTCTTCCAGCTGCTCTCTGATTGTCATAGGCCTATTCCTCACACTGAATACTGACTGCAGGTGACAAAACTTATACCTTATTCTGCAGCTGTGCTGCAGACCCGCCCGTATGGGCATGAGTTACGGGGTGCCCTTTGGGTATACCTTATTCTGCAGCTGTGCTGCAGATCCGCCCGTATGGGCATGGATTACGGGGTGCCCTTTGGGTATACCTTAAAAAGATAATATGAATCTATATATAATATATTCTGTGTTTTCATTTTATTTCCTTTTTATTGTTATTTCAGGCGTTTTTCAATGGCCTGCACCACCATCTCCAGTACTTTTATACGGGCATAATACTTGTCGTTTGCCTCAACTACAACCCATGGAGCGTATTCCGTTGACGTGCGTATCAGCATCTCATTGACGGCTTCCTGATACTGATCCCACTTCTCTCTGTTCCTCCAGTCTTCATCTGTAATCTTCCACTGTTTCTGCGGATTTTCCTGACGGGCTTTGAAACGGCGCTCCTGCTCCTCCTTATCGATCTGCATCCAGAATTTCATAACAATTGCGCCTGCATCAGCCAGATCTTTCTCCATATCGTTCATTTCTTTATAGGCCCGCTGCCATTCCTGCTTCGTGCAGAACCCCTCGATCCGCTCAACCATAACGCGTCCGTACCAGGTACGGTCGAATATTGCAATGTGTCCGGCCTTGGGCATGGCTCTCCAGAATCTCCATAGATAATGATGGGCTTTTTCAATATCATTGGGGGATGCCGTAGGATTTACCACGAAACCTCTCGGATCCATCCTGGCAGTGAGGCGTTTGATTGCACCGCCTTTGCCGCCCGCATCCCAGCCTTCAAAACCGAGCACGACAGGAATCCTTCTGCGGTATAGTTCTCCGTGGAGAAGACTCATTTTTTTCTGCAGCTTCTTCAGCTTCTCCTTATATTCCTTTCTGGTAAGGCTCAGACTTAAGTCTGCCCTTGCAAGAACAGACTCCTGCAGTTCTTTTTCATCGATTTCCTGCTTTGGCGCTTCTGTACCTGCCAAGGCCTCCTCGTCCATCTCCGCTATTGCTTCTGCCGCTTTTTCCCTGGCTCTTGCCTTTTTGGCTTTTTCCAGCTCTTCTTCAAGGGCTTTGATGACAACGGTATAAATCTTTACTGTAGCAAATTCTCTGTCCATCGCCTCAATGATTGTCCACGGTGCATAATCCGTATCGGTAATCTGCAGCATCTCCTCGATCATCTGCGTGTATTCCCGATACTTTACGTTGCGTTCCAGATCGCCCTGGCTTACCCGCCATGCAGTCTCCCTGGACTTTTTAAGCCCATGGAAACGTTTTTTCTGTTCCTTCTGATCAATGGCAAGCAGCAGTTTGATGATGGCATAACCGTCATCAGTCAATTGCTTCTCGAAAGAGCAGATGGACTGATATGCGTCCGGGATATCTTTTTTTCTTGTTCTCTTATCAAAGCGGTCGATCAATACCTTTCTGTACCAGCTGCCGTCAAATATAGCAATCCGCCCCTTTTCCGGGGTTTTGGTCCAGAACCGCCAGAGAAAAGGGTGCATCCGCTCTTCCTCAGATTCTTCCTTTATGGCAAATACTCTGAAGCCTCTCGGATCCAGACTCTGAATCAGTTCCCCGATCTGAAGTCCTTTGCCTGCAGCTCCGTAGCCTTCAAACACAATCATTACCGGAATATTCAGGGTCTTGCACTGGCGCTGAAGCTCTCCCAGCCGGTTCTCAAGCATTGGCATTTTCGCTTTGTATTCCTCTTTTGTCATAGATTTGGTAAGGTCCACTTTTTCTAACATAATTTTTTCCTCCCGTCCGTTACTGCTATTAGTATTCACGAGTCAGATCATTTATAAACGCCGGCATCTTCAGACTATTATAAACACCGATTTTATGCTGATTATTATACCACATTCTTGTCATATATTGTTGAAAATGGTATACTTTATTATGTGACTTGCCGCAGATCCGCCCGCAGGGCGTGCGTTGCATGATGCCCTTAGGTATACATCAGCAGGCAACACTATTTCTGGTTATTTTCTCCAATCTTTATGATAATATCAAAATACTTAATTTTGAGAAAGGGATTCCCATCTATGAAAACACGAAAACATCTTTATCTACACCTAATTCCTGTTTTTGCCTTTTCACTATGCTTATCTCTTCTGTTTCCTGGAATGAATGTCCGGGCAGAACGGGCCATCGATATTGCCCGAAGCAGTGGCCATCAACTGGAAGAGCGCTATCAGCCTGCAGGTTCCATTATTGTAGAGATCAATACGGGGCATGTTCTGTGGCAGGAAAATCCCCAGATATCCTGGGAGCCGGCCAGCATGTCCAAATTAATGACGATACTTCTGGCCTACGATGCCATTCAGGAAGGTGAATTTTCATTGGACACCCAGGTTCCTGTCACTGACAAATATCTGGATATAGCCGGCAGGTATTCACTGAGCAACAACAAGATGCTGGCCGGAGCTTCCTATACTGTAGCGGAATTAATCGACCTGATCATTGTACCCTCTTCCGCTGCCGCGACTTATATGCTCGCAGATCTGATTGAGCCAGACCCGGACAAATTCGTCACCCTTCTGAACGAAAGGGCCTCCTCTCTTGGAATGAAAAATACCCGGTATTACAACCCTGTCGGAGTGCCCAACGAACTCCTGGTTCCCTACCAGCCTGTCAATGCCTCCCTTACGGATGTGAATGTCACAACACCGGAGGATTATGCCCTGCTGTGCTGTTATTTTGTGAAAACTTATCCTGATATCCTAAATCATACAAAACACCCTAAAATTGTGATAAAAGAAGGAACTCCATACGAAGAGAAATTTGATACATACCAGTATTCGCTCGAAGGCGCCAAATATTCTCTGAAAGGAACCGATGGATTAAAGACCGGTTCCAATCAAAACGGTTTCAACTATTCTTCCACTGCACTGCGCGGAAACACCCGTCTTGTGGAGATTGTAATGGGTGTTTCAAAGTGGGAGGATCAGGCAGGTGAGGAAATGCGCCATCTCATTGGCAATGCCATTATGGAACAGGCCTTTCAAAATTTCGAGTACCGGAAAGTACTGGAAAAAGGTATCCATACGATTAATAATAAGAAAATTGAGGTTAAAAAAGACCTGTGGGACTGTGTACCCAAAAGCACTAATCTTTCATTTAACCTGGACAACGGTAAGGTATCTGTAAATTCAAAAAGAGAATTTCTGCCCGGATATCAAACTCCTGCCGTTTCATATGAAGCTGCCCCGATTCTTTCCGGGCGCACAGGTTCCTGGTTTACTATAGTACTAAAAGTTCTGCTTCTCATTATTATAATTCTCCTGTTACTGGGATGCCTTCGTTTCTATTATGTGATACTTCAGAAGAAAAAACGCCGGAAAAGACGAATGGAACGCAGAAAACAGCAGAATATCCGATCACTGCAGGATAAAGATCATTAAACGGTTTATTAAAAGGAACAAAGCTGCAATCTTTCAAAGGAGACATAACTATGACTGACATACAGTATTCAACTGCCAGCTTTTTACATTCGGCTCTTAGATCCTCTGAGCAGCTCGTGTATTTGACATCCGCCACTTTTGGGACAGACTGGGAGTACACGCTTCATTCCCACAGTTTTGCAGAAGTATTTTTTGTCACATCCGGGGAAGGTATTTTCTGTGCCAATGATGCAGAAGTGCCAATCCATGAGAATTCTCTGGTACTAATCAATCCCGGCACGCCTCATACAGAACGTTCCTGCGGTCCGGTGCCGCTGACCTACACGATTATGGGAATTGACAATCTTTTCTTTCAGTTCCTGGATAACGTTGAATTCCGTTTCCATGCTTATGCGCTTGAGGAGTATGGAGTTACTGTTATTCCGATTATGAATCTGATGCTGGAAGAGTTACAGAACAGACAACAGTCCTCCTTGCAGATCTGCCAGCATTATCTGTCTGTATTTTTTCTGAAGGTGCAGCGCATCATCGGCGACCGTCTGGCCCTTTACTCCGCCAGCCACTTTCCGCCAGAATGTGCCGCCGTGAAAGACTATATTAAGCTCCATTATTCAGAGGATATCACACTGGATACCCTTGCCGATTTTTCCGGTTTTAATAAGTATTACCTGTCCCGCATGTTCTCCAAGACATATGGGGTTGCTCCGATCAACTATCTTTTGGAAAGAAGGATACTGAACAGCGAAGAACTGCTCAAAACAACCGATCTCAGTATAAGCCAGATATCCCGGCTGGTCGGATTCTCCTCTGCCAATTACTTTTCCCAATCTTTCAAAAGATATACCGGAATGACACCTCTCTCCTACCGGGAAACACATATTGTATAACCTTTCGGGCAAAAAGAAGACATGGTGCAGTGTTTTTAGGGAAATACGAGCACAAAAGCCATACCGTCATTTAGCTTTTCAGCAAATATTTCCCCTCCCATCTTCCGCATAATCTCACGACAGATATAGAGTCCCAGACCGTTCCCCTTCTTTCCACCGCTGTTTTCGGCGCGGTAAAAGCTCTCAAAAATATGATTAAATTCATTATCTGTCACTGGAATGCCCGTATTAAATATACGGATCAGCTGGCAGTAATCTTCTTCGCAGAAGGTAATCTCAATTTTCCTGCCGTCTCCATATTTAAATGCATTCTCAAATATATTTTCAAACACCTCCAGGGATCTTTCCAGATCGCCTTTCAGAAGACGGTTCTCATAAGCGTTCACGTTCAGTTCCAGAAGACGGATACTGCACTTTTCCTGATAAGTATCCAGAGCTCTGGTAACCAGCTCTTCCAGATAAAATTCCCCTTTTTTAACGGAAATATCCAGGATGTCCTCGCGGGTATTTTTCATAATTTCCTCAACGTAGCGCTCAATCTCCTCCGCTTTTGCTTCGATCTGACAGACTGCATGCCTCTTCTGCTCCTCCGTTTTATATAATTCCTCCTCCAGAGCCCTCCCGCAGAGACGAATGGTGTTAAGAGGGGTTTTGATGTCATGTGAAAGGGATAACAGGAGCAGCTTTTTCTCCCGCTGCAGTTCCAGCTCCCTCTTTTTCGTCACCTCCAGTGTATCTTTAAGCTGGCCGATCCCCAGCATAAATCTGCCGAAGAATCTGCTTTTTTCTTCCTTAACTTCCCCTTTGAAATGCCCCTGTGCCAGTTCATATGTGAGACTGCTCATCCTCTGAAAGGGCCGTATGAGCTGATATTTCAAATAGAAAAGAATTCCCAGCAAAAACAGCTCCATTAGTCCAAGGGCAAATTGCGTTAACAGGATAATCCTTCGTTGATTTAACTCAGGCCTGTGATAATCGAAACGCAGGAATCCCGCGAATCTTCCGTCTGTGTAAAGGGGCGAAAATTCCATTTCCCCTGAGCCACTGCCACCGTAAAATTCTAATGTTATGTCCTCATGATCCAGCTCATCCAACGGCAGGTAACTCACCTCGCGGACATATTTATAAGAACGCAAATCAAGCTTATCCAGAGAAATCCCCCCGGATAAGCTGCTGTAGATACGGTTTATCTCGACCTTATATGCCTTTTCCCTTTCTGCCGTCTCCCTGTATGATGCGTCTGCTATCCCCAGTGCGGCCAGCAGATACAGCATTACAGAAAGAACAATAAGCCTGTTATACTTCTTCATAACGGTAGCCTACTCCCCAGACTGTCTGAATTCGCTTTGCTTCCCTAGGGTTATCCTCAATCTTACTCCTGAGCATCTTAATATGCACGGTAAGAGTCTGGTTCTCGCTGAGGCTGTCCATCCCCCAGATCTGTGCAAAGATATATTCTTTTCTAAGTGTTTTCCCCTGATTTTCCAGAAACAACAGCAGAAGCTCATATTCTTTCACATTCAGCTCCAGTTCACGCCCGGCCAGATACGCCTGCCTGGCTCCGGTATCCAGGCTTATCTGGCCGGATACAAGCATATCCGATTCCTGGCGGGCTCCATAGGCGCGCTGCATCAATGCCTTAACCTTGGCGATGAGAATATCTGCATCTACAGGCTTCTCCATGTAATCATCCGCACCCAGCTCATATCCGGTCAGTTTATCATCTCTGCCCGCCCTGGCACTCATTATGAGGACAGGCAGACTCCACTTTTCTCTCACGGCACGGCAGACTGCAAATCCGTCCATTCCAGGCAGCATAATATCAAGCAGCAGCATTTTTATGGGCTGCTCCTCCATAACCTCCAGCGCTTCCTTGCCAGACACAGCCCAGCAGACAGAATATCCCTCTCTTATCAGAAAATCCCGTATCAGGACTGCCAGTTCCTCATTATCTTCCACCAGTAATATATCTTTCATGTCCTACCATCCCAATTTAATCAGCCAGTCATTTAAAGTTCTCTCCCTGGCCCTGTCCTCCTGCGCATTTTCCCGTCTTCCAAGAGTGATTTCTTCACGGATGTCTCCATCCTCAATGTACAGCACTCTGCCGCATTTTGATGCTACCTTCATATCATGGGTCACAAGCATGATCGCAGTGCCCTCTTTATTGATATGATTCAGTTCCTCCATAACCTCTATGGAATTCTGCTTATTTAATGCCCCGGTAGGCTCGTCGGCGAATATAATTCTCGGATTGTTGATCATACTGCGACAGATGCATGCGCGCTGCAGCTGCCCGCCGGATACTTCATTGATATCATTTTCTGCAATTTCGCTGATTCCCAGTTTATGCATCAGCAGTTTTGCCCTCTCATTGAGCTGCTTTCTGCCGCTCTTTGTTCTGCCTTCTGCTGTCTGATATCCCGGTAAGATTATATTATCATATACGGTCAGGTTTTTCAGCATATACATCTGCTGAAATACGAATCCCATCTCATTCAGTCGCACATCGCTCATATCACCGGCTTTCAGCGAAGTCAGTTCTTTGCCGAAAAAGTCCACCTTTCCGGCTGTTGCATTATCCATGCCGCTCACGGTGTATAAGAGCGTCGTTTTGCCGGAACCTGAAGGTCCCATAATTCCCAGCATTTCCCCATCATTGATTGTCAGATTCACATTGCGCAGAACATTGTTCTGGCGCTTATTTATAATATATGTTTTACACAAATTTGAAACTTCTAATGTCTTCATTTACCTATCCTCCTACTCCAGGTTATTGAGTTCGCGTATATTAATCTTTTTCACATTCATCGCAGCTATCACGGTTGCCAGGATAATTCCCACAAGCAGCACTCCGGGATAAACCCCGTACACCTGCCAGGGAACGACCTGGATCTCCACGTCTGCTCCCATGATAGCAAAAATAGGTTTCAGCATGAAACGGTTGGACAAAAGTGACAGCGGTACTGCAGCAATCATAGAGATGAGGGCTACCCATACCATACGCATCACCTGCCAGAGACGGATCGTTCTGCTTTGGTACCCAATGCTTTTCAGCATGGCAATCTCGCCTTTCTCCCTGACAATAAACAGGCGTTCCATCAACAGGGTAATCAGCATAATCACCGCACAGAGCATTCCGGTCATCGGAATCAGCATACTTTTGAGCGACTCCTGTATCCCGCCCACATTCCGGTCCACCACATCCTGGGCTGTTGTCCATTTATATTCCGGAAACAGTCTGCCAAGCTCTGTTACAAGTTCTGCCTGTGTCTGATCCGTTTCCATATCGACCATGATGTTCCAGTAATGGAACATTGTTTCGTTTTTCAGGTCCAGCTCTGGATTCATTCTGGCGCTCTTTCCAACCTGCATATAGTCAGAGTAGCTCCCGGTAATAATGAGCTTCTTCTGCATCCCGCCCACTTCCATTTCCACAGTATCACCTGTCTGCCAACCTTTCTCATCCATAATATATCTGGAAAACGCAACCTCATTAGGCAATTTGGGGGCTTCCCCGTCCTGATAAGAAAGAAAATCATTATTGGGACCGGATATCTGAACTGTCATAATCTTGTTCTTCCCGCTCTCCCCTTTTGATGAGTAGCTCAGGAAATAGATAGGCACTCCGGTAAGTTCGGCCTCATACCCTTTCTCAGCCAGTTCCTTTTCCACTCTCTCCATGCCTTCATCCAGCTCTGCTCTGGTTCTGTAAGCATTTTCTCCATATTGTTCTATCTTCTCAACGTAAACGGCACTGTCCGGATCCATACAGAATTTCCCTGCCATCTCATCACTCTTCATCGTGTTCAAGGTATTCAGAGGAATCGTGATCAGGATAAAACTCAGACAAAAGGTCACAATCAGAACCAGATACCTCTTTACATGGCTGGCCATATCATTGATTCCAAGAAACAGCGCTACCGGCATCCGTTTCCTGCGGTACAGGCGCAGCCCTGCCCGCCTGCTGTATCGTTCCCCGCTCTGGCCGCCTCGAATTGCACTGATTGCAGAGACCTTATTCAGCTTTCTGGTACAGGAGTAACAGAAAAACATAACCAGAATGACAATCAGCAGTGTACAGATGCCGTTCACCCACAGATTCACCCGCGTATCTTCCATAATCATATTGCTGCTGACACTGGCCACCATCATTCTGCTGACCGGAACGCTTGCACCCAGCCCCGTCAGCGCTCCTAAAACAACGATTAGAAAATATTTGATAAGGTAAATTTTTTTAATTGCAAAATTTTTCAGCCCTACGGCTTTCATAATACCGATTTCCCGGTATTCTTCCTCTATTGTAAATACAAGCGTAAAACGAAGCACCAGAAGGGCTATGAGAATCAGGCAGATTCCAATCAAAATCAGCAGCCCCGCCATAATCATGTCAAATGAATACGCCATTGTATAAATATTTTTTGTGATTGAATTCATAGAAGTTATAAACCCTTCATCGTCAAATCCGTTAACAAAATCATTCACATCCTCTACATTAACATAATAAAGGCCGATAATATCCGCATTTTCCTTCTCCGAAAAATATTTGTAATCTGCGGGGCAAATGATCATCCGGCTCATTCCTGCCATGTCACTTCCAAAAGCCGCGTCCTTAATCATCAGCTTAATGGTAAACTCTTTTTCAGAACCACCCACACTTATTTTAATCTGGTCGCCTTCTTCCAGCTTATTTTTTTCAGCCATCCCCTGACCAAGGGCTATTTCGCCTTCTTTCAGGCTGAAATCTTTCCCTTTTGTATCATATACCTTGCAGTAATCCGCATCTATCGTCCCCAGATACATGCTGGCTCCATGCGCGTTAAAAGCACTCTCCTTACCGCTCCTCTGCATCCTGATATCCTTCTCGTTCAGCATAATAACCGTATTATAGCCCCATTCTTCCACGCCAGGTGCATCTTTCTCAATCCATTTGTCGATCTGCTCTTTTTCCTGGGTGCCCGAGACGATATAATTCACATCAGGCACATTTGCATAATCCATATAGTAGTCTACTGCCGAAGACACCACCATAATATTGTTGATGCTGCTTGACAGAAAGATGGATGCAATCATGATGAACAGAAAAAGAATTATATTTACACTCTTCCTTCGCCTCAGATCCTTTTTTAATATCCTCTGTATCATGTGTTTTTCCTTCCCTTTCCTTGTTGATAAGGAAAGTATAATGTACTGTTTATTAAAAATTCCTTAAATGGGGAGATATTTGCCACTTATATTTAAATTATCATAATCTTATATAAAATTCAGCAAAATCTGTTGACATTTGCAGAAATACATAGTAGGATATCATTCGTAGCGCAATTAACAAGTACTACATTATGCGGAAGTGTCGGAACTGGCAGACGAGCAAGACTAAGGATCTTGTGAGCAATGCGCTCGTGTGGGTTCAAGTCCCATCTTCCGCAGTACGAAAGTCAGGACAAATTGGATGCAGGTTTGCATTAGTTTTGTCCTGACATTTTTATTATAGTGAGGTAAATGTAACTAAAAAGCAAGATAGGTGAATTTTTCGAATTATATGAAAAGTTTGTAAAAATCCATACAGAAAAATGGCGAAAAACTATTGACATTTGAGGAAATAAATAGTATTATATCATTCGTAGCGTGTGAACAGCAAATGAGCAGATGCTGCAAAATGCGGAAGTGTCGGAACTGGCAGACGAGCAAGACTAAGGATCTTGTGAGCAATGCGCTCGTGTGGGTTCAAGTCCCATCTTCCGCAGTATAAGAAGCCTTGCGATTGCAAGGTTTTTTGTTATTTAAGGAGAGCTTTTTCACAATTGGGAAGGCTCTTTTTATGTGTTTTAATATCAGCATGAAATATTTAAATCCTTTTGGCAGATACCAGATATGCGATTTGAATTGTTTTGAAACTGAGATTATGATAAATCTCTGCAAATTTGTAAATAGTTATTTATTGTTCCACTTCCGCCCCCTGTAAATACCGGGCTTGGAGGAAGTGGAACAATCTTATTTTTTCTATTCCATGTTACCCTCGAATTTTGGGATTCCATCAAATCCTGCCTGAAGATCTGAATCTGTAGGAATGTAATCCGTCATCTCTTTATTGTGGAATTTCTCATATGCCAGCATATCAAAATATCCGGTTCCTGTCAGACCAAACAGAATCGTCTTCTCTTCTCCTGTCTCCTTACACTTCACAGCCTCGTCAATGGCAACTTTAATTGCATGGCTGCTCTCCGGAGCCGGAAGTATTCCTTCTACCCGTGCGAACTGCTCTGCTGCCTCGAATACGGAAGTCTGCTCTACGGAACGTGCCTCCATATATCCATCGTGGTACAGCTGTGACAGAGTGGAACTCATCCCATGATATCTCAGGCCGCCAGCGTGGTTCGCGGATGGAATAAAACCGCTTCCCAGCGTATACATCTTCGCCAGAGGGCAAACCATACCGGTATCACAGAAATCATAAGCAAATACACCTCTTGTCAGACTTGGGCAGGATGCCGGCTCAACGGCGATAAACTGATAATCAGCCTCCCCTCTGAGCTTCTCGCCCATAAACGGTGAAATCAGGCCTCCCAGGTTAGATCCGCCACCCGCGCATCCGATAATAACATCTGGTTTGATTCCATATTTATCCATGGCAATCTTTGCTTCTACACCGATGATTGACTGATGGAGCAATACCTGGTTTAAAACGCTTCCCAGAACGTATCTGTATCCTTCAGAGTGTGTTGCTACTTCTACGGCCTCAGAAATCGCACACCCAAGGCTGCCTGATGTGCCCGGGTGTTCTGCCAGAATCTTCTTGCCAATCTCGGTTGTCTCTGATGGTGACGGTGTTACACTTGCCCCGTATGTGCGCATCACTTCTCTTCTGAACGGTTTCTGTTCGTAAGAGCATTTTACCATGTAAACTTTACAGTCCAGATCCAGATAGGAGCACGCCATAGAGAGGGCTGTTCCCCACTGGCCTGCGCCGGTTTCTGTTGTCACGCCTTTGAGTCCCTGATCTTTTGCGTAATAAGCCTGTGCAATAGCGGAATTCAGCTTATGGCTTCCGCTTGTATTATTTCCCTCGAACTTATAGTAAATCTTTGCCGGAGTCTGCAGCTTTTCCTCCAGGCAGTATGCCCTTACAAGAGGCGCCGGACGATACATCTTATAAAAATCCCTTATTTTCTTTGGAATCTCTATATAACGGTTATCATTATCAAGTTCCTGTTTTACCAGTTCATCACAGAACACCACACCCAGTTCTTCTGCCGTCATAGGCTTCATAGTTCCAGGATTCAGAAGCGGTCCCGGTTTGTTCTTCATATCGGCTCTGACATTGTACCACTCCTTCGGCATCTCACTCTCTTCCAGATAAATTTTGTAGGGAATCTTGTTTTCACTCATTTTATATATCTCCTTTCTTTTTTTCAGGGATAAGTTTTTTTATATGCACAAAAAATACTCCTATCCCTCACAATAAATTATTGCAGGGACAAGAGTATGAATTATCAAAACTCCTGCGGTGCCACCCAGCTTGATGCAGCGAACGCATCCTCTCATGCATACTAACATATGCCGACTTTGTTAACGGAGTACTCTCTCCGGCTCACCTACTGATACTTTCAGTTCGCCCTCAGAAGCCCATTCCCAATTGCCTCTTCCTGCCGCAATCCCACCGCCTGCAGCTCTCTGTATGGTAAGTACAAAAGGTACTTGCTCTTCCTCATAGGTTTGAGAAAACTTTACCACGTCAATTTTCAAATGTCAATACTTTTTTGGGGAAGAAATATTAATTGAGTTGGGGAGGGGACGCGAATGACAAGGCGGGACAGGCGTCTCTCCGGTCCGGGACCCTCACCGGGAAATGAGTTCTTTCCTTCCGAGCGGATGCACCAGCCTGCCGGGGAACGGGACGGGGAGCAGACGAAATCCTATGTCTGTTTGGAATACCTGTAGTGAGCTTAGCGGCAGTTAGAGGGAAAACACAAAATCAGCCGGAGAAAAGTTAATCACCAAATTAACTTTTCTGTACGCCTGAGCCGTCTACTCATCAGAGTAGGCGGTGAATGCGTACAGTGCCGGCTGATTTTGGGTTTTCCCTCTTACTGCCGCTTAGCGCAACGGGCGGTATTCCAAACAGACATAGGATTTCGTCTACTCCCCGTCCCGTTCCCCGGCAGGCGTCCCCTCCATTCACAAGGCTAAATCTCGTTCACTCAGTCCCTCTTAATAGCGGTTATGCACATCTTCGGCAAAGCACATGAAATCTTTTAATTCGATAAACATTCCGTTATCCAGTACTGCCCTTCCGCTCATCCTGCCGAATACCTGGTGCTGGTCTGAAGCGATGACCAGGGCTGATATTTTGGCTGCGCGGTCCAGTACCGGCTCGAATTCCATCTCGAACCTGCCGTCGCTGGAGGTAAAACGCCAGGGCTTCATATAATCGTCCTGTATGTGAAATGTGACATCGTCCAGTTTATGGCATGTGCCGTCATAGAACAGCATGTTTTCTGTTGCCGCAGACGTGTCCCCGAATCCGTATCCTATATTAAAGCCAAAGGGTCTTCCGCCCACTGTTCCGTTTCCTGAACCCCAGTACCAGCGGTTGTCATAGGTCCATACACCACGCCCCCAGTCCAGAGTTCCGTAATCTGTGTCAGGATTGAACCAGTAGGTAACTTCGTCAAAGGTAACAGAACCTTCCGCCCGCATGCAGTTTATCTTCTGGTTGTAATAAAATGCTGTTTTTTTCTCTTTCCATGGTGTGGCAATGACCATCGTATCCATCGGCGGCTGGGAAAGTGTTATCTCGCAGTAAAGGGGCTTTCCATTCCAAAAGTCTTTGAAATCACAAGTGATGACACGCCGTCCCGGTTCTACGCCAAATTCCATCTTCAGCCGTTTATCTTTATACCGGATATTGCCCTCTGTCGACGTAGACGGCATTTTCATCTTTCCCATGGGAAATTTATTCAAAATTGTCTCGGTGTGTTCCCATCCTTCTTTGAAATTCAACAGAGAGACTGACTGAAGGCCTATATAGCCGTCGGCTGACAGTGTAAATGCCGCCGCAAAGTCCTGGTTCAGAACAAGGTAATAATCCCATTCCTTTATCCGCATACTGGGGGCTTTGATCTGGTTTCTGTCGTATTCCTGGATGAGCTGCCTGGACCATCCAGGTTCCCTCAGGCTTCCGTCTTCATTTAATAAAGGCTGTTTTGTTGTAACTTCATGGTTTCTCATGCAAACATCTCCTGTCCATCCAAATTTCTGAAGCAGCCATATCAACTAAGAAAAAGAGGTTCTCGTGTAACCGTATCCGTGACGCCGCATCGAAGTTCTTTCACCGATAAAAAAAGAAAAAGCCCGAATCCCCAAGGGGACTGGGCTTCATAGTATTATTTTACTATGCAATCTTTGCTTTTGCAACCTCTGCCAGTGTAGCGAATCCTTCTTTGTCGCTTACTGCCAGTTCAGCCAGCATCTTTCTGTTCATATCAACTTCAGCCAGCTTCAGTCCGTGCATGAACTTGCTGTATGACAGGCCGTTCATTCTTGCAGCAGCATTGATACGTGCGATCCATAACTGTCTCATCTGACGTTTGCGCTGTTTTCTACCTGCATATGATGATGTAAGTGCTCTCATTACAGACTGTTTTGCAACTCTGTACTGTTTGGAGCGTGCTCCTCTGTATCCTTTAGCTAACTTTAATGTTCTGTTATGTTTTTTTCTAGCGTTCATTCCGCCTTTAATTCTTGCCATTTCTTAATCCTCCTTCATCAACTTCCAAATCTTACAGATATGGTAATACTTTCTTCATGTTTTTTACATTGGTAGCATCTGTGATAGCCGGGTGTCTGAGATTTCTTTTTCTCTTCGTAGACTTCTTTGTTAAGATATGGCTCTTGTATGCTTTATTTCTTTTCAGTTTCCCTGTACCTGTTACTTTGAAGCGCTTTGCTGCCGCTCTATTAGTTTTGATTTTTGGCATGATAAATTTCCTCCTTCATTGTGCGTTTACTGAGTGTATGGACACCCGTAATAATTTATTTTTAACGTTTTTCAGTTAAAACCATGCTCATACTTCTTCCTTCAAGCTTCGCCGGTTTCTCAATAACCGCAATATCCAAAAGTTCTTTTGCAAAATCGTCCAGGATGTGCCTGCTCTGCTGGATATGTGCCATCTCTCTTCCGCGGAAACGAAGCGTCACTTTCACTTTGTTGCCCTTTGCGATGAACTTCTTCGCATTGTTAACCTTAGTATTCAGGTCATTTGTATCAATATTAGGTGACAGACGTACTTCCTTTAAGTCGACAGTTTTCTGCTTTTTCTTGGCTTCTTTATCCTTACGTGTCTGCTCGTATTTATATTTGCCATAATCAATAATCTTGCAGACCGGCGGTTTCGCCATCGGTGCAATCTTCACCAAATCAAGTTCAGCATCCATGGCCATTTTCAGGGCTTCTCTGGATGACATAATTCCTAACTGTTCCCCATCCTCACTAACCAGACGAACTTCCTTGTCTCTGATCTGCTCGTTAATCATTAAATCGCTAATTGTCGTATACCTCCGTCAAATGAATTTCCTTTAGGTTCTTCCATGAGAGCAATAAAAAACGAGTGAATCCTATCCACCCGTATATCGACACGCACAGTCCACGAACTGTGTGAATGCTTCAATATCAAACCAATAGTCACTCAATTGTGCTATGGTGAGAGTGGATGCTCTACTTTGTTTTTTGCCTCACGCAGGTTATAATTTACCACATTTTCAGATAAATGTCAATACATTTCCTCTTAATTTTTTCTTTGAACTATGTTATAATATTGCTACTTTTACAGAAATGAGGAATAACTATGAGTAGTTTACAGCAAAATCAGGCTAAGGGCAAGCCCTCTGAAGACAAATTCAAAAATAAATGGGGATTTATTATCGCCTGTATCGGAAGTTCCGTCGGAATGGCCAATATCTGGCTCTTTCCCTACCGGATCGGGGAATTCGGAGGCTTTGCTTTTTTAATACCCTATATCCTGTTTGTCGTACTGATTGGGCTCACCGGCGTGATCGGTGAGATGGCGTTCGGCCGTGCTATGCAGTCCGGACCGCTTGGTGCCTTCAAAAAAGGATTTGAACAGAGAAATGCTCCGGGGATCGGCAGCTTGATCGGACTGATTCCGGTCATCGGATCTTTGGGGATTGCCATCGGGTACAGTGTTGTCATCGGATGGATCCTGCGATTTCTTTTTTCTTCTATAACAGGAGATATTTTAGGAAACCAGGAGCCTGGGGAAGTCTTTGGAACACTGGCACAGAATTTTGGGAGTATTCCCTGGCACTTTCTGGGTCTGCTGATCGTCCTGATTTGTATGTCTTTTGGTATTTCACATGGAATCGAAAAAATCAATAAGGTCATGATGCCTGCATTCTTTATCCTGTTTGTCTTTCTGGCGGTCCGCGTAGCTATGCTTCCCGGAGCCTTTTCCGGGTACTCCTACTTATTTAAACCAGACTGGGGCGCTATGGCCAATCCAAGAACCTGGGTTTACGCCATGGGACAGGCGTTCTTTTCGCTTTCTCTGGCAGGAAGCGGTACTGTCGTATACGGCAGCTACCTGAAAAAGGATGTGGATATCATCAGCTGCGCAAAAAATGTGGCGGTTTTTGATACACTTGCCGCCCTCCTGGCGGGAATTGTCATTATTCCTGCAGTATTCGCATATGGAATGTCGCCAAATTCCGGGCCGGGCCTTCTGTTTGTTACGATCCCTGCCGTGATCAGAAGCCTGCCCTTCGGACGGTTGTTTGCCATTATATTCTTTTTTGCAGTACTCTGTGCAGGTGTCACCTCCCTGATGAATCTTCTGGAAAGTCCGGTGGAAGCACTGCAGAGCAGATTCGGGCTTTCCAGGGTAAAATCCATCATTATCATCGGCGTGATCACACTTGGCGTTGGTGTTTTTGTGGAAGGGGATCTGCTCAGCAGCTGGATGGATACCATCTCAATCTATGTCATACCGCTTGGCGCTCTTCTGGCTGGTATTACCATGTTCTGGGTCTGCCGCAAAGGTTTTGCCCGCGAATCCGTCCAGACGGGCAGAAGCAGAAAGGTAGGCAGATGGTTCGAACCCATGACCCGATACGTGTTCTGCGGAGTTGCTGTTCTTGTATATATTCTGGGGATTTTTTATGGTGGAATTGGCTGATTCCACTTGAAAATCACTCACCCTCATGTCATAATATATCTATTCGTGTCTAAATATTACGGGTGAGAATTGAGGAGGTTTTTTTAAGATGGACGAAAACAGAAGTAATTTTACAAGCAAGATCGGATTTATACTGGCTGCCGCCGGTTCTGCTGTAGGACTGGGAAACATATGGCGTTTCCCCTATCTCGTAGCCAAATACGGGGGAGGAACTTTTTTATTATGTTATATTATACTTGCTATAACTTTCGGTTTTACTCTTATGGTAGCAGAAATTGCCATCGGCCGTAAAACAGGTCTGAGTGCAATCGGTGCTTTCAAGAAACTGGACAGGCATTTCGGATTTCTGGGAGTTTTGGCTGCTATTGTACCGATCATCATTTTACCGTACTATTCCGTTATCGGCGGTTGGGTTATTAAATACTTTGCCACTTTTATCACTGGGGGAACAAAAGCTGCTGCGGGGGATGACTACTTCAGCAATTTTATCGGCGGAGTGCAGAGCCCGCTTTTCTGGTTCGCACTGTTTGTAGTATTCACAGCAGTTGTTGTTATCTTAGGCGTTGAAAAAGGTATTGAAACTGTCAGCAAGTTCCTGATGCCAATACTCGTTGTCCTGACCGTTGGTATCTCTATTTATGTTTTGACAATGGATGGAGCCATTGAAGGACTTAAATATTACATTATGCCCCACATGTCCGACTTTTCGGTCAAGACGCTCCTGGCGGCCATGGGACAGCTCTTCTATTCCATGTCTCTGGCAATGGGAATTATGATTACCTACGGCTCTTACATGAAGAAGTCAACCAGTCTGGAGGGCGCTGTACGCCAGATCGAAATATTTGATACCGGTATTGCATTCTTTGCCGGACTTATGATCGTTCCTGCAGTATTCATTTTCTCCGGCGGAGATCAGTCTGCGCTCAGCGCAGGACCGGGACTAATGTTCATCACACTCCCCAAAGTATTTGCCAGCATGCCGATGGGCGGTTTTGTCGGAACATTTTTCTTTGTACTTGTATTCTTTGCTGCAGTAACCTCAGCCATTTCATTGATGGAAACAATTGTATCTATATTTATGGACAGATTCAAATGGACAAGAAAGTTTACCTGTATTATAGTCGTAATCTATGTACTGCTGATGGGAATCCCGTCCTCTCTTGGTTTTGGAGTCTGGGATTTTATACAGCCAATCGGAATGTCCATACTGGACTTCTGGGACTTCATGAGCAACAGCGTCCTGATGCCGATTGTTGCACTCTTCACATGTATCTTCGTAGGTTTCTTTATCAAGCCTAAAGCCATCATCGAAGAGGCATGCGTAGAAGGGGCGGGCTTTAAAAGCAAAAAACTCTTCACAGTCATGATAAAATGGATCGCACCGATTCTGTTGGTATTGATCCTCGTAAGCTCCGTAATGAATGCCTTAGGGATCATTAGTCTGTAGGGAAGGATGTTTTGTTCAGAAGGGGCGCTAAGTGAAAGGCTGACATGGGGTCCTGCGGGGCTGTGCATGCCATTTCTGTTGGCGGCCGTTTGTGAAGAAGCCGTAGGAGAAAAAACAGGGAACATGGAGGG
>NZ_GL870814.1:75357-145690 GCF_000190355.1 Clostridium sp. D5 | reverse complement strand
ACTTGCCGCAGTTGGTCCGAATGCCGATGCATTCGCACCGCCGGCGGCAACAGAATTTGCCTGGTAAGGCAAATTCTGCCCTCCATGTTCCCTGTTTTTTCTCCAACGGCTTCTAACACGCACTATGAGCCATCAGAAATGGCATGCACAGCCCCGCAGGACCCCATGTCAGCCTTTCACTTAGCTGAGCGCATCCAGTCGGAAGGGAAATCGTTCCCTAAGAGGGGGATTCAGGGGGGATAGACGGATGGGTATTGGCGAGACGGAGTTTAAAAGGAAGTAGTAGTTATAATTGAAGAGGAAAATATAGCCTGTTTTTTATGAAAGCAATTTTGGGTACTAATTCTGACATCCGTTTATCATAATTTCTGGTGGCTATACCTTCCCCCATATTCGAATCGATCCCCTGCTCCCCCTCAGAGCCCACCGTGATGCGGTGCTTATCTGCCTTGATGCGTCCAGCCTGCCTGGAATGTGGAGCGGGAGGTTCCGGGACAAAAGAGGATGGGGTCTGGAAGCGTAGAGTCCGCGGTTAGAAGTCCTTACGTAAAAGAAGCCGTCCATGAGGGATGGAAATTGATTTTCCAAAATCAATTTCCAGGACAACCTAAGGCGGGAAAGCATCAAGCTTTCCCGCTGCATGTTGTCCGTGCCCTCATGGATGGCTTCTTTTACGTTAGGACTTCTCCGCGGAAGGGTTGCTTCCAGACCCCATCCTCTTTTGTCCCGGGACCTCCCGCTCCACATTCCAGGCAGGCGTCCCCATACCAGCAACACTACCGCTCGTTCCCCATGTAGAATATGGCTACAACTCCTGGTCCTGTATGGCTTCCAATTACGGTTCCTATGTTGTTGATCAGGACTTCTTTGGCCCCCAGTTTTTCTTTTGCAAGCTCTGCCACGTACTCTGCCTCTTCGATACAGTCTCCGTGTGTTACCATGACAATATCGTTGTCCCAGCCCTGGGCTCTCTCTGCCGCCATGTCTACGATCTTGTTCAGGGAACGCTTGCGTCCGCGCTCTTTTGCGATTACCTGAAGTTTGCCTTCATTATCTACGTGAATGATCGGCTTGATCTGAACCATGGTGCCTACGATTGCCGTGGCTTTTGATACACGTCCGCCTTTGTGCAGATGATGCAGGTCATCTACAGTCACGCTGTGGCAGATATGTAACTTGTTCTCTTCTACCCACTGTGCGATCTCATCAATGGTCTTACCCGCATCTTTCTGCTGAAGCACTCTATAAAGCAGCAGGCCTTCTCCGAGGCATGCGCAGAGTGTATCTATGATAATGATTTTGGCTTCCGGATACTCTTCTGCCAGCTCTTCTCCGGCAATTCTCATGCTGTTGTAAGTGCCGCTTAAGCCGGATGAAAAACCAAGATGGAGTATATCCTTTCCTTCTTTTAAAAGTGGCTCCAGAGCTGCTCTGGCTTCATCGGGATTTACCTGAGATGTCACAGACATATACCCTTCTCTCAGTTTTGCAAAAAACTCCTTGCCGGTAAGCCCATACATATCTGTATAAGTTTCTCCGTCAATTGTATATTTTAAAGGAATAACCGGTACATTCCTCTCTTCAACCCATTCTCTGGGTAAATCTACTGTACTGTTAACTGTTACTATAAATTCTCTCATATCCTTCCCTCCTGTGCTTTAAGATTCTCCTATCATATCATTTTTTTCGTCATAACGCAAAATCTTTTTGGCTGTTATGACAAAGAGCAGCGCTGAAACAGCCACGGAAGTGAAGTCTGCAATCGGCTCGGCCCGGTAGATTCCCATGACTCCCATGAATTTAGGAAGTATGATGGCAAGCGGAATCAGCAGTATGATCTTACGCAGAAGTGCGATGACCAGAGATACTTTTGCCTGCCCCAAAGACAGGAATGTGGTCTGGCATGCCATTTGTATCCCAAACACAGTGATCCCCAGAAAATATACAGGCATCACCTTGCAGGTCAGAGAGATCAGTTCCTGATTGCTTGTAAAGACTCTGGCATATATTACAGGCTTTAAGACGGCCAGCCCTGCCAATACAATCGTGGCAGCCAGGCAGACGGCAGCCATGCGGACAAAAGCGCCTTTCACCCGCTTGAGCTTCCCTGCCCCGAAATTATAGCTCATAATGGGCTGAACCCCCTGAGAGATGCCCTGTACCGGAATGACGATCAGCTGCATAATACTTGTCATAATGGACATGGTGCCGACATACAGATCTCCGCCGTATTTCTGAAGCCCTGAATTCAATGTAATCATGACAAGGCTCTCTGTGCTCTGCATGATAAACGGCGAAATACCAAGCGCAGCGATACTGCCTACTGTCTTTGCACTCAGCCGGACATGCTTTCTGCGGATTCGGATCACACTTTTCTTTGAAGTCAGGAACCGAATAACCCACACAGCGCTTACTGCCTGGGAAATGATGGTCGCCAGTGCCGCACCGCGCACTCCCATCCCAAAAGTAAAGATAAAGATCGGATCCAGCACAATATTGATCACAGCTCCTATCAAAACGGAAAACATAGCCGTCCTGGCATTTCCCTGGCCGCTTATGAAAGTATTAAGCCCCACGGCAAACTGTACGAATATGGTTCCGATCAGATAGATGCTTATGTACTGCTCTGCATAGACGATTGTAGTATCACTGGCGCCAAATGCATATAAGACAGGCGTTTTAAAGACAGAAAATACGACTGTCAGTATGACAGAAAAAATCAGGAGCAGGCTCACGCAGTTTCCCAGGATCTTTTCTGCCCCTTCGTAATTTTTCTTTCCCAGCTGTATAGATGCCAGCGGTGCACCTCCCATGCCGGCAAATGCACTGAATGCCGAAATCACCATCAGGATCGGGAAAGTCACTCCCACTCCGGTAAGCGCCATATCACCGTATCCATGAATATGACCTATGTAAATGCGGTCTACAATATTATAAAGTACATTGATAATCTGTGCTGCCACTGCCGGGACCGCCATCTCCGCGATCAGCTTTCCAAGCGGTGCACTGCCCAGCTTCTCGTCCTGTTTCAGATTACCTGCACTTTTTACGTTTTCAATTTTCCTATTCTCTTCCAACTAAAACTACCTCTTTTCTTCTCTACATATTCCTGTGTCTGCCCGCTGCCGGCAGACGTAATGAATATAGTATACCACACTAACATTCCGGATTCTATATGGAACTTCTTATTTTCCTGTGATATAATGAGCGTTAGTGAGGAAAGCGTACTTGTACATTTTCCGAACGGCGAATGACGATCATAAATCTTCGATTCATGATATAAGGAGGTCTATTCACATTAAAAAATTATTGAAAAAAACCGGTTATTTTCTGTTGGCTCTGCTTCCGCTTGTAGCTGCATTTGCAATTCAGATTTCAGCCAGTCTGGTCTGTACAATATTACAGGCAGTTTATATGAATTTTTTTTCCCCTGAAGGGTTCAGCATGAACGCATATTACGAAATCATATCTGATTCCGTATTCAATGCAAAAGTCATGATTTTATACAGCGCTGTCACTGTTCTGCTCCTGGGAACATGGTATCGCATTGCAGCCGTACCCAAACATATGCCAAGACGCCGTCCGGGGCAGATCTTCAATGGCCGGATGCTGCTTGCATGCGCCATACTGACGGTATCCATGCAGTATATTGCCTCATATGTAATCGTTGCGGTGGCCAGCATCCGGCCGGCCTGGTATGAATCCTATAATCAGCTGTTTGAGAGTGTGGGCATGAACGATATGACAGTTCTCTTAGCTATTTACAGTGTCATTCTGGCTCCGGTCTGTGAAGAGCTGATCTTCCGTGGACTTATCCTTCATTATTTCAGGAAGGCGTTCCCGTTCTGGGCTGCCAATCTTTTACAGGCAATTCTTTTCGGAGTCTATCATTTAAATCTGGTTCAGGGGATCTATGCATTTTTATTAGGGACAATATTGGGATATATTTATTATTATGGAAGAAGCATTTATCCTTCCATCCTGTTCCATATCCTGTTCAATCTGTTCGGAACCTGTCTGAATTTTCTGATCATTACCAATGACAGCTTTGTCATCTTCCTTCTGCAGGCAGCTGTTGCTGTCCTTGTGACGGCTGCTGGACTGCGTCTTTATAAAAAAGGGGCAGAAACAAGGCTTCTGTAAAATGCGTGTATAAAGAATATGCCCTGCAGTATCCGGACTTACTTCCGGTACGGCAGGGCATATTCTTTTCTTGTAATATTCTTTTCTTGTAACATTCTTTAAAACAGACTCTTTACTGCAGCTTTATATTCAGATAGTTTCTTCCTGATAAAGTTTTATTGAATGCCAGGAAGCATATCATCAGAATACAGCCAATAACAAAACCTGGCACATTGAAGCATGCGGTCAGTATCAGCAGCATAAGGCGCATAAATTTCAGTGCATAGCCGAGTTCAAAGTTCGGCTGCGTATAGTTTGCTACCGCTACAAACGCCATATACAACATTACCTCTGCGTTAAACCAGCCTGATTTTACGGAGAACTCGCCCATTACAAGACCCGCTATTACACTGAGCGGGGTACTGAGCATACTCGGCGTATTCAGTGCTGCAAGCCTCAGGCCGTCAATGGAGAGCTCCAGGATCAGGAGTTGGAATATCAATGGTATATTTACCGTGTCTTTTACTGCCACAAATGCAAACACATCAGGCAGCCAGTTCAGATTCTGCATAAACAGCAGAAAAACCGGAGTCAAAAATACAGTCAGTATGGTAATCAAAGCACGGGATATTTTGAGGTAAAGTCCTGTCAGCGTCGGAAAATAATAATCATTCGCCTCTTCTATCATATCAAATATGGAAGTTGGCAGTATCATTGCGGAAGGCGAGTTGTCCACCAGTATGATCACCTTTCCCTCCAGCAGGCAGGCGGCCGCAGTGTCCGGTCTTTCAGTAAATTTGAATTTTGGGAACGGGTTAAACCATTTCCTTTTGAACATGGCATCAGCCAGACTCTGCTGGTTCATGCGCAGGTCATCCAACTTCAGACTCTTGATTCTTTCCTGTACATTCTGGAGAAGTTCCTTATCCACACGGTCAGACATGTAACAAATGGCAATATCTGTTCTGCTCGTCTGCCCGGCTTCTACCATTTCCATAATCAGATGCGGGTCACGGATACGTCTCCTCATCAGAGCGGTATTAAATACGATCGTTTCCACAAAACCATCCCTTGATCCCCTGAGGGATTTGTCCTTGTCTGGTTCCTCAACACTTCTTGCAGGATAAGTGCGGCAATCTATTGCAATACACGCCTCGTAGCCGTCAATAAATAGGCATGTGACACCCGACAGGACGTTGCGCAGAATCTGGTCGAAATCTCCGATAATATCGACCTCCACATAAGGGATGCACTGCTGGGCAAATGCGGTTGCATCCTCGGGCATGGCATCCGCCTGAACCCCGAAAAATGTGGTCATGATTTTTAACATGGTCTCATCTTTGGTAAATCCGTCAATAAAGTAAAAGGTTGCCTTTTTCCCGCCGATAAGCATATCTCGCTGAATAACATCAAAACTTTCCTGAACCGGCAGGACCTGATTCATATATTCTATATTTTCCTGGAAGGAACCACTGACTTTTTTCTCATTTTTCTCAATCATGGAATATCTACCCTTTCTCTTTTACTGTCCTTTGGAAACAGATCGTAACAGATCATCTCTATGGTTAGAATCCCCGGTTCTTCCTGATTTATACAGTCGTTTTAAAAGAGCACGTCTTATGATTTTATTTTTCATCATAAGACGTGCTCTTTATTCTACTGTATTAAATATTCTGTTGTGTTAAAAATTAAAGGTCTGCCTTCGTTGTGCTTCCAAAGCCGCCGTTTCTGGTTTCCGTTGCATCATCATCAACGGTAATACCATATTCAGTGAATATCCCCTGCATAAAACCTTCGCCTCTGCCTATGTCTACGACTTTCTCTTCGTTCGTGTCGTTGGTTATTTTGGAAAAAATATGACCTTCATTGTCTGAATAGAAATAATCACTGTCTATAATTCCAACGGTATTGTTCAGCTGCAGCCGGTATTTGAATCCCAGTCCGCTTCTCGGGTAGCATTTGAGAACCCATGAGGCTTCCATCTCCGCCCTGATTCCGGTGGGAACTTTAATCGTCTCGCCAGGCTCCAGCACCAGGCGGACAGGGGCATAGAAATCATAGCCTGCAGAACCTGCGGTTGCCCTCTTTGGCAGCTTGATTCCGTCATATATTTCCTGGAGTTCTTTCTCGTCTTCCAGCCCAAACGTATCAATCCAATCCTTGGTAAACTGCTCCAGGCTCACTTTATGAAATTTGGCAATTCTCTGCATGTTCTTTCTCCTTCTGTCTTATGAGTCGTGCAGTACAATCTGCTGCTTTTTCAGGCTTTCCTGCACATCTATCACTTTCTGGTTCGCACTGCCCTTCCAGTGCAGCTGCGTATCTTTCTGGTCGATATCGAATCTTCCGTCTACAATTACATCCAGATATTTTAAGACGGGCAGGTCTTTGATCTCTTCCCATTCATAGCCCGTGTACATCCACTGCGTCTTGTCGGGAAATCTTTTCCGGATCTCTTCTGCAAGCGCCGTGATACATTCTCTGTTGGAAATAAACAGCGGGTCGCCGCCGCTGTATGTAATACCGCTGGTATAATCCTTTTCCAGCTGTTCAAATAATTCCTGCTTTGCCTCTTCCTCAAAGAGGAGTCCCCCATCCGGATCCCATGTAACAGGGTTATGGCATTCCCTGCATCCGTGTGAGCAGCCCGCCACCCACAGGACGACCCGCAGTCCATCACCGTTAAGCATGTCATCTTTTGTAATATTGTGATACTGCATGTTACATACTTTTCCTTTCTGCAATCTCTGCCATCTTGGCATCATTCAGTCTCGTATCGCCCTTCACTCTGGAATAGGACAGATACCCGTTCATTCTGTCTATCTTAGTCAGGTTCTTGCTTCCGCAAACCGGACACACATCCATGTCCAGCTCTTCATACCCGCAGTCATCGCAGTAAGAGAGAGACAGATTGACGCCTTCGTAGTAGCCTTTTACCATGGCCCTTCTGACCAGTGCTTTCACTGCTTCAGTGTTATAGCTGATCGGGTATTTTACATACTGGATCTTTCCTCCGTTGCTCAGATTCCAAAAACGGCCTTCCAGATCCTGCTTTTCAATCGGCGTAATCTCTTCGCTGACATGGCAGTGGAAGCTGTTGCTGACATATTCCCTGTCTGAAACATTTTCGATAATTCCATATTTTTTACGGAACTGCTGTACCTGTACGCCGCAGAGGTTCTCCGCCGGTGTGCCGTAAATTGCATACAGATGACCGTCTTCTTTTTTAAATTCGTTTACTTTATCATTGATATAATTCAGTGTTTCCAGCGCAAAAGCGCCATCTTCAGCAAGTGACTTCTTATTATGGTACTGCTGCAGCTCATTCAGAGCCGTAATACCAAAAGAAGCGGTGGCAGATTTCAAAAGCGGCTTGATCTTGTCATATAAGCCCAGGTGTCCGCCGTAAAAACCGCCTTCACAATATGCAAGCGGATTGGTGGAGGCCTTCATCTCTCCCAGGTAAGCATACGTTCTCTGGTGGAGCCTTCTGATCAAATTCATATAATAGTCCAGCACATCGTGGAATGGCTTACTCTCCTGCTGGGCTTTTGCATAAATCATTGGCAGATGCAGACTGATGGCTCCAATATTAAAGCGTCCCACAAACACCGGAGTATCCTTCTCATCGGCCGGCTCCATGCCGCCTCTTTCATACCAGGGAGACAAAAATGCGCGGCACCCCATTGGACTGATGATCTTGCCATACTTTTTATAGATGCTCGGAACATATCCCTCTCCGGTCAGACTGAGCCAGTCGGGATACATGGTCTTTCTGGAACATTCGATTCCTGCCTCGAAGACATCCTCCAGCGGTTTTCCCGGTCCGTGCAGGTTCTCATCGTATAAAAATACAATCTTCGGGAACAGAACCGGCTTTTTATGCCCTTCTTTTCCCTGCCCTTTGCGGCGGACTTCCAACATCTTCTTTGTAGCAAGCTTCCCGTATTCGCTGGTCCGTGTTCCCGCACTCACAGTGATAAACGGATAGTCCCCCCTGCTTGAGGATACGGAATTAAATTTATATTCCCATCCCTGGAAGCCCTGCTCCATCTCTTTTTCCAGATCGGCCCAGGCTACCTCCTTCACTTTTTCTTCCGGAAGACCCAGTTTCCTGTATTTTTCAATTAGTTTTTTGTGAGACTTTTCCGCATAAGGCTCCAGTATCTCATCTACGCTTGGCACCGTGAACCCGCCGTACTGCTGGCTGGCAGCGCTCAGAACAATATCTCCGATTACATCGAATGCCGTATCCAGCGTCTTTGGTTCATTGTACCAGAGATTTCCCATCTCAAAACCGCCGTTTAAAACACTCTTCACGTCAAAGAGACAGCAGTTCATGGTATCTCTCCTGGCGGACATATCATGAATATAGATATACCCCTCCCGGATTGCCTGTATCTCCTCTACTGTCAGGAAAAACTTCTTATACAATTCCTTATTGAGTTCATTGAAAATCAGGCTCCTCTTTGTAGAAACAAGGGCGCTGTCCGTATTACTGTTCTCTTTATCACCAATATACATAATGGACTGGCTTTTTTTATAGACCTCGTCCAGCATCTGTACAAAATCCTGTTTATAATTCCTGTAATCCCTGTAACTCTTCGCAACGGTAGGATTCACCTTCTCGAGAGCGCCTTCCACTACGTTATGCATCTCCGCAATCGGGATGTCAGAAATTGCCATGGACTGTACCTTTTCTTCAACAAACCGGCATATGTAGTCCAGTTCTTCATCTGTAAATTTAATGAGTGCGCGGTAGGCTGATTTGTTAACCGCAACCACCACTTTCTGCACGTTAAAATCTTCTTTTGTCCCGTCTTTTTTCACTACATGCATCATGTTGCCTTCTTCCTTTCCTGTTGTCATTTATTCTATATTTAGTATTTAATGTGCGATTTGCAAACTATATCGTGTGTCGTACAAACAATACTACCACCATACGGCCTGCATCGTCAATACAGAATCTTTCACAAAAAAGGAAGAGCATACCTGATGAAATTTTGTTGAAAAATAATCTGGATTTTTTGTTAACTCCAGATCATATCGCGCTGGATTTCCGACAGGCTAAATGCCCCGCACATAGACATTGTATCTTTCAATTCTGCATTGATCCGATTGGTATAGGCTTTGACGCCTTCCGCTTCTCCCCCGTATACTGCAGTTACAAATGGACGCGCAATCAGAACCGCATCTGCCCCGAGTGCAAGTGCCTTAAATACATCAATCCCCGTCCGGATCCCTCCATCCACAAAAATCGTCATGTCTCCCTTCACCGCTTCGACAATGGAAGACAACACTTCTGCTGTTGCCGGGCACTGATCCAGCACACGTCCCCCATGATTGGATACAACAATCCCCTGGACGCCTGCTTCTTTTGCCTTGAGCGCAGCCTTCGGAGTCATGATACCTTTTAATATAAAGGGAATTTCAGCCATTTTAACAATCTCTTTCAGCTCTTCCACGGATTTGCTTCCCGCCGGCGGATTCAGGTTCTGCAAAAATGGAAGGCCCGCTGCGTCTATATCCATTGCCACAGCAAATGCACCCGACTTCTTGACAAGTTCCATCTTTTCTCTGATTGTCCCAAGATCCCAGGGCTTCACAGTAGGAATGCCCATGCCGTTAAACTTACCGATTGCTTTTGTGGCTTCTATCATAACATTGTAATCTGTCCCATCGCCTGTAAAAGCGGCAATTCCATTCTCTGCACATGCGGAAACCAGAATATCATTATATTCCTGATCCGTATATTTATCGCCATAATGCAGCTTCACAGCGCCTACCGGCCCGGCAAAAAATGGACTGGTGAATTTTCTGCCGAACAGTTCCAGTTCTGTCAGCACTGTTTTCTGCCCGCAGATAGTATCCATATTGATACAGACCTCCTGCCACTTCATATAATTTCTTGCCGCCAGATCTCCGGCCCCTTTTGCACCCGGTCCTGGCATTGTGTTTTTGCATGCGGTCCCGTTGCATATACTGCATGCCTGACAGTAAGGTCCAATACAGGTTCTTGCATTTTTGATTACTTCGCTGTACTCCATTCTCATTTCCTCTCATTTGCTTATTATTCAGCGGCCAGCCGCAGATTCACCCGCAGAGCATGTGTTACGTTATGCCCTGCGGGTGACAGATGTTTCCCAAAATTAGTATAGCACTTTTGCATTTATACATCAATAACAACTAAGAGTACCTTCCACCTGACAGAGCCTGGCCTTCCACTCCGCCTGCTTCTGGTTCTGCACTGCCAGACAGTTGAAAATCTGCTTTACGCTTTCTTCCAGGTTTTGTCTGTATGTGATGACATGGTGCCTTCTGGCCTCTGGAAAATCATCGATTCCCGCCACCTGTATCTGTGTCAGCTTCAACCGCCTTAGCGCATAAGAAACAGCCGCCGCGTTCTCTCTGTCACCACACACAATGGCGTCGGGAAGGGCACCCTTATACTCTTTGAGATAGTTCAGGACAAAATCACTGCCATTGTGCCTGTACTCCCATGGAAGATGCAGAAACACCTCTTCTTTACCGGTTTCTTTCAGACAGGCTTCTTCCCGGCGCGCGATACTGTATATATCACGGCGGTCCCAGCCTGCATACCGGATATCCCGGCATCCTCTTTCTCTCAGTTTTTCACAGAGCGCACGAACCGCCTTTTCATTGGCCAGCGCCACACAGTCCGCAAAGGGCAGTCCTTTGTCTGTATCGAAAAAGACCATATTCATTCCCAGTGCACGGAGGCGTTTGAGCTTCTCCATGTCCACCGGCAGGTCTTCCAGCCATACCGCAGTATTCTGAAGCCCGCGCTTATAGAGCCGGTACAGACAGTTCTCCAGAGATTCCATGTGCGGTTTTTCCACATAGAGAAGCATGGATCCCTCCTGCTCGGCATAGGTCTGAAAGTGTGCAATAAACTCGGCAAAAAATGGATTCTTCGCAGGAGCTATCAGCACGATCATATCCATACTGCTGGCTGTTCCATAGTTATGGAAACATACCCTCGTCCCACTTCCGACTTCCCTCACAATCAGATGGTCGCTCTCCAGAAGTTCCAGTGACTTCCGCACCGTCACCCTGCTCACGTCCAGGGTCTCGGCCAGTATGCGTTCGGAGGGGATTCGTTCTCCTTCCGGGTAGGTTCCGTTAAATATCAGGTCGCATATTCTGTTTTTTACGTTCGTATATAAATTTTCTTCATTCATAAAAGCTATTATAGCTCCTCTGCATATTCCATGCAAGCCCGGACATTCCCGCCTTCTGATCCTTGTTTTTTGCAAAATTGTTAAAACAGATCTTTATTTCTGGGATACAGCTCTTTATAGATCTGATATCTTTCCTCGTAAATCTTCTGATTTTCCACATCCGGCGTTACAACGTCACTGCTCAGACGGACAATCCTGCTGCATGCCTCCTCGTAGGACGCATAACCGCCTGTGCCCACTGCCGCCGTGATGGCAGCTCCCACGCAGGCCTGCTCCTGGATCAGGCTTGTATAGATTTCTTTTCCAAACATGTCTGCCTGAATCTGTCGGAACAGGCGCCCTCTTGCTCCGCCGCCGGATGCCAGGATTCTCTGGAACTCTACGCCCATGTCCTGGAAGATCTCCAGCGAATTTTTCAGGCCAAAGATGATGCCCTCCATTGTGCTTCGGATCAGTTCGGCTTTTGTATGACTAAGTGTCAGTCCGTGGTAGATTCCTTTTGCGTCAGGATCGTTATACGGCGTCCGTTCCCCGCTCAGATAGGGAAGAAAAAGAAGGCCTCTGCTTCCGGCGGGAGCCTTTTCTGCCAGGGCGGTCATATCGTCAAAGGAATGCATATCCAGGATATTTTTCATCAGCCATTTTAAAGCAACGCCCCCGCTTAAATTTGCGCCCATAAGCATCCACCGGTCTTCGCGGACATGACAGAAGGTGTTTGTCCTGTACTCTATGTCATACAGCGGTGTGCCGACTGAACAGGCCAGCTGGCTGGCCGTCCCGATATTGGCCGAAAGGGTGCCCGGCGAGATAATGCCGTTGCCCACCGCCTGCATCAGGCTGTCGCCTCCGCCATATACAATCTTTGTACCTGCTTTCAGCCCGGTCAGCGCTTCACATTCTGCGCTCACTTCCCCTGCAATCTCATAGGATTCATGGCACGGCACAAAAAGTTCTCTCTCCAGACCCAGACGATCAATAAAATCCCAGGCCCACTGCCTGTTTTTTGTATCAAATATAACGGTGCTGGAGGCGTCAGACATATCCGTCCCCAGCTCCCCACACATTCTGTAGCGCAGATAATCTTTTGGCAGCATCACTTTACTGATCTTGCTGTAAACATCCGGCTCATGCTCTTTTACCCACATCAGCGAGCTGATTAAAAATCCGGTACTTAAAGAATTCAGGGAAGTTTGATTATACTCCTCCTTTGGTATTACAGAGTATATATTCTGGATTTCTCTCTGTGAGCGCTGGTCGGCCCAGATAATCGCATTTCTCTGCGGTTTCCCGTTTTTCCCTGTCATAACCAGGCCATGCATTTGCCCGGAATATCCCACGCCTTTGATATAGTCCCGCGTCTCAGGATGCTTTTCCATCAATGTCCTGATTGTGCCAAGGGCTGCATCGCAGAGCAGGTCTATATCCTGCTCTGCGTACTGCTGTTCCTGTTTTATAATGTCATACCCCTCCTGTGCTGTATCGACTGCTCTTCCGCCCTCTTCCATAAGGAGCGACTTCACACTGGAGGTTCCCAGATCAATCCCTATATAATACTGCATATGATTCTCCTTTTTAGATACTCGTAGACTCCAGGTCCAGACGTTTGATAATATCCTCCTGAATATCCGGTGACAGATCCAGGAAGTTCACAAATGTTCCGTGGATTCTCATGATATATACGCCGCTGGGAGCATATTTTTTCGGGTTTGCCAGCACCTTGCGCAGCATATCAGGTGTCGTCACATTTACATACAGATAAAATGGGGCCGTTCCCTCATTTTGCGGGTTGTAGAACAAAGGAGATATAATCTTATCCCGGAACTCCAGCCCCTTCTGCTCAAATGCAGGAGTCTTAAAATAATTTGGATTGATTCCAAGATGGGAAGCATAGCCGCCGTTCATTTTTTCAAAAGGCAGTTTCATATTGGAAAGCATTCGAAAGCCCAGTCCCTGGTGTGCTTCTCCATACAGCGGATCTACTCCGTATCCCAGCTGCTCTCTTGCTTTCCTGCCGTCTGGTGTTGCGCCTACCCAGTATCCGTAAAGCAGATGTGTAGACGGGGTAGACCAGTCCGGCCGGAACGGATTGCCAAGATAATTCTTTTTGGATGCAACCATGTCGCTCACCCGGTTTGCAATCTCCGCAGCCTCATCGTCCACTTTTGCGATGTTATTCCCGAATTTCGGCGCTGTCAGAAGATACTGCTGCATCTCCGGATCCTTTTCAAAGTCGGTTCTGAGGGCCTCAATCAGGCGGTCTGCATCCTGAGGACATTCCGCAAGCAGCGTGTCGATGGCAATAAAGGAATCTGCCACAACAGACAGGCCATGGATCAGACAGCCGCTTCCGTTATATTTTGTTCCCTGACGCTTTGTATCTCTGGTATCTATTCCACTCTCAACTCCGCCCATCATGGCCGAGAGAAACGGAACCTGCAGCAGGCCGACCGCCTCAGTTGCCGCATTGGCGCAGGAAACCATTTTGTCTACATATTCTTCCAGATTGCTGTAGAATATGCCGCGGATATTTTCAAGCACCTCCCGCTTATTCTTGTATCCCATCTCCTCATCGCTTTTTCCCAGCTTCTTTCCTGTGATGGTTGATACGCCGCCATTCAGAGAAAGTTCCAGTACCTTACCGAGATTCAGCCAGCTGTTTGTCGTATTTCCATTGTCTTTCCCCATGATCAGCGGTTCCTGACATCCGGCAACCGAATAGTCCTGCAGATCTTCATCTGCCACATGGCTCCCATTTTTCAGGATACAAAATACCGCGTCGTCATTAAATAGTGACGGGGTCAGGCATCCCGGAGTGAAGAAAAATCTGCCCATGCTCTCATATAATTCCTGGGGTGTATTCTTGTGCAGTTTTACGGAGAGAATCGGCTGCGGCAGATTCATGTCATAGTAAGCATCCAACAGCGCGTATGAGGATGGATTTGTCATATCCTCCCCCTCATTAGACTTTCCGCCTATGATGAGGTTCTGAGAAATCGCCCAGCTTCTGTCTGCAACATTGAAGAATACAAGCAGGTGCTTAAATAAAGCGGCAGCCATCTCTCTGTCCGTCCCTTCCATAGCCCGGTATGGTTCGAAAATCCGGTCTGCATTGCCTACGGAAAATGCGAACGGGTTGGGTGTCTGCTCCAGACACATGGTCTGCCAGATTAAGATAAAGGACTGGATTGCCTCATACAGGTTCTCCGCCCCGTGTTCCGGCACTTTTCTCAAAGCGGCTTCCATCATTGCAAATCTCGGCTTATCCTCGTCCACTGCATTTTCCCATTTTTCATGTGCAAGATCCGCATATCTGCCTGCCAGTATGAGAACTGCATCCAATGCCGTATCCATAGCAGTGTAATAAATCTTCTTCTCTTCCTCTGTCCCAGATGCCAGCTTCTCCCTGATCTGCTCCTTGATGCCCTGCACTCCGGATCTCAGCATCGGACGTACATCCGGTATCAGATGTCCTGTCACCTGCTCAATAAAGAAGATTGCTTCGCTGGTGCTGTCGCCTGCTATGTCATATGCCCTGCGGAGTGCATCTGCAAACTGCGTGTGATTGTTATATTCCCGCAGATCTTCAATCCTTTCACTGGTGATATCGCCGATGGGATCAATATCTCCGAACACGGCTACCGGATCGCAGTATCCGCTGAAAGAGTCCACGGTAAACGCTGGATTGATCAGTGCGTAGGAGCGTGCAAATGAGTCATCCTGGGTTCCGGCAAACATGTGATAGTCACTGATCCACAGTGGCAGCTCCTTTGCGATTTCCACAAGTGTTTTTGCGATACGGATAGCATCCGGTTCGTCCCGGAATTCACTGTCGCACCAACGCATCGTCTCTTTCGCCAGAAACCACCCTTCCAGATGGTCAATTCTGCGCTCCTCCTGAAATCTTTCCTTGGCCAGCTCCGTAATCTTTTCTGCAGTTAATGTTCTTTCTGCTTTCATAATCGTTGCTCCTCTCTTCGTTTTGTTTATGTATTGATAAATATTATGTAATTCAATTTATGTTCGCATATAATTCAGGCCGAGTCCGCGGATGCTATCCCGGAATTTTTTTACGGTTTCCTCTTTCACATGTGCCGCATCGGTCATCTGGTATTCCCATCCGCACTGCTCCCATTTCTTTTTTCCGAACTCATGGTAGGACAGCAGCTCAAAGGTTACGTTCCCGTCCCTGAGGGATTGGAAAAATTCCAGAAAATCTCTGATATCCTCTTCGCTGTCATTCACTTTGCCGATCAGTGGCACCCGAATATGTAAGCATGGATGAAGTTCTGCTGCACGTCTGATATTTTCTATGGTCTGCGCATTGGATATGCTGGTTGCACGGCGGTGCTTTTCTTCATCACACAGTTTGCAGTCCATAATCAGCTGGCTGATATAGGGAAAGCATTCCTGCAGCCGGGGATGTGCCCCGTTCGTCTCTACGGCTGTGTGAATCCCGGCGGCAGTCAGCCGTTTCAAAGCCTCCAGCAGTTCATCGAACTGCAGCGTCGCCTCGCCGCCCGTAAAGGTAACTCCGCCCCCATCATAGAACATGGGGCTGTTCCCTATAATCTCTTCAACGAGGGCATCTACTTCAATCTCTTCATAAGAGAGCCGTATTCCTTTTGTCCGGTGCTCCGTGACACATTCCCGGCCTTTACACTCCCGGCATACTGCTCTGTCCAGCTGCTTATCCCGGATCGCATGATGGGGACAGACTTCATCCAGAAGCCACTCCTCTTCCGTAATGAGCACTCCTTCCCATCTCATGCCCTCGGGATTAGAGCACCACGGGCACTTCATATTACATCCCTGTAAATGATAGACCAGTCGGTTTCCAAATCCATCCTGGGAATAATTAAACCCTTTCTGAAATATCCTCATGACATCCTCCTTTCCTTCCTCAAAAAAACTATCCTTATAATTGGTATTATATGATAATACCAATTTACTGTCAATATAAAATGCACACTTAAAAGTAAAAAATAAAATCATGCTGCTGTTTTTATCGTTATTCCTTTTGAGAATGCATTTTATTAAGAAAAGAATTTCTTTTTTGCAATACGCCTGAAGCCTCAATTCATCGTTCTGCTTTTCAATGTCCGCAACCGCCGTACAGCAGAATACTTATCCCTCCATTAAAATAGATCCGCTGCTTCAACTACCTTCAGTATTTCTTCTATCTTCTTTGTTCCGACTACGAGTGCCATTCTGACATATCCTTCCCCTTCACTTCCAAAAGCGCTGCCCGGTGTTACAATAAGTCCGGTCCGCTCCATCAGTTCCATGCAGAATGCAAACGAAGACTCGTATTTTTCAGGTATTCTGGCCCAGACGAACATCGTGCCCTGACTGTCAGGGACATCCCATCCGATTCGTCTCATTCCCGCACACAGTGCCCGGTTCCTCCTCTCATACTCTAAACGCTGCTCTTCAATAAAACCATCCGGTCCGGTCAGTGCTGCAATGGCCGCATACTGTACCGGCAGAAAAATGCCATAATCAATCTGGGAACGCAGTGTCTTAAACTTTTCAACAATCTCCCTGTTTCCCACCACAAAAGATATTCTAGCTCCCGTAAGATTATAGGACTTTGACAGAGAATAGAATTCTACGCCAACCTCCTTTGCCCCCTCGAAGGATAGAAAAGACCGTCCCTGTTTACGGGTATAAATAATATCGGAATAAGCATTATCGTGCAGAATAATAATTTGATGCTTTTTGGCAAATACAATCAGTTTTTCATAAAATTCATCGGGTGCGCAGACACACACCGGATTGAGCGGATAAGAAACAACCATATATTTTGTCCGCTTTAAAACCTCCAGCGGTATATGTTCCAGATCCGGCAGATATCCGTTCTTCTCTTCTATCTTATAAGTATCTACCTTTGCTCCCGCCATAATACCGCTCATCTCAAACAGAGGATACCCCGGATTCGGTACCAGGATTGATTCCCCCGGATTGCACAGGACCAGCCCAATATGAGCCATCCCCTCCTGGGACCCGTAAACCGACATCACCTCATCCGCATCCAGTTTCACGCCAAACCGTTTCTCATACCGGTACTGTACCGCTTCTATCATCTGCGGCAGATCAGAAAGCGAATACTTATAATTCTCCGGATCCCCGCAGGCATCCTGCATCGCCTTCATAATATGCAAAGCTGGCTTAAAATCAGGGGTTCCGACCGACAAATTATATACCCTGCGTCCCCGGGCAAGCAGCTCATCCTTTTTCTGGTTCAACGCAGAAAAAATTCCGGGCTGAATATCATTGACTTTTTCTGAAAAATGAAAACTCTCCATCTTTTGTGCCTCCTCTTTAAACAATAAAAGTATTATAACACGCATTTTGTGATTATGGAATGGGGGGACGCTAAGTGAAAGGCATGCACATCCCCGCCCCCGGCCATCCTTGCCTTTCACTTAGCTGGGTGCAACAGGTCGGGAGGTGAAGCGATGTGGGGGGAATGAATTTGGTGTATACAGATGAAGCCTGTCTGAAATGTGAGGTTTGATTTCGCACTTCAGGCAGGCTTCTTTGTTTATTGATCTTTTCTTTTTTTAATCCGCTCTTTATCTTCTTCTGTCATTATGTATTGTGCAATGTCTTGCACAGTGCAATTCAGGATTGTGCACAGGTCGTTTATTGTGACTGTGCTGATGGGCTCGTTTTTTCTTAGTCTGTTTATTGTTGAGCCTGATATTTTGTGTTCATTTATTAATGTATAAGTGGATTCCTTCGAATTTTGAAGTGTCATCCAGAAAGGACTATAATCAATCATTTAAATCTCCCCTTTTTTATAGGATAGTATGCAGTCCTTCAATTGACTATAGTCTATAAAATGACTATAATAGGTTAAAAGGAGGTATTCGTTTTGTTGCCCGATATGAATTTAGAACAGAAAAAACGATTTTGGAGATTTGTATTCATGGATGATCTCGAATTTTTTGAGAAATTTATTGTGGACCTGCCGGAAGATGCACAGATAAGATTCTTCGAAGAGACACCTGATTTTCTGTGTGGTTATCTTAATATGAAGGATAAAGCGGATCTGGAAAACGATGAAATCTATCAAAATATTTTGAAGAAAATCCGTCAGCTTAAGAAGCCGGACCAGTAGACGGATCTGGAAGAATGCTGGACGGTAAAGTGGAAAATAAAAACAGGCTTCCCGGATATGGGGATTAGGACAGAAGGCTTTTTCAAAAGCAGCCGGCTGTTCTTTTTCCTGCCACAAAGAAAGAGAGTTTTCAGTTATAAACCGTACCAGATATTTACTCAGCCTATGTAGATGTGCTAATATTGATATAAGTCTTATGCAGCCGCAATTAGATATTTATGTTATACCCAAAGGGCCCGTCCGAAGGGTATGGATACCGTCTTAAAGAAGGACATGTCTTTAGAAAACTGGATGAGAATGGCGTGGTTTTCATCGAATATGCGCCTCTTGAAACGGCCTGGGTTCCCATAACTGGCGACAACTATTTCTATGTGTATTGTTTATGGGTTTCTGGCAGCCACAAAGGAAATGGATATGGAAAATCGCTGATGGAGTATTGTTTGACTGATGCAAAAGAAAAAGGGAAATCCGGCATTTGTATGCTGGGAGCAAAAAAACAAAAGGCCTGGCTTTCTGACCAGTCATTTGCTAAGAAGTTCGGCTTTGAAGCTGTTGATACTACCGATAATGGATATGAATTGCTTGCACTTTCTTTCGATGGAACATTCCCCAAGTTTACACAGAATGCCAAAAGACAGAAAATTGATAACAAAGAGCTGACAATTTTCTATGATATGCAATGCCCCTATATCCTCCTGAATATTGAGAAAATCAGACAGTACTGTAAAGTGAATGACGTTCCGGTATCACTAATGCAGGTAGATACGCTGCAAAAAGCAAAGGAACTGCCTTGTGTTTTCAATAACTTAAGTGTGTTTTATAAAGGCAACTTTGAGACAGTAAATTTATTAGACATCACCGGCTTAAAAAGAATACTAAAATAGAGTTTCGCTTGCAAAACTCGCGCCTGTGGCGGTCTCATCGCGACACCTACCTCTTACGTCGCAGTGCGCATCCCGCCGGAAGGGCTTTTTATCTTATAGGCGAATTTCCTATAAGACAAAATAAAGGGCGCCTGCTGCGCCCTTTGTGTCTGCGATCTTTCCCTATTTATCTGCACCTTTTAACAATGGTTCGCTTCAACTCGCTTTTTCTTGTTTGTTTTCAATTCTGGTAAGTCTATTATTGATATCTTTTACAACAAGAATGATCCTATCATTCTCAACTTTTGTATCACAGCGCGGATCAACTTTTATTGGATCGTTTCACCAATCATCCCGCCATCCAGCGCATTGATCGTAAACGGCAGAATCTGCATATCCTTCTGATTGCCCAGTTCTCCCATCTCTTCCCTGTTGTCTTCCCCTTCCATTACCTCAAAAAGCCAGGCCGGAACCAGCCACGCATGATCCGGCTGTCCGTAGGCAGTTATATAAGTATATCTAAGTCTTGCATCATAAACATTATAGGTGAATTTCGTCTTACTCTCCGCCGGCTGCCCCTTCATGGTGTACCAGTAAAACATCTGATCAAATAGTCTGTCCTGGATTTCTTCAAAGGGAATCAAATTCGTATTTTCGGCCACTGTGGACACCTCGCTGCATATGCCTTTCCAGGTAAATGATACAACCCCGTCTTCTGTCACTGCTATACTAATCTGTTCTACCGGAAACGGAGGCGTATAAGAACTTTCTGACTGTTCCATTACAACGCTCTGCGCAAACTGATCCACAAGAATTCCTCCGACTGCAGGCACAAATATATACTCATATCCGGCCTTTCCCTCCTGTGGATTCAGCTGCCACAGCTGATCTTCAAAATGTCCCAACTCATCGTCCGCTATTATACCTTTAGGATACCATAATAATTTTTCTGTAGATGACAGGGACATATTCTGGATATCCAGCTCATCCAGCAACTGTTCCGCCTGCTTCTGTCCCTCCTCCAGTGTAAATGGAGGCTGCTCCATAACGGATGTAAACTGATCCAGTATCTTTTGAAAGGCTTCCCCATAGCCGGTAAAATCCTGGCCAATGCCGTTTAGTCTTTCAGATGACTCAACATCTCCCAGATAAACAGGGCGCATTCCCTTTCTCCATGAAAACCTGCTGCTGTTCCCGGCATCCGGGTCGTACCGTTCAGCTTTGACATATATCTGTCGGTCTTCTCCCGCCTCCGCAGAAAAGTACAGCTCCATGCTGTCCTTTACCGTTGTATCCGTTTCATCTGATTCGTACCAGCTTTGCGCTGCATCTTTTGCTTTGTCTTCCTGCTTCTTCTGAAATTTCACCTCTGCCTCTTTCGGCTCCTGCTCTTTCTCTGGCGCAAGCTCAATTGCTTTCTCCAGACCCTCGGCCATCTTTTGGAAATTCGGCCACAGAATAGTGTCTGCAAAACCGCCCTCCTTATTATCTATCCGGTTTTTTATACCCTGATATATATCTCTCGTGTTTAACTGGGGAACATACAGCTCCTCATCCCCTGCAAAATACTTTACCAGTTTCCCCAGTTCTTCATCCGTCATTGCATGGTTTTCCATTTCAACTACCGGAAGATTGCCGACTGTAATAGGATCCAGGTAAACATCTGCGGTAAGTATTGCCCTGTCATTACCGCGCTTTTCGGATACCTTCCAGTGGTCCGGCAGATCCACCTTTTTTGTATCACCCTCTTTTAACGGTTCTGCGATTACATCCTCACTTAATCCTCCAGCCTTGCTCACAACAGAACTCTTCTCAGGCGTTTTCTGGCAGCCGCTTATAGCTGTCATACCGGCCAGAATAATAGATAAGACAATGATCCCTCTTCTTTTTTTCAATATAACCCCTCCCTTTTCACGTCAACCAGCCCAGCAGGGTTGATAGATCTGATGTTGCATTCAGCATAGATCCCGGGTCACAGATAAACAAGTTTCTGACCATAAACTGTAGTTTTTCTGGACATTAATTTTTTTACTGCCCGATCTGATGCCCCATATCGAAAAAGGAAAGCGTTACAATAAATTCTTTTTCTTTTACCTCATATGAAACAACTCCTTCATATGCCTCTACAATCCGCTGCACGCTCTTAAGCCCATACCCATGTCCAACTTTGTCGGCTTTTGAGGTCAGAAAGCCCTTTCCCCTTTTCACAGGGACTTCTTCTGCAGTATTTGCAATCTCTATAAAAATTAAATTCTTCTGTTTTTCAATTTTTACCCTGATCCTGCCTGCCCCATTTACTTTCGCACATGCTTCAATTGCATTGTCCAGAAGATTCCCGAATAAGGTGCAGATTTCCCGGTCCTCAAGCGGCAGCTTTGCAAGTGGCATTGCCTGCAGTTCGTATGCGATTCCTCTCCGCTCTGCCTGCATCCGTTTCTGGCTAAGGACCAGATCTAATATCCTGTTTCCGGTATAAATCTGAGGGTTTATTTTTATAAAATCTTTCTTAATCTCTTCAATATATTGATGCATCTTCTCGTATTCCCCGGTTCGTTCATACTCACTAATAATGAGATAATGGTTTTTCGTGTCGTGCACCAGCTCCCGGTTCATTTCTATAGCAGCAGTGAGTTCTTCATATTTCTGCCGTTCCATTTCTTCTTTGATCAGCAGAAATTCATTTTCTTTTTTAATTCCTTTGTTCTTTAACAAAAGGATTCCCATGGCACATACGATTGCCACCATGGTCAATAGGGTGATCATGCTGTTCCTGATCACAGTCTTTAAAATTCCCATGTCAACAGTTGAATATGTGATACCATGTTCCAGAAGCCTTTGATACTCCAATGCCATAACAGTAAGCACAGTACCAATAATCAACAGTATATTACGGTATTCCGCTATATCCTTCTGAACACTGCTTCTCCTGGCCGCCCGGATGATCAGCAGCATAATGATTCTGGAGCCTATACACGCAAATATCATGATTGCTTCTACATTGATTCCGGTTACATAGATGATTCCATTCACATCGCTTTCGATGAGAACGGCTTCCAGAAAGGCAAAAGAAAAGTCTAAAAGTGCGGTAAAAGAAAAATATGTCGATGCGATACCTGTAAGTAAAAGCATCTGTTTTCTGTACATAAGCCACGTAAAAAGTATCATCGCCGCCAGTATAAGCGAAAACACAATATGAGAGAAAAACATCCTGGTCTGCAGATGCGCCAATAAAATACTCATCACTGCGATGCTTCCCCACTTAACAGCCGTGTCGATCCTGCCCTTATGCTTTCGGTCAGATAAAATCCCGGAAAGCAGCCAGTAATACAATCCAATTTCAAAAAATGACAGCACAAACCATATAATCCGAAAAATAACCGGATTCCCCATTTACAGTTCCCTCCAATAGCGGTTGATTGTTCTTTTTACTTCCGGCAGTTTTGTACCGCTGATCTGCACCTGGTAATTCTTTTCCAGGTAAATTGTATCTCCGCTCAGTCTGCAGATGCGTTTCATATTCACGATATATCCCCGGTCAACAAGCACAAACTCCCTGCTCTCCAGCTCATAAAAGACCTGCTCTAACGCAATCCGTTCCCGGTATTCCCCGTCCATTGTAACAAAGTTTACATACTTAGATCCCTTTGACTTATAAATATAAATAATATCCCGGTAAAAGATCTTCATCTTTTCTGAAATGTTCCCTACAATCCGGTACTGCCTGCTCATCCGCTTTATTTTCTCAGCCAGCTGCTGTGCCACAATTGGAAGGCGATATTCCAGATCCTGCTTCAATATGTACTGATACGCCTCTATAAGATAGCTTTCGGCAGCATATTCTGCATAGGAAGTAATAAATATAATATACATTTCCGGCTGCAGTTTCCTGACTTCTTTCCCCAGCTCTATCCCATCCATTTCTGCCATCTGTATATCTGAAAACAAAATATCAAATTTAATTCCATTTTGAAGTTCCTTTATAAACGCTTCACCTTTCGAAAATGTAATAAACTCCGTCTCATCATAATTCTCAAGAGACTGCTCAATACACTGGCATATCATATTTCTAACCGGTTCTTCATCGTCCACAATACCTATTCTAATCATAAATCACCCTGATTCCCTGCATGTATTTTGGAATTCATGTATCCGAAATTTTTTATGGTTAAGAAAATGATCGAACAGCAGGAAAGACAGATGGCTGTCGCCTGTCCATGCATAATAACTCCGTACCACTTTCCCGTTTAAATATAGAAAAGCGGGCTTCTCTAAGCCCGCCGTCTGATGCAGTTTTGCTTTATCTCAAATTTGTTTCCTTCAATCTGCAAGGTCATAAATTCCCGTTTAACCATGTAATCAAACATTTAGTACCAATTTCAAGAAATAATCTTAAAATATTTTAACACTTTCAGCAAAAAAAGTAAAGCATGGATGAAGTAAATGAACTTCCGTGACCAATCCCCATCTTAAGCAGTATGTTCTTCCTGCCCAATCAAATTATACATATCCTGAACAGACATATTATTAGTCGTCATAAAATCATAAAGCTCTCTAAGCTCCTCTTCCCTCTTTTTGCCCAAAAGTTCTTTCTTTTGCTGCACTAATGAATTCAGCTTTTCCTGCAGTTTATCAATCTGCTCGTCCAAACTATTGATTTGTGTTTCCAGTGATCTCCTCTGTCTTGCCATTATACGTCTCTCCTATCGTCAAATTTTGCATGATATAGCTATTACAATAAAGTATATGTACAGGCCTGGTAATTTATTCCTTCAAATGTCATTCTTAATAGTTTTGTTTTGTTCCATGCCAGCCTTCTAACCCCTTTATAAGTAAGGAGTCAGAAGGATTCCTGGCACCCACCTGCCTGCCTATTTGAAACCACTTATGAACCTTATACCAGGCATCCGACTGATACCGTGCTTTGTTTCCCCGAAACTTTTTCCTCTTTGAGAGTTCTTATTTCAAATATCTTGCAGCTATTTTTTTCAATTCTCCCGGATACGCTTCGTTCCACTCATGGAATGACATTTCAGACGCTTCTGCCGCTCTGCCAACCTCTATGATAAATTCAGGTATATCTTTTTCCAACATTACGCCTGGCTTATCACCAAACCGTTCCGCATCCTGTTTGTCACTTCCTGATAGATGTAATGTGAAAACGGGATGAGATACCTTGTCGATACTTTTCACTCCGCCATGGAATCCAATGTCACCAATCTGATGAGTACCGCAGGAAGACGGACATCCCGAAATATGAATCTGCGGAAGTGATTCTGCTTTCAGTCCTGCCTCCTTTACTGCATGAATGCAGGCTCTTAACAGATTTTGTGAATCCCTCACTCCCACTTGGCAAATGGAAGCCCCAATACACGAAACAGATGCCTCAAATGGTGTCCTGGCCCCATCAGAGGTAAGTTCAAGGACTTTTGAAGTCTCCCTTCCGGTGAGGTTAATGATATACATCGTCTCATCCGGCGAAATTCTAAGTTCTGCTGCCTCCATATCCTTTATAAGGTCATATATTGCCCTGAACATAGAAGGGTGGGGACAGCCGCCAATCGGATGGTATTTGACAGCATAAAGACCCTCCTGTTTCTGCCCGATTACTCTACTTCCGAAGGCTGTGGTCCCATCGCCCTGCTTATGAATCTGTGAAGAATCAACTTCAATGTCCAGATTTTCTGCAGTCTCAAGCACTTCCTTAAGGTTTTCCAAAAAGACTGCAGCCACACCCTCTTTTCCGAGGGTATCCTGCATATATCTGGTTCTCGCTTTCCCCCTCTGTTCATAATTGCCATGTTCCAGAAATGTTTTCCGCATTGCACAGATATAGTAAAGCACTTTGCACGGATCAATCTGTTCTGCGACTTTTATCCCCATTTTAGGGTTATTTCCCAGACCGCCGGCTGCATATACATCAAAAGTGCCGTCTTTTCGCGCAGCAAATCCCAAGTCTCTAAACGTAGCATGTGTTTCATTTGCCGGACTATTAGAAAATGCTACTTTCAATTTTCTTGGCATCTTTTCTTCCTTAATAAAAGTCAGCAGATACTCTCCCGCGGCTTCCGCATAGGGGAGTACATCAAAATACTCTCCTCGTTCTACCCCTGATAGCGGTGATACCATTACATTTCTTGGAAAATCCCCGCCGCCCCCTCTCGTCACAATTTTATGATCTAATGCTTTTTCAATAATATCGAATACAACCAACGGCTGCAGATTATGCAGCTGGATGGTTTGGCAGGTCGTCAAATGCACGCAGTCAATCCCGTGGGTTTCAATACAATCAGCAATAAATTTCAACTTATCTTTTGTTATCCTGCCGCCTGGCAGACGCAGCCTGAGCATACTTGCATTGCCGCCTTTCTGGGCATAGCTTCCATACCCGCCTGAATATCCTTTATACTCCTGTTTACTAAGCCCTCCCTCGTAAAATTGGATTGTTTTTTGCTTGAACTCTTCCAGGTCTTCTTTCCATGCTTCTAATGTAACTTTTTTCATATCGTTCCTCTTTCCTGACTCCATCTGCCAACTTTTTTAATTTCTCTAATATTACAAACACAAAATATTACTCATTTTATGCAGTCATTACTTTCCCTTTAAGTATGCCATTTCTGGTATTCCTTAATACACTCCCTGACAGGTTGGTTTACAAACAGGCTATAAAACGAAGTATACCCAAAGGGCATGTGATTCAATGTGCCCTTTGGGTATACCTTATTCTGCAGCTGTGCTGCAGATCCGCCCGTATGGGCATGAGTTACGGTGTGCCCTCTGGGTATACTTTTATGTTATACCATGAACCGGATTTCTTCAAAATCCGCTTCATGTTTTTGCATAGAAAAATTACAGGAAAACCTTTTAAAACGGAGTCCCATACAAATCATAAGGAGTCAGCTGATAAACGTAATAATTGAGCCAGTTCGTATAAAGATTGTTTGCGTGCGCCCTCCAGAGCAGTTGAGGCATGTTATCCGGATTGTTGTCCGGATAATAATTTGCCGGTACTTTAATATCCAGTCCTTTTCCCTTGTCTCTTTTATACTCCGTATCAAGCGTCACCCTGTCATATTCCGGATGTCCCATTACGAAGATCTGGCGGCCTTCCTTTGCCATGCAGAGAAATACCCCCGCCTCCTCTGAATCTGCCAGGATAGTAATCCTGTCATCTGCCTCCAGCAGATCCTGAGGCACTGTTGTGTGTCTGGAATGCGGAGCAAAGAAAATATCATCAAACCCTCTTACAAGAGGAATCTTTCTGTTTCTGACATGATGAGGGAAGATACCGAACATCTTTTCGGGCAGCTGGATTTTATTGATTCCATAATGGTAGTACAGCCCCGCCTGGGCACCCCAGCACAGGTGCAGCGTAGATGTGACATTGGTTCTGGTCCAGTCCATAATCCCCTTGAGTTCCTCCCAGTAGTCCACATCCTCAAAAGGCATCTGCTCTACTGGTGCGCCTGTTATGATAAATCCATCAAACTTCTGGTTTTTGATATTGTCGAACGGCTCATAAAACTTGTAGATATGGCTTGTGGATGTGTTTCTGGATACATGGCTGCTCACCCGCACAAAGGTCACATCCACCTGCAGAGGGGTGTTGGAAAGTGAACGCAGAATCTGCAGTTCTGTATCCTCCTTAAGAGGCATCAGATTTAAGAGGCCGATGCTGATCGGACGGATATCCTGATGTGCCGCGCGATATTCATCCATCACAAATATGTTTTCCTGCTCCAGTAGTTCTTTTACCGGTAAATCATTTTGTACTCGTATTGGCATATTTTATTCCCCTTTTTCTTTATTTGTTTCATTGTCATCTGAATGTACATACGTCCCATCGGATTCCACGTAACTTAACTCCCCGTATGCGGCAGTCTCCGTAGGCAGCTTCTTCTTTTCAAGCATATGGTTGATCAGCATATTTATAATATAGTAGATAACCGCAAATGTTGGCACGCCCAGAATCATGCCTATGACCCCAAACAGCCCGCCCCCCAGGAGGATTGCAAACACTACCCAGAATGCAGAAAGTCCTGTAGAGTCACCCAGTATCTTTGGCCCGATTACGTTCCCGTCCAGCTGCTGCAGAACGAGAATAAATAAAATAAAGTAAATGCCCATCTTCGGATCTGTCAGCATAATCAGGATTGCGCTTGGTATTGCCCCGATATATGGCCCGAAAAATGGGATAACGTTCGTAACTCCTACAATTACACTGACCAGAAGCGTATAAGGCATCTTCAGCATTGAAAGTCCGATAAAGCAAAGTACTCCAATGATTGCAGAATCTATGATCTTACCAATGATGAATCCACCGAATATCTCGTTGCTCTTGATCGTTAAATGCAGGATCATATTGGCATGTGAAGGCTTAAACACTGCGTACACCAGCTTTTTAGACTGGCTTGCAAACTTTTCTTTACTGAATAGGACATAAATGGATATGATGATGCCGATTACCACATTCAGAAGTTCGCTGATAATATTAATAACGCCCACGGTCAGATTAGACATGACAACATTGATCTGATTCAGCAGGTCCGTGCGCATCCATGTCTGGATGAAATCCGTTGCTTCTTTTAAAATATTGCTTAAAAGCTGGCCCAGTGTCGAATCCTGAGAATTCATCTCCATCACCTTGTCCACCAGCTGGTTCAGCTGGCTCGGCACCGTCAAGATCATATCTCTGATACTGCCGTACAATTCCGGGATCATCATGTTGAACAGCGCGATGATGATAAAGAGCAGCACCAAAACCCCCGCAAATATCCCTGTTCCTCTGGAAATTGCATGGATCCGTTTCTGATCCTGCAGTTTCTTTTCCAAAAACGGCCGTAAATGTTCCTCCACAAAATCCACAATCGGATTTAGAAGGTAGGCTATCGCCAGGCCATAGACAATCGGTTTCAAAACACCAAATATCTCTTTGAAAACTCCTGAAATAGCCGGCAGGCGCAGCAGCGCAAAATAAAAGATAATGCAGGCTGCAATCACTACAAAAATAGTCATACCCCGGCTGAACTTTTGCCTCAGTTTTGATGGTCCGTTATGTCCGAAAGAAGGCCGGTTTACGTAATAACCGCTGCTTTCTTCTACTTTTTTATTCTCCTGATACCGCTTTTCTCCACTCATTCACATTAAGATCCTTCCAATTTTTATGCAGATATTATGATTATAACGCGTACTATGTACTCTAGTCAACCAAGAAGAGCAGGTATCCGGCTTTATCATACCGGATACCTGCTCTCTCGCTCCACTTTATCAAAGTGCAGTATTTAATTTCCTCAACCGTTACATTTAAATGTTGCACATTCTGTGCCTTCACACTGACAGGCATCGCTTCCTTCCACACTGATCTTTCCAGCGTGGCATTCACAATCACAGTTATACATACAATCCGTCGCCTTACAGTCTACGCAGCTGAGGTCAGAAGCTGTTCCGGTTACATTACTGTAACTGTTAGAATAACTGTTTGAGTAGCTGTCATCCTTTCTCTCCTGAAAGCTGTCACAGCAGGTCTCTCTTGGTGTTTTTGCATTGTTGCCGCCCACCTGGATTTTGTCAAGATCACATAAAAACTGCTTATTGTGCATACATGTTTGCACAGTACATTTTAATTCTGGCATGATCATACCTCCTTCTTATAATAAAATCAGTATCATTATGCCCTGCAGTCCCTCGGATTATTCCTGTTCCTCTATCTCACGCACTTTCTTTCCTGCAATTTCACTGGTAATAGAGGCAATAAACTCGTCCATACTCTTCTGGCCTTCATCACCCGCAAATCTGCTTCTTACGGAAACAAGTCTGTCCTCTTCTTCCTTTGCACCCACTACAAGCATATATGGAATTTTTTGCATCTGGGCCTCTCGTATTTTGTATCCGATTTTTTCTGCGCGCATATCAATATCTGCACGGATGCCGGCTTTATTCAGAGTGTCCTGCACTTTTTTTCCATATTTGATATATTTATCTGAAATGGGAAGTACCTTCACCTGTACAGGCGCCAGCCAGGTTGGAAATGCACCCGCAAAATGTTCGATCAGAATTCCGATGAACCGCTCAATGGAACCGAATGCAACACGATGAATCATAATCGGTCTGTGTTTTTCTCCATCAGCGCCTGTATACTCCAGATCAAAACGAAGCGGCAGCTGGAAATCCAGCTGGATCGTTCCGCACTGCCATGTCCTTCCTATGGAGTCCTCCAGATGAAAATCTATTTTAGGGCCATAAAACGCACCGTCTCCCTCATTTACTACATAAGGAAGCTCGAGATCGTCAAGCGCGCCCCTGAGCGCCTCTGTCGCCATTTCCCAGTCCTCATCGCTTCCCATGCTGTCTTCGGGCCGTGTAGAGAGCTCTACATGGTATTTAAATCCAAACAGGCTGTATACTTCATCGATTAATCTCGCAACATCCTTGATCTCATCTCTTATTTGCTCCGGCATCATAAAAATATGGGCATCGTCCTGAGTAAAGCAGCGCACTCTCATCAGACCATGAAGCTGCCCTGACTTTTCATGGCGGTGAACAAGACCCAGCTCGCCCATTCTGAGCGGCAGATCGCGGTAAGATCTGGGTTCCGACTGATAGACAAGGATTCCCCCGGGACAGTTCATTGGCTTAATCGCAAAGTCTTCTTCATCAATAACAGTTGTGTACATATTGTCCTTATAATGGTCCCAATGTCCGGAGGTCTCCCACAGATGGCGGCTGAGCATAATCGGTGTAGCAATCTCCACATAACCGTTTCTGCTGTGTATTTCACGCCAGTAATCCAGGAGCGTATTCTTCAGCACCATGCCTTTTGGGAGGAAAAACGGAAAACCAGGGCCTTCATCCCTCATCATAAAGAGGCCAAGCTCTTTCCCCAGCTTTCTGTGGTCGCGCTTTTTCGCTTCCTCCAGCATAGTCAGATATTCGTCCAGTTCAGCCTTTTTCGGAAATGCGGTTCCATAGATACGCTGCAGCATCTTATTCTTTTCACTGCCCCGCCAGTATGCGCCGGCAAGACTTGTCAGTTTAAAAGCTTTCACCGGCTTTGTTGTCATTAAATGCGGTCCCGCACATAAATCGGTAAATTCGGCCTGTGAATAAAAACTGATGACAGCATCATCCGGAAGATCTTCGATTAGTTCTACTTTATATGGTTCACCTTTTTCTTCGAAATATGCAATTGCTTCCTGACGCGGTTTTGTGTATTGTTCAATAGGAAGAGCTTCTTTTACAATTTTTTTCATTTCTGCTTCAATTTTTTCGAGATCTTCCACCGTCAGCGGTGTCTCCCTGTCTATATCATAGTAAAAACCATCCGACACGGAAGGGCCAATTGCCAGCCTGGTATCAGGATACAGTCTTTTCACGGCCTGTGCCATAATATGGGATGCGGTGTGCCAAAACGCGCCTTTCCCTTTCTCATCCTGGAAGGTAAGGATATTCAGATCGCAGTCCCTGTCCACGATTGTCCGCAGATCTGCCGTCTCTCCGTTAATTTCCCCTGCTGTTGCCATACGCGCAAGCCCTTCACTGATATCTGACGCAATCTCGATAATAGATCTGCTGCCTGCGTATTCTTTCACTGTACCGTCTTTCAAAGTAATCTTCATTTTGTTCTCCTCTCTTCGCATATAGAATCTAACCGGCAGCCTTCCATGGAATGAAGAGAAAAAAAGAAGTCCCTCTCCACAGAAAACTGCAGAAAGGGACGAGTTATAATAATCTCGCGGTTCCACCCTAATTGTGCTGGCATGCTGATACCAGAACCACTTCATTCATGATGATAACGGAATCACCGGACTGTTTTCAGCCACTCGGAGGTAGTTTTCAAATGCTTCCGCAACAGGGAGTTTTCAGCCTCGGCTCCCCTCTCTGGTTGTCCTTCCACACTTTACTCGTCTCGTCAACGTGTTATTATTTCGAATCTAGACTCATTATAACATCGCAGTTATTTTTGTCAACCATGTTTTCGATATCCAGTCCGGCCGTACTGCTGACTGGAGCCGGACACCTGATTTTTATAATTGCCCTGAAAAGCAGCCTGGTAAGAGGACCTGCTGCAAACAGATTCCAGAGCAGCGCCATGGGGAAATTTTTTAGCAGTGTTCCGGCCCAGATTGCCGGCAGCTGGCTCACAGGCGCATGCCCCAATATGATGTTAAACAGTATGGTTGCAGCCAGGCTCATGGTGGGACACATAACCAGAACGGTACATCCCGATACTATAAGTGTGATAAAAAACGGATTATCTGTCTCCGGGCAGATGATTTTACCGGCGATCCGGTGTCCGAGTCTGTTTCCCCACAGATTTGAAAAGATGAAAACCAGTACCCACATATAAGAAGCCCTCCTTCTGATATTTCTTTTCCTGCTTCTTTACTTCAGACATAAGAAAAAGGCGTATAATCTTTGAATTTTAACTCATAGACTACGCCTTACAGACTTATTTCTATTGGTATTATATGCCGCAAAACAATTGCGGAAGATTAAAGCCATTTCCTTAATTCCAGATTTTATTTTAACAGATTTTCCAATTTTATGAAAGGTCTGTTTTTAATTTTTTTCATTTAATTTAGATTTCCACTATTACCGATGCATCTTCAACCAGAGAAGGGCAAAGAATTCACGCACCATATAATTCAGCTGCAAAACCGGATTTGAGCTTGCCGAGATACCATGAAGGTTCGTAAAACCAGCTTTTTTTCCGATCAGCAGAGCCCGGTACAAATGAAAGTTGTTTGTCACCACTGCACACGGCTGTCTCGGATCGCCAATAATCCTGCTGCTGTTTTTCATATTCTCCCAGGTGGATGTGGAGGTATCTTCTTTATAAATCCTGCTGCTGTCAATCCCTCTTATTTCCAGATAGTCCGCCATAGCAGCCGCTTCCGTTATATCTTCGCCTATTCCCTGTCCTCCGGAAACAATTACCTTTGTATCCGTATGCTGCTCCAGATATTCACAGGCGGCATCCAGTCTCCGCTTCAGCGAATTTGTTATTCTGGTGCCTCTCACCTGTGCACCGAGAATAATGATGTAAGGCACCTCGTCCCTTGTCTTTTTCAGCATAGCCCCGCAGATCCAGGCCTCAGTATAAAGAAAGACGCCCCAGCAGATCAGAACCACAGTAACTGCCAGATGCCCGGCCGTCCCTCCCGGCGCAAAATACGCGAGTAGCAGATGCAGCACTCCGGCAGCAGGCCAAAACAGGGAAAAGGTAGAGTTCCATTTTCTTGTGTACAGCAGCATCACCAGATAGTACAGGAAACAAAAAAGTCCAGTTATCAAATAATATATTCTCATCAGGTTCTCCCGGATATTTTTTCAGATATTTAAAAATCCTCCGGCTTCCGTGTCCAGAGGATTTATTCCCGCGGGCAACGAGCCAAAGTCAGGTTTGCTTGATCTTGGCGACTGCCGCGAGGGTCAAATACCTCACACCTTGCTAGGGGGTATTTGACTTGCAGTATTTAAGTATTACCTTTTGGTATACAAATTAACATTATGCGTTTTTACCGCAGCATTTTTTATATTTTTTGCCGCTTCCGCACGGACATGGATCATTTCTGCCGACCTTCTTTTCTTTGCGGACAGTTCCTGCCTGTTTTTGCTCGCGGTACAGGCGCTTTTTGGTCTCATCATCGAAAATCTTGTCCCACTGCGGAAGTTCATAGAGCCAGTCTGCTTTTGCATCCACCATGTTCATATATAATTTTTCCGCATCAAAAGCCAGGCTGACTTCTGTGGTCTCTGTCATAGTCTCTATTGGATTAGGCTCCTTCAGGCTGTCATTGATACCATCCAGGAATCCAACCATGGTCAGGACTTCCTGTCCATATTTTCCTGCCAGCTCTTCTACGGTCCCCTTTACTTCAACATCCGGTGTCTCCAGAAGCTGTCTGTAAATCTCCTTTTCAATATTAAAATACTCGCCCCAGAAGTTCTCCAGCTGCTCTCTTGTCAGTTCTTTGTCATAGGCCGTGTCACGCCACTGGTCCAGTAAACATTTTTCACTCATTGTATATAACTCCTTTTTTCAAAATTTCGCTCGTGTTCCCATTATATAACAAAATTTACAGATAGTAAAGAATTTCGTGTGCAAACCTCCGCAAACCTCTGCAAACCCAAAAAGTATTCTTCAAACTCATATGGTTCAGCCAAAGACCGCAAAATACGGGATATTCCCGACAGTTACAATTGCCTGGATACCCCGTTTTTCATTCCACTCTGATGCTTTTCGTGAAAAAAGCGCCGCCTGCTGAAATCTTATTTGAAATACGCTTCTGTTTCGCTTATAATAAATCTATCTCATTATGTATGATAGAAAGGATTTATTATGAAAAAATCTAAACGTATTTTAGCACTGATCGGTGCCATTCTCCTCATATGTCTATACGGCAGTACATTAATTTTCGCTTTTGTTGACCGTTCTGCATCTTTAGGCCTGCTGAAAGCTTCCATTGCTGCTACGATATTACTGCCGGTTCTGTTGTATGCTTACACTTTAGTTTATCGCTTATCCCAAAAGAAAAAACCGGATGACTCAGATGAGGATCGTTAATCCTCTATACGAATAATGTTGCCAGTTCCAGGGCAGCGCTCCATTCTGCTGCTCTTCTTTTTTGCGGTTCTTTCATGAATTCTGTTCTTCTTTTTTCTTGTCTTCTCTCCAGGTATTCTTCCATCGATATTATCTCTTGAGTTCTTTCAGTATTGCTCTGACGCATAAAAATACCTCCTTTTCTTATAAGCCTCAGCCTTATTATTATATGAATACTCACCCGTAAATATGCCAAAATATCTAACCTTGCAGCAGCTTTAAACATAATTATTTTCAGCTGGCCTGCCGTTATATTTCACCCCTTTTGACATAGTTTCATTTTACTGTCCAAATGTGTCGGAGTTATGGCAGAAATATAAAGATTTTATTATCTAATTCTTAATGTAAAAACAGCAGGATTTTATGGTTTCATAAAATCCTGCTGTACGATTATTTTGTAATCTTATTACGGTAAATAATGTCTTCTCTTCCCGGACCATTACTGATCAAAGTGAGCGGATAGCCAATCTCCTTCTCTACAAACTCAATGTAATTTCTGCAATTTTCCGGAAGGTCTTCGTACTTCCTGATTCCGCGGATATCACATTTCCATCCCGGCAGTGTCTTGAGTACCGGTTTTGCCTTATCGAGCATATGAGTTACTGGGAATTCGGTTGTCACCTCACCGTTGATTTCGTAGCCTACACATACCGGTATTTCATCCAGGTATCCCAGTACATCCAGTACCGTAAACGCAACATCTGTTGTGCCCTGCATTCTGCAGCCGTATTTGGAGGCAACACAGTCAAACCATCCCATACGTCTCGGGCGTCCAGTGGTTGCACCGTATTCACCGCCGTCACCGCCGCGGCGTCTCAGTTCATCCGCCTCTTCACCGAAAATCTCGCTGACAAATGCACCGGCTCCAACCGCGCTGGAATATGCCTTGCACACCGTTATGATCTGTTTGATCTCATATGGCGGTATACCTGCACCGATTGCACCGTAGGCCGCCAGTGTGGAAGAAGAAGTTACCATTGGGTATATGCCGTGGTCAGGATCTTTCAATGTCCCCAGCTGTCCCTCAAGCAGAATGTTCTTTCCTTCTTTGATTGCATTGTACAGATACAGAGATACATCGCACACATATGGCTCAATCATTTCTTTATATTCTTTCAATTCCTTATATAAATCGTCAGGATTTATCTGTGGTTTGTGGTATAAATGCTCTAACAGAATATTCTTCTGTTCTGCTACGCGTATAACCTTTTCTTTGAGCAGGCCATCATCAAACAGCTCGCTTACCTGGAATCCGACTTTTGCATACTTGTCAGAATAAAACGGTGCAATCCCCGACTTTGTAGAGCCAAAAGATTTGCCTGCAAGTCTCTCCTCCTCATATGCATCGAAATTTTTGTGATAGGACATCACGATCTGTGCTCGGTCGGACACAAGAATCTTCGGTTTCGGAACTCCCTGGTCGACAATTGACTGGATTTCCTTAAACAGTACAGGAATATCCAAAGCCACACCGTTGCCGATTATGCTGGTTGTATGATTATAAAATACTCCGGATGGCAGCGTATGCAGTGCAAACTTTCCATAATCATTAATAATTGTATGGCCTGCATTCGCTCCTCCCTGAAAACGGACTATAATATCGGCTTCTTTTCCAAGCATATCAGTAATCTTGCCTTTTCCTTCATCGCCCCAGTTAGCACCTACTACTGCTTTTACCATTTCAAACCCTCCTGTGTATTTTACTTATAAGTCTCCATTAGCAGCTCTTATAAATGAACCACCTTATGAATTATACTATATTTTTCCCAATATGTAAATTATTATTTTACTGGAGAAGGTCACTTCAAAGGGGTCAGACCCCTTTTCTCGCGTTAAAGTGTTACATCAGTGGAGCAATCAATCTCAGCACTCTCCCGCATATTAACATAATGGGACTGATCTTTTTCAGGTCTGTCACAGAGACTCTCTGGCACTTTTCCAGGGTTTTCTGAAAGTCGTTTTCTATGTCTCTGACTACCGGATTGTTGTAGATAAAGACACCGCATTCGAAATGCAGGTAAAGACTGCGGTAGTCCAGGTTGATAGTTCCTACGGTTGCTGTGTCATCATCCGAGACGAAAATCTTCGCATGTACGAATCCAGGGGTGAATTCATAGATCTGTACACCGGCCTCAATCAGTTCACGATAGTATGTCTTGGCTACTGCAAATGCATACCATTTATCGGGAATATGCGGCATAATGATGCATACTTCTATCCCGCTTTTTGCCGCACGTGTCAGTGTATCCAGCATTTCATTGTCCAAAATAAGATAGGGGGTCATGATATGCACGTATTTCTTCGCATGGTTCAGAATATGGAAATACACCTCTTCCCCCACATCCTCGTTGTCGTACGGACTGTCTCCATATGGGATCATAAATCCCAGTTCACGGTGCAGCTCTTCTGACATGGGCGTTACATACCGGTCATACGGATCCGGCTTAAATTCGGTCACATTCCACATCTGGAGAAACAGCATTGTAAGGCTCTGCACTGCATCGCCTTCCAGCATCACTGCTGTATCCTTCCAGTATCCGAAACGGACTTTCCGGTTGATATATTCGTCTCCCAGATTGATGCCTCCGGTAAATCCGACTTTTCCGTCTATAACACAGATCTTACGGTGATCCCGGTTGTTCTGGGTGGTAGACAGCACCGGCCGTATGGGACTGAACATCTTGCATTTAATCCCGTACTTCTGTATGGTTTTAGGATAGTTATAGGGAAGCAGGGAAATGCTGCACATTCCGTCATACATAAAGCGTACCTCTACGCCCTCTTGTACTTTGCGCTTCAGGACGTCCAGGATCGTATCCCACATATATCCCTCTTCCACAATAAAGTATTCCATAAATATAAAATTCTCTGCTTTTTCCAGTTGTTTTATCAAAACAGAAAACTTCTCTTCCCCACATGCAAAATAAACTGCCTTTGTATTTCTGTATGTGGGAAATCCCACCTGATATTTCATATAATGGGCAAGGTTCGCATTCGCGGGCTTGCTCAGGCGCAGATCATCGATGATCTCCTGTTTCTGTTCCATATACTGCCAGGTATCCAGCTTCAGCCTGCCAAGACGCTTTCCGATATATCTGGTGCCGAGCTGGGATTTGACATAGAGATAAAAAAGACAGCCGAACACCGGGGAAATCAGGATCAAAAGCACCCAGGTCATATTAAACGCCGGATTTCCTCTTTGATTGATAATGTATACAACGATAACGGCACCCAATATATTCATTGCACCGTAGACATATACAACATAGTCCGTCAGATACGTAGCCAATCCAAGCATCAGCAGGAGCTGTACCACTACAAGCAGCAGAATCAGCGCAGTTCGGCTGAATACAACGCTGAGCACGCCCTTCTTCGCCTTTTTTGCAGTTCTATTTTCCATATTTCTTTACACACACTCCTCAATTCTCGTTATATTTCAATAGTTTATCATATTTTTCAGTATATTAGTAGCTTAATTTTACCGTTCTCCCCCGCCGGGCGTGCACAGTAACACTTAATTCGTATAGTTTATTTTTGAGTACATTGTTGTAATTGTGTCCAAAAAGTATTACAATAGAAAATGAGTTTAGTTATTATCCCATAGAAAGGAGACTTATACATTGAAAAAGTTTTTAAAATGGTTCATAAGTCTTGCAGCTATTGGTTCTGCAATTGGCCTTATCATAGCTTATTTCTGTAAGGGCAGATGCTGTGACGGTTGCTGTGATGACAGCCAGGACTGTACAGAAGAGGATGATTTTGACTTAGACAGCGATTTGGAGCCCGTTCCCGACAGGGAATATGTTCCGCTGAACAGAACATCTGATGCTGCTTCCGACAGTAAAACGGAAGGAACTGACAAGGAAGAAGAAGGGTCTGCCGAAGCTCCTGTCGAAGAAAAAGAATAGATTTTATATCTCACAGAACCTGAACTGTTCAGGTTCTGTTTTTCTTTTTACTATTTCCACGCTTCATCCAGAATCCCGACTGCCTCCTGTATCTTCTCTTCATTCATATTGGCATATCCCAACAGTATCGTCGCCTGTTTTTTCTCCTGCGGCTCTATAAAATATTCCGTCAGCCCGTAGACCTTAACTCCCTTATTTTCTGCCCGCGTCATCAGCTCTTCTTCCGTCATATTGTTATGAAAATGCAGCAGCAGATGCACGCCTGCATTTTCCCCGGAAATCTCACAGCGGTCCTGAAGACTTTTCAGGCAGCCCAGCAGAGTGTCGTGCCTGCTCTTATACAGGGCCCTTGTTTTATTGAGATGACGTTCATAGTACCCTTCTTCGATAAATTTCTGCAGGATCAGCTGATCCACCTTTGAAACCGTAGAATTCAGGAAGCTGCTTTTCTCCTGATACAAAGCCAGCATAGACTTTGGTAGCACCATATAGCTCATACGAATGGCCGGTGCAATGGACTTCGAAAATGTCCCCATGTATATCACTTTATCACGGCTGTCATAGCCCTGCAGCGCCGGGATCGGCTTGCCTTTATAGCGGAATTCACTGTCGTAATCATCCTCTATAATATAACGGCCTTCCTGTTCATTGGCCCATTTCAGAAGTGACAGCCTTCGTTTGATCGGCATCACAATTCCAAGTGGGTACTGATGGGAAGGCATCACAAAAGCAATATCCGCTTTTGATTCTGTCAGCTTTGTGATTTCCATACCTTTAGCATCCATATCCACCGTGCAGACCTCATAAGAAAGGTTCTTAAACAGCCGGTATGCCTGTTTGTAAGTAGGGTTTTCAAGTGCTACCTTGTGCCCGTGGCCGATGACTGTGGTCAGAAGCATCAGCAGATAATCATTTCCCGCCCCCACGATGATCTGTTCCGGCTGGCAGTTCACGCCCCTTGCCTGATGCAGATAATCACATATGGCCCCCCGAAGTCCATATTCCCCCTGTGGTTCCCCGAGGCGGAACATTTCCGCCCGGTCATCCATCAGGCAGTCCCTGGACAGCTTTCTCCATGCATTGTAAGGGAAACTTTTCAGATCAACGCCATTTGGCGTAAAATCATATAAATATTTTTTTTCCTCCCGCACCGGCCCTTCCTGGATTTTCCTGGGGCTCTGCATTAACTGATACAGTTCTTCAATCTGCGCCACAAAAAATCCCCGATAAGGCTCCGCCTCCACATATCCCTCCGAAAGCAGCTGCTCATAGGCCAGTTCCACTGTGCTCCGGCTCACTTCCAGATAACGGCTCAACGCACGGGTGGAAGGCAGTTTTTCCCCGCTCTGGATCCTGCCGCTTTGTATATCTTTTTTAATATAGTTATAAATCTGCTCATACAGCGGGATATTTGATTTACTCTGAAGGTTTATCGTCAATTCATTCATTCCACGTTCTCCAACATCCCGGAATGCCCGGAACTCTCAATTGTCAAAGGGACAGGTCCGCTTAAAAGACCTGCCCCTTTGTTGTTTATTTTGGTAATCGAAACGAGCTTTTCAGCGATACTATACGGTTAAATACCAGTGCCTCCGGGTTGGAGTCTTTGGCATCAATGCAGAAGTAGCCGTTTCTGACAAACTGGAAACTGTCGTAAGGCGCCGCGTCACCAAAGCTTGGCTCCACAAAACAGTCTTTTAAAATAGTAAGGGAATTTGGATTCAGGTTCAGTGACCCATCTTCCTTATTATACACTCCCTTCTCCTCATCTACCAGGTTCTCATAGAGCCTTACTTCGGCTTTTACCGCGTAAGGAGCCGGTACCCAGTGGATTGTTCCTTTGACTTTTCTTCCGGTAAAACCGCTGCCGCATTTTGTCTCCGGATCATAGGTGCAGTGAACTTCTGTAATATTTCCATTTTCATCTTTTACAAAGCTCTCACACTTAACGAAATATGCATGCATCAGGCGGACTTCATTTCCCGGGAAAAGCCGGAAATACTTCTTTGGAGGCTCTTCCATAAAGTCTTCTCTTTCGATATAGAGTTCTCTGCAGAACGGTACTTTTCTGTTTCCAAGCTCCTCGTTTTCCAAGTTGTTTGCCACATCCAGGTATTCAACCTCTCCTTCCGGGTAGTTGTCGATAACCAGCTTGATCGGATCCAGTACAGCCATCATACGAGGCTTTTTCATCTTGAGGTCCTCCCGAATGCAGTACTCCAGCATCGCGTAGTCCACAGAGCTCTGGCTCTTGGAAACACCGCACATTTCAATAAACATTTTGAGGGATTCAGGAGTAAATCCTCTTCTGCGCAATGCTGCAATTGACACAAGACGCGGATCATCCCATCCGTCCACAATGCCGTCCTCCACAAGTTTCTTGATATAGCGCTTGCCTGTCACGACATTTGTGAGGTATAACTTTGCAAACTCAATCTGTCTCGGAGGCTGTTCAAATTCACACTCACTTACCACCCATTCATACAGCGGGCGGTGATCCTCAAACTCCAGCGTACAGATGGAATGTGTGATGCCTTCTATCGCATCCTCCAGCGGATGTGCATAGTCATACATCGGGTAAATGCACCATTTGTCGCCTGTGTTATGATGGCTCATACGGGCAACACGGTAGATAATCGGATCCCTCATATTAATATTCGGGGATGACATATCAATCTTAGCACGGAGAACCTTTTCCCCATCCCCATACTTTCCGTCCTTCATATTCTGGAATAATTCCAGATTCTCTTCCACTGTACGGTTCCTGTAAGGGCTTTCCTTGCCTGGTTCCGTCAGAGTTCCTCTGTATTCGCGGATCTCTTCTGCTGTAAGGTCACAGACATATGCTTTTCCCTTTTTAATCAGCTTAACAGCATACTCATACATCTGGTCAAAATAATCGGAAGCAAAATACAGGTGATCCTTCCAGTCCGCCCCCAGCCACTTAATATCTTCCTTAATAGAATCTACAAATTCAATCTTTTCCTTTGTAGGATTGGTATCGTCAAAACGCATGTTAAACTGTCCGCCATACTCCTGAGCCAGGCCGTAATTCAAAAGAATAGACTTGGCATGTCCTATATGCAGGTAACCATTCGGCTCCGGTGGAAATCTTGTGCACACATGGTCATATACGCCCTCGGCCAGGTCCTTATCTATCTCCTGCTCAATAAAATTCTTTGAAACTGTCTCGTTTTCCATAGTTTCCTCCTCAAGTAGTAACATTCTGCCAATTATCTTACCATAAAATGTATACAACGACAAGGACTGCTGCGCAATATTTTCATTTCACTTTGTGCTAAAATATGATATACTGTTATGGTTTAAAGCGAAAAAGGAGAGCAAGGGGGTCAGACCCCTCTGCAGAGGGGTCTGACCCCCTTGCTCTCCTTTTTCTGATAATTTGGGAGGTTGTTTATGAAAAGAGAAAAATTTGGTTCTCGTCTTGGCTTTATCCTTGTATCAGCGGGATGTGCCATCGGGCTCGGTAACGTGTGGAAATTCCCGTATATGGCCGGTAAATTTGGGGGCGCGGCATTCATTCTGATATATCTGATTTTCCTGGCGATCCTTGGTCTTCCTATTATAGTATGTGAATTCAGTGTGGGAAGAGCCAGTCAGAAAAGTATTGCCACATCTTATAACGCCCTGGAACCGGACGGCACAAGATGGCATTTTACACGCTGGTTCGCAATCGCGGGCAATTACATACTTGTCATGTTTTATTCCATGGTGGGTGGCTGGATGCTGTATTACTGCTTCCGCATGGCCAGAGGTGATTTTTCCGGCATTTCTTCGGAACAGATCACCGTCAACTATGATCAAATGCTGGCATCTCCCGGAACTTTGATGTTCTGGACCGTGATTGTCATTCTTCTTGCTTTTGGAATATGCAGCATCGGACTGCAGAAGGGCGTTGAGAAAATCATGAAAGTAACCATGATCTGCCTTCTGTGCATCATGGTCATTCTCGCAATCCGTTCAGTCACTCTGAGCGGTTCCAGCGAAGGCCTGCGCTTCTATCTGGTGCCGGATTTCCATAAGATGGTGGAAAATGGAATCGGAAATGTTATATTCGGTGCAATGAGCCAGGCATTCTTCACGCTCAGCATCGGAATGGGCGGTATGGCCATATTCGGAAGCTATCTGGACAAATCCCGTTCCCTGACAGGGGAGTCACTGAGCATCGTGATTCTGGACACTTTTGTAGCCCTCATGGCGGGCCTCATCGTCATACCGGCCTGTTTTGCGTTCAACGTAGAGCCGTCCGCAGGCCCGGGACTTGTATTCATCACACTGCCCAACATCTTTACACAGATGTCAGGAGGCCGGATCTGGGGGGCTATGTTCTTCCTGTTCCTGTTCTGCGCCGCGCTCTCTACGATTGTAGGTGTTTTTGAAAATATTGTATCCTTTGGAATGGATCTGTTTCATTTCAGCCGCAAAAAATCCGTTGGAATCAACATCCTTCTGATTGCAGTGCTGAGTATTCCATGTATTCTCGGATTCAGCGTATGGTCAGACTTCCAGCCGCTTGGCACCGGAACAAACATCATGGATCTGGAAGATTTCCTTGTATCAAACAATATTCTGCCCCTCGGTTCCGTGGTATACCTGCTCTTCTGCACCCACAAAAACGGCTGGGGATGGAAAAACTTCATTCAGGAGGCCAACAGCGGCCAGGGAATGAAATTCCCGGAAAAAGTCCGCGGCTATATGACTTACGTACTGCCATGGATCGTCGTCATCATCTATCTGAAGGGCTACTACGATATGTTCAGCAAACAAAGCACAGCCATCTTCACAATATGGATGATTATAGCGCTGGCTTTCCTTGCAATGATATTGTTTGTTACCGGGCGGAAGAAGACTGGGGGACGCTGAGTAAAAGGGAAGGAGGCGTTCAGCCGGGACTTTGCATGCCGTTTTTAAAGCCGGCCGCTTGCGGAGAATTCGTAACAGGAAAAACAGGGAAAAGGGAGGGACTAGCCGCATTTGGCGTGAAATTTGATAATTTCACACCGCAGGCGGCTACGAGATTTGATTTTGTAAATCAAATCTCGCCCTCCCTTTTCCCTGTTTTTCCTGTAACGGATTCTAACCGCGCGCTATGAGGATTTAAAAACGGCATGCAAAGTCCCGGCTGAACGCCTCCTTCCCTTTTACTCAGCTAGGCGCACCCAAATTGGAGTGAAACCCATACCCTATAGTGTGCATTAAACGGGAGCGGCGTATGGGGAACGCCTACTCGGTGCCTTTCCATCCGGCATGGTTTTTATTTAGTAGTTGTGGGCAAACGGAACGCATACAGAAAGCGCACACAATGATCCCCGCCCACCGGCAGAAGCCCCGCCCCAGAATGGCGTAATCACTCCCCCACCAGCCTACCCCTCAAGATCAGCATAGCCTGCACCACAATTGCCGCATGATCTACCGCAATCATACCCTGTTCGGAAACGGTAAAGTGTTCCTCGCGGACCAGGCCGCGTCTCAGCGTGTGTTCTACTACGGCTCTTGTATCAAGTCCCTTTTCTCTGTTCACGAACTGAAGGATATAGGTTCTTCTTACTGCTTCTTTTTCGTTGCTCTCTGCAGCCAGCTCCAGATCCAGGCTGCACCATACCGCATCTGCCGCGTCATCGCCGGCTTTTACGGTTACATCCTTCTCCTGCACCAGGGCCATATAGGCTGTCGTGATGACTCTGGCCCGGGGATCCCGGTTGTATGCCCCGTATGTGGCAATCTGCTCCATTATAGGATTCGCGACTCCTGTTTCTTCCATAAGTTCTCTTTTTGCTGTTGCCTCCAGATCCTCTTCCAATTCAATAAATCCTCCGGGCAGCGCCCAGAAACCGATGCTGGGATGGTTGCTGCGCTTTACCAGCAGGACCTTGAGTCCTTCCAGGGATTCAGACAGTGCTGCGTCATGGGAAAATACAACTGTATCTGTGGTACAGCTTGGTGTTTTATATTTATAAGGATCATAATCCTCCAGAAACTCTTCCAGAGTCTGTCCTGCCTGATTCTTTTCATGGGTTCCGTAAAATGGCGTAATATCTTTTAAAAATGATGGCATCTGTTTTCCTCCTGCTGCATTTAATTTCTTAGAAAAGCGGAACGAGGATGTTTCCCCGTCCCGCTTTTCTATTATATGAGATTTTATGCCTTCTGTAAACAGCTGCATTCATAATTATAGTTCCGTACAAATTCCTGCCTGTCTCCTACTCGCTGATTCGAACGTAAGGTATTGTAATGGCACTGCCGTCCCCATTCGAACCGCCTTGAAATGGCTTGAGATACAGATTATCCAGCTGGTCTTCGTCTGCAACATAAACAAGAGTGTATTCTATCTCTTCGCCTGCAGCCATAGGACGGAAAAATGAAGATTTCAGTCTTTCGATCCCTTCTGTATAATAGATATCATCGAAGTAGATCGGGAAGCTGCTGCCATTGCCGGAAAGCCACTGCATGCCATAACTTTCATTTGCTGATCTGAAGCTGTCGGTCGGATAAGCACAGCTGCCGTCCGCTCTTGGTATCAGCGTTGTCAGATCAGGGGCGATTGAAATGCCCATGAGCTGATTGCTCTCTGACTGCACATCTGAATAGTTTTTCGCCTTCATCTTAACAACAACATACTTGGAATTCACGGTTTCAAGCACACCGTCCTGTGATTGTAAACCATCGCCATCTACCGTATACCGGTATCTCTCATGAGGTTTCAGAGTTCCGTCTTCCGCCATCCACGGAGCCACTTCCTCATAACGGGCAAAGTTCTCTGCCGGGTATTCTGAAAGCGGGAGTGCGTCCAGAATTTCCACATCCTGCACGGTAAAACGGACATCATCCGTCCCTTCCACCTGCTCTCCGTTTTCCATCATGATATACGGAGAACTGATTTCCTCTCCGATTGCATAGATATCGTCGGCTGCAACACCTGCCTGATAGGACTCGGCACTGCCCTCTGCATAAGCTTCCCTCGCTTTAATTTCTTCATCAATTTCTTCATCCGTCATGTATGGAGCGGTCTCATCCAGTACCTCAATCTTCAGCCCTTCTGCAACCTTGACCACTTCTTCTGCCGGAAGGTCACTTTCACTCCATACCATTACTCCGTATCCATACTCTTCGTTAAACAGATAAATACGCTTTACAGTCTCTTCACTGTCTGTGTAAAAACTGTCATTAACGAATACATCTGTCTTCATGCCGCTGATATCCAGCGATTCCAAATGAGAGTCCTTTGAATAGGACATGAATTCCGCGCCGCCGGTACGCTCTAAGTAGTCCAGATCAGCCGCATTATACGGAATAATAGAAATGGCTCCTCCATTTTCTTCATTATGCCACTTATTTCCGTATGGGCTGTCCTCTCCGTACAGCGTATACCCTTCAGGTATATAGGTTTCTTCCACGGATATCCTATGGGCTTCTTTTTCTCTGTCCACCTGAAAATCATATTTAACAGAGTCCTCATTCTCCACAAGATTTGCGGAAAGAAACTTGTTTGCCGCCAGCGTAACAATCGACATTCCCGCTGCCAGCACCGCCACTGCTGCAATCGCAGCCCATGTACGGCGCTTCTTCGTATACTTCATTGTAACCTTTTTCCCGATTCCAAGCTGCTCATAAGTGTCCTGAATCCGCTCTTCTATTTTCTCCGGAATCTCTACATCCTGTTTTAATATTCTTTCTATTTCCTTTTTTGAATATTCGTTCCTCACACCCACTACCTCCTTTGAACTGCTACTTCCAGCCCATATACTTTTTCAAACTGCCTGCGCCCCCGGACCAGTCTCGTTTTGACTGTGCTCTCCTCAAGCTCCAGTATCTGCGCAATCTCTCTGATTTTGAAGCCCTCCGAATAGTACAAAAGCAAAACAATCCGATACTTGTCATCCATCTGGTTCATCAGTTCTTCAAATTCATAATTCTGAAGTGCCATACATGTATCCTCCTGTTCCGGAACAGTGTCTGAGAGATATTCCCGTTTTCCGGCTCTCAAAATGTCCTTACACTTATTAATCAGAATGCGTATGATCCATGTTTTAAAATACTTAGGCTCTTTCAGCCTGTCGATTTTTTCATAACATGTGATAATCGTCTCCTGTATGGCGTCTGCAATGTCCTCCTGTGTATGCAGGTAGCTTCTTGCAGTCTTATACATATCCTTCTTTACCAGTTCGATCAGTTCCACAAAAGCCTGATCGTCGTGCTTCTGTGCCCTTTTTATCAGGTATTTCAAAAGAAGACCTCCTTCCCCTCATCAATGCCGGCTTGATTGTCTTTCACTTATTAGACGAAGCGGTATCTCAAATAGTTTCACACCACAGTTAGAAAAATAAAAAGAAATGGTACTTTCTATTTTATCATTCCGTACAACTACTGTCCTGATTCTTTTCTGAATTCTATCGTAATATTTCGAAATATTATTAACATTACGATTTCTTTTAATTGTTTTTCAGTTTATATCCATGTTATTCTATAAAAAAGGAGGTGGCATTATGAATAATAAATTAGAATGCCTGTTGAAGGCACATTTTGATGATAAGCATTTTATAAGTAGAAACTGTCTGTGTTATTATTGTGATGTACTTTCGATTGTATCTGCTGCGAATGCACAGGAATTTATTTCCAATCCCCTCTGTCACTCACACAGCGCTTATGAATTTATGATACCCTACAGCCCTCTTCCCCTCATTATATATGAAAATGCCGTTTATATAGGGGAGGCTGGCTATGTATATCCTGTACCAAGCGGCCGGATCCACAGTTACAGATTCAGGAGTCCCAATATTGCCTACGATAACATCGTCATCGATAAGGATTTTTTTGAACAGATCCTGATCGATAAAGACTGTGTGTGGAAAGACTGTATGGGAAAAAATTTTGATCAGCGTTTTGAACTGACAAAAGAAGCCGGAACCTACATCCAGTACTTTAAAGATGAATTTTCAAAAGAAAATAATTGCGATCCTTCCAAGCTTTACCATCTCGCAGCCCTTATTGCCTCTGTATTCACAGAATGTGAATTTCAGGAAAAAAGAGACCGCCTGAAGGCTCCCCCGCAATATCAGCAGGGAATCCATCAGATTGTCTCTTATATGAACCAGCATTATGCGGATAACCTTCAGATTGATACACTGGCTTCGATGTGCGGCCTGTCCCGCACATACTTTATAACTGCATTCAGGAAAGCAATCGGTGAAACGCCTTACAACTACCTTTTAAATCTCCGCATGGCCAAAGCCCGGTTACTGCTTGAGAATCCACAGTATTCTATAAAAGAAATCGCTCTGCTCTGCGGCTTTCAAAAGCCAAACACCTTTTCATCCCTGTTCAAAAATTATACAGGCATGACACCTACTGATTATAAACAAAAACTGCTATTTCCTTAAAAAACCTTCGATATTGGCAATCAGTTCAATAAACCGGCAGTCTAATTCTGCCTTCTCTGCTGCACTATCTGCAGAAAAATCAAATCCCGATATACCAATCTGCGCATGATTTGCTGCGCTCCAGTCCCGCATTAAAATCAGTTCCATCTGTTCCCAGCCCTCATACCGTACAAGAAAACAAATCTCCAGATTGTATTTCATATTTTCAAGACATCTGTAAAAATATGGAATCTCTTCAATCTGCAGCTCACGGATAAAATCCAGCAGCTCATCAAGGCATTCTTTCAATGGAACCAGTTCTTCTCTGTCCAGGCTCGTCATGGTATTCCCCCTCAGTCGGGCCCGCACCGAAAAATCACCTCTGAATCTTTTTTGTATTATATCATAATCTCATATAGATCACTCTACTTTGCGACATATTATTACAAAAATCGACAAAATGTGGCGTTCTTTAAAATTCCGGTATATATCTTATTATTTCGTACATACTATTAGAAAAAATATCCTTTTTGGAGGGTGCCGCAATGAAACCTTTTGACAAAAGAAATAAACGGCTGTATATCAGTACGATAATCGGAGTTATTTTTGTATCCGCTGCCGGAACACTGCTTCATTTTGTCTACAGCTGGACAGGTAACAATTTTATCACCGGGCTGTTTGCGCCGGTGAACGAATCCACCTGGGAACATATGAAACTTCTGTATTTTCCTATGCTGCTTTTCTGCGCTGCGGAATATTTTTTCCTGTACAGACACTATCAGCGGCTGATCCGGGCTGACCTCGCCGGCATACTGGCTGGGACATGGCTGATTCCCGTCATTTTTTATACTTACACAGGAATTCTGGGGTTCCACACGCTTCCCCTGGATATCCTGACCTTTCTACTTGGTATCCTGTTTGCATTTTACGTGCGCTGCCGCTCTCTTCTTCTGCCCGGGCATATACAGCACACATTGTTTGGCAGCATGCTCAGGACGCGCCCGCAGGGTAAGCGCCATGGTATGTCTGGTTATACCTTCTTCTATTTTTTATGCTTCATTATAACAGGAGTATGCTTTCTGATCTTCACATATTATCCGCCCGCAGCCGGCCTTTTTCTTCCGCCCTCCTGATGTGCTTAATCGAGAAATGGCCCGGGACAGTATCATGGTGTGAAATAAGGGAAAAGCAGCGGATGCTCATTTCATTTTGGATGAGCAGGGCTGCCTTTCCCTTAAAATACAGTTTCTAAATGTAAATAATTGTGACTCCGGCGAAGCTTACCTTTCCGTTGAGTACCAGAGTAACGGAACCGTCCGGCTGGTATCTCCCCTTCTCATCAACCCCCCCGAAGGCCGCGCTGATCTGATTTACCACTTTCCAGCTGCGCGGAACATAGAGTTCCACTCCGCCGAAAGAAACATCCAGCTTAACAGATGCCTGCCCCTGAGGAACCTCTGCATGGTCAAAGTATATCTTCATTGCTCCGAAAGCACAGTGGATACCGGCTCCTCTAAAATCCTCCGAGTTGATATATTTAATGCTGGAACCAAATGAACTTTCCATTCTCATCGCCTCCCCCTCTATCGTTTCGACATCGCTGAAGCTGTCATCGTAATGAGTGCTGTGATGATGCCAGCTCCGCTTTGGATGGTACAAAAACGCGGAACCAATACTTCCGAGAAGCGCGGCTCCCAGAACCGTCCACGGTGTCAGCGCTGTAATTCCCAGAGGGTCTGCATAGATAATACAGAGAAATGCCAGTGAAAATAGTACCCCCGGTATACTGCGGTGGATAGCGCTCTTGATCAGTGTCGCCGCAAATATCACTGACAGGAGCAGCATCCAGATACTGATCTCTGTATTCAGTATTCCCAGCCTGCTGATAATCAGGAGCACCGCTCCGATAATAAAAAATATCCCCCAGAATAATCTCTCTTTTTTCATGTCTCTACCTCTTTTCTTCCAGCCGGTTGCGAAGCGGCTTGTAATAATATCTGGATACATATACCTGTTTGTGTGTGTCCTTGAACTGGACCACACAGGAAGTGGATACGGAACGGTTGATCGCATATATGCTTCTCGTGTTCAATATCGTTGATTTCGATACCCTCATGAAATATCCCGGCAGAATTTCTTCCAGTTCATACAGACGATGCCGGATCTTGTAAATATCGTCTGCCGTGTGTGCATGAATCGCTTTTCCGTCAGTCTCAAAGAAAAGAATCTCGGAAAGCATCAGATAGTACTCTGTCTCTTCCTTGTAGAATACAATCCGCTGCTCCTGCCTGGAGATCTCACTCAGTGCCTTCTGCACTTTCTGTACCTGATCATTCAGGCTGCTGCTTCTGATTATGACTTCTTCCTCTGTTAAGTTCTCATCAATTTCAATTCGTATCTTCATCTCATTTCCCTCTCCACGCATTTATCTAACCATAAATCAATTGTCTTGTAAACCCAAAAGATGTATGTGGTATAAAAGTGAATCCAAGTGGTAAGAAAACAGCCCTCAGGTGCAGCCGGATCATGCGTCAGCTGAAATGGCCTCGATAACAGTTCAGACCTGTCCGAACCGTTACTGGCTTCGGACAAATATTTTATTTTGTTCTTCATACCATCTGGACTTTATTGTGCCCCCAGTATAAAATAAATGCTGTATGAAATGTAAATATGGAGGAATGAAACATGAAATTTGTAATACAGAGAGTATCAGAAGCTTCCGTAGCCGTGGACGGCGATGTGATCGGAGCAATTGAAAAGGGATTTCTCGTGCTGATCGGAGTATCCGACAGTGATAGCGAAGAAACGGCAGATAAGCTGATTCGTAAAATGACGGGCTTAAGAATTTTTGAGGATGAGAATGGTAAGACTAATCTGTCCCTTGCAGATGTGGAAGGCAGTCTTCTGCTTATTTCCCAGTTCACGCTCTACGCGAACTGTAAAAAAGGAAACCGCCCCAGCTTCATAGAAGCAGGCCAGCCGGACAGGGCGAATGCCCTCTATGAATATATCATAGAAAAATGCAGAGCATCCGTACCCAACGTGCAGACCGGGCGTTTCGGGGCGGAAATGAAAGTCAGTCTTATCAATGACGGTCCTTTCACGATTATACTGGATTCAGAACAGCTTTAAGTTCTGATACGCTTATTCTTTTTCATAGCCGTTCTTCTTATAACAGAAGAGAAACAGTATAAACGCAAGCAGGATTTCTCCCACCAGAACGATCATATGAAGAGCCTTCATGGTAAATGCAGTTCCGTTCGCATAGGAATACACCATCTCGGAGACAACTCCTGTGAATAGGAACTTTGAGATCTTCTCCAGTGAAGGGATAAACGCTGAAAAACTGGGGATCAGCATGAATACAAGGATCACCGGCGTGGTCAGCGTACTGGCACTCATCTGGTTCTTAGCATAAATGCCGAGCAGCATGCCCAGAATGCAGCTTGTAATGCTGGCAAGCGCCGTTGCCAGCAGATACGTGCCCAGGTTGATCGTCGCCAGGGAGAGTCCGCTGATTGGGATCAGAACCACATTCAGAATCATAATCTCAATAAACGGCGGGATAATACTTCCCAGAAAGAATTCGGTTCCATTTACGGAGGAGGTCATAAGCGTCCTGAGTGTATATTTTTCCTTTTCTTCCGCAAGTGCGGCGCTTGTGACAAATGTCCCTGTCATCGTAATGTTCATTGTCAGCCCCAGATTGAGGACTGTCGCAAGCAGCTGAGTCGGGAGTTCTTTCCCATTCATCATCGCGCCGTATACAAGCCGCAGTATCATCGTAATTCCCAGAATCATGATCGGTACCATAATCACATTTTTGTCAAAAAGTGCCCTTGCTTTCATTTCTGTTACTGCGAGTAATTTTCGTCTGTTAATCTTCATTATCTTAACTCCTTTCCGGTTACTGCTAAAAATACATCCTCCAGGGTTGGTTCACAGGAGTGGAGAAATTCAATCCTGTCACCGATCATGTATGCGGCGATCTTTTCCGCGTTCGCCGGACTTTGTTCCAGCAGTCTTTCTTCCCCGGTATCTAAAAGAATCCGATAATGCTTTTTGGTATTGTATTTCAGGCAGATATCTCTTGGAGCTCCGATCTCTACAATGTTGCCCTCATTGAGCAGGGCAACTGTGTCGCACAGCTTTGCTGCCTCCTCCATATTGTGGGTTGTAAGGAATATTGACATGCCCTGGGCCCTCAGTTCCATAAGAAGCTTGTGGACCTCCAGCGCTGTGGATGGATCCAGGCCGCTGGTTGGCTCGTCCAGAAACAATATTTGGGGCTGATGGAGAATAGCACGAATCAGAATCAGGCGCTGTCCCTGGCCTTTTGAAAGCTTGCCCGCTGCTTTTCTTCGGTGTTCCCACAAGCCGGCTCTCTTCAGCAGAACATTGATCCTCTCACGGCTGACCTTTAAGATTTTTGCAAAGTATAACAGATTATTATAGACGGACATTTTCTCGTAGATCCCGCTGTTGTCCGTAACGATTCCAATTTGCTCATAGATGGAGCAGTCGATGTCTTTTGTGTTTGTCCCCAGAATGTATGCCTCCCCTGAAGTCTGCATCAGCTGCCCTGTCAGAATTTTAATAGTCGTTGTTTTTCCAGCTCCTGATGGTCCCAGAAATCCGAGAATCTCCCCCTGGTGTACCTGAAAGCTGATATCTTTCAGAGCTGTTTCTGTCTTGTATTTTTTAGAAATATGGCGCAGCGTGATCATTTCCCTATTCTTTGCCTCCGGCATAGTAATCATCCTCTCTTTCGTGTGATGTACTTTACTATACCAGTTCTTCCATACGGCGTGGAAAATAATGCCTGAACTGCAGTTTTCAATGCCCAAACGGACACTCCCGGATATATGCCTGCTCTGCAGACTGTTGCCGCACCGCCCGTAAGAGCATCTGTTACGGAGGCAGCAGGCCTATTTTTCCAGAATATTCATCAGCCTATTCTTCATGGAACGTGACAGCAGGCATGTTTGTCCGCTTATCATTGTGATCTCATTTTTCCGGAAATCCACAGATTGGATTTTTTCCTTATTGAGCAGAAAAGAACGATGAGCTCTGATGAATGTCTCCCCCACTTTTTCCTCGATCTCAGACATTTTTCCTATGAAATCCAGCCTTTCTGTTTCTGTATATAGAATAATCCTGTGGGTCCGTGAGGAAGTCTCAAAACAGATAATATCCGTCAGAGGAATGTGTCGGACTACTTCCCCTGTTTTTACAGTGAAGCAGGCTGTGGGTGAAAGAAGTCTTCCTTCCTCCTGGATCCGCCTCACAATCACACGAAGACATTCCCGGATTGCTGGTATCATTTTCAGCATGTTATCCTTCACGATGTAATCCAGTGCCTCCAGGTGGTACTGAAAGGTCTTAAAGGCCAGATCCCCATAGGATGTAATGTAGATTATGAAGCCTCTGGAATCCCGGGCGCGTATTTCTCTGCCCAGCCAGAAACCGTCCTGCCCTTCATCCTCCTGCTTCAGATCTACATCCAGAAAATAGACTCCCCTTTTTGTTTCCTTCCAAACCGCTTCCAGCAGTTCATCCGGAGATCCCGTACTCAGTACAATCTGCATATCGTAATCCCCGATCATAATCTGCCGGCTGATCTCCCCGCACAGAGCCTCTCTAATCTTATCATCGTCATCGCATATATAAACTGGCAGCATGGTCTATTATCTCCCGTAAATAATTTGCAGTTCCTGTGTAAATACGTGGTTTTCCCACCGGGTCGCCGGAAGCACATTCGGATAATTTTCCAGAATGCGCTGATACCCTGACAGTCCCAGCCCCCTGCCGACTCCTTTGGTAGAATATCCTTCCTCCCAGATGCTGTGAAGAGCGATCTCCCCATGCCATGTATTTCTGATCAGAATCACAACCTCTGATTTCTGGCTGCTGATCATCAGATCAATGGACGGTGTCTCCTCCTCTTCCACTGCCTCTATCGCATTGTCCAGCAGAATTCCGAGACAGCGGTTGCAGTCGTGTACATTCATCGCCAGCCGGGTGACCGGATAGAGCACCTCCAGATTACAGGTGATTCCCTTTTCATTCATCCGGCTCAATTTAGCAAGGATCAGGCTCTTCAGCTCCGGGATGCGTATATTCCCAAGCTGAACTGCCTGCCTGATATTTTCTCCTACTTTTTCATCGAAATCGGCTTCCAGCCGCTGCAGCTCATCCTGTATTGCCTCGGTATTCCCCTCCCTTGCATACAGCGACATTCCTGAGAGCAGATTTTTATAATCATGCCGGAATGCCCGCATTTCCTTCTGCATGGCCTCCAGTTTTTCCATATAATGTCTCTGTTCCAGAAGCATTGCATTCTGCATCTGGATCTTCAGGTCGCGTTCTCCCCGTTCGGAAATATAGACAAAAACAAGTATGCATAGAAGAAGCAGCAAGATCACGCTGACCACATAGAAAAAAATATAATTGTGATCCAGCAGTCTTCCCACCGTAAATATAACTTCTACAAGCAGTTCCAGCAGAAAAGCCGCTGCGGCAGTAAAATGCAGATGTCTTTTATCCTCGTATAAAAAGCGGAGTCTCCCTCCCACCCCCAGCCGGATCAGAATGCAGCTGAGTACCAGCGCACTCAGGGGATACAGAACAAACATCTGCTGTAAATACCGGAGAACCCCTGCCAGACGGGACAGCGCTGCATGAGAAAGAAATGAGCTCATTACCGCTCCCCATCCCACCTGGAGGGCAGCGGCCAGACAGATTGCAGAAAAAGCTTTCCACAAGTTCCATTCGAGCACACGGGCAGTCATAAAGATATTAAGAATCAGGGTAACAACAGAAGCGGCAGCATAGGCAGCAACCGAGCCCTCGCCCAATATCTGAAACCCGGAATAGCTCACAAAAACAGTGATCGGTATCGTAACATGAAAGATCTTTCCGATTGCTTTCCAGCGGATATGATAATCTGCAAGAGCAAACAGAAAAAAGTACAGGACGAGATGGGAACTGAGAGAATCCAGGCAGTAAATTAATATGGTATAAAGCAATGAATCTGGCATAATGTTATCCTTTGTCATTTTAAACTTAGTACATGACAATTTTAGCATTCCTGATTTTTCTTGTAAACCATTTCTTTATATACACTTTACCTTATATCTTTTTCTGGTTTACTGCAAAAAAAATACTCCCCTGAGGGAGTTAAAAATTAAAAAGCTGTCGAGCGGAATCGAACCGCCGACCTCCGCCTTACCAAGGCGACGCTCTACCGACTGAGCCACGACAGCCTGTGCGTGCTTCATACGCAACGATATTAATATACACTAAATCTGGTGTAATTGTCAATATATATTTGAAAATTTATAAATAGAGGGAGCCTCGGGGTTGCGAATGATTGGGGACGCTAAAAAACCGGGAAGCCTGAACCCTGTCGGGAGTGACTCCGAACAGTGCCAATTCCTTCATTTCGCGCCCCCACCAATTCAAAAACTTGTCGAATCCCCCCGCCTGAAAAGTAAGTCCCCATCCCCCATATGCTAATACTACTTTTTCTCCATAATCTTTACCGACACGAAATAAGAGGCCGCCGTCAGCACAACGCATACTGCCCCCGCAAATAAAGCCACAACTGCAAGGCCTGCCGATGAAAGGCTGTTAAATAAGAGCCCCAGATCTACTCCCATCAGCCCCAAAAACTTCACCACAGCAAATCCTACCAAAAAAACAAACCCGATCACTCCGATAATCGCTATTCTGCTTTTATCAGCCCCGAACTTCAGCTGAACAGGCAGTGTGAAGTCCAGGAATACCAGCGCTATGATCAGATAAAAGACCATAGTTATCATACTTTCCACAATATCCTTACCCGGATGCCGGAACGCTGTGAATACCAAAACAATTCCGCCCGAAACTGCCCATGCCACAACTGCTATCAGAAAACCGAGCATATATTTCTCTGCAACATACCCTTTCCTGGTAATGGGAAGTGTAAATAAAAACTCTCTCGCATTGTCAAACTCATCATAGCTGATGGTGGTCAGTATAAACATCGTGAAAATAATTGTAATATAATTCACGATAAATACCAGATTCATATTGGTAAATGCCATCATGACACCAACAATACATATAATATAAAAGAAATTCAACTGATTTTTTAGTAAACAGAGATCTTTAATAATTAGTCCTTTCATATTCCTTCACCTCGTATCATCATTGCAATTGTTTCATCAATGCTTCCCCGTTCAATTGCGGCATTCGGATAATTATCCAGGTAAAACTGCTTTTCGTTTGTCAAACAGCTATAGCCGTACCCTTCTCTCTTTCTTTTTATGATAAAACGTTTATCCAGCTTCTCATACTGTGCTTCTGTCACCTTGATCAGTCCATAGTCGCTCAGGAGCCTGTCGGTCTCTTCGTGCATAATAATCCTGCCGTTATGAATCATATAAATATCATCACAAAGCCCCTCCAGATCGCTTGATATATGGGAACTGATCAGAATGGAACCCTCTCCGTCCTCCATATACTCACGCATCATATCCAGCAGCTCATTTCTGGCCAGCACATCCAGCCCGACCGTCGGCTCATCCAGAATCAGCAGGCGGGCTTTATGCGACATCGCTACCAGTACTTTCAGCTTTGCTTTCATGCCGGTTGAAAATTCTTTAATCTTTTTGTCAAATGGAATCTCAAATGCTCTGCACTTTTTCTCAAATTCGCCTTTATCAAACCCCGGATACATACTGGCCAGCACCGGAATAATGTCCTTTGTACAAAGGTAACCGCTGAATCCGGAGTCAGAAAGTACGACACCCAGTTTTTCTCTTTCTTCTTTTCCAGTTTTTTGAATATCTTTTCCGAAGAGTTCCATCTTCCCGCCGTCAATACCGATTAATCCCAGTACTGCCTTAAATGTTGTACTCTTTCCTGCCCCGTTCTGACCGATCAGTCCTGTAACACATCCCTTATGTACCTCAAGAGAACACTGTAGATCAAACTTTTCATAATGTTTTTCAACGTTGTCTAATTTTAATACCATCGCTAATCCTCCAAGATAATCTGAAATAACTCCGTAATCTCTTCACTGCTCATTCCACAGCTTCTGCCCTTCCTGATCGCTTTCTCCAGGTCGGCTTCCACTTCTTTTTTCTTTTCTTCCAGCATAAGCTCCTGATTCGCACAGGCTACAAAACTGCCCTTTCCATGGACGGTCACAACAAAGCCTTCCTGTTCCAGGGCATCATAGGCCTTTTTTACAGTCAGTGCACTGACCCTTAAGTCCTTCGCCAATGTTCTGACGGATGGAAGCGCTGTATCTTCCTCTAGCTCCCCCTGCATGATCTTATTCCGGACCTGTGCAACAATCTGCTCATAGATTGGCTGCATGGAAGAATTATTAATAATCAGCTTCATCTTGCCCCTCCTTTATTTATAAACAGTATATAACAGTGCAATACTGTTGTCAACTGTTTTATACTGTTTATCCACATGATGAAATAAAGTTTCGCTTGCGAAACTCGCGCCTGCGGCGATCGCATCGCAACATCTACAGCTTACACCGCAGTGAACATCCCGCCAAGAGGGCTTTTTATTTCACAGGAGTAATTTCCTATAAAATAAAAGAATCTGGTAAGACTTTCGGTCCTGCCAGATTTTTCTATACGCTTATGATTCTTATGATCAATGGTTCTCCCGCTTATCTTGCCAGCAGTTTTTCTGCCTTGCTGCGAATCCGCTGAAGTGCATTATCTATAGCTTTGGGACTCTTTCCCAACAGTTCTGCAATTGTTCTGTAGTCTGTTCCAAGAAGATGCAGATACAAAACATGATTCTCCAGCGCACTGAGATTTTCTTTTAGCTCTTCCACAAATACTTCTGTGAACTCTTTACCGAAATACAGCGTCTCAGGATTGTTCTCCACCGCCGGTTCTATCGTGTCTATAAGAGGGATTTTCTTTTCTTCGTCCGCCCCTTCCCTCGCTTCATACAGGGATATATAAGAATTCAGCGGCATATGCTTTTTCCTCTTGGAAGCTTCAATTGCCGTATACATCTGCCGTGATACACACAGTTCCGCAAAGCTGGCAAAAGAGGCCCCCTGAGAAGGACTGTAATCTCTTACCGCCTTGATAAGCCCTATCATGCCTTCCTGGATCAGGTCCTCGTTCTCACCGCCTATGAGGTACATGGCTCTCGCCTTCTTGCGTACCATAGACTTATATTTTACCATCAGGTAATCCATAATGTCCGAATTACCTTCCCGAAATTCAGAAATCAGCTGTTCATCCGCAACTGCATCATATTTCTCCATCAGCTCTTTCCTTTCCTGCCGGAAACCAGTTCTGTTATCAGATACCCGTATTGCTATCAGGCCTTCCCGTTTTCCTACTGCAATCTCTGCCGGACAATCTCGTAAGCAAGCACGCCCGCCGCTACAGATGCATTCAGAGAGTCTATCTCCCCTTTCATCGGTATGGCAGCAACAAAATCACATTTTTCTTTGACAAGGCGTCCCACACCCTCACCTTCATTGCCTACAACAAGCCCGATGGGACCTGTCAGGTTCATTTTATACATGGATTCTCCGCCCATATCAGCGCAGACAAACCACAGACCTCTCTCCTTTAATTCTTCCATAGTCTTCGCCAGATTTGTCACCTTTGCCACCGGTGTATAATTCAGTGCGCCCGCAGAAGTCTTTGCCACTGTAGCTGTCAGTCCAACTGCCCTGCGCTTTGGTATGATAACACCATGGGCCCCTGCCAGATTGGCTGTACGGATGATTGCCCCCAGATTATGCGGGTCTTCTATGTTATCCAGCAGAATAAAAAATGGATCTTCCCCCTTTTCTTCCGCCAGTTTAAACATATCTTCAATCTCCGCATATTCATATGCCGCCGCATAAGCGATAACTCCCTGATGTTTTCCGGTCTCGGAAAGCTGTGCAAGCCTCTCCTTTTCTACAAAATTCAATATGGTATCGTGCTTTTTTGCCTCCCTTACAATCGTCCGGATCGGGCCGTCCTGACAGCCGTCCAGTATAAATACCTTGTCGATCGGCTTGCCTGAACGGAAAGCTTCCAGTACTGCATTCCTGCCTTCAATTATCAGTGTATTTTCGATTTGTCCATTTTCACTTCTGTTATTTTCCTGCATTTTATTCTCCATTTATTCATCCTTTATTCTATAGCCTTGCTGCAGACCTGCCCTTAATGTATCCCCTAAGGGCAGCAGATTTTACTGTTTCCTGAAATACTCTTCGTCCAGGCTGTCCAGCCCGGTTTTAACAAGATCCATGAGTCTTTTGTATTCCTTTTTCAGATAAAGATATCCGATCAGAGCCTCAAAGCCCGTGGCTCTCCGGTAGTCTGTGATGGACTGGTTTTTAGCCGGGGAGACTGATTTTGCATTTCTGCCTCTTCTGTAGACGGCATGTTCTTCTTCCGTCAGATGTTCCTGCATGGTGCGCATCATCAGGGACTGGGTAGATGCCTGCACAAATCTGCTTGTCTCTTCATGCAGCTTATGTACCTGCTTATTTCCTCTGCTGATGATCATTGTCTTGATTGCCAGATCATATACGCAGTCTCCTATATACGCCAGAACAAGAGGTGAATAGCTTGCCGCATCCACCTCTTGAAGATTTAATACTTCTGTTATATAATCATGAAACTCAAAATTTATGCTTTCTTCCATTTTACTCCTTCTCGGGTATCCTCCAGGACAATCCCCCTGGAGAGCAGCTCGTCTCTGATCTCATCTGCTCTGGCAAAGTTCTTCGCCTTTCTGGCGGCCTGGCGTTCTTCAATCAGAGCCTCAATATCCTCCGCCAGCATCTCTTCGTCCTTCTCTACGATGATTCCAAGAACATCCGTCAGCTTAACAAGCAGATCCAGAAGATCCTGCAGATATTCAGCGGAGCTTTCTCCGTCTGCACTGGTATTGATATATTTTACAAGCTCGAATACGGAAGAAATTGCATCTGCCGTATTGAAATCATCATCCATCGCTCTCTCAAAGCTGTCAATATATTCCTGTGTCTTTGTGAAAGCTTCTTTCTCCGCAGATGTCATTTCCTGTACTTTTGCATTGCCTTTCAGGAATTTCAGGTTATCTGCTGCGGTTATAATTCTGTCCAGCCCGGTCTTAGCAGCGTCCATCAGATCGGCACTGAAATTCAGCGGACTTCTGTAATGTGCACTGAGCATAAAGAATCTGAGTACCTGCAGATCATACTTTTCGCTGATTTCTCTAACGGTAAAGAAGTTCCCCAGCGATTTTGACATTTTCCGGTTGTCAATGTTCAGGAATGCATTGTGCATCCAGTAGCGTGCAAACTCTTTGCCGTTCGCCGCCTCACTCTGGGCGATCTCATTCTCATGATGCGGAAATACCAGATCTTCACCGCCCGCATGGATATCAATCTGTTCTCCCAGATACTTTTTAGACATCTCAGAACATTCAATATGCCAGCCCGGACGCCCTTCACTCCAGGGTGACTCCCATGCCGGTTCTCCTTCCTTTTTCGGCTTCCATAATACGAAATCCAGAGAATCTTCCTTCTCATCCTCTCCGGTTACAAGAAGGGAACGCCCTCCTGACTGCAGGTCATCCAGATTCTTATGGGAAAGCTTTCCGTACTCCTTAAACTTTCTTGTACGATAGTAAACCGTACCATTTTTCTCGTATGCATAGCCCTTCTCAATCAATGTCCCGATCATATCCACCATTCCGCATATCTCTTCGGTAGCAAGAGGATGCTTTGTGGCCGGCTTCACATTCATGCCTTCCATGTCTTTCTTGCATTCCGCAATATAACGTTTGGACACTTCATCCGCAGTAACGCCTTCTTCTATTGCTTTTTTGATAATCTTGTCATCTACATCTGTAAAGTTGGAGACAAAATTTACATCGTATCCCTTATATTCAAAATACCTTCTGACCGTGTCAAAAACGATCATCGGCCTTGCATTCCCTATATGGATAAAGTTATAGACTGTAGGCCCGCAGACATACATTCTTACTTTCCCTTCCTCAATAGGTACAAAATCTTCTTTTCTTTTTGAAAGTGTATTATATAATTTCATCTGATTTCTCCTCTTTCTTTTCTTTTTCTCTGCATCCGCTGCACTGCTCTTCTGTGTTCCCCGAATTACCGGCAAATTCTGCGTCGTCCGGCAGCATGCATCGCATATGTCTCTCCATCTCTTTCAACTGCTTATACAGGCGTATATTATCATTCTGAAGCTCTCTGATATCATTCAGCACCGGATCGGGCAGATGAATCTGATCCATATCCGTTCTCGGAACCTTCTGGTCACCCATACGCACCACACGTCCCGGCACGCCGACCACTGTACAGTTCGGAGGCACCTCTTCGAGCACAACCGATCCCGCCCCGATCTTGGAATTTTCACCGATCGTAAAGGATCCGAGTATCTTTGCTCCTGCACTGACCATAACATTATCCTTCAGCGTAGGATGCCGCTTGCCCTGCTCTTTTCCTGTACCGCCCAGAGTCACGCCCTGGTAAAGTGTTACATTGTCCCCGATAATCGTCGTCTCGCCGATAATAACGCCGCTCCCGTGGTCAATAAACAGCCCTTTTCCTATAGTCGCACCTGGATGAATCTCAATCCCCGTCTTTCTCGCAGCCTTCTGTGACATCCATCTGGCAAGGAAATAGTGTTTCTTAAGATATAGCTTATGTGCAACTCTGTACCTTAGTATAACTTTAAAACTTGGGTAAAGCAAGACCTCCATATTAGATTTAATCGCCGGATCCCGCTCCCGGATGACCTGAATCTCATTCTTAATATAAGATATAATTCCCATTTAATGATCCTCCATACCAATTAGATACAATATTTACCAGTTCTGCCTTAATTTCAAACCACGCTTTGCAGCGTTTGTTTTCCCTGTCAATACAAAAAAAGACCCCGTCTCCTGTTAGAGACGAAGTCATATCCGCGGTTCCACTCTACTAAAAGAATCTCTTCTTTCACTCGATGCATGTAACGTATGCCAAACGTATTCTGCTACTCACAGCGATCTACCGTGTTCACAGAATCAGCTCCCGGACGCACTTCACAGATTCTTCCTTTAAGACCACTTTCAGCCGGTGGCGGTCCCTCTCTGCAATCTCAGAATCAGCTACTCTTTCCGTTCATAGCTTTTCACAAAATCAATATAGATATATATTATGCAAAAAAGCAAAATTTGTCAACTGAATTTTCGCGGGGAGGGGGACGCCTGTCCGGTACGGGGATTGTGCTGTGGGGCGGGGGAGATTTCGTGTGCTTTCTGTATGCTGTCCGTTTGCAACAAACACTCTATGCATACAGAAAGCACACGAAACCTCCCCCACCCCACAGCACAATCCCCGTACCGGACAGGCTGGGTGCATCCTGGCGGAAAAGAATTCGTTGCATGGGGGATTTTAACGGGAGCGGCGGATGTGACTGGATATGCGTGACATGCATCTGTAAGAAAATATTACAGATATCTCTAAAGCCATAATTTCATCATATAGAAAGACATCCTAAACTCCCCCCAGTTTCTCCCCTTCACACGATTTCGTTCAGGTAAAGGGGGTGTAATGGCTGCAATTTCCCAAGTTCCTGTTTTAGACGCGGCGAGAGGATTACTCCTTCTTCCCGTCCTGTTTCTTCTACTGTCTGATACCCAAACAGAAGGGCCGTCAATGCTCCGATTGTAAGTACGCCTTCCGAGTCCTCTGTCTCGCTTACCAGTATTTTCTGATCTTCATCACTGTTCTTTAATCTCCACACTCTGCTGTTTTTTGTAATTATAGAATCAAGCACAGCGAAAGAACAGTTTATCTCTTTGCCTTCTTTCACCCGCATGGCAGACAGGAGTGTCTCCAGATGCAGTATGCGCAGCATAATGAGCGGTACTTTTCTGGTTTGTCCGCTTTCCGCTCCCGCATATATCTTTGCCGGGGCGCTCTGACCTTCTCTCATCTGATATACGGCTGTCCGGAATTCTGATTCGAACTGCGGCAGATACAGTGGTTCCCTGATCTCAATCGATTCCTCTTCCCTGGCATAAGCAAACATTCCCACGATATCGATGCCTTTCTTTAAGAGCTTTACACCGCCGTTTTCGCTCTGCTGTTCAAAGATCATTGTCTGGTAATACTGGTCATCGCGCACGGCGTATACCTGATATCCGGCGGCATAATGGGTATTAAAAAATGCTGCCATAGCCGAAGCATCAGACAGGCCGGCGTCAGATATGCTGACCGTCATTGTGCCCGGCTGTCCGCAGGACTCCTCCTGGTTCTGTGCGTAGACAAAACGGAAATCATACGGCCTGTATATGGACTCCGCTGCCGGCATCAGGAAGGTAAACGGCTGCTTCTGTTCATACATGTCCGCCATGGAGGCTCTGAGAAGCCTGCCCATGTAACCTCTCTTACGATATGCCTCCTCTGTCGCCACGGCAATGACATAATTGCATAGCCGCTGCGTACTGCCAATCTGCAGTACATAAGGATTCAGCTGAAGCATGGAACGTACAGCCCCGTCCTCTTCTATTACATAAATCTGATTGTCTCTGGTTTTAATAAAATAATAATAATCCAGAAATTCTTTGCTGTCTTCCGGAAACACCATTTCCCACAACTTTCTTGTTCCGCTGTGTTCACTGCTGTCCAGCTTTCGAAGCTGCATATATCTCTCCTCTTTTCCTACTTCCTGGAACACCCCTTGCAACCCTCACATCCATTTGGGTTAGGGGTAACATCATAACTGCTGTAATTCATAATCTTTTCAAGCGCACAAACCGCCTGAGAGGAAATCCCCTCCCCGTTTCCGGTAAATCCAAGCCCCTCTTCCGTGGTTGCCTTGATATTAACCTGATCCGGCATAATGCCAAGGGCATCCGCAACATTCTTAATCATATCATCAATAAAGGGACGCATCTTCGGTTGCTGTGCAACTATCGTGGCATCAATATTCTCAACAATAAACTGCTGTTCCTCCAGAAGTGCCGCCACACGCTCCAGCAGCCTGATGCTGGAAATACCTTGGTACTGCGGATCCGTGTCCGGAAAATGCTTTCCGATGTCCCCCAGAGCCGCTGCACCGAGAAGTGCATCCATAATAGCATGAACAAGCACATCTGCATCCGAATGTCCCATAAGCCCTTTCTCGTATGGAACTTCCACACCTCCGAGAATCAGCTTTCTTCCTGTCACAAGTCTGTGAACATCATATCCCATACCTACACGCATGTCCTGTCACTCCTTATTTAAATTCTATTTTTCTTCCTCGTCTGTCTCTTCAATTACCTCTTCCGGAACATCTTCGTCAATATTTATAACCGCATCCTCTGCTATATTTTCAACGGTGTCCGCAGCTATAACGTTCTGTGTGTCCACAGCTGTATCATCTTCACCTGTGCCCCCATCTGTATCTTTCTCTATCCCCGCAGCTGCATCGTCCTCTATAGCTTCTGCAGTTTCGGTTTTGTTATTCTCCTCACCGCGATCTTCCAGAACTGCTTCTTCTGAAATCTCTTCCTCATCTGAGTCTTCCTCCTCCAGAGAATTCTCCTCCTCTGACGACTCCTCTTCTTCAGTCTGCACTTTATTTCTCAGCGCAATCACACTCTTTATTGATATAATCGCTATGATTGCTCCTATGATTATAAAGAAAATGCCCGCAGTCATCATAAATGCCATGTTTCCGGGTCTGTCAGCCAGCACCCCGCTTACGATCTGATACCCCAGATAAACCACATACAGGCCGGCTACAGTTCTTATCACTAGCCAGGATTTTTCATTCATTTTTTTGTCCTCCGTTTAATTTTTCATTCTCTGATTCTATCATACTTAGATAAGTATTGCCATAATCAGACACAAAAAAGCTTCGGAAATTTCCGAAGCTTCTCAGTAGCGGAAACTGGATTTGAACCAGCGACACCACGGGTATGAACCGTGTGCTCTAGCCAACTGAGCTATTCCGCCATATTAAATTTTTGAAATGTATGGGACCTATAGGGCTCGAACCTATGACCCTCTGCTTGTAAGGCAGATGCTCTCCCAGCTGAGCTAAGATCCCATATTTCTCCCGGTTTGCGTTTGTTAGTTTGTCTCACCCGCAACCCGCTTTGCTATTATACTATTATTTTTCATCAAATGTCAACACCTTTTTTCCTATTTTTTCAAATTTTTTTAACAAATCAGAATCTTCTCCAGGTGCTACACTTTGAACCCCGTATAAACACGGGCCGCATCCACTTTTTAGATATACTTTATGATCCGGATGCGGCCCGCTTTATTATTTAATTGCCAAACCTACCTGAAATATTTCACTCCGGACTCAAAGATTTTCATATCCTGCTCTCCGTAAATATTTATGGCAACAGAATTGTCCCGTCTCTCTGAATGTGCCATCTTACCGAGCACACGCCCGTCCGGACTTGTGATTCCTTCAATTGCCCGGTAGGATCCATTGACATTCCACTCTTCATCCATGCTGATCACGCCGTCAATATCGCAGTACTGCGTGGCAACCTGTCCGTTTGCAAACAGTTTGTCCAGCCACTCTTCACTTGCAACAAATCTGCCTTCCCCGTGGGATGCCGGATTTGTGTATATGCCGCCAAGAACCGCCTCCTGAAGCCATGGAGACTTATTTGTAACGACCTTTGTGTACACCATCTTGGAAATATGGCGTCCGATGGTGTTATAAGTCAGTGTCGGAGAATCCTCTTTCTGTCCTGTAATGCTGCCGTAAGGTACAAGTCCGAGCTTAATCAGCGCCTGGAAGCCATTGCAGACACCAAGAGCCAGTCCGTCTCTCTCGTGAAGCAGTTTTTCTACCGCCTCTTTGATCTTTGCGTTCTGGAACGCTGTGGCAAAGAATTTGGCGGAACCGTCCGGTTCGTCACCCGCGCTGAAGCCGCCCGGGAACATGATCATCTGTGCCTGTGAAATTGCTTTTTCAAACTCTTCCACAGAATGTCGGATGTCTTCCGCGTCCAGATTTTTAAATACCTTTGTGATTACCTTTGCCCCTGCACGTTCAAAAGCTCTCTTGCTGTCGTACTCGCAGTTCGTCCCCGGGAATACAGGGATGAATACGGTCGGCTGTCCGATCTTATGGCTGCAGATATGAATATCTTTTGTATCATATAACTTTTCTTCCAGCACCTCGCTGCTGTCCGCAGAAGATTTCGTAGCAAATACTTTCTCCAGTGTCTCTGTCCAGGCTTTCTTTGCCTCGCACAGAACGATCTCTGTATTTCCATAACTAAAGGTACCGTTGTCTGCCACCTCACCGATCACGGTATAAGTAATGGACAACTCTCCCAGTTTATCGGCAGGCACTTCCGCAACCAGATCTCCAAATGCAGGCGCAAACAATTCTCCGGCGTCCATATTGTGCTCAATCTTCAGCCCAAGGCCATTTCCGAAGGCCATTTTGCTGACCGCTGCCATAACGCCGTGGCGGTCCAGAGCATATGCGGATACAATTCTTCCGCTGTGAATGTCACTCTCAAATTTTCCATACTGATCCATCAGCTGGCTGTATACAGGAAGATCATACTCATCTTTCTCGATCTTCATCCATACAAGCTTATTCCCCGCCTTTTTCAGTTCCGGCGTGATAATATCCTTCTCCACTGCCATATCGACAGCAAAAGATACCAGGGTCGGCGGCACGTCAATATCTTGGAATGTTCCTGACATACTGTCCTTACCGCCGATAGAAGGCAGGCCGAATCCCAGCTGTGCGTCATAAGCGCCGAGCAGGGCTGCAAACGGCTGGCTCCATCTCTTAGGATCTTCTGTCATTCTGCGGAAATATTCCTGGAAGGTGAACCGGATCTTACTGTAATCTCCACCGGCTGCCACGATCTTAGCCACAGATTCCACTACTGCATAAACCGCGCCGTGATAGGGGCTCCAGCTGGAGAGATAGGGGTCAAAACCGTAGCTCATCATAGAAACACTGTCCGTACTGCCAGTCTGCACCGGTACCTTGGCAACCATAACCTGTGTCTCTGTCATCTGATATTTTCCGCCATGCGGCATGAAAACAGAACCGGCGCCGATGGAACCGTCAAACATCTCCACGAGCCCCTTCTGAGAGCATACATTCAGGTCGCTCAGCATAGCCAGCCATTTTTCTTTTACATCTTTTACTTCTTCTTTAACGAAAAGAGTTCCTTCTTTGTTCGGAATCTCTACCTCAACGGATGTCTCCTGGTGAGCGCCGTTTGTATCCAGAAATGCACGGGAAATATTGACGATCTCTTTTCCTCTCCATGCCAGCACCAGTCTCGGTGACTCCGTAACAACTGCCACTTCAACTGCCTCCAGATTCTCTTCTCTTGCATAATCCAGGAACTTCTTCACATCTTTGGGGTCAACAACAACAGCCATTCTCTCCTGTGACTCGGAGATCGCAATCTCCGTTCCATCAAGGCCGGCATATTTTTTGGGCACCTTATCCAGATCTACCCTGAGTCCGTCCGCAAGCTCCCCGATTGCAACTGAGACGCCGCCCGCACCGAAATCATTACATTTTTTAATTAAAGCGCTCACTTCTTCTCTTCTGAATAAGCGCTGGATCTTACGCTCTGTAGGGGGATTTCCTTTCTGTACCTCTGCACCGCAGGTCTCAATGGATTCTTCCGTGTGCACCTTGGAAGATCCGGTCGCCCCGCCGCATCCGTCACGCCCTGTTCGTCCGCCAAGAAGGATAATGATATCTCCCGGATCCGAAGTCTCTCTGATAACCGCACGTCTTGGAGCCGCACCGAGAACCGCACCGATCTCCATGCGTTTCGCCACATAGTTAGGGTGGTAAATCTCTTTCACTGCACCGGTTGCAAGTCCGATCTGGTTCCCGTAGGAGCTGTAACCGGACGCCGCACCGCGCACCAGTTTCTTCTGCGGTAGTTTTCCTTTTAAGGTATCTTTTACGGACACGGTAGGATCTGCGGCACCGGTCACGCGCATCGCCTGGTAGACATAGGTTCTCCCTGAAAGCGGATCGCGGATCGCACCGCCCAGACAGGTCGCAGCCCCTCCGAAAGGTTCGATCTCTGTCGGATGGTTATGTGTCTCATTTTTAAAGTTAATCAGCCATTCTTCTTCCACTCCGTCCACTTTGATCGGCACTACAATGCTGCAGGCATTGATCTCATCGGACTCCTCCTGATCCTGGAGTTTTCCTTCTTTTTTCAGCTTCCTCATCGCCATCAGCGCAAGGTCCATCAGGCAGACAAACTTGTCTTCCCTGCCGGCAAAAATCTCGCTGTGGTCTTTCAGGTACTGATTGTATGTATTCACGATCGGTTCTTTATAATCGCCCTCGCCAAATGTAATCTCCTTTAATTCCGTAGAGAATGTCGTATGACGGCAGTGATCTGACCAGTAGGTATCCAGCACACGGATCTCTGTCATCGTCGGATCTCTGTACTCTTCCCTGCAGTAGTAATTCTGAATATGCTGGAAATCTTTGAATGTCATAGCCAGTCCCAGAGAATCATAGAGCTTTTTCAGCTCCTCCTCAGGCATATTCTGAAAACCGTCAAATACTTTCACATCCTCCGGCTCTTCGAATACGGCAACCAGTGTCTCCGGCTTATCCATCCCTGTCTCTCTGGAATCCACAGGATTAATGCAGTGGTTCTTAATCGCCTCAACCTCTTCTTCTGTTACACTTCCCTCTATTACATAAGTAGTTGCAGTACGGATGATCGGCTTTTCATCTTCATTGATAAACCGAACGCACTGCTCTGCTGAATCTGCTCTCTGGTCGAACTGCCCCGGAAGATATTCCACAGAAAACACACGGCTTTCTTCTGTCATAGGAAAATTCTCCTGATAAAGTGTATCAACAGGAGGCTCTGCAAATATCCCGCTGCATGCTTTTTCAAAAGTGGTATCGGAAATATTCTCCACATCATAACGGATCAGAACGCGGACAGCGCTCACCGTCTGAATTCCCAGGTAGTGTTTAATCTCATGCCGCAGTTCCTTTGCCGAAACAGCAAATTCCGGTTTTTTCTCCACATACACACGTCTTACATTACTCATAAACTATCTCCTTCGCATTTTATTCTGCCGCAGATAACTGCGCACATTTCCTCAGCTCTTTTACTATCCTACCATATTTTTTCTCATTAGTACAATTAATATAATTAAACTTATTGATTAGTACAGTTAATCTTTGTCTTTTTTCTCCATATGATGCTGACAATCAAAAGCACTGCAAGCCCCGCTATAAAAATAACGCCGATTCTGATTACCATATCGGAAAACAGGCCTTCCGGGAGCATTCTGATCATATAATCTTCGGCAGGATCAAACAACCACAGATCATTCGAGAAAAAGTTCTCATGAAATTTTGTAAAAGCGGCCGAAAAATCCCTGGTAAACGCATACGCCAGAAGCGCCGTTCCCGCCGCAGTGATCCCCAGCGCAATCTGGAAGGCTCTCGGGATCAGATACTTCCATCTTGCTTTTGTTGCAATCAGAATTCCCAGGCAGACCAGAAGCACCACAATGGCTCCGGTCCTCAGACGCAGACCTCCGATGAAAAGTCCCTGTACATCCGCCATATGCAGCCTGTCCTGATCGTTAAAGAAATCCTGTTCCTTCCCCTCAACCGTTGTGATCACTTCCAGCTTCTCCCGGTCTCCTTTCAGATAATCCATCATCTCGTGCGTCACATACATCACATCCTCCATCTCCATGTCCAGATCCGTGAGCACATCATATTTTTCATACTCTTTCTCATAGAAGCCAAAATCTGCATACATCGCCGCCTGAAAGCCTGTGATCAAAAGGATTAGAATCACAGCCAGCGACAGTATAACCCCCAATACCCAGTGTACTTTTTTCATCCTGCCATCTCCTGTCCTTACCGTATCTTATTGATGCTTTTCCGGCCCGGCAGACATTTCCCGGCAGACAGTGATTCAATAAGTACAGATCTTATTTTATTTAACGTTTTTATTTTATCATAATACGGATTGTAATTCATCCCAATTTGGCTTATAATACAAGCAGTACTTATTAGGAGGTCTAATAATGGATATCAATTACGAACTGTATAAAGTATTTTTTCATGTTGCATCCACACTCAGTTTTTCGGAAGCATCAAAACAACTCTTTATCTCACAGTCAGCAGTCAGTCAGTCTATTAAAACACTGGAGCGCAAACTGGATCAGACCCTGTTTATCCGGAGTACCAAGCGGGTTCTTCTGACACCGGAGGGGGAAATTCTGCTCCGGCATATCGAGCCGGCCATGCATCTGATTCAGCGCGGTGAAGCCCAGCTGCTGGATGCCGCTTCGACAGGAGGGCAGATCCGTATAGGAGCCAGCGACACAATCTGCCGCTATTTCCTTGTTCCATATCTGGAAAGATTCCACAAAACATTTCCAAACGCACACATCAAAGTAAACAATCAGACCTCCATCAAATGCGTGGAGATGCTGGAAACCGGTCAGGTTGACCTGATCGTTGTCAACTACCCCAACAGCTATCTGAGCAACGTATCCTCCATCAAGAAAATCAAAACCTTCCATGATGTATTTATAGCAAACCAGGCATTCCATGATCTGAAAGGGAAAAAACTCACCTACAAACAGCTCTCCCAGTATCCGATCCTTATGCTGGACAAACACAGTACCACGAGTGAATTTCTTCACCGGTTATTCCAGCAGCACCAGCTGGATCTTGTCCCGGAGATCGAACTGACCAGCAATGACCTTCTCATAGACCTTGCCCGCATCGGCCTGGGCATTGCATTTATCCCGGACTACTGTATCACGGATACACAGAAGGATCTTTTCATAGTTGAGACAAAAGAGGAACTGCCGGAAAGAGAGCTGGTCATCGCTTATAACGAACAGATGCCGCTTTCGAAAGCCGCAGAAGAATTTTTAAATTACTTCTAAATCGGGATATAGCGACGAGCTTTAGTCTCGGCGCGGACGGGGACGCTTAATGACAGGGATGCCGGGGAGGTACTGGGGCTGTATATGCCGCTGCGATATGCACCCGCGCTGCAAACTGCTCCTAGGACACCCACTGCCGGACAGTCGGGTACGCAGAACACATCACGGGAAATCTGATGATTTCCCGCGCTGGGTTCTGCAAAAACTTG
>NZ_GL870814.1:63417-74637 GCF_000190355.1 Clostridium sp. D5 | reverse complement strand
TTAGAGGAAACCCGCAAAATCAGCGTGAAAAAAGCAGCTTCCGAAGCTGCTTTTTAGAACACCTGAGCCGCTTAATCACCAGATTAAGCGGTGAATGTGTTCGGTTCACGCTGATTTTGCGGATTTCCTCTTACTGCTGCTTGGCGCAGCGGCTGTATTTCCAACAGGACAGGTGTTTTTCACAGTCCGTCCCGGCTCACGGTAAGCGCTCCCTTCGTCCGCTCCCGAGACTAAAGCTCGTGAGCTAAATCCCGAATTTATTAACAAATTATAAATTAGCACTCATCTCTTGACAGTGCTAACAGCCTTGTGCTATATTACACATAGAACAAAGATAACAAATTAATTTTTAGGAGGTATGAACTATGTTATTATCAAACAGAAGTTTTTTAAATGATTTCTTTAAAGATCCATTTTTCGAAAGATCATTCGACAACGCAGCAACACAGATCATGAAAACAGACATTCACGAGAAGGACAACAACTACCTCGTAGAAATGGAGCTTCCCGGCTACAAGAAAGAAGATATCAAAGCCGATCTGAAGGACGGATATCTCACAATAACCGCCACTCGCGAAGAAAGCCAGGAAGAAAAAGATGAAAAAGGCAACTGTCTCCGCAAAGAACGCTACACAGGTTCCTGCAACCGCAGATTCTACGTCGGAGACCAGTTAAAACAGGAAGACATCAAAGCCTCATTCAAAGACGGTGTATTATGTCTGTCCGTCCCCAAGGAGGTTCCAAAAGCAATCGAAGAACAGCCTAAATATATTACAATAGAGTAAATGAAACCATTTCGTCTGCCTTTTCTAACAATATTAACAAAGGGGATGTCGCAAAATAGCTAACACATAGCTATTGGGTGGCATCCCCGCCCCATTTAAGTAAAAGCAGGAGGAAATCCTTTTTTGGGATTTTCCTTCTGCTTTCATACATCTCTATTTATACAGATCCTCATTCTGATTTTCAAATAATTCTTCCAAATCCATAAATGCAAGTTTTTGACTTAAATCCTGCAAAAACATATTGACAGTATTATGTGAAAGGTGGTAAAGTACTCTGAAATACCCTAAAAAGAAAAATCTCAAAAATGTCAAAATGAAAGTTAGGAGAAAACATTATGCATTCCTTGATCAAAAAATTTATTCTCCCCAGAGAACTTGAAACCATTGTCTCCAACAGCCCAAGTGTGATCATTCCGGAAAGCAAAGAGATGCTTTTTGAACTGATTTTTGGAAATGAGCACACCGATGAAATTGAAGTCCTCTATAACGCAGACGGCAAGATGGTGTTAGAAGCCACGGTCGCCCGTTGCCGCAATGGTGCCGCCGTCAATTTTACAGAAGACTATATGCGCCGCCGTGATGCAGATTCAATGCGGATCGGGGATGACCTGCCGACAGATAAGCTGCGGTTCAAAGATACTTACGGTTATGAATTTTCTTCGGTTAAAGAGCAGACTTTTCAATGGCTTGCAGGCCAGGAGTTAATCATCATACCGTTTAAAGCCGGTGGGGTTGAGTATGGGTACAGTTCACTGCTCGTCTGCCCCCGCAACGCTGCTTTTTTCGCATTTGCCGTTTCTCAGCTGCAGGCGTTTGTAAATGCCAGAACGATTGAAGAACCTTTCAGGCCGCGGGCAATCGTCTATGTGGCACCGCCATTTCGGCATACTCATTTTAACGGCAGGCAGGTCTGTGTACACTGCCGTTCCAACGAGCTGCATGAAGTGTTTTCCTACAATCTTTATCCGGGACCGTCTGCCAAAAAAGGGATTTACAGCGTACTTCTCGATATCGGTGAGCAGGAAGGCTGGGTGACAGCGCATGCATCGGCAGCACGCATTATAACCCCCTATGAAAATGAAATCGTCATGATGCATGAAGGTGCATCTGGAGGCGGTAAGAGTGAACTGCTGCAGGATGTTCACCGTGAATCAGATGGCCGCGTCCTTCTTGGTGTCAATACAGTGACTGGAGATAAGCGCTTTATCAGCATGAGCGATACCTGTACGATTGAACCGGTTACGGATGACATGGCCAACTGTAACCCCCGCATTCAGACAGGAAGCGGGAAACTGGCGCTTACCGATGGTGAAGATGGATGGTTTGTCCGGGTCGACGGAATTACAGAGTATGGATGTGACCCGCTCTATGAAAAAATTGCTGTTCATTCCAAAGAACCTCTGGTATTTTTTAATCTTCAGGCGATCCCACGTTCGACATGCCTGCCGTGGGATCATACTATTGAATCAGATGGAAAGCCATGCCCGAATCCACGAGTCATCATCCCGCGCCGATTAATTCCAAACATCGTTACCACCCCGGTAGAAGTCAATGTACGCAGCTTTGGTGTGCGGACTCCCCCAACCACGGCAAAACACCCGGATTACGGTATTCTCGGACTGATGCAGGTCATTCCGCCTGCAATCGCGTGGCTGTGGCGCCTGGTAGCGCCGCGTGGATACAACAATCCAAGCATTAACGGCAGTTCTCCGCTGGCCGCAGAAGGAGTTGGTTCCTACTGGCCATTTGCGACCGGACAACGGGTGAAACAGGCAAATTATCTTTTAGAGCAGATCATAAGCTGTCCAAAAACGAGATATGTATTGATCCCCAACCAGCATATCGGAATTTACAAAGTAGGTTTCGCTGCAGAATGGATTTCCCGCGAATACCTGGCCCGCCGCGGCGGTGTAAATATGAAAATGGACCGTTTGACACCGGCCCGCTGCTCCCTGCTTGGTTATTCACTGAAGCAAATGAAAGTAGACGGCCAGTCCATTTCTTCCAAATTCCTTCGTCCGGAAAATCAGGAAACCCTGGGAGAAGCAGGGTACGATAAGGGAGCCGGTATTCTTTACGATTTCTTCGAGAAAGAGCTTTCTGTTTACGATGCAGAGGAACTTCATCCGATTGGAAAAGAGATTCTGGAATGTTTTAAAAACAGAGGTACCGCAGAGGATTACTGCGATATCATACCATTAGGACTCCAGCCATAAGCCGGCTAATTTTAAATGTATTGAGCCGTATACCTCTCTTTAAAAGGTATATGGCTCATTTTAATAAATATACTGGTTATTTAGAGATGCTTCCCGGAGCCTCCCCCCTCCCAGAATGCTTCTATTTTTGTTCCTATATTTTCTATCCTGCAGACCTGGTATCCCTCCCACTCCCGTGGAAAGATCTCCCGGTACTGTCTCCCCATAAACCGTTCGTCAAGCAGAATAATTACACCCCGGTCCTTCTCAGTTCTGATGACTCTGCCGGCAGACTGCAGTACTTTATTCATCCCCGGGTACAGATAGGCATAATCAAACCCTTTCATATGTCTGCTGTCGAAATACTGTTTCAGTATCTCCCTGTCATTGCACACTTGCGGGAGTCCTGTTCCAATAATCACTGCCCCGATCAGCCTGTCCTCTGTGAGGTCAATGCCCTCTGAAAAGATGCCGCCCATCACGCAGAATCCCACCAGGCTGCACTCACGCTCTTCTTCAAATGTCTCCAGAAAGATCTCCCTTGCTTCCTCTCCCATGAACTGTGACTGGATGATGCATTCAATATCATTTTGCCCCTGCATTATATTCTGGAAACAATCATATACATCCTCCATGAACCGGTAGGATGGGAAAAAGATCATGTAATTCCCTTTTCTGCCCGCCACTGTACTCAGAATATATCTGGCAAACCGTTCATACATGTCCGCTCCCCGCATGGTATACTTCGTGCTTACATCGGTACCCAGCAGAAGCAGGCGGTTTTCTTTTGGAAAAGAAGATTCCGCATAAATAGCATAGTCATCGCTCTCCACACTGAGAAGCTTCTTATAATAATGGATTGGCAGCAGTGTGGCCGAGAAAAATATGGTACTGTTACCCTGTTCCAGATAAGTCTGCAGGTTCACGGAAGGATTCACACAGAGCAATTTTACTCTGAAACGACCATCACGTTCAAGTTCCGTATAGATCACATAATTTTCATCCAGGATATCATGAATATTCAAAAAGTCCCTGACCTGGAAATAAAAATCCAGCACCTGCTCTCTTTTTTCCTCACTCTGAACTGCTTCCAGATACTCCTCCAGGCCAGACATCACATTCATCAGCTTCACCGCAATATGGGACACGCTTTCCAGAATCTGATAGCTCTCGCACTCTCTCTTCAGCATAAGCAGCTGCTTATTGCACTCCTCCAGCCTTTTTGCCAGCCCGGGATCTTCGTTCTTCACCAGACGTTTGATCTCAAGCACGTCCTCTTTATACAGTGCTGCGCTGTACATCTCGCGTCCCCGTTCGACCAGATTATGGGCCTCATCGATCAAAAACAGATATTCCCCCTTATTCCCTTCAGAAAAAAAGCGTTTCAAATGGGCATTGGGATCAAAAACATAATTGTAATCACAGATAATCGCATCTGACCACACCGAAACATCAAGTGCCATTTCAAATGGACAGACATTATATTTCTGGGCCTGTTTCTCTATGGCATCCCTGCTCATGTCATCCGAATTCATAATCATGTCAAACACGGCATCATTTACCCTGTCATAATGTCCTTTTGCATAAGGGCAGCTGTCAGGATTGCAGGCAGTCTCTTCCATGAAACATATTTTTTCCTTCGCAGTAAGCGTAATCACCTTCAGCCGGAGTCCCTGTTCCTTCAGCGTCAGAAATGCCTGTTCTGCCACCGTTCTCGTAATCGTCTTTGCCGTCAGATAAAAAATACGTTCACCGAACCCTTCTCCCATGGCTCTCACCGCCGGGAAAACGGCTGCCATGGTTTTTCCAACTCCCGTGGGGGCCTGTATAAATAACTTTTTCTTACGAAGTATCGTACGGTAGACAGATGTCACAATTTCTCTCTGGCCGTCCCGGTAATCAAAAGGAAACTCCACACTTTTTATAGATACATTCCGCCCGGACTTCCACTCAATCTGAAACTTTGCCCACTTTTCATACTTTCTGACCAGTCCTATAAACCATTCTTCCAGCTCTTCCCTAGTAAACTCCTGGGTAAATCTTTTCAGATCTTCCGTCTCCAGATTACAGTAGGTCATCTGCACGCGGATCTTCTTCAGATTCTCCTGCAGGGCATAAATATATGCATAACACTTGGCCTGTGCCAGATGTACATTGGAGGGGGCTTCGATATGTTCCATCTCCCTGAGGACACCTTTAATTTCATCAATCATGCTTCCCTGCCCATCTTCGATGATTCCGTCGGCCCGCCCCTCAACCTGAAGAATAAATCCTTCACAGGGAATCTGCAGCTTGAGAGAAACCTCTGCACGATAATCAGAACCCATACGCCGCTGTATTTTGCGATGGATTCTGCTTCCCTGCAGCATGGCCTCTTTGTCCATACCGCCCCCTGTTCTGTTGTCTATGTCCCCCTCACGCAGAATAAATTCCACCAGATTACGGACAGATATTTTGATTAGTTCTTTTTCTTCCATGTGTGTTATTATACCTCGTCCATCCTGGAAAAGCCACTCTTAAATCAGGTACCAGTTAATTACCTGATGCAATCTAAATCACAACAGCAAACTGAATATAATTCTCTCCTCCTATTTCTTCCTGCCCCACAGTGATCTCACCGCCGGCTTTCTCCGCCAGCAGCTTTGCGCGGTAGAGACCAAGCCCCCGGTCATCCCTTTTCTTACTTTTTGTAGTAAATCCATGTTCAAAAAAATGTCCGATTTGTTCCAGTGAAATCTTTTCGTGCTGATTGAATATCTGAAAAATAAGGTGATCCTGCCGCGAATCCAGAATCATACGCACTCTGCCGCCCACATCCGGGCACGCCTCATACGCATTGTCCACCAGAACTCCAACGATCTCGATCAGACTGTGTTCTGATACTCTCGAAATAATTTCCTTGCTGCGCACCTCGATCTCCGTCTCAATATCTTCCCGGGAGCTTACAATCTTGCTGTAAAGAAACCCGGCCAGAACCTTATCGCTAATTCTCAGCAACGGCAGATACCGGTTCCCCCCATCTCTGCTGATCGCTTTCACATACTCGGACTGTCTGCCGACAAGTTCCTCATAAGTTTCCACAGTAAGATGCATATTCAGTATGGCATTCAGATGATTGTCAAATTCATGCTGCTTCGCCCTGATTTCCTTAACCAGTTCCTCCATCGGCTGAATATAGAGCTGATACATCTTCAGTTCCTTTTCCTGCTCCCGAATGATATCATTGCTCATCTTCCAGTCAATTGTCCCCCAGATGATGACCGCAAGAAAGAGAATAAATACAATGATCATCTTGAAATCCAGGGTTCCGCTTATCTTCAGATCTATCACCAGATACACTGCGATTGCAAGAGAAAGGAAACAGAAGAACCTGTAAAAGAATTTTTTCACTGATTTATTCATTTAACAGCCTCCTGACCTCCGTCTTATAGGTAACACCGATATCGATTCCCTCCTGATATCCCTCTACCTGTATGATCTGATTCACCAGATCGTAATATTTTACATACGCCTTATTTACAGCGAACATCCTGTGGCACTGGAAGAACTCCTGCTTTGGCAGTTTGTCCATAAGCTGCCGTATGGAGAGATATGGAACCTCCATTTTCTCTCCCTTCAGATAAAGGCAGATCCCCCTGGGAATTGCCCTGCAGTATACGATCTCCTCACACAAGATCTTATAATTGATTCCATCTTTCTTAACAATAATATACGGTTTTTCTTCCGCACGTACATGAGACAGCACTTTCTTAACTACAGCTTTTACTTCATCCTCGCTATAGGGTTTCAAAATGTACTGATAACAGTGGATTTTACGAAAGGCCTCGATTTCCAGGGCGGCAACCGATGTTATCATAACCACAGGCGTAAATTCATACTTGATAATGCTGCGTATCTCCTCCGCAAAAACAAGTCCGGAGGAATCCTCCCGGTCCTCTTTTACCAGATTCACATCCAGTAAAAATAAATCAAAAGAAACGGTGCTATGCAGCAGCAGCCTGGCTTTTGCCAGGTCTGCCGCCGTATCCACCGTTATGTCAGCCGATATATGGCAGAGCATATTCTTCAATGCTTCTCTGCTCTGCTTATTATCTTCCAATACAAAAATCCTTGCCATATCCTGCTCCTGCTTCTTTTACTGTCCTGCGGCACGCCATCTCATATTGCGCGATTCCGGCCCTGAATGTGTCTGTTCACTCACGCCGTACTATTCCGTCTTCTCATAATGTGCGATTTCCGAAATAGTCTTTGTCAGACCGGCTATTCCCTGCAGCTCGGATGGGATGATAATCTTGGTTGCCTTGCCGTCAGCAGCTTTCGCAAACGCTTCCAGGCTCTTGATCGTCAGTACTGCATCATCAGCCCCTGCATCCTTGATAAACTTAATGCCATCTGCTGTAGCCAGCTGTACGGATCTGATCGCTTCAGCCTGGCCTTCTGCTTCCTTAATTCTCTTCTGCTTTTCAGCCTCTGCCTTCAGGATTGCCGCCTGCTTTGCTGCCTCTGCCTCAAGGATCACGGATTCTTTCTCACCTTCTGCTACGAGGATCGTGGATTTCTTTTCGCCTTCCGCTCTCAGGATTGCTTCTCTTCGTTCACGCTCTGCCTTCATCTGCTTCTCCATCGCATCCTGAATCGCTTTTGGCGGCATAATGTTCTTTAATTCAACACGGTTTACTTTGATACCCCATGGGTCAGTTGCAATATCAAGAGATGTTCTCATCTGGGAGTTGATCGTCTCTCTGGATGTCAGTGTCTCATCCAGTTCCAGATCACCAATAATATTACGCAGTGTGGTTGCCGTCAGATTCTCAATCGCTGCGATCGGGCTTTCAACACCGTACGCATACTGTTTCGGGTCTGTAATCTGGAAGAAAACGACCGTATCAATCTGCATGGTAACGTTATCCTTTGTAATAACGGCCTGAGGTTCAAAATCTACTACCTGCTCCTTCAATGATACTTTCTTTGCAACTCTGTCCAGAATCGGAATTTTAAAATGCAGACCAACCCCCCATGTATCTTTGTAACCGCCAAGACGCTCCAGTATATATGCGTGTGCCTGTGGTACAATCCTGATATTCGCAACCAGGATTAACAGTATTATAATCAGTATAGCAATTCCAATCCAAAGTCCCATAATCTATTCCTCCTCATATTTCTTTACTATCAGTTTCACACCGGAAATGCTTACCACTTTAGCCAGTGCTCCGGGCTCCAGAACGTCTTCGTCCTTTTCCGCCCTTGCAGTCCACTCCAGTCCATTGACAACTGCTGTTCCTGTCTGAGCCAGATTATCCACGGTCTCCGTCACCCTGACTATTTTACCTATAACGCCCTCATAATTGGTCTTCTCATGATGGGCGTTTATGTATTTTACCGCAAATGGACGGGTAAAAAACAAAAGTAAAAATGAGACAACGAAAAATGCGCCAACCTGCCAGATCAGATTCAAACCGGCAATGTTCAGAAGCAGCGCTGCCAAAGCGCCTCCGGCCAGCCAGACCGACGTGAGCCCGACCGTAATAATCTCGATTACCAGAAAAACAATCAACAGTCCAAGCCATACAAAAGCTTCTCTCTCCATACTTCTCCCTTCTCTCAGATTTTATTTCATCCGGTTTTATAACCCTTCCTGATGATAGTTATATGTTAATCCAGCTTATTCTATTATACAATACTTTTTGCGTGAATGCAGTGAAATCCTGTTTTAATGAAATTCTGTCATATCCTGTCGGAAATGAATCGGCAGATGAGACCTCTGCAGGGCCAGATTTTCACGCTCTTTGATCGAGATTGAACTGCAGAATCCTTTCCAAAGCCGCTCAAACTCTTCTTCTTTCTCCGATACCCTTCCCGCGGTCTCCGGATTCAGTTCCTCTCCCTGTACAAGAACCCAGCTTTTTCCTGCCTGATGGACAAGGAAAACCTTGTGCGTTTTGTCATAGATCATCCAATTCTCCAGCGGAAACCGATTGGTGAAATGATCCGCGATGCATGTCAGTACCTGCCCCTTCGGAGTAATCTCCGAGAGCAGGACCTTATTCTCCAGCTCCCTGAAGCGTATAAACTCCGTAAACAGATGGGCTTCGTTGGCTACACTTCTGCTCAGCTCGAATACTTTTGCAACAAATGGATTGCTTAGATGCTCCATGATCTTTCTGCTGTCTTTTATAGTTCTTGCTGCCAGCATGGCGTTGTACACAGCATCCGCTTTCTCGGAATCCTCTGCCAGAAGAGCATGGTAGATATCCCAGTAAGTATTATACCCCAGATTCTGCTTTATCAGCCGCTCAACTGCAATTGACTTTTTTTCAGATTCCTCTGTCTCCCTGTATTCACAGAACAGCTGCGGTGTCATGCAGCCCCGCAGCGCTATTCCGGCCTCGCCGTCCCGGCTCTCTTTCCAGGCATCGTGAATTGCGGAAAAGATGCCCGTAATTGTATCATAACAAATATAAACCTGTTTCATATCTGCTCCTCTTTTACCCCAACATGTTTGGAACCTGCGCTTCCCTGAAATTCATATCATCAAACAGGGACAACTGCCGATAAGTCATTCCTGTCACGGAATCGGGCAGCTTCTCCTTCGTATTCAGCAGATTCCTCATAATATAATCCTCTTCTATTCTTGTTTTGTACATCATCCTGCCGCTGCAGGTCAGAAAATAAAGTGCCCGCTTCAATACGACCCCCATCTTTTTTAAATCTTCAAATTGCAGAGTTCCCATCCGTCTCGCCTTCACGATCCTGGTGGCAGACTTTACCCCGATCCCCGGCACCCTCAGAAGCATACTGTAGTCTGCCCGGTTAACTTCCACTGGGAAATATTCCAGATGCTTGAGCGCCCAGTCACACTTAGGATCCAGAAAAATATTAAAATTAGGATTCTTCTCATCCAGCAGTTCGGCAGCCTCAAACTGGTAATACCTCAGCAGCCAGTCTGCCTGATACAGCCTATGCTCCCGCAGGAGGGGCGGTCCCTCTCCGGTTCTGGCCGGAAGCGCCGAGTCCTCATTCACGGAAACAAAGGCGGAATAAAATACTCTTTTCAGCTCAAACTTCTTATAAAGAGACTCCGCCACATTAAGAATCTGGTAATCCGTCTCCGGTGTAGCGCCGATAATCATCTGCGTGCTCTGCCCTGCCGGAACAAAGCGCGGAGCATTCTTATACTGAACAATCTCCTGTTTGTTGTCATTGTGCCTCTGCTGCACCAGGCGCATGGGTGCCAGAATATTCTTTCTGCTCTTATGTGGTGCCAGAAGACGGAGGCTCTCGGCCGTGGGAAGTTCCAGATTGACACTCATTCTGTCTGCTAAAAATCCTATCCTCTGGATCAGTCCCTGGTCTGCTCCGGGAATGGCCTTCACATGAATATATCCCTGAAAATTACACTCTCTGCGCAGCTTATACAGCGCTGCATAGATCAGCTCCATCGTATAGTTCGGGGTCTTGAGAATCCCTGAGCTAAGAAAAAGGCCTTCTATATAATTCCTCCTGTAAAACTCCATAGTCAGAGTACAAATCTCATCCGGCGTAAAAGAGGTTCGCACCACATCATTGGACGCCCGGTTGATACAGTACTTACAGTCATAAATACATTCATTCGTAAACAGAATCTTCAATAATGAGATGCATCTTCCGTCTGCCGAAAAGCTGTGGCATATCCCCGACTTTTTGCAGTTTCCCATTCCAGTTCCGTCACCCTGCCTGTCTACCCCGCTCGAGGTACAGGCCACGTCATACTTCGCGGCGTCGCTCAAAATCTGCAGTTTATCATACATAGACATCTGTTCCTGAATAATCTCTGCCATCTCCGTGCACTCCTTTTCTGGTTCTATCTTCAAATAATTCCGCTCAGAAAATTCGAACATGTGTTCTTATTTATTACTCATAATACCATATCTTCCACTCATTGGCAATACAAAATCGGGATTTAGCTCACGAGCTTTAGACTCGGGAGCGGATGGAGGGGGCGCTTACCGTGAGCCGGGACGGACTGTGAAAAACACCTGTCCTGTTGGAAATACAGCCGCTGCGCCAAGCAGCAGTAAGAGGAAATCCGCAAAATAAGCATGAACCGAACACATTCACCGCTTAATCTGATGATTAAGCGGCTCAGGTGTTCTAAAAAGCAGCTTCGGAAGCTGCTTTTTTCACGCTGATTTTGTGGATTTCCTCTAACTGCTGCTATGCTCGCTAAAAGCATTTCCAACAGGACAGGTTGTTTTTTCACA
>NZ_GL870814.1:35731-63233 GCF_000190355.1 Clostridium sp. D5 | reverse complement strand
CGGGAGCGGATGGAGGGGGCGCTTACCGTGAGCCGGGACGGACTGTGAAAAACACCTGTCCTGTTGGAAATACAGCCGCTGCGCCAAGCAGCAGTAAGAGGAAATCCGCAAAATAAGCATGAACCGAACACATTCACCGCTTAATCTGATGATTAAGCGGCTCAGGTGTTCTAAAAAGCAGCTTCGGAAGCTGCTTTTTTCACGCTGATTTTGTGGATTTCCTCTAACTGCTGCTATGCTCGCTAAAAGCATTTCCAACAGGACAGGTGTTTTTCACAGTCCGTCCCGGCATCCCTGTCATTAAGCGTCCCCGTCCGTCAACGAGGCTGAAGCTCGTTAACTAAATCCCGATTTATTTTTGATCCTGCGGCACTGAATTTTTTCCGAATACGGCCATCAGGATAATAGCCGCCACAAAGCTTACGATACAAGCTATAATAGCTGCCAGAACCGATGAATCGAATCCGGTCTCCGGATTAATTACCTGAAGCCACCCAAAGATACCGTTTGTTCCATAAAAATACTGCTTTACTCCACCGAATCCTATGATTGCGCCACCGATACCGGAAGCCAGACATGCCAGGATAAACGGCTTTTTAAACTGCAGTGTAACACCATAGATCGCGGGTTCTGTAATACCGACCATAGCTGAAAGGATCGCCGGTCCGCATACGCTTTTAAGCTTTTTATTTCTTGTTTTCAGCATAATCATCAATACTACTCCGGCCTGTGCGAATGCAGAGGAGAGACCTGCAATGGTGATTGGGTCAAATCCCATAGTGGCCAGGTTATTTACAGAAATTGCAACGAATCCCCAGTGTACACCAAACATTACGCAAACCTGGATTAACGCTCCATATAAGAAACCGCTGATGGTCGCATTCAGATCAAATAATGCCGTAAATGCGGCTCCAAGAAGGCTGCTTGCAAAGCTTGCCACCGGTCCGATAATCAGAAACGCCAGGACAATACTGATAATCAGGGTAAGCGCCGGTACTGCAAAAGTCTTGAATAAGTCGCTCATCCGCTTTGCAAAGAATTTCTCCACCTTTGCCGCAAAGAAGCATGTCACGATCGCCGGGATAACAGAGCTTGCATAACTCATCAGAATGACCGGAATCCCCAGGAATGTCACGTATACCGGAGATTCAAAAATCGTTCCTGAAAATAATGTGTAAAGCGGTTCTCCTGCCATAATCGTCGTGAGGGAGGGATAAACCAGGGCCGCACCGATAGCCATACCGATAAACGGCGTGCCTCCGAACTTTTTCATCGCAGTATATCCAAGGAATACCGGCAGGAAGTTAAAAAAGCAGTCACCCACGATATTCAGGATCTGATAGGTTCCCGAAGCTGTTGAGAGCAGGCCCGTCGCTGTAAGAAGTGCCAGAAGACCTTTGATGACACCTGTTGCTGTTAGCATTCCCAGGATTGGTGTAAATACACCCGAAATCAGATCGATAAACTGGTTTGTCACCTTTTTCTTCTTCATTTCTTCTTTGAACTCTTTTGCATCTTTTACTTCTGTCTTTTCGCCGTCCATGCCCAGCATGGATATCATCTCTTTGTAGACATCGCCTACATGCTGTCCGATTACAATCTGATACTGTCCGCCGCTCTTCACGATGGAAAGAACACCGTCAATTGCTTTCACCGCCTCGTCATCCGCTGCAGTTTCATTTTTCAGCTGAAGACGCAGACGCGTTGCACAGTGGTAAACACTGGAAATATTATTTCTGCCTCCAATTTTTTCTACGATTTCTTCAATCATTTTTTCGTATTTCATTTTGAAATCCTCCTTCGCTCAATCCTGTAAATTCAAAACCATACTCTGTTCCTTCTGAAACTCTGTCCTGTGCAGCTTTCCTTCTCTGTCTGCAAATTTCACTGCTGATTCCCGAAGTCCCAGCAGCCTGATCTCTGTAATCTTTGCGTCTCTCCACTCCAGATCCAGAATACATCCGCATTTCAGACGTATTCCCCGAACCTTCCCGCTCTTCAATGCCTGAGGAAGGGCCGGGAGCAGATAAACCGTGTCTTCAAAATCCTGAACCAGCATTTCCAAAAGACCGCATGCCCCTCCGAAGTTTCCGTCTATTTGAAACGGCGGGTGTGTGTTGAACAGATTATCCAGCGTAGCATCCACCAGCAGCTCCCGCTGGTTCTTCCACGCTTTCTCTCCGTCCCCAAGCCGCGCATAGAACAGAATAATCCATGCCTTGCTCCATCCAGTATGACCTCCCCCGTGGCTCAGGCGCCTCTCCAGCGTATGCCGTGCCGCCCGTGCCAGTTCAGGAGTTTTATCCGGACGTATCTGCGCTGCCGGATAGAGAGCAAAGAGCTGGGATATATGACGGTGTCCGATCTCCATCTCCTCATAGTCCTTCCGCCATTCCTGAATCTGCCCGTATTTTCCGATCTTGACCGGCGGCAGCCCCTCCAGCCGCATTTTTACTTCTGCTTCCAGCCCGTCTCCCCTGTCTAGTTCTTCTGTGATTCTAAGATATCCGCTGAAAAGCTCCCTGAGTATTTCCGAATCCATAGCCGGGCCCATGCAGAGGCATCCACATTCTCCCTGCTCATTCATATAAATGTTCTCGGGGGAACTGCTTGGTCCCGTAATCCAGTGCCCCTGCTCATCCTGAACCATATAGTCTGCAAAAAACTGTACGCTGTCTCTCAGTATTCCATAGAATTCTTCCATAAATACCCGGTCTTTTGTATACAGATAATGCTCAATAATGTGAAGGCAGAGCCATGCGCCGCCCATCGGCCATATGGTTGCCGATACATGGCTGTCCTGGGGTGCACAGTCTCCCCAGATATCCGTATTGTGGTGACAGCAGAATCCACGCGCACCGTACATTTTCTCTGCGGTCTCCTGTCCGTGCGGCCGCATCGTTTTCAGGTGCTCCAGAAGGGGCATGTGCAGCCGGGAAAGCCCCGTCTTTTCTGCCATCCAGTAGTTCATCTGGATATTAATATTGATTGTGTACTTGGAACCCCAGGCAGGCTCAAAATCTTCGTTCCAGATGCCCTGCAGATTGGCGGGCAGGCTGTTTTCCCGACTGGAACTGATCAGCAGATATCTGCCGAAATTATAATGCAGATTTACCAGTCCCACATCTTCCTTCCCGGTTCTCATCCGTGCAAGACGTTCCGGTGTTGAGAGCTGCTCCAGTTCCTCCTCTTCATCAAGCTCCAGTACACAGCTGTTATAAAGGGAGTGATAATCTTCGAGATGCTGCATTTTCAATTCTTCATAAGGCAGGCCGGCAGCTTTTTCCAGTGTTTCCATGCACCATGCTGCCGGATCTTTGCTCCGGTAAGTTGTTCGCCCTGTTATATAAAGCACCGCTTCCTTCGCGCCTTCTACGATTATATGGCTGCCCATCCGGTACTGGCGTCCTCCCACTGAGGCAATCCGCACTGCCATTTCAAATGCAATCCCGTCATTTCCACCATTTTTGCCGTACAGACGGATCGTATCGTCTCCCACTGCCATTGTACCGTCACAAAAAGAGGAACCTCTTCCTGATCGGTTGTCTTTTCTGGTAAGTGATACCTCAAAATCCAGCGCCTCATCTTCCTCTGCACACATGCGGTAAACCAGCACGCCCGCCGGGGACGAGGCAAAGAATTCTCTTTTTACTGCCCCCTTTTCCGCCGTGTATACAATGTTTCCCACTGCATCTTCCAGATTCAGGCTCCTTCGGTATTCCTCGAATACCGGTGACTCATATTCTACAAACGAAGTCCCGTTCTCTTTCTTTTTTACCGTCTGTCTGCCCCTTGTATTAAAGAAGTCAATCCAGACATCTCCCAGCGTCTGATAGTGCCTCATGTGGGGATAGACTGCGTACATACTGCGGGAAGCCAGAAGCTCCGCCTCCTGCACTCTGCCCTGCATAAGCAGCTGCCTCACCTCATCCAGATGTCCTTTTGCATCCGGGTTGAGCCTCTCCATATAGCCGCCCGACCAGACCGAGTCTTCGTTGACCTGAATCCGTTCAACCGATGTTCTGCCAAAGACCATGGCTCCCAAAAATCCATTTCCGATGGGAAGTGCTTCGGTCCATTCCTCTGCTTCTTTTCGAAACCAGATTTCGTTCATCGTTTTTCTCCTTCCTTCAAATTTCTGAGGTCATTATAGCAAAAAAAACAGAAGTTCCGAAAAAGTTCGCAAAATGGAAACTCTCTCTAAACTTCTGTTATTATATCCTTTTATTTACAGCTAAACCGCAGACTAATTAATAATTACATCCTCCGGGAAGCCATACTTCTTCTGATATCTCGCCGTGATCTGTTCGATCAGAAACTGATAAAGAATAGGATGGTTCTGAACCCGTTCTTCGTATTTCAGAAAAATACACATATCTACCCTTGGATCCTTTTCCATGTTGGTATTGGATGTGATCAGAACTACCCTCGCCTTTGTTTTATTAAAACATTCTTTTTCCGGCTCGCCGTCCAGCTTTGAAAAGGTACTGATATAGCGCCCGGAATTTGAAAAAATCAAAAGCAGTGTATCCGCATCAGCCTCTGCAATATATTGCTCCTGCTTCCTGTCATTAATCGTTGTATAAATAAACTTTCTGTAGTACGACATTTTGTACTGGAAATTCAAAGCGGCTGTCTCGGAATAAATCTCCCCGAAGGCAGCGATTTTCTCATAGTTGTGAATGTCCTCTGTAAGGCGTTCTATCTTCTTCATATCAATGGAATCCGCCTGATTCCTGATATCGTTTACCAGCACCTGGATATACCGGTCCATTCCATGTTCCAGGATGTAATCCGTAATATTCACTGAATCCACTCCCCGGATATAGACGTCCTTTTCCCGCTGGCGCATTGCTTCCAGCTTAAAATCCGTGTAATCGTCAAAGCCAATCCTTCTGACAAACTTGGATACCGTAGACTTTGACACATTACACAGGGCGGCCATCTCTCCGATGGGTATCTGATACAGCTGGTTGATATTCTCCAGCATCAGGCTGGCGATATGGTATTCCGTCGTACCGACAGTCTCTTCATTAATTGTTGTGATCAAACGCTGATATAAAATATGCATTTTGTTATTCTATTCGCATTCTCTGATGCGTTTTCTGAGCGGAAGTATCATGGATGGGGATACGGAAAGCTCGTCCAGTCCCATCTTCAGGAATTCCTCCGTCAGCTCCAGATCGGCCCCAAGCTCACCACAGATGCCGATCCACTTGCCCTCTGCATGGGCGTTCTCGGCCGCCATCTTAATCATGGCGAGCACCGCCGGATGATGAGGATCATAGAAAGCATCCAACTTAGAATTCTGCCTGTCGATTGCCAGCGTGTACTGGGTCAGATCGTTTGTTCCTACGCTGAAGAAGTCCACTTCCTTTGCCAGGTCTCTGCTGATCATAACGGATGCCGGCGTCTCAATCATCACACCGGTCTCCACGTTCTCTTTAAACGGGATTCCTTCTGACTTCAGTTCGCTCTGAACTTCTGCAATAATCTCCTTGATCCTGTAAATCTCATCTACAGAGATGATCATCGGGAACATAATAGAGATATTGCCGAACATTGCCGCACGGTAAAGCGCACGCAGCTGTGTCTTGAAGATCTCTGTCCTTGTCAGGCAGATACGGATCGCACGGTAACCAAGCGCCGGATTCTCTTCCTTGTCCAGTCCGAAATAATCTACCTGTTTGTCAGCCCCTATGTCCAGAGTACGAATAATGACTTTTTTGCCTGCCATATTCTCCGCAACCTGTTTATAAACTGCAAACTGCTGCTCCTCGGTGGGGAATGTGTCATTCTCCAGGTATAAGAACTCGCTTCGGAACAGACCGATTCCGCCTGCATCATTCTTCAGAACCGCGCCGACATCGGATACATTTCCGATGTTGGCATATACTTTCATCTTCTGGCCGCTCTTTGTTATGTTCTCTTTGCCTTTGAGCTGTTCCAGAAGAGCCTTCTGTTCGAGATCCTTCGCGCGCTTCTCCTGCATCTTGTCCAAAGTTTCCTCGTCCGGATCGATATACAGCATTCCGGTAAAACCGTCAATCACTGCCATCCTGCCGTCATACTGAGCTGCCAGTTCCTCGCCCAGGCCAATAACCGCCGGAATATTCATCGTTCTTGCCAGGATTGCCGTATGGGAATTGGAAGAACCATACATGGTAGCAAATCCAAGCACTTTACTCTTGTCCAGCTGAACGGTCTCGCTGGGAGCCAGATCGTCTGCCGCAATAATACACGGCTCGTCTGTCTGTGCCATACTTTCACCCACACCACAGAGGATGTCCAGAACACGCTCGGATACATCCTTCACGTCCGCAGCACGTCCCTGCATATATGCATCATCCATGGAAGCAAACATCTGTGCGAAATTATCCGCTGTTGTTGCAACGGCAAATTCTGCATTCACTTCCTGGGTACGTATAATATTTTCAATAGATTCAATATAATCCAAATCTTCCAGCATCATCTGATGTATCTCAAAAATCATGGCATTCGCTTCGCCCACGTCCTCAAGCGCCTTGTCATAAAGCCCTTTGAGCTGGTCAACCGCCGTTGTTTTTGCTTCCTGGAAGCGGGTACATTCGGCTTCCACATCATCAACGTGTGTTCGTTTAATCACTTTCTGGTTTCTCTTATAAAAAGAGAGCTTTCCGATGGATACACCACCAAATACGCTTTTACCTGTTATTGTAATCATAATACCTTCCCTTATATAAACAAATGATAAGTGCTCTTTAATTTATAAGTTTTCCTTGAAAAATGCCTCTAATTCTGCGATTGCCTGTTCTTCGTCTTCACCTTCAGCTGTAATGGTAACTTCCTCCCCCGTCTTAACTCCAAGGCCCATTACGCCAAAAATTCTTTTCGCATCAGCACTCTTCTCGCCTTTCGCGATCTTAACAGCAGATTTGTAGCCTGCAGCCTGTTTTACCAGCAGCCCTGCCGGTCTTGCATGAATTCCCTCCGGGTCAGTAATAACATATTTGAATTCTTTCATGATACAATTTTCCTCCTGTTTTTTATTTTAACTTCAATTAGTATATAACATATCTCTGACTTTTTCAATTGCTTAAAATTATTTCACTTCACTTTGTAACTGAACTGTGGAAAGGTTTATGTTTCGGAAGCGTTACACAGCTCATATCCTGCCGATCAAAATGCAGGATATGAGCTGTCAAATGCCCCTGACTATATCAGACTGCGGCCGGCTGTCCGCCCAGCCCCCAACGCACGCGCATCAGTTTTTCCAGGGTTATGATTCAAACAGCGGAGTGGAGAGATATCTTTCTCCGGTATCCGGCAGGAGTGCCACGATAGTCTTCCCTTTATTTTCAGGTTTTTTCGCCGTTTCTATTGCCGCATGCAGGGCTGCGCCGGAGGAAATTCCAACCAGTATCCCTTCTTTCTTTGCAAGGAGTTTTGCCGCTGCATAGGCTTCTTCATCCTTCACCTGGATCACAAATTCGTAAATGTCTGTATCAAGCACTTCCGGGATGAATCCCGCACCAATGCCCTGCAGACCATGTGGTCCCGGCTTGCCGCCTGAGAGGACCGGCGATCCGGACGGCTCTACTGCGATCACCTGAACGTCCGGCTTCCTGGATTTCAGATAACTGCCCGTTCCCGTAATCGTTCCGCCGGTGCCTACACCGGCAATGAAGATATCCACCTGCCCCTCCGTATCTTCCCAAATCTCCGGGCCCGTGGTTTTAGTATGAATTTGCGGATTTGCACTGTTCACAAATTGTCCCAGCACAATTGCATTCTCCCGTTCTTTTTCCAGCTCCGCCGCCTTTGCAATGGCTCCGTTCATTCCTTTCGCCCCTTCTGTCAGGACTATCTCTGCACCATAGCCCAGCAGCAGCTTTCTTCTCTCTATACTCATCGTCTCCGGCATAACAAAAACCGCTTTATATCCCTTGGCCGCGGCTGCAGATGCCAGACCGATCCCCGTATTCCCGCTGGTAGGTTCTATAATCGTTGCGCCTGGTTTGATCAGTCCCTTTGCCTCTGCATCCTCAATCATATTCAGGGCAACCCTGTCCTTGACGCTTCCTGCGGGATTGAAGTATTCCAGCTTCACCAGAATACGTGCCTCCAGATTCTGTTCCTTTTCAATGTTGGAAACTTCCAGTATCGGGGTTCTTCCCACCAGTTCTGTTACACTTTTATATATTTTTGCCATTCTTACTGCCTCCAATTCTCTTTTTATTCTTTCTTATATCTGATCTAATGCCTGTTCCAGGTCATACAGGATATCATCTATATGTTCTGTTCCCACTGACAGCCTCACGGAATTCGGTTTGATCCCTGAAGTCTCCAGCTCTTCGGGCGTCATCTGGGAATGGGTCGTACTGGCCGGGTGAATCACTAGTGATTTCACATCTGCAACATTGGCAAGCAGGGAAAAGATCTCCAGGTTATCTATGAATTTCTTTGTATCCTCCTCTGAACCATTTATTTCTATTGTAAAGATCGAAGCGCCTCCCTTAGGGAGATACTTCTGATACAGTTCATGATACGGACTGTCAGAAACCGCAGGATGGTTCACTCTCGCCACCTTTGGATGTAGCTGCAGAAATTCCACGACCTTCAATGTGTTTTCCACATGCCGTTCCACCCTCAGAGACAGTGTTTCCAACCCCTGCAGGAACAGAAATGCATGGAGCGGTGCCATTGTGGCACCGGTATCCCTGAGGATCACCGCTCGTATTCTTGTTACAAACGCCGCGGCTCCTGCCACTTCATAAAAACGGACACCGTGATAGCTTGGATCCGGCTCTGTCAGCTGCGGATATTTTCCGGAAGCGTTCCAGTCAAATCTGCCGCTTTCAATAATTACCCCGCCAAGTGCGGTTCCATGCCCTCCTATAAACTTAGTGGCAGAATGCACTACAATATCCGCACCATATTCAAAGGGTCTCAGCAGATATGGAGTGGCAAATGTGCTGTCCACTACCAGAACGATCTGGTGCCGGTGTGCAATATCGGCGATCTTCTGGATATCAACCAGATTCGCGTTTGGATTCCCGATGGACTCTATGAATATTGCCTTTGTATTCTCCTGAATCGCCGCTTCAACTGCCCCTTCCACGTCAGGATCTACAAAAGTTGTAGTGATCCCCTGATCCGGCAGTGTATGTTCCAGAAGGTTATAGCTGCCCCCGTAAATATACTTCGAAGCTACAATATGATCCCCCTGTCTCGCCAGATTCTGAAACGTGTAGGTAATCGCAGCCGCACCCGATGCTACCCCGAGCGCCGCCGATCCGCCCTCCAGCGCCGCAATTCGCTTTTCAAAAACATCCTGCGTGCTGTTCGTCAGCCTTCCGTATATATTTCCCGCATCAGCGAGTCCAAAACGCTGAGCCGCATGCTCACAGTCCCGGAATACATAGGATGTCGTCTGGTAAATAGGAACCGCCCTGGCGTCTGTTGCCGGGTCCGGCTGTTCCTGTCCTACGTGTAACTGTAATGTCTCAAATCTTAATTTTCTGTCTCTGCTCATCTGCGTTGTCCTCACTTTCCTGTCAATTACCCTTTACAAGCTCCGTCTTTAAAATCTCTTCCTGTTAAAACCTTCTAGATATAGTACATATTCGAACTATAATCCAGATTTTCTCTGTACTCCCGCACCAGCTGGGCAAGCGTCCGTTTTCCAAGGAACTCGTTGACTTTATTGTCAATCTCATCCCAAACCAGCTCCTGTATCGCTTTCTGTACCGGATCTGCCTCTTCTTCCCCGTTCTTGTCGATAATGGAAAATTCCCCTTCCAGGGCCTCCAGTATCTCCTTCACTGTAATGCTGTCTGCACTTCGGGCCAGCTTATAACCTCCGCCGGCGCCCTTCACACTCACTACAATACCGGCTTTCCTCAGAACCCCAAATACCTGTTCCAGGTAATTCAGTGAAATGTTCTGCCGCTTTGCCGTCTGTATCAGTGAAATAGGCCCTTCCTGAGAATTAGCCGCCATATCCACCAGTGCCCGGAGTCCATATCTTCCTTTTGTAGATACCTTCATATAACACCTCCGTTTTCTATATCCTACTATTTTGATAAGTATTATATGTTTAATGTTATACACCCTTTTTCCTTCCATGTCAAGAAATTTTAGGAGAAATATTTTGCTGGGTAGGGGGCGCCTGGCGTGGGGCGGGGGCTGACGGAAGCGGATGTCTGTATGGTATACTGACGCTACGCTAAACAGCAGTAAGAGGAAACACACAAAATCAACTTTTGTCCGGCTGATTTTGTGTGTTTCCTCTTACTGCTGCTAATCTCGCTTTATGTATTCCATACAGACATCCGCTTCCGTCAGTCCCCGTTCAGGCTCCACCCTTGGGGTCCGCTGCCCTCACAATATCCGCAACCGTCACCTGCTCCACAGCCCCCTTCATGACACTCCACATGTCTGACCAGGTGTTTCTTGTTGGGCACAATCCGCAGTCTATCCCGCAGTTGCTCTCCCTGGTGAGGCAGTGTACCGGGGTGAGCTCTCCCTCTACCGCCGTCAGGACCTCCAGCACCATCAGGTCTTCCGGCGCTTTTTCAAGACAGTATCCCCCATAGGCACCACGGACACTTTTCACGATCCCTTTTTCCCGCAGGGCTTTTATAATGCGTTCCAGATACTTCTCGGATAAATCTCTTCTATTTGCTATATTTTTCAGGCTCTCAAGATGCTCCTTGCTGGAATGCATTGCCAGATCCGCAACGATCTCCAGAGCATACTGCCCCTTTGTCGACATTTTCATTTTATGATTCGCTCCTTTGTTTTTCTTACACTTATATTTTAAACAAAAAACTCGTAAAAAACAATCTTACTTTTTCAAATAACCACGCAGTTCACAGATAATCCGCATTTTTTCGACAGTTTTTGTATATTTTTACGGAACTTTTTATAAAAACGTTGACTTTCATTGTTAAATATGCTACGCTAATACAGCATTGTTCAGTACTGAAATGAGCATTGCGAATACTTTATTATTTATTTTTTTATTTATGGAGGGCAACACAATGACAGGTACAGTAAAATGGTTTAACAACCAAAAAGGTTATGGATTCATCTCTGATTCAGAAGGAAATGATGTATTCGTACACTACTCAGGATTAATGATGGATGGATTCAAATCTTTAGAAGAAGGCCAGGCAGTTGAATTCGATGTAACAGATGGTGCTAAAGGACCCCAGGCAGTCAATGTAACAAAACTTTAATCAGAATTTTAAATGTACCTTTAAATATAAATTAGATTTAATATTTAAAAGAATTACAGAGAAATGAGATTAAAAAAAGCAGTACCCGGAATTTCCGGGTACTTTTTTTTGCGGAATAAATTAGAGTTTCGCAAGCGAAACTCTATTCTTGCATCAACTGATCCCCTGACGGATCCACTCTGCTTCTACTGTGTCAGCTGAATCAGCAGTTCCAGCTCTTTCTGCGGCCAGAGTCCAAGGCCGCTCTCATGGCGCAGAATATTATGCACATCATTCAGTGAAGCATCTCCGGATTTCATTAAGTATTCAAAACGTGTGCATACTATTGCAATGTTAAGAAGTACTGCGGATGTCTCGGAAAGATTCCTCGGGAATTCAGCATCCGTAAGATTACTGTGGTGATAACGGATGATCATATTAATATCATCCGGCAGGAATTTTTCCGCAATTTCAGCTCCCAGAACAGTGTGCCTGTCGCTGTCATTTCCCAGATCTGAAATCTCACCCGGAAAAGAAAGATATCCGATATCTCTCAGAAGAACCGCATAATGCAGTGTTAATTGATCTTTCGATGAGAGTCCCAGTGTAATACCAAGACGTTTTGTAAAGTAGGCGCATCGCAGATTGCTTATCTGGATATCGGGTTTCCGCTGTGAAAGAGCATATAAAAATCCCTGCGTAATCTTATCAAAAGAAATCATATTCGTTTTATCTTCCTGCATGAGAAGAACTGCCTTGATCTTAGTCAGCAGTTCAACGCGTTTGAAAGGTTTGCTCAGAAAATCTATGGCACCGGCTTCCAGCGCACGGATTCTATGCTGGTCTTCATTCAGTGCAGTCAAGATGATAACCGGAAGCTCTTTACACTGCGGAAGACAGCGCAGGCGCTCGCATACCTGGTAGCCGTTGAGCGTAGGGAGCATAATATCCACGATTGCCAGATCTGGCTTTTCTTTTTCTGCGAGGCTGATTGCTTCCAGGCCATCCATTGCAACAACAACGTTATATCCGTACTTTTCCAGAATATCTGTCATTAGTATCTGACTTGCGACGTCATCCTCGACAACTAATATTTTAGACATGTAAATCCTCCTTCATATGTAAACCCGCACTTTACCCCGCTTTTTGTCTAAGAGCCTGTACTTTTTCAAGACAGTACCCCTTTCCTAACTTTCCTATATAAAAGCAGGAAATTCTGATCTTTAACACAATTATGCGTGTAAAATATGTTAAAGTCAAGAAAAATTCTGATCATTAGCACATTTACGGGGCGATAAAAAAATGAAAATTTATATGTACAGGGGAAAGAAAAATTTATGCGGCGAAAGAATACGATTAACACGCTTAAAAAGACGGATTACGCAAAATGATCTGGCTGCGCTGATTCAGCTTGAGGGTATCACATTAGAAAGAGACAGCATAAGCCGTATAGAGAAAGGAACAAGATTTGTAACAGATTATGAACTGAAAATATTTTCAAAAGTACTGGGGGTAAGCATGGAATGGCTGACCGCCGAAGAAGCGCTGTAGCAAATGTTCTTGAGCGCTTTATTGTGATGAAAAAATTCAGGTCATTCCGAAGGAAGGAACCATATCAGACAATATCCCGCCATATGAAGAACCGCAGGCAATCAGCCTGCGGTCAATACAATTATTTAATTTTCGGAGAGATTACCATTTCCTGATACAGACGGACGGACCGGTAATACGACATGAACAATTAGTCCGCCGGATGGATTATCTTCCAGCCAGATTCTGCCCTGATGCATCTCAACCAGCTCTCTGCATATTGCCAGTCCCAGGCCTACCCCCTGATAATTGCGGGTAAAACTTGAATTAACCTGTTCAAAAGGATGAAAAACTTTTTTCTTGAATTCATCTTCTATTCCGATCCCATTATCAATCACACTGATAAAATAGGCAGCTTCATTTGCCGGACGAAACTGAATTCGGATTTCTTTGTTTTCCGGTGTGAATTTGATCGCATTCGATAACATATTCAACAGCAGCTGGCGGATCTTCTGTGCATCCCACATGGCCGTGAGTCCGGTGTCTTCCGGTTTTATATCTATTACAAGCTTTTGGTCCTTGCTCTGGACTAACGGCATGACCGACATTGAAACGTTCTCTATTATGTCATTGACATTTACCTCCTTCAGGGAGATAGTCTCGACATGTCTGTCCAGTTTTACAAAGTGTAATATATCGTCAATCAATGCAAGCAGATGATTGCCGCTGTCCAGAATGACAAAAATATATTGTTTCTGCTTTTCGTTAAGTTCCCCAAATAATTCATCATGAAGAATAGAAGCAAATCCTATGATTGAATTGAGCGGTGTACGCAGTTCATGTGACATATTGGCAAGAAAAGCGGATTTGCACTTGTTTGCTTCTTCTAATTCTTCTATTGTATGTATAAGATACTGGGTCCGTTCCTGTACGCGTTCTTCCAGAATCAGATTCTCAGCAATTAATTTCTGAGACATGGTAAGCAGGTCTTCGGAGAGCTCCTGTATCTCTATTGGTACAAACCAGTTATCCCAGAAGATATTGTTCGGAGGTGTACTGTCCTTTGCAATAGAACGCGAGAATTTTTGCAGCTTGTGGAGAGGAGCTGTAATTCTGTAGCAGAGAACGCGAAGGACAAAAGCGCCTATGAAAATCAAAAAGAGTGTTATCATGACGATAAATAACAGATCGTTGTATCCGAGATCTGCAAACAGATAAGTAGGAGCTCCAACCCCGATATTCCCAACCACTTCATGTTTAATGTTATACAGCGGATCAGCTACAATGATTCCATATTCGCTTCTTTCATCCATGAGGATTTTGCCCTGCCAGCGCTTTCCTGCATTTGTTGTTTCGTAGAGTTCACTGTTCTGAAAAGAGCCTTCCAGATAAGAGAAATTGCCTATATCAATATTAGAACAAATACGCATCCCATCCCCGGTGCTGACGGACAGATAAGTGTCAGGAACCGCGGATGTATAATCATGTGCCAGAGTATTGTTGTTATTGATCAGAAAACCGCCGACAATTGCTCCCTGCAGCTTCGTTCCGTCATAGATCGGAAAGAGGACAAGCCGCAGCAGTGCAGGAATATTGTCGGATTTTTCATTTAATTGTACGCTTTGTCTGAAAGACGGTAAGGCGTGATTTACAGAATCTGCAGATAGGATCTCTGTCGTACGTAAAGGAGCTGAATTATTTTCAAAGAAATCAAGAATATATCTCAGTTCCCAGGTTGCTCCGGCCGGGTGGTCCGCACTGCACAAGATGGTGCCGTTTTCATCAACAACCAGGTAATAACCGGGTTCCTGGTTATCTGCACGCTTAAGCAGTTCGCCCATGGCATGATAATCTTTACCGGCTATTAATGAATTAAGCTCATTACAATTACCGAGTCCGGCCAGGGTATGTTCAATGGCAGTCTCATGGATAAGCATCTGGTCTTTGGCAACACTGAGTGCAACATCCAGGCGTGATATAACTCCTTTATTGGCTGTTTTATAATTATGGTAAGCGATGATACTGCCAAGTGTTACGAGTGTCAGGATAAGGATAAATAAAAATGATATATAGATGTAAAACGCAATCGGTTTTCTCCGCATAATCCCTCTCTTTCCAGACCCGGCAGTTAATTCAGCATCTCGTAAATTGCAAGCTGTGTGCGGTTGTTAAGGCTCAGTTTCTTAAGAATATTACTGATGTGTGCTTTTACAGTATGCTCACTGATCTGCAGCTGGCCGGCTATCTGCTGGTTGGACATTCCAATACTTACAAGATGGATAATTTCACGTTCGCGGGAGGTTAACTCGCTGAGAGCATCTTTATTAATCTTAATTTTATCTTTCTTATGCAATGTCTGTGCAAGTTCGTTAGTAGACATCAGAGAAAATATGATATCGAAGCTGGATACAATCAGGTTGGCAATCTCATGGAAATCCATGGTTCCAGGGTCGGCAGAAATAGATTCAATCGCATCAAAAGAAGTAAACAGGTCTTCGGTATTTTGATGCCGGGGCTGAGTAATAATGATGTAATAATTTACCGTCTCTGTGTCAGCGATATCCAAAGGAAGCCCCAGGGGCGCAATAGCATAAAAACACTGATAGGGGCAGGTTGTTACGGTTAATGATTCTGGTGGCCGCTGAGTGAGCCGTTTTGAAAAAATGTGGCATACGGTGTCAGTTGCAGAGAGCTTACTGTTGCAGAAAGGGATCTGATTGGAAGGGATCGTGACAGACTGGTTTTCTGCATTGTAAATTGTGATAGACACTTGAAAGTATTTGGAATACATATCCTGTAACTGCTGTATTTTTGCCAGGGCGTATGCGAAGCTTGTCTGCTTGGGGGTCATAGGAAGTCCTCCTCATAAGATATGCGGTCGTAAGACAGGATTTTTTGACTAAAAGTAATCTTGACGGTGCTGCCCAATTGTCCATAGCCCGTGGAATCCAAGGCTTATTACAGGACATTGCATTTTGCGGACTTAATAATCCATCAACTATACAATACCACAGATATGCATTAAAAAGAATTGGACATAAGTACTAAATTGAATCCACTCTAATACTTTTGACCACGTAAAACAGTGTAATAATACCATGTAATTATATTTAGATAAATGGTACATAATTCGAATTATTTCTCTTTATTTTCAGATAAAAATAGATATATATCCTAATTTTCAAATATATTTTTTTATATTATACTGAGGACATAGCTTAGTGCATAGAAAGAATCCGGACTTTCGAATGAAAAAAAGCAAAAAAGAGGAGGTATTACACGATATGGAAAAAGCAAAATCTCGCGTTCTTGAAATGTTGGAAACTGGAAAAACTGTAGCATGGCCGCCAGCAGCTGATGCAGATAAGGAGATAACAGACTTTGTCGAAAAAGAAGTCGTCGGTGCACCATCTACTGACCGCACAGAGAGACTGTTTGACCATTTTCTGAATTCCAAGTGCCGTTTTGACGGACAGATGCCATTGTTATATACAGAAGCGTGGAAAAAATATGATGGTATGCCGTTGTATATCCGCCGAGGTCTTTCATACAAGTATATGATCGAAAATATGGATGCAACCGTAAAAGAAGATGAAGTGATTGTTGGTTCCAAGACACGTTTTACCCGTGGTGCAACAATGTATCCTCAATTCTCTACTAAATTCATGATCGATTTTCTGAATATGGCGGAGGATGAGGAAGCAAAACTCTTCTCTGTCAGCGGTGATGATGATGCTCATAACATCAAGGAAGAGGGCTGGATCAAATTAGGACAGCTGTTCTCTATCCGTGAAGAAGAAGTTGAGCCTATGAGAGAGTGCCTGAAATATTGGAGCACACGTTCTATAGAGGATGTATCCGAGAAGGTTATGGAAGAATCCTTCCCATATTATAAAGATCTGAAGCTGGCACAGAAAGTTGGTATATTCCCTGGCTCCGGTCTTGCATCCGGCTGTGACGGACGTTGGACACCGGCATATGACATTATCGTTGAGCGTGGTCTGGAAGATGTGATTGCAGAGTGTAAGCGCCATCTGGAAGAAGAACAGCCAATCAAAAAGGAGGGCGCAGAGAAAATCTACTTCTGGCAGGCTTGTATCTATACTTGTGAAGCAATCATAACATGGGCAAAGCATTATGCTGATGACGCACGCCGCCAGGCTGAGACCGCACTTGAGCCTCGTAAGAGTGAACTGCTTCTGATGGCAGAAGGTCTTGAATGGGCTCCTGCAAAACCGGCCCGTACATTTAGAGAAGGGTTGCAGGCTGCATGGCTCGGACATCTGATGGTATGGAACGATTCCATTTCTCTCGGACTTTCTCCTGCACACTGGGGCAAATTATTATATCCGTTATATAAGGCGGATCTTGAGGCTGGGCGTATAACAAAAGATGAGGCTCTTGAACTTTGGGAAATCATGAGAATTAAGTTCAGTTCTGAAGAATATATCACTCCATCAGCATGGGCAGCTATGGCATCGTCCAACTCCTTCCAGCATATGACAGTGGGCGGGCTGGATCCGAAGACCGGGCAATGTATTGATAATGAATTAGAGGATATGATTCTTGAGGCAGGTGTAAATATCCCGACACCACAACCGACGCTCGGCATTCTTGTGAGCTCCAAGACTTCGGAACATCTGCTCATGAAAGCTGCAGAGACAACAAAGGCCGGATGCGGATATCCTGCATGGTTCAATTATGATATGCAGGTTCAGCATCTTCTCTGGTGCCATGCGGAGGAGAATATCACGCTGGAGGATGCAAGAGATGTTAGTATTGCCGGATGTGTAGAAATTGGTATGCAGGGTACGACTCATGGTATTAACCATCCTGCATTCTATAATGAAGGAAAAACTTTCGAATTGGCATTAAATAACGGTGTTGATCCGAGAACCGGTGAAGTTTGTTTCACAGGCTGTAAACCGATCACCTGTTATCAGGATGTCTGGGATAACTTCGTTTTGATCCGTGAGCATTATATGAGAGTTTACATGCGTTACTGGGATTTCGTTATCGGCATCTGCCGCGGGATTCATCCGAAGATCGCAGGCTCTGTGCTGATGCATGATTGTGTAGCGGTGGGACGTCCGCAGGATGATAATGGATGCCGCTACAACAAGTCAGTTACACTGCTTGATTCTGGAACAGTAAACGTCTGCAATGGTTTGGCTGCCATGAAGAAACTTATCTGGGATGAAAAGAAATATACGTTCGAGGAATTCAAAGAAGCGATAGACAACAACTTTGGCTATAAGGTTGGCGCTGTTGCCGGCAACTTCTCTATGCTTAATCAGGAAATCGAGCCTTCATTGCATATGAAATATGCGAAGATCCATAAGGATATCCTTGAAGCGCCGAAATTCGGTAATGACGATGATTATGTAGACAATATCTTTGTAGATCTGTGGCATGACTATGACAGAGTTTGTGCATCAGAGATTACATATCTTGGATATCGCTGGCTGACTGCAGCACTGTCTATATCTGCTCATGGCCCGCATGGCCGTGTTACCGGGGCTACAGCAGATGGCCGTCTTTCAGGAGTTACACTCTGTGATGGTATTCTCTCTGCATCACCTGGAACAGATACGAACGGACCTATCGCACTTCTGAATTCCGGAGTGAAACTTGATCCTACAGAGTACCGCAGTGTTCAGCTCAATATGAAGATTCATCCGAATGCAATCCGCGGAGACGAAGGAAGCAGGAACTTTGTAGACTTTATTAAATCATACTTCAACAATGGCGGTTACCATGTCCAGTTCAATATCGTTGATTCCAATATGCTCCGTGATGCACAGAAGCATCCGGAAAACTACCGTGAACTGATGGTTCGTGTTGCCGGATTCAGCGCTTACTGGTGCGAACTTGGCAAACCGATTCAGGACGAGGTTATTGCCCGTACAGAGTACAATCAGGTGTAAACTTATTGATTGATAAGATGCTTTTATAAGCCTGGAGGAGGGGAGTTCATTCTCCTCCTCTTTTAAAATTATCGATGAGGAGGAATGAAAATGAGTGAAAAAAATGTGAAATTTTCCGGCTGGTCAGTCACGGGGGCAGCATTTGCAATTGTTTTGTTCCATATGACAATACGTGGTTCGTTTGCAACATTAATTAATGGAATGGTTGAGGCTACCGGATGGTCGACCGCTGCTGTCTCAGCAGGAAGTTCAATCTTCATGGTCATGTACGGACTGTTTGCATTTTTAGTTGGTACTTATATTAATAAGCTCGGCTGCCGCCTTACTTATAGTATACATGGTATCATTATGGGGGTTGGTTTATTCCTTTGCAGTTTCGCAAAAGAGCCCTGGCAGTACTGGTTATTCTACGGTGTGATTGCCGGTATCGGATCCGGTGCATTCTGGGCACCTATTACTTCTATGGTACGTCAGTGGTTCATGGAAAAATTAGGCCTTGCAATGGGTCTTACAACAGCTGCTGCCGGCGTTGCCATGAGTATCGGGCCTCTCCTTTCTATGATTCTGATGTCAACTGCTTCATGGCAGTTCATGATGCGGGTGTTCGGTGTTGTCCTGATAGTTGGTATTACAATCGCGGCACAGTTTACCAAGAGTAAACCAGAGGCCTTCGGACAGAAGCCGCTGGGTTATGACAATTTCATGGCGAAGCTGTCAAAAGAAGATCAGGGCCAGAAAAAAGAAGAATTCTATGTTCCATTTAAATGGGCAGTAAAACACAAATCATTCTGGATGCTTTCACTGTTATGGTTCTTCTCTAACTTTGCCGAGTTTATCGTATTTTCGCACTCTATCAACTACGTAACAAAAGATCTTGGTTATGATAAACTTCCTGCTACTTATATTTATTGTCTTATCGGCCTGATGTTCCTGATTTCCGCAATCGTTGTAGGCGGGTATGTTGATAATCTTACAAAGAAACTGGGAGATCCGATCAAAGCACGTAAGAGAGTTCTGACATTCTCTTATGTTGGATGTGCGATCATGGCGCTGTGGCTGAACTATGGTGTTAAACTGACGGCAAACGGCGGACAAAGCCACTGGGCATTCCTGGTATATGCACTTCTCTTTGGCCTTGTATATGGTATGTATATTCCGACAGTAGCCGGATATGTCGGAGTTATCCTTGGCCGTAAAGAGATGCCTCCGGCATGGGGACTTATCTCACTGGTTGGTATGGCAGGCGGAGCAGGCCTGGGACCATACGTTGCAGGCGCACTCCGTGATGCAACAGGCAGTTACTTCGTAGCAATCTGGATCTCTGTCATATTCTATCTTGTCGCATGTTTCTTTGTTAATATCGTGAAACAGCCGTCCAGAAAAGAAGTGTGGGGCGATAAGTAGACAAATAGTTTCCTGGTATTAGACAGCAGGAGCGGGGATATTTATTTTCCCGCTGCTCCCCTGCCGTTATGTTTTACCGGATCTAAATCCATATTGGTATAGCGGAGAAATGAGAAAGGAGAATGATCCATTTTTCTCTGACAAGGAGAATTGGATGAGACATATAAATATGGAAAATAAAAATGAAATGAAGGCATTAGTTTTTGATATACAAAGTTTTTCCACGCATGATGGTCCGGGAATCCGCAGCAACATATTTTTTAAGGGGTGCCCGCTTACCTGTCTTTGGTGTGCCAATCCTGAAGGGCAAAAGGCAGTTCCGCAATTATTCTATACGAAAATGAAATGTGTTGGATGTATGCTCTGTGCAAAAGTATGTCCTCATGATGCGGTTACGGCATATGAAACAAAGGAAGAAGCCGAGGCATTCGGGTTTGTCCGTCATGACCGGGAAAAATGTGATAACTGTGAGACTCATGACTGTGTGGAAATGTGCCTTCAGAACGCACTGGATATTACCGGTAAATGGATGACGGTCGATGATATTATGGAAAAGGTACACAGAGATGCATCCTACTACGCTGGAAAAGGCGGAATCACACTCTCAGGAGGGGATCCTCTTGTCTATGCTGATTTTGTAACAGAGCTCTTGCGGCGCTGCAAGAGCGAAGGAATCAATACGGTTCTTGAATCAGAGCTGTGTGTACCCGCCCGGAGCCTTGAAAAGGTCATGCCATATATCGATCTGTATCTGACAGATATCAAGATTATTGATGATCAGAAACATATAGAGATGACCGGAGTCACCAATAAGCAGATCCTGGAGAATCTCCGCCTCATCGGACGCACCTGTCCCGAAAAGGCATGTCTCCGCTGCCCAATTATCCCCGGATGCACGGATTCCGACGAGAATATCCATGCAATCGGTAAGTTCTGTAAGGAAAATGGTTTTGCCAGGGTTAACATCCTCCCCTATCACAAGCTGGGGACGACAAAACACGAACGGCTTGGAAGTGTATATCCTCTTCCTGACGTACAAGCGCCTTCCGATGAACAAATGCAGCATGTTGCAGATATATTGGAATCATATAAGATAGACTGTATTATTAACTGATAATGCAAAAGCCGCCTTTCACAGGATGCAGGGTTAAGACGCAAAAAGGAACAAATTTTACAGGAGCAGTATCACTCGAATAATAAGTGATACTGCTCCTGTCATCTGTCCTGCTCTTCTATTCTACAGGGCAATATTGGAAACATAGGCCTCTGCTGCCTCCCAGACGTCAAATCCGCTGCCTCTAAGTATATCAACTACTCTGGCCGGATCGTCAGTTTTTAAAACTGCAGATGCATCTTCTCCGTTTGCAAACGCATACATGTATTCAATGTTTACCTCGCCTTCTACAATCTGATGCATTGCTTTGCTTAAGGAGCCTGTTGCGTGGGGTACCCGAAGTGCCACCACGTCCGTCAGCATTGCTGTGATTCCATTGTCCTTGAGCACCGCTCTCCCCTTGTTCGGGTCTGATACAATCATGCGGAGCATTCCGTAATCTGATGTATCTGCCAGACTCAGCGCAACGATATTAACATCGTTGCTGGCCAGCACTGCAAGCACTTCATCCAGACGTCCCTCTCGATTTTCCAAGAATACTGATAATTGTTGTATTGTGATACCCATCGTGCTTACCTCCTCTACTGCAGGTTACGTTTGTCAATTACACGTACTGCTTTTCCTTCGCTTCTCTGTATTGTCTTTGGCTCAACCAGCTTTACGCGGGCTGAAACTCCAAGTGCCTGCTTCAGTACTGCACCGATCTTCGCTTTCAGCGCATCCAGTTTTCTGATCTCGTCGGAGAACATACTCTCATCGACCTCTACCATAACAGTCAGGACATCCAGGTTATCCTCTCTGTCCACAATCATGAGGTAATGCGGAGCAACCGCGCCTCCCATGCTGAGAAGTGCCGTCTCAACCTGTGTCGGGAATACATTGACGCCGCGGATGACTTTCATATCATCGGTACGTCCTGTAAACTTGGAGATCCTCGGAGTCGTTCTGCCGCAGTCACAGGTGCTGTGGTCAATACTTGTAAGGTCCTTCGTGCGGTATCTCAGCAGCGGCATTGCCTCTTTTGCCAGTGTGGTAAATACCAGTTCGCCAGTCTCACCATCTGCGCAGGCTTCATGCGTTACCGGATTGAGCACCTCAGGATAGAAGTAGTCAACATTAATATGCAGGCCTTTGTGATGGATACAGTCCTGTGCCACACCTGGTCCTGTAATCTCACATAATCCATAAATATCAAAGCAGTTAATATGAAGAATGCTTTCGATTTTCTTGCGCATCTCTTCGGTCCATGGCTCAGCGCCGTGAATGCCCGCTTTCAGCTTCAGACGATCCACGGCTCCTGCTTCCTGCAGAGATTCAGCAAGATGCAGCGCATAAGAAGGCGTACATGCGAATGCTGTTGAGCCGAAATCTTCCATACACATCATCTGGCGTTTTGTGTTTCCGGCTGACATAGGAATCGCCGTCGCACCAAGTGCCTCTGCACCATAATCCAGGCCCATTCCTCCGGTAAATAATCCGTATCCATAGCATACATGAATGATATCTTCATCCGTCAGCCCTGCCATTGACAGACATCTAGCAACACATTCGCCCCACACATCCACATCTTTTTGTGAATAGGAAGCCAGTGTCAGCTTTCCTGTCGTTCCTGATGTCCCCTGCACCCGTACTACATCCTTTTTCGGAATCGCCAGAAGCCCGAACGGATAGTTGTCCCTCAGGTCTTCTTTGGTTGTAAATGGAAGTTTGTTAATATCCTCAATTCCTCTGATGTCTCCAGGTTCTACTCCAAGGTCTTTCATCTTCTTATGGTAGAAATCAACATTGTTGTATACTCTTTCTACTACATCAGCCAGACGTTTGCTCTGCAGAGCAGCCATCTCGTCGCTGCTCATGCACTCTATTTTCGGGTCTAATATCCGCTCTTTCCAGTTTTCTAATGTCACTGCCGCCATTTTAGTTAACTCCTTATCTGTTTTTCCCTTATTTCCGTAATTCTATAAATCCGCTTCTTCCACGATTTTCACATCAGCAGCACTCAGCACCTTCGCCGCTTTCTCATAATCATCTGTGTTGAATACCATAACCGGCGCTCTTCCCTCACGGATTACAAAAGAATAAATATAATTGATGTTAATCTCGCCCTCTGCAAGTATGGAGAGCATCCGGTTCAGGTTTCCCTTTTCGTCTTTGAGCTCCACACCAATCACGTCATGAATTCTAACAACAAATCCTCTGCTTGTCAGATATGTTTTTGCTTCAGCCGGTTTATCTACTACCAGCCTGAGAATGCCGAATTCAGGCGTATCAAATGAAGCGATCGCCCGTATATTGATATGTGCTTCCGTCAAAGCCGACGTGACATTCATCAGACTGCCCGGTCTGTTCTCCACGAATACTGATAACTGTTTAATCATCCTCTCACCGCCTTTACCTTATAATGTGTAACCTACGTCAAATGCTTTTTTGTTGATCTCAATTGTCTTTGGAGGCACCGTTTTTTCGATCACTTCGTACCACTGTTCCTTTGTGAAATCCATATGCTGTGCTGCCACGCCCAGTACAATCAGATTGAATACCTTTGGATTGCCAAGCTTTCTGGACTCTTCTGTTGCGTTTACTTTGTAGATCTTGTAATCTTTCTCCAGAGTTTCCAGGATGTTTTCCGGGTATTCTGCCGCGCCGATCACAACCGGCATGGGGTCAATCCGCCAGTCATTGACAATCAGAACACCGTCCTTTTTCAGAAAATGAGCATAACGCAGAGCTTCCAGACGTTCGAATGCGATGATCACATCCGCCTGTCCTTCTTCCACGATGGGCTCTGCCACCGCTTCGCCATAGCGCACAAATGTAACAACACTGCCGCCCCTCTGCGCCATTCCATGTACCTCAGAAAGCTTCACATCATAGCCGCCTGCAATGGTAAGTCCTCCCAGTATTCTGCTGGTAAGCAGGGTTCCCTGGCCGCCTACGCCTACGATCATAATATTCTTTGTTGCCATGATTATTCACCCGCCTTTACCAGTTCTATTGCATCAAATTTACATAAGGATTCACACAGACCGCATCCCGTACACATTGTATCGTCAATATGGATGGTTCCGTCTGCATTTTTCGTCATTGCAGGACATCCTGGCTTCATACACATACCGCACTTTTTACATTTATCTTCGTGTGCAATATAGAGCGGCTTTTTGGATTTGTCCAAAAGAACACAAGGTGATTTGGTGATGATCACTGACGCTTCATCTCTTGCTACTTCTTCCTTAATCGTCTTCTCCAGAGTCTCCAGGTCAAATGCATTCACCTCCGTCACATGATTCACACCTATTGCACGGCACAGCTTCGGAATATCAATGGCGTAAGTCGGATCTCCCTGCAGTGTCTTTCCTGTAGCTGCGTGATCCTGATGGCCGGTCATTCCCGTGGTGGAATTGTCCAGAATCATAACGGTCCCTGTAGCATTATTATAAACCATATTCATCAAAGAGTTAACACCTGTATGTAAAAATGTAGAATCGCCGATCACTGCAACCCAGTTTTTGATGTATTCCTTGCCCTTTGCCTTTTCCATTCCATGCAGAGTGGAAATACTGGAACCCATGCACATGGTTGTATCAACCACGCTCAAAGGCGCAACTGCACCCAGAGTATAGCATCCTATATCTCCGGCAGCATGCATTTTCAGCTTTTTCAACACGTGGTATACGCTGCGGTGAGGACATCCCGGACATAAGATTGGCGGACGCTGCGGAGCGTCTGCAGGGGACTTGATATCCAGGTCTTCTTTTAAGATCGCTTTGCGCAGCATGTTTGCACTGTATTCTCCCTGTACGGTAAAGATTTCTTTTCCAATCACTTTGATTCCCCAGGACTTAACCTGCTCCTCAATGACTGGATCCAGTTCTTCCACGACATACAGTGTATCTACCTTTGCGGCAAATTCTTCAATCATCTTCCTTGGTAGCGGGTTAACCATTCCCAGTTTTAATACAGATGCCTGCGGAAGTGCCTCTTTTACGTACTGATATGGGATACCGCTTGTAATAACGCCCATTTTAGTGTCGTTCATTTCAACTGTATTGATAGACAGCGTATTTGCAGCCTCCGCCAGCTCTTTATTGCGCTTTTCGATTTCCACATGGCGCATCTTGGCGTTGCCCGGCATCATAACATTTTTACGGATATCTTTTACGTACGGTTTGTCTTCGATCTCTTCTCTGTCACAGAGTTCTACCAGTCCCTGAGAATGAGCCAGTCTGGTGGTGATCCGGTATATAAACGGTCTGTCGAACTTTTCGCTCAGCTCAAAGGCTGCCTTTATGAATTCCTTTGCCTCTGCACTGTCAGAAGGCTCGATCACCGGAATCTGCGCAGCCCTTGCTACCATTCTGGTATCCTGCTCGTTCTGGGAGCTGTATAAACCCGGGTCGTCAGCAACGGTAAGCACGAGTCCGCCGTTAACTCCCATGTAGGATACGGAATACAACGGGTCGGAAGCCACATTCAGGCCGACATGTTTCATGCACGCCATGGCACGTACACCGGCGATGCTTGCCCCCACTGCTACTTCTGTCGCCACCTTTTCGTTCGGCGCCCATTCTTCATAAAAGGTATCTTTATACTGAACCATGTACTCACTGATTTCTGTACTCGGGGTTCCCGGATAGGCAGAGGACACCTTTATTCCGGCTTCATAAGCCCCTCGGGCAATCGCCTCATTGCCTAACATAATCACTTTCTCTGACATATCTTATAATCCATCCTTTCGTAAATCTGTTACTCTCTTTGCCTTGCCCTCAAATCTCTTAAGGGAGTTCGGGGCAACCAGCCTGATCTGTGTTGCAAGTCCAAGCTGTGACTTCAGCTCTGATCTGATGCTCTGTTCCAGTTCGCTTAACTTCGCGTAGCTGTCCAGCAGTCTGTCATCGATCAGCTCAACAGAAATTGTCATAACATCCAGCCGGTTCTTTCTCTCAACCAGAATCTCGTAATGCGGCCCGATCTCTTCGATTCTTAAAAGGACTTCCTCTATCTGAGTAGGAAATACATTGACTCCACGGATTACAAGCATATCATCGGCACGTCCGGAAAGATTCTCCATGCGCACTGTTGTTCTGCCGCATTTACATGGCTCATACATCAGTTTTGTCAGATCTCCTGTACGGTAGCGGACAAGCGGAAGTGCTTCTTTCCCCAGACAGGTTATGACAAGTTCACCAGTCTCACCGGCCGGCAGTACTTCTTCTGTCTCAGGATCAATGATCTCGGGAATAAACCAGTCTTCATTGATATGCATACCGCATAATTCTGTACATTCGCCGGATACCCCAGGCCCGCACAGTTCACTCATTCCGTAGTTCTGGGTACAGAAAAACTGCTCTCCCCAGACTTTATGCATCTCATCTCGCATAGGCTCTGTCATTCCTTCGCCGCCAAACAGGCCAATATGAATCTTCAGATCCTTTGAAGGGTCAATCCCCCGTTCTCTTAATATCTCGCCCAGATGAAGCGCATAGGAAGGCGTTGCTACCAGCAGCGTCACGCCCATATCCTGCATAAACATAATCTGCTTATTTGTATTGCCTGAAGACATTGGAATTACGGATGCCCCTAGTTTTTCCAAGCCTCCGTGCAGTCCCAGCGCCCCGGTAAAGGTGCCGTATCCAAATGCAATCTGAGCCACATCTTCAGATGTGGCACCACCCATACATGCCATTCTTGCCACATTGTTCAGCCAGACATCCAGATCATGCTGTGTATAAGCCACTACGGTTGGTTTGCCCGTAGTCCCTGAGCTTGCATGGTATCTGACAATGTCCTTTTTATCCACCGCAAACAGTCCGTCCGGATAATGATCTCTGAAGTCTGCTTTATATGTAAATGGCATCTTCTTTAAATCTTCCAGGCTCTGAATATCTCCCGGCTTCACGCCAGCCTCATCCATCTTTCTGCGATAAGGTTCTACCCTCTCATAAATATATGCTGCCGTCTCCTGTAAACGTTCCAATTGAATCTTTTCAATCTCAGCTCTTGGCAGAGTCTCTTCCTTTGCCCAAATCATCGTAAAAACCTCCTTCAACATAACATTCATTAATCAATAGTATAACACACTGCTTTGCCGAATTAAAGCATTAAATTTGAAAAATATTGGGGAAGGGACGCTTTGCGGAAGGAGAGACGGGAGGGGCCTGGAAGGCCTGTGCTGTTTTGCGGGGCTGTCCGCAGACTTAGCGGCAGTAAGAGGAAAAAGAACGGATTGCAGGGTATCGGAGACATTCACCGCTTAAGCTGATGCTTAAGCGGCTCAGGTCTCCTTGAAAATTGCTTTGGTGAGCAATTTTCATCCCTGCAATCCGTTC
>NZ_GL870814.1:0-35468 GCF_000190355.1 Clostridium sp. D5 | reverse complement strand
TTCACCGCTTAAGCTGATGCTTAAGCGGCTCAGGTCTCCTTGAAAATTGCTTTGGTGAGCAATTTTCATCCCTGCAATCCGTTCTTTTTCCTCTAACTGCCGCTATGCCTGCTCTATGCCCTGCAAAACAGCACAGGCCTTCCCGTCCCCTCCCGTCTCTCCTTCCGCAAAGCTGGGTGCCTCCGGGCGGAGGGATTCCTCAGGAAATTTGGGCGGGAGCGGCGGATGGAAAACGACTGGTGATTGTCCTGTTGCTTGTTGGGCTTATATGGCTTATATGGCAGTTTTTCATAAATTATTTGTATTAGATGAGCGGGTATTTTTTGGTGAGTTCTGCTACCATTGCCTGGGCTTTTTCTACGTTTGACTCGTCGGCTATTACCATTGCTATGATTTCGGCTATTTTTACCATGTCTTCTTCTACCATTCCTCTGGTGGTGACTGCGGGGGTTCCGAGTCTTACTCCGCTTGTTACGAATGGGGAGCGGGGGTCGTTCGGGATGGTGTTTTTGTTGCAGGTTACATGAGCGTCATCGAGGCGTTTTTCGAGCTCTTTGCCGCTGATGTTGTTTTCGGTCAGGTCTACGAGCATGAGGTGGTTGTCGGTTGCTCCGGAAACGATTTTAACGCCTTTTTCCTGGAGAGCCTGGCATAATGCTTTGGCATTTTTGACTACCTGTTCCTGGTATGTTTTGAACTCCGGCTGCAGGGCTTCTTTGAAGCAGACTGCTTTGGCTGCGATGACGTGCATCAGCGGGCCGCCCTGGATTCCCGGGAAGATTGCCTTGTTGAAGTTGAACTTCTCATTCATCTCTTTGCTGCACAGGATCATGCCGCCTCTTGGACCGCGCAGGGTCTTGTGTGTTGTGGTGGTTGTTACATGTGCATATGGAATCGGGCTTGGATGGATTCCTGCTGCCACTAAGCCGGCAATATGAGCCATATCTACCATCAGGTATGCTCCTACTTCGTCTGCGATCTCACGGAATCTCTTGAAGTCTATGGTTCTTGCATAGGCACTTGCACCTGCTATGATTAATTTCGGTTTGTTCTCTTTTGCGATTTCGAGTACTTTATCGTAATCAATTACGCCGTCGTCATTTACGCCGTAAGCCGAGAAATCAAAATATTTTCCTGACATATTAACCGGTGAACCATGAGTCAGATGTCCGCCGTGATCCAGATTCATTCCCATCACTTTATCGCCTGGCTCCACCATGGCAAACATAGCTGCCATATTAGCCTGTGCGCCTGAATGAGGCTGTACATTAGCATATTCACACTGGAACAGCTCTTTCGCGCGTTCTCTTGCCAGATCTTCAACTACATCCACGCACTGGCATCCGCCATAATATCTCTTTCCCGGATATCCTTCAGCATATTTATTCGTCAGGGGACTTCCCATAGCTGCCATAACAGCCTTGCTCACCCAATTTTCAGAAGCGATCAGCTCAATATGTGAATCCTGTCTGTCCATCTCCGCCTGAATCGCTTCCGCAATCTCCAAATCTTCATTCTTGATTTCCTCGAAATCGTACATAGTTCTTCTCCTCCATAAATCTTTAAGCATTTCGGGGCAGTCTATTATTATCCCCGTAAGTTCATTGGGGACATTATAGCATAAACAAGAATGGAAAGTCTATACCCAAAGGGCATACCGCAGCTCATGTCCCAGCAGACTGCCCGCCCCTTAGTTTTCAGATATACTCCTTCTTAACTTAAACATAAGATACTCATTTTACAAAATATATGCAGCCTAAAGGTATGTACATAAACAGCAATGTCAAACGCTGCCATAATCCCTCACAGGCGATTACCGTATCTTTATAATCTGGTTTATCCGCCATAACAAATAAGGTAAAAGTTATAATTGTTAAAATGAAGCAGATAATCGAACATACAGCAAACGCTGTTCTTTCAGCTTTACACCCATAAACCGCCAGCAAAAGTGGTGTAAGGGTTAAAAACATAAAACCAGTCACCGAACCATACCCATGGATTTTTTGAGAAACAGTGATAAGATTTTTTGTATCTCCTACAGGAAATATCCCCGAAAGGATACAGCCTCCTATCGCATAAATCATGATGGATATAAATAGCAATACTGCAATTATCTTTGAAAACTCAGATGTGACTTTATATATTACAAAGTTATCAATTATAAGAATAACGCCATATACGATCAGCCACGCACTGTAGATCATATGCAATGGTGCTTTATCATTTCCCAACACACTCATAACCTGCGTCAAATGATTATATCCCTTATAAGACGGCGCCAATAAAAAAGGAATCAGCAAATCCAATGCCAAAGCAACCGGTAATAAAAGAAACACACTATTCTTTATCATCAATTCCACCGCTTAAACTGCCCAGCCCTTTCAGTATTTTCACTGCCAGTTCTTTCATCACATCTGCTTTCACTATAGCGATTCCCTGTTCCTCATCACCAAGAACTAAAAGTGTATCGCCAGCCTTAATATCAAAAATCTGTCTCGCTTCTTTCGGAATAACAATCTGCCCCTTTTCACCAACCTTAACCGTCCCAAATATATGCTGCCCATCCTTCATTGACATATCTCTCCCCCTCTTTTCCTACTTGTATGTATTTTCATACTTTTCATACCAGTAGTAAAAATATATCTCATTCAAACAAATAAGTCAATACATCAAACAACTGACGCCATTAAACGTAAGTTACAGTAAACATACATCCGCTTTACCTCGTCCGGGATCTCAGCGGTAATCTCTTCTTTTCTACCGCCAGGATGCACCAGCTGATAAAAAGGCGGGTCCGGTGCCTGATGGGGCAATGTCTGCTGGCGAAATGTCCATAAAGCAAGCTCTAGAAGCAGTTGAAGAAAACGGAAGGAAAATGAAGGGCAAAATTTGCCTTACCAGGCAAATTTTGTTGCCGCCTGCGGCGCGAATGCATCAGCATTCGGGCCAAATGCGGCATGTACCTTCATTTTCCTTCCGTTTTCTTCTACTGCTTCTCAGCGAAGCGTCAGGACATTTCACCAGCAGACATTGCCCCATCAGGCACCGGACCCGCCTTTTTATCAGCGTCCCTACCCAAAATCAAAGAGAGAAAGCTGATTACTCTGCGGCAGATCTCCAAACAGCCCCAGATCCGCCATAAAGTCGATAACCGTCTTACTGACCTTCGTACGCTGGCGAAAATCATCCAGAGACAGGTACGGCCCGTCTTTGGCGGCCTCTTCCACTGCCTCGGCGGCCTTCTCGCCCATTCCTTCGATACTGGAGAGCGGCGGCATCAGTTTTCCATCTATGATCTGGAACTTTGTCGCTTTTGCTGTATAGATATCCAGCGGCAGGAATTCATAGCCTCTTGCGTACATTTCCTGTACGATTTTCATATCCTTTACAACATCCTGCTCCTTATTGCTGAGAGAATCCGCCCTGCGCTTGTAGTCCTTTATATAATAATTCAGCTTGTCTTTACCCTGGCACATAATTTCATAAGAAAATGCGTTGGCGCGGATGCCGAAATAAGCGCCGTAATATGCCAGCGGATAATTGATCTTACAGTACGCGATCCGGTATGCCATCATAACGTACGCAGCCGCATGGGCCTTCGGGAACATGTAGCTGATCTGCTTACAGGACCAGATGTACCAGTCCGGCACGTCTTTTTCCTTCATCGCCTCTTCCCATTCAGGTTTCAGCCCTTTTCCTTTACGTACGCTCTCCATGATGGTAAAGGACAGTGCACTGTCCACCCCCTGATTGATCAGATAGATCATGATATCATCACGTGTACAGATACAGGTAGAAATCGTTGCTTTACCTGATTTTACCAGCTCCTGTGCATTGCCCAGCCACACATTGGTTCCATGTGACAGACCGGATATACGGATCAGGTCGGAAAGTGACTGCGGTTTTGCATCCTGTACCATCTGAATAACAAAATCCGTTCCGAATTCAGGAATTCCCAGGCAGCCCAGATTGCAGCCGTCAATATCCTCCGGTTTGATCCCCAACGCACTCGTATCGTGGAACAGAGACAGCACCTTTTTATCGTCCAGAGGTATCTCCGTGGCGATAAACGGATTCTCATCATTGTACTCATTGTCCATGGCATCCGACGTAATATATTCTTCCAGCGTACGGATCATGGTCGGATCATCATGACCGAGAATATCCAGTTTCAAAAGGTTATGGTCAATGGAATGATAGTCAAAATGTGTTGTTATGATATCCGTCGTCATATCATTCGCAGGATGCTGCACCGGGGTAAATTCATTGATACTGTGTCCGTGCGGCAGTACAACAATACCGCCGGGATGCTGGCCCGTACTTCTGCGGATTCCCGTACAGCCCACCGTAATTCTGTCAATCTCGCATTTGCGCTTTCTGTGGCCGCGCTCCTCATAGTAATTCCTTACATAGCCGAATGCGGTCTTATCTGCAAGTGTGCCGATGGTTCCGGCCTTGAAAGTATGCCCCTCTCCGAAGAGAACTTCTGTATACTTATGTGCCTTTGCCTGATAGTCACCGGAGAAGTTCAGGTCAATATCAGGTTCTTTATCTCCCTTGAATCCGAGGAATGTCTCGAAGGGGATATCAAATCCGGCCTTAACCAGTGTTTCCCCGCAGTTGGGACATACCTTATCCGGCATATCGAATCCGCAGCCGCCGGCAAATGCTTTTACTTCCGGTGAATCAAACTCATTGTAATGGCATTTTTCACAGTAGTAATGCGGGCTCAGAGGATTTACCTCCGTAATACCAGACATGGTGGCAACGAACGAAGAACCAACCGAACCACGGGAACCTACCAGGTATCCATCGTCATTTGATTTCCAAACCAGCTTCTGGGCAATGATATACATAACTGAGTATCCGTTGGATATGATGGAGTTCAGCTCCTTCTCCAGACGGGTAGATACCGGTTCTGGCAGATCTTCCCCATAGATCTCATGGGCTTTATTATAGCAGATATCTCTCAGATCCTGCTCTGAATTTGCGATAACCGGGGGACACTTATTCGGGTTAATAGGCGATATCTTCTCAACCATATCACAGATCTTGTTCGTATTTTCTATAACAATCTCTCTGGCCTTCGCGGAGCCAAGGTATTCAAACTCCTCCAGCATCTCCTCTGTTGTCCTGAGATATAAAGGAGGCTGTTCATCCGCATCGCTGAAACCCTTGCCCGCCATGATAATCCGACGGTACACCTCATCTTCCGGATCCAGAAAATGCACATCGCAGGTGCCTACAACTGGCTTTTTGAACTTTTCTCCCAGCTCCACAATCTTTCGGTTAATCTCCTCCAGATCTTCTTTGGTATTAATATCCGGGTACTTATCGCTGACCATCATAAAACGGTTGTTGCCAAGAGGCTGGATTTCGTAGTAATCGTAAAAGTCAGCCAGTCTTGCGATGGATTCCGCAGACTTATTATTCAAAATGGCCTGATAAAGCTCTCCTGCTTCACATGCACTTCCTACAATCAGCCCTTCCCGGTATTCGTTCAGCACACTTTTGGGAATCCTGGGTCTTCTGGCGTAATAGGTCAGATGGGACTGGGTTATCAGCTGATAAAGATTATATCTGCCGATGTCGTTTTTAATCAGTATGATGATATGATAAGTGGGCAGCTTGCGGATAGCATTCGGATTCATATCTCCAAACCGGTTCATTTCTTTTAAGGTGGTAATGTTTTGTTCTTTCAGCATCTGGACAAACTTCACGAATATCTCAGATGTAGCGGCCGCATCATCCACCGCCCGGTGATGATTTTCAAGGGAAATCCCCAGTGCTTTTGCCACCACATTCAGCTTGTACTTGGATAATGTGGGCAGGAGCACTCTTGCCATCGCCACCGTATCCACATAAACAAAATGTGGTTCTATATCCTGATACCGGCAGTTCTGCTCAATGAATCCCACGTCAAATCCCGCATTATGCGCCACAAGCACGCCGTCTTTGGCAAATTCGAGAAACTGGGGCAGTATCGTCTCTATATCCGGATACCCCATGACCATTTCATCTGTAATGCTTGTCAGCTGTGTGATCTGAAACGGAATTGGTCTTTTGGGATTGACAAAGGTACTGAAACGGTCCACGATCTCTCCGTTTACAACCTTAACCGCACCAATCTCAATAATCTTATCTTTGATGGCGCTAAAGCCCGTCGTCTCCAGGTCAAATACGATATATGTATCGTCCAGCCGCTCATCCCCGGCGTTTACGGCAATCTCCGTCAGGTCATCCACGACATAACCTTCCACACCATAAATGACTTTAAACGGGTCATCTTTATCCAGTGTCTCGATAAAATGGTTGGCATCCGGGAAAGACTGCACAATTCCGTGGTCTGTAATCGCAACTGCAGGATGGCCCCAGTCATGGGCCCGCTTAACAATATCCTTTACCTCAGATACCCCGTCCATATCACTCATCTTTGTATGGCAGTGGAGCTCCACTCTTTTAGCCGGGCTCAGGTCCTTCCTTGTAACGGTAAAGTCGCCGCTTTTCTTGATTCCGGTCACCGAACCGATGGTCAGCTCTCCGTCAAACTTGTCAATGGTTGTGACCCCCTTGATTTTAACGAAAACTCCCTTTTTCAGATCCCCCAGCAGTTCCGGCAGCTGCTCATTCCTGGTGAACATCTTTACCGTAATTGTATCGGTAAAGTCCGTCACGGCAAACATCAGGATTGTCTTATCATTTCTGATTTCCCTGGTGTCAAAATTGATGATCTTGCCGTGGACGGTGATCTCTCCCATCTCGCTGACCACCTGTTCCAGGGTAATAGGTTCATCGTCGAAGTTCCGGCCGTAGATCAGACTTGGATCATCCCCCTGTTTGAGCGGTCTGTTGTAGTCCTTTTTCCTGAATTCTTTCTTTTTGAAATCACCATTCTTTGCGGACTCTCCGTTTTTCTCCTGTGATACGTCCTTTTTCCCGCCGCCATCTTCGGCAGCTTCTTCGCCTCTCTGCTTTGCCCGCCGTTCAAAAATCGCATTGATCTCCTGTTGGATCCTCTGTTCCTCATACTGGCGGTCGTGACCTTCTTCCGCCTCTCGGTATGTAACCCGGATGTCGGCTTTGATATGGAATCTCTGTTCATAAATCTCATGGAGCAGTTCCACTATATACTCCTGTTTTCCTTCGGAAACAATTGTATTGAGCATCTCCAGATACAGAATATCCCCGCCTTCAAAACGCATCTTTGCCTGTTCGAACATGCTTGCCGCCAGCACGCTGTGCTGCTTCAGTTCCTGCACAATGCTTTCACGGTATTCCATCATGAGCGTCCTTGCCGTATACTGCTCGGACAATGAATACTGTTCTTCCAGCCGGATGGATATCTTCGTATATCCGAACAGCTGCTCTTTGATTTTTTGTTCCATCTGCCATATATGCTTTTTCTGAATCAAATGCCTGCTTAAAATATGGACACGCAGAAAGTCCCGTTTTGAGTTTGTCGTGATCTTTTGGACCTCCACGTCTCCAAAAAGCATCTGTATATCTTCTTCCACTTTTAATGTCGGAAAAACATCAAAAAAAATCTTTTCGCTTCCTACCTTTTCCAATTTAACAACTCCTGTCGCAAGGTTTCCAGAAGTTCCTCTTCTTTCACCTTCTTCACGATTTCACCCTTCCTGATCAGAAGGCCTTCTCCAATTCCGCCTGCAATACCGATATCTGCTTCCTTTGCCTCACCCGGGCCGTTTACAACGCACCCCATGACAGCCACCTTAATATCCAGAGGTATATCAGCGACCATATTCTCCACCTGATTTGCAAGGCCAATCAGATCAATCTGTGTCCGCCCGCAGGTCGGACAGGATACAACTTCAATTCCGCCTCTGCGAAGCCCCAGTGTTTTCAATATCAGCTTTGCTGTTTTGATTTCTTCCAGCGGATCTCCTGTAAGGGAGACACGGATTGTATTGCCGATCCCCTCGTACAGAATGATTCCAAGACCCACAGAAGACTTTACATTTCCCGCATATACGGTTCCCGCCTCTGTAATACCCACGTGGAGCGGATACGGACATCTGGATGCGATCAGTTCGTGTGCCTTAACACACATCATAACATCAGAAGATTTGATACTGACCACCAGATTATCGTATCCCATCTCCTCGATCATCCTAACCTTATCCAGTGCACTCTCTACGATTCCCTCTGCAGTCACACCGCCGTACTTCTCCAGCAGCGGTTTCTCCAGAGAACCACTGTTGACGCCTACACGGATGGGGACCAGATATTCCTTTGCCTTCTCCACAACGGCCTGCAGGCGCTCCCTGCTCCCAATATTGCCGGGGTTGATCCGGATCTTATCCGCGCCATTTTCAATTGCAGCAATTGCCAGTCTGTAATCAAAATGAATATCTGCGACTAATGGAATATGGATCTGTCTCTTAATTTCTTTCAGAGCATAAGCAGCATCCATGGCAGGCACCGCACAGCGTATGATCTCACAGCCTGCCGCTTCCAGCCTTAGTATCTGGGCCACTGTTGCCTCCACGTCCTCGGTCTTTGTATTCGTCATGGACTGGATTGCAACAGAATGTCCGCCGCCAATGAGCACATCTCCAATTCTGACTTCCCTTGTCTTTTCTCTTAACATATCCATACTTTAAACATCCTTTCTCTATGCACATTCCCCTGGCATCTGCGTCTGCAGTGACGTCTGCACTGCCGCTTTCATCCGATGGCTCAGTGCCGCCTTAATAAAAGCTCTGCCTGATCGTAGAAAAACAGGGAGTGCCTTCCCTGTTTTCCTGTCACTTTTTATCAAATATCATCTGATCTCCGTATTCTCTGTCTGTCAGCGTCAGTGTGCTCTTTTCAATGCTGTAATCATAGGTACCTTCCAGAGTATTTACTGCTGAATTCAGGCCTTCTGCGGTCACGGCTCCATCTGACTCATCTGCTGCCTTCTGTATCGCCTCATCATCTGCACGCAGTGTGAAAGTTTTGGTGTCTTTGTCGATACTGTATTTCATCTCTACGGATACGCCTTCACCCTCAAATTCTTCCGGCCATTCGAGCACAGCTGCTCCATTGCCCCTGATCGTTATGACCAGGCTGCTGTCCTCATGGCTCCACTTACCTTCTACCGGGTTAGCAGTAAAAAGCTTTATCACGAAAAAGGCTGCTATGATGATGATCAGCACGGTTGTCACAGCCATTACAGCCCTCCAGATCTGGTTTCTTTTTTCTTCGTTATTCTTTGCAATCATCCATATACTTCCCTTCTTTTTCCTCTCTTTCATTATACGAATTTTCACTGTCTGTGTCAACGGGTATCCCTCCCGCGCCAATAAGTGTTACTGTTCGCCGACAAACCAGTAAATAGTAATCAATTCGTGTCATATCGGCACTTTTATATTTCTTATGTTGATTTTTGACACAATTTGTCTATAAATTGTAACAAGCTGGTAAAATATACCATATTCTGGGAGGTGCCATAATGAAATTTGCATCTACATTGAAAAGGCTGAGGGAACAAAATCATATCACACAGAGGGAGCTGGCTGATTATCTGAAAGTGACGCGCTCAACCATAGCAGGTTATGAGACAAAGGGCAAACAGCCGGACTATGAACGACTGCTGCGTATCGCCGCATACTTCGGCGTCTCTGTCGATTATCTGCTCACAGGCTCCAATTCAGGAACCATAACAATCAGCAGCGCCTCTCCAGAGAGAGGTCGTGAAATCCTGATCTCTTATCTCCAGCTTTCGCCAGAATCAAGGCAGAAACTGGAAGAATACCTACATCTGCTGAAACTGAAAGAGCGAAACGAGGGAAAGGAATGAATAGATACTGGATCCTCAAAGCCTTTCTGCATGTAGACTGAATCCCTCATGCAGGAAGGTCTGCCTATGGGATCACTGATCCTAAACCAAACCGGAAGCCAAAATGTGTGTTTTGAACAGGAACTTTTCCTGTTTTCATACATATTTTGGCTTCCGGTTTTTTATCTGGATTTAACTCCAAAATTCCCCGATTATCATATATGACAATCAGGTCCTGATCACTGCTGCATATATCGCCGCAGAAATTCAAAGAGTATCTCCATCTCTTCTCTTGTCCCTACTGTTATGCGCAAATACTGCTCAATCCGTCTGCTGCCCCAGTAACGAACATAAATGTTCTCTTTTTTCAGAGCTGCAAACAGTTCTGCCGCATCGTAATCCGGATGTGAGGCGAATATAAAATTGGCTTTCGCATCCGGGAAGTGAAAGCCCAGTTTACTCAGTTCTGCCTTTGCCCACTCCCTGGTCTCTATTATTCTGGCCGTTGTTGCCTCAAAATATGCTTTATCTTTTACCGCTTCTGTACCACAGACAATTGACGGCAGGTTCATGGTATAAGAATTAAAGGAATATTTTACATCATTCAGGTATTTTATCAAAGCCGGACTGCTGATGGCATATCCGATTCTCATCCCCGCCATAGACCTTGCTTTTGAAAATGTCTGCACTACAATCAGGTTCTCATATTTGTCCAGAAGCTCCAGTGCCGACCTGCCTGCAAAATCTATGTATGCCTCATCTACAATTACAATCACGTCCTGATTATGTTTTATGATATCCTCTACAAACGCCAGATCTTCATATACGGCTGTGGGGGCATTGGGGTTCGGGAATATGATTCCCCCATTTTCCTTATAATAATCCTCCCTTTGGATACAAAAGTCTTCATCCAGCCTGGGACACTCATATGGGATGCGATAGAGCTCTGCCCATACTTTATAAAACGAATATGTAATATCAGGGAACAATATCGGTTTGTCTGAATTGAAAAAAGTCAGAAAGCACATGGACAACACATCATCTGAACCGACTCCGACAAATACCTGGTCTGTTGCTACTCCATAATGCTCTGCCAGAACTTCTGCAAGTGCGCCTGCTGCAGGATCCGGGTAGAGACGCAGACGGTCTGCCGCCAGATCTTTTATCGCTTGAATCACTCCCGGCGCCGGGGGATAAGGATTTTCATTTGTGTTAAGCTTAATAACTTTTTCCTGCGGCTGCTCGCCCGGAACATAAGGCTCTACTTTACGTATATTTTCTAATATTTTTGCATTTGGTTCCATTCTGCTGCTCCTGTCTACCTGTACTCCGCTGCCAGTTCTGCAAATTTAGGAAGAGAATTTACAATTGTCTCATAAGATACACAATATGCCAGTCTTACATAGCCCGGACATGCGAACGAGGAACCTGGCACGATCAATACATTGTACTTCTTCGCTGCTGCACAGAATTCTTTTTCGTCTGCAACCGGTGATTTTACGAACAGATAAAAAGCTCCTTCCGGTTTGATGCACTCAAAGCCCAGCTCTTTTAATCCATTATATAATGTTTCTCTGTTTCTATTATAATAAGAAATATCTGTTTTTTCGTTCAGGCACTTCTTTACCACCTTCTGCTGCAGGGTAGGTGCATTAACAAAACCCAGGATTCTGGTTGCTACATTCGCTGCACCAATCAGTTTTTCACTGTCGGCCGCCTCGTCCGGGATCACCAGATAACCGATACGTTCCCCGGGAAGTGACAGGGACTTGCTGTAGGAGTATCCGACAACCGTGTTGGCATAATACTTTGTAAGATACGGAACTTCCACTCCGTCATATGCCAGTTCTCTGTACGGCTCATCAGATACCAGGTAGATATCTGTCTGGTATTCTTTTTGTTTCGCCTCCATGATTGCAGCCATCTTCTGAATCGTCTCTTCCGAATAAACAACACCGGTCGGGTTGTTCGGAGTATTGACAATGACTGCCTTTGTCTTCGATGTTATTTTTGCCTCAAATTCATCCAGTTTTGGCTGGAATGTGGCTGTATCAGGGGAAATCTCAACAAGAACTCCGTCATAATTGTTCGTATAGCTTCTGTACTCCCCGAAATACGGTGCAAACGCGATTACCTCATCACCAGGGTTCAGAAGTGACTTAAGAATGACATTCAGTCCGCCTGCCGCGCCGACTGTCATCGTAATATTCTTAGACGCAAAATATGTACCAAATCTATTATTTAATGATTCCGCGATGGCCTGCCTTACATCCTCATAGCCGGCATTACTGTTCGTGTAACCGTGAAGCACAACGGGATTCTCTTCATCAAGCAGCTCTCTGATGGCTTCCTTGACAGCCTCAGGCGCCGGTACATTGGGATTGCCCAGGCTGAAATCGTATACGTTCTCTGCCCCGTAAATACCAGCCAGACGGTTGCCCTCTTCAAACATTGCACGGATCGCAGAACTGTTTGCGACCATATTTTCCATTTTCTTTGAAATCATTATCCTCTCTCCTTTTCTGCTTTTCATATATTCACGGGCATCGGACGATGCCCGGTTGGCAGTTCTGCAGCCAGGGCCGCAAAAACAGATTCTTTATTCTGCAGTGCGGGCTGCTTTTTTAGTAACAACTCCTTTTTCTACCAGAAAGGCTGGTTTGTAAGAAAGCTTTGCCTTCCTGAGCCCTTCTGCCCCCGTATCATCTTCACGGTTTACATATTTATAATCCATACATTCATGTTCCACAAACTGCTGGTTGATCATCGGATAAGCACCATCGATGCCTGCAAAGGCCTTTTCCACATGAACAACAAAGGTATCATCGCAGATCGGTTCTCCGATTGCAAACGCGGCAATCTCTCCATTCACCCTGATAATACCGCCGGTCTGCCCAAGCTCTCTATACAGACGCAGTGAATTTAACGTAACACACATCTCCGCATTCTTTTCCGGATCCTCCTCACAGCCATTCTGATTCCGCCATCTAAGCGCCATCTGAAAGCATTCTTCCTGGTTTTTTTCATCCAGTGTCTCATAACACCAGTCAGGATTCGCAGTCTTAAACTTATTGATATGGTTCCGTTTGCTGTGCAGCTTCTTGCCTGCCAGCGTGGCCAGTTTTTCTGACTCATACACATAATCTGCCTGATCCCTGTCATACTCAACCTGGTATTCACCGGGGTACCATTCTTCCATCTGCGCAAAATTTTCTTCCGTTACATTATAAAGTTTTAATGGATATCCTTTCTCCCGGCTATACTTCATAAGAAATTCCAGTGCCCTTTTCACACAGTGCGGCTCACCCGCCGGATAAGCAAATGCAAGATCGAATTCATCATCCTGGAATATCAGGGCATCTTCTATAACCGCATACTTCACATGGTAATGTCTTGACCATAGATATACGTTGCTGAAAGTCCTTTCACAGCTCCTGCTGGGTGCTTTGCTGAAATAGGAAGTAATTATCTCCCGGTCTTCCAGCTCCGGCCGCTTAAACTTTATATCGTCCATTCCTAACCTTCTCTTTCTGAATGTAATTCCTAACATTTTTTTGAATAATTTTAACCCAGGGCCAAATTATACTTTGTTAGTATACCACATTTTCCGTTTATCTGACAATAAAACTGTATATATTTGAATTTTAGCCCCGTGAACGGGGAAGGTTGTAAAGAATCTTTCACCAGGTGAAGCAATCCGGATTTCCGTTTACTGCATCCCATTTTTTCTAAACTGCATCTGGTACAGTCCGGCGTAAATCCCCTGTTGTTCCAACAGTTCCTCATGTGTTCCTTCTTCACTTATACCTTTATCGGTCATAACCAAAATACGCTGTGCATTGCGGATAGTAGATAATCGGTGTGCAATCACAAAGGTCGTTCGGTTCTTTGCCAGATTCTCCATTGACTGCTGTACTACCTTTTCACTCTCATTATCCAGCGCCGATGTGGCCTCATCGAAGATCAGCACCTCCGGATTTTTTAAAAAGACCCTGGCAATCGAAAGACGCTGCTTCTGTCCTCCCGACAGCTTTACGCCGCGCTGTCCAATATCTGTATCATATCCATCAGGGAAATTCATGATAAACTCGTGGGCATTGGCATTTTTAGCCGCCCGGATCACATCCTCATCAGTAGCCTCCGGCCGCCCATAACGAATATTATCCATAATACTTCCCGCAAATAGATAGACATCCTGCTGTACGATCCCAATGTGGCCGCGCAGCTCTTCCAGCTTAATGTGCCTGATATCAGTTCCGTCCAGATAAATCCCGCCCTCCGACACTTCATAAAAACGCGGGATCAGGCTGCACAGAGTTGTTTTCCCCACGCCCGAAGGTCCTACAAGCGCGATATAATCGCCTGCCGCCACTTTAAGATCCAGATTGTCCATGACTTTCTCGTTCTCATTCTCATAATAGAAAGAAACCTTTTTAAACTCAATATCGCCCTTCACTTCTTTCAGCGAAACCGCATCCGGCTCATCGGCAATATCCGGTGCGATAGACAATACTTCCAGAAATCTCTCAAAGCCTGAGTAGCCGTTCTGGAATTGTTCCGTAAAGTTCACAAGTTTCTTTACGGGTTCTGTAAAGTTATTAATATAAAGCAGAAACGTAATCAGATCCGTCACGACGATGGAGCCAGTGAGCATCATACTCACGCCGGACAGCAGTACGATAACTGTAATAAGTGTGCTCATTGCCCCAAGTCCGGAATTATAAATACCCATATACTTGTAGCTCGTCTTCTTCGCTGCCACAAAATTATCATTGCCTGCCTTGAATTTTTTCATTTCCACATTTTCATTCGCAAATGATTTTACTACCCGGATGCCCGAAAGACTGTCTTCTATCTGACTGTTGATGTCCGCAATCTTTTCCCGGTTTCTTTTAAAGGCAGTCTTCATTCTTCCATTATAATAGAAAGCAAATATAGCCATGACCGGAATAAAAGCAAAAGCAATCAAAGCCAGTTTGACATTCACAGTCAGCAGAATCACAAATGAACCAATAATTTTAATAATAGAAATCACAAGATCCTCTGGCCCGTGGTGGAGCAGCTCGCTGATATCAAACAGATCGCTTGTAATTCTGGAAAGCAGGTGTCCGACTTTCTGGTTATCATAAAATGCGAATGTCAGTTTCTGATAATGGCCGAAAATGTCGCTTCTCATGTCTGCTTCCATCTTTGCACCCATAATATGCCCGAAATAAGCTATGTAGAAATTACAGAAGACCTCCAGCGCCACAAGGGACAGCATTATGGCTCCCAGTACCAGAATCGCATGTCTGGCATCGGCCTTGTTAAAGTAAATGACGTCGTTCGTAATATACCGGACAATCATCGGAATGACCAAAGTCACTGCTGCTCCCAGTATCGCAAAAAACATGTCACTATAAAACAGCCCTTTGTATGGCTTATAGTAGGCAAATAATTTTTTCAGTTTTTCTCTCATAGTCTCTCTTCCCTCTCTCACTATAACAAATGATACGCTTACAATATTACTCCTGTTCTGCCTTATTTGTAAACTAACTTATTATATATTTTGTTCTGTTTTGCTTCTGCAGCGGCCGCAGACCATATTCCCTGTATGCCGCCCAACTGTTATTCATTGACCCCCGAGTACCAATCCAACAGCAAAACTAAAAAAATCTTAATAAAATATCCGATATATATTAAGAAGATACTGAAATAATTGAAATATCATTAAAACTATACAGACAAGCAACAAGGAGGAAACTGACATGGCTGCTATTCTCATCACGCTCTACCCGCTTTTATGTGTTTTTGTGCCCTGTCTCATCTATGTGTTTATCCGCGCACGCAAACCCGGAAACCACCTGAGCAGAGCACATTTTATCTGGGTGATTCTTTTTCTGATCTACCTGAATATGGTACTGGAGACAACGGGGATCGGAACAATATGGGATATCGGCAGGTACGACGGCATCATCTCGCTGGATAAGATTAACCTGATCCCATTAAACGACGGGCTGGAGCTTTCCCAGATCCTGAATATCTTCATGTTTATGCCTCTGGGCTTTCTCCTGCCTCTGCTCTGGAAGAATTACCGGTCACTGTCCCGGATCCTTCTGGCCGGTGCCTGTTACTCGCTGTTCATCGAACTATGCCAGCTATTCAATAACAGAGTAAGCGATATCAATGACCTTATTATGAACACGCTTGGCTCTCTGGCGGGTTATCTGGTCTGGATCCTTTTCAGGCGGCTGTTCCCCCGGACAGGCACCAGAAAAGAACTTGCTCTCTCCGCACATGAACCAGCTGTATACATGGCGCTGAGCATTCTTTCACATTTTCTCCTGTGTAACTGGAGATGGGCAGTCAGTATGTTGTATACGTAACAGGCTGTGCGTATGTAGAATGCGAAATGAAAAGAGCGCTGCAGACCGCCCAAGTATACACTTGAGCGGCCTGCGGCGCTCTTTCCATTCCCTTTTTTCTAATGCTTTATTAATCTGATATACTCATCCAGTTGTGCCTCTTCCAAGTCTGCAATCATATCTGCAAAAGGCTGCAGGCTTTGATTTACCGCATACTCTTCCAGAACGTTATAATATCGCAGCCTGTCCTCTTTCGCGATTGAAACCGGCAGAAATCCATTCAGCATTAACTGATAATTCATGAGAAGTCTTGAGGTTCTTCCGTTACCGTCAACGTAAGGATGAATCCTTACAAATTCTGCATGTGTCCAGGCCGCCAGTTCAATTGGATTTAATTCCTTTTTATATGGCATATCTGCATAGAAGTTCTTAATCTGAATATACATCTCGTTTCCCGAAGGAGGCCTGTGTGCCGCACCAGTGATTCGGATTTCCTGATTGCGATAGATTCCGCCTGTTATAATATTTTCCGTCAGTATAGCATGAATATCTTTCACAATATTCTCATTCAATTCCTGGTCTTTTGCAATGCATTGTTTGACATATGAATATGCTTTTCTGTGATTCGTCACCTCATATATTTCCCGAAGATCTTTTCCCCCCACAGAAATGCCATCCTCAAGAATCACCTTTGTCTCCATTAAAGTTAATGTATTTCCTTCAATTGCCGTTGAATTATGAGTATAGGTCAACTCAAAATCTTTTTCATAGGAAGACAGCGTAATCTTTTCAATAGATGACTTCCCTTTTTCATATATTCTTTTCTTTTCATTCAGCCTTTGAAATTCCATTACTTTTTACCTTTCATATACCTTGCTGCGCAAAGCGCGTCCAACCGTGAAAGTATACATTACGAAATGCCAGGGTATATCATGCCTAATCCTCATTCATATTCGCCAGTTTCGCTGCCTGGTCTGCTGCAATGAGGCTGTCTATAATTTCATCCAGATCTCCGTTTAGAATCGTATCCAGCTTGTGCAGTGTCAGCTTGATCCTGTGATCTGTGACCCTTCCCTGTGGGAAGTTGTAGGTTCTGATTTTCTCGGAGCGGTCCCCTGTTCCGATCTGGCTTCTTCTGGCCTCCGCCTCGGATGCCTGCTGTTTTTCCAGTTCCAGGTCAAATAACTTGGAACGGAGCAGACGGAATGCCTTTTCCTTATTCTGCAGCTGTGACTTCTCTGTCTGGCTGTAGATAACAATCCCGGTCGGATAATGCGTCAGGCGCACCGCAGAGTCCGTTGTATTGACGCACTGTCCGCCGTTTCCTGAGGCGCGCATAACGTCGATACGGATATCCTTCTCTTCAATGACCACATCAACTTCTTCAGCCTCGGGCATAATTGCAACCGTAATGGTAGAGGTATGGATTCTGCCTCCGCTCTCCGTCTCCGGCACACGCTGTACGCGGTGTACACCACTCTCATATTTTAAACGGGAATATGCTCCCTGTCCGGTAATCATAAATACACATTCCTTGAAACCGCCGATTCCATTCTCATTCAGGGAGATCATCTCCACTTTCCAGCGGCGTCCCTCTGCATAGTGTACGTACATACGGTAGATCTCTGCTGCAAACAGAGCGGCCTCATCCCCGCCTGCACCGGCGCGTATCTCAACAATTACGTTCTTGTCGTCATTCGGGTCCTTTGGAAGCAGCAGAATCTTCAGTTCCTGCTCCAGCTCTTCTACACGGGCCTTGGAATCATTCAGTTCTTCTTTTGCCATTTCCCGCATCTCTTCATCGGACTCTTCCTCCAGCATGGCAAGGCTGTCCTCTATGTTCTGTTTGCTTTTCTTATACTCTCTATATGCCTCTACAATCGGATTCAGATCACTCTGCTCTTTCATCAGCTTCCGAAAACGTACCGGATCATTGGCTACATCCGGCTCCTGCAGTTCACCCATCACTTCCTCGTAACGGATCAGCAAATCTTCTAATCTGTCAAACATTTTTCTCTATCCTTTCTACAACTCACTTCATACATCATACACGCCCCAGACGACCCGGTCAAGTCCTGCCAGATCCTTTTTTACACTGACACGGGAATAGCCTGCCTCCCACATCATAGCGCTAACGGCCTCTCCCTGATCGGCCCCGATCTCAAACAGAAGACTGCCTCCGCTTACGAGACAGTGCTTTGCCTCCCGTACAATCTTTCTGTAGAAATACAGACCGTCCGCCCTGCCGTCCAGCGCAAGAACCGGGTCATGTCCTTTTACTTCCTCCTGCAGAGTCTCTATTACATCGGTTCTGATATAAGGCGGGTTGGATACAATCATCTGAAAGCTCCCCTCCACCTGTTCAAAGAGATCACTGTGCAGAAAATCCGCATCAATATGAAGAGCATCTGCATTTGCCCTGGCAGTTTCCAGAGCCTTTTCCGAAACATCCACTCCCAGGCCCTTGGACTGCATCTGTTTATTTTTACTAATGTAATGCAGCATACTTAATAAGATACAGCCTGATCCGGTACACATATCGAGCAGCCGGAATGTTTTTCGGGCATCCTCACAGCCATCCCCCGCACCGCGGTTTCCTGCAAATGAACAGCTCATATGCTCCATATATTTTTCTGCCGCCCCCAGAGCCTCCTCGACCAGCACTTCCGTGTCCTGTCTCGGAATCAGTACATGTTCATTCACCTGAAACTCCAATCCCATGAACTCCTGAGTTCCCGTCAGATGCTGAAGCGGAATTCTCTGTGCTCTTCTTTCTATATAATCTGTATACTGCTTTTCCTGCGCTTCAGTGAGCAGTTTGTCCGGCATAGCGTAATACATCGCTCTGCCAACTCCACTGACATACTCCAGAAGATACCATGCATCCAGCCGTGCATCTGTTATTCCTGCCCCGGCAAGCCTGTTCTCACCTTTCTGGTATGCTTCCTGCAGTGTCATATCTGCTGCCCCTCTGCCACGGTACGCTCTGTGAATCCCGCAGGTTCTGCTGTCTGCCCGGCAGTATGAACGATTTTATGATCCGCCATTTCGGCTTCCTCTCCGGACGCCTCCTCTGGAAACTCCATACCGAAATTCTCCGCCAGATATGCCTTCCAGTTAAAGACTGCTTCCACTGCACAGATCGCAACCTCAATCATGCCGTCATCCGGCTCTTTCGTGGTCAGATTCTGCACCCACATTCCCGGTTTGCTCAATAAATTAATAAAATAATTGTCACTGTTTCCGGCCAGCTTGATAATCTCATATGATACCCCTGCAATCAGAGGAAGAAGCGCAATACGCAGCACAACTCTCATCACCTGCGACTCTGCCGTAATAAAGAAGCAGAATATAATGCTGACAATCATGACAAAAAACAGAAAGCTGGTCCCGCAGCGTTTATGCTGCTTGGAGCTTTTCCGTACATTGTCCACATTCAGGACAAGTCCGTGTTCAATACAGTTAATACACTTATGTTCTGCCCCGTGGTACATAAAGGTTCTCTGAATATCTTCCATCCTGGATACGAGCAGAATATATCCCAGAAAAATTGCCAGACGGATTACGCCCTCCAGAATGGTGATTACCCCTCTGGATGTAATGTGCTTCCGCAGTATATTACTCAAAAAATAAGGAAGAATCATAAAAATTGCAACCGCAAGAACTACGGAAAATGCGACCGTCAGGTTCATCAGCAGTTTATCCTGCTTCTCCTTCTTTGCAATCGCTTCCTCTGTCAGTTCCACCTCTGTCTCTTCTTCCTCTTCAAAAAAGCTTGCTGAAAACATCAGAGTCTTCATTCCCAGAACCAGGGAATCTACAAAATTGAAGATACCGCGTATAAAAGGGATCTTCATCAGCGGTTTAAATGGGATTACACTGTTATACTCCTGTATATCAACCGCTATCTCTTTATCAGGCTTCCTGACTGCCACCGCATACTGATTTCCATTCTTCATCATGATGCCTTCCAAAACAGCCTGTCCGCCTATGTTCGATGACTTCATGCACCCTCCTGTCTTCTGTACCAGAAAAGGGTCAGTTCCTTCTTCACCGAAGTTGCTGACCTTCTGATCCAATCTGCATATATAGTTGCCTGTAACCCAAGAACAGGCTGAGATATCTCACCTCAGCCTGCAATAAGTCATTCCTATTTCATACCATATTTCTTATTGAACTTGTCAACACGTCCGCGAGCCTGATTTGCTTTCTGCTGTCCAGTGTAGAATGGATGGCATTTGGAACAGATTTCCACGTGGATGTTCTCGTTTGTTGATCCTGTTACAAATGTGTTTCCGCAGTTGCAAGTTACTGTCGCCTGATGGTACTCTGGATGGATTCCTTCTCTCATGATTTTCACCTCTCTATTTTAAAATATAGTTATTATAATCTCTAAACAGCTTTGTTATTGTATCATAAGATTTTCAGTTTTGCAAGCGATATTTCAGAATAATCTATTAAAACGAAGTCTTTTTTGTATGTTTGGTTTGTGTTATAATTCCCGTAGTAAATCTAATCTAATTACAAAGGAGTTATTCTTATGGATATCACTGCCCCGATTATCGAACTTTCCGCCTCCACATTTCTGATCGTATGCCCGTTTCTTTTTTTAGCCGGGCTTGTAGACGCAATCGGAGGCGGCGGAGGGCTGATCTCTCTTCCCGCCTATCTGATCGCAGGACTTCCTCCGCATATGGCAGTTGCCACCAACAAAATGTCTTCCACCTGCGGGACCTCCCTCGCCACCTTCCGGTTCATCAAAAACGGTCTCGTCAGCTTCAGACTGGCCCTCCCCTCCGTGGCCGCCGCAATTGCCGGTTCTTTTATTGGTGCACATATCTCTATGGTTGTCCCTGAGAAGATCATGCTGTATGTACTGATCGGCATACTGCCCGTATCCGCCTTCCTTGTCCTGAATAAAAAGCTGTTCCACGACAATGGAAGCGACTCTGTTACACTGGACAAAAGAACTTATATTACAGCGGTAACCGCTGCATTTATCATCGGCATCTATGACGGATTCTACGGGCCGGGAACCGGTACGTTTCTGATCATTGCTTTTACTGTATTTGCAAAACTCAGTATAAAAACAGCCAACGCGCAGGCCAAAGTAATCAATCTGACGACCAATATTACATCGCTTATCATCTTTCTGTTAAACGGCCAGGTGCTGATCCCCGTAGGGATTGCAGCCGCGTTGTGCAATATGGCCGGCGGCTACCTTGGCGCGGGTATGGTTATGAAAAACGGAGCCAAAATTGTAAAGCCCAGTATCCTTCTGGTGCTCTTTCTTCTGCTTCTGAAGGTCCTGAATGTATACTAGACTGCGTTCGTCAGCACTCTCTAGAGAAATTTCTTTTTGATTACGACCTGAACCAGATCCGCATTACTCTTTGTCTGTGAGAATATATTCAGCAGATTGTCCACTGCTTCCTCCGCTTTCAGGCCGTTCATCGCCCTGCGTATAATATAGACTGCATCCTGCTCCTCTCTGCTGAGCAGGAGGTCTTCCCTTCTTGTCCCGGATTTCGGGATGTCAATGGCCGGGAATACTCTCTTTTCCTGGAGTTTTCTATCCAGTACCAGTTCCATGTTGCCTGTTCCTTTGAACTCCTCATATACGACATCATCCATCTTGCTTCCGGTCTCCACAAGCGCCGTTGCCAGGATTGTTAGGCTTCCGCCCTCTCTCATATTTCTGGCAGCACCAAAGAACCGCTTCGGCATATGGAGCGCCGCCGGATCAAGACCACCGGAAAGTGTTCTTCCTGAAGGCGGTACCGTCAGGTTGTATGCGCGGGCAAGCCTTGTGATACTGTCGAGCAGAATCATAACATCCTTGCCATGTTCCACCAGTCGTTTAGCGCGTTCAATTACCATCTCAGAAACCCTTTTATGGTGCTCCGGCAGTTCATCAAAGGTGGAATAAATAACTTCTACATTCGGCCCTGCAATCGCCTCACGGATGTCTGTCACTTCCTCCGGACGCTCATCTATCAGAAGGATCAGCAGGTGCATATTCGGCTCTCTTTTCTGTACGGAAAGCGCCACTTCCTTCAGCAGCGTCGTTTTACCGGCCTTCGGAGGAGATACGATCATACCTCTCTGCCCCTTTCCTATAGGGGAAAGCAGGTCGACAATGCGCATTGCCGTAGAACTTCCCGGCGTCTCCAGACGAAGTCTCTGATTCGGGAATATAGGGGTCAGATCCTCAAAATTATGCCGCTTCATCGCGTCTGACGGCCTCATGCCGTTGATCGTAGAAACATATAAAAGAGCGCTGAATTTCTCGGACTGTGTTTTTACTCTCGTATTACCGGAAATAATATCTCCGGTTTTCAGATTGAATCTTCTGATCTGGGAGGGCGATACATAGACATCGTTTTCTCCCGGCAGATAGTTCTCGCAGCGGATAAACCCATATCCGTCCGGCAGCACTTCCAGAATTCCATTGGCCGCTTTGCCGCTGTCCAGCTGTTCAATATCTGTTCCTTCCTTTTTTTCCTTCAGTTCTTCTTTTACTTCTTCTTTGGCCTCTGCCCTGGCCTCTTCCATCTTTTCTTTTTCATCCTGGGCAAGCATAGTGTCGATCAGTTCACTTTTCTTCATAGCTGATACACCCTTCATTTTGCGTGCTTTCGCCAGGTCTTTTAATGTTGCAAGCGGCAGAGATTCATACTTTTCTCTCGTCATAATGCGTTATTTCCTTTCTTAAATAAATATATGGCTTTTCTACGGTATTCTTTTGAATTTAAATAAATGTCGCGGGAACCTTTAGTCTGAAGTGACTTGTCCGAATTCAGGCATCTGCCTGTATCCTTAAAGATATATCCTTAAAGATATATTAAATCTGTTGCCATTATACATCATCTCATTTGAAAAGGAAAGTTTTTTTTCAAAAATATGCGTCTTTCTCCAGAGTTTCCTGCTTGCACTGATTTTGCAAGAGTGTTATTATATTGGACAGATAGTAAGAACTAATAAAAATATGAAGATACTGCGAGGTAAGAAAAATGACAAACAGTGAAAAAGCATTGCAGATGCACGAACAATGGCACGGAAAGATAGAAACAACTGCAAAGGCCCACGTGAATTCCCGCGAAGACCTTGCCGTTGCCTATACCCCGGGAGTTGCAGAGCCCTGTAAGGTAATCGCACAAGATCCGGAAGCTGCTTATAAATATACTATAAAATCAAATACAATTGCAGTTGTATCAGACGGAAGCGCAGTCCTCGGCCTCGGCAATATTGGTGCCCTGGCAGCCATGCCGGTAATGGAGGGCAAGGCCGTTCTGTTTAAAGAATTCGGAGGCATCAATGCAGTTCCGATCTGCCTTGATACTCAGGATACCGAAGAAATCATCAGAACCGTAGTAAATATTGCTCCCGCATTCGGCGGAATCAATCTGGAAGATATCGCTGCTCCGCGCTGTTTTGAGATCGAGGATCGTTTAAAAGAACTGCTGGACATCCCCGTATTCCACGATGACCAGCACGGCACCGCAATCGTTGTTCTGGCCGGAATCATCAATGCACTGAAGGTAACCGGAAAAGAAAAAGAACACTGCCGTGTTGTTGTCAACGGAGCTGGATCCGCCGGTGTTGCCATTACCAGGCTTCTTCTTACATATGGTTTTCGTAATGTTACAATGTGTGATATCAACGGCATCATCAGCAAAGCCTCCCCAAATCTGAACTGGATGCAGCAGAAGATGACAGAAGTTACGAATCCCGACGGACAGACGGGTACACTGGCAGATGCCCTTCAGGGTGCGGATATTTTTGTAGGCGTCTCCGCCCCCAATATTGTAACAAAGGAAATGGTAGCCTCTATGAATCGGGATGCAATCCTCTTCGCTATGGCGAACCCGGTACCTGAGATCATGCCTGATCTGGCAAAAGAAGCCGGTGCAAAAGTAGTTGGAACCGGACGCTCTGACTTTCCGAACCAGGTGAATAATGTGGTTGCTTTCCCTGGAATTTTCAAAGGCGCTCTTGAGGGGCGTGCTTCCCAGATTACAGAAGAAATGAAGCTTGCTACTGCCAAAGCGATCGCCGGCCTTGTTGCCGATGAAGATTTGAACGAAAACAACATTCTTCCGGAAGCTTTTGATCCGCGCGTAGCCGAAGCTGTGAGCAAAGCAGTAAAGGAACTGATATAGATGATTCGCTGGGGGGAAAAGCGTTACCATTCCATGGACTATGATTTGAAAACGGCCTATGGAGAAAAAGTATACAAGATCACCCTGGACGGCGGTATGACCTGCCCGAACCGTGACGGCACATTGGGACACGGTGGCTGTATCTTCTGCAGCTCCGAAGGCTCCGGTGATTTTGCCGGTTCAAGGGCATGTTCCATCTCGGAACAGATTGCAGCCGGTAAACGGGAGCTGAGCGGAAAACGCCCGGTTCATTCTTATATTGCCTACTTACAGGCTTATACCAATACGTACGCACCGGTGTGCCGCCTGGAAGAGCTGTACATGGAAGCCATTGCAGACCCGGAAGTCCGGATTCTCTCCATCGCTACCAGGCCCGACTGTCTTGGCACCGATGTTTTGGAGCTGCTTGGCAGAATCAACCGGATCAAGCCGGTATGGATCGAACTGGGGCTTCAGACCATACATCCAGCCACTGCCAGGTATATCCGGAGAGGCTATGAGCTTCCCGTTTTTGAAAAAGCGGTCCGTGATCTCAGAAGCATGGGGATTACCGTAATTGTACACACCATCCTCTATCTGCCCGGCGAAACTAACGAACAGATGCTGGAGACCGTGGATTATCTGAACCGCATGGATATTCAGGGCATAAAGCTGCAGCTTCTGCACATTTTAAAGGGTACAGATCTGGCGCTGGAATATGAACGCCATCCATTTCCGGTACCTGATATGGAGGACTATATTCAGTTTTTGGGCATGTGTATCTCACGTCTGAATCCTCAGACCGCAATACACCGCCTGACCGGGGACGGTCCCAGCGAACTTCTGATTGCCCCCTTATGGAGCAGTAATAAACGAACTGTCCTGAATACGCTGCACCGCTATCTGAAGGAGCAGGATATCTGGCAGGGAAAGGAGTATTATGACTGAATCATTTACCTTATATAAGTTAATCGTATTATACATGTTGGAAAAAGTGGACTTTCCGCTGACGACATCCCAGATCTCGGAATTTATTCTGGACAAAGGCTATACTACCTACTTTAAACTGCAGGAGACCCTATCGGAAATGGTAGATTCCGGGCTGCTTCGGGTTGAGACTACCCACAACCGTACTTTATATCATCTGACGGAAAACGGGGCAGAGACGATCCAGTTCTTTAAGAATAAAATTTCCCCTGCTATCCAGAGTGATATTGATGAATTTTTAAAAGAAAAGAAATATGATCTGAAAGAAGAAGTTGCTATAAAATCCGATTATTACCTGAATACAAACCATGAATATGAGGTGCGCTGCCAGATCGTGGAAAATGGCTTCAGCCTGATTGATCTGAAAATCACCGTGCCAACGGAGATTGAGGCCGAAACCATTGCCAGCAACTGGTCAAAGGAGAGCCAGGAGATCTATACCTCACTCCTGTCTCAGCTTCTCTAAATATTCACGTATTGTCTTTTCGTATCCAAGGACGCCCGGTTCATAGAATCTGGCGTCTTTTATTTCGTCCGGAAGGTATTGCTGCTTTACATAGTGTCCCGGGTAATCGTGGGCATATTTGTACCCCACTCCGTGTCCCAGCTTCTGCGAACCTTTGTAATGAGCATCCTGCAGATGTGCAGGAACCGTTGTCTTATGCCGTCTTACACTTTCTGTCGCGGCAAAGATAGCATTTGTGGCCGAATTGCTCTTTGGTGCTGACGCGACATAGGTCACCGCCTGGGAAAGGATGATCTGTGCCTCCGGCATCCCGATGCGCTCCACCGCCTGTGCCGCCGATACCGCTACCGTCAGGGCCATGGGGTCAGCATTCCCCACATCCTCTGAAGCACAGATCATAATACGGCGTGCGATAAACTTAATATCTTCCCCTGCGTACAGCATTTTCGCCAGATAATAAACGGCTGCATCGGGGTCTGACCCTCTCATGCTTTTTATAAAAGCAGAGCTTGTATCGTAATGGTTATCTCCGGTCTTGTCATACCGTACAACGCGCTTCTGTATACATTCAGAGGCCACATCCAGCGTGATATGTATGAGCCCGTCCGCGCTTCTCTCTGTCGTCAGGATTCCCAGTTCCACCGCATTCAATGCGTTTCTTGCATCCCCGCCTGATACGTCAGCCAAAAATTCCAGTGCATCTTCTGTGATCTCCGCCTTAAAGGTCCCCATCCCCTTCTCCTTATCATAGACGGCCCGTTTCAGCAGAGTCTTTACATCCTCCCTGCTCAGGGACTTCAGCTCAAACACACTGGATCGTGAAAGCAGCGCCCCGTTCACTTCAAAATACGGATTCTCTGTCGTTGCCCCGATCAGCGTGATGGTGCCGTCCTCCACGTAAGGTAGCAGATAATCCTGCTGCCCCTTATTAAACCGATGGATCTCATCGATGAAAAGGATGGTCTTCTTCTGATACATCCCAAGCAGCTCTTTTGCCCCTTTTACCACCTCTTCCATATCCTTTTTCCCTGCAATGGTTGCATTAATCTGCTTAAACTCTGCACTTGTGGTATTGGCAATCACCTTGGCCAGCGTCGTCTTTCCGGTTCCCGGAGGTCCGTAAAAAATCAGGGAACCCAGCTTGTCCGCTTTAATCGCCCGGTACAGCAGTTTGTCTCTTCCTATGATGTGCTGCTGCCCCACCACTTCTTCCAAAGAAGACGGACGCATGCGGGAGGCCAGCGGCGACTCTTTTTCCTTCGTTGTTTCTCTCATATAATCAAATAAATCCATTACTTTTCCTTTCTTAAGTCAATCTTCTCTTATCAGATCCCGCACTGCCTCACCGGCAATCAGAAGTCCCGCAACCGGGGGCACAAAGGAGATACTGCCCGGTATGCTGCGGCGCTGCCCCTTATCTTCTCCGGTCTCTCTGGCAGAAGTATCAATAGGTTTTTCTTTAGAATACAGTACTTTCAGGTGATAAATCCCCCGGGCTTTGAGTTCCTTTCTCATCACCTTGCACAGGGGACACACGCTTGTATTGGAGATATCCGTGATCTCAAACATCTCCGGGTGCAGTTTGTTTCCGGTTCCCATACTGCTGATGAGCGGTATATCCAGCCGCAGGGCCAATTCTGCCAGGGCCAGCTTCGCAGTGACCGTATCTATGGCATCTATGATATAATCCGGCCTTTCCTCAAACAGTGCTTCCAGATTATCCGGAAGCACAAACATCTCATATGTTTTTACCCGGATCTGAGGATTGATATCTCTGATCCGCTCTTTCATGACTTCTGTCTTATATATTCCGATAGTACTGTGATAGGCAATGGACTGCCGGTTAATATTGGTAAGTGATACGGTATCATTATCAACCAGCGTCAGACGGCCGACACCGCTGCGTGCAAGTGCTTCTATGCAGTGTGATCCAACACCGCCGACGCCAAACACCATGACGGAAGCCGCCTTCAGGCGCTCCACGCTCTCCTTTCCTATCAGTAATTCGGTTCTGGAATATTCATTTATCATCTTATCCTCCATTAGGGGCGCTCTTTGGGTATACGTTATTTGCCCGTCAATCCAGCATCAGTTCATCCACGGTCACAAACTCATATCCTTCTGCCTGGAGCAGATCGATAATGCGCAGCGCCGCTTTTACTGAACTGTCATAACAGTCATGCAACAGAATAATATCATTTTCCTGCGCTTCCGTCACTACTTTATTGACAATTTCATCTACATTTTCTGTCGCCCAGTCCAGAGGATCGATGCTCCACATAACCGGCAGCACATGAATCTTCTGCTCCAGCGCTTTCTGCCACAGACCAAAAGGCGGCCTCATAAACTGCACCTCTTCCCCCGTAATGTTCTGGATCGCCTCATTAGTAAGCATAATCTCCTGGTAAGCCTGCTCATTGCTGACCTTTGTAATTTCCACATGATGATATGTATGATTTCCAATTAGATGCCCTTCATCATACATACGTTTCACAATCTCACTGGCGCCTTCCTTTTCTATATTCTGACCAATCAGAAAAAATGTGGCCTTCACCCCTCTTTCCTTCAGCCCATCCAGCAATTGAGGCGTAAACACGGTACTGGGCCCATCATCAAAAGTAATTGCAATCTTCGGCTTTTCTGTCATTGCATCTGCCACATAGGCCGATGCATTTGCATATGCAGTTCCAGGCGCCTCCTCTTCTGTCTGATTTCTGGTAAACAGAGACGGACAAACCGCTCCCAGCAGCAGAAGCACGTATACGAATCCCGCGCCCTGCATCATTCTTTTTAAACGCAAACAGCACACAACCCTTTTTAACGCTTCTTTTAAATATATGCATTGTACTTATATTTTATTGATGTTATAATTACCACGGTTACATATGAGGAGGATTTATAAAATGGAAAAGAAAGTACAGACAGAAAATAAAATGGGTGTAATGCCCGTTCCCAAATTATTAGTTACAATGTCTCTGCCCATGATTATCTCAATGCTGGTGCAGGCGCTTTATAATGTAGTAGACAGTGTATTCGTAGCTCAGATCAACGAGGAAGCTCTGACAGCCGTCTCTCTTGCGTTTCCCGTACAGAATCTGATGATAGCGATCGCCGCGGGAACCGGAGTCGGTATCAATGCTCTCCTGTCCAGGAATCTGGGAGAAAAAAACTTTGACGGGGCAAATGCAGCGGCAAAGAACGGTATATTTCTGGGCATCATCAGCTATCTTATCATGGCAGTCGTCGGTCTGGCCGGTTCACATCTCTTCTTTACCGTTCAGACGGATGATCCGTTAATTGTACGCTATGGTACCCAGTACATGCTGATTATCACAATTGTTTCCGTAGGAATCTTCATGCAGATCACCTTTGAACGTCTGCTGCAGTCCACTGGGAAAACCATTTACAATATGATTACACAGGGAACCGGCGCCATTATCAATATTGTCCTGGATCCGATCCTGATCTTCGGAATGTTCGGACTGCCCCGCATGGAAGTCGCAGGTGCTGCTCTGGCAACCGTAATCGGGCAAGTTGTGGCCGTCTGTATGTCTCTTTACTTTAACTGTAAAAAGAACACCGACCTGGATCTGAATATGAGAGGTTTCCGTCCTGATAAAACGATCATTGCCACGATTTATAAGGTAGGCGTTCCTTCGATCATCATGCAGTCCATCAGTTCTGTCATGGTATTCGGAATGAATAAGATCCTGCTGCTCTTTTCTTCCACGGCAGCTGCCGTATTCGGCGTGTACTTCAAGCTGCAGAGCTTTATCTTCATGCCCATCTTCGGTCTGAATAACGGTATGATCCCCATTGTCGCTTATAACTACGGAGCACGGGACAAGAAACGTATTATGTCCACGGTTAACCTCAGTGTTATGATTGCGGTAGGCATTATGCTTGTGGGACTTGCCATCTTCCAGATCTTCCCTGCACAGCTGCTGGGATTTTTCGGTGCTTCCGAGAATATGTTGGAAATCGGTATTCCTGCGCTTCGCATCATCAGTCTGAGCTTCATTTTCGCAGGATACTGTATCATTGTCATCTCTGTCTTCCAGGCTCTTGGCAATGGAGTTTACAGCCTGTTGGTTTCTGTGGCAAGACAACTTTTCGTAATTCTGCCTGTGGCTTATTTTTTCGCAGAAGTATTCGGACTTTCCCGCATCTGGTGGGCGCTTCCGATTGCGGAGATTGTAGCCGTAGTGGTTACCTCACTGCTGTTTAAGCGCATTATACGCCTGAAGATCAGACCGCTTGACGAACCGTTTCTAAGAGAAGAGCTGACAGCAGAATAGGATATCTATCCGCGTCTGTATTCCGAAGGACTGACCTGGATCTGCTTTTTAAATGCTTTTGAAAAATACAGGTTATTCTCGAATCCAACTGAATAGGCAATTGCAGCAATGGACAGGCTTGTCTCCTTCAAGAGGAGGCAGGCCTGTTTTATACGGAAACTGCTCAGATATTCCTTGGGGGACTGCTGCTCATAGGCCTGGAATGAACGGTACAGATAGCTTCTGCTGATTCCCACGTAGGCCGCCACATCCTCCACCGTAATGGGATATGAATAACTCGTTGAGATATAAGCCTTTGCCTTTTCCACATAGGTAAGCTGGATATCCTTCGCAGTCTCCCGGCTGCTGGAATAATGCATCAGTGTGGAAAGCAGGGTGTACAGGGCGCCGGTCATGGCTACTGCAGCTTCATGGCTGTTTCCCTTTACCTCATAAATTCTGCTGAGCTGATTTCTCAGAAGCCTCCGGGGCGGGCCGCCATTCTCTATAAATGGCTTTTCTTTCGTAAAATCCGTTGCATGAATGATAGATGCCGCATCCGTACCCATGAATCCCACCCACGCATATTCCCAGGGTTTTTCCTGATCAGCATAGTATCTGACTTCCGTATCAGGGTACAGTATAAACGTGTCTCCCGCAGACAATTTGCAGGTGGTGCCATTCACGCTGTAGTATCCGCTGCCCGAAATAATATGATGGATACAATAATGATTCCGCACCCCCGGCCCCCACTGATAGCCCGGCCCGCACTTCTGATGCCCGGCATTATAGACGGACAATGACGTCAGCAGATTCTCATCTGCCTTATAAGAATACTTATAGGTTTCCTCCATCACACCTTCCTCCTTCCATTCAGAAATTCATCCTATTACAATCTATAGTCTCTTTTACAATCATTAGATTCTCTATTTTGAAAAACCCTGTGTTCCAAATAGCGTTTTGAAAAACAGACAACTCCTTGGGGTTCTTTTTTATTATACCCTTCCCATGTTTTCCATGCAACATAATTACATATATCTGCACGGAAATTTTATGTACACCCGCTCCCTTTTTCGCTATAATAAAGGCAAGATTAAGAACGAACAAGCAACAGGCAGAACATAGACGAAAGCGAGGCATTTATCATGAAAGACAAATTGGCGGCAAAATTCAAAGAACTCTTCGGAAGCGCTGACGGCGCAGGATTCTACTTTTCTCCCGGACGTGTGAACCTGATCGGTGAACACACGGATTATAATGGAGGGCATGTTTTTCCCTGTGCACTGACTCTTGGTACATATGGTTTTGCGCGCAGACGTTCCGACAGAACCATGCACTTTTATTCCATGAATCTGGACAGCTTCGGCGTCGTAGAAGCCTCTCTTGATGACCTGACAAACAAAGAGGCCTATGGCTGGGCAAACTACCCCCTCGGCGTAGTATGGGCATTCTCTGAAAAGGGCGTAAAACTGGATACCGGCTTTGATATGGTGGTTTGGGGCAATATCCCGAACGGTTCCGGCCTCTCCTCCTCCGCTTCCCTGGAAGTACTCACGGGAGTTGTCCTGACCGACCTGTTTCATATTAACCACTTCAGCATGACAGATCTGGCACTGATCGGCCAGTATTCGGAAAATAATTTCAACGGCTGCAACTGCGGCATTATGGACCAGTTTGCCGTGGCCATGGGGAAAAAGGATCATGCCATTTTCCTGGATACCGCGACTCTGAATTATGAATACGCTCCGGTTGAACTTAAGGATGCCAAAATCATCATCACCAACAGCAAGGTGAAACACAGCCTGGTGGATTCCAAATACAATGAGAGACGCCAGGAATGCGCCGATGCGCTCAAAGCACTCCAGCAGGAACTGGATATTAATACACTCGGTGATCTGGACATGGATACTTTCGAGAAGTTCAAAGAAGTCATCAAAGACCCGATTAAAGTAAGGCGTGCAAAACATGCAGTCGCAGAAAACCAGCGCACCATAGAAGCCGTAAAGGCATTGAAAGACGGCAATGTCACCCGATTCGGGGAGCTGATGAACCAATCCCATATTTCTCTGAGGGATGACTATGAAGTATCCTGTGAAGAGATTGACATTCTGGTCGATCTGGCATGGAAGGTTCCCGGTGTGATTGGCTCCCGAATCACGGGGGGCGGTTTTGGCGGATGTACAGTCAACATCGTAAAAAATGACTCTGCAGATGATTTTATCAAGACTGTGGGCAGCGCATATCAGGAAAAGACCGGCTGCGAAGCGGAATTCTATACCGTAGACATCGGCGGAGGAGCCTGCCGGCTCAGCGAATAAATAATAGTAAGGCTTGAAAAGACTTCGCTAACTATTATTCATGCATCGCACTCAGAGACCTAAGTACGGTCACTAAGTGCTCATACAATAGAAAACTCATGCAGCAATTATGTAACAGGTAGATCACAGATTCAGAAAGGTGGCATTTAAATGTCTGTATTAGTATTAGGAGGAGCCGGTTATATCGGTTCTCACACAGTATATGAACTTATTGACCGGGGAGAGGACGTCGTCATTGCAGATAACCTGGAAACAGGTCATATTGAAGCGGTACATCCCCGTGCACGTTTCTATCAGGGAGATATCCGGAACCGGGCTTTTATTGATTCCGTATTTGAAAAGGAGTCCATTGATGCGGTGATTCATTTTGCGGCAAATTCTCTGGTAGGCGAGAGCATGTCCGATCCGCTAAAATATTACGATAACAATGTATGCGGCACAAAAGTTCTGCTGGAATCTATGATTGCCCACGATGTTAAGAAAATCGTCTTCTCTTCCACTGCTGCTACTTACGGCGAACCTGAAAACATCCCGATCCTGGAGGATGATAAGACCTGTCCTACGAATACATACGGTGAGACAAAACTGGCTATGGAAAAGATGATGATGTGGACAGACAGAGCCCACGGCCTGAAATTTGTTGCGCTCCGCTATTTTAATGCCTGCGGAGCCCATAAAAGCGGATGTATCGGCGAGGCACACAGTCCTGAGACACATCTGATTCCGCTGATTCTCCAGGTTCCGCTCGGACAGCGCGAGTACATCAGCATCTTCGGGGATGACTACGATACAAAAGACGGCACCTGCATACGGGATTATATTCATGTAACCGATCTGGCGCAGGCCCACATCCTGGCGGTAAAATATTTGATGGATGGTGGAGAAAGCAATACCTTTAATCTCGGCAATGGCGTAGGCTTTACCGTAAAGGAAGTCATTGAGACTGCACGCAGGGCCACAGGGCTGGAGATCAAAGCCCAGACCGCCCCAAGACGTGCCGGAGATCCGGCCAGGCTCATAGCCTCCAGCGAAAAAGCAAAAGCAGTTCTCGGCTGGAACCCGGAGCATGCAGACCTTGAGGAGATCATTTCTTCTGCCTGGAAATGGCACAGTACTCATCCTGCAGGATTTGCGGATGACAGGAGGGAAAACTGATGTTAAGTGATTCCATCAAAAAACTGGTACAGTACGGTATACAGACTGGACTGACGCCCGAGTGCGAGCGTATCTATGCAACAAATCTGCTGTTGGAGCTTTTCCAGGAAGATGAGTATGAAGACACAGACTGCGTCCTGTCCGGCATCGTTCTGGAGGATGTACTCAAAGAACTTCTGGACGAGGCCTGCAGCCGCGGTATCATCGAAGACAGTATTGTATACCGGGATCTGTTTGACACAAAACTGATGAACTGCCTGATGCCCCGTCCCGCACAGATACAGAAGGAATTCTGGGAACTGTACAGAACTTCTCCCCGGGCTGCCACGGAATATTATTATAAATTAAGCCAGGACAGCGATTATATCCGCCGGTACCGAGTGTCAAAGGACATGAAATGGACCGTTGATACCCAATACGGCACACTGGATATCACCATTAATCTTTCCAAACCCGAAAAGGATCCCAAGGCCATTGCAGCAGCAAGGAATGCCAAAGCGTCCTCATATCCGAAATGTCTGCTCTGCATGGAAAACGAGGGATATGCAGGCCGAACAAACCACCCTGCCCGCGAGAATCACCGGATCATTCCGATTACCATCAATGACAGCGGCTGGGGATTCCAGTACTCTCCCTACGTTTATTACAATGAACACTGTATCGTATTAAACGGAGAGCATGTCCCCATGAAAATAGAAAAGAACACCTTCCGGAAGTTATTTGACTTTGTCAGATTATTCCCCCACTATTTTCTTGGTTCCAACGCAGACCTGCCGATCGTCGGCGGCTCCATCCTGAGCCACGATCATTTCCAGGGAGGCAATTACACCTTTGCGATGGCTAAAGCACCAATTATCAGTACATTCGAAGTAAAAGGCTTCGAAGATATCAAAGCCGGCATCGTAAAATGGCCCCTTTCCGTCATCCGGCTCCAGGGAAAAAATGAAAACCGGATCATCGAACTGGCCGACCACATTCTGAAAACCTGGAGGGGCTACACAGATGAGGACGCCTTCATTTTCGCAGAGACAGATGGTCAGCCTCACAACACCATCACTCCAATCGCAAGAATGCACGGTGATTTGTACGAGCTGGACCTGACACTGCGCAACAATATCACAACAGAGGAACACCCGTTGGGCGTATATCACCCGCACGCAAATCTGCATCACATTAAGAAAGAAAACATCGGTCTGATAGAGGTTATGGGGCTCGCCGTACTGCCCTCCCGCCTGAAGGATGAGATGGAGCAGCTGAAGGCCTTCATACTGGAGAAAAAAGACATCCGCAGCGATGAAAATCTGGCAAAACACGCCGACTGGGCCGACAGTTTCCTGCCCGCTTACCCGGACATCAGCCCCGAAAACATCGACCATATCCTGCAGCAGGAAATCGGGAAAGTATTCTGCCAGGTGCTCGAAGATGCGGGGGTTTATAAAAGCAGCGAAAGCGGATTAAATTCCTTCCTGAAATTTATACGGATTCTTTAGTGGCTGGGGAGCAAATTTGGAGAAGGTCCGCCTGTGGAAAGAGGGAGTTGCGGGGCGGGGCAGAAAAGGCATGGGGGCCTTTGCATAAGCAGCACATTTGCGGAGAATGGCTAAATGGAAACCCTGCTGGATTTTGAGGCATCAGAGACATTCACTGCACAATCTTGATGATTGTGCAGCTCAGGTCTCTTTGAAATCGGCTTTGTGAGCCGATTTCAGCCTCAAAATCCGGCAGTGTTTCCATTAAGCCGTTCTAGCGCGCATTCTACGCGTACGAAAAACGGCATATCCGCTTCCCCCTGTCCCGGCAGAGGTCCGCTCCAGACATTCCCGCCTCCATCGCCATGCTTCCAGCTCCGCCATCTCCTCGGCTGGGCGTATCAGGTCGGGAGGGTAATCGTACCGGATGGGATTCCGGGCGGAGGGCAGCGGATTGTGGTGGAAGGACGGAAGGTTTTGCTTATTGAAGGGTATGAGGAACTTCGGCGCGGCGCCGGGGGCTGGCG
>NZ_GL870813.1:355272-402019 GCF_000190355.1 Clostridium sp. D5 | reverse complement strand
CATTCCGAAGAAATCAAAGTAAAGTGCTTCGCTCGACTTGCATGTGTTAAGCACGCCGCCAGCGTTCATCCTGAGCCAGGATCAAACTCTCGTTAAAAGTGTTTGTATCCGAGTCAGAATTAACTACTAGCTAATTCTATCCCTTTTACTGTTCTTACCACCGAGATCTCTCTCAGTGATGGGTGCATCTTTTATGATGCTGTTCTTTGAAATTTTCTCTTCAAGAAATTTTCAAGGGTTTGTTGTCTATTGTTTAATTATCAAGGTTCTTTGTTGTTTTTGCTGTCGTTCTTTGTCGTCAGCGGCAACTTTTATAGGATATCATATCTGTTGTCGTCTGTCAAGAACTTTTTTAGTTTTCTTATTCGCTTTGAGTTCCCAGATTTTTCCAGTCCCTCAATCGACAGCTTTAATATTTTAGCACATCGCGCCTGATTTTGTCAAGGCTTTTTCGACATTTTCCAACTTAGCTTTTTAGTAAGTTTCATACCTGCATATTACTCATCCGACTCAGTAGCTTCCGCTCTGTCAGTATCAGTTTTTTGCTTGTGTGTCATCCGCGATGGAACTTAATACTACCACTGTAATTCGAAATTGTCAATAATTTTCTTGTTTTTTATTTTATTCGTGTAATTCAGACAATTTATCCCTAAATTCCACACTGCTTTTATGCAGATTTTGTCTTCATGCACACGCCTGATTTTTCTATACAATTAACTTCATAATAGCCATCATCTTTTCTTATCATTATCGAATTAGCAGACATATATAATGACAGGCACTATAAGCTTTGTCTAATCGTTTCTGTTGATTTAAGAATATTCTGAAAATGGAGGGTCAAAGGGGTCTGACCCCTTTGACCCCCTCTCTTTACCTATTTAAGTTCCGGCCAGTAACCCTGATTCGCCTCTATCAGATCGTCCAGTATCTGTTTTGCCACTTTCGCGCTCGGCACGGTTTTTGAAAGTGTAAGAGCCTGCCACAGCTTTTGATAGCTGTTCGAAATCCATGCATCTACGACCAGCTTCTCCACACTCACCTGCTGTTCCATAAGCCCCTTTTGAAATTGCGGTATTGCTCCCTGGCATATTCTTTCATACCCATTGCTCCCAACAATACAGGGGATTTCCACCATTGCTGTACGTTCAAAGTTCTCAATTGCGCCTTCGTTCTGTACGATCAGAAGGAATCTTTCTTGTGTATTCTCGGCTATTGCACAGGCCAGATCTACTATATAAGAAGCGTGAACATCGGCTTCAAGTCCTCCCCCTTCGCTGGTTCCCTTTTCGATGATGGCGTGGCAGGCACCGAAGACCTGTTTTTCCCGACCGTCCATGACCTCGTTGGCACGCGTATAATCAGGGTTGCTATGGGCTGCCACATAATCCGGATACAGATAATATTTCAGGTACGTGTTTGGAATCGTCTCCGGATCCAGCGCGTAGACGTCTTTTGCCTTTGTAAACGTTTCTCTCCAGCTGTCATCCACATGCTGTTCCGAGTCAGAAATCCCCTCTGCAAATCCATTTTCCGCAACATGTGCCCGAATCTCAGGAAGCAGGTCATTCCCTTCTTTATCATATATCCTGGTCCACCATCCGAAATGGTTCAGGCCATAATAGGATACCGTCATCTCTTTTCTGGACGAAAGACCGCACATATCTGCCATTTTCTCTTCCAGATCAATCGGCATGTCACAAATATTTAAAATTCTGGATCGGGGCCTCAGCCGCCTCGTTGCTTCTGCCACTATTGCTGCAGGGTTGGAATAGTTCAGCATCCATGCATTCGGAGAGTATCTTTCCATATAATCCAGGATCTCGATTACACCGCCGATCGAACGCATCCCATAGGCAATTCCACCAGGTCCGCATGTCTCCTGTCCCAGTACGCCATATTTCAGCGGTATTTTTTCATCCAGTTCACGCATGGCATATTTCCCCACACGGATATGAGCCAGTACAAAGTCGATACCGGTAAATGCTTCTTCCGGGTCTGTCCCATAAGAAAAAGCAACCTCAGGAGCGTGTTCTTTCAGGTAAATCTCGCAGGCCTTTGCCACAATCTCCTGTCTTTTTTCATCATTATCGTAAAATTGAATCCTGCTGACCGGAAATCGGTCCATATGCTCCAGCAGCATCAATACAATTCCCGGGGTAAATGTGCTTCCGCCGCCTGCTATTGTTATTGCATATCTCTTCATTATATAATCCTCTCTTTTCTTTTTACTGTTATAACAGCTTTTCAAATTCTTCTCTCACCTGAGGCACGGACATCCCTACGATAATCTGGATTGCTTTGCCTTTCCCCGCCAGACCGTATGCTCCTGCCGCCTTAAATGCACTGGCATCCTGTACCAGGGACTCGTCTTTTACGCTGATTCTCAACCTGGTTGCGCAGTTCGTCACATCTGCAATATTGTCTTTTCCGCCGCAGGCCGCAAGAAATACTTCCGCTTTCCCGGAATATGAGCCTTCTCCTGCCCCATTGCCTCCCGCGGATTTTTCTGTTAGCTTCTTTTCTTCATAATCCGCCCGGCGGAACAATTTTGTTTCTTCTCCGTCAGTCTCCCGCCCAGGAGTTTTAAAATTAAATTTCCGGATCATAAAGCGGAAGAGGAAGAAGTAGACTGCGGTAAATGCAACTCCTACTAAAATCTGTACCAGATACGATACCCAGTGGTTCTTAAATAGTGGAATCCAGTTCATCACCGCAAATCCTATGAGACCATCCGTAAAATAACCTGTTATGCCAAGCAGATAACATGCCGTTTCCATCAACGCCGTCAATATACTGTGTGTTATAAAGAGAGCCGGTGCCACAAAAAGGAAAGTAAATTCCAGCGGCTCCGTAATGCCGGACACAACTGCTGTCAGCGTAGTCGGTATCAAGAGGCCTGCCACTATTTTTTTCTTTTTCTCATCTGCCGTATTATAAATTGCCATTGCAATACCGATAGATCCGAATATCTTTGTCATACCGAAAAGCGTGAAACCGCCTTCCGGAAAAAGTACCCTGAGAGACTCTGTACTGGCTGCAAACTCATTCATATGAGCTACCCAGTAGGATGCAAGGCCGCCCGTAACAGCCACATTATCATAGAGGAACGGCGCATATACAAAATGGTGGAGCCCTGTAGGAATCAGAATCCTGACAAGGAATGCGTAAATGCCGACTCCTGCTGCCCCCGAGCCTGCCAGAAATGTCTGCAGCATTGCAATACCGAGCTGAATCTTGGGCCAGATAAGCGCCGCCGCAAATGCAACCGGAATCATGGCAAAAAAGCCAATCATAAAAATATAAGTAGATCCTTTAAAGATACCCAGAAATTCGGGAAGCTCTTTATCAAAATAGCGGTTATGTAAAAATACCACGATGCCTGCGATCAGTATTGCGCCTACCATACCCATATCCAGCGTTTTGATTCCGGCAATGTTCGTAAGTCCTGTTCCTGCCCCGGCTTCCACTGTATAGTCAACCCCAAAGAATGGTCCCCAGGCTGCCAGGATTGTGCTTAAAAATACATTAAATGTAAGATAGAGGACCACCGCCTCCATACAGGCCCTTGCATTTTGCTTTTTAGCCAGCCCGATCGGAAGTCCAACTACAAAGACAAGAGGCATATGGTTAAATACTGTCCATGCTCCCTGCTGTATCACATTCCATAATTGGTACCACCAGCCGGATGGATCTGCAAGGCCTCCCATTACCTGCTGGTTCATAAAAAGGCTCGAAAGCCCTGCCATAAGTCCTGCAAAAGCAAACAGAAGCACTGGCGTAAACATAGCTCCACCGAATCGTTGAATTTTTTGCATCATAGTTATATTCCTCCCTTTTCATTCCATTTAGATTTTCATTTCATTTGTACAAACGCCGCTTGAAGTGTCTACATCCTAACAATATTTGCTGGGCTTTTCAAGACTTTAGGGGCGGTCTGGGAGAAAGTCAGCGAAACAGATTTCTTTCACATATCATGTGAAACTTCACATCCTTTTCTGTGGGTTTTGCACAATTCCCCCATTCTCATTTTGTAAAAAACACCCAAAACATCTTCCTCTTCTGTGAAAAAAAGCAGAAGGCCCTGAAGCCTTCTGCGATAGATTTTCTGTTTCCGGTTATTCCCGATTCTGTATATAGAATAAATATTTTACCATCAGCAGTTCCGATAAAAGAAAAAAGGGAGTCGTTGTCTCATAATCCAGTGCATAGGATGAGGTAACTAAGGAAGTGCTGATATAAAGGCTGTAATCACTCATCCGGGATAATTCGTTATTATTGTTTCTGGTAATGGATAAAACAGGAACCCTGCGCCGGTGCAGTTTCCTCGCAAATTTAAGTGAATTTTCAGATTCTCCGGAAAGCGAAATAATAATAACCAGGTCTTCCGGCTGGGCCATATCCGCCACAAGCGCCGTCTCAACCCCGGTGCCTTCTATTCTGATCATACAGACTTGAGCGGAAAGAAATACTCTCTGCATTTCTTTGGCAACACTGGACTGCACAGAGCCTGTCCCATATAAAAAAATCCGTTTAGATTCAGAAATGACCCTGCAGATATCCGTCAGGTTTTTCTGTTCCATATCCTCAATCAGTCTGTGGTAATCTTTGCAGATATCCGATATCACATCTTTGCGTATCTGCTCCCTTTCCTGATTCTCCCATTTGAGGTAAACCTTCAGTTCACCAAATCCGTTCAGCGACAATTTCTGTGCAAACCGCATGACCGTTGAACGGGATACATTGCAGTTTTTCGCAAGTTCCTCGATCGTGGTGTTGCAGCACTCTGCCCGGTGAAAATTGATATACTCCCATATGTAAAGATCGGTCTCATTCAGCTTTTTCTGATGAATATCCACGAGATTCTCTAATTTCATAGTACCCCCTGTGCAATTATAAATGTTTTTTAATATTATACTGCAAAATGGTGTTTTTTCAAACAACAGTTTCTTCCATCAGGCAACTGCTGTCAAACAAACAGGGATAACTGCGCTGCCCGGCAATTATCCCTGCATTTCTAAATAACATGATATTTTTTTAAATACTCCTCAAACTGTTCCTTCTCTTTTCCTGCACCTGAACATATAAAACAGAGTCCTCTTTCAGTACCGGTAATTTCCACGATATCATCTATATAATGCAGTTCGCCGGCACCATTGATAAATACCTGGCATAGTTTTCCTGCTCCTGTGATTTTTTTGTATATGTCGGGCCACTGATCCAGCCCCGGTGCCCCCGCACCGTTCACCCACTGTACCCCTTCAATGGAATCAATGGTCAGTATGGAATCCAGATGCTTTACCGCATCCGGCCCGTCCAGGTGGTAGAATACCCTGGGAATGAACCTGCTTTCTTTCTCCAGGATCGGTTTGTAATAATCATCGAACATCTGCGGACCAATCATAGCCGAAAAATCATTTTGCAGTACGTAATACGGTTTCTGCGACAACATTGCAGCCCAGCTTGTGTATCCCGGATTTCCTGCCGGGTCAATTACCCTGAAAAACTCCTGGTATGCTTCTTTAAACTGATCATATATATTCCATGCTGCTTTCATTACACTTTCTCTGTCCGTGCACAGTTCAATCAGCAATTCATTCGCATCACGTATGGAAGAGAGGACGTCATAGATGCCGCCAAAATCCGGCACACCAACAGCTATCCGGCCCTGAAAATGCTCCTGTACCTGCCTGGTCAGTTCCATAGCTCTTACATATAAAGGACTCTCCCTTTTCAGTTTCATAACGGCAATCTCGTCCAGTTCCTTCTCCGGGTTGGAAAACCACACGGTTCCCTCCTCGCTGCTCAGCTTATAATCCTGTCCCAGAAATGCCCCCAACACCCCTGTTGTCCTCATATAAAATACCGGAAAAGCATCGCCGAAGAATTCAACGTTTTTGTACGCTTCTTCAATTCGTTCCATAGCTTCACACACAGGCATTTCCAGATTATAGCAGGCATTCAGTATTTCCCGGCGGTAATCAGAACTGCCATAATCACCGGCTGCCGCCCGGGTCAGAGTCACCTGGATGAGCGGCCTGTCCAGTTTGTGTTCCCACCAAAGTTCAAAGTCACCGGCAATCTTATCATAACGTTGTTTATTAAAATTAAGCATCTGCAATTTCCTCCTCTTAATTAGATTTTCCTGAATTATAGCAATATCTCCTTACTCTCTCAATACTGCATCCTGCTCTATAATTTATTCAAATTGCTATTAAATTTGTTATTTCAGGGGAATCGTGTTATGATGAAAAGCACAAAAAAGTGGAGGATATCGCTGTGATCTGGAAAGAAAAAGGACTATTAAAGAACTCGACGATCTGTTTTCTGCAGCCATACGATAATGTCAGTGAGTATTATACGCTTCTCACTTGCGGGAGTTTTTTCTGCAACCAGGATTATTCTGTAAAAAAAGAAGGCGGACGCCCGCCTCTTCTTATGTATATTACTGCCGGAACGCTCCGCCTGACCTACCGCGGCCTGAGCCATAGTGCCGGTCAGAACGAAATCATTCTGATCAGCTGTGCAGAAAAGCATCACTATTACTGTACTGATCAGTGCAGCTTTCTTTTCTTTACTTTTAACGGCTCAAATGCCGTAAACATTACAAATCTGCTGATTGAACAAAATGGCGGACCTGTATTTCATCCGTCACAGGTATCGGAAATTTATCAGGCAATATCTGCCCCGATTCTGAATCTCTGTTATCAGGAACAGATTTCTGATATGGAGCTCTCCATCCTGGTATATACCGTCCTCTGTAAAATGAAGGACTGCGGCAGTCATTTTCCGAATCCGGCTTCCACTGGTTCTTTGGCAGTTACCAGTTCCATTCAGTACATGAAAAATCATATCCGGGAATCTATATCACTGAAAGAGCTGGCAGGACATGTCAATTTAACCCCGTGCTATTTTGCGCATCTTTTCAAAAAAGAGACGGAATATACACCGATTGAGTACTTCTCCTGTCTGAAACTGAACCAGGCCAAACTGATATTGGCCACCACGGATTCCACGATTACCGAGATCTCTGAACTGCTGGGATATAGTTCCACCTCAAGTTTTATTAATGCCTTTAAATCCCGAAACGGTATTTCTCCGCAGAAATACCGCCAAAAACTGCTGCTAAGACCATAAATCAGTACACAATATATTTTTAATTTATATAGGATCTAGCAGCCGGAGGGTCCGCACGGATGTGGATAGCAGCTAAATCTTTCACCGGTGTACGTTTCACTCATATATCGTATCATCGCCATAAAAACATAGCATAGAATGTATTTTTTACAGGATATTCATGGCATCGTTAATGGTTTTCACTCCCACGATTTTAATCCCTTTTATATCTTTCACCATGTCTTTTGATACAGAGGGCAGGATGCAGGTCTCAAACCCCAGCTTTTTTGCTTCCGCCACTCTCTGCTCCGGCATATTGACTGCGCGGACCTCACCGCTCAGCCCCACCTCACCGAATACGATCATCTTCTCATCAATGGGTCTGTTTTTATAACTGGATACCAGGGCCATCACGATCCCCAGATCTATCGCAGGTTCATTCATCTTGATTCCGCCTGCAATATTGACATAGGCATCATAATTGGAAAGCGGCAGACCGATTCTTTTTTCCAGGACAGCCATCAGAAGATTGACCCGGTTATAATCCGTTCCCGCAGCAGTCCGCCTTGGAAGTCCGAAATTGCTCTGGCAGACGAGCGCCTGTATTTCGATCAGAATCGGCCTTGTCCCCTCCATAGAACACGCCACCACAGAACCGGACGCATTTTCCGGTTTTCCGCTCAGCATGTACTCCGAGGGATTCTCTACCTCAACAAGCCCCGTCTGTCGCATCTCAAACACCCCGATCTCGTTGGTTGAGCCAAACCGGTTTTTTACCCCGCGCAGAATCCGGTAGGAAGCATGCCTGTCACCCTCAAAGTACAGCACGGTATCCACCATATGTTCCAGCACTCTTGGCCCCGCAACGGTTCCCTCTTTGGTCACATGCCCGACAATAAATATAGATATCCCCAGACCTTTGGCAAGCTGCATAAAGATGTTAGTAGATTCCCGCACCTGCGATACGCTGCCGGGTGCGGAAGACACCTCTTCACTGTACATCGTCTGTATGGAATCAATGATCACCAGCTCCGGACGCCGGCTCTCGATTATATTCTTAATTGTTTCCAGATTAGTCTCACACAGGAGCTTAAGATTCTCTTTGAACTCCCCCATACGGTTTGCCCGAAGTTTGATCTGTGCAAGGGATTCCTCCCCTGATATATATAGAATGCTTTTGTTCTGTGAAAGCTGCTGGCATACCTGAAGCAAAAGGGTAGATTTCCCTATGCCCGGGTCGCCGCCCACCAGAACCAGCGAGCCGGGTACGATCCCTCCCCCGAGAACCCGGTCCAGTTCCTGTATTCCCGTCAGGATCCTTGTATGATCGTCTGCGCTGACCTCTGACAGCGATACGACTTCCGCCGCCCTTGACGTTTTAACCACCGCTGTTTTCGCGGTGCTCACCTTTTCTTCTACGAAAGAATTCCATTCCTTGCAGGCCGGACACTGCCCCAGCCATTTCGATTCTTCATGCCCGCAGTTCTGGCAGAAAAACACACTTTTTTTCGCCTTTGCCATATTACTCCTTACCAGGGGTCTGACCCCTTTGCCAAAAGGGTCAGACCCCTCTATTAAAAAGAGACAGGTTTTTATTTCCCTGTCTCTTTTTTTATTTCTCTATACAGATAATTCTAGCACTTTGCTACGCTGACAGTCACGCTGTCTCCTTCGCTTACTTCTGTGCTGACGCTTAGCTTGCCGCTTAAGTTTGTCATCATCTTTCCTGCTGATGTTCCGTTGATAAATACTTCATACTCACTGTCTGGTTCCAGCTCTAATGTGAACTGTACGTCTTCAGGTGCGGATACTGTAAATGTAACTTCTGCATCAGTAGCCTTGAAGTTCTCTACTGTGCTGCCCGGCACGGACTCGTATACGAACATTCCGTTCTTCTCCAGCTTCGTGATCTCTTTAAATGTCTTCACTTTATAGATATCGCCTTCAAATTCGAAATTGTCCATTTTGGTCTTGGATGCCAGTGTATAGTCTCCAAAACTGAGTGTTCCGTCATCTTCCGCGCGTAGTAGTTCTTTTACTGTTGCCATTTTTATTATCCTCCTAGGTATATCAGATTGTTGGTTATCCTGTTTGTATTATATAATAATTCGTTTTTATTTTCTACTCATTTATGGACTTTGGGTAAAATTTAATTTCTTTTTTAGATACTCCGGCTTCGACGTGATCTCCTTCTTTTACTTCACCGTTTAGAATCGCCTCGGCCAGCTTATCTTCCAGTTCTGTCTGCATGGCCCTTCTGAGCGGACGGGCACCGTATTTTGCATCCGTCCCTTTCTCGACAATGAACTTCTTTGCAGATTCCCTGAGCGTCAGGGTAATATTCATCTGTGTTTTAACCCGTTTGGTAAATTCTCTGCACATCAGCGTTACAATCTGCTTCATATGTGTACTGTTCAGCGCATGGAATACTATGATTTCATCAATCCGGTTCAGGAACTCAGGACGGAAAATAGTCTTCACTTCATCCATAACGTTCTGTTTCATCCGTTTATAATCGCCTGCCGGATCTTCCTTCGCGGCAAATCCCAGCTTCTTTGGTTCTATAATCGCTTTTGCTCCTGCATTGGAAGTCATGATAATCACCGTGTTGCAGAAATCAACTTTTCTTCCCTGTGAATCCGTGATGTGTCCGTCATCCAGCACCTGCAGCAATATGTTAAATACATCCGGATGTGCTTTCTCTACTTCATCAAACAAAATAACCGAATAAGGATGTGTGCGCACCTGGTCACTGAGCTGTCCGCCCTCCTCGTGACCCACATATCCCGGAGGAGATCCTATCATCTTAGACACTGAATGCTTCTCCATATACTCTGACATATCTACACGGATCATGGACTCTTCATTTCCGAACATTGCCTCAGCAAGCGCTTTTGAGAGCTCCGTCTTTCCCACACCCGTAGGACCCAGGAACAAAAAGGAACCGATCGGGCGTTTCGGGTCTTTCAGGCCTACACGCCCCCTCTTCACAGCCCTGGCCACCGCATTGACAGCCTCCTCCTGGCCCACGACTCTTTTATGGAGAACCTGTTCCAGCTTTTTCAGTCTGTCAGTATCACTCTCTGCCAGCTTCTGTACCGGTACTTTTGTCCAGGCCGATACCACATCTGCAATATCTCCTTCTGTCACTTCCGGATGATGGGAAGCTGTCTTCTTCTGAAAACGCTTTTTCAGACTTTCCAGCTTACTTTCAACTTCCTTCTGCTCGCTGTGCACACGGGATGCCTCTGCAAAATCACCCGCTTTAATACATTCTTCTTTCTGCTTTATTAACTCCTTCAGGGAATCTTCCAGGCTCTTCAGATTCTCCGGCACCTTGTAACCGCGCATACTCACTCTGGAGCACGCTTCATCCAGTACATCGATTGCCTTATCCGGAAGATTTCTGTCTGTAATATACCGTTCTGACAAGTGTACCGCTGCCTCAAGAGCTTCCTCCCGGACGGTCACCTTGTGGTGGGCCTCATACTTGCCGCTCAGCCCGTGCAGAATCTCGAGACACTGCTCCTTCGTCGGCTCCTCCACCGTAATTGGCTGGAAACGCCGTTCCAGAGCCGCATCCTTTTCAATATACTTGCGATACTCTGCAATCGTGGTCGCCCCGATCAGCTGCATCTCTCCGCGGGCTAGTGACGGCTTCAGGATACTGGATGCATCAATCGCCCCTTCCGCGCCGCCTGCACCGATCATCGTATGAAGCTCATCCAGAAAAAGAATAATATTGCCGCTGGCTTTTACATCAGCGATCAGTCCTTTCATCCGCTCCTCAAACTCTCCCCGGTATTTGGAGCCCGCGATCAGTCCGGGCAGATCCAGCGTATAAATCTTTTTGTCCTTCATATTTTCCGGCACCACACCCATAGCAATCCTGGATGCAAGCCCCTCTATAATCGCAGTTTTTCCAACCCCCGGTTCGCCCACAAGACAGGGGTTGTTCTTTGTTCTTCTACTTAGCACCTGCATCAGACGATAGATCTCTTCCTCCCGTCCTACAACAGGGTCCACCCTTCCCTCTGCCGCCTCAGCAGTCAGGTCCGTACAAAACTGCTCCACAACCGCACTTTTACCATGAGAATCATCCTGCAGTTCCTCCTGGTATTCCTTGGGATCCACCCCCGCCGCATTCAGAATATCCTGCAAAATCTTCTGCAGACTGATATTCAGCGTAATCAATATCCTGGTTGCCACACAATCCACATCATGAACCATAGCCAGCAGCAAATGCTCCGTCCCTACGCTCTTCGTATGAAAATGCCTTGCCTCACTGCCGCTGTTCTCCAGCAGATACTTAAGCCGCGGACTCTCATCCGGATGCTCCACGCTCAGCACATCATCGGCCGGCGTAATCAACTCATCCATCAGATGGAGAATCCGCTCCTCATCCACACCATTAGATGCAAGAATCTGCCCTGCCACTCCTGTAAACTCCTTGCGCAGCCCCAGCAGCAAATGCTCCGTTCCTATATACGGATGCTTCAGCTTTTTTGCCATGGCCGCCGCATATTTAATGGCACGTTCGGCCTGTTTTGTATAATTAATCTGCATATCTTCCTCCCGTTCATTTCTGTCCGATTATTCATAGCTGTCTTTTAAAATCTGCTATACCAAAAACCCCAGTATAAATAAGCCTCTTAAATTCTATTCCTAAAAGGCATCCTCATACACATCAAATATCTCATCCACCAGATTATGCACTTCTTCTCTGGAAATATTCTTACAGCAGCCCTTCGCAAGTAAAATTGTAAGCTGCTGCCTCATCTCCTCCAGAGCCTTCATCTTATCAACATCCAGGGCAATGACCGCCCCCCGTCTTCTATCCAGCTGAATAAACCCTTCCTGCTTCAGAACAGTATAAGCCTTATTCACGGTATGCATATTCACCCCGACCGTATCAGCAAGCTGCCGCACAGAAGGAAGCGAATCCCCTTCACGAATCGTAGAAGTGGCAATCCCCATTATAATCTGATTGCGCAGCTGGATATAAATCGCCTCTTCACTGTTAAAATCTATCTCAATCAGCATATCATCACCTGCCTTTTATTGTTATACCTATGTTAGCACACCTCCCCACGCCCCGCAAGAGAAAATTGTGGGTGGACATTATTACGGCTAGAAGGACGCCTGCATGAAATGGGGCGGGGGATAGACGGAGAAAAGGGGGGCTGGAAGTAACCCGTGTGCGAAGAAGTGCTAACGAAAGAGGAGCCGCCCAGGAGGGCACATCCGGCATGCAGCCAGAAAGCCTGATGCTTTCTGGCCTTAGACCGGAATGGGAAGTGATTTTGGAAAATCACTTCCCATCCCTCCTGGACGGCTCCTCTTTCGTAAGCACTTCTAATCGCACACTCTAAACTTCCAGCCCCCCTTTCCTCCGTCCATCCCCCGCCCCATTTCATGCAGGCTGCGCGCATCAGGACGGTAGATATGTGTCCACCCGGTAGGCAATTTAACCGGAACAGCGGATTGAACTGGATTGCCGGAAAGTGTATCTGCCAGTATGTTTATAGTATACACATACAGTAATCTAAAGTAAATTTATAGATGAGGTAGATAAGCAGACAGAAATCATATAGCATCTAAAGAAACTATTAACTTAACTAAAAATCCCCATATCCCCCCGCGCCGCCAGCTCCCATCCGTTGCCCCCGCCAGTTCCCCCCGTGAAGCTCGACGGTCCGCCTTGATGCACCCAGCCTCCTGAACCGGACATAGGTGTGTCTGGAAGCATGGGCCGGGCTGTTAGCCGGAGTAAAGTAAAAAAGAAGGAAACCCAGGGTGATTTTTGTGATTCCGAATCACAAAAATCCCTGGACCCAGCGCGCGAAGCCCTGATGAGGGCTTCGGGTGATGTGTCCAGGTTGCCCTGGGTTTCCTTCTTTTTTACTCTACTCCGGCTTACAGTCCAGCCCCGCTTCCAGACACACCTATGTCCGGTTCAGGAGGCGGCCCCCCCTACATCAAACCGCCCGCAGCTTCTCCACAAACTCATTACTCAGGTCTATTTTGGCTACGTAGAATACTTCTCCTGTCATGTATACTTCCCAGTTTTCGTCTATTTCTACCTGCAGTTCTCCGCCAGGCATGTGTACGACTACTTTGTTACCTGTCATTCCCAGTTTGTGTGCGACTCCGGCGGCTGCACATGCGCCTGTCCCGGTTGCCATGGTGTAACCGGCGCCTCTTTCAAAAGTTTCTATGGCAATATTATTGTTGTCAATTACCTTCATGATCTCTGTATTGATTCTTTCCGGGAAATATCTTGCCACCTCGGAGTAATTGCCGATCTTACAGACAAGCGGCTGTGAAATCTCCCGCATCGGGATGACACAGTGCGGGTTGCCTACAGAGACGCAGGTTACCGGATACAGGGTTCTTCCGAATACCATGTCTTCATTGATGACCTCGCGGCGCTCCCCTGTCACCGGAACCTCATCGCTCCAGAAGGACAATTTGCCCATGGAAATACGCAGTCTGCTGCCATCCTCGTTCAGATATGTGATTTCCACCAGGCCTCCGTCTGTGACAAGTTTGTAATTTTTTTTCTGCACATAGCCGGCGTCCTTCAAATACTTGGCAAAAATGCGCACTCCGTTTCCACTCTTTTCTGCCACGCTTCCATCCGGATTCCAGATCCTAAGAGACATGTGCTTTTCCCCGATAAACGGTCCTTCCAGTATGCCGTCGGAACCCAGTCCCATATTTCTGTTGCAGAGCATCTCCGCATTCGCTTTATTTAACTCTAATTCATTCTTATTCGGATCATAAACCAGATAATCATTCCCAAGACCATGATAACGTTCCAATGTAATATTCATAATACGCACCTCCTGTTTCTATCATTATATCAGGCATTTTTTTCATATAATACTTATTAAATGCTTTTCACATTGCAGATAATGCTCTATAATAAATTATACTGCCGGTGCCCAGAATGCACCAGCATCATAGAACATGTTCGTTTATACCAAAAGTTTGCTGGTAAGTTAATTATTATTCAACGTACCAGTGTTCTGTCCGGTGAGTAATTATACTTTTGCTTTGCATGATTTGTGCCAGTGCCAGGCGAAAATTGGACCGCGATGGGGTGACATTTACAAAAAGCAGCTGAAAGGAGATTTATATGCAGCAGTATAATAAACGTGGTTATCTGAACAGTGATTTCCGCATCTTCCATATAAAGGACAGTATTTCCAAAGAGTTTGAATTTCACTACCATGATTTTCATAAAATCACAATATTCATCAAAGGAAAGGTGCAATACATTATTGAAGGCAAGTCCTATGAACTTGAGCCCTATGATATTGTACTGGTTCACCGCAACGACATCCACCGCGTACAGGTTGACAATTCTATCCCATATGAAAGAATCATTGTCTACATCTCCCCGGGTTTTATGAAGGATTATCAGACACCGGAATATGACCTGAGTTACTGCTTTGAGAAAGCAAAAAAAGAACACTCCAACGTGCTTCGCATCCATTCACTTGAAAAGAGTTCTCTCTTTCGGATAACAAACCGCATGGAGCGTTCCTTTGAGGATAATGAATATGCCAGCAGCCTCTATCGGCAGCTGCTGTTTCTGGAATTCATGATCCATTTGAACCGTGCAGCCATCAAGAATCGAGTGGAATTCCTGGACACGGAATTATACAATACAAAAATCGTAGATATTATGCATTATATTAACGGACATCTTACAGATAATCTGGACATAGATACACTGGCCAATAACTTTTATATCAGCAAGTACTACATGATGCGCCTGTTCAAGACAGAAACCGGTTATACCATTGGCAGCTACATTACCTACCGGCGCCTGCTGCTTGCCCGGGACCTGATCCTTAGTGGCACTCCCATCACTGAGGCCTGTTTTGCCAGCGGATTCAAAGATTATTCTACCTTTTCCAGAGCCTATAAGTCTGAATTCTCTGAGGCGCCGCGCAGTCTGCTCCGCCAGTAACTGACGCGGAACCACTGCTTTGGTATGGTGACAATAAAGACAATGCCCAGCACAATGGCAAATGCAATTTTCAGTGCCTCAATGCCTCTGCCCGCCGCCTCCGCCAGGTTCCCCTGCACAAGATTGTATACGGTATAATAAACACCCGCACCTGGAATCAGCGGGAATATCCCGGGTACCAAAAAGACGGTGATCGGGCACTTCATCCACACTGCAAGCGTCCTGGACATCAGCACCACAAGCATCGTCCCAAGAAACGTAGATGTTGACACAGAAGCGATATTCTCACTCGCCAGATAGCAGAGCCATCCTGCCATTCCAGTCAGCCCGCAGCAAAGATAAAATCTGCGGGGAACATTAAATAATACAGAAAATGCAATCGTCCCCAGAAAAGAACAAAACATATTTACCAGCACAAATCCGGTCATAACATCACACCTCCCGTCAGCTTATTGAAGCATCCCAGCACAAATCCAACTCCGATCGCAATATAAACAAATACAAGAAGCGCATCCACTATCCTTACGATCCCGGAAATAAAATCGCTGTTGGCAATATCGCGGATAGAATTGACAAACGCCAGCCCCGGAACCAGAGGTAATATAGATCCAATAATTAATTTGTCCATCCTGACGGGGAATGGCCATGGCAGCTGGAGTGCAAGAAGCGCCATAATGGTAATAAATCCTCCGCCTACAATATTGATAATGATCTTGGACAGCCTGTGGTTCTCCCCGAAGATCACAAAGACATACAGCAGACAGCCGATTACAACGGCCATCATACTCTCCCAGAGATTGGCCTGCAGCAGGTAGCAGAAGCATCCGCTTCCGATTCCCGCAGCAAAAACCCGGAATCTGCCTCTTTTGGGAGGCATCGCTTCAATCCTGCGCAGCCGCTCTTTTGCTTCTGCCAGGCTTACATTTCCCGCCGAGATCTCTCTTGACAGATCGTTCACCTCCGTAACGATTCCCAAGTGGAAACCGGAGATCGGAATATGTTTTACCTTGGCATAGACCTCTTCCTCCTCATCTCTGGCAGTCATAAAAATACCGTTGCTCATGACAAAGGATTCCACGTCCGCTATATCAAACCGCCTGCAGACATGCTCGATCGTCTCCTCCACACGGAAGATCTCCGCCCCGTTTTTCAGCAGTACCCGCCCCATGTTCATGGCCAGATCCAGCACCTCACGCATATCCGCCTTTTTACCGCCCGGTTTTCTGCCGTCTTCGGGAACAGCAATGGGATCTTCCCCGTCTGTTCTCTCCCTTACGGCCTCCCTTAAATCGGAATCTGCTATTTTTATTCTTTTTACATTTATCTGTTCTGCATCTTCTTTCATGCTTTCTTTTTCTGTCATGCAAAAACCCCCAAAACATCTACAATATAGTATTTACAAATTGCCGGAACAATTGCAGAAATACGGTATAAATTACTTTTTTATATCAAGTAATTTATTGTAGCATGCTTTGAGGGTAAAGTCATCTTACTATATTAAATTATTTTTCCCGCAAGAATCAGGGGCCAAATGGACATGTCTGTATGTACATTTAACTCAATACAAATAGCTGAAAAATCCTTCTGTTATGCCTTTGCCTTTTTCTTTGACTGTCCGGTCAGTGTCTTAATGCCATCCACTGCAAGCACTGCTGCCAGCATAATCAGAAGTACGCTTATTACAAGACGGATATAACACCAGACAACACCGTCGGCTCCGGCAAGAATTCCGGCAAAATTGGACTTGATCGTCAGGCACAGAGAGGTAAGTGTCACAACCAGCATAAATGCCATAGGGATCAGGAACATCTTATTGTTTTTACCTACCTTGCCAAGCCATGTGGCAACCGCAAGCAGACCCAGAGCAGCCAGCAGCTGGTTGGCAGCTCCGAACAGCGGCCATACATTTGCATATCCCGTCATACCAAGTGCAATACCTAGCACTACGGTGATAATCGTTGCCACGTATGGGTTTGTCAGAACCTTCTTATAACCTGTCACGGTTTTTATCTCTTCTCCCGGCTCCAGCCAGAATTCCTGGAACATATAACGTGCAAGACGTGTAGCCGTATCCAGTGAGGTCAGGCAGAATGCGGAGACCGCAAGCACAAGCATAGAGAAGATTACGCTTTCAGCGCCCTTTAAGAACGGGATCGTGGAAGTCATCTTTGAAATACCGGTTGCAAATACATTCGTAGGCACTACCAGTTCTCCTGCGGAGTAGCTCTGCCAGACATAACCGACAGCACACAGGGAAATTATCGCCAGCGCACACTCAATCAGCATACCCCCGTATGCGATTGGACGGGCATCTTTTTCACTGTTCAGCTGCTTTGCAGTAGTGCCGGAACCAACCAGAGAATGAAATCCTGAAATAGCGCCGCAGGCGATGGTAATAAACAATGCCGGAAACATATAGCCCAGTGAAGTTCCCGTTGGCATCAGTGTATCCTTAAATCCTGTGAATGCCGGAATATCCAGGCTTGCATTCCCTGTAATCCCTGCACCAATGACACCAACAATTGCAACCGCCATCATAAAGTAAAGCAGGAAAGAGCTCAGGTAGTCCCGCGGCTGCAGCAGTATCCACACCGGTGTTACAGATGCAACCAGAATATAGATTCCCACAATGATCATCCAGGTTTTGTTATTCAGATACAGCGGATGCCAGTTCAGTCCGATTACCATACAGATAATAATGGCCATCACACCCACAACGGTGGAAACGCCCAGAGATGCATTTTTCCGGTATACCAGAAATCCAAATACAACAGAGATTACAATAAACAGAATCGAAATCATGGCTGTGGATGCATTTGCCGAGGATGCCGCCAAGTCCACCGCGCCGGACTCCGTATAGGTTGCCATAAATGTATTTGCAACAATAGATGCAAATGCAGCAACAACAAGGAGTAATGTAAGATAAGAGAAGATAATAAAAATCTTCTTAGCTTTTGTCCCCATGGTATCAGCAATTACTTCACCGATGGACTGTCCTTTGTGTCGGATCGAAGCAAATAATGCACCGAAATCATGAACAGCTCCGAAGAAAATACCACCGATCAATACCCATAGCAATACAGGAACCCATCCGAATACTGCCGCCTGTATCGGACCGTTGATCGGCCCTGCGCCTGCAATAGACGAAAAATGATGTCCCATCAGTACAGGAGCTTTCGCCGGACAATAATCCATTCCGTCTTCCAGCTCGTGTGCCGGAGTCTTTCTGCCCGGGTCCACACCCCACTGTCCTGCAAGCCATTTGCCGTATGTAACGTATGCAACGACCAGAATCAGAATACCTGCAAGTAAAATTACTACTGCGTTCATAGTTCACACTCCTTTTTGTAAGTAATAGTAGCTGTATATAAAAAGGTCAGAAGACCTTCTCATATCCTTTCACAAGTTCTCTTGCCGCCCGGTTGCCGGATACCTTATGGTTCTCCATGTCAAAGACAAGCACTCTGGCCTCCGAATATCCCCGCAGTCCGAGCCGGTAATTTTTGAAGAACTTAAAATCCCGGACAGCCTTCCCAGCCTCCTGCGTCAAGCCGTTTTCACAGATAAATATTGCAGTTATATATGTATACATGTGATTCTCGGCCGTACAGGCCTCTTTGTTTCTCACCAGTTCCGGTTCAATGAAGGTATCAATCTGCACGCGGAACCGCTTTAAATCTTCTGCTTCCAATCTGTCTCTGCATGAAAAAAATGTATGTTCAAAACAATTTGCCCGCCACAGTTCCGCTTTCTTAACCAGAACGTACTTTGCACTTGTCACATTAAAAGCTGCATATGCATCATATCGCTCTCCTTCCACCTCATACGGGCGGGTAATATCAAAAGCCGACTGATAAGACTGCAGCAGTTTTTCCAAAAATTCCTGCCCGGTCATTGTCTGTTTCTCCTTTAAGGTTCTATCACTTTAATACGTAAACGCAATAAAACCACTTGATTTAGTTTACACTAGCTCAAGTGGTTTTTCAATGATATAATTTATACTTTTTTAATAATATACATTAAAATTTAATATCTATACGTGTTCCCTTACCTGCTTCACTGTCCACCGTTACCTTCGCACCGTGCAGAAGTGCACCGTGTTTAACGATTGACAGTCCCAGCCCTGTGCCGCCGCTCTCTTTGGAATGGCTTTTATCTACACGATAGAAACGCTCAAAAATCCGTTCATGGTGCTCTTTCGGTATCCCGATCCCATTGTCTGTTATACTGACCTTGGGTCCTTGCAGTGTATTCCCTACCCAGACGGATACCTGGCCGCCGGTAACGTTGTATTTGATTGCGTTCTCACATACATTATAGATCATCTCATCTAAGATCTGACGGATCCCGCGGTAAACCACCGGCTCGCCTTCCACCACAATATGAACTTTTTTCGCATTCGCCTGAGGGGAAAGACGACTCACAATCTCCCTGCACAGCGCATAGAGATCCACCGCCTCTTTCTCAAGCTCCACAGACTCCTCATCCAACTTGGAAAGTTTTATAATATCCTCCACCAGCGTGATCAGACGCCGTGCCTCCTTGTATATCCTGTCCGAGAAATTCGGAACATCCTCCGGCCTCACCATGCCATTTTTCATGATCTCCGCATACCCTGATATGGAAGTCAGGGGAGTCTTTAATTCATGAGAAACATTGGCGGAAAATTCCTTGCGCATTTGAGATACAGCGTCCTTCTCCTTATTCTGTCTGTCCATCGCCTCCAGAAGAGGTGTCATCTCCTCATACACAGTGTTCTCCAGAGGATGCTCCAAATCCAGCTCATTGATTGGTTTAATCAGCCGGGCAGTCTGCCACTTTGCCATCAGCCAGGCGATAACCAGCATCGCACCAGCCAGAATGCACATCACGGGCAGCACACTCAAAGCCGTACTCACCAGACCGTCCATCAGCTTGGCCACGCGCAGTACTGTACCGTCGTCCAGAAGAAGAGCATAATAATACATCTCTTTTCCCACAGTTCCTGACACCCGGATGTCCTCACCGCTGCCATTCTCCAGTGCACTGCTTACCTCCTGCCTGGATCTGTGATTGTCCAGAGTGGATTCATCCCGCCTGGAATCATACATCACGGTCCCATCCGTATTGATTCTGGTCACCCGTGTCCTTACATCTACCTCGTCCATCTGCTCCAGATAGGCAGGACCCGAGATATTGATTGCTGTTTTAATATATCTGGCCTCCTGCCGCACCTCTGTCTTCAAAAGCGTCAGATTCTGCCTGTAAATCACAACGGTCAAAACCAGGTAGGAAATCAGAAGTGTTATAGAGAGTACAAACACCATGCTCCTCTGGATTTTAGCTCTCATTCGATCCTCCTATGCGGTATCCGACGCCCCTCACAGTCTCAATGATCTCGCCCTTGACGCCCAGTTTCTGCCTAAGCGTACGCACATGTACATCTACCGTCCTTGTCTCACCGTCAAAATCATACCCCCAGATATCCTCCAGCAGCTGATCCCTCGTGAGAACTATATTCTGATTCCTCATCAGCCGCTCCAGCAGCTCGAACTCCTTCAGAGTCAGTGTGACGGTCTTTCCATCCACGGTTACCTCATGCTTCTTCACATTCACACAGACTCCGCCCACGCTCATATCATCCTTATCCGATGCCCTGCCGGTGCGCCGCAGTACCGCTTTCACTCTGGACACAAGTTCCATCATTCCAAAGGGTTTTGTCACATAGTCGTCTGCCCCGGAGTCCAGGCCGACCACCTTATCGTACTCCGCGCCCTTAGCTGTCACCATAATCACCGGAATATCCTTCGTCTTGGACGAACTCTTCAGCTTCCCGAGCAGTGAAAGCCCGTCTTCCCCCGGCAGCATGATATCAAGCAAAATAAGCTCTGGCGTATCAAACGCCAAAGCCTCCATAAAAGAGCCGCCTTCCGCGAATCCCTGTGCCTTGAGCCCCGTGGTCTCCAGTGTATAAATTACAAGCTCCCGGATGTTGTCGTCATCTTCTACGCAATAGATCATTTTGTCACTCCTTTATCTGGTTTACTCCCAGGGTCATCCCGTTTTTGTGGACTCCCGTGATAGAAAATTCAACCCATTCGGCGATATTGGTTGCGTGGTCGCCTATACGCTCCAGATACTTTGTCACCATAATCAGGTCAAAGATTCTCTTTCCGTTTTCTCCTTTTTCTGCACGGATATAATCTACAAGCTCGTTGCGGATCGTATCAAATAAATGATCCACATCATCGTCGGCATCCATAACATTTTTAGCCAGCTCCAGGTCTTTTGTCACATACGCAGTCACACTGTCCCTCACCATCTTGCTTGCCGCCGCAGCCATAATACCGATTTCCTTAATGTCTGTAGCAGTATTGTGTTTGGAAGAAATTACAATCTCCGCAATATCCGCTGTCTGGTCACCGATCCGCTCCATATCCGTAATCATCTTCAGCGCCGCTGAAATTCTGCGCAGATCCTTTGCCACAGGCTGCTGCTGCAAAAGAAGCTTCAGGCACAGTCTTTCAATATCTTTTTCCATCTGGTCGATCTCTTCATCGGCCTCCATGATTGCTTTGGCCTGTTCCAGGTTGCACTCCTCCAGAGCCTTTGTGGCCTTCGCAATGGCAATCTCACACAGCTCTCCCATGTGGGTAAGCTGCTCATCCAGTAACTGTAACTGCATGTCAAATCTATTCCGCATTTTTTATCCAAACCTCCCTGTAATATAATCTTCTGTCCGCTTATCCGCGGGTATGGAGAATAACTTCTCCGTGTCATTGTATTCTACTACCTCACCAAGAAGAAAAAACGCCGTATTGTCCGAAACACGCACTGCCTGCTGCATGTTATGCGTTACCATAACAATAGTATAATCTTTTTTCAATTCCATCGCAAGGTCTTCTATTTTAGATGTGGAAATCGGATCCAGCGCAGATGTGGGTTCATCCATCAGCAGAACCTCCGGCTCAACGGCCAGTGCCCTGGCAATACACAGACGCTGCTGCTGTCCTCCTGACATACCAAGCGCGCTTTTTTTCAGCCGGTCTTTGCATTCTTCCCAGATCGCCGCGCTGCGCAGTGACTTTTCCACAATATCATCCAGTTTTGATTTGGAGTGGATGCCGTGGGTTCTCGGTCCAAAAGCAATATTGTCATAAATGCTCATCGGAAACGGATTCGGCTTCTGGAACACCATTCCAACACGTTTGCGAAGCAGGTTGACATCCATCCCCCTGAATATATTTTCACCGTCCAGCAGGATCTCTCCCTCAATACGGCAGCCCTCAACCAGATCGTTCATCCGGTTGATGGACTTTAACAAAGTCGATTTACCGCACCCGCTTGGCCCGATAAACGCTGTAATTTTATTTGCTTCTATCTCCAGATTTACATCCTTCAGGGCTTTGAAATCTTCGTAATACAAATCCAGATTTTTGATACTTATTTTTCCCATGTCTGATTCCTTTCTTATCCTTATTCTGCAGCTTTGCTGCTTCCCGTCTTATGGCATGGATGGCGGGTTGCCCTTACTTTATGCTTTTGTTAACCGTTTCGCTATGACACTGGATAATGCATTGATCCCAACTACCAGAATCAGAAGGATGACTGCTGTGGCGTATGCCTGATCCATATAAAGACCTTCGCTCGCCAGATTATACATATGCACGGCCAGTGTTCTCCCGGAGCCCATCACGCTGGAAGGTATATTTGCCACGGTTCCTGCGGTGTACATCAATGCCGCAGTCTCTCCCACGATTCTTCCGATTGCAAGAATGATACCTGCAAGGATACCTGGTATGGCGGAAGGAAGCACAATGCGGAACACCGTCCGAAGCTTTCCTGCGCCCAATCCGAAACTTCCTTCCCGGAAAGTGTCCGGCACCGCTTTGAGCGCTTCTTCTGTGGTACGCATAATCAGCGGCAGGATCATAATGGCCAGCGTAAATGCACCCGCAAGAAGGGAGAATCCCCATCCCAGCGTATTTACAAAGAACAGCATTCCAAAGAGGCCGTATACGATAGATGGGATGCCAGACAGGGTTTCTGTCGTGAGGCGGATAATCCCCATAAATTTGTTGCCCCTTTTCGCATATTCCACAAGAAAGATCGCCGCGAAAATACCAAGAGGAACGGCAACAACAAGGGACAGCAGGGTCATGGTCACCGTATTCACCAGCGCCGGCATCAAAGATGCATTGTCCGATGTATAGGTGAAGGAAAATAAAGAGGGTTTAATGTAAGGAACTCCATGCACCAGTATATAGATAATCAGGAAAATCAGTACCGCAAAAGTAATGATTGCGCCCAGAAGAACCAGAAGCATCATAATAAAAGATCCCGGGTGATGCAGGTAATTTTTCAATTTTTGACTGAATGTTGTTTGATTACTCACGGCTGGACCTCCCATTTAACAGTGCGACACTGAAGTTGATAATCAGGATAAATACAAACAGAACCACACCTGTCGCGATCAGTGCTTCCCTGTGTAAATCTGTGGCGTATCCCATCTCAATCACGATATTCGCAGTCAGGGTCCTGACACCCTTCAGAAGTCCTGCGGGCATTCTGGCCTGATTTCCGGCCACCATGATTACGGCCATTGTCTCACCGATCGCACGTCCGACTCCAAGTACAATTCCCGCAATCACTCCGGACTTGGCTGCCGGCATAATCACCCGGAAAATACTTCTCTCATGAGTTGCCCCAAGTGCCAGGGCTCCCTCATAATAATGCTGCGGCACCGAACGGATAGCCGACTCTGTCACCCCGATAATGGTCGGCAAAATCATCATTCCCAGAAGAACGGAGGCTGTTAAAATACTGCTTCCATTTCCGCTACTCTTTGTCAGACCCAACTCTTTTAAGGTTCTGCCAAGATCTCTCATCCACGGAACCAGAACCACAAGTCCGAAAAAGCCATATACAACGGAAGGAATTCCTGCCAGCAGTTCTGTAGCCGCCTTCAGCGGTTTGTAAATCTTTTTTGGACAGTACATTGCCATAAATACAGATGTCAGGATACCGATTGGCACACCTACAATAATTGCCCCGGCCGTCACATAAATACTGCCGACGATCATGGGGAGTATTCCATATATATCATTGTTCGGTTTCCACATCTCCCCGGTTAAAAACTTTACAAATCCGATTTCTTTTATTGCAGGGACCCCATTTGCAAACAAAAAGACACAAATGAGAGCTACCGCCAGCACCGAAGCACAGGCGGCAATGAAGAACACTCCCTGCATGAATTTCTCATTCCATGCTTTTGATTTCATTTATTTGATTACCTCGTCTTGGTCAGGTTTATATGCTTTATTCAACCACTTCATCCCAGGTGATTGCCTCGCCGGTATAGATTGCTTTTACCTGCTCGCTGCTCAGATCATCTATTGTACTGTTCTTGTTCACAATCACTGCGATTCCGTCTGTTGCGATAACTGTTGCCTGAAGTCCCTCTGACAATTCTGTATCTTTCAGTTCTCTGGATGCCATTCCGATATCATAGCTTCCGTCGACAGCAGATGTCATACCTGTTGTAGAATCAGTTGTCTGGAGTTCAATCTCCGCATTCGCGTTAACAGCCTTGTAAGCTTCGATCAGTTTTTCCATAACCGGTGATATGGATGAAGAACCGCCGACTACCGCTTTACCTGACGGGTTTGTTCCCTCAAAAGGTTTTACATCATCAACCGCGATGTAATGATTTTCTTCCACAACAGCCTGGCCTTCCTCACTCATAATGAAGTTAATAAAATCTTTTGCCACCTCATTGTCCAGGTCTTCCTTCGTTGCAATGTTGAACGGTCTGGATACTTTGTATGTACCAGACTTTACATTCTCAGCAGTTGCCTCTGCCCCGTCGATTTTTAAAGCTTTCACGCTGTCATCCAGGGAACCAAGTGAGATGTACCCGATCGCATACTCGTCGCCTGCCACTGTTGTCATCATAACGGATGTGCTGTTTGTAATCTGAGCCTCCTCCGTTGTCATATCTATTTTTTCATCACCATTTTTCTCTTCAATACCGAACAGCTCGATAAATGCGCCTCTTGTACCTGAACCGTCCTCACGGGATACAATTGTAATATCGTTGGAGCTGTCCCAGGAAGCGTCGTTCTGCTCTGTCTTTGTATCTGTACCTGCGTCCGCAGAATCTCCTTCTGCCTTCTTGTCGCTGCCGCATCCTGTTGCTGCAACCGCCAGCATACTAACCATAGATAAAACTGCAATAAACTTTTTCATTCTCATTTCACAATTCTCCTTTACTTCTTAAAAATAATCTGCGGGTGATTACCCGCCGTTTTCTGGAATCATTTTCTTCACAGTGCAATCATATAAAATCAATGTAAAATTTGAAATCACCACAATGTTAAATCCTTGTTAAATGAAAAAAAGAGGGGCGCTTTGCGGAAGGGGAGACGGGATGCACAGGCCTCCCCGGTGCATCCCGCCTCCCCTTCCGCAAAGCTGGGTGGCTCCTGCCGGGAGGAGTGGAGCGGTGGACCGTACGGGCGAAACGAAAGGTAACGGGGGCTGTGGATCCGTATGATCGACAGGCGGGAATAGCATGGGCCAATTTTGATTGTGTACAGATAGTAGAACAACCGCCTCAGGATAACAATTACTAGATAGTATTTCCAGAGATAATGATGATATACGGGGAATAGCGTATAGATAAAAATATACTCTAAATTAAAGTGGCGTATAAGTAAAGGCTCTGAATTTGATAAAAAGCTGAATACAAAAATTTACCAGCAGCGGCAGCGCGATGCATCTGCGAATTGATCCACCTTCCCCGTCTGCGCCCACCTACAGTATAGGGGCACTACCGCCCTGATGCAGCCCAGCCTGCCGGGAGTCAGCCGGGGGAGGGAGGGCGGGACACGTCCGGGTATTTCGGGATGCATAGAATGCGCTTAGTCCCCCTTATATCAAAATCGGACGCCCACATGGGTAGAATCTGCTTCCGAAGCAGATTCTAAGCCGGCCTGAGCCGCGGAATTCATCAGAATTCCACGGTGAATGCCGGCGATCCCATGTGGGCGTCCGATTTTGATATTAGGGGGACTTAGCAAATGGACCGCATCCGAAATACCCGGACGTGTCCCGCCCTCCCCCGGCTGACTCCCGGCAGGCGAACCTACTCAATCCGATAAGCCCCCCTATACTGCGCCGGAGTCATTTTTTCTTTTTCTCTGAAGCGGCGTATGAAATGGCTTGTGTTGCAGAATCCCAGTATTTCCGATATTTCGTCTACCGGAAGTCTCGTCTGCATCAGCATCTGCTTTCCCTTGCGGAGTCTTCTGTTCATGACGAATTCCTGCGGAGTCATGCGGTAGATGATCTTAAACTGTTTGATAAAGTAGGGCAGGCTGATCCCGCACACATCCGCCATCTTACCATTTGTGATTCCGTCCTTTAAATGTGCATCTATATAGGCTTCCACGCGGGAAAAGTTTGCTTTTACATCCTGAGATATTTCGGCCATGGCGTAGCGGTTCTCATTTTTTAATATTTCCAGCAGCAGGCTGTAAATCTCTCTGGAAACGTTCTGGCGCTCATCGATCATCAGTTTCTGCTGTAAGATTCCCAAAGCCGCGGAGGCGTCTGAAAATACCATTCCTTCGATCACGGGGCCCTGGGTATCCACAATGTGGCGTGTCAGTCTCCTGCTGTCGCCTCCGTAGAACTCTACCCAGGACATTCCCAGAGGCTCTGATTCATTACTTCGGTACGAATGCTCCTCTCCCGCAGGCAATACGATCACCTGATTCTTTCCCAATTCATAGGACTTGCCCCGGAAAGTCAGCTGTCCCTTACCCGAAAAAATACAGAACACCTCGCAGCAGATCATGGTGCTGTCCCGTTCCACGAAAAACAGGCTGGGAATCCGGGATTCTATTCCGGTTCTGTTGACACGGTAATAAATACTGTCTTCTTCCTCCTGGATAGGGGATATGTAATAATAATCATGAAAATCTAATTCGCCGTTGCAGATAAACACATCTGCGAAAGGGGCATCTTTAATATACTCCACAGCCGCATCTCCCATCTCTTTTTTACTTCTATACTATTTCATTATAAGTTTGAACGAAATATACGTCAATTTCTTTCTAAGAAATAATACTCTCATACTATTTCATTATTTTCCAGTGTCTTGTTTACAGCCCCGTTTTTTTCTAATATAAGGTTAAAGGAGTTGAGTACTCAAACGAAAGGAGATTAATAAAATGACAGGTAAAGAACGTTTTCTTGCTGCGGCTGCAAGGCAGCCTTTAGACAGGCCCCCAATATGGATGAGCGCACCAATAGGAAAGGAAATTGATATACTCTGCCAGTATTTTGGAGTATCTAACTGGCACGAACTGCAGGTGAAAGCAGGCGATGATGTATATGCTTTTGATATCCCTTATGATTCCGGCTATGCCACCAGCATAGCGGCTGCATTTGACTGGTACCGGAACGGCTCAAATGTGGATCCTGATCACCGGACCCTGACGGCCGACGGCTGTTTTAGAGATGCCCAGGAGCCCTGTGATCTGGACTTTTTCGACTGGCCGGACCCCAGGAAATATATTGATGCAGAAGAAGTAAGACGCCGCTGTGCATTGGCACCGAAAGGCCGTGCCACTCTTGCACAGGTATGGAGCGCCCACTTCCAGGATACCTGCGCCGCTTTCGGTATGGAAACGGCTTTGATGAACATGGTTGCCAATCCCGAGATTTACATGGCCGTTGATGATAAAATCGTGGATTTCTATCTGAAAGCTAATGAGGTTATATTCGAAGCCACGAAGGGAATGCTGGATGCAATTATCATTGCCAATGACTTCGGAAGTCAGCTGGGACTTCTATTATCCCGGGAAATGATTCATAAATTTGTTATGCCGGGGGCAAGAAAGATTATTGATCAGGCACACAGTTACGGAGTAAAAGTCATCTACCATTCCTGCGGTGCAATTTTTGATGCTATGCCGGAACTGATTGAAGCCGGGGCCGATTTTATCCATCCGCTTCAGGCTACTGCTGCCGGGATGGATCCACGCCGGATCAAAGAAGCTTATGGGGACAAAGTTTCTTTCTGCGGCGGTGTGGATATCCAGGAACTGCTTCCCAATGGCACCCCTGAAGAAGTCCGGGCAAAAGTCCGTGAACTGCGTGAGATCTTTCCTACCGGGCTTGTTCTTTCTCCGAGCCAGGGAACGATACTAGACGACGTTCCACCGGAAAATATTGCAGCAATGCTGGATGAAGCCCTGAAATTATAATAATTGAATGCATGTTAAACAAAGTATAATCCAAGCTGTAATAATCTAAGCAACAAACAAGCGGTATGCCCCTTATCGGGAGCATACCGCCGTTTGTTATCAGCAGCCCGTTTCACGGTCTGCGTGTAGTTCCTTGTAAACTGACCGTACGAAAACATAGTGGCGGCAGGCATCCAGCCCTTCGCCGTAGGCGAATTTCAATGGGCTGGATGCGTAACAGTTCAGGCCTGCCTGAACTGTTACAACTGACCTAAGCTAAGGTTTAAACTACAATTTGTTTTGATTGAATTAACCTTGGCTACATGATAAAATAAAAACGTATAGTTGAACAGAAGTCAGAGGATAGTCTGGTGGTTTCCTTCGGAAATAAACGAAGGAGGAAATGAGGCATGGATACTCTTGAAGTATTGACGTTGGTGCTGGTGATTTTTGCAGCGCTTGCTTACATAGATAACCATCAGAACAAAAAATAGCTATCCTCTACTCGCAATAGAGGATAGCTAGTAACTATAAATTACTCAGTTATCCGAAGTTCAATCATCAGACCGACAAATGTCTTTTGATTACTTCTAAGTAAATTATACACTGGGGACTTGAAAAACTCAAGCCCCCTTTTACTTTTTGTCAGTGGCCCGTTTCACGTTTCACGGTCTGCGCGTAGTTCCTTGTAAACTGACCTAAGTGGAATTGTAAGTATCATATCGTTTTTGCGTCAAGGTATAGAAGATAGATAGCATATGGTAAGTGGAAAAAGGATGTAGCACACCGGCTAAGCTGGTGGTTATGACTAGAAGGACTGCCGCACCATCCCGCTCTCAGCGGTTTCGTGCGGCAGTCCCTTCGGGTTAATTTGCAACTGTAAGTACTTCTTCTGCAATGTTTCTTGAATGATCAGAGATACGTTCCAGACATACCAATGCGTCCAGATATACGATACCTGCATCCGTATTGCACTGATTTGTTGCCAGACGTTTCATATGCTCCGTACGCAGGCGGATTTCCAGGTCGTCTGCCTGGCTCTCTTTCTCAATTACCTTCATTGCCTTTTCTTTGCTGTTTTCTTCAAATGCTTCTATTGCATAGATATAGCTGTCTATACAGACATTAATCATCTCTTTGAGTTCGGCAGTGCCAACCCCTGAAAATTCCGCTTTTCTTTCCTGCAGCGTTTCAGCGAACTCGGAAATATTTTCACAGTAATCACTGATACGTTCAATGTCTGACAGTGTCTGAAGGATGCTTGCTATATGCTGATGCTCCTTCTCATTGATGGACAGGGCGCTGATCTTGATCACATAATCCGTTATACCGCTGCACAGCCTGTCCACAACATTCTCTTCTTCTTTAATTTCCAAAATCTCCTGATAGTCTTTCGTAAACATAACATTTTTAGACTTCTCCAGAGTTCCCTTTACGATCATCCCCATACGGACAACTTCACTGACTGCAGACTGCAGGGCAATACCAGGAGTCTCCAGGATTCTGTCGTCCAGAAGTACACGGCTCTCGTCCACTTCCCGGTCGTCTTCCTTTTCCAGCTTCTTGGCAAGTTTGATGATCCAGTCGGAAACGGGGAACAGAATAACCGTGGTGCCGATATTAAAGATTGTATGCACCGTACTGATCTCGGTCTGTGTAATAATACCGCCTCCTGCATTCGGATAGATCACTTTGAAGAATACAATCGCTATCACACTGAACAGGACCGTTCCTATAATGTTGAATAAAAGGTGCATGACTGCCGCTGTCTTTGCAGTTTTCTTTGCGCCGATGCTGGACATGATGGCCGTCACACAGGTACCGATGTTCTGTCCCATGATAATATATACCGCCGCATTAAACGGAACGAGTCCGGCCGCCGCAAGACTCTGCAGGATACCCACAGAAGCGGAAGAACTCTGAATAATGGCAGTGACAACCGCTCCTGCAACAATTCCGAGAAACGGATTGTGGCCGAGCATTACAAATATATTGCGGAATCCTTCTGATTCCTGCAGAGGTGAAACTGCGGATGACATGGTCGTAATACCCACAAACAGAAGACCAAACCCGATAATAATACTTGAAACATCTTTTGTAGAACGCCTTTTTCCTGTCAGCATCACAATAACACCGAGCATAATTGCAATCGGAGCCAGATTACCCGGGCTTAAAAACTTGGCCCACTCCACACTGGATACAAGCCATCCGGTAACTGTCGTACCGATATTTGCACCCATGATAACACCCATCGCCTGGGTCAGATTCATAATCCCCGCATTTACAAATCCGACAACCATAACCGTAGTCGCTGATGAACTCTGGATAACGGCCGTAATAAAAGCACCGAGCAGAACACCAAAAAACTTATTCTTCGTCAGTGCTTCCAGTAATGTCTTCATCTTGCTGCCGGCGGCATTTTCAAGCCCCTGGGCCATGATCTGCATACCATATATAAACATGCCAAGGCCACCGACAAAAGGGATAATAATGCTTACGTAATTCATACGTTTCCTCCTAAAAATATACAGCTATATAAAATTTTCCCGCACTATTACGATAACATTATCATTTACAAAAAACAACATAATTTTACATATATTTTATATGGATTTTATTTTTTCATGCGCGGCTCAAAAATAAAGGATGCCACATATCCAAAAATCAATGCTGCTGAGATTCCCACAGCGCTCGCCTTGAGCCCTCCCATGAAGACTCCCAGAAAGCCGTTTTGGTCTACAGCCTCTTTCACGCCCTGCCAGAGCACATTGCCGAATCCAAGCAGCGGAACGCTTGCCCCTGCCCCCGCAAACTTCTGGAACGGTTCGTAAATATTCAAAAAACCCAGTACGGCACCGGTGCAGACAAGAAGAACCATGATTCTTCCCGGCATAAGTTTCGTGCGGTCCAATAAAATCTGCACCAATGCACAGATAATACCGCCTATTAAGAATGCTTTTAAATAATCCATAAAAACCTCCTGTATGGACGCAGTCTTAATTGCTGCGCCTCTCTTCTATTAAACTAACAGTGTTCCAGTACAATGGCATGTGCGATGCCGGGAACACTTGCTCCTTCGTTGTAGCTGACAGTGGACATCAGCGCACCCGTCGGCACAAACAGAATTCTCTTCCACTCACCCTTTTTCACTTTGGGCAGAATATATGCCGCCAGAGTGACCGCCGCACAGCCGCAGCCGCTTCCTCCCGCATGAGTATCCTGGGACTGTTGATCGAAAATCGTCATACCGCAGTCCATATGCTTTGTTTTAATATCATAGCCTCTTCCCTGCATCAGGTCGAACAGGATATCCTGTCCCACATAGCCCAGGTCACCTGTCACAATTCTATCGTAGTCTTCCACTTTTCTGCCAAAGTCCTGCAGGTTCTGTGCGATCGTGTCGGCCGCAGCCGGTGCCATGCAGGCACCCATATTCTGGGAATCCTTCAAGCCATAGTCCACGATTTTCCCGACGGTCACTCCGCTGATCCGGACATGGCTTTTTTCGGTACCCACCAGAAATGCCCCGCTCCCGGTTACAGTCCAGTGCGCAGATAAAGGCCGCTGGTTCGCATATCCCAGCGGAAAACGGAATTCCTTCTCTGCACTGCCGAAATGACTGGATGTGACTGCCAGCATATAGTCCCCGTATCCGGCCGCGACGCTCATTGCACTGAGTGCGAGTGCTTCCCCGGAAGTAGAACATGCCCCGTACAGTCCGAACATCGGGATCTGCAGGGCCTCGACCCCCATCGAAGTCGCAATGCCCTGGCGGAGCAAATCGCCTCCAAACAGATAGCGCACTTTTTCCGGAGTAATATGTGCTTTCCCCAGAGCAAGCACACATGCCTCTTTCTGCATATTGCTTTCTGCCTCCTCCCAGGTCTCTGCCCCGAAAAGATCATCCTGGTTTGTCATATCAAATAATTTTGCCAGCGGTCCTTCCGCTTCTTTACTCCCGACAACGGAGCCGCTGCTGATTAAATAGGGAGATTCTCCAAAGCCGATGCTCTGGCTGCCTTTTACCTGATTCATCTTTTTCCCTCGTTTCCATTTATAGTTTGCTTGGATTTTACAAATTAGTATACCTGGCTTTTTCCAAATTATTCATTTCAACATTCTCTTGACACCTCCATTCTGTTTGTATATACTGTACCTATACATTAAGTACAGTTAAGCACGCTTATAAACGGACTAAACCAGAAGGAGGGAGCAGACTTGGATATTATTCTCAGCAGCAGCGGCGGTAAGCCGATCTATGAGCAGATCACATCCCAGATCAAGGGAATGATCATGAGCAGTCAGCTGAAAGCAGGAGACGCACTGCCATCCATGCGCATGCTGGCAAAAAGCCTTCACATCAGCGTCATTACTGCCCAGCATGCTTACGAAGACCTGCAGCGCGACGGCTTTATAGAAACAATCCCGGGCAAAGGTACATTTGTCGCAGCCCAGAACAAAGACTTTATAAAAGAAGAACAGCTGAGGATAGCGGAGGGAAAGCTCAAAGAAGCCGCTGACATTGCAAAATGCAACGGCATACCGCTTACCAGGCTTTTCAATATTCTCGAATTATTTTACAAGGAGGACTGATTTATGGAATATTTTACAGAAAATATCCTGAGCGTAAGCCATTTAACCAAAACCTACAAAGATTTCAAGTTGGATGATGTCTCTTTTACGATTCCCCGTGGTATGATCGTCGGTCTGATCGGTGAAAACGGAGCAGGAAAGTCTACCACCATATCTGCTGTTCTGAATATGCTCTCCATCGACAGCGGGGATATCAGCGTATTTGATATGGACTTCAGAAAACACGAACGTGAGATCAAGCAGAAAATCGGAGCAGTCCTGGATGAACTGCACCAGATTCCTCACCTTTACTGCAGTGATATTGACAAGATTATGAAGCGCTCCTATATGCACTGGGACAGCCATCTTTTCAAGGAATATCTTGGCAGATTCCATCTGCCGGCTGACAAGAAGGTGCGGGAATTATCAAAAGGCATGAATGTAAAGTTGAATTTTGCCATCGCTTTATCCCACAACCCGGAGTTTCTGATACTTGATGAGGCAACATCCGGTCTTGATCCGGTAATCAGGGATGAGATACTGGAGCTGCTTCAGGATTTTGTCCTGGACGAGAAGCATTCTGTCCTGATCTCGTCCCATATTACGAGTGATCTGGATAAAATCGCGGATTATATTATATTCATGCATGAAGGCAGGATCAGGTTTATAAAGTCAAAAGAAGAGATTGACACTCACTATGGCGTGCTGAACTGCAGAAACGACTTTTTTGAAGCTCTTTCACCCGATGATTATCTGGCCTATATAAAAGGAGATTACTCCGTACAGGTGCTTATCCGTAATAAACAGGCGCTTCTCGCCCATTTTCAGGACCTGGTTATCGAACGGGCTACTGTCGAAGATATTATGCTTTTCTATATAAAGGGGGTTATCACATGTCAGGATTAGTGTACAGAGATTTGCTTACTTATTACAGAAAGAATACCAAAGTGACATATATTCTGGAAATCGTGTATTTTTTATTTTTCCTGCTTGTACTGAGAAATATCTACGGCGCCATTACTTTTCTGGTGATCGCGGCCCCAATCAGCATGTCAGGACTCCCGGCTACCATGAAGGACCTGGATAGCAATTACAAGGGAATGATATCTGCAAGGCTCATGCCCTATACACAGAGGGACATCGTTACATCACGGTTTAAAGCTGCATTTTCCTGTCATCTCCTGTACCTGGCCGAAATGCTCATTTTCTGCATCCTGCATCACGCCATTACCGGAGATATTTCCTGGAAGACATACTTTCTGCTGTTTCTTGGCGGCTGGCTGAGTGCTATATTCATCACTTGCGTAAATCTATTATCAAGCTTTATCACCGGAATGAATGCGGCTGCCATTATTTATCTGATCACGACGGTCCTGCCGGTCGCACTCTTTCTGTTAATCATGCTGACTGATTTATATGAAATTATCATGCCGCTATTTACAGGAAATCATCCATATATATTCTGGATCTTTACTGTCCTGCTGGATGTCATTATGGTTGCCGTTAGTTATCTGATATCCGTAAACAGGTTTACGAAACAGAGTGCAAAGCTGTAAAAAGTAAGCAGAATAAGGTTTCATGGTATATTCTATCTTTTTTTCCAGATACTAATCACATTCTATTGATTAAAGGAGAAACAGATATGGATAAAGTAGAAAAAATGAAGCAGGAGAAGCAATACCAGGATTACGTAAAGCAAAAAACCCCGGTACACAATGTTTATGCCAATATGGCAAAAGCCTTTGTCACAGGCGGAATCATCTGCACAGTCGGACAGTTCATCTACAATTACTGTGAACTCCAGAGTTTTACAAAAGACGAGTGCAGCAGCTGGACTTCCCTGCTTCTGGTTTTGATCAGTGTCATACTTACGGGTATCAACATCTACCCTAAAATAGCAAAATGGGGCGGAGCCGGAGCCCTCGTCCCCATCACAGGATTCGCCAACTCCGTTGCCGCTCCTGCAATTGAGTACAAAAAAGAAGGGCAGGTCTTCGGGATAGGATGTAAAATCTTCACCATAGCGGGGCCGGTAATCCTGTATGGGATCTTTACAAGCTGGGGGCTGGGGATTATATATTGGCTGTTTAAGGTTATATAGGGGGAGGTCGCCTGTATGGAGGGGGTGAGACGTGTCTTCATTCAGCGGAAGAACAGGTAAAGCTCTCTATTAGACCTAATACCTCCTGTTCGGTACCGCAGTTTTGAACTGTATCAGACAACTGCTGAACCTCCTCTAATGTGTACGTTGAAATGACCTTTTTTACTGAAGCCACCGCACTGGAACTCATCGACAGTTTTCGAAATCCCAATCCAATCAGGACAGGGACTGCCAGCGTGTTTCCCCCCAGTTCTCCGCATATGCTGACGGATTTTCCACATTGATGAAAGGAATCTGACACATACTTCAGCAAGCGGAACATGGCGGGATGGAAATTCTGATAGTATGGCTGGACATTGGGATTCATTCGGTCCGCCGCCATCAGGTACTGACAGAGGTCGTTGCTTCCGACAGAAGCAAAGTCCACTTCTTTTGCCGCACGATCTGCAAGCAGTGCAATCGACGGTATCTCTATCATGATACCAATGGGAATTTTCTCGCTGTAACTGATGCCCTCTTCTTTTAATTCCTGCCGGACAGCTTCTATGCACTTCTTTGCTTCGCGGATTTCATCCAAGCCGGATACCATGGGAAACATAATCCAGAGGTTGCCATAAACAGATGCACGAAGCGCTGCCCTCAACTGTGTCCGGAAGATCTCCGGTTTACTCAGGCAAAAACGCAGCGCCCGATTTCCCAGAAATGGATTTGCTTCTTTAGGAAACTGATAATAGGGAAGCGTTTTATCTCCGCCAATATCCAATGTTCTTAGAACCACTGGCCTTTCTCCACTTGTTTCCAGGACTTTTTTGTATGCCTGAAACTGCTCCTCTTCTGAAGGAAAATCACGCTTCCCCATAAACAGGAATTCTGATCTGAACAATCCCACAAAATCTGCTGCATCCATGCCCTTTAGCTCCTGGCTGTTATCTGATCCCAGATTCAGGCCGATTGAAACAGGCTCCCCATCTGCTGTTTTTGCAGGCATATTTAAATACTGCTCTTCTTCCTTTTTTATTCTTTCATTTTCTTTTCTGATCTTACTATATTTTTCTTCCAGTTCTTCATCCGGTTCCAGATAAAGAACTCCCCCAGCAGCATCCAAAATGGCCCTTGTCCCTTCCCGAACCAGTGACATAAGATTCTGAACGCCTGATATAGCCGGAATTCCATAGTTTCTCGCAATAATTGCACTATGGGATGTGCATCCCCCTTCCTCCGTGATAATACCTGCTATTCTGGAAATATCCATGGCTGCCGTATCGGAAGGCAGCAGCTCTTTTGCTGCAATCAACACCGGTCCATCCTGTATCTGTATTCCTTTTTCTTCCTCTTTTGTGCAGTTCCTCATTAACCGGCGGCAGACATCTCTCAGATCATTGGCCCGCTCCTGCATCAATTCACTTTTGGATTTAGACAATTTATGTACAAAAATGTCATAGACAGCTTTCACAGCCCTTCCCGCCTGATATCTGTTTTCTGCAATCAGCCTTTCTATTTCGGCTGCTGTCTCTTCGTCCTGAATCATGTCTATATGAGCTGTAATAATCTCCTTATTATCCCCTATTTCGCCTCTCAAACGCTTCAATTCTGCCAGGGATAACTCCTGCGCGGTCCGAAATTTCCGTATTTCCAGAGATATCTCCCCCGATTCAATCAGTTCTTCATCAGCCTGGACACTGTACGGTATGTAGACCTGTATTTTTCCTGTTGAAACTCCCTTTGATATACAGATACCCTCCAACTTCATTTTTCTTTCCTCCAAGTATGTCTCTTACTCCCCCAAACCAGCATCAATCAGGTCTATCAGTCCATTTACCGCAGCTTCTTCGTCCGCTCCATCCGCGCTTATCTCTACCTCTGTCCCTTTTTCTATTGCGCACGACAGTATCTCTATAATAGATTTGGCATTCGCCGTATCACCTTCATCCTCGGATAAATTAGTAACCATAATTTTCGATTGAAACTGTTTTGCTTTTGCAACAAAATCTGATGCGGGACGTGCATGAATCCCCTTTTCATTTACTACCGTTGTTTTTCTCTTAAACATAGTCTCCTGTTACTCCTCCTGCATTAAGTCAATTGTAGTTCTGGCGCTGTCTGATTTAAACATTCCTTAACTTTACGAATCCCATCCTGATCCGCAGCCTCAATCCGCAGAGTCAGCGCCGGCTCTGTTACTGATTTTCTCACAAGTATCCAGCCTTCTGGAAGCGTGATGCGCAGACCGTCCAGATTATCAATGGGATATTCCTGATATGCATCCCGTATTTTTATCAGAATACCATCCTGTTTTTCATATGGTACTGAAATTCTGATATCGGGTGTGATACATGGCGTCGGAATCTGGTCTGCCAGCTCACTCAGACGTTTACCGCTGTGCTGTATGATCCCTCCCATTTTTAAAGCTGCATATATTGCATCATCATAACCAAGTTCTTTGAAAAAATAGTGGCCGCTGATTTCACCGCCCAGTTCAGATCCGTTTTCAAGGAACGTTTTCTTAATAAACACATGCCCGCTGCGCTCCATGACAGGTGTGCCTCCCAGCCGGACCACTTCATTGCGCACAATACTGCTGCACTTCTGATCATATACGATCGAGAAATCTTTTTTTGCAATTCCATTTATCAGTATTACAAACGCCTTCTCGCTCTGCACAACATTCCCTTTATCGTCTATAAATACCGCCCGGTCCCCATCGCCATCGAATGCCGCCCCAAAATCAGATCCAGAGCTGCAAACCTGCCGGCAGACTTCTGAAAGATTGGAATAGACCGCCGGATTAGGATCTCTGTTTGGAAAAGTTCCGTCCGGACGACAGTATAACTCATCTACCTGATAACCAAAGCTGCGGAAAATCTCCGGCGCACACAAGCTGTTCGTTCCATTTCCACAATCCAGAGTAACTTTCAGACTATTCATTGCTGTCAGATTATGTAAATGCTTCCGGTAAGCGTCCATCACATCTGCAACCTTGCAGCTTCCTTTTTTCAGTACAAATTTTTCCTGAACTGCCAGTTCCTCTATTTTTTTAATGGTTCCGGGCATGATCGGATCATCCCCAAACATTAACTTTATCCCATTATACTTGGCCGGATTGTGAGAGGCTGTGACAACCGCCAGTCCATAAGCGTTCAATCCGTCACTGCTTTTTGCAAAGTAAGCAGCCGGGGTAGGCGCAATACCAATATCCGTGACTTTTGCCCCTGTATCATACAGGCCATTTATAAAACTTTTTTTCAGGCTTTCCGTACTGGTACGAACATCACCGCAAACTACAATATCTCTTCCCTCCAGCAGTGTCCCTACTGCCCCTCCAATCCGGTAAGCCTTCTTCTCATCCAGTTCCTCCTGATAGATTCCCCGGATATCACAATCCTTAAATATACTCATGTTCGACCTGCCTTTTCTTCTCTACCTCACAAACAAATTCCTGATAGTATTCGTTATATATTTCCGCCTTCACAGGATCCGGTTCTATCACCTCCCGAATACGCCCCATGCATTCTACAGCCTTTGAGAGTTCTTTAAAATAGACCGTACTGGCCGCCAGCATGGCACTTCCTGCAGCTGCATCAGTAAAAAACGGGATCTTTAAGGTTCGGTTCAGTATGGCGGCACGTGTATGCAGCCACACTTTTGACCGGCAGCCTCCCCCGGTTGTATAAATGGTGTCCGGGACCAATACTCCCATCGTTTCTATAGAGTCATAGCACATTCTTTCCACATACCCGACTCCTTCCAGTACCGACAGATATCTGACGCTCTCCTCTTCCCTGCCCATGCGCATCAGGGAAAACCCTTCAAAATCAGCCTGTACAAAGGGAAAACGTTCCCCCCTTGCAGTCAACGGATAAACCAGGTTTCCCGTAGGTGCAATACGGCTGCTCTTCTGGTTCAGTTCATCCAGTCTTTCCATGCCAAACCACTCGTTGATGCACCGCCCTCCGACATTGGATGCACCGCCCGGCATCCACCAGCCCTGGGGATGTCTGTGGGAGTATATAACTCCGCCCGGATCACCGATCAGATTTTCCGTAACCCCTTTCACAATCAACGTGGTTCCCAGTATACTCGCCCAGTCACCCGGCCTGGCCGCGCATGCTGCCAGAGATGAGGCATAACCGTCTGTAGCACCTGCACAAATGGGAGTCCCTTTTTTCATTCCTGTTGCTTCCGCTCCTGCCGCACTGACTTCTCCCAGGAGATAACCACATGGCAGAACCTCGGGAAGCTTTTCCTTTGGCAGCAATCTGGTTACAAATTCCGGCCAGCGGTTATTGGTAAGATCGTATCCTGCTTTTAGTGCATTGGATGTATCTGTCCTTCCGTAAATCCCTGTCAGCTTCCCAACAATATAATCCGTCTGATGCACATATCTTTTGGCCTGAATTCCGTTTTCCATGCACCAGAGTATTTTTGGAAGTGTGTACGAAGAATTGAAACGAAATCCAAACGCCGCCTGCTGCCTGCGGGCCTCTTCTTCAATCCACTCCGCCTGTCCTGCCGACCTTGTGTCATTATACATCATTGCATTCATCATCGGCCGATTCTGCTCATCCAACGGAATCAGCGTTCCTGATGTTCCATCTATAGCAGCTGCACATATCTCTGCCTGCGTATCTGACAGCACCGCAAGTACAGCCATCGCCGTCCGCCACCAATCTTCCGGATTCTGTTCCTGCCTTCCAGGTTCTTTTGACACATTCATGGAGTCAAATCCTTTTTTGCAGCTGTTCAACACCCGACCATCGGGAGTGATGACCACTCCCCGCACGCCCTGAGTTCCTATATCAAGTCCAATAAATGCTTTCTCCATCGTTTTTATTCTGAAGCTGATTCTTCAGCCTTTCCCGGCTCTTCGCTATAATCATATATGCCTTCCGCACACATCTCTTTATTCCGAGTCCGCATAATTTTCGCGAATACTAAGAACAGTGCAACAGAACCTGCCAGCACCAGAATTCCGCTCAGATCTCCGGTGAAGATGCCTGCGATTTTTGCAAAGGCCCAGTACATCCAGCCCATGCCAATCCAGATCACATTGGCAAATCCTTCATTTACGCTGACCGTACCGGAGGCCACTGCAAGCTGAGTCACTACTCCTGCAAAAAATGTAGCCACATATAATTTGATAACCGCATTAATCACAGCCAGTATAAATGTTTTAATCAGATCGCTTCTCGCCACTACTGTTGCGAAAATGGTGGCATCTATAAATACGATGGAAGCAAATGGAAGAACCGTATTACCAGGAAGTACAATCGCCAGCACCAGAAGTACAGGAATCAGCAGGATTGCACTGGTCCACATCGTCGCATCACCAGCAAGCACCGGCCAGTCAAGGCCAATATAAACATCCCTGTCCGGAAACCGCTTTTTCATGAAGGAACTCATGGCATTCGCCAGCGGCGTAAGCGCCTGCATAAAGAATTTTGCCACTGTTGGCAGTAAAACCATGGCTGTTGCTGCCTGGATGCCAAGGGTCAGAGAAGCGGTTACAGAATATTCTCCGCATAAGCCCAATACCGTCCCCATAATAAAACCAATGACATGATTTTCTCCAAAGATTCCTATCTTGTCCCGCAAATTATCTACCGTCACCTTCGGACATTTTTTCATAAACGGAATTTTTTCAATCAGCCATAATATGGGCACTAATATCACAGCATCCCACACATAGGAATGTGGTACCGAGATTCCCGGAATTTTAGTGACCGCATACACAGATTTACGCATCAGATCTGCACAAACTAGCTCTACTGCCACCCACACGGCTACAACAACCAGGGCAATGACAGCTTTCCCGGTCATAGCCGCTACGATAGCACCACAAAAACACTTCACCCATACGTTCCACATGTCCACATTCACAGTTTTCGTTACATTCAAAACAACCATCAGCAGATTGACTCCTATCTGAATCGGAAAACACAGTGCCGCATAAGGCCATGCCCATGCAACTGCCGATGCCGCCGGCCATCCAAAATCCAGGGTATCAAAACTCAGATTGAATCTGCTTACCATTGCCTCCGCTGCCGGTGACAATGCGCCGGTCATATAGGATATAACCAGACCGATTCCCGTAAAAGCCACCCCAAGCAGGATTCCTGATGAAATTGACTTTTTTATCTTTACTCCTACCGCTATTCCCAGAATCATGATAATAACAGGCATAAATATACTTGATCCCAATCCCAGAAAACCATTGACTATATTTAATAAAAACTCCATATCCTTCTCCTTTCTCTCTTCCCCCGACTACTCTGTAATCTTCTTTAACCACCCTTTTTTATATAAGAACATAACAACAGCAAAATTAACCAGAATAACTGCCAGATTCGGCCTGATAAATGAAAACACAGCCACAGCGGCACTTAAAATCACCAAAACTTTCATGAATGTTTTTCTCATATTCTCGTCTCCCGATCTATAATCTCATTCAGCCGGTTTCTATAATATGTAAAGTTCTCAAGCGAAACCCCTTCCGGTACGCTGTGATCTACATGAGGAATGAATCCCCCCTGCCGAAGCAGAATCGGCACCTTCTCCAATTCCTGATCTATCGCCTCAAAATTCCGATGAGGTGTCATCAGCACTCTTTTATTAATTCCACCCAGAATCTGAAGTTTCGGAAATGCTTCCCGTATCCGCAGCAAATCATTACCCGCATAGATTTCAAAAGGATACATTCCGGTTGCACCGGCATTGACAAATTCAGGCAGGATATCCTCCACAAATCCATCGCTGTCGACGATAATATGGTTCAGCCCGTATTGATGAAAAAAGTCGATCAACTCCACATAATACGGTGTAAAGAACTCACGAAACATGGCATTGGAAATCATTGCCCCCGCATTATAGCTGATATCTTCCCATATCATTACACAATCCATCTGCACATCCTTCAGGAAAAGAGACCAGTAGTTTTTAATCAGATCCAGATAAAAACGCTCAATCGCATGAATTAATTCCGGCTCTTCATACATGGCAATCATCAGGTTTTCATCCCCCATCAGAACCCTTGCCACTCCATAGCAGCCAAATGGGTTGCCTCCAAGCCGGATAGGGTAATCCCTGTTCTTCCACCCCTCCACCAGCCGTGCCCAGTTCTTCGGCAGCCGCTCGGCGTAATTCGTGTTATAAAGTTCCTGATACTTATTGAAATCCGCCAATGTCTCTACCGGATATTTCAATACATAATTGGTTGTATTGTCATCCTTCTTTTCAAAAACTTCTCTTCCAAAGGAATCTCTGTAGACAATTGCATTCTCCTCGTCCCTCAAAACCACCTTTGGCAGCTGCGGACTGATGTCAAAGGGAAACTTGGCAAAATACGGATCCATATGAAAGAAGCTCATCACATTTTTATCATAAAAATCATCATTCCCTTTGGGAATTGCAACCGGACCGCCGCGCACAACTATATTTTTTGTGTTTGTCTCGGGAAGCGGATTTACAACAGGCAGCCCCTGTTCGATAAATCCCTCGACACATTGATACCAGTAGCTTGTTTCCACTTTTGGCGCAGGAGCCCCTGGCTCAAAATCGAGAACTGCCCTAAACTTTTCTCTAGCATTCATAGAATTCTTCTCCCTTTTTCTCCTTTATTCCCCGAATTTATCACATTGCATGCCCATGTATTGTATGCTATAATATCATGGGATTTTATATATCTTCTCATTTTAATTCATAAAAAAATATTGACAACCAATTCTTCCCCTGACTATTTAAGCAATATTTTCTTTAACTTTTCAAATTCCTCTTCGATGCCTACCCCTGTTAAAAAAGGAATTCCGTTAATCGTTTCCACACCGTACTTCACACCAGTCTTATCTATTTCTGCAGCGTTAATGATTCCTACATATATATCGGCGCCCTGGATCTCATTCTCCAGGTTTTTCAGATCAATTGATTCAATCTTTACAGGAATTCTCTCCTCTGCACACAGTTCACGAATAGCTGATGCCACCGTAGTTGACGTTGCAATACCAGATCCACATGCTACAACAATTTTCTTCATAATTTGCATCTCCTTCATTCATTTCATTTTTTATAGCTATGAGCACTTAGTGACCGTATTCTGGTCACTTACGTGCGATGCATAAAAAATAGTTGGTGAGGTTATTTCGAGCCTTACTATTTTTTATAGCTATGAGCACTTAGTGACCGTATTTTGGTCACTTACGTACGATGCATAAAAAATAGTTGGCAAGGTTTTTTCGAGTCTTACTATTTTTTACAGACATATTTTTCTCAGAGTTTCTACTACGGCTTTGCTGGACCTCTCACTCTCCAGGATATGAAAAATCTCCACATCCTGCATCGCTCTCATAAGCTTTCTTAACATAGACAACTGTTTCTCCGGCTTGTCAATTGCCAGCAGTACGATCAAACCACAGAGGATACTTTTGCTGTGATCATCCATCCTGACAAACTCCAGCGGCTTTGGCGGCCGGATAATAGACAGTGCCGAGCCAATACAATGCTCGCTGTACGTATGAGGTATGGCAAAATTTCCATGCACACCTTCCAGCCCCGTTGGATACTCCTTTTCCCGAATGATAACCGCCTCCGGATAACTGCTTTTTACAATGCCCAACTCCTGCAGCTTTTCACCGGCAGTATATATCATATTTTCAAAACCACCTTCTAAACCATTAAAAATCAATTTTTCTGAAATTACTAAATCATCACTCACAGGGTTCCCTCCACTTTTGCTGCATAATTATTTTTACGATTGATGCGCAGTTCTTTGAATTTATTATTTTGTCTACATTATCCCTTTTACGAAGTATGCTAAACAGCTGCGCAACAGCTCTCAGGTGAGCGGTGGAATCCGGAGCTGCCAAAGTAATCACCAATCGTATGGGATCACAGTCATCCCGCCCCACAGTGACGCCTTTTTCAAGTGTCAGTATACTGATTGCCGCAGAATACACATTGCCATTATTTTCAGCATGTGAAAAAAACACCTGTGGCATAATCGCCATGTACGGTCCCATCTGAAGAATATTTGACACTATATTATCTGCATAGCTGGCCTCAACCGCACCTGTTTTCTCAAGTAAACTTACCCCCTCTCTTACAGCTTCCTGCCAGCTTTCTGCCTGAAACTTGACCTGTACAACACCCTCGTTTAACATATCCCAGATATTTAACTGTCCACGTAAATTTTTATCTCCCCTTTCTGTCTGTGTGTCTTCACCACTAAGCAGCTCCTCGATAATCTCCATTTGTAAATACTGTTTATCTGCGATATCCGTATATTTTTCCAGCCGTTTCAGCAGTCTGGAGCTGGTGTCTACCAATTGATCGTAGCGGGCTGTTCTGTTCACGGAGCGCCTCAATACCGCGGCAACTTTTTTCTGGTCTTCCATCGTGTAACAAGGAGATATCAACACATACTCCTGAGGCGCAAGCCCTGCAATCTCAATCGTACTGATGATATGCTGATAAGATTCCCTGGGAATCTTATGAAATTGCCTGCTTGATGCAGTAATGATTGCATCTACCTGAAACTGCTGCCGCAGCTGGATTGCGATTAAATTAGAAATTCCAATTCCTGCGCCACACACCAGCAGGACCTTATTTGAATCCTCCCGGCTCTCATGGATCTCTATCTCAATCGTGCGGAAATAGACCGCAATTGCCGATATCTCTTCATCCTTCAGGCGTCTCCCAATACAATTTTCGAAACCACCAATGGCCATTTTAGTATAGTTAAGACACTCTATGTCTGTAAAAGCCTTTTGGGCACAGGAACTTTTATTTGCCGGCAGCTTTAAAAATGCAAGGGCCATAACTGGCTGTATATGACGGATCAGCTCTTTCCTCAATTTCTTCCGGAATACTCCAAATTGTATGCCGGACACTTCTTCATAGACGGAAATCATCTGTTCAACCGTATATTCCATGATTTTGTAATGCTCAGCTGTACACAACATTCCCAGTACCTGGGATCCGCTGTACAGACCTGCAATAATATAGATTCTGTCATCCATGCCTATCTGCACCTGATACTGCTGCCCAATCTTTTGGATCAGCTGCAGTTCCTCCTGCCAGTCATCAAACAATTCAGCAAATGCCGGAGGATGATATACACTTTCTTTTATTCCGGCCTGTATCCGGGCAACAAGAATAAAAATCTGAAGAAAAATTCTTACAAATGCCTCATCGTCTAACTGTATTTCATGTTCACTTTCAAATGCTTCAATAGAACTGTAAATCAGTTCTCCACGGTCATTCAGCCGGTCAAACAGCATATCCGTCAGTCTGGAGCCGTCTATATGGGCTATATCCCCATGCATATACGCTTTCAGATTACCAAAATTCACGTACTTTTGATAACACTGGATGATCAGTGTCTGACGGTCAAACTCATCTCCTTCAATATATGCGCCCATGTTATTTTTCCTCGCAAGGGTCAGCCCGCATCTTCTTACGGCCTCCTGAACCCGCTCCATCTGCCGTACAATCGTAGCATCCGAAACATTCAGCATCTGGGCAAAATACCGCTGTGACACCGGCTTGTTTTCAAGCAGCAGCGCGGCGAGAACGATATCATTGCGTTCTTCCTTAGAATATGTATACTGGTAAGAGGTTCTCCTGTTCTGCCACAAAAGAACAGAGTCCAAAAGCTTGTCTGTTATATGAATTTTTATACCGCTTCCATACTTTCTTTCAACACAATTAAGCCCCTTAGACCCCAGAAATTCCTCAATAGTATCCACATGCCTCCGAACCATCCTATCGGATATTTGAAAGATTTCAGCAAGCTTAGTATAGGACGTAAAGTTTTTCTGCTGCACAAGATAATTCAATATTTTAATGCACTTCTCATTCATTTCCATTTCCGCACCCCGTCACTTTGTCTAAAATCCCACCACTTTTCATCCCCCTTTTGTATATTATTATATCAATTTAATTATTTATTTCAATACATTCACTTTTCATTACTTACGAATCCACTTTGAACAAATGAAATGTTTTTGCATTCAGCGCTAAAGTTGTGTTGAATCGAAGATATATGAAAGGGGGGCGCCTGTATGGAGGGGGAGAGACGGGGCGGGAAAATTCCACGGGCATTCTGGAGACGGGCCGTTTGCCTAGTCTCACTAGATAAAAACCACACCGAATTGGGAGGCACCAGCGGCATTCACCCCGCAATTCTGATGAATTGCGCGGCTCAGGCCGCTTTAAAATCTGCTTTGGTGAGCAGATTTTAGCCTCCCAATTCGGTGTGGTTTTTATCAAGTGAGTCTACGGCGCACTCAACGCCTCCAGAATGCCCGTGGAATTTTCCCGCCCCGTCTCTCCCCCTCCATACAGGCTGCGTGCCTCCAATGGGGAAGGGCCTTTAGGCTCCCTGACGGATTGCCTTTACGGGAGCGGCGGATTGGACTGGCAAACCGGATGTCGTATTGAGAGAAAATATTTTTTATCATGCCCTGGTATTCGTCACTCATTTCCATCTCATTCTTTTCCTGAAATTCAGTTTCCATCTGCTCCCATTCTTCTCTAGAAATCCGCTTCCCAACCACCCCCATTCTTCTCCGGGAATCCAATTCCCATCCGCCTCTCCCGTCTTGAGCTCCCCCCAAGTGACGGCGATCTACCGCCCGGATGCGCCCAGCTGTGAAAAACCCCGGAATGCCTGCGGCTGCGGGAAACGGATACAGGGGGGACTGGAAGCGTCTTTACGGCTGTTAGCTGGAGTTAAGCAAAAAGGAAGGAAAACCAGGG
>NZ_GL870813.1:348206-355056 GCF_000190355.1 Clostridium sp. D5 | reverse complement strand
AGGAAAACCAGGGTGAGATATGTGATCACAAATCACATATCTCCCTGGCCCCAGCGCGCAAAGCCATCAAGGCTTTGGGTGATGTGGCCAGGTCTGCCCTGGTTTTCCTTCCTTTTTGCTTTACTCCAGCTTACTGCCGTATTCCGTTTCCAGTCCCCCCTGTATCCGTTTCCCGCAGCCGCAGGCATTCCGGGGTTTTTCACAGCGTCCCCTCCCCGACTCCCCCGTCGCTACCGCTCCTCTCGGAAGTAGTTGAGGCCGCAGCTTTTTGGCTGTGCATGTTCTTTGCTTTCCCTCATGCTTGTTACAACCAGTACGACAATCGTAGCTACGTATGGCAGCATGTCATAGATCTGGGCCGGGAGCCCGGGGATATTTACGTACATACGCATGATCGTGAGGCCTCCGAATATGAGCGCAACCAGCATGCCTTTAGCCGGCCTCCAGGTTGCGAAGATTACGAGGGCAACGGCAAGCCAGCCGTAGCCGCTGACGCATCCGTGCACCCATACGCCTGATGTGGTGACCATGCTCATGTACATACCGCCGATTCCGCATATACCGCCGCCCACTACGGTTGCGATATATTTGTATTTTGTGATATTGATTCCTGCTGCATCGGCCGTGGCCGGATCTTCTCCGACAGCCCTGAGGTTCAGGCCTACACGGGATTTGTTGAAAAACCATGCCATCAAAAGTGCAAGGATTACCGCAAAATACACCAGCCAGTTGTATTCAAATAATAGTTTTCCTATAATCGGAATATCTGAAAGCACCGGTATATGCATCCTGGAAAACGCTGCTTTAGTGGTGCCGCTTACGGCAACATATCCTCCGGCTTTCTGTCCAATGAATTCTCCGAAAAAGTTACCGAAGCCGGTGCCGAAAATCGTCAGTGTCAAACCAGTAACATTCTGGTTGGCACGCAGGGAAATCGTGAGGAATGCATAAATTAAAGCTCCAAATGCGCCCGCAATAAATGAGACCAGAAGCGCGATCACTGCTGAAAGTGCTCCACTGGGGCTTCCACCCGATTTTGCAATGGCCTGCTCGTAGTAATAAGAGCCTGCCAGACCGGTGATTGCTCCCATGAACATCATACCTTCCACACCAAGGTTCATGTTTCCTGATTTTTCCGTCAGGATTTCTCCCAGCGCCCCCAGCAGCAGAGGCGTTCCTGCCAGCACTGCGGCGATAAATAAACTGTTTAATGTACTAAGCATGCTGTTCCTCCTTTCCTCTGAAGATCAGTCGGTATGTAATAAAGAATTCGCATCCAAGCATGAAGAAAAGGATGATTCCGATCAGCAGATCTGACGCCGATGCCGGTATCTTGAAGTTCGTCTGAATGGTATTAGATCCCCTTTCCAGCATGGCGATAAATACCGATACAATCAGCATTCCAAAAGGATTCATCTTTGCCAGCCAGGCCACCGTAATGGCAGTGAATCCCACGCCGCCTGCGGTTCCTTCTGTTATGGTGTAATCTGCTCCTGCAAACTGAAGCATTCCCACAAGACCGCACAGCGCACCGGATAAAAACATGGTGCGGATGAAGACTTTGCTGACGTTGATTCCCGCATATCTTGCTGTATTATTGCTCTGTCCCACAACAGCGATCTCATATCCCTGTTTTGTCTTATTAAAATAGATGAATGCCAGGACAACCAGGATCAGTGCCAGTATCCATCCCCAGTGCACACCCAGTACCTTTTTCAGCCGTGCGCCCTGTACCAGCATAGCAATTTTCGGGAAACTGCTGCCCGGTGCTTTCCACGGGCCATTCATCAGATATTTGATAAATGCAAGCGCTATATAGTTCAGCATCAGCGTGAACAGTGTCTCATTGGTTCCCCATTTTGCTTTGCAGATTGCAGGAAGCAGGCCGTACAGCCCACCTGCAGCCATACCTGCCAGCAGCATCAGGATAACAAGCGGAATCTTCGGGAAAATGTGTGCAGTGAATAATCCAAAAGCTCCTGCTGCCACTGCCCCGACGAGGATCTGTCCCTCTGCCCCGATGTTCCAGAATTTCATTTTGAATGCAAAGGATATACCAATTGCCGTAATCAAAAGCGGCACCGCCAGCTTCACGGTCTCATGGATGACCGTTCTGGAGCCCCATGCCCCGATTACCATGGCTTTATATACCGACAGCGGATTGTGTCCGAGAACCAGGATCAAAAGGCCTCCTGTCACCAGTGACAGAAGAAATGCAGCTGCACGGATTCCCCAGGCCTTCTGCTGTGAAATAGAGCCCCTTTTCACCATACGGATCAGTGGTTCTTTTACCTGTGTCTGCTTACTGCTCATACCCCCGCCTCCTCTTTTGGATTTTCATCCTTTTTTTCTCCGGCGCCCTGTCCTGCGCCGTTTATCTCGTTACCGCCCTCCGGGCTGATTTGTTCATCTTCCACATGTATCATCATGAGGCCAATATCTTCCTTCGTTACCGTACGCGGATCCACAATACCGCTGACTTTGCCTCCACAGAGAACCATGAGGCGGTCGGAAAGTTCAATCAGTACATCAAGATCCTCGCCGATGAAAATAACAGCAACGCCTTTTTTCTTCTGCTCATTCAACAGATCATAGATCCTGTAGGAAGAGTTGATATCCAGCCCCCGCACCGGATAGGCCACAATCAATACAGAAGGGCTCAGGGCGATCTCTCTGCCCAGGAGTACCTTCTGGACATTCCCCCCGGAAAGCCGTCCCACCGGCGTGTCAACACCCGGAGTCACAATCTCCAGCTCTTCAATGAGCTGTTCTGCCACTTCCCTGGGGGTCTTTCTGTCAACAAAAAGTCCCTTTTTATCTTTGTAGCTCCGGAGCATAACATTGTCTGTCATATCCATACCGGCAACAAGTCCCATACCAAGCCTGTCTTCGGGAACAAAGGCCATGGAGATTCCTTTTTTCACAATCTCATCGGGCTTGAGGCCCAGGATCCGCTCTTTGATCGGCTCCCCGTTGAGCTCGCCCGCATAGAGGACAGAACCGCCTATGGCCGGATACAACCCTGCGATTGCCTCACAGAGTTCCTTCTGACCACTGCCCGCAATCCCGGCAACCCCCAGTATCTCGCCTCCATATGCAGAAAAAGAAACATTGTCCAGAGCCTTAACGCCTTCTCCGTTCAGACAGGTCAGATCAATGACCTGCAGCCGTTCAATGCCGCGCTCCTGCTGTGGTCTCTCAATCTCAAGGCTGACCGGCCGGCCTACCATCATCTCCGTCAGCTCAGCCTGATTCGTCTTGTCTGTCTCAACTGCGCCTATGTATTCGCCCTTTCGAAGTATCGCCACCCGGTCCGATATTGACAGTACCTCATGCAGCTTATGTGTGATAATAATAATGGATTTACCGTCCTTTTTCATATTGCGCAGCACCGCAAAAAGCTTCTCTGTCTCCTGCGGTGTAAGCACTGCTGTCGGCTCATCCAGAATCAGGATATCGGCACCTCTGTACAGAACCTTCAGTATCTCAACGGTCTGTTTCTCAGAGACAGCCATGTTATATATCTTTTTCGACGGGTCGATCTCGAACCCGTATCTGGATGCGATCTCTGCAACCTTTTTGTTTACCTCTTTCCTGTTCAGCGTTGCTTTTCCATCAAGCCCAAGTACAATATTCTCCGCAGCCGTCAGGACATCCACCAGTTTAAAATGCTGATGGATCATTCCGATTCCCAGTCCGAAAGCATCCCTTGGGGAACGGATTGTCACCTGTTTGCCGTGGATGCTGATTTCTCCGTGATCCGGAAAATAAATGCCGGAAAGCATATTCATCAGTGTTGTTTTGCCGCTTCCGTTCTCCCCCAGAAGTGCCAGTATCTCTCCGTTTTTCAGTTCCAGGTCAACGTCCATATTGGCAACGACCTTTCCGAATGTTTTGGTGACATGATGCATCTTTACAGCATACTCTGTAGTCTCACTCAAATCTTCACCCTCCTTCTTCTCTTCCTGTCCTTTTTTTCCAATCGGGTACACCGCAATACATGTCCCTTGCACGGCATGCATTACGGAATGCCCGAAAAGGGGCATTTCTAAAAACAGAGCCGTCATACAACGGCTCTGTCAATGAACTTATCCACGGATGAATCGATTATTCAACCACATTGCATCCTTCGATGATATAACTCCAGGATGGTGCGGAAGCTTCTTCCTGCTCGTGATAGTAATCGCCTTCAGCAACTTCTATTGTCTCACCATCTGGATTTGTTCCTTTAAGAGGACCATCAAATACATGAATCTCTCCCGCCTCAAGTGCCTTCGTAGCTTTATCGATTGCTTCCTGGGTTCCCTCAGCAGCAATGTCTTTATTCAGAGGTGACAGATAAACCGCACCATCCTTTAACCCTCTGCACCAGTCAACCGGAATCTCTTTACCATCAATCATGGACTGTACGGCTTCTGTTACGTAGATACCCCAGTCAATACGGGCAGAAATCAGGGAAGCCTTCGGTGCTGCCTCGATCATGTCATTGTTATAGCCTACCTGGAAAGCGCCGTACTCCTCAGCTGTTGTTGCCGGAGCTGTAGAGTCAGAATGCTGTGAAACCACATCGCATCCTCTTTCGATCAGGGCTTTTGCAACCTGGGACTCAACGGTCGGGTCATTCCATGAATTCGTGTACATGATATCCATTGTCACATCCGGGTTTACACTCTTTGCTCCAAGGTAGAATGCTGTATATCCACTGATAACCTCAGCAAACGGGAATGCAGCTACGTATCCAAGCTTGTTGGATTCTGTCTTCATACCTGCAGCGATACCTGCCAGGTAACGTGCCTCATAGATAGATGCAAAATAGTTGTGCATGTTGCTCAGTCCGGAATCTTTTGCCTGGTATCCTGTCGCATGGCAGAACTGTACATCCGGGTACTCCGCTGCTACTTCTTTTACATAATCTTCAAAACCAAAACTCGTTGCGAAGATAATGTTGCAGCCCGCGTCAACCAGCTCTCTCAGAGCTGTATCACATTCAGCGCCCTCAGGAACATTGAACTTGTTGACGATCTGGTCATCACTGATTCCCAGTTCTTCCTGCATCTCTTTGGTTCCCAGATCATGGTTGTATGTATACCCCATGTCACTTGCATCAGATACATGTACAAAACCGATCTTCAGATCTTCCTTTGCAATGCCTGATGCGCTTTCTGTTTTCTTGTCATCAGTATCCTTAGTATCTGCTTCTGCAGCCGGCTTTGCGCCGCATCCTGCAACCAGGCCGATGACCATTGTTGCGCACAGCAGTGCGCTCAAGATTTTCTTTTTCATACCTTCTCCTCCTAAATAAAAACTGGCTACCCTAATTAAGAAACATATTCCTTGATTGGATAGCCTTGTACTACGTTTAGATTTTACACCGGCATAAGAAATAAGTCAAGTTCTCTGGGACGTTCTTCAGAAAACTTCACGTATTGTTTCTGCCGTTTCTTAAATTAATCGCTCAACCAGATCTTCTGGAGTATGATTTGGCCTTTCTCTGATTACCACCGCTGCAAAAAGAAGATAAAGGAACCAATCCCTTTTCCAAGAGCCATACTTATGATAAACGCTGAAATATATCTTACAATTTTCAGCCTGCGCACAAATATCGGAAATACATTCAAGATCTCGGCAAGCGCCATAGACCAGCATCCTACAAAGATTCCCGCCAGTACCCCGAAGATCGGAAGCAGCCAGTTTCCATGGGGGATATGGAGCTGAAATACAGAAAACAGATTTCCCACGATACCGCCCAGTGCAACACAGTCTTCATATAAAAGGATTCTGTTTCCAGTATGGGTACGGTCTGCAAAATCTGCCACAACCCCCAGCTCAATGATAAAAGAAAACAATCCGCCCGCGACAACAAGTCCGCCGCTAAGTCCGATGACTGCTAATATGATTTGATTTACCCACATCAAGCTCCTGCTCCCTTCTTGATGCATCCTCAACCAGGGTGGTCTGGATGTCATTTTCGTAAAGGCGCATCTGCACCTCCATAGGCGTCGGGTCTACTGTAAAACGCTTTTTCCCGAAATGATTGAAAAACACCAGAATTCCCACTGTAATTCCAACCGAATATGAGATTTCCAGCATCGTCAGCCCATCTGAAACCTCGCCTGTCACAAATTCATAGATCTGTGAAAACAATTTTGCTGTGGAAACGTCATTATTAAATGCCATAATTGAAAAGGCAGCACCGAAAAACGTAATCAGCACAACTATAGCCGTTTTTATGACATGCCAGGCTATACCGGGTGTCTTCTGCTCTTCATATGTGATGATAATATCCTGTTCTCCCATATTCTGCACTTCCAAACCAGGATATTTTTCATGGATACAGGCAATAATTTTTAATATGGAGATTACCATCCGCTGTTTCTTCTGATCCGGTATCTTCAGAATTTTCAGTGTCTTCAGCTTTGGAATTAATTCTTTATTACTGCATTCCATTGCCACTATATCCCCCAGGGTGACATCCGTTTTCTGTACCTCAACGTTCCTGTCACCTTTGAGATAAACCGTATCATGATTAACAGCCATAATATTCCACCTTCGGTCCCTGAATCAGAGTTCCCTCACTGTTTCCAGGCTTCCCGCTCCCGCTAAAATAATAATAAAAAATACCGATAACGACTGCCGCAAGCACAATGCCAAAGAGGCAGATACGGATTTTCCTTCTTCCATTCTCCATAGAGGCCACCTAACCTTTCCAAAAATATAGTAGTGTTAGTATTTGAAAAAAATGTGAAAGTATGCATTCGCATCGTAAAAGGTGAGGCGGCTTCCGCAGGAATGTGTATGCCATTTCTGGAGGCGGGCCGTTTGCGGAGAATCCGTAAGAGAAAAAACAGGA
>NZ_GL870813.1:335566-347867 GCF_000190355.1 Clostridium sp. D5 | reverse complement strand
TTCCCTCACTGTTTCCAGGCTTCCCGCTCCCGCTAAAATAATAATAAAAAATACCGATAACGACTGCCGCAAGCACAATGCCAAAGAGGCAGATACGGATTTTCCTTCTTCCATTCTCCATAGAGGCCACCTAACCTTTCCAAAAATATAGTAGTGTTAGTATTTGAAAAAAATGTGAAAGTATGCATTCGCATCGTAAAAGGTGAGGCGGCTTCCGCAGGAATGTGTATGCCATTTCTGGAGGCGGGCCGTTTGCGGAGAATCCGTAAGAGAAAAAACAGGGAATATGGAGGGTGCTTGCCGCAGTTGGCCCGAATGCCGATGCATTCGCGCCGCCGGCGGCAACAGAATTTGTTTTGGAAAACAAATTCTGCCCTCCATATTCCCTGTTTTTTCTCTAACGGATTCTAGACCGCGCACTTTGAGCTTCCAGAAATGGCATACACATTCCCACGGAAGCCGCCTCACCTTTTACGATGCTGGGTGCTTCAAGGCGGAAGATTCTTTTTCAGATGGGGGACTATTGCGGGGGCAGCGGATGTTGGCTGGGGCGGTGGGAGGTGTGAATAGTCGGTTGAATATGGGTAATAATAATGGTATAATTAGGCCATGATTAAGGAGGTGTGATATGCCACGAATTATTCCGATTAAAGATTTGAAGAATACATCCGAGATATCCGAGATGTGTCATAAGGCAGAAGAACCCATTTATGTAACAAAGAATGGCTATGGAGACATGGTGATTATGAGTATGGAGCATTATGAACATACAATTCAACAGTTAAATATCTACAGAGAGTTAGAAGTTTCAGAACAGCAGATTAGCGAAGGAAGAATAACGGATGCACGAAGCTCTCTTAGTTCTATGAGGGCAAAATATAGCTTATAAACTCATTATTACTGCAAGGGCCGAAGCACTGTTAGAACAATGCCTCTATCATATTCTTTTTCAATTCAAAAATGAATCAGCTGCAAAGCATTTACTGGATGGAATTGAAAAATTGTATGATAGACTTGAGGATAATCCTTTTCAATTTGCAGATTGCAGAAATCAATTTCTAAAAAGCAAAGGATATAAAGAAGCAGTTGTTACGGACATGGATTATATCATTATTTTTAGAATAGAATTCGAAAATGTATATATACTGGGCATATTTCATCAATTAGAAAACTATAAAGAGAAGTTATAAAAAGGAATATTACCAGCACAACCAAACTAAGCAAAGTGATCTTTACAAACAAAAAAACTATTCATAATCCAGTACTTTTTCCAAAACCAGATGCCATATCCGGCAGCAATCCGTCCCACCCAGCCACCCCCATCCGCTGCCCCCGTTCAGATTTCCCCCTGGGAAATCTGCCTACCTGCCGACTTGGATGCATGTAGCCAGTCCGGAGCGGGACTCCTGCGGCAGACCGGGAAACTTTCGTGCCCCTTTTATACCGCATAGAGAGCGCGGTTAGTGTTACTTGATAAAAACCACATCGGATTGGAAGGCTGAATGCTGCTTCCGAAGCAGCATTCAAGGCGGCCTGAGCCGTGCAATTCATCAGAATTGCGCGGTGAATGCCGCTGGTGCCTTCCAATCCGATGTGGTTTTTATCTAGTAACACTCCGCAAACGGACCGCGATTAAAAGGGGCACGAAAGTTTCCCGGTCTGCCGCAGGAGTCCCGTTCCGGACTGGCGTCCCCCCGCATCTAACTCCCCAGCCTCCGCAGATTCTCAATAATCCTCTTCTCCATACGGGAGACTTGTACCTGGGAGATTCCGAGTTTTTTCCCCACCTGAGACTGTGTCTCATCCGCAAAGTACCGCAGATATATGAGCTGTCGTTCTTCTTTGTCCAGGCTCTCCAACAGTTGTGCAAGCAGCATGTGGTCCAGGATTTTTTCCTCTTTACGCTCTTTTTCTTCCAGCTTGTCCACAAGGCGGATCTCATTTCCTTCCTTCTGGTGGATTGGTTTATACAGTGACTCTACTTCGCCGCCGGCTTCCATGGCCTGTACAATTTCTTCTTTGTCTACGTTCATCGTATTCGCCAGTTCTTCCAGCGTCGGCTCACGGCCCAGGCTTCCGGTCAGGGCTTCTCTTGTCTGGAATATCTTGTAAGACAGCTCTTTTAAGGAACGGCTTACCTTTATCATTCCGTCATCCCGCAGGAAACGTTTGATTTCTCCTGATATCATGGGGACTGCATAAGTGGAAAATTTGACCTCGTAAGACAGATCGAACTTGTCGATTGCTTTTAACAGGCCGATACTTCCGATCTGGAACAGGTCCTCTGCCTCTGTTCCGCGTCCATAGAAACGCTTTACTACACACCATACCAGTCCCACATTTTCTTCTACCAATTGTTCTCTCGCTTTTTTATCTCCATCGTGTGATTTTTTGATTAAAGCGATTGTGTGGTCCATAGCTCCCTTCCTTTTCCGATGGTTTTCTTCATCCTCACCGTGGTTCCTTCACCTGGCTCGGATTCCACTTCTACATGATCCATAAAGGCTTCCATGAAAGCAAATCCCATCCCGGAACGTTCCAGCTCTGGTTTGCTGGTATAAAGAGGAGTCATTGCCTGCTCTATATTATCAATCCCGACTCCATGATCCCTTACTTCCACTGTGATCTGCTGCCCTTCAATCCTGCAGCGGATGGAAACCTTATGTATCTGGTTCTCATATCCATGGATAATGGCATTGGTCACCGCCTCAGATATAGCCGTCTTCACATCCGAGACCTCTTCAACGGTCGGGTTCAGCTGCGTCATAAATGATGCTACCGCCACTCTTGCGAATCCTTCGTTCGATGAATGGCTGTCAAAAATTATCTCCATTTCATTTGTGTTTTTCATGCCTCGTCCTCCTCATATATCTGCATTATTTTTGTCATTCCCGACATGGTCAGGATCTTCTTTATTCTAGCATTGGCGTGTACCGCCCAGACTTCGCCTCCCACCAGGCGTATAATCTTATACCTTCCCATTATAACCCCGATTCCTGAACTGTCCATAAAATCAGTCATCTCAAAATCAAAAATCACAAATTTTATATGGTTCCGTTCAATCAGCGTATCCGCGTTCTTCCGCATTTCCTCTGCATTGTGATGGTCTACCTCGCTGGGCAGGTAAATTGTCAGGCAGTTCTCCTGCACCTGATACTTCATAGTACTCCTCCTCTATGTCTATTCATATTCTTCCGGACTTTTTATGCGCTCCCCGCAGTCCTGTTCTCTCTTTCATGTATCCTGAGGGTTTTTCCATCAGAAAAAGGATATGTATCCCTCTACATATCCTTATCCTTCGTGTTTAGGTCCGGCATCCCGCAAACTGCTGTCCTGCCGTCCTCTTATGTAAATTGTTCTGCCTTTTCTACTGTCCTTCTGTATTCTGCACGCCATTATCTCCGCCATCATTCGGCTGGCCTGCATCAGCATTCTGCTGGTCGGTATTCTGTCCGTCAGCTGAGTGTGTATCTCCGCCCTGGGAGATCGTATCCAGACTGTTCTGGGCCTCCTGGGCACGTTCGGTATCGGGATAAAGCTCAATCACGCGCTTCAGATACTTCGATGCATTATCGTTATCCCCATTGCGCATATAGGCGATTCCAAGATTCAGAAGTGCTCCACCGTCGTCATATCCCTCATTCATACGCACTACTTTACTCAGGGAGTCGATTGCAGTATCGTAATTGGCCACATCCAGGGATGCGGTTCCTCCTGAATACAGTGACTCGCATGCGGATGGGAAGATACTCTGGGACAGCTCATCATACATCGCCTGCCCGCCTTCTCCAAGTGCATCCTTATTTACGTTCAGCAGTGTCTCAGCCATTGTATCGTCTGAATAACTATTGGAGTAGAACTGGTTTGACACTGTCATCAGATTTTCATAACTCTCAGCCGTACTGGCCGCATTCTGTGCAGACTGTTCGGAATTCTCATCATTCTCCCGATATTGGTTCAGTGTCCTTGTCTGGGCGCTGATCTGAGCTTCCATAGCATTGATACGCTCACTGTACTCCACAATCTGCTTATTTACGCTGTCCGCTTTTGCCTCATTCACTGCCGGAACAATCAGAAACCAAACGATAGCGGCACCAATCACAGCTCCTACGACAATATTCATCACGGTAAACTTGCTCGCCAGCGCCTTGAACCCGCCATGCTTCGGCTGGATGATCGTCTCATTTCCAAGACTGTATTCTACAGTCTCTTCTTTCCCGTGCTTCTCATCTTTCATCTTTTTGCCGCGCAGGTTTGCCATCTCGTGCATGTAGCGCAGGGTCATGTCATTCGTCGTATCAAGCTTTCTGGCAATACGGAGAATCTGCCTGGCTTTGGCATACTGCTCAGTGCGCAGATATAAAAGAGCCAAAAGCTGATAAGCCTTCAAAAACGAAGGATGCGCCGAAATCACCTTCTTCAGCTGAATGATCGCCAGATCCTCGCCATTCTGGCTGCAGTACACAAGACACTGGTTATAACGCTTCACAGCCTGGTTGATTACATCCAGTTCACTGGCTGATTCCTGCACACTTCTGATAAAATAATCCGCTACATTGTCCCTGGGCTTCAGATTTTTGCTGATAATCCATTCAACCAGGCCTTCTGCCACTTCTCCGCGGCCATAGTATACAAGGCCCAAAAGATTTCTGGCAGCAATATTTTCTCTATTATATTGTAAACTCCGCCGAAGTGAGGCAGCCGCACCGGACATATCCCGTATCTGCGCTTTCCTCAGGCCATCATTATACCAGTAATTGGACTGGTATAAGATTTTCTTCGTATAGTCCATCTATGCTCACCATTATCTTTCTTATTTCGTCTGATCCATTACTTCTCTCAGAAGGTCCGTCATATCTGACAAATCTTCCTGATATACTGCATCTTCGATGTCTTCTACTTCCAGGCTTGGTTTGAACTTCTTGAGTTCTTCTTCATAATCCAGCATTACACGGCCTCCTTTTCTCAGGTATTCTCGTCTCCCTGCTCTTTGCAGCTCTCTCTTTTTCCTCCGGAATGAACGCCTTTATCATCCCCGTCAGATAAAGAGAACCCAGGCAGTATATCGTCCTGCCCTGCTGATGATCCATCACAAATCCGAGTGCTTCTTCCAAAGACTCTTTTGCATAAACAGGTTTCTCTGTATATTTTTTAAATATTCGCTGCAGCTCTTCGATCTGTGCAGCGCGCCCATCCTCAATCAATGTAATCATGTAGAAATCTGTATCCAGATTCCTGCAAAGACAGGCAATCATCTCTTCGTAATCTTTATCCTGTACTGCGGAAAATAGAATAATATTCCCTTTATCCCTATCCTGAACGCTCTGTACAAAGCTCTCAACTGCACTGACATTATGTGCACCGTCTACATAGACTTCCGGAAGAATCTCTTCCATTCGGCCTTCCCATTTTACGCCGGCAAGAGCCTCCCGCCATGCGCTGATATTACCTTCTCTGCCGAAAATATATCTCATAACCTCAAGGGCCAGTATGGCATTGCCCGGCTGGTAGAACCCGATGTTATTCAGAGTCCATGTAGTATCTCCATAATACGCATTTGCGCAGGAAAATGCAATATGTTTGTCCCGGATTCCGAGAATTTCGTACGCGTCTTTCCCTATTTTTTTACAGGGTGCCCCAAGTTCTGCCGCTCTCTTCTCAATGACGCAGCTGCTCTCTTTCTGGGTGTCCGCGTAGAATACAGGCACACCTTTTTTAATAATCCCGGCTTTTTCATATGCAATTTTCTCCAGTGTGTTTCCCAGGATAGCCATATGGTCCAGACCGATTGAGGTAATTACCGCAGCCAGAGGTCTATCGATGGAATTCGTTGCATCCAGGCGCCCTCCCAGACCGGTCTCAAGTACAAGATACTCCACACCGGCTCTGTCAAAGGCCGTCATTGCCATACCGAATAAGAATTCGAAGAAAGTCGGATGCGGCAGCCCTGCTGCCTCCATCTCCTTCACTTTTCCCATGACGTTTTCGAAAACATTCAGAAAATCCTCATCCGAAATCTGCACGCCATTGACCACAATGCGCTCATTCATCTTCACCAAATGCGGTGAGACAAACAGACCGGCGTTCTTTCCCTGTGCAAGCAGCATGGCGTTTAGATAGGCACAGACCGAGCCTTTCCCGTTCGTACCGGCCACGTGGATCGCCTTGCGGCCTTCCTGGGGATTCCCCAGGAATTCAAGAAACCGGCGGGTATGCTCTGTCTTATTCTTTGTCGTGAATTTTGGAATACTTGATATATACTCTACGGCCTCTGCGTACGTCACTTTGCTTCACCTGTTTCCTGCTCTACAAATGCATTGCGCCCCGGTTCCACCTCGTCACCTGTCAGTGGCAGCTCCGTCAGCTTACCATCCTTAAACTCATATTCCCTGGATGCACGGAATATGGTATTGCTGGAGCCGACCTGGCACACCTCAAGTACATCCCCATCCTCAAGCGATACATCTTTCAGGTCGATCCTTGTATTATTCAGGAATGTGCTGTTCTGTTTTTCGCCATTTATATATACTTTACTCTGTTTCGTAAAGTTTTCGCCATAGATACTGTAGGTTCCATCCAGCTGAGAAACCAGTTCGGTAACAGAAGCATCCTTCACTCCCATTGCCATATGGCCCTCCGTAATGGGCTGTCCGCTCTCCTCGTAAACATATTGTTTTCCGTACAGGATATCGTACTGCAGAAGCTCCAGATCAGCCAGATAATTCTTCGTCTGACGTCTCTGCTGATGGTAGTTGAATATTGTACCCGAGTGGATATCCAGACGCTCAAATACATCTGCCATAATCTGGTACGCCGGGATATTTCTGTCTTCCTTCTCAAGTCCAATGTTATCCCAGATCACATAATTGGTATTATAAAGATATCTGCTCTTTAAGTCCTTTGCCTCCAGCCCCATGGTGGGAAGATGGTCACCGTAGAACACAATCACGGACGGTTCCCCCCGCTCCTCGACTGCTTTCACAAGATCACCGGCGAATTTATCCATCTCATGCACTTCATTGACATAATATTCCCACGAATTGCGTTTTCCCTCATCTTCGACACCGCTTACTACGATCTCGGGATTTTCGATCATCTTTTCGGTCGGATAATCGCCATGTCCCTGTACGCTGATCGTGAACACAAAATCCTGTTGTTCCGTGGTGTTCAAAGAGTCCATAATATTGGGAATCAGGATGTCATCCGTAGCCCAGCCCTTTGGCGTAGTCTGCAGAATATTCATAAACTCTTTACTCGTATAGTGGTCAAACCCCATGTGGTTAAACACCTGGGCACGGCTGTAGAAATTTCCGCCGTTGTTATGCAGTGCCTCCGCTCCATACCCAAACTTTCCCAGAGCAGTGGCAGCGCTTTCCAATACCTTTGTCTTTGCATATGTCTTATAAGGATACTCTCCAGGGCCGAAGAAACGCATGCTCATACCCGTCAGTACCTCGAACTCTGTGTTGGCGGTACCTGCGCCTACTGACGGGACCTTGAAATAGCCTGTAGAATGCTCATTATACATCTTTCTCAGGTTCGGGATCGGGTCTTCTGAAAACTGAAGCCACTCTACCTCTGTAGGGTCAAAATAAGATTCCAGCTGAACAAAGATAATATTCGGAAGCTCTTCTTCTGATCTTCCTGTAGTACTCTCCGTGATACTTCCATTGTTGCTGATCTTAGCCATGGACTCTTCACTGTAACCCGATGGTTCTGAAATACCAGTATTGAATATACTTGCAGTAAAGCAGTATGGAAACCCATAATCCTCATAGGCAAATGCAATGTTTCCAAAATAATTGGATACCACCCGCTTTTCAATTGCCACATCTGTCAGGAACACATAAGCACCCAGCCAGAACACAACGCCGGCAAGTGAAATAATACGATGCATTTTCCCGGTGTACTGTCCGCCCCTGCGCCACATAGAGATGACCCAGAGCACTACCGCGGCGATTCCCACAATCAGCAGGATCAGCTCAAACGTATTGAAATAATTTCCCGTCAGCGCCAGTGCGTCCGAGAGTACCTTTAGATCCTGTGCATTAAAGGGCGTTACCCGCTTCAGCAGCAGGTACCCGTTGCAGGTTCCCAGAAACAGCCAGAATACACTGAGCAGAATTCTTGCAAACACCCGCCGCCTGACCAGATAGACGATAGAAAATGTGGCAAATATCAAAAATGCATTGAACAAAAATACTTTCGGTGCCCCAACCATATAATCCCATGCTTCAAACAGGGAATGCCTGGAAATCACCTCGATCAGCAGGTTCAGCACACACGCCAGCAGGAAATGCAGAATCAGGGAGATTCTGTCCATAAACCTGTATACCGGCTGCATCTTCTTTGCGAACTTACTGTTGCGGCGCTGTTCCAGAATCCGGTCGCGCCGCTCCTTCCGCTCTTCCCAGTGCGCTTTGATATCTTCCTTTTTTAAGTTTTTTATTTTATGGAAAAAGCCTTTTATATCAGGTTTTTTGATTTGAATGTGTTTCATTTATGACCTCTCTTACTATTTCTTCAAGCCTGCCATTCTCTCCTGTACCTGTTTTAACATCTGAGTATATTTTTCCAGCTTTTCACGTTCTTCCTGGACCTTTGCCTCCGGTGCCTTACTGATAAACTTTTCATTGGAAAGCATTCCCCTGGCTCTTGCGATCTCTTTAGTCAGCTTCTGTTCTTCTTTTTTCAGACGCTCCTTCTCCTGTTCAAAATCAACCAGGTCTTCCAGAGGAAGATATACAGATGCATCCGGAACAACAATAGAAACTGCGTCCTCTCCTACTCCCTGCTTTTCTGAGCTGATAAATAAATCTGCGGCATTCATCAGCGGTTTTACAGAATCTGCCAGCGCTTCAAAACCATCGCACAGTGCCTTGTCTTCACTTACAATAAACACCTTTGTCCTGCGGCTGTTCTCCACGTTCATCTCTGCGCGGATATTGCGGATACCGCGGATCACTTCTTTCATATGATCCACAACGTTCTCGGAAGCCGCGAAGCTCCACTCCTCTTTATATACAGGCCAGTTTGACATCATCAGAGATTCTTCCTCAGGAACAAGGGCTTTGTAGATCTCCTCCGTCACGAATGGCATAAACGGATGCAGCATCTTGAGTGCCTGCCCCAGCACGGTCTTCAGTGTCCACAGTGCACAGTTGGCAGCCTGTGGATTCTCTTCTTTATGATAAATGCGGTATTTTGCCATCTCAATATACCAGTCGCAGAATTCATCCCACACAAAGTCGTATACTTTCTGAACCGCAATACCCAACTCAAATTTGTCCATATTCTCTGTCACATCTTTTGCCAGGGTATTGACTTTGGACAGAATCCATTTGTCCGCCTCTGCCAGTTCGGTGGTCTCCGGCTGTGTGAGTGTTTCATTTTCAATGTTCATCAGAATAAAGCGTGAGGCATTCCATACCTTATTGGCAAAGTTTCTGCTGGACTCTACTCTCTCGTTGTAAAATCTCATGTCATTTCCAGGTGCATTACCGGTCACCAGGGTCAGACGGAGCGCATCAGCTCCATACTGATCGATAATCTCCAGCGGATCAATTCCGTTGCCCAGGGATTTACTCATCTTGCGCCCCTGAGAATCTCTCACAAGACCGTGGATCAGTACTGTGTGGAACGGTGATTTTCCGGTATGCTCGAATCCTGAAAATACCATACGTATTACCCAGAAGAAAATGATATCATATCCTGTTACCAGTACATCTGTCGGATAGAAGTAATCCAGATCCTCTGTTTTATCCGGCCATCCAAGCGTGGAGAACGGCCACAGTGCGGAACTGAACCAGGTATCCAGTGTATCTTCATCCTGAGTGAAATGTGTGCCGCCGCAGTGCGGGCATGTCTCCGGCATTTCCTTTGCCACAACAAACTCCCCACACTTATCACAGTAATAGGCCGGGATTCTGTGTCCCCACCAGATCTGTCTGGAAATACACCAGTCCTTGATATTCTCAAGCCAGTGCAGGTAAATCTTGTCAAAACGTTCCGGCACGAATTTCAGTTCACCGGTCTTCAGGGCATTGATTGCCGGCTTCGCCAGCTCTTCCATCTTAACGAACCACTGCTGTTTGATCAGCGGCTCTACTGTAGTGCCGCATCTGTCGTGTGTTCCTACATTATGAGAGTGCGGTTCAATTTTAACCAGAAATCCCTGTTCCTCCAGATCTGCTACAATGGCTTTTCTCGCCTCATAACGCTCCATCCCCGCATATTTGCCGCCCTTTTCGTTGATCGTGGCATCATCATTCATGACATTGATCTCTTCCAGATTGTGTCGTCTGCCCACCTCAAAGTCATTCGGATCATGAGCCGGTGTAATCTTTACCGCGCCGGTACCGAACTCTTTGTCTACATAATAGTCAGCCACAATCGGGATCTCCCGGTTTACAAGAGGAAGCACCGCCATCTTTCCGACGATATCGCTGTAACGCTCATCGTCCGGATGTACCGCAATCGCCGTATCACCCAGCATGGTCTCCGGGCGTGTGGTTGCAATCTCCAGGAACCTGTCCGTTCCCACGATCGGATACTTGATGTGCCAGAAGAAACCATCCTGCTCTTCATGCTCTACCTCTGCATCGGACAGAGAAGTCTTACATACCGGGCACCAGTTGATGATTCTGGAGCCTTTGTAAATATATCCTTTTTCATACAGTTTGATGAACACTTCTTCAACGGCTTTGGAACATCCTTCGTCCATTGTGAAGCGTTCTCTGTCCCAGTCACAGGAAATTCCCAGCTTTTTCAGCTGATTTTCAATTGTTCCCGCATATTCTTCTTTCCACTGCCATGTTCTCTCTAGGAATCCTTCCCTTCCAAGCGTCTTTTTGTCAATTCCTTCTTCTTTCAGCTGGTTCGTTACCTTGACCTCTGTGGAGATGGCCGCATGGTCTGTTCCCGGGATCCAGAGGGCATTGTAGCCTTCCATCCTCTTATAGCGGATCAGAATATCCTGCAGCGTATTGTCCAGTGCGTGTCCCATGTGAAGCTTTCCTGTAATATTCGGAGGAGGCATCACCGTGGTAAACGGCTTTTTACTCCTGTCAACTTCCGCGTGAAAATACTTGTTCCCGCACCATCTTTCATACGTCTTGTCTTCAATTTCTTTTGGATTATAAGTCTTTGCCAGTTCCTTGCTCATAGTTTCCTCCTTGTTCTCCCTCATAAATATTGTACTTTTTATCTCCGTATCATCCCTGTACTAATTGATACATTATTCTGCAGCTATGCTGCAGATCCGCCCGCAAGGGCATGTATTACGGGGTGCCCTTTGGGTATACATTATTCTGCAGCTTGCTGCAGATCCGCCCCAGGGCATGTGTTACGGGGTACCCTTTGGGTATACAGTTTTCTCTGATCAAGTGTCAGCCGCTTCACGGATTTTTCACATTTCCAAGAATTTAAAAAGCCCTTTACTATAAGTAAAGGGCGTATATACGCGGTACCACCTTAATTTCATGTCCCTGTGTGTTCTTCAGACAGGCTTCTCCTGCCTGCGGTCTGTCATTTCCAGACCTCTGTGCGGACATCTCTCAAGTCCTGTAACGCGGACAACTCCGGGATACCCTACTTCTTCGTTCAGATATCCGGTTCAGAAGCTACCTTCCACAATCCTCACCCGAAACCACCTTGCAGCCAATGGGCGGTTCTCTCTGTCAGAAGTGATCATGTACTCCTCTTCATCAGCACCTTTATATATTGTTGCCGGACGTCTGTCCCGACCGATAAGATATTAATAAAATGTTAACTGTATATTAACTACTGACTATCATATCTTTCAGGCGCTGATTTGTCAAGGATGTTTAGTGAATATTAAGAATTCTGTATTGCCATTTTTCCAGAAAGTGCTATACTCTTCGTATGGGGTATTAGCGCAGCTGGGAGCGCGCAACATTCGCATTGTTGAGGCCACGGGTCCGAATCCCGTATACTCCATTATTACATACATATTTTATATGGTTGAGTTTCAGGGTTAATGCAACTTTATCAAAGTAAATGCAGTCTGGTCAGTCCTATTTCGTGAAAAATGTGAAATAGGACTGTTTTTTATGTGAATTTCGTGTAAAATAATAGTAATCCACCATGAAAAGCCTTAAAAATAGGTGCACTATGCCGGAAGTGAGATTTACCTGTTTTTTTGCCAGAGTAAATGCCACCCCTATATAGGCGCTATATTATGTAAGGCCGGGTCTGGGGGATAATTAAGGCTGTTTGCCGTGTAAAGCTTAGCCTTAATGTTTGTTTTGTTGGAAAGCCGGGGATGGCGGTGCCAAATCCC
>NZ_GL870813.1:325915-335005 GCF_000190355.1 Clostridium sp. D5 | reverse complement strand
TTTCCCGGGATATAGAGGTGCAGTTCTTGCCTACAGCGGTGGCAATCTGTTTAAAGGACTGCTGCTCGGAAAGCATTTGTGAGATTGTGATTCTGTCTTCTAATGATAAATGTGTTTTCTTCATAATGAAATCCTCCAATCGTATTCCCAGACACGACTGGAAGAATCATACAAAATTTGTCACACTTAATGCAACATTTCGGATTCTTAAAGTAAATGCAACCGATAATGGACATAGGGGTTGCATTTACTTTGAAAATTTACAACATATTTTATATTACAAAATATTTTTAACTTCCGCTTGACTTCTTCCCTTTTTAATGTTATGCTATAAAAAGTATTTTAAATAAAGTCTTGATTTCGCATATATTCGGTAGTCATTTTTTTATTAATGATCACCTTTATGTGCCTTTTTTAGTTTTATAGAAAATGCATATAAAAATTAGGAGGTACCTATTATGAATAACGGTACAGTAAAATGGTTTAACGCACAAAAAGGATTTGGATTTATCACAAACGCTGCTGACGGAGAAGATGTATTCGTACACTTTTCAGGACTGGCAATGGACGGATTCAAGACTTTAGAAGACGGACAGAATGTCACATTTGATATCACTCAGGGCAACCGCGGTCTCCAGGCTGTCAATGTCTGTATAGCATAATCCAAAACTAACAGATTAGATTTCTTATATCTGCATATAAATGCCAGGAGGGCAAAGCTGCTAATCGCATCTTGCTCTCCTGGCATTTTTTTAATCTCCCAGCTGTTTCAGTTTTGAAATCATATCAACGATTGAATACCCATAATTATCTGCCGTAGCCCAGCCATACCCTTCCGGATTCTCCTGCTGCCCCAGCCATTCCACATAAGGGGCACTCCCCTTGGTCACATATTCATACCGCTCATCCACACATTCCTGCGCCAGTGCATCTGCAGTCGCATAAGCTTTCAAATGCTGTATCTGTGCGCGGATCCCGGTACGGACATCCGGATAGGAATTCCCGGCCACACCCCCTCCTGTTGTCCCCAGACCCGCAAAATTAAACTGTTCAATAGAAGCATCCCCGCCGTACTGCAGCCAGCCGGTCTCCTTCATGGTCTGCACAAAAGGCACCTCCGGCCTGATCCCTTCTGCCGACGCCTCATCGTAAAACATCTGGCAGAATGTTTCAATACTGTCTGCACCCCCTTTGCTCAATGCCTCCGCAGGATACTTTTCCTGACTGGAATTAAAATATTCCACCATCTGTTCCACAGTAACGGAACTTTTCCCCATAATCGGATACTGCCCCTCAGCAATAACTTCCTCCGACTCATTGCCGTCTTGCTTATTCTGTGCTGCTTTATCCTCTGCTGTTTTATCTTTCTTCCCTTCAGATTCATCCGCACCGCCGGCATCCTTCCCTGACTTCGCCGCCTCATTCTCCTTCGCCGCCTTATTCAGCGTCTCCTGCTTTGTACTCTTTCCCTTATCTGCCTTCGCATCCTTTTTAGTAAATGCCCCGTTGTGACCCGCAACACCGATCACAATCACCAGCAGAAGCGCCATTCCCGCCTCAATCCAGATTCTCATCTTATTCCTATTCAAACCTCTCCAATCCATCATCATCACCCTTGTCCTAAAACCGCGTTGCTAATACTTTACAATATATGCACAGCAAATTGCAATATGCAAAACAATTAATTTTTAATTAAGTTTAGATAAAAGCCCCGCACAGCCAATCCCCATACACAGCCCCCGCCCGGATTCTCCCCCAGGTGAAGCCACCCTGCCGCCTTGATGCATCCAGCTGGTCAGAAGACGGCTATGGGGTGTGGCCGGGCATTAAGAAGAAGCGGATAAACGCCTTAGGTGAAATTCCACATGAAATAGGGGAGACTTTCAGAACCACAAGTTCTGAAAGTCAGCAGACCCGTGGGAAAAAATCATCAGATTTTTTCCCGCGTGTCCGCGTTTCCCCCTATTTCATGTGGAATTTCACTTAGGCGTTTACCGCTTCTTCGGCAGCCCGGCCACACCCCATAGCCGTCTTCTGACCAGCGTCTCCATTCTCCCAAGGTCTTCACACCTCAATCCGCATCGCTTCCATTTCCCAATACTTAATCTCCATCTCCCCTTCTTCTGCCCGCAAGCTGCTCATTCCATCTTCGGTATAGAATCTTGTTGTAAATACTTCCTCGCCTCCGTTCAGATATATTTCGAGACAGGTTGTATCTGCCAGAATCCGGACAGTACGACATTCATCCAGATGTACGGCACGGCTTTTTCTGCCATACCCCAGATCTGGTTTTTCAAGAAAAGACAGTGTAAACATTCTGTTGCTCCTGCTGTAATAAAGCTTAATCCCCTCACTAATCACAAGGGTCATGTCCGAATCTTCCTGAAATGTTGCTTCCACATCATAGTACTGCATCGTCCCAGTTGTGCCGCCAGGCTCCAGCGTCTGTTCCTCTTTCCGCAGTCCAGACAGTTCCTCAACCGGATACTGCATCACCTTTTCATCCTTGAGAAATACTTCACGCGGTACCGTAAGCGCATTTTGCCATCCATCTTTCACTGTTGGATTGCTCTGGCCCGGGTCATCCGGCATGCCGATCCATCCAATCAGAATCCGCCTGCCCTGCTCATCCAAAAATGTCTGCGGGGCGTAAAAGTCAAAGCCTCTGTCCCACTCTCTGAAGTTTTTCAAACGATATTCCCCGTCAAAGTCCCCTTCCAGTTCAAAATATCCGGACTGATATATATTCTGATAGTCGATCCCGCTTGCTTCCACTCCCTGAGGAGAAACACTCAGTATCTTTTTTTCTCCCAGAATAAACGCATCCGGGCACTCCCACATGTATCCAAATTTATTCTCTTGCTTCAGGATATTCTGCTGCTCCCAGGTTTCCAGATCAGAACTTTTATAAACAAGAACCTCGCCTCTGTCGTCCTTCGTCCTTGTTCCCAGGAACATATAATAATTGTCGTCTTCTATCCCAATACTTTTTCCGGTCACAACTTTTGGGTCCCGCACGTGGCAGGTTAGATTATCCGGATAGTCTTCATTTGTCATCAGGCACTTTTTTCCCTCAAAGGCGGACCCATCCTCACTGCTGACCAGCACCGTATTGCCCTGCCGCCCATCTGTGATATAGTTATAATCACCTTCCAGCTTTACATTTCCCGTGTAGAAAAGATTCATCTTTCCATCCGCTATCAGGGCCGAACCCGAATAGACGCCATGGCATTCAAATGCCTCTTCAGGTGACAATGCAATTCCAGCATACTGCCAGTTCAGAAGATCCGGACTGGTGTAATGTCCCCAGCACTTCTTTCCGCCCTCCGGATTGTCCGGAGAATATTGAAAAAATACGTGATATACTCCTTTGAACTGGCACAATCCATTCGGATCGTTGAGCCAGCCCGTGGGCGGCATCAGGTGCAGACCCAGCCGCCATTTATCAGTCCAATTCATTTCCAGCATATTCGTTCTCCTTTATCTTTTTTAAAATCTCTCTGTTATATTGATGTTCTTATATTGCCCGGGATTCGTAACAATAACCGGTGTTACTGTATCAAGTCCTGCTTTTCTGATTTTTTCCATATCAAAATCCAAAAGCAGCTCACCGGTTTCAACCGTCTGCCCCGCCTCAACATATACCGTAAATGGCCCGCCATTCAGCGTAACAGTGTCCATGCCAATATGAATCAGTAATTCCACTCCCTCTGGTGTTTCCAGTCCAATTGCATGCTTTGTATCAAATACGGCCGCCACGGTACAGTCAAAGGGTGCAAATACTTTTCCCTCCGATGGCTGTATGCCGACACCATCCCCAAGCACGCCGGATGCAAAAGTCTCGTCTGACACCTCCGCGAGCGGGATAACCTTTCCTTTTACGGGACTGATCAGGTTCAGTTCTTCAGCCGCATCAGTCTGGTTCCCATTTTCTTCTGCAGACATTTTATCTTTTGTGACAGTATTTATTTTCTCATCAGTGATCACTTTCGCCTCCGCAGAAGTCTTAACGGATACTGCATCCATATTCTGTCTGTTTTCAGTTCCGCCATTACTATCCCCCACTGCAGGTTCCTCTTTGAATCCCAGTACACCTGTCAGTACAAATGCCACGCCAAATGCGATTGCCATAGCTATGACATAATGCAGCGGACTTTGCAGATGCAGGAGTATTCCAAAGATTCCGGTCACACCTGTGCCTGTTGCCCCCAGATGTACAAGGGATGCATATAAAGCTCCGCACGCACCGCCGATAGATGCGGCTATAAACGGTTTTCCAAGCCGGAGGTTCACACCAAAAATTGCCGGTTCCGTGATTCCCATACATGCACTCAATGCAGAAGGCAGCGCTACGGATTTCATTTTCTTGTTTTTGCTCTTTAATGCCACTGCTAATGCGGCGCCTCCCTGTGCCACGTTTGCCGCTGATGCCAGAGGCAGCCAGAAAGTAAGCCCGTACTGTGCCAGTTGTCCGATATCAATCACTGTATACATATGGTGTATACCGGATACAACTGTTGTCGCATACAGACCGCCCATAATAAAACTTCCGATCCCAAATGGAAGTGTCAGAAGCTGCTGTATTCCATTCAGCAGGCTGTTTTCCACAAATACAAAGACCGGCCCGATCGCAGCCAGTGTGAGATAGCCTGTCACAAAAACACTGACGAGAGGCGTAACAAACAGGTCAAACATGGGAGGCACAATCTTATGGAGCTTCTTCTCAATGATACTCAGCACGAAAACCGCAATAATGACCGGAATTACATGTCCCTGATAGCCTACCATATCCACCCGCCAGAGGCCAAAGAAAACTTCCTGTGTTTTCTGCACGCCTTCCGTGGCAACCGTCCATGCATTCTGCAGATTCGGATGAATCATAATCATACCGATAACCGCCCCCAGAAACGGATTCGCACCAAAAACCTTTGCCGCGCTAAATGCAATTAGAATAGGAAGGAATACATATGCAACATTGCTGAATAACACTGCAAACTGATAAATTGAGCCGTCGGTATTGATGTTCACATACCCGTTATTCACCATAAAGTTAAGGGCTTCCATGATCCCCATTAAAAATCCGCTTGCAACAATTGCCGGAATGATCGGAACAAAAATATCACCGATCGTCTTAATCAGGCGTTTAAATGGATTCTCCCGCTTTGCAGCTTCCCTTTTCACATCTTCCTTGCTGGACTCACTGATTCCCGCAATCTTAATAAATTCATCGTAAACCTTATTGACAGTACCCGTCCCCAGAATAATCTGCATCTGCCCGGCTGCAAAGAAAACTCCCTTTACCGCATCCACATTCTCAACCGCTTTGCTGTCGCACTTTTCATTATCAGCTATAACAAGCCGAAGTCTCGTTGCACAGTGTGCAGCTGATATCAGATTTCCCTTTCCCCCTGTATACTCCAGTATCTGTTCCGCTATTGAATGATAATCCATAACGTCCTCCTTTATGATATCGTTATCACCTATCAGTTCCTTAGTCACATATATTTCTTTATTTTATAGCTTTATATATGTGATATCGTTTTCATATTTCAATTATATTTTATCATTTTTTCCCAATCTGTAAATAGGTAGATAAACCAAAAATGCGCTGTATTTTTTGTCTATATTTCACAAATATAATTATTCCCTGAAATTACCTGAATTATGTTAAGCATTACTTGGGGGAAAACTATAAAAATGATGTTTAATAAATCCAGTCAGTCACAATTTGTCGTCCATCAGCTTATGGAGAATACGCCCCATAAAAATGTATAGACTCTGAAGAAGAATTTGAATCGGAGGCAAAAAAATACAGTTAATTCATTATAAAGAATTAACTGTATTTTTTAGCTGGAAAAACGGTGGTAACATGATTATCCCTTAAACACGTATTAACTTTCGTATATGGCAGCTAAATCCTGTATTCTACGCTTCATTTCTGCGCGGATATGCAACGGCTCTAAACACTCACATTTATTTCCATAACTCAAAAGAATATTGTAGTAGTATTCGTTCTCTATGAAAGGAAAACTAACAATGTAATACTCATTACCATCTGGAGAAAAGTGCTCATAATCGCAATAATCAATTACCCTGTCCATAATAGATTTATGGATACGGATTTTAATTTTCGTTTGCATAGATGATAAAATATCAGTAAAGTCTAACTGTGGCTTTTGGTAATCCCGTGGTATAAAAAATTCCTCTTGTATTTTCAGGTTTGAAATGCGGGATAGTCTGAATAAGCGAAAATCATTTCTTTTAAGACAATATCCTTGCCAATACCAATGGCTGCTTTTCAATACAAGCTGATACGGCTCTGCTGTTCGTGAGGTTTTATTTCCGTGGCGGTCTGTATATTCAAATGAAAGCAGCCTTCTTTCATGTAAAGCTGTTTTAATAATTTCTAAATATGGTTGTATGTTCCTGTTGCCCATCCACGAACTTAAATCTATATGTATTTGATTTGCTTTTAATTCAATGTCTTTCGCTCTTTCGGCAGGGATAAAACTTTTGACTTTCGCAAGGGCGTTTATCAGTTCATCACCTCGTATCATGTTGGAAAGACTGGTAAGTCCCATCAAGATAGCGGAAAGATCGGCAGTCGAAAAGACTTTTTTATCAATCTTGTATTTCGGCATGATTTCAAAGCCGCCTCCCACACCTGATGTAGAGCAAACAGGAATACCCGCCATGTTGATAGCATCTATGTCACGGTAGATTGTGCGAAGTGAAACTTCAAACATATCTGCTAACTTCTGTGCACTTATACGCTCTTTATCAAGGAGGATCATAATAATGCTAATAAGCCTGTCAACTTTCATCTGATAGCTTCCTTTCAAAATTTATTTTTATAATTATATATTGCTGACATATTACTGTCAACAATTGTATGATATTCTAAAAAAGCAGAAAAAGGAGGAGACATTATGCAGAAAAAAGCCTTAGTAATCATTGATATTCAAAATGACATAACAAAGAATTATAAAGACATTATTGACAATATCAACAAAGCTATAGATTGGGCAGTCAGTAATAATATTCATGTTATTTATATAAGACATGAAAATTTATCAGCTGGAACAAGGACTTTTAAACCCAATACACAGGGGGCTGAATTAGCTCCAGACTTGAAAATAGTATCAAAAAATGTTTTTACAAAATACAAAGGAAACGCATTAAGCAATGAAGAATTTGCAGACTTTATTAGAAAAAATGAAATATTTGATTTCTACATAGCAGGAGCAGATGCTGTTGCCTGTGTTAAATCAACCTGTTACAACTTACGCAAAGCAAATTATAACGTTAATGTTTTATCAGATTGCATTACCAGTTATGATAAAAGGAAAATTGATGAAATGTTATGCTATTATGAAAGTAAAGGCAGTAAAATCATTCGTTTAAATACTCTGTCATCACCAAAAAACTTAGACAAATAAAGTACTAAGATTGTGGTGTCATATGACAGAGCGGAAAAAGCAAAGGGTGATTGAATGAAATATTAACAAAAATACACTACAAAAAACGACTAATCTGCAAGTAAGCACTATGCACATTAGTCGTTTTCTCTTTTACGAATTCGCGCTTCACAGACGAGTATGCTTGTGAATACACAGCGTTTGATAATATATGGGAACTAAAAAGCCGGTGTCTGAGCAGTCGGCTGCTTAATTTATTATTAATAATGAATAAATAACATAATGGACTCAGACACTTTCCGCCCTGATAACTTCATACCCCAGCTTAGTCTGCCTGTATATGTGATCTTCATTCTCTATCATTTCCAGCAGCATATTTGCAGCTTCAATTCCGCTGGTCCGGTAAAACAGATGCGCCGTTGTGATTTTTGGGGATACCACTCTGGACAGCCGGTTATGTCCGATTCCCGCCACCGCCGTCTCCTCAGGAACCTTCCTGCCCATATCTTTGAGACAGGACAAAGCGCCCACTGCAAGCGTATCGGTGGCACAGAATACCCCTTCCAGTTCCGGACACCTGTTCAGCAGCCTTTTCATGCTCTCATAACCTGCATCCATATTAAAACCCGCTGTTATCATCATCTTTTCCGGAGCTTCCAGCCCATACTCTTTCATTGCATCCTTATAACCCTCAGTACGGTTTTTCCCGGCAGCCTCATCCTTCTGTGTAACAGCAATGTGTGCAATCTTCTTTTTCCCGCTCTCCAGAAGCAGTTCTGTCATCGCCTTGGCCGCACCATAATCATCATGGTACACACAGGCAAAATCATCAAATCTCTGGCTGATAATAACAACCGGTATGTCCAGTTTTTTCAGTGCCTCCTGATGAGCCCGGTCATAAACAGAAGCTGAAAAAAGGATTCCGTCAACCGGATTATTTTTCAGAAGACTCAGGTATTCAATCTCCTTTTTCGGATTGTTCTCCGTGCTGGCAAGCAGCATCTGATATCCCTTCTCCGAAAGAACAGAGCTGATGCCATCTGCCACCCTCGCAATAGATTCCGAGCTGATCTTCGGCAGGATCACACCCACTACCTTCGACTTCTTAGTCCGAAGTATCTGCGCCTGTTTAGACGGTTTATACCCGGTCTTATCAATAACCGCCTTAATCTTCCGCCTCTTCTCCTCACTGATATACCCATCATTCAAATATCTCGAAACAGCAGATACCGAGACCCCTGCCATCTCCGCAATTTCTGTAATAGTCATCACAGTTCCTCTCAATTCACACTCTCCCACCACGGAAAGCAATCTATACTCATAGAATAATTGTAGCATCCCCCCAAAGGCAATTCAAGCAGATTTTTGGATACCTAACATGATGCAACCAACTCCCCCCCAAATAATCTCACGAACCTCTCCAAATTTTCCACTCCCCCAAATCCCATCCGCCTCCCACCATAAGTTCCCCAAAGCAAAGCGCCTCCCCGCCTATAGAGCCAGCCTCAGGAACCGGACATAGAGGCTGCCGGAAGCGTCAGCACGGCTGTTAGCAGGAGTTAAGTAAAAAAGAAGGAAAGCAGGGGTAAAAATTGTAATTACCAAATTACAATTTTTCCTGCCCCCAGCGCGTGAAGTCATCAAGACTTCACGTGATGTGGGCAGGCTGCCC
>NZ_GL870813.1:183295-325627 GCF_000190355.1 Clostridium sp. D5 | reverse complement strand
CCCAGCGCGTGAAGTCATCAAGACTTCACGTGATGTGGGCAGGCTGCCCCTGCTTTCCTTCTTTTTTACTTTACTCCTGCTTACAGCCGTAACCCGTTTCCAGCGGCCTCTATGTCCGGTTCCTGAGGCGTCCCCATACCCGGACCACCCCCGCTTTACTCCACAACGACCCCTTTTTGAAGCATAATATTTGCATAAAGTGCCTTCTCGCTTGTAGCGATAATAGCATAAGCAGTCTTAGCCTCATCATAGAATGCAAACCGCTCGATATTTCCCACTGCGTCCCCGCCTCTTTCATCGTATTTTGCAACGATCTCTTTATATGTATCCCAGATCGGAGTTTCTACATCATCTCCATCCATTACCTGCATCAGGTTTACCGGCTTCTCTACATATGTATCGAGAGGGAACACCTGAAGAATGGCATCCAGAATCTCCGGAACCCCATGTCCGTCACAGCGGATAACGATTGCGTCTTTTCCCATGGATTCTGCCGGGAAGTTTCCGTCAGAGATAACCAGTCTGTCGCTGTGTCCCATCTCACATAATACTTTTAATAACTCTGGTGATAAAATCTGTGGAATTCCTTTTAACATTGTTCATGTCCTCCTGTTTATTAGTGGGCCAGGCACTGCCTTTCCCATATATGCCAATACAAAGAGCGCCTGGTTGGCACAGGCACTCTTTGTCTGGTTTGTTAGGTATTGGTTTTAGGTGTTTTTTTGCAGGGCATGTGCTACGGTATGCCCTTGGGTATAAGGTATGATTGCTTAATGCAATTATCTGATTGATTTGTACATTGGGCCGTAAGCCTGGCAAGCTCTGAAATCCTGGCCCTCTTTGTCCTGTCCGAATGCATTCCATGAAGCAGGTCTGAAGATCTTCTCCTCAGGAACGTTGTGCATAGCTACCGGAATTCTCAGGATGGAGCAAAGTGTAATCAGGTCAGCGCCGATATGTCCGTAGCTGATTGCACCGTGGTTAGCACCCCAGTTGTTCATTACATCATAAGCAGTTGCAAAGTTTCCTTCTCCAGTTGTTCTTGGTGCGAACCATGTACATGGCCATGTGTAGTCTGTTCTCTTCCACAGAACGTCTGTTACTTCGTCCGGAAGTTTTACTGTCCATCCTTCAGCAATCTGAAGCATTGGTCCCAGGTTCTTCACAAGGTTCAGACGGATCATTGTTACAGGCATCTCAGCTTCTGTTACGAATCTGGATGAGTATCCGCCGCCTCTGAAATATCCGAAGTCCGCATAGTTCCATGTGGTTGCATTCATCATTGCTTCCTGGTCTTCTTCCGTAACATCATACCAAGGTTTCATGCATCCGTTTCCATCAGCATCTTTAGACTGTCCGTTTGCATCCAGGCAAGCTGCACCTGAGTTGATCAGATGGATAAATCCGCCTGCTTCTTTTGCGTGTCCTTCCAGTTCATATCCGCCTGTAGCTCTCTTAACAGCCTCAGGGCTCCAGTATGTACGTACATCAGCAAAAATCTGTGCTGAGTTTGTAAGCAGTTTGCTGAACAGCATTCCAAGCCCGTTCAGTACATCATTCTCTGTTGCAAGGATGTATGGCTCTCTTGCTCCGTTCCAGTCAAAGGAGGAATTCAGCATAGCCTCCGGGAAGTCACAGTTCGGGTAGAAGTCTGTCCACTGTCTCTGTCCCTGGAATCCAGCTGCCAGAGCGTTGTGCCCAACCATCTCTTCTTCTCTTCCTTCCGGCAGGTTCTCGTTTCCGTTCATCAGGTCTTTGATGATGCACATCATTTTTACTACGAATTCCCAATCAGCATCCTTTTCTTCAGGTTTTCTCTGAAGATCTTCGCGGTTCTTATCAAAGCCTTCTTTACATTTTTCTTTTGTCCATGCAAGAGCTTTCTGGAATTCAGCTTCATCGTAGATGCCTTCTGTCATACGGCGGATGATTTCCACCTCATCAACAGATTCAACACGCATTCCAAGGTATTCCTCGATAAATGCAGGATCAATGATAGATCCGCCGATTCCCATACAGATAGAACCGATCTGCAGATAAGATTTGCCTCTCATTGTTGCAGCAGCAACAGCGGCACGGCCGAATCTCAGTAATTTTTCTTTTACGTCACACGGAATATCTATGTCATCAGCTTCCTGAACGTCATGTCCATAGATGCCGAATGCCGGAAGACCTTTCTGTGCATGTGTAGCGAGTACAGATGCAAGATAAACAGCTCCTGGTCTTTCTGTTCCGTTGAATCCCCATACAGCCTTGATTGTCTGCGGATCCATATCCATTGTCTCTGCGCCGTAGCACCAGCAAGGTGTTACTGTCACAGTAATATCAACGCCTTCTTTTTTAAACTTATCTGCACAAGCAGCTGCTTCTGCAACACGTCCGATTGTCGTATCAGCGATTACTACTTTTACAGGCTCGCCGTTAGAATACTTTAAATTCTCTGTAAACAGTTTTGCAGCTGATTTAGCCATATTCATGGTCTGCTCTTCCAGAGATTCACGTACCTTCAATACACCTCTGCGTCCGTCGATAGTAGGTCTGATTCCGATTACTGGATAGTCCCCGATAAGTCTTGATTTTGCCATAGTTTGTTTCCTCCTTATTCTTGTATAATGGATTTAAATTTTTCATATGCTGCATTCCACTTTTCTTCATCCTGCGGAATGTACTCATATGTTTTTTCTGAATCTGCGATAATCTGCCTTGCCTCGTTCACATCTTTGATCTCACCAAGAGACATGAACTGTACGGCTATATTACCAAGCGCTGTAGCTTCCACCGGTCCCGCAATCACTTTGCGTCCGTTTGCTCCGGCAGTCATCTGGCAGAGCAGTTTGCTCTGGATACCGCCGCCGATCATATGGATGGTCGGATAGTGTTTGCCTATACATGATTCAATCTGTTCCAGAGCATATCTGTATTTCAGTGCAAGGCTCTGGTTGATGCAGCACATAATCTCGCCAACAGATTCCGGCACCTTCTGCCCTGTCTTTCTGCAGAACTCACGGATACGTTCCGGAATATTGCCGGCCGGTACGAATTCCGGTGCATCGGGATCAATAAAACTCTGGAACGGCTCTGCTTTCATAGCCATCTGTTCCAGTTCGCCAAAGGAGTATTCCTGGCCTTCGCGAATCCACTGTCTCCTGCTCTCCTGAGCAAGCCACAGTCCGATAATATTCTTCAGCAGTGTGGTTGTATCACCATAACCACCCTCATTGCTTACATTACATTCGAGGGATTTCTCCCCGATAACCGGAGCTTTCAGCTCGGTTCCAAACAGGCTCCATGTTCCGCAGCTGATGAACATGAAATCTTCTTCCTGTGTAGGTACTGCTACTACGGCGCTCTGTGTATCATGGCTGGCAACAGCGATTACCTTTGCCGGCTGAATTCCAAGTTCGCTGCAGATATCATCGCTCAATGTTCCTACAATCGTACCGCTTGGCACAATCTCCGGGAAAATGTCCTTCGGAATGCGAAGAGCATCCATGATCTTGTCAGACCACACCTTGTTCCTTGCGTCCATGAGCTGTGTGGTTGTTGCCATCGTATACTCCGCTTTTTTCTCCCCTGTAAGGAAATAGTTAAAGAGATCCGGAGTGAGTAACAGCTTGTCCGCTCTTTCCAGAATCCATGGCCTCTTCTCCACTAAGGAATAAAGCTGGAATACTGTATTGAAGTTTTCAAACTGATTGCCTGTCATATCATACAGTTCGTCTTTTGGAATTGCCTTGAACACTTCATCCTGCATGCCGAGTGTCCTGTCATCTCTATAATGCACAGCACTCTCAAGCAACACCCCATGCTCGTCCAGAAGGCCAAAATCAACCCCCCAGGTATCAATTCCGATACTCTCAAAGCCGCCTCTCTGCTTCGCCTTGATTATACCCTGTTTTATCTCAAAAAATTGTCTTAATGTGTCCCAGTACATCGTCTTGCCTATGATAACGGGATCATTTGAAAAACGGTAAACTTCTTCCATATGTATCTTTCCGTCTTCCAGTGTTGCCAGAATTGCACGTCCGCTGGACGCCCCAAAGTCAAATGCAAGAACCTGCTTCTTATCACTGCTCACACACATTCCTCCTTTCAAAGATTCGTTAATCTGTCATTAGTTACATTCTATCATTGTCTATCCAAAGATACTTGTGCTATAATGGTAAAAAATATAACAATATTCACATAAGGGAGAATTATGCAATATATCAACTACCGTGAAAGCTGGCAGCGGGGTACCGTCGACTTTCCGATCGAATACCATCATATAACCCCTGCACATCCACAGTATATCATGTCACTCCACTGGCATGTAGAATTTGAAATCATCCGTATATTAAAAGGAACCTTCCTGCTCTCCATTGACGAGCAGGAATTCGCGGTTTCCGCCGGCTCTTCCATCATAGTCCCGGCGGGCGCCCTGCACGCGGGAACCCCGGGAGAATGTACATACGAATGTATTGTCTTTGATATGAACATGCTCATGAACAAAAACGATCCCTGCCGCAAACTTATCCGCAAGATCATCGACCACGAGGTGGAACTTACCTATGTTTATCCGGAATCCTGTAACGATATCCACCAGATCGTCTGGGCCATGTTCGATGCCATGGCTTCCAGAAAGGAAGGATTCCAGCTAACCGTCCTCGGTGCTTTGTATCAGATGGCAGGTGCTGTATTCTCAGAAAAATATTACAACCCCATCCCTGTACAGCCTCCCAGAAACCACCGGCGTATTGTTCAGCTGAAGACTGCCCTGGAATTCATGGAGTCCTCCTATAATACACAGATTACACTGGAAGAGATGGCCGACAGCGTCAATATGTCCCCCAAGTATTTCTGCCGTTTCTTCCAGGAGATGACGCACCGCACACCGGTTGATTATCTCAACTACTACCGCATAGAGCGTGCCTGCTACCAGCTTCTTACCACAGACCAGTCCATCACTGAAGTTGCTTATAATTCCGGGTTTAACGATCTGAGTTACTTTATAAAAACCTTTAAAAAGTATAAAGGGACCACTCCCAAAAAATACCTGTGCTGATCAGATGGGGAGCGAGGGGTGGGGGCGCGTGCGGGAAGGGGGACGCCTGGCGCGGAACGGGACGAGGGGCAGACGGAAGCATATATCTGTCTGGAGTACTGGCCGCTTGGCTAAGCAGCAGTAAGAGGGAACACACAGAATCAGCCGGAACCAAACGCATTCACCGCCTACTCTGATGAGTAGACGGCTCAGGCGTTTTAAAAAGTTGCTTCGGAAGCAACTTTTTTCCGGCTGATTCTGTGTATTCCCTCTAACTGCTGCTAAGCTCGCTTTATGTACTTCAGACAGATATATGCTTCCGTCCGCCCCTCGTCCCGTTCCACGCCAGGCTGCTCGCATCCGGGCAGTAGGTTAAAGCTCGTTCTCCGGGGGGAGTCTCAGGGCGGGAGTCTCAGGGCGGGAGCGGCGGATGTGCACGGACTGTGCGGTTATTTTATCTGGTAAGATATGAATTTTTGTGGGTTGTAGCAAGAAGATTTTTTACTAACAAGATTCGGGGGTGGGGTGTTACGCCGAAATTCATTGTATAAATTGCACTAAAATTTGTTTTTAAACAGGTATTTAAATGGCTGTTTAAGTTGATTTATTGAGCAATTTCACATTGTCCATAAAACATACGCCCTTTTGGCACCCTAATCTAACAAAAATATAACACCTCTATGCAAAGCCATACCAAATTCATACCTACAAACAAGAAGAATGTTACGAAATTTTACTTATTTACCAGCCATCTGTCTTTCCTGCTGTTCGATCATTTTCTTAACCATATAACCGCCAAAGGCTGTGGAGTTTTGGATATTAATAACAAGACGTATACTCTGGATACCAACTCTGTTGTCCTCATAGACTGTGATATTCCGCACTCTTACCGGACAAAAAATGACACATGGGAGCTTTATTATCTGCGTTTTGCAGGCAGGGCGGCGGAAACTTACTATACCATGATTTCCGCCCCGGAATTCCGCGTACTGCATTTTAAAAGCACAGACAATATCCGTACGTGTATTGAGCACAACATCAACATTTCCTTTATAGCCGGTATCCGTTCCAGTTTCATTCAGAACAAGATTATTACCGATCTTCTGACTGACATCCTGTTAAATTGTAATGCTTCTGAAAAAAGGATAGATGAATCCACAAAAGATACCCTGAAGGCAGTAGACAATTATATTACAAAAAATTACCAAAATGCGATTTCTCTCGATGATATCGCAGAACATGTGCATTTAAATGTGAACTACCTCTCCAGGCTTTATAAGACGAATACAGGAACGACGATCCATGAGACGCTCCTGACCTTCCGGATTAACAAGGCAAAAGACCTGCTGATCAACACCGATATGAAAATTGCGGATATTGCAGAGCAGGTTGGCTTTCAATCTGCCAACACCTTTATACGGTGCTTCAAAAAACAAGTGCAGATGAATCCGCTCGCTTACAGGCAGTGCATGTAAGCCGAGCCCTAAAATGCAGCATTACTACTGCTTGTGCTGTACCCTCTTTCATATAGAAATACGCTCTGTAATTACCTGTATCATAACAAAGTGGGCAAGCCCACCTCAACTACTCATCCCCTCACTCATGAGGGGCCTGCACACTTTGGCGCCGCCGCGATGCCGCCCTGCGGCTATATACCTTATCGCGGCATGTGCATCCCCCAGAGGAATTTTCTATAACATAAAAAAGAAAGTGTAAGCCTGCCTGGATTTACACTTTCATTAATTCTAATCTTATGTAACAACTGAAAACCTATATTCTGTCAAAATTAATTTACCGAATAGACCCACATTGCTTTAATCTGATCTGCAATCTCTCCAAACACCCATTCTTTTTCCGTTCTGGTTATACTAAAAGGATCATTTATCCTGACATATCCCTCATGATAACCTGTCATAACAATAAAATGACCGTTCTGGGTGAAGTCACCCGGCCCCATACTGCAGATAATCGGATGTCCTGCTTCAAGCTCCGCCTTCAGCTGCTCTTCATCCAGCATTCCACCATAACAGTTCACGTTCCACTCCGCACCCGCAGTTTCCATAAATGTCCAATACGTATCATTCGCCTCGTCCACATAGTTGTGTTCCATCGAATATTGAGCCAGCTTCACCGGTGTAACAGAGGAATCCTGCGTAAGCCCTGCCACAACCATCGCCATACAGGTCGGGCCGCATCCGCTGACTGCGAGAATGCTTGTGCCGTAAGAAGCATATCCCCATCGTTCATCCCATTGAAGCAGATGCGGAATCTCTCCTGCTGTCAAATCTTTTTCTATATTATCCGCATATGCCTGATTTTTTTTCGTCCCGTAGTTATCTACAAATGTTATTGTTTCTTCATTTTTATCCAATAACCCAATTACATCCTCAGGATACCCCTTCTCTTCAGCATCTTTTTTCACCTGTTCCAGGGTCCGCTTTTTCGTAATAGTTTTGGTAGTATTCTTAACTTCTTTACTTTCTTTTGCCTGGACAGTATGATTAACAATTTCCTTAGTCTCTGGTTTAAGAGCTGCTGATACTATAAATACGATCATAAGCAGCAGTGCCGCTAATATTTGCTTTTGCCTGCGAACCTGCTTCTTACGCCTCGCCTTTATCTCCTGCTTCCTGTTTTCCATGTTATCTTTTCTCCAATTGTATGTCATTCACATTAATTTCGATTCTATGATTTCGGTTCTATCTTAACATAAAAGCTATTATAATTTAACAATTTCTTAAATATTTAACAATTTGTTAAAATTTCTTCTATGCAGGATTGATGCAGTTGAATACAACCAAACACATGGCATCTATCAGAAAATGGCAGGTGCTTTTCTTAGGTCTTTTTTAGGAAGGGGCTTGAATGTTTGTGGGAATATTATCAAGTTTCTGTTCGTAGGCTCAAGAACTTTGCTGCGCGCTTCCTTCATCCACACCATTACTGATACCAACTTGCGCTCCGCTACACTTTGCGGTAAATACCCGTGACTGGACTTTCACCAGCTAGATTAGTGCCATGCCTGGCACACTATAAAAAGAACGCCGAATGCATCGGCGTTCCTTATTCTATCTACATTCCTCTGAAGTCCGCACAACCTCTTTTATACATACCACACCTTTATGCCGAAAACTGACTAAAACAGGCCTCCCGCCTCTGTCTGACACATCAGGCCGCTTAGAAAATCCCAAAAATCTTCTCTCGGAATGATTGATATAATGTATCATAATCCGTATACTGAATGCTGCTCTCTTTAAAACTCTTTCCCCAGACCTGGCAGATTCCCTCTGCAATCAGACCTGAGTCATCCCCTGCCAGCCCCAAAACTGACGGAAAAACGTAGTAGATCATAAAGAAATTCAAATCTACCTGTGTGCGTGAATCAGGCTTTCCCTTCTTATTAGAAAAGTGATCATTTACTGCCTTCACCAGGCATTCCCCAATTTCCCTGGCAGCAGCTTCTTTGTCATCTGCCTGTCCAACATATTCTGCCATTTCATGAAAATAGTGTCCGTTCCTTTCACGAAATATCTCTGTATTTTCTTCGTAGGACTTTTTTTTCAGATGTTTCAGCATCTTTTCCTTATTATCAAAGACAGTTTCTATACCTTGAAGCATATATTTCCTCCTGCGCCCTTTCTTTCTGATCCAAATCTACTCCATTTCCTTTTTTCGGGATGCTTTTATAAAAAGGAACCGGGGCCCCCCGGTTCCTCCTTAATTATTACAGTTTATTCTGCTGTAACCTTATGAATTAGTCATAAAGGTTTGGAGAGATGTCAGCTTCTTCCATGTTTGTGGAATCATACCAGTAACCATCTGTCTCGATATCTTCAACTGTTTCACCCTGGCAGATCTTGTACAGTGTTTCGATAGATAATTTACCCTGCATCAGTGGAGACTGTGTAACTGCGCCAAGTAATGTGCCATCTTTAACAGCTGCTTTGATTGTTTTACCAGCATCGAATCCAGCTGCGATAATGTTTTTCTCAGGATCGCTTCCTAATACGCTCAGGTTCTGGTTTGCTGTCAGAACACCCTCTGCGGATACCTGGTTGGAACCGAACATAGCGATTGTATCGTCTTTGTTCATGATATTAGAAGCCTCTGTAGCACACAGCTCAACTGTTGTCTGAGCCGGCACTGCAACTTCGATGATAACGTCAGCTGATTTCTCATCGCCATTGTTTTCTACTTTACCTACAAAGTAGTCATTTCCTATAACTGCAACTTTCTTGCCGTCTTTTTCAGCCAGCTCTTTGAATCTGTTGATGAATCCAAGTCCACGCTCTGTGATATTAGCAGATGTTGCATCCTGGTTAACTTCTCCAACTCTGACCGGTTTCTTTGCATTCGCAATCTTGTCTTTTACTGTCTCATAAATATGATCAGCTGCGATAGCTCCTGCTGCGCCGTTGTTTGTTACAACTGTTGCGTATACAGATCCTTCCGGAGCGTCCGGCACACCTGAATCGAAACAAACTACAGGGATCTTTTTGTCAAGTGCTGACTGCAGAGAGTCCAGAACTGAATTCTGGTCACAAGCTGCAAGAGCGATACCATCCGGGTTTTTGTTGATAGCATTATTCAGCATGTTTACCTGGTCAGCAATATCAGACTCAGCGTTCGGTCCTGTTGTGTTCGTCTTAACGCCCAGTTCTTCCTCTGCCTGTTTGATTCCCTGAACAGCTGCCTGCCAGTATGATGACTGGAAGCTTTTAACTACAACTTCGAAGTTGTAATCTCCACCTTTATCAGAACCTTCTTTTGTATCCTCTGTCTTTGTGTCTGCTGATTTGTCGCTTGCTTCCTCTTTCTTGCCGCCACAGCCTGCAAGCAGTCCTGCTGCCATGCATCCACTAAGTAACACTGCCAAAACTTTCTTTTTCATAATTTTTGTCCTCCTGACATAAAATAGTTTTTTATAGTAACAGCCCCCTGCCGTCTCCAGTCCCCAACCGGTACCGGCACTGACTGCTATCTATCGTTCATAGGTTTACTGTTTAAACTTTCATTGTGGATCTTTTATTCATTATGCCTGATCTTTCATTCATTATGCCTGATCTTTTTTCCTCTTCAGGATATCTACAAGTACGGCCGCGATCAGTACAAGACCAGTAATAATCTGCTGCCAGTTTGCAGCCAGCCCGATGAACGGGAGCCCCGTCTTCAGCAGACAGATAACGAATACACCTGCCAGTGTTCCGGTGATACTTCCTGCACCGCCCGACATGGATACTCCGCCGATGATTGCTCCGCCGATTGCCTCCAGCTCAAATCCGGCACCGCTTCCCGGCTGAACCGTAGCAAAAATAGCTGAATAAGAAATTGCTGCCAGTCCTGCAAAGAACCCTGAGATTACATATGCAAAAATATGATAGAATTTTACATTAACTCCAGATAATCTGGTAGCTTCTTTGTTACTTCCGATCGCCAGTGTGTAGCGCCCGATCTTCGTGTGATTCAGGACAAACGTCATGATAATCACGATTATGATAATCCAAAGGAAACCGATCGGAATGTTCATACCGTTCATCTGTATCTTGAAGATACTTCTGAACCATCCTCCCTCAGTTCCTGCTGCCGGCCACGAAATTCCGACTCTTCCAACGATAATGGAACCAAGCCCCCGTGTAATCATACAGGTACAAAGCGTTGCCAGGAACGGCGGCAAATCCATCAGTGCCACGAGACATCCGTTCAGCACGCCGATTGCCATACCGAATACGATACTTGCAAGGATACCTGCCCATGTCGGCCAGCCCTGGAAAGTAATCAAGTACCCGCCTACCAGTGAGTAGCATATAAGACCTGTACCAATGGAAAGGTCAACACCTGCAGTCATCAGCGGGAATGCAACACCAATTGCCATCAAAGTAATATAATATGAATAGTCCAGTATACTTAGAAAAGTAGTATACTTTCTAAAGTTCGGGCTGAGTGCGCAGAAGAAGATAAATAAAGCAATTACAACCAGAAGAACGATGAATTTCTGTCCTCCCAATCGGTCAATTACCGACCTGTTCCTGCCAGCCGTTTTTGTTGTATTATTTGCCATTTTGTTTTCCTCCCTACTCTATCTCTCGTGTAGCCAGATTCATGATATTTTCCTGAGTTGCCTCGGAAATATCCAGCTCACCTGTCTTCCTGCCTTCACACATTACGACGATTCTGTCGCTCATTCGTAATATTTCCGTCATCTCAGAAGAAATCATTATAATGGCTTTTCCATCTGCTGCCAGCTTATTCATCAGCTTATAAATCTCGCTTTTGGCACCAACGTCGATACCTCTGGTAGGCTCATCAAATATCAGGATATCACAGTCTCTTGTCAGCCATTTTGCAATTACGACTTTCTGCTGATTACCACCTGACAGGTTCACCACAAGCTGATCTACATCCGGTGTCTTGGTTGCCAGTGATTCTACGTACTTCTCTGCAACCTCTTTCTCTTTCTTCTTATCTATAAAGATACCGCTCATGTAGTTTTCCAATGTTGCCATCGTTGTATTCTCGGCAACAGTCTTCTGTACTACGATTCCGTATCTCTTTCTGTCCTCTGACAGATAACCGATACCATTCTTAACGGCATCCTGCGGATTGTTGATTGTTACTTTACTGCCATTGATATAGATATTGCCGCTGTCGATCGGGTCCGCACCGAACAGCGCACGTGCCGTCTCTGTACGTCCTGCTCCCATCAGTCCTGAGAAACCAAGGATCTCACCCTTATGCAGTTCAAAACTTACATCCTGTACCATCTTGCCGGCATTCAGATTTTCTACCTTCAGGACTACCGGAGCATCCTTCGGCACCATGCTCTGGGTCTTAGGATCTTCATAAATAACACGGCCCACCATCATGTTGATGATATCATCTTTTGTACTGTCCTTTGTGATCAGAGTTCCTACATATGTACCATCTCTCATGACAGTAACTCTGTCTGTGATCACTTTAATCTCATCCATACGGTGTGAGATATAAACAATACCCATATTCTTTTCTCTCAGATCACGGATGATCTTGAACAGTTCCTGAATCTCCGTCTCGGTCAGTGCAGCCGAAGGCTCATCGAATACAATCACCTTCGCATCATGAGAAATTGCCTTTGCAATCTCACACATCTGCTGCTTCCCTACTGTAAGCCTGCTCATTGTCTCTCGCGGATCAATGTCAATGTTTAATCTCTGAAAAAGCTTTCTTGCCTCATCATTCATCTTCTTGTCATCGATGCGGATGCCCTTTTTGAACTCTCTTCCAATGAAGATGTTCTGCGCAACCGTCAGATGGCCCAGCATGTTCAGTTCCTGATGCACAATAACAATACCGGCATCCTGTGCTTCTTTTGTATTCGCAAATTCTACTTCTTTTCCTTCATATGTAATTGTACCGGAATCTTTTTTATAGATACCTGTCAGCACCTTCATCAGTGTAGACTTACCGGCACCGTTCTCTCCCATCAGCGCAAGGACTTCACCTTTTCTGACTTCCAGGTCTACGTGGTCCAGCGCATGAACACCTGGGAAAGATTTATCAATATCTTTCATCGTTAATATAACTTCGCCCATTCTTTTACCCTTGCCTTTCTATTTCTTCACTCTCAGATTTCCATGTATCATTATTAGTTCTTTCTGCGTCTTGCGACAACATCACTAAATACTGCAACAATAACAATAATACCTGTAATGATAAGCTGATAATCTTTTGAGAAGCCAAGAGCCAGAATCCCTTCCTGAAGCAGAGCGATGATAAATACACCGATTACGGTTCCGCTGATAGAAGCAAGCCCGCCTGCCATGGAAGTTCCTCCCATTACGCATCCTGCAATCGCTTCGTTGTTGTACTGATCGCCATATCCAGGCTGAACTGTTGTGTATGCAGATACATAGAAGAGTGCTCCGATCCCAACCAGAACTCCGCAGATTATGTATGCTGTCATTTCCCATTTCTTAACGTTAACTCCGGAAAGTCTAACTGCTTCTTTATTGCTTCCCAGTGATAAGATGTAACGTCCCATCTTTGTCTTATTCAATATAATTGCACAGACAACTGCCACTACAAGGAAGATAAACAGGCCGATCGGGATATCTCCCATCTTAACCAGATATCTGTACCATCCGCCCTCAGCTGAAGACTGCGGCCAGCTTACGGACTGTGTCTTTGTGAATACGGATGCAAGCCCCTTGGCAATGTTCATACTTGCCATGGAAGTAATGAATGACGGTACGGACCAGTATGCTACCAGGTAGCCGTTAAAGATACCGAAACAAAGGCCTACCAGAATACTGATCACCATAACTAACGGCATCGGAACTCCATATGTAATGAGGCTAAATCCGGAAACGAGTGCGCAGCAGAACATAACCGGCCCAATGGAGAAATCAATTCCTCCTGTTGCAATTACAAAGGTAACCCCCAATGATAAAAATCCAAGAAAATATGCATAGTTAAGGGCACTCAGAATTCGGCTGATTCCTGCAAACTCTCCCTGCGTCATTGCGCAGAAGAATCCGTACAGAAGAATCAAAACAAAGCATAACACAACTCTGTTAAACCCCACCTTTTTCACAAAAGGATTTTGTTTAATCTTTTCCACTTTTCTTCCTCCTACTTCTTTAATCTTGCTGCTTTCAGAGATGCTGCATTCATTCTCTCATCCTGTTTCAAATGCTGTCTCGTACGTATCTGTTTTGTCCCCGTCACACTCTGCCATATATCCCATTCCCCTGAAACCGCTCTTGCAATTCCGGAAAAACATGATTATAATACGATTATCTTGCCGCTCAGCATGAGCAACAAAAAGGAGGTTAACATGAAACACTTACGTACATTTTTTTCTGTATCACTGATTTTAGTTCTTGCCGCAACCACTCTTACAGGATGTAAAAAGCAGCCGCCGGCTGTCGAATGTCCATTCACAAAGATGACCTGGGAGAACTCTGTTGATGATGTGATCGCCGAGGAAGGCGATGACTATACAACCTATGAATCCATATATAACGGAACCACTTACGAGTTCGCCAAGAACTATCTTGATCAGGAGGGAACAGTAAAATACATGTTCGACGACAACGATAAACTAATGTGTGTCGCCTGGACTTACGGTACAGATGAAGAGAAGGCCCTGAAGGACGTATACGATAAAATCCATCAGGATGTGGAAGATACCTACGGCGAAAGCGGCTATGATTCAGAGAATCAGACCAACTACGGAGATGTCTGGTATCTTGAAAACGGTAATATCCTTCTAATGGTTGTTACTACCGAAACCCAGAAGGCTCTTCAGTACTCTTATCTTAACCCGGAAGTTTCCACCAAAGAAACAGAAAACTGAGTCAACAAACATTTACAATCAAGATTTACACATAGTATAATATTTATTAACTTTTTATTAAATTGAAAATTTTACTGAAAAAGGTTAAAAAATTACAGTCTAAAAAATATCGACCGTAATTTTTAACCTTTTTCTTATTGTTTTTATGTTATTTATCTCTTACTGCAGACTTATCCACATACTCTACTGCTGTCCTGTAAATGGATAAAGCAGCCTCTGATTCTCCTCTTCGTACATGTTTTCTTTTGTAATCATCTTGCATCCAGAATCCACATTTTTATCAGCCTTTTTCCCGTTCAGGACATTCACTGCCTGCTCAACACCCAGATATCCGATGTTAAATGGCTTTTGTATGATAATCCCCTGAAATACACCTTCTTCCAGCAGCTGAATCTCCTCAATAGAGTTATCAAAACCGACTACTTTGACCCTGCCCGCAAGCCCCAGGTCCTTCACCGCTCTCGCCGCCCCTACCGCCGCATACTCATTTGTTCCCATGATAACACCCATCTCCGGATATTTATTCAGCATATCCACAGTCAGTGAGTATGCTTTTTCATAGGATGAACCGCAGAAAACAACATCCATAACCTGTTTCTCATAATCGCCCAGGCCTTCTCTCATGCCGTTTTCCCGCTCTATGGCAGTGGAAGCTCCCTTTACATGGGCCACAATACCAATCTGAGAATTTTCTGACAGCAGTCCGCGGGTAAATTCTCCAAGTTCCCGGCCTGCCAGATAATTGTCCGTTGCAACGACTCCCTGGGCAATGTCCCGATCTATGACGGAATCAATCAGTATCAGTTTGATCCCGCTGTCCACAACGTCCTGAAGTGCCTTTGACATCTCTGAATAGCTGCACGGTGCCACCAGCATGGCATCCGGCATCTTTTCAATGCTTTCTTTGATGCACTTGATCTGTCCCTCCACATCGGTTTCGGACTTACCGCCTACAATCTCAATATCTGATTTGAACTCTTCCGCCCCCAGCTCCGCTCCTGCAATCAGGGAGGTCCAGAATCCATTCTTCTCATCAATCGTTTTTGGAATTAAAATAATCTTATACACTTTCTGATCCTGATCCTGCATATTCAGCAGGCTGAAAATGACCAGGAAAAGCGCAGTGAGAATACAGCATAAAAACATGCCTGTTATAATTCTTTTACTTGTGTATTTCTTCATCATCTGCTCTTCCCTCCAGCGGCACCGTAACGGTAGCCACTGTTCCAACCTCCTTCCTGCTGATATAAGAAATTCCATATTCCGGCCCATAATAAAGTTTCAGCCGCTTCTGCACATTGGGCACGCCCACACCATTTGATTTGTGTTCTTTTCTGGTCTCATCAAAAATGTGCTCCAGAGCTTCTTCTTCCATTCCTACACCGTCATCCGCGATCGTAATGTACGCTTTTCTGCCCCGCGCATATCCTCTGATGCTTAGATTTCCCTTCGTGTCTTTATACTTCAGCCCATGATAGATGGCATTCTCTACAATAGGCTGCAGCGCGAACTTAATAATCATGACATTATGAATGTCCGGAGAGACATCAATGGAATATTCCAGCTTGTCTTTATACCTCATCTTCTGGATCGTCAGGTAACTGCGCACATACTCAATCTCCTCCGAAATCGTAACCTGTTCCTTGTCATTACTGATACTTTGCCGAAGCAGACGGGCCAGCGCAGACGTCATGAGCACAACCTCGTCATTCCTCCCCGCCTCCGACATCCAGATAATTGAGTCCAGCGTATTATAAAGGAAATGAGGATTAATCTGTGCCTGCAGCGCTTTCAGCTCATTCTTGCGTTTCTGCTTCTGTTCGTATACATTCTGCTCCATCAGTGTATGAATGCGCTCTGTCATAACGTTAAAGGATTTGCTCAGGCTTCCGACCTCATTTGCCGCCGTGACCGGTACATTCGCTTTGTCAAACTGGCCTGCCTCTACCATGCTCATGGAATCCCTGAGCTGGCGAATCGGTTTTGTAATCTCCCTGGAGATAATGCTGGATATCACAATAACCCCCAGCAGAAGCACACCTGCGACCAGCAGATAAAGCATCTGCGCCTGCTTATTATTTTTCAAAAGCTCCGATGTGTAGGCAGCACCCACAACCGTCCAGCCTGTCACGTCTGATTTTGAAATGGTATAGAGCTTATCCCCTTCCCTGGACTGAAAATGGTCCTCCGTGCTGGACATGATCTCGTCTATATTCTCCGTCTTCAGTCCGCCATACATCAGCTGCTGCTTCGGATGATAAATAATGTTCCCCTCCTCGTCCAGAATAAAGATATATCCGCTGCTGCCAATATTATTATTGCTGCACAGAGAACTGATGGCATTGTAGTTGAGGTCTACAAAAAATACTCCTCCGCTTTCTCCTGTCTGATAGTTTTTCAGGGGCCTGCTCAAGGTAATGACCCATTTGTAGCTGCTCTTTATGGCATTCTGTACATGGGAAGAAGAAATGGCGATCACCTTCTTCGTCGTCAGTGCCGCCTGATACCAGCTCTGCTCGCGGATGTCGATATATTCTGTAAACTCATCCTCGTCCTCGTTTAAAATATAGCGCCCGTTGTCCGCCACCACCGCGATATTATATATATCGTTCCGGCTGTTCCGTATTGTTTTAAACTGGGTCAAAATACGTTCTTTTTCCGCTGTCATCTCCTCTTCCGACTGCTGCGTATTATACAGATAATTAGATACGTCACTGCTTGCTGCAACAATCGAAGATATATTCAGCATATAATCCATATAGGAATCTATATCATAATTCACCTGTTTAATAATCTGGGAAGTATAATTGATTGAATTTTCATAGATTGTATTTTTTGTAAAATTCAATGCAATAAACAGGAAGATCAGCACTGCAATCACCATCAGCACGGAAAAGGAAACCATAATTGTGCTCTGGATACTTTTAAATCTGCCAAATACCGTCCTGGATTCACGTTCTTTCTTCATGTACTAGCTCTCCCTGGCATACTCCTTCGGAGTTTTTCCTGTCATTTTCTTAAATGCAATGCTGAAATAGTGAGGATCGCTGAACCCCACTTTCTCTGCAATCTCATAATTCTTCAGGCTTGTCTGACGCAGAAGCTGCTTTGCCCGGTCCATGCGGACTCCGGTGAGAACTTCGGTGAACGTCTTCCCCGTGGCCTCCTTGAAAATGCTGCTGAACCGGCTGGTGCTGATGTTCAGATACTCACAGATGTCATTCAGCCCCAGATCCTGATTGCTGTAATTTTCTTTGATATAGTCCATCGCCAGAACTGCCAGGCGCTCTGCGCTTGTCTGCCCGACAGCACTTACTGCCTCCATCCCTCTGGCCGCATATTCCCGGATCAGCTTCATGGCCTTTTCCAGATTCCTTGCATCAGTAATACCGGATATGTCCGAATCTTTCAGCGAAAAATCCTCAACCGTCTCCTGCACCGTCAAAGAGATGATGCGAAGTACCTGGTGAAGGTAAGCCACCGCCTTGTTTCTGCTGACATACCCGGATTTCATCCAACTCTCAACATGATCCAGAACTTCATAAAGAATCGCTTCATCCTTTGCTTTGACTGCTGCAGCAATATCTTTAAAATCCTGTTCCAGCTCCATCGGATTGCCGGCCGGCGGAACCTGTTCACAGTCAAATAGCATACCGCTGCCCTGGGTATAGCGGAACTTCAGGATACCCGTGGCAGAATCGTAAGATTTGGAAAGTTCCCCCAGTGACGTGACATAAACCCCTATGCCCATGGAAACACTCAGTTTCATCGCATCATAAACAGTATCTTTAATCTCCCGGCAAATGATATTCACTTCGTTTGCAAATTCTTTTGGTTTATTTGTAAGAAAAAGGATACATACCCTGTTGTCGGAATCCCGGTATGCCAGTCCTGCATTATGGTTGTTCACAATTTCATTGCTGATATTCTCCACAACAAAAGACATCAGCGCGCTCTCTTTCTTCAGCTCATCGTCAATTTCGTATAAATCCGAGTATACATCAATGTCCACTGCCGCTACCCGGTAAGACGCCCCTTTAATTGTAATGCCAAACTCTTCCAGTTCCCGAAGGCTTGTCTCCACGTCCTGGGTTCCCCTGATCAGTCGTGAAAGCGCCCTGGATATGATCAGGGCCTCATTCTTCGTATAACTCTGATAAACCTTCGTCAGTTCATCCATCTTCTGTTCCTGCTGTCTCTCGCTGTCCAGCTTCTCCCTGATCCGACTCAGCACTTCAGACAATTCCTTTGCAGTAACCGGCTTCAGTATATACTCGGCAACCTTATACTGGATTGCCTGCTTGGCATATTCAAAATCACTGTATCCGCTGAAAATAATTGTCGTAGTCTGAGGCAGATTCTCGTAAATATACTTACTCAGCCCCATACCGTCGATATAGGGCATACAGATATCTGTAAGCACCACATCAACCTGTGTCTCTTTTAAAAACTCAATCGCAGCCTTGCCGTTCTCACAATCCCCAACCAGCTCAAACCCCAGCTGTTCCCATTCAATCTTTGCACCGATCGCCTCGCGCACAAGGATTTCGTCATCTACCAGTAAAACTTTGTACACTGCTTTTTCCTCCCGTATGAGCATATTTTACGTTGACATACTTAAAATTAGTATACAACAAGTTCCTCCCCAGGGGAAGAGGGTTGGGGCGGGAAAATTGTGGAGGACGGGAAAGGACGGGAAAGCGGCAGCTTTGAACAGCAGGTTCCTTATTATGGTTTAAAATAAAGTGCGCAAATAGATTTCTCCAATTTGCGCACTTTTTTAGGCTTTCTCAATGTTTTAGCACTGATCCGTCTTACCTTCTGCTCTTACCTTTTTTTCTAATCACTACACAGCCAATGCTGACTGCTGCTGCACCAGCCAGTAAAACTATAGTGAACATGATGCTGGTGGTATCGCCTGTTTTTACCGTACTAACTGTAGTTCCGTTATTAGAAGCCGGTTTATTTTTATCACCGTTCACTGTATTGTTGTTATTGCTGTTGTTATTACTGTTATTGTTGTTATTATTTCCCGCATTTTTTGCTTTTACAGTGATCTTGCAGCCTGCTGTATAATTACCATCCTCCGTCTTTACTGTAACTGTTGTAACGCCTGCCGCTTTTGCCGTCACGTTGCCGTTCGCATCCACTTCTGCTATACTGCTGTCTTCAGATACCCATGTTACATTTTTATTAGCAGCGTTTTCTGGTGCCGCAGAAGCCGTCAGCTTTCCGGATTCACCTGTATTTAATGTAAGTTCCGCAGGATCAATCGTAATACCCGTCACCGCAATCTCCTCCGGTGCCTTTTCAGTTACCGTAACCTCACAGGAAGCCTCAAAACCGCCATCTTCTGTTTTAGCCGTAATCATAGTAGTCCCTGCTGACTTTGCCGTCACCATTCCCGTGTTATCAACTTCTGCTATACTGCTGTCCTTTGGTGTCCATGTAACATTTTTGTTAGCAGCATCGGCCGGTGCAACCTCGGCCGAAATCTGCTGCTGGCCATCCACTTCAAGCTCCAGCTTGTCCGGTGTTACCGTAACACCTGTAACGTTTATTTCAGATACTGAGGTATGAATGCTCAGTTTAGGTACCCGCGTTTCTCCGCCTTCCCGGCTTCCAATATGGAGTCTGTTCCCCTCTGTATCACAAAGCGCGATAGTAATTATATTTTCATCTGGATTACTCTCTCTGAACTGTTTTACTAATTTAGTCACATCCAGTTTTACTTCAACAGGAGAAACATCTGTTGCAAATGCTGCTGAAGCAGCAACTGTATTCTCCATATCCTCCGGATCATAGTGTAATGTCGGCTGATTTCCCCATATCAGTGTGCCTTCATCAGCCTGATTGCCGTTTACATTCTCTATTCCGATTCCTTCTGTCCATTCTGAATCTGCTAATACGGCCTGTATACTGTCTTCATCCGTCTTTGCACCATATGATCCCTCGAAGACCAGAGATAAAACAGCACTGTCTATACTTCCCTCTTCGAACTCGGAAATGTCATATTTTATAAACGAAATTTTGCAGTCATAACCGCTGTCAGGTCTTGTCCCTTCTCCAAATATTCCCTGGCTGTTATTTTTCTGGAGTTGGAGGAATGTTTCACCACCATAATTCTTTCCATTTTCATTTCCCCATGACTGAACCGTACTGTCAGCTATCGGAGTAATTCCTGCCCTGTTTTTTAAGGGATCAACATATACATCCGTCTTTGCGAACTCTTTTAATTTTTCTCCGTCAAACGGTACAATAATAACCTTGCTCCCATGGTCGTCACCGCCGTGATCCTCTTCTTTCTGTACATCGATTACCGCAAATAAGAAAGCTTTTAACTGTCCGTCCTCAATATATACATTGGGCCTTTCCAATTTGGTCCAGTTATTTTCTGTTCCATCCTCATAACTTAAAAATGTCTGTGTCGGTGTGTACGCTATTCCTGAATGCCGCACCCAGTTAGTCAGTCCGTCTTCAGATGTCAGATAATAAGCCTGACGGGCATCCCACTTATTAGCAATACAGTGATACAGACCGTCAGAATACCACATAACCGGATCTTCCACATTACTTGTAGGCATTCCTTCCACATTCCACCACAGGCCGTTTGACTCAACGGCCCATGGTCCTTCAATCGTATCAGCCGTCCAGATATCTCCATTCCGGTTAATTGTCTCATATTTTCCGTCAGGTCTCACAATAATGCAGATGTTAGACTTGTACAAATCTGCCCCATCTTTGCCCTGCATGATGCCAAGAGATATCCATGGACCATCCAGGCTTTTGGACACATGGATTGCGCCATTTACCTTATCGCTGTTTTTGAAAGCATCGCTTGTAACAACCGCGTATTTATACTCCCCATACAGAGGATCACTTTCACTTAACTTAAATGGGAAGACATTGTGTCCGGATCCGTCAGCATCATCCGGCCATAATTTTCCCTGATCCGTATATGGACCATAAAAGTTATCACTGGTGGCATAGATGGCATCGGAATGCATCCAACCGTTATGCCCACTTTCATTATCCCATCTGCTGGCAAACATATAATACTTTCCGGAATCGTCATCTTTAATTATTCCGCCGTCCCAATAAGAATAGTCCGACAAGTCTCTGTCTTCCAGCCCATTCCCCTGATCTCGCGGCCCCACCGCAGTGGCTCCCCAGCAATCGTTTGATAATTCTTCTACAATGGGCATGGGTAAAAAGCAATCCATAAATTGTGTTGCCGCTTCTCTTCCTGTAGTGTCCTCGGCTTTAATACTCATTGCAGGAAGCGCCGCTGTTAACGTAATAGCTCCCGCTGCAATAAACGCAATTCCTTTTTTAATGATCCTTTTCATAATTAATCCGTTCCTTTCACATTTTTCAGGTCCAACCTATACCAAAACTTCAAATTTCCCCACATTCTTACGTCTCCCCTAAAACAGGATTACAAATGATATGTTCTCACTCCTCTCTTAAAATAATAGCTCTGCATATCCGAAACGTTTCGGTTTTACTACAAAAAATCTCTTATTTTTCTTAACCTGCACCAAAGTTTAGAGTCAAGATCTTAACCGAAACGTTTCGGTTTTGTATAGTAGTAGTATATCACAATTTACATCCATTCTCAATGTATTTGGAATTTTTTGGTATTTTTATACAATCACTCCGTGTTTTTTTGTCTATTATTGCCAATAACAGAAATGGGGATTCCACCTTTCCATCTTCTTCCTAGAAAGGGAAATAGACTCAACTTCTTTTAATAAACTTAAATAACATGTATGATATAAATTAAGATTGATTCATTTAATAATTGAAAGGGACAAAAGGGATAATGATTGATAAAAGTAGTTTAAGGTCTATATCTGAAGATAGGGAGATACTTATTCGTGAAGGTAAATTTGCCTATCTGCTTCCGTGTGAGGAGCTCAGGAATTTGATATCCAATTTCACAATCACTTTTCCTGATAAAGCTATGTTCTCTGATCACTATACAATTATGCCTCATGGCAGTGTTACGCTTGTGCTATTTTATTATAATGGCAGGCTTCACAGCTTTTTATTTGGACCAACCACAAGGCCGGTTAGAGTTGGCGATATTGCCAATAAATGTGATGTTATTTTTATTATTGAATTCCAACCGGCGGGATTTTTTCCATTTTCTAAGATAAATCAAAAGGAACTGACGGATAAGATTGTGCCGTTTTCATCCATTGATGATTCATTTGATATTGCAATGCATAGTATTTTCGGATCTTCTTTATCTGCGGATGAATTATTGCTTGAATTTGAAGAGACATTGATTCTGAATATTCGATTTCCATATCCCGAGGAGCTTTCGCTGGCTGTTAAATATATCATTCAACTGGAGGGGGCTGCACCTTCCATGGAAATCTCAAATAGTGTTTTTTATAGTTCAAGACATCTGAACAGGCTGTTTAATCAATGTCTCGGCATGAGTATGAAATCCTTTTCCAGGTTAGTGAGAATAAATAAATCCATTCAGCTTCTAAATGAAAAGACAAGCACTTTGGCTTTAATCTCTGAGAAACTGGGGTATTATGATGTCTCCCACTTTGTGAGAGATTTCAAAATGGTATGTAATATTACGCCGCAGGAATACAAAACTAATATGTCCGATTTTTACAGTGAAATAGCCAAGTTTTAAATCTATAATATTTCTACAGCGCTAAATAGAAAGAGAGGAATCATTGAAATGAAATTTAACGTGACAACAATTCGTATTCTGGTACGGAAAAACTATGGAGAATGCTTTGATTTTTACACAGAAAAAATCGGCTTAACGCCGGTTTGGGGTGACCGAAGCGGGCCCTATACCTCTTTTGCCACGAGCAGCGGTACAGCGCCCTGCTTTGCTATCTTTGCAGGCGAAGCCATGCCGATGTTTCAGGGATATGAGCAGCCGGCAGCCACCACGCAGCCGGATACCGTTGCGGCAGTGATTCCCACGCTTGACCTGGATGGAGACTATCTGCGTCTGAAAGAAGCGGGAGTGGCATTTCTTGGGGAGCCGCAATACATTGAAGCTTGGGGGATGCGCTGTACTTATTTCAGAGACCCGGAAGGAAATTTGTTTGAATTAAACGATGCCAGCAATGTGTAAGTAAAGCCACCTATATCATACGCAGCATGTTGTTCACAGTAAAGTTCCCCAGACCGCCGGATTATTGTTTCGGCGGCCCGGGGAATTTTATATGTCCTATACTATATCCGGCAGATAAACGGTCCCTCTGGCATTTAAACTGCCGGCAGTTTCTACGCATCCTCACTCTGATCGCTCTGGCGGAAACACCGGAAAAACCAGATCATTTCACCTGCGTCAACACCCCCGCGTCCATCTCACTGATTGTATCACAGAGCCGATCTATTTCCAGCATATTATGGGCTGCAAGCAGAATGGTCCTGCCCTGCGCTCTGATCTCGTCCAGCAGAACGCAGACTTCCTCCGCCCCCCGCTTATCCAGCCCGTTAAACGGCTCATCCAGGATTAACAGATTGGGCTTCTCCATGATTGCCTGTGCAATACCAAGGCGTTCCCTCATCCCAAGAGAGTACTGCCCCACTTTCTTTTTAGACATCGGGTCCAGCCCTACTGTCCGGATTGCCTCCCGCACCTCTTCGTCTGTAATCAGCCTTTTCAAGGCAGCCAGCCGCTTCAAATTGGCAAATCCGCTTAGCCCGGGCAGGAATCCCGGACTCTCTATAATCATGCCCGCGGATTCCGGAAAATCCACCTCTTTGCCAATCTGCCTGCCATCCACCCATACGGCGCCGCCGTCCGGCTTTAAGAATCCACAGATACACTTGAACATGACTGTTTTTCCAGAACCGTTAAATCCCATGATTCCATGGATCTTCCCCTTTTCAAAGCTGTGCGTGATTCCCCTTAAGACCTTCTCTTTTTTAAATGATTTCGATAAATTTTCCAGCCTGACCGCACTCTCCATCTTGTACTCCTTTCCTTCTGTATCGCCTCACTGCCGCACCACTCATTTGGCCATTTCATCATTCGTCCACCCGGATAAATGAAAAATTATAGCTTCTCATTCTTCTTCCCGCCAGGAAAATCAGCACCACAATCAGCACCAGAAAAATTCCCGCACTCACCTGCACCCTTGGCAGATAATCATAGCCAAAATTATGCATGGGGAACGTGGCATGATTCAGAGGCGACAGCCAGCCGCACAGCACATTTGCCCGGTATTCCAGATTTCCTGTGAAATGAAAAATCCGGTGAAAGATAGAAGGATTCAACAGGAATCCATACAGATTCACCGCAAAAGCCCCCAGCACGCCTGCCGCATTTCCGCCCATCAGATTCAAAAGCAGCATTAGGACGGCAATAAAGAGTGAATACAGAAGCATAAGTGAAAACACAACAGCGGCACAGTAATAAGGCGTGGAAATTTCCATGGTCTTCACGGATACCGGGACCGTAACATTCTCCCCGCCTCCATATCCGAGCATTGCCGCCGTCTCACTCCATACATTACCCGTAAAGGAAAAGGGTGCCCCCATAATCCCCAGTACAGCCAGTAAAAAAAGATTATAGATCACCGTTGTCAGAACCACATAAATCACCTGTCCTGCCAGCCAGACGCTCCGCTTTGTACGAATCAGCCAGTATGGCGTCATCTGGCTTACAAAGGGCATATCCGCGAACAGCAGTACCAGTAAAAGCGAGGAAAGCATCACAGAAGTGGCATCCCCGTAGGTCCAGATAAAAGGCTCAAGTATCTGCAGAACCGATTCATACTGCACTGCATAGGAGACGACCTGATTTGACAGCATCAGGCACAGCACCAGCGCCAGTATGAATGTCATCCAGATCCGCGGGCTCCGTCTCCACCCGGAGAAATTCTGTCCCGCAATTTGAAAAGCCTGTCTTATATCACGCATAATCCAGCCTCCTTTTCAATGCCCACATAAACAGAAGGCCGGTAAAGACACAAAGTATCAGCAAAGCCACAATGCAGAAAAGGTCACTGTAATAAACCGGAGCCATCCAATATCTGGGATTCAGAAAAAACAACGCCCGGTAGTACCTTTCCTGAAATACGCTCAGCACATAATACAGGATAAACGGTACCGCATATGCCAGATACCGGTTCCGCGTCACTACTGCGGCAAGACCGCCCACCATAGCCCACAGGGCACCATTTAAAAATCCCCTCGGAAAACTTACTAATACTTTCAATAGAAGTTCGGAAAATGCGGGTCCATGGTCACTCAGTATCGGAAATTGACCAAAACCAATGCAGCTAATTCCCAGCATAAGCAGCATAGCAAAACATAGCATAAATCCACCGGAAAGAATCAATCCTGCTGCCTTTCCCACAAGATACTTCTTTTTCCCCGAACGCACGCAGCTAAACAGGGCAAACCTGCTGCGAACCTCCATCTCCGCATCTCCCCCTGCCGCAAAAGTAACGGCTATGGGGACAAAAAGAAGGGTATTTGTGCCATTGGAACAAAACGAATATGCCAAAAACCATCCCGGTCCTTCCTGTGAGCCGCCTGCATCTATCAGAAACTGCAGGTACAGCTGTTCCGATATCAGCGCGGCGGCCAGAATCAGCAGCACACCGGCAAAGAAACGCACATTCCAGACGCTGTTTTTAAATTCAACAGCTATTATATGCCTCATAATATACCTCCAACTAGTACACAGCAATTATTCGATGTACTAATAATTGCTATGTACAATAACACCGTATAAAAAATCAGCCATCTGTCTTTCCTGTTCAGAAAGCCCATTTTCTTTTTAGCATTCGAAAACATTTAACTTAATATTATTATAATTGGTTTCAAATTTTCTTTATTATAATCATTATACACTCTACAAGCCGAACATTAAAGTTCATATCACAAAACTATCTGAATTCAGCACAATAAATCCCCCAGCCATCAAAGCAAGAATCCGCCCCCCGATCCCCCTCTCCCGCCCAGAGGCCCCTCCCGTGATTGCGTCCTCCCGTCTGGATGCACCCAGCCTGCCGTGAGTCTGACGGGGAGGGAGCGCAGGACACATCCGGGCATTTCGGATGCGTAGAATGCGCGCATAGAACCACTTATAACAAAATCGTGCCATCACATGGATTGAATCTGCTTCCGAAGCAGATTCAAAGCCGGCCTGAGCCGTGGAATTCATCAGAATTCCACGGTGAATGCCGGTGGTTCCATGTAATGGCACGATTTTGCTATTAGTGGTTCTGCGCAAATGCCCCGCATCCGAAATGCCCGGATGTGTCCTGCGCTCCCTCCCCGTCAGACTCACGACAGGCGGCCTACTTACAGAGTCACAATCACCCCATCCTCATCCCAGAGATCATGCCAGTCGTCTGCGCCTTCCCATAAGAATACTTGCCCTTTTACAAGCCTGTTATTTCTCTCAAGGGTCGCTATTTTAGCCATTTCCTCGTCTGTGAGCGGGTCTTCCAACATGCATTTTAAGTTGCTTACGTATTCCACTTCATGTACGGAGAATGGAATCGGGATCTGTCCTCTCTGATGGGCCCATTTCAGTGCGATCAGGGCCGGGTGGACGCCATGTGCTTTTGCAATCTCCTGCATTTCCGGTGTCTGAAGGTCAGCGACATCCTCAGGACACATATCCCTCTCCGGTCTCTGCGGGGAGCCTAACGGCATAAAGCCTACCGGCTGGATGTTATGAGCCACAAGATAATCGAATAATTCCTGCTGTTGGAAGCACACGTGAAGTTCCAGTTCGCATGCTGCCGGCATGATCTTCATGAGCGGCAGTACGGCTTCCAGTTTCGGGATCGTCATGTTGGAGATACCGATATGACGAACCAGTCCCTTTTCTACCAGTGACTCGCACTGTCTGTATGTACTCATAAATTCTTCTACGCTGAACGGTCTGGAATCAGGATTTCTGGAATCCACGTCACACCCTGGTGCATGATAGTTCGGGAACGGCCAGTGGATAAAGAACATATCGATATAATCGCACTGCAGGTCAACAATACTTTTTCTGCAGGATTCCTCTACTTTATCGTGCATGTCATTCCATACTTTTGTCATAATATAAAGCTCTTTACGCTCTACTACGCCTTCGTCAAATGCAGCTTTGAAAACCTCCCCGATCTGGTCTTCATTTCCATAGCATGCTGCACAGTCGAACATGCGGTATCCGCACCGGATTGCACCTGCTACCGCATCGGACACCTGCTGTGGTGTAAATCTGTCAGAACCGAATGTTCCCATTCCTACACATGGTACTTCTTCGCCTGTATAAAGTTTCACTTTTGGCACATCTGCCGGGTTAATAAATTCTCCCATTTTTTTGTCTCCTTCTTTCATTTATTATTTTCACCGCATAAGTATACGGGAATTTTTACAAAATGCTTATTGTATATGTAAACTCTTTTGTCTCTCCGGGTTCCGCAAAGCTGACATTGCGCTTATGCTCCAGCACATCGTCCTCGTCACTGCATGTGGAAAGGCCGCTCCATGGCTCCATGGCTACAAACGGGCCGTCATTTGCCGTGGACCAGAGTATGAGATATGGGAACTGTTCAAAGGCCAGTTCGATCCCCTTATCTTTCTCCTTATGGCAGAAACGCACTTTTCTGGACTCCAGTTCATCCAGTATGACAGCATCCTTGTGGAACAGGCTGTGCTCCAGACCGAGACATTTTTCTCTTTTTAATATGCAGGTCCTGTGCTCCATATCGATCAGGCCGGTCTCGGTCACAGGAGTGGGTATCGTACAATATTCTGCCTTTTCAAACACAATCTGATAATCCGAATAGTCTTCTCCCTCGTCCAGAGGACAGCGAAATCCCGGATGGCCGCCGATAAAGAACGGCATACGTGTATCTCCCGTATTTTCAACTGCATAGGTCACACGGACTGTATCTTCCTCCAGTCTGAACTTTGCATACAGCCTGAATGGGTAGGGAAACTGGTTAAGCATCTTTCCGGTATTTTCTATAGAAAAGATAATCTCATCCTGCGTGATACGTTCCATCATGAACTCTTCTTTTCTCACAATTCCGTGTCTTGGCATTGCAAGTTCCTTCCCGTCCAGGGTCTTTGCCCGATCATCCCGGATGCTTCCGCAGATCGGGAACAGCACCGGAGCCTGACCGGACCAGTACTTCGCATCCCCCTGCCAGAGATATTCGGTGCCCTTACAGTCTTTTATAGAAGTAAGGGTTCCGCCCTTCGTCGTAAACCGGACTTCCAGGCATTCATTTTTCAATGTATAATCCATATATTTCACCTATTTCATCTTTATAATCCGGATCTCCGGGAAAATGCGCTCCATATCTTCTTTTACAAAGAAGCCCGTCTCTTCTCTCAGAGCCGCCGCCGCTGAAATTGCACTTGCCTTTCTCAAAACACCTTCCATAGAAAGCCCCTCGCTCAGTCCCAGGGCAAACCCGGCAATCATAGAGTCGCCGCATCCCACAGTATTCACCGCATCAATCTTAGGAACCTCCGCACGGAAAATGCCTTCGCTGCAAACAACGAATGAGCCTTCGCCGCCAAGAGATACGGCTACAATCTCCACGCCATCGTTGTGGATCCGCTTAGCCGCCTCCACCATGTCATTAAAATTCTCACATTCTTTTCCTGTCAGCATCCGGATCTCATCCAGATTTGGCTTTATCATGGTTGGTTTTGCTTCTATCCCCATCTCCAGCAGCTTCCCGCTTGTATCCAGGATCACCTTTTTGCCGGCATCCCTGCAGACTCGAACCAGCTTCTGATATGCAGTTCCGTCCAGTCCTTTCGGAACACTCCCTGACATTGCCACAACATCTGCTTCGGCCGCCAGCCCCTTAAATTTCTCCAGAAATCCACTGAAATCTTCCTCAGACACGGTAAAACCCGGCTCCAGAAATTCTGTCTGCACATGGTTCACCTCATCCCAGATGTTGATACAGGATCTGCTTTCTGCGTCCATGTGGTAAAATGCACTTTCAATTCCGAATGGTTTCAGAGAATCTTCTATATAAGCTCCCGCATGCCCGCCGACAAATCCGGTTGCAATTACCTGTGCTCCCGCAATGGCAGCCGGCTTGGAAACGTTAAGGCCCTTGCCTCCCGGTGTATAGGCGCATTCCCTGACACGGTTTACCTCTCCTGTCTGAAATCCCTCCACTACATATCTCTTGTCAATTGCCGCATTTAATGTGACTGTAAGTATCATGTTTCCAGCCCTCCCAAGCTTTGCCTAATCGTATCTGTTCAAAACCATGAACAGTTATGATTAATCCTCATTCATCAACAGAACTTTTCCTTTTACCCTCCCCGGTGTCTTAAACATCTGGAATGCTTCCTGCGCCTGACTCATAGGCATCTTCTTATAAATAAATCCCGGATCAAATTTCAGCTGCCCTGTTGCAAAATAATGTGCCGTCAATTCCCACTCTTTCCCAGGGAATGGAGAACTGTAGGACATCCAGGAACCTGTCAGCTTGAATTCTTTGCGGTTCATATTCTCCCACATTGCGGGAGTGAAGGTCAGATCCACATGTGGGGTACCGATAAAGCATACGTGCGCCTTATTTGCCGCCAGTTCAAAGGCCATATACATTGTAGGCGCCTGTCCGGCAGTCTCATATACATATGTAAAACCCTTGCCGCCAGTCACTGCCATTGCTTCTTCCATAAAGTTCTCTCTTGTTGTATTGATCACTTCATCTGCGCCGAGACGTTTTGCAAGTTCCAGCCGCTCATCGCTGATATCGAATACAACTACTTTTTTAGAACCGAAGATCTTTGCCCACTGCATTGTGAACATTCCGATCGTTCCCCCACCCAGGATTGCCACATACTGTCCGCCCTGATAATCATTCTGAAGAAGGCCGTGCAGTGCAACTGTGGAAGGCTCAAACATTGCCCCCTGCTCATAGGAGATACTTGGATCGAATACAACCGCATTCTGTTCCGGTACGACAACAAAGTCTGCATTGCTGCCCTGCTGCCTGGATCCGATAAAGCTGTAATGCTTGCAGAGTGAGAAGTTGCCGTTCTGGCAGTCATCGCACTTCATGCACGGAAGAAGCGGCGCTCCGGAAACTCTGTCCCCAACCTTTACCTTTGTGACGCCTTCTCCTACTTCCACCACGTCTCCTGAGAACTCATGGCCCAGTACGATGGGATAGAAATGCACGCCGTTATGAAGTACTCTTGGAATATCAGAGCCGCAGATTCCGGAAGCCTTCACCCTGACCTTGACTTCGCCCGGACCTGCCTGCGGCTCCTCGTGATCCTGATACTGTACATCCTCGTTTGCACATACTACTGCTGCTTTCATTTTTACCTGCCTCCTGTTTTCTTCATTGTTTCTTTTAAATTATGATATAGTTCCAGATAGATCTGATAATTCTTTTCGTATACTTCTGCATTGTCCGGATTCGGTTCGTGGATCCGCTGGTTCTCCACCGTCAGAGCAACCGCCTCCTCAAAACTTTCATACATGCCAACGCCCACACCTGCCAGCATCACGGCGCCGAGTGTTGTCGCCGTATCCGAGGAAGGCACGATAATGGGTTTACCTGTAATATCAGACTTGATCTGTGTCCAGAGCAGTGAATTGGCCGAACCGCCCATCGCTCGAAGTACGCTGACTTTTGCTCCTGCTTCCTCCGCTACATCAAGGTTATGCTTCAGAGCGTATGCCACCCCCTCCATGGCAGACCTGATAAAGTGTGCCTTTGTCTTGCTGAAGTCCAGCCCGTAAAAAACCCCCTTTGCATCCGGATCCCAGATCGGGGAACGCTCACCCGACATGTACGGCAGAAATACCGTCCCGTCGCTTCCCGGGCGAACCTTCTCCGCCATCTCGTTGAATAGTGTAAGGGAGCTTTTCCCCTGTCTTTTTCCTTCTGCCCTCTCGTAGTCCCCAAACTGCTGTTCCAGCCATCTCATAACACCCCCGCCGCCAGTGGTGCCTCCCTGGAGAAGCCATTGTCCCGGAACCACATGATATCCAAGAATCAGCCTCGGGTCTGCCTGATATGTATCCGTACAGATGCTCATACCGCCTGCCTGGCCGCCCTGTTCCTGTGTCTCTCCAGGATGGATAACACCTGCTCCCAGGGTTCCGCATGCCGCATCCAGCCCTCCGGCCACAACCGGTGTCCCTGCAGCCAGTCCGCTTTCTGCCGCTGCCTTTTCTGTGACCTGCCCTATCACCTCATGGCACGGATGGATTTCAGGCAGAAGTTCTGCAGAAATACCAAGCTTTTCACACATGTCTGTATTCCATGTTCCTGTGTGCATATCAAAGCAGTGCAGGCCATATCCCTGGGAAAGATCCTGCGTCATCTCACCTGTCAGTTTATAGGCAATATAGCTGTTGGACTGCAGAATCTTATATGTACGTGCATAGACCTCCGGCAGATTTCTCTGATACCAGATAATCTTAGCTGTTGTGTATGACGGCTGCAGCGAATTTCCGGAAAGTCCGAATATCTTGTCTGCACCGATTTTTTTATTCAATTCCTCACAGATGTCCGCGGCTCTGGTGTCCATCCAGATCGGTGTATTGGTCAGTACATTTCCAGCCCGGTCCACAGCGATTGCCGACCAGCTCTGGCCGTCAATCCCCACACCGGCAATCTGTTCCGGCCGGATACTGCCTTTGGATAACACTTCCTTCACTGCCAGGCACACGGCCGCCCACCACTCTTCCGGATTCTGTTCTGCCCAGCCCGGATGAGGGTAATACACCTGATAATCACCGTTTGCAGCAGCGGTCACCTGTCCTTTTCGGTTAAACACGGCAATCTTACAGGCGCTGGTGCCTATATCAATTCCCAATAAATATTGTTCCATTTCTACCTCCCATACCAGTGCTACTCTTCACAGGCAAGCCGGTAAACCGCAACTTACCATTCGCTTTATCTAAAAGCGTGAATGAAATACCGCTCTTTATTTCGTAACGTTTCGGTTCTTATGTAAAGAAACTCTGTCACACGACAGATTTTCCTTCTACAAAACTCGTCTTTAACTTCACAGTCTCTTTTTCTTCCTCCGCCCCGGCCTTTTCCAGCCTTCTCAGCATCAGCTCAGTCACGCGGCCTGCAATCTCCTCTGTCGGCTGGGTCACAATACTCAGCTTTGGAATACTCGCCTTGGCAAACTCCACGTTGTCAAAACCGATAAAAGAGAGCTGCCCCGGTATCTCGATTCCCAGTTCGTTGACCTCTATAATCGCCCCCATGGTCATTTCATAGTTGGATACGAATACAGCGGACATATCCGGATTTCTCCTGACCAGTTCCTTCATGGCCGCCGCACCGCCCTCAATCGTATAGTCCCCCCGGACTACCAGGTTCTCATCCAGAGGAATCCCGGCATTCTCCATGGCTTTGCAGTAGCCATGGTACCTCTCTTCTGCTGTGTAGATCTCTTCCGGACCGGCTATCATGCCGACCTCCCTGTGCCCTGCCCCGAGCAGCCGCTCTACCGCATCCCTGGCAGCGCCTTCATTGTCCACCAGTACGCAGTCACATTCTATGCCCTTAATCTTTCGGTCAATCAGTACAACAGGTTTCCCCGCCCGGATAAACTTGTTCAGGTATTTCCCCTGTTTTCCGGAGGGCATAATGATCAGGCCGTCCACGCGCCTGTGAAACAGAAACTCCACTGCCTCCTCCTCGCGTCTCTCGTCCGTACGGCAGTCGCAGATCAGGGTTGCATATCCATGGCTTCTGAGCTGATCTTCTACCTCCGTTATAATCTCGGCACAGAAAATATTGTTCAACTCCGGGATAATAATCCCGATCATCTTCGTCTTATTTGTCTTCAGGCCTCTTGCCACTTCGTTGACCTCAAAATGAAGCTCTTCTATTGCTTCCTCTATCTTAATCCGGTTCTGTTCTCTTACATTCCCGCCATTTAAATAAGAAGAAATGGTTGCAAGGCCAAGTCCGGTTTTCTTTGCAATATCCTTGATCGTAGCTGCCATGGTCATCCCCGCCTTATCCGTCCCGATGCTGTACACAAAGGGAACTATTTTGTAACCATTCATGGTTCTGAACTGTTACACACTATCTTACTTTATGATCACATCCGCATACTTTCATGCGTTCCATTACCAGATTCTTCACTGCCTCCATACCTACAGTGCCAAGCTTCTTCGGATCAAATGTATCCGGCTTCTCTGCCAGAAGTTTTTTGCCTGCATCCGTATAAGCAACCCGCAGCTCTGTGGCAAAATTCACTTTGCACATACCGCGCTCCACGCATTCCCTGACATCCTCATCGCTGAGCCCGGATGCCCCGTGAAGAACAAGAGGAACCGAAACAACTTTTTTAATCTCGGAGACTCTTTCCTTATCCAGTACCGGTGTGCCTGCATAGAATCCGTGGGCCGTTCCAATTGCAATTGCAAGGGAAGAAACACCGGTCCTCTCTGCAAATTCTTTTGCTTCTGCAGGGTCTGTATTTGTATCCGCCTCTGCCTCCAGGTCATCTTCTTTGCCGCCGACTTTTCCAAGCTCCGCTTCCACCGGAATGCCACATGCTTTCGCTACATCTACAACTTTTTTGCTGACAGTAATATTGTCCTCAAAATTCTCGTGTGAACCATCGATCATGACAGAAGTATATCCTGCCTTGATTGCCTGAACCGCCAGTTCAAAACTGCTGCCGTGATCCAGGTGAAGGCATACGGGAACCGTGGCCTTTTTTGCCTCTGCTGCGACAATCCCAAAATAGGTATCCAGGGAACCGTACTTCACTGTGGATGGCGTTGTCTGCAGCATAACCGGTGCACACAGCTCCTCTGCAGCGGCAATAACTGCCTTCACCATCTCCATATTCTCCACATTAAAAGCACCTACGGCATAACCGCCCTTCTGAGCGTCCAGTAACATTTGTTCTGATGTAACTAATGGCATATGTATTATCCTCCTTTGGATGAAACCGAAACGTTTCGGCATTCTTTATGTCTTTATAATAAATCCGTTTCATATGAATGTCAATACCCAGTTTCTAAATCTTCGAAATTTAATAAAATAAATAAAATGTTGTTCTGTTTTTAATATGAATCCCAATTAAAATAAGTGTACCTGGATTATAGATAAAAAACAGGCAGCTCCGATTATGCTGCCTGTACTTTGTATCTATATCCACTTTTATCAGTCATTATATTTCTGGCAGCTACAGCAGAATCAGCATGATAATCAGCAGCGCCAGGAGCACAATCATTGGTATATTAAGGGATGACCGCTTATTGGATGGGATCACCAGCTCTGTCAAAAGACAGGGAACCATACCGCAGGCAACTCCAATTGCAATATTGGTTGTCAGCAGCGCCGCACCGGCTGTTACAACTGCCGGCAGCCATTCGCCCGCCTTTTTCCAGTTTATTTCTTTCAGGGTAGAAAGCATAAACAGGCCAGTACACAATAATACGGCATCTGCTACGGCAAAGCCTGCGCCCTGTACCAGATAAATAAAGCCGCCGTTTCCATATGCAAAATAATTCCATTCATTCATACTTGACACCGGATACGTTGTTGTTGCAAATAGTGCCGGGAATACTAAAATAAATAAGGAAATTAAAAATCCAATGCTGGCTACAATCGATGTAATTCCCGATTTCCCATTGTCATCCGCGGCTGCAACCGATGTTTTACTTATGGTTATACCGCCTGCTCCCAGAAAGGAACCGATCAGATTTGTACCTGCATTGCACAGTAACGCTTTCCGAATTCCATCCTGGCTGTCGAACTCTACTTTTCCTTCTTCTGATGCATCACAGTTCAGCCGCTTTTTCATTGCCAGCAGCGTTCCCTCTGCGGCATACAGGCCAGTGAATACATAACATAACACCCCGCCGGCCAGCAGGGAAATTGTGCTGCCGGTATAAGCTGAAAAATCCGTTCCTTCGGTAAATATATTCATCACGTTGGAAAATACGTTCTGCAGGCCAGAGCTGAAATAGGTCAGATAACTGTCTGCAAAAGGTGTCGTATTACTTGCCTGTGACCCCGCAATCATCCAGACACGGCCAAAATTAATAAATGATTCTGAGTTTGACGTATCAATGCCGCTCATCATCAGGCTGGCACATACAAACAGCAGCGTTCCACCTGTCATTGACCAGAATACCGGATGTTTGCGGTGTAATGCTTTTATTGCACAGTACAAAATGACTGCTCCGGCGGCGCCAATAAGACCGCATAATGTGAGTGTACGCATATCTGAAAATCCAAATCCGTCAATCATTGTAATATATTGGCTCCTGCCAGATCCCAGGGAGACTTTTTTCGCAGATACAATACCGCTCAGCTGCAAGGCACCATAAGCTAATATCAGTCCGCCTGCTGCCGGAAGTGCTTTCCTGACAGAAGATGGCAGCGCCCCGTACAGCCAATTACGAATCTTCGGCACGCCCGCCACTATACAGTAGACCAGAGCCGCCGCAAAATTAATAAAAAGCAGGTTATTATATGTAAGCCCTGTTTCCGTACCGACAAGGCAGAGCAGTGAACTTGCCATCCCCATCGCGGAAAGCTGTGTCAGAGGCAGTTTCGTGATAAGTCCAATCAGCAGACTGCCAAGTACGGCAATCAGAATAGACCCCACATAGATCTGTACATAGACCGAAGCCGCCTGTATACTCTTCGGGTCGGCAGGAGAATTGCTTAATTCCAGCGTCCCGTTTATTGTATTGCCAACGATCTGTACATTCATAAAAATTACACAGATCGAAATAAAGAACATGGTAATTCCGGCCAGCACCTCTCCTTTTAATGTGCCTCCGCGGTCAAGGTGATGAAAATACCGGTTTAATTTTTTAGAAAGACGGGTAGGCGCGCCTTTCTCTATGATCATAACTTCGTCCTCTTCAAGGATTTCGTCCTCTGCTGCTTCTTCTTTCATGAGTCCTCCTTCATTGATTTTTCTTGTGCCGCCGGGCCCTGCCCGGCTGTCTGCAGCATTAGAATGGTCCGGGGCCTGAAGACGCTGCTCCTGTAAATTCAAACCCCATCTCATTCAGTGCCAGACCGGTACCTGATAAGTAATAAACATCACCTGCTTCCTGTCCCCAGCCGCCTGCACTCTCGCCTTTTACTACTGTTAGTGTTTTTCCGTCAAGAACAGATGCTTCTGCTTCTGTTTCTGATGCAGTAAATTTAATTTCTGTATTTTCACCATAAACCTGCTTTTCAGACAGTTCCTGTATTTTCCCGTCTGTTGTGTAAGTCCCGTTTTCACGCAGAATTGCAGTACTGTTTACTGAGGCCGCCAGCTCATAAATATTATTTCCGGCCGCATCTGTTCCCAGTGTCAGAGTAATACTGTAGTCACCGCATTCTGCAGATGATGTAAGGTCATACTCGGATGCAAAATCCACTGCACTTAATTTTGACGCCATATACGCTTCAGCGGCCGCGGACTCAATTTCATCCCCATCGCCTTCTGCAGTTACCACCACGGTATATTCGGCAGACGAATCCAACTGTGTTGTCCCTGTTACTGTTTCATTATTAAACGTAAAATTCTTGGTCGGGCCATTTACTGTATTTGTGTAAGAAAAATCATCCATTTCAATTGTCTCTATAACGGATGAACCATCCGAAATCTCAAATATCATTTTCTCAGGCAGCCCGGTTGCCGTCAGACAGCTAAGATAATAACTGTTAGGAGCTGTAATTTCCATATAGCCTTCCTCATTCACCTGTGCCGTGAATCCGGCAGGTGTTTCCAAAGTACCTCCAACAGTAAATTCGTATGTTGCGGCCTCTGGATTTTCCAGTTCGCTGTTAGATGATGCTACCGCCTGGACAATATAATGTCCCACGCCCAATGCGCCGGCTTCCATAACTGCCCCAACCTCTGTTGCCGAAGAAGAATATTCCCTGAATACAACTGTCCCGTCTACAATCCCGTCGCCGTCGCTGTCAGCCAGCCCCGTATTCGATCCTGTCTGTTCCGACCAGATATACCCCTCACTTCCATCCTCCAGCGTAGTTGAAACAGCTCCATTTATGCCTAACAGAGCTTCTCCCGTAGAGTCATTCAATATTTTACTGACTCCCACCGTATAGGTTTCAGCATTCTCAACTGTTTTAAAACTAAAACTTCCATCCTCCGTACTGAAAGTAAAATCTTCCGGAGCCGTACTTTTGCTCCCGCATCCGGATAATCCAAATACAGACATTGCCAGCATACCCACAAGAGGCACTATTACTTTTTTTCTTTTCATGCTTTCCTCCTCAAAATATCCGGTCTGCTGCAGCTTATTTTGCAGCAGACCAGGCAGATTATTTATTTACTACTTTTACCTTTACTTTCTTCTTCCTTGGCAATGCGACTGCAAATAATATAATGAGTATCACTGCCAGCAGAACCACATCGCCTATTATGATAATCAACATGGGCACCTTTGTATTTGGAACCATTGTTGTTGTGGAGTTCAGCTTATCAATATTATGAGAATACTGATACAATGCATTTCGTGCAATTCTGTGCAGCATATGCTGTACATAGTTGGTTGCCCCGGTTCCATCTTCACTAATGGAGGCATAGGCCGTATTCGCAGACAGATCACCGCTTCCAAGGATTCCTCCCACGGCTCCGATCGTCCAGAAGGAATAGTTGTTGTAAACATTATTGGTGGAACCGTCGCCATCGGTAATCAGCATACCATTCCAGCCCCATTCATCGCGTGTTATTGTGGTATATAAACCTGAATGTGACCAGGCCATTCCAATACTGTTCAAAGAGCCCATAATTCCATCTGCATTAAAGTATTTGCATGCAATCTCAAAGGGCTTTGCATAAATTTCGCGGATCGACTGTTCATCTGCCCATGTATTCACACCGCCCCGGTTCGTATCAGAATCATTCAAAACATAGTGCTTAATAAACACATGCATCCCGGTTTCCTGAAGTCCCTGTACCACATTGCCGCCGATCACTCCGGCAATAAATCCATCCTCAGAATAGTATTCAAAGTCACGTCCGCCGAAAGGTGTCCTGTGCGTGTTCATGGCCGGTGCATAGCAGTATGGTGTATTGTTCAGAAGATCCTGATGACCGTATGCCGCGCCCTGTTCCTGTGCCAGTTCCGTGTTCCAGGTAGCTGCAATGATTACCGCGCATGGCCACCATGTGCAGTCCGCATTCTGCGCATTTCCTGCTTCACCCGGTCCGTCTACTGCCAATGCGAACTCTTTTCCAACAGACTCTGCCGCATATGTGTGCCATCCGTTTTCACCCATGAGATCATCTGCTTCTTTGAAGCTTAACATATTCGTCAGTTTGTCCCAGCGTGCATCGTCAGAAGGCACACCATACATATGATCCACCTGCAGTTTTGCTGCGGTTCCCTCTGCGGCTGCCGCTTCTTCTGTATCATAGATCTTTACATAACCGTCTGAATCTTTTACCGTTTCCTCTTCATTGTCAAGCGCAACGTAGTATACGGCACTCCATTCAATTTTCACATCCCGGTCTGAATTCAGATAAGATTCATCTGACTGAAGCAGTCCATCATTTGTATACATCATATTGATGTAGGTATCATTTCCGTAACCGTAAAGAACGGATGAAGTTTCTCCGTCTCCGAAGGATATACCGTCTGCCAGAATACTGCCGTAATCATAAACCATCCCTTCCGATACCCCATCTTTATTCTCCAGACTGGTCGGATCTGTCTCAATCGCTTCCTTTACCGCGTCTGCTGCTGTACGCTGTCCTGCCACATCGCCCGTCACTACTGCTGCCGCTGTACTGCCGTCCAAGGACCATACAGAACCGTTGCCGCTGTATTTTCCGGTCAGGTCATCGGACTGGTAAGACATGATCTCTGCCATACCGGAATAAAAATCACTTCTTGAGAGGTATCCCAGGCTGTACGTACCTGATGCGCCTCCGTTGATAAGCATTGTTCCGTCACCTGCTGTAACATCGTTTAATGCATTCTCTGCTGCTACAGATTCTGTTGATGATACGTCATTCATTTCTCCCGTACGGGCGCCAGCCCCGTCTTCATTGTAAATGATTGTTTCTGCAAGCGCTGCCGACGTACTGTCATAGTCACCGCCGTAAGCTTCCTCGCCTGCCCATCCATGAGCATTCTCGGAAATATGGAATACGTATTCACCCTTTTCTAACACATAGCAGCCCTGGCCGTATTCGTCATAGCCTGCCAGATCGTCTGTAGAAAATTCAATGACTACTTCCTGTGATTCTCCCGGTTCAATCTCCTCTGTTTTTCCAAACCCGGCCAGGACAACCTGTGCCTTTTCAAGGCCAACGCCTTCAAGCCCGAGAGAGGCGTCCTGATTATACGGCGCTTCCATATAAAGCTGGACTACACTCTTCCCCGCAGCATCACCTGTATTTGTGACCTTAACAGTCATCGAGTTCTGTCCATGTTCTTCCAGAGAAATATCTGAGCTGGTAATTTCCTGGCTAAATGTCGTATATGACAGTCCATAACCAAAGGGGAACTGTACCACTTCTTCATAACCCGCATATGTTGCCTGCGGCCCTGCCGCTCTTTGCTCTTCATAAGATCCGTTGACCGAAGCATCCGAGTAGTCTTTGCCTTCTGAAAGATTCCCCTTAAACTTCGTTTTCATAAAGTTCTCACTGTCAAAATAACCTTCTGCATCGGCAGTCTCGTAATATCGGTATCCGGTATAGATCCCTTCGTTGTACTGATAATACTTATTTTTGCTGGCCATCTCAATATTTGAGTAGGTCTGGTCATTTGCAGAATAGTAGGTCGGATTTGTACTCATATCATAGGTCCATGTATCTACAATATGTCCGGATGGATTCGCATCTCCGCTGAGGATGTTAGCCACACCATAAAGTCCTGCTTCTCCCGGATGTCCAATCCACAGAACGGCCTTCACATTGTATGCCGGATTTTCCGTAAATCCGCATTCAATCGGCACTGCTGAATTGACGAGCACAACCGTAGATTCAAAATGTTCATTACAGTATTCCAGCAGTGCTCTTTCATTGTCATCCAGTTCCAGATAGGTACGTCCCGTAGTCGTGTCTTCGTTGCCGTCGTAATCAAGGGAAGGGGACGCCCCTTCTGCTCCTGAACGGCTGAAAGTCACAATTGCAACGTCATCATAATCCCCAATCAGGTCATCTGTTACAAACTCCTCATATGTATCAATTGTAAATTCATGGATTTCCTGATAAGAAGTCCATTCAAATTCTGCCGCCGGGTCCCCCTTTGCTATATAATCCGCGTTGACCGTCCCGTTGTGCGTATCGCTCCCATTGCCCAGGGCATTATCGAGCCACGTCCATGCCTCTGTATTATATGAAATCCCGGCATTCTCAAAAGCTTTATCCATCATGGCTGTATTGGAGTCATCCCTGCCCCCGGCAGATCCTGTACCGCCCTGTACATAATTATGAGAGCCGGCTCCAAGTATTGTCACCTTGGTATCTTCACTCAAAGGAAGGGTGCTCTCTTCGTTATAAAGTAATGTTGCCCCTTCCTCTTCCAGCCTTGTGTTAACGTCCGTGCCCTCTGACAGCGTAGATGCACGGTCTACATTTTTTACTGTTGTTTTTCCGTTTGCTGCTGCAATTGAATCAAAATTAACTGCCATAATCCCGTTAAATGCAACGGCGGCGGCGCAAAGTACAGCAACTGCACTAAAGCCTGCTTTATTTTTCTTCTTCAGCACCAGCTTTGGTTTTTTTTCTTCCATCGTTTTCCCTCCTGGTTTTTTGTTTACTTTCTTACCCTGACTTTTCTGCTGCCCCTCCTCTCCCTGTAGACTATCCTTGAGTCATATGTTTCCTATGATCTCTTGTGTCCCCGCTGCAGCCTGTGCATTAAGAACAATCATTAATATATCATCAGGGGACTTTTTGTTTGTTTTTCTGTCATGATTGGTCGAAATAGTGTCATCATCCGTAAGATTGCACGCCGATGACAACATTTCTTTTTATCTTCGCCCGGTTTCTGTACATGTTTTACAGCTGCAGGCAATATTCTGTATGCCTTGTATTTTGCTCTAGAGCGTGTTTGAAAATTGCTTGTTGTAAGATGTTGTCCCAGTTTGCGGGGTATTTACTGCCAAATTCAGGAGGCGTAGTGGGCTACGTTGACTGGATTTGGCAGTAAATAGACCGTGAAGTGGGGCGGCATATTGCAGCAATGAATTTTCAAACACGCTCTAAAGCAGCTCTCTTTTAATTGTTCTTTAATTTCTTTTCATATTGTCTGTTTAATTTTCTGTTTCTAAAAAAACCTCCGATGACTTTTCTCATTCCCCTGAGGAAATGGCCGTTAACTACAATTAATACCCCCTCAGCCATCTCCATACTAACCATGCCGCCGGTCATTTTAGCGATGGCCCTGAAAGGTATATTGTATTGGAACAGCAGATTTAAATCCGGTTTTCCTTCTGCTTCGTTTTTTATCTTTTTATTTGTCAGAATCTTATAAACCAGCCGTGCAATCTTGCTTTTTGCATAATACATCTGACACACGGCGTCATTCATGCCCAGATTTCCCTTCCACTTTCCAGACGGTATGGGATGCCCCAGTAATTCTTCAAATTCTTCGTCTGATACCTGCTGGATAATCCCGGTATAATAATAGGGGAGCCTTGCCGGGTTGTAGGGATACTCCGTGGTTGTCCCCTTTCTTTCGACTTCGCCCTCTAATCTGATATCGGCCGCGCTTGCCCCCACCATGATGTGATAAATTCCCTTCTCTTCCTCCCATCGGTTTGTTTTTACATTCCAGTACCGGAAGGTCTTATCATCGAAAGGAATGTGAACCTCCCGGCTCTCTCCCGACTTTAGAAATATCTTCGCAAACCCCTTCAATTCCTTCGCCGGGCGGAACACAACAGCATTGGGCAGGCCCACATACATCTGTACCACTTCGGCTCCGTCTCTTCCTCCGGTATTTGTAATTCTTACTTTGATCCCCTGTTTTTCTATCGTTATGTCTGAATATGTAAACTCTGTATAGGACAGTCCATAACCAAATGGATACTGTACCTTAATCCTGCAGGTATCATAGTAGCGGTATCCTATATAAATGCTTTCCCGATACTCTGAATTTCTCTCTATTGACGGAAAATATTTATATGCCGGCGTATCCTCATACCGGACCGGGCAGCTTTCTGCCAGCCGGCCCGACGGGTTTACTGTTCCCGTCAAAATATCCAGCAGGGCGCTTGCGCCTGCCTGCCCGGAAAGATAGCCATGTAAAATTGCCTTGCAGCATGTATGCCATGGCATTTCCACCGCTGCCCCGCCACTTAATATTCCGATGATGTTTTCGTTTACCTGCACAATGGACTGCAGAATTTTAATCTGGTTCTGGGGGATTCTCATATGGCTCCGGTCCATGCCTTCCACTTCGCTGATTTCATCCAGCCCAAAACAATACAGCACTATATCTGCTTTCTTTGCAATGTCCAGCGCCTCCTTTTCCAGCTCCTTATCGTCTCCCCCAGTGCGCTTATATCCTTTGGCGATTCCGGCTGTCTGAACATCATAATTGCTGATACACTTCTCCATTGTCTCGAGGAACGTTGGCTTTACCATTGAGGAACCAGCTCCCTGATATCTTGGATTTACGGCAAAATCTCCGATTAATGCCACTTTCATTCCAGGCGGAATCGGCAGGATATTGTCCTTGTTTTTCAAAAGTACCGTACTTTTCTGTGCCGCTTCTCTTGCCAGATTGTGATGTGCCAATTGACTGAAACTGGATTTTTTCGCTTTCCTGTTTTTGCTCAATGTTAAAACCGCATGGAGCAGATCGTCCACACAGATATCCAATTCTTCCATGGTAAGACTGCCGTTCCCAAGGGCCGACAATATTTGTCTGGCAGAATCTAATCCCGGTGCCGGCATCTCAAGATCAGAGCGTGCCTTTATCCCTTCGATATGGTCATTAGAGCCGCCCCAGTCCGTAATCACAATCCCATCGAACCCCCATTCTTTTCTCAGTATATCCTGCAGTAAATGCCGGTTTTCATTGGCATAGGTACCGTTTACCTGATTGTAACTGGTCATGATGGCCTTTGCTTTTCCCTCTTTTACCGCTATCTCAAATCCCGTTAAGTAAATCTCCCTGAGCGTCCGCTCATCCAGAACCGCATTCATCGCCATGCGCCGAAGTTCCTGGCTGTTTACAGCAAAGTGCTTGGGGCAGGCATAAACGCCCTGACTCTGTATCCCCTTCACATAGGAGGCCGCCATTTTCCCGGCCAGATATGGATCCTCTGAAAAATACTCAAAGTTTCTTCCGCACAGAGGGCTTCTCTTGATATTCAGCCCTGGCCCTAAAAGCACATTTACCCCCTGCACAGCGGCCTCTTCTCCGAGTGCTTCCCCGATTGCCTTCCCCAGCTGTTCATCCCAGCTGTTAGCGACAGACGCTGCCGTCGGAAAACAGGTGGCCGGAAGCGATTCGTTCAATCCCAAATGGTCGCCCGTTCCGGCCTGCCTCCGAATCCCATGGGGGCCATCGGAACAAACGATGGAGGGGATCTCTAAACGCGGAATATCTCTTGTATCCCATTCCCCTTTTCCACTTAAAAAAGCGGCTTTCTCTTCAAGTGTCATTCTATTTACTAAATCAGCATGTCTCATTTCTTAGCCTCTCCTTCCGGGAATATAATCTTGAATACAAAAAAGAAAATAATCATCGAAACCCCGCCTGTAATAAACGTAACCAGTAAATTATAGACAGCCGGCGCCACATATACAGATGCGACCGGCATCCACAGATTATTGACGCCATTACAAATCAGTGAAATCACCACCCATGCAATAAAATACCACATGGCCTGATACCATGGATTTCCATGGCTTTTGAAGGTAATGTTTCTCTGCAGCGGAAAATTGATACACTGGGCAAGAAAGGATCCTGCTTCATAGCTGATAAAATAACCCAGACCGCCTCCAATCACCACAGCTCCCGCTGAATCATAAAGCACGTTATACCCCAGCAGACTCCATGTGAAATCTACGCCTAAAATATGCAGATCCGTCTGAGGCCACATAAATTCGGTTCCTGCCAGCCCGATCCCCAATAAGCCGGGCATAAAAGTAAATACAAGATACTGAAAAACCGTTACCATCATACTGAATACAAAGAAATAGAAGAGCTGATATGCCCATTTCGATAGTTTAGGATGTTTTTCTTCGAATCCATGCCATTTTTCCAGCCACCAATCATAAATTTGTTTCATTTTGTTTCTCCTCCTGCGCTTTCCATGAAATTTTCTTTTCACATTATTGTAAAGATTACCATACAGGTGATATTTTTTTTAATTGTGTCATAATCCGTCACCAGTCTGGCATAATTGGTTGGATTGTAACGACAAAAAACTGGAAGTAATCGGATTGCACATATCGTGTAATCCGATTACTTCCAGTTTTTAATTTTTTCTATGACCGGCTCATATATTTTTAATACTTATCTATGGATCGGGTTTTCTATGGAATCGGAAGAAGAATCTGGAGGACGAAGTAGCCGTCCGCCGCCTGGCAGACCACCCCGCCGCCATATTTTTCCGCGGTGTAGCGGATACTTTTCAGACCAAAGCCATGGTAGCCTCTGTCTTCCTTTCCGCTAACGGGAAACCCGTTTTTGAAAACAGGCTTTTCTTCGCAGTAATTTCTTACTCGAATCATCACTAACTTTTTTTCCTGGAACACAGCGACCTGAACCACCCTCTTTTCCACATCTATCTGATGCATTACGCTTTCTATCGCATTGTCCAGTGCATTGCCAAACATGGTATATAAATCAACTTTTTCTACAAAGTCCAGCTTTTCCCCATCGGCCATACAGGTCATATTAATATGGTTTGCCTCGCAATAAAGGCTTTTTTCGGTCAGGACAGTATCCAGTACGGGGTTTCCCGTCTTGATAACGGAATCATAAATCATAACCGCCTGTTCCATTTCCATCAACTGATCATTGATCTCCCTGCCATCCCCCAGCTTTCTTAAAGCCGCCATCTGATACTTCAGATCATGGCACTTTCTATTGATAAGGTCGATGTTCTCCTGGGAAATATGAAGCTGTTCCTGCTGCCGGTACCAAAGCTGCTGAAGCATATCAAGCTCCCGTTCTGTCATCTGTGATTTTTCAATACTGTTTTGCATATATAGGAAAATCAGACATGCAATATCTACAATAACCCGGAATACAGATATTATATTAGACTGGTTTCCCGGCTCACTTCCAAGCAGCCAGAAGATGAACTGATAATTGGCAAGAATTGTATACACCACCACAACCAATATAACGACAAGTATTTTCTCACGCCCCACTCGGTAATGATTATTAAACCGCAATTTACCGGACAGCCATTTTTTAACGAAGCAATATCCACACGCGGTTATGCATAAATAAACGGCCAGAAAAATGGCGGGACTGCTGATTCTCAGCCCGCTTAAAACGGACATTACGCTCTGTACGGCCAGCTCTGTAAGCAAATAGGCCCAACCGGTACAATACACCGCCGTCTTCCCATTCATCTCCATTCCGTATACTGCATAGGTGAATGCAGTAAGAAAACATAGCGGCGCCTGCAATGCCGTAGAGGCATTTGATGCATCAACTACGAAATAATCCACGGTATTTACCGTAATAAACAAAAATAATGCCAATGCAGTGCAAAACACCCGCCTGCCTTTTGTACTCTGTTTTTCTGTCATAAATGCAACAATTAAGGTGATCTCACAAAGTGACATAAAGAACATGGGACCATCGATTAATATTGTTTTAAGCATTGGTATTACCTCCAACATAGTCTGTAAGTGCCAGCACAAAGCTTTTACTCTTCTGCCTGCTCATCGGCACCCTTTCCTCTGCGACTACCACTGTATCTTTGTCTATCGACGAAACATGAGCCAAATTAACAAGGTAGCTTACATTACAACGCCGGAAGTATGCTGCATCCAGTCTATTTTCCATGTTCTTCATGCTCTCGCGTATCCGGATATTTCCCGTTCTGGTATGTACAATCATATAATGCTGCTGACTCTCCAGATAATAAATGTCATTTACGTTTACTTTTCTCAGAATATCATCGTCCTTCAGAAGCAGGGCATCCTCAACCTTCCGAGAAATGGTCCCAATAGCTTCCTGCAGCTCCAGGGCCAGGCTGTAATAATTCACTGGTTTCAGAATATAAGAACGGGCCCGAACCTGATATCCTTTGAGGGCATACTGTGCCATATTGGTAATAAAGATAATAATCACATCCTTATCATATTCCCTGATTTTTTCCGCCGCTGATATGCCGTCCAGCTTTGGCATCTCAATATCCATCAGTATAATGTCGTAGACCGGCTGATAATCAAAAACAATCTGATTTCCATCCCGGAAAACATCTACGCTGATGCTGTCGCCCTTTTCCTTCATATACCTTACGATATAATTTTTGATTATAGTGATATAATCTTCATCATCCTCTACAACTGCTATCCTGATCATCTGCAATTCCCCCTCCCGTTGCAAATCACTGTAACAGGTCGGGCTTGCCTGACCTGTTACGCATCCAGCCCATAGAAATTCGCCTGCAGCGAAGAGCTGGATGCCTGCAGCCTCCATGTTTTCATACGGTCTGCGCAGTAAATGCGCAGACCTGTCTGAACTGTTACAAATCACTACATTCCAGCAGGCATTCCGATCTTTTTGTTCTTTCCAAAGTTTAACATAGATTTTTCCATAATTCAATAAACTGGAAATGCACGGATTCTCTAAAAAAAGGAAAACCTGCGTGGGAATTGTGACTTGTGGCCGCAATTCTCACACAGATTTTCCTCATAGATCTAATACATATATACTGTATCGTAATCTTCCTCTCTAATCCAAATGAAACACCGGAAGAAGATCGGTAGAAACAGGGCTATTATCCGGATTGGTCTCCATGATATCAGCCATGAAGTCCCACCATTTGCGGCAGATCTCTGTGTCTGCGCTCTTGTCCCATTTTTCTGCATCTTCCAGTTCTATATAGCCATACAGAATACTGGTCTCTTCATCAAGGAAGATAGAATAGTTCGAACCGCCGTATTCGTGGATCATATCCCTCATCTCCGGCCACAGTGCGTTGTGGCGCTTTTCATACTCTTTTTCCATTCCCGGGTATAATTTCATTTTAAAACTTTTTCTGATCATGCTGTCTCCTTTCATGTCTCGGCATTCTTATGTACATGCCTTTTATACTGTTTCCAGAATATCACTTACGCCGGCTTCTGTCCAGTAAGATATCCTGCCTTTATCCTGAATCTTTTATGTAATTTTGTTCTCCTGCATTTCTTATGGAAATCAGGGGATTTGCGGTAGCATAAGTAATAAAAGCGGACCGTTCCAGTCCGCTTTTATTACTTATTTATGGAGTTGTAAAATTTTAGTAAACGTCTTTCCACTCGTCGATGTTTGAAGGATCGAATTTGAATGGTGCACCAAGGATAACTTCTGTTCCTCCGTCGGATGCTTCTACTACTGTGTAGTCTCCCATATCTCCTGCTGTGAATTCGTCTCCTGCTGCTCCTGTGATTGTTCCGTCAACTAAAGCGATTGATGTGTAAGCTCCGAGGCGTCCAACGTCGATCGGATTCCACAGATACATATACGGGCAGGAATGAGCGTCATCATCACCGATGTATTCAGCCATTTCTGAAGGTAATCCAAGTCCTGTCAGTTTTACGGAAGATTTCTCGTCCTGAAGAACCTTAGCAGCTGCGTTGATACCAACTGTTGTAGGTGCGCAGATTACTTTCAGGTCAGGGTATTTGGATAACAGAGCCTGTGTCTGGTCTGTAGATTTCTGCGGTTCGTCATCGCCGTAAGCTACTTCTACAAGTTCCAGTTTGGAGTATTTGTCTTCTTTCATGATCTCTTTCATAGCATCGATCCATGCATTCTGGTTCGTTGCCTGTGATGTAGCTGAAAGAATTGCCCACTGTCCTTCTCCGCCTGTGATGTCCAGAATGGCATCCATCAGAGCCTGGCCGATCTCTGTAGTACCAGCCTGGTTTACGAATGTCTGACGGCTGTCAGCATTTGCTTTGGAGTCAAGGCAGGATACTTTGATTCCTGCGTCCATTGCTTCTTCCAGTGCAGCCTGAAGAGCATTCTCATCGTTTGCAGCGATACAGATAGAATCCACACCCTGGGAAATCAGTGACTGGATAACGGATACCTGTGCGTCGGCTGTAGCAGCCTCAGGATGCTTTACGATACACTCTCCGCCTTCTGCTTCGATTACTTCCTGGAATCCTTCTGCTTCTTTTTCATTGTAAGGATTTCCTGCTGACTTTGTTACGATTGCATAAGTCTTCTTTCCTGAATCACTGCTGTCATCTTTTGCTGTGTCTTCTGTCTTTGTGTCAGAACCGCTGCCTTTGGTGCCCTCATCTTTTGATCCGCATCCTACAGCCAGTGTTGCTGCCATTGCTACACATAACAGTACGCTTAAAACTTTTTTCTTCATGCTTTTTTCCTCCCTATGGAATTTTGTTGTATACAAAGCACCTTTCCCGGTGCCTGGTATCAGGTTAATAAATACAGGTTATTTCACTGATGCAGCTTTTTTCTTTAACTTTAATTCTCCTCCGATATTCGGCAGTAATACGGCCAGAATCAGCAGAGCGCCTAATATAATCAGAATCAGCTGTGGGTTCATGTTGATCTGTCCAAGACCAATTCTCAGGCAGATGATGATGAAAGCGGAAATGATACCGCCCTGTAACTTGCCCTTCCCGCCGGCAGTTGAGATTCCTCCGAATACTGCCATCGCAATGGCATCCAGCTCGAAGCCGTTGCCTGTGGTGGTGTTGGCTCCGTAAAGTACCGAGGTAAGGAACAGAGCTGCGAGCCCTGCCATGAATCCCATGACCATGTAGATGATCAGGCGGATTTTCTGTACATGGATTCCGGAGTAGTAGGCTGCCAGCCTGTTGGAGCCGATTGCATATACGCTTCTTCCGAAGGTCGTCTTGCTCAGTACCACAGTAAAGATCACTGCAAATATAATGACCACGAAAAGAATATAAGGGATCATCCCGACTTTTCCTGCGATCATCCTAAATCCGTCTGCATTGCTTAAGGAAATGGATCCGCCGCTTCCAAGAGCAATTTCTGCAATTCCTCTGAATACGATCTGCGTTCCCAGTGTTACAATCATAGGAGGCAGTTCTGTAAATCTCGTAAGGATCAGACCATTCACCAGTCCGCAGACCGTTCCGACCAGCAGAGCCGTCAGAACAACTACAATAAACGGCATATCTTTGTTGCAGACCATACATGTCACAGTTGCCGACAGGCAGACTGTGGCGCCTACAGAAATATCAATTTCTCCAAGAATCAGTATATATGCCATCGGAAGCATCAAAAACACTTCTGTCAGATACTTTGGCATCTCTCTGAGTACATTGGACACCTGATAGCTCTGGGAGATACTTGCGCAAAAAATGTTGATTAAGATAAATAATACTACCAGCATGCCTTCCCAGCAAAGAAGTGTTTTCTTCCATGATTTTTCAGGCACATTGACAATGGTTCTTCCGGATTTTCCTGCCATGATTACATCTCCCTTCCTTTCAGATTATTTTTATCCATTACACGCTGTGTTACGACATTCAGAATAACAACGACTAATATGATAACACCCTTTACCGTATTCTGTGCAATAGAATCGATTCCTACAAGAGGAAGTGCTTTTGCGATAATCGCCAGGATCAGGGATCCAAGGAAGGCTCCCACAACGCTTCCGCGTCCGCCTGTCATACTTACACCACCTATGACACAAGCTGCAATGACATCCATTTCCTTTCCATACAGCATATTCGGCTGTGCAGAAGAGTAAACTGCAACCGCCAGGGCGCCGCACAGTCCGGCCAGAGTTCCCATTACCGTATAAACCATCAGTTCCACATTGGAAGTATTAATACCGGATATTGCCGCAGCTTCACGGTTACTTCCTACCGCATAGACTTTTCTTCCTACTTTTGTCCATTTCATAACAACGAAGAATATAATATAACATGCAAACATGATTAATACAACATTATTGATTCCGAGAACCTTGCCCAGAGCAAAGTTTTTAAAGTCTCCCAGGTTCTCTGCGCTTGCCCACTGGCTGTTTCCTATCATGTAGGCCATGCCACGGTATATGTACATGAATCCCATCGTTGCAATGATCGGCAGCACCTTTCCTTTTGCAATGACAAGCCCGACAACCAGCCCGCATAATGCCCCGATTCCAATTGCAATCACAAACAGCAGAAATGCGTTTTCTACAACGTTGTACTTCAGCAGCATTCCGACTGACATACCCGAAAATGCAAGTGTTGATGCGATAGATATATCGATGCCGCCCAACAGCAGCACGCCCAGCATTCCCAGTGTCATAATCATGATAACTGCGTTATTCTTAAGCATATCTGAAATAGATTTCAGCGTCATGAAGGACGGGCTTCTAAATGAAATGACCACACAGAGGATAATCAAAACGATCAGAAGGCTTGCTTCACGGGAGCCGGTGATTTTTTTCCAGATAGATTTTTTTTCTTTCATCTTTCCCATTTCCTCCTTATTTTGATTTTTCCATAGCCAGCTCAAGAATGCCCTCCTGAGTTGCTTCACCGCGGTTCAGTTCACCAGTTACTTTTCCGCTGCACATCACAACGATTCTGTCGCTCATACCGAGGATCTCCGGCATTTCAGAAGAGATCAGGATAATCGCATATCCGAGTTTGGCCAGATCGCCCATGATCTGATATATCTCTGCTTTTGCACCGACATCAACACCCTTTGTCGGCTCATCCATGATGACAACCTTCATCTCCTGTCCAAGTGCCTTTGCTACTACGACCTTCTGCTGATTTCCTCCAGAGAGTGATGTCGCGGGATCGAAGATCGTAACCGCTTTTGTATCTACATCTTCCAGAAGTTTCTTCGCGATTTCGCGTTCTTTCTTCTCATCGTTAAAGCCATGCTTTGCATATTTGCTCATGGTCGGGAGTGTTACGTTCCTGCCGAGGCCCCAACTCATAATCAGGCCTTCTTTCTGACGGTCTTCCGGAAGAAGGATGATCCCCTGCCTCATGGCATCTGACGGCTGTTTGATATGTGTTTCCTTACCTTCCAGAAATACTTTTCCGGAATCCGGTTTCGTAATACCGCAGACACTCTCCACGACCTCTGTACGCCCGGCACCAACCAGACCCGTCAGTCCAACAATCTCGCCTGCACGGACGCCAAAGGAGACATTCTTGAAATATCCCAGTCTGGAAAGACCTTCCACACGGAGTACTTCCGGCCCGATCTGCACTTCCGGTTTCGGGAACAGATCTTTGATCTCACGTCCAACCATCGCTTTTATCAGATCTGCGTTCGTGATTCCATCCACATCATAAGTGCCGATATACTGTGAATCACGGAACACGGTAACCGTGCTTGCCAGGCGGTACATATCTTCAAAGCGGTGGGAGATGAAGATAACGGAAACGCCGCTCTCTTTCAGCTTGTCGACGATTCGGTACAGCTCCTCTGATTCGTTCTTGGTCAGCGCTGCAGTAGGCTCATCGAGAATAATAATTCTGGCATTTGTAGAAAGCGCCTTTGCAATCTCCACCATCTGCTGCTGTGCCACGCTCAAAGCTCCCATCTCATCTGTGGGCTTAAAGTCTGCGTTCAGCTGCGCCAGAAGTTTTCCGGCCTCCTCGTTCATCTTCTTCCACTGAATCATTCCTCTGCTGATAATTTCGTGGCCCATGAAGATATTCTCTGCCACAGTCAGATCCGGATAAGATGTCGGATGCTGGTAAACCGCCGCAATGCCGGCCGCCTGTGCATCCCTGGGGCCTTTGAAGTCAACCTTCTTACCGTCCAGGAACATCTCGCCTTCTTCTGCTTTATGTACTCCGGTAATCACTTTGATGAATGTAGATTTGCCGGCCCCGTTCTCGCCCATTAATGCATGGACTTCACCTTTTCTGAGCTGGAAATGCACATTGTCCAAAGCCTTAACGCCAGGAAATATTTTTGTAATACCTTTTAATTCCAAAACATATTCAGACACCATGTTTCCCTCCTTTTCCTTTCTAAAATAAGTGTATCAGTTATAAAGTTTTTCTAAAACAGCAAAATTTTTCGATTATGGGTAAATTATTTTTGTGTTGCCTTGCATGATATTATTTATAGATTTTACGGATGGATTTTGTTAGAATAGAAACATGCAGTATTTATATATGAAACTTCCATATTCACGGAACCTGTTCCCAGGCCCGGTGCCAGCAGGATACATTACCCCGCAGCGCCTTGCAGCAGCAGGGCTGAAGGAACATTCTGAGTACGAAGGAGAACCGATATTATGAGATTATTGATTGTGGATGACGAAGAATTAACCCGTGAAGGACTCATTGCGTCTCTTGACTGGAGTTCCCTGGGGATTGAGCAGATATTCCAGGCTGATGATGGAGTGAATGCGCTGAACATAGCCCGCTCCCAGAAACCGGACATTATTCTGTGCGATGTCCGCATGCCCCGCATGGACGGAATCCAGATGGTTGAGCGTCTGGAGGAATTTCTTCCGGATACCAGCGTCATTTTTATGAGCGGCTATTCTGACAAAGAATACCTGAAAGCTGCCATCAAGCTGAAAGCCATTAATTATGTAGAAAAGCCGCTGAATCCCGAGGAAATCAAAGAGGCTGTACTGGAAGCCATCGAACGGCGGGAGAAAAATCTGCGCACGAGGCAGAATGAGAATCTATATTCCATGGAGACAGCATCCCATCTAGCCCTGCTTCTTACCAGACCTTATAAGGAAAATACAGAGCAAATCAGCCGACTGACCGAAGAACTTTCGCTCCGCCTGATGCCGGGGAGCACCTTTACTACATATATTGTCAGGCTTAAGGCATCCGAACCTGACGGCACACAGCTGCGCAATATAAGAGATGACCTGACCGGCTATCTTACTCATTATCACCTGCATGTATTTTACATCCAGATACATGCTGTATATCATGTGTTTCATGTCTTGGGAAACAGCACGCCTTCCCCGGTGGCCTTGTCCGCCGTGGAGAACTGTCTCAAAGAACAGTTTCTGCCGCTGGGAGATTTTTTTATCGGGCGGGGGGACACGGTAACCGGGATCAGCCGGGTATATCACTCTTATACCACAGCTGTTGTGATGCTCCAGAGCAGCTTCTTTTTCAGCCCGGGAACACTTCTGGCAGCATCAGACATGGAAAGGACGCCCGGAACAGAGCCAGGCGCCCAGGAACAGACGGAAAAGATTGCCGCGGATTTTAAGGAGGCCCTTCTTTCCAGGGACCAGAACGCCTGCACCGGGCTGCTGGATCAGCTGTATCTCTGCTATTCAGAGAACAGGATCTTTCTGCCCAATCAGGTAAAGGATATCTACTATAAACTTTTCATCAGTATCAATGACAGCCGCCGGGCACTGAAGCTAAGTCATGATCCATCGGTGAACAGTTCCAGGGAGAGCATCATCGACCACCTTGAACGCTGCTTTACCTACCAGGAACTCCACGAGATGCTGTGCTCTCGGACGGAGCAGTTTTTTACAGGCATCAGCACCTATGTACCCGAGGATTCTACGATCTTTCTGATCAAGGACTATATCAACAGGCATTATACCGATGATACACTCTCCATCAAGGAAATCAGCGATCATGTGTATCTCTCAGCCTCTTATGTCTGTACTTATTTTAAGAGCCAGACGGGTCAGACCCTGAATCAGTATCTGACGGAATACCGCATGGAAAAGGCGATGCAGCTCTTAAGTGACGCCCGCTATCAGATTACGGATATTTCATCCAGAGTCGGCTATAGCAACGGCAATTATTTTAGTAAAAGTTTTAAAAAATTCACGGGGCTGACACCATCAAAATACAGGGAGAAGATGCTGGGATGAGACTATTCACAAAAAGAAGAGGCAGTTTTTATAAGAAGCTGAAGCTGCAGACCAAGTTTACGCTTACCCATCTGGTGATCGCGACGATCCCCATGATTGTGCTTGCCGTCTTTTTCTACACTAAGCTCTATGACATGATCATCGCCGACAACATCCGCACAGAGCAGAATGCATCTACGCAGACTGCTCCTCTGATCGAGGATGCTGTCTCTGGCATACTCCAGTTCCATGACCAGCTGACGAGCGAAGAATTTTACCACCAGATCGTCAGCTCCGCCCGTACAGAAGCGCTGAATGACCTTGCAGATTCCGAGTCTGCAGATGTGTTTTTGAATACGATTAAAAATGCTGCTGATGATGTTCTTATTACAGATGTTAAACTGTATATGGATATCCCCAGAACAGACAGGATCTTTTCGAATTATCCGATGTGCAAAACGGTTCTGCCTATCAATAACGCATGGGGAACTTACTGGTACGGTATATTCAATGGAACACCCTCACTCCGTTCCCTCTTCTGCCCTTCGTTTTATCTCGGTTCTTATGAGATCAAACATAATGGAGATATGGCATACATAACAAAATCAAGTATCATTTATGAAGGCGAGCGGGTTCCCTGCTATCTTGCGATTTATTTTTCTCAGGATTACTTCGACCGCCTGCTCAAGGACAACCTGTCCTCCAGCAGTAATGTGGCTTACATCATCAATGACAGGGACAGTCTTGTCGCCACATCGGATCAGGCGCTGTCCGGTGCATATCATTTCGGATACGATGAAGTGCAGGAACATTTTATGTCCTCTAATAACTTTATTTTAAAGCGTGTTTTGGGTGAGGATGTATACGCCGGTTTTTACAGTATAAAAAACACGGACTGGTATATGGTGGTCGCCATGCCTTCCCAGCCTATGATCTCGAAAAGTATAAGCATTATGGCCGGCTTTATCCTGGTCTATGTGGCATGTATCCTGATTGCGTTTCTCATTGCCACACTGCTGTCCCACTCCATTACAAACCGACTGTCCGCAGTCATCAATCAGATGACAAAGTCCAGAATCGGTCCTCCTGTGGCGCTGCCCGATGCGGATACCCATGATGAGATTGGAGATCTGATCTCCACCTATAATTATATGACCCGCGTTATCAACCAGCTTATGGATGATCAGGCAAAGGCTGCCGAGGACCTGCGTGTAGCCGAGTTTAATTCTCTGCAGGCGCAGATCAATCCGCATTTTCTGTATAATACTATGGATATGATCAACTGGCTGTCCCAGCAGGGACGATCCCAGGATGTAACCTCAGCGATCCAGAAGCTGTCGCGTTTCTATAAGCTAACGTTGAGCAGAAAACAGAGCCTCAGTACAATAGCTGATGAACTGGAGCACGTATCCATCTATGTTCAGCTGCAGAATATGCGTTTTCATGACACCATTGATTTTCTTATTGACATCCCGGATAACCTGCAGGAATATTCCATACCAAAGCTGACATTCCAGCCTGTAATTGAGAACTGCGTCCTCCACGGCATCCTGGAAAAAGAGTCCAAGCAGGGCACCATCGTGCTTGCCGGATGGCTGGACGGGGAAGATATCGTGATTCTGATCTCCGACGACGGAGTGGGAATTGCAGAAGAAAAGCTGAATGACATACTGACCGGCCGCGGCACCTCCAAAGGAAAAGGCTCCAATATCGCAGTTTATAATACCCACCGCCGGCTGCAGCTGATGTACGGACTGGAATACGGACTGACCTATACCAGCACCTGCGGAAGCGGAACAGAGGTGGAGATTCGGCTGCCGGCCCGCTACCCCCAGGACGGACTAATCGACGTTAATGAAGAAAACAGCCCTGAAGATCTGCTGAAAGAGAGTCATTTTATCCAGGCTATGACTCTGCTGTCCCGCCCTGAGATAAATATTTACGAAATAGCCAGGGAGTGCGGTTACAGCGATCCCCAGCAGTTCTTTGCCGAATTCAAAGAACGGTTCGGCTACTCCCCCGAAGAATACAGGCGCCAGGTGCTCTGACCGCCAATAAGGCGTTTACAGGCAGGCCCCGCGCCTGATTCACTTTCCTGTTTCTTTATCTGTCCAGTACAACTGCCGGAATTTCAAGCAGATCTGCCACTTTCTCATATAGTGATGCATTATGCCCGATGCTCATTGCAAAATGATGGGTCGGCGCCTCTGCAAACCATTCATCCATATAGGAATCCGGATCCTTGCTGAACTTTACAGGGGTCTGAGTATTCCCTATGGTCATGATGTCACCGTCCGTTGATTCTGCCTCCGATATAATAAATTTCAACTTTCCATCTATGGTCTGGGAACACCCCAGGTTAGTAATGTCTCCGGTACGCACCTTGGCTTCTACAGACACCCCTGTTCCCTGTTTTCCGTGATACAGCCCCATCCCTCTCAGGATCGGCTTTCCTTTCGCGATCTCGAGATGGAACGGGCCGTCATGCCCCAGAAGTATTGTACCGTCTTCATAGTCTACAGTGACTATTTCACAGAAACTTCCGCCCTTTCCAAGGATATCGCATATCTTCATTGCAAGACAGGTCTTCAGATCACCCTCACCGGCGCAGGGGATTCCCTTTGCAGTCAGCAGAGAATGACCTACGATAAAGCCTCCCTGCAGTTCTTCGTAATGCCCTCCCGGAGCCCCGTGATAATAATAGGTTAACGCATCCAGGCCGAACTCTTCCACCAGTTTTTCCTGCGCCGCCGCCACTTTAGCCGACCAGTTCATCTGTTCATCCGTCGGCTTCTGCGCAAGTGGATCTGCCGCCGCATCTTCGCTTATGGTAAAGAATTCTTCGATTTCCTTTCTTTTTGCCGCTGTCTCTTCTTCCGTCACCCCCTGCAGGTGCCTGTCCAGGTCACACATCTCCAGTACCTGCAGATGTGCGCCGGTCTGTGCCTGAAACATGGTGAAATCACTGTACATATCCAGCATTCCGCTGTACGTATTTCCCAGGAATCCAAATCTGGCCCCTCTGAGATTGCATTTTACTTTGGCTGCCTGCACCCATTCTTCGATCTGCCGCCATGCCCTCTTCGCTTCAGGGCGCTGTGCGGTGGCTTCGTCAGCAAGAGAGATCCCAGGTGTATAGTCCAGCCCCAGAAGGCCATTCACGACCCGGTATTTGATCCCGGCACGGTTAAATGCATTGGACAGCTCGGGTACAGGGCATGCACCGCAGTGCGCCAGCCATTCGCCGGTCGTTGTCTTCTCATAGTTAATCCTTGCCGCAGGCTGCAGGTTCAGGATCACTGCCGGTGCGCTGCAGATCTGATGCAAAGGCAGAACCGATGCACTTGTCACATAAGTCGCTGAATGAGCCAGAATTAGATCCACATGGTTTTCATTAAAATATTCTCCCGCTTTTTTTCCTTCCTGCTCACAGTCCACTAATCCATAATAACAGGTTTCTGCGCCGAATTCCTGCACCTTTCCTGCGATAAATTCGCCGTATTCTATCAGACGTTCCCTCAGCCCCGGAAACTGCCCCCAGTAATGCTTAAGTCCCATGGAATAAATACCGATTCTTGGTTTTTTCACCTGTTTTCTTGCTTCCATTGTATCTCCTCCTGTTATAAAATAATAATTAAATATCGTGTCTGCTCATGTTTACAAACCTATTATATTCCTGTAATATAGAGATTGCATCCAAGCAAATTGTTTAAAAATAACAGAATGTTGTGGTGATATTATGAAGCAAAACACAAAGATTTTAGAGCGTGGCTCTCATACCTGGAGCGAAGACTCCATCCGGATGATACTCACTCCCAGCAGCACGGCACGATCCACCTATTTCTACACACAGGAGGTTGGCTATTTTAAGACCTTCTGCCCCTATTTTTCAGAGCGCCAGAATCTGGACTCTTTCCTGATCGTCTACACGGTATCAGGCAGAGGGTATCTGGAATATGAAGGGCAGACATATACCATCACAAAGGGACAGTGTTTTTTTATCAACTGTGAGCAGCACCATCTCTATCGCACTGCCCAGGATGAAAACTGGGAATTCCTGTGGATACACTTTAATGGGAACAGCGCACTGGGTTATTACAGGGAATTCACAAGAAATGGGTTTTGGATACTTAATGTGCGGGATGATTTTTTCATGGAGCGCACACTGTGGAGAATCATCGCCCTTTATCAGAAAAAGGATCTGACTACCGAACTGGTTACTTCCAATTTGATTAACGGAATGCTGACTGAACTGCTGCTTCAGACCGCCACAAACAATGCTGACACCTTTCTGATTCCGGGCTATATCAGAGAGATCGTCCGGAAGATAGATAAAGACTTCAAATCGGACCTCACACTCTCTTATTTTGAAGAATTTACTCACCGCAGCCGCTATCATATCTTAAAAGAATTTAAAAAATATATTGGAGTTACCATCCACGAATATATCATTACGGCCCGCATTTCCTATGCAAAGGAACTGTTGAAGTATTCTGATCTGCCCGTCAGTGAGATTGCTTTTGAGACGGGAATGAACAATGTTACACACTTTATTAATCTTTTTAAAGCCAGGGAAGGAACCACGCCGCTGGCATACAGAAAGGCATGGAGGGACTGAGCCTCCATGCCTTATTATTTTCTAAAACTCATACTTCTTATCCGGATATTTTAGGATCTGGGCATACTGTTCCGCCGCCATAGGCCTGGCACAGTAATACCCCTGTATATTATCTATGTGCATCCCTTTCAGGATGTCGTACTGTGCCTTATTCTCCACACCCTCCGCAGTCACACTGAGCTTCAGAGACTGGGCCAGTTTGATAATACTTTCTAATATCAGCCTTACTTTCTCATTATCTTCCACAGAATCGACCATACTTTTGTCAATCTTCAACGTATCTATGGGCATAGATTTCAGCATTGTAACCGAAGAATAACCGGAGCCGAAATCATCCATTAATATCCGGATTCCTTTGCTGCGTAGTTTTTCCAAGGTTTCTGAAAGAATATCTTCATTGGAAAACAACGCCGTCTCCGTCATTTCCAGCTGGATCAGCTCATGGGGGATCTGATACCGGTCTATAATTGTCAGATACTGTTCCACAAAATTCAGCCTGTATAAATGCAGCCGGGATACATTGACGGAAACAGGCAGGACCCCCAACCCTTCCCCAAGCCACTGCCTCATCTGTCTGCAGACCATCTCAAGCACATACTCGTCCAGCTCCACGATACCGCCGCTGTGTTCCAGAACCGGAATAAACTCTGCAGGGCTTACCACTCCGCTTTTAGGGTTATTCCATCTTACCAGAGCCTCAGCGCCGCACCAGCGCTTTTCTGCCACGCGGAATTTGGGCTGATAGCAAAGATAGAACTCCTGATTCTTAAGCGCTTCCGCAAAGCAATCTTCTATCTCTCTGTTTTTCAACATACGGCTGCGGATTGTCTCGTTATAAAAATTGCAGTGCTTAATTTCAGTATTATATTCCGACCGCACTGCCATAGATGCCCGATCCAGCATGGATTCCAGCATTTCCCCCGGCTGCTGTACCATATAGACGCCCGCTTTTACTTTTAATACATAGGGGGTATCTCCTATACGGTTATCAGCTTCGGACTCTATCTTCTCCAATATGGTGTCAAGGCGCTTTTCCAGTTTTTCCTGTTCCTGGTAAACCAGCAGTACAGCAAAATGATCGGACTGCATTCTTGCCGCACATTCATATGCACCAATCTCCACTCTCAGAGCCTTCATAAAGCGTCTCAGAGCCCGGTCTCCTTCTTCATAGCCATACAGGTCATTAATATACTGAAAACGTTTTATATTCAGCACAGCCAGTGCATACTTCTTGTCCGCATATGTATCCAGCATTCTCTGTGCATCCAGCATAAATTTTGCATAGGAGGCATCGCCGGTTACCTCATCTACATAGGCCGCCCGCTCCAGCATTTTCCTGCTGCCCTTCTGAACCTGATATACCCTGCAGACCAGATACAGGATTCCAAGTATACATACAAGCAGCATTGCATAAGCCAGTTGCATCGGCCCGTTAATATGAGTCTCCACCACCGTCGCCGGTATCACACTCAGCAGATACCAGTCATTTACATTCAACGGCTGATAGTATACATAGCGGCTGCCTTTTGCGGTATTAAAACTGACAAACCCGTCCCTGCTTTTCTCTATATCGCCCTGAAACTGCTGCAGCTTATTTTTGTTATTACCAGTTTCCTCCATAACATAATCATAAAAGTTTTCAAACGAGCTCCCGTTTTTATTCTCAGAATCAATAACACAGTCCCCGTTTCTCTTTATAATATAGCTGTAGCCTTCTCCCTGAAATGTAGATACAGAAAGAATCTCTTTATAATACTCAATAGCATATGTACCGAACAGCACATACCTTGTACCATCCGCCCAATTGATGGGAGTGCTGTAAAGCGTTACATCCTTACCGTCATCCAGATCCTGCAGGCGATCCGATACAACAGTATTCCCATTCATCGCAGCCTGAAACCGTTCCTGTATGCTCACCTTATCCGGAATAAATCCTTTCCCATCCGTAGACTTCCCCCAAAAATCATCCCGTATAATCCCCATCCGCTTAAAACCGTTCATCTTATCCACATTCACAAGCCGCTCTATCAGCATATCAATATCTTTCGTCTCCCCCTCACTGATATAAATTGCCAGGTTGGTCAAAAGCGTCTTATTCTTTTCAACCTCATCCTGAATCACATTCACACTCTGATTCGAAATCTCAGAAAGCGTATTCAAAACCTTAATTTCCGAAGACTGCTGAAACTTCCACGTAAAAAAGATTGCCAGCAAAACAGTCACGGCAATTACTACGATAATATCAATATACAATTTCCTTTGTCTTTTGTGTTCATTTTTCATAACCCAATTATACACACTCCCCCACCCACCGTCAATCGGAATTAAGGAGCAGATTTTGTGAGTGGATGGGGGGACGCCTGAGTGGAGCGGAAGAGGACGGAGACGGCGGGGAGGATGAGGCTGATTTTGGAAACCGGCCGCTTAGCTTAGAAGTGCTAACTGCGAAAAAGGCGCATCTTATGGAACCGAGCGTATTCACTTAGAAAGCCGATGCTTTCTAAGCTCAGACGCTCTGGAAAACTGATTCGGAGATCAGTTTTCCTCCATAAGATGCGCCTTTTTCGCAGTAAGCACTTCTACAGCACGCTAAAGGCTTCCAAAATCAGCCTCATCCTCCCCGCCGTCTCCGTCCCCTTCCGCTCCACTCAGGCTGCGTGCATCAAATCGGTAGAAAAGCTGCCCGGGGGAGAATTCCGTCGGGAGCAGTGGATCTCCCCGCCTACGCATTAATATACCTTCCCCAGCCCACAGCTTCACACCAGTACGATTTGATCCACCGCTCCCGTTCGAGGTCCCATCCGGGGACGAGGGTTTCTGCCGCCTGGATGCGCGTAGCTGAGTAAGAGGGGCGTCTGGTGCCTGCTGTGGCTTTACATGCCGTTGCTGCGGACTCAGAGTGCGGCTTAGAATATCTTACAGAAAAAATAAGGAAAAGTCAGGGCAGCATTTGATTCACAAAATCAAATGCTGTTGCCGCCGGCGGTGCGAATGCATCGGCATTCGCGCCAACTGCGGCATGTCCCTGACTTTTCCTTATTTTTTCTGTTAGATATTCTTGCTAAACGGCCGTCTGCAGCAACGGCATGTAAAGCCACAGCAGGCACCAGACGTCCCTCTTACTCAGCGCCCCTCCTGCCAACTCCCCATCCCCAGCCTCTACCAGAGGTTTTTATAGAGTTGTACTACATCTGCCTTCCTCGGCACGCGAGGATTCGTATCCGTACACCCATCCGCCATTGCAGCGTCTGCCATATGGTCTATTGCATTCATGTACTCTTCTTCGGAAATTGTTCCCATCTGTGATATGGAGAGTGGAATATCCATCTCTTTCAGCATGAACTGTACCCAGTTCACGAGTGATCTTACTGTCATGATTTTGTTGTAGCTGCTCAGACCCAGCAGCTGTGCTACTGTAGCGTATCTCTTAACAGCCGGCAGGTATTCTGTGCGGCTCTTGCTGTGCTTGTTGATATCACTGTTGAATTCAATGATATGCGGAAGCAGCATAGCATTGGCACGTCCGTGCGGGATGTGGAATATAGCACCAAGCTGGTGTGCCATTCCGTGGTTCAGTCCCAGCGATGCGGAATTGAATGCCAGGCCTGCCAGACAGGATGCAGAATGCATCTTCTGACGCGCATGGGTATCATTTCCATCCAGATATGCACGGAGCAGGAATACTCCGCAGATCTCAATTGCTTTTTCTGCAAGCGCCGTTGAAAAATCATTTTTGTTTGTACTAACACAGGCCTCAAGGGCATGTGTAAATACGTCCATACCAGTGTCCGCTGTGATCGCAGGCGGAACACTCTTTACAAGCTCTGCATCCAGAATCGCCTCGTCCGGCGTCAGATCTCTGGAAACCAGAGGATATTTCATCTGTTCTTTCGGATCGGAAACAACCGCAAAGGATGTAACCTCTGAACCAGTTCCACTCGTTGTCGGTATTGCGATCAGTCCGACTTTTCCGTAATTGTCTACACGAAGTGCGAACTCACGAATTGATTTGGAGGAGTCAATCGCTGATCCTCCGCCGACTGCGACAATCGCGTCCGGCTTATATTCCAGCATCTTTTTGACACCTTCGCTGATTTTTTCAATCGGAGGATCCGGCACAACATCCTTGAATATGTCAAATTCTATTTTCCCTTTTTTAAGAGGATCTGTAATCAGATTTATCATACTGCTCTGAGCCATAAATGGGTCAGTGATTACCAGTACTTTCCTGTAAGGGATTTCTGCCAGACGATCGAGTGCCTGATCGCCAAAATATACTTTCGTCTTAATCTCAAAGCTTTTCATAGTGTTTTTCCTTTATTCCGGGTAGATGCACTCTATCCCTAACTCTTCAAATGCCTGAAGCCATCTGGCCTCCGGTTTTTCATCAGTAACAACAGTCGTTATATCTTCCAGCGCTCCGATAGTCGTAAATGCTATTTTGTCAAATTTACTGCTGTCGATCGCAAGAATCTTCTGTTTTGCTGAATCCAGCATGGTTTTCTTGTTATTCGCGTGAAGCTCATCCGAATCTGTAAGGCCTGAAGCAAGATCAACTCCTTTACAGGAAATGATTGATTTCTCTACATGATAAGCACGAAGCATCTTGTCAGTCTGCGGTCCCACGAGTGCAAACGAACCTTCTCTGGATACACCTCCGGTTGACAGTACGCTCCAGTCCGGCACATCAAACAGTTCAATGATAATCTCAATGGAATTTGTGATCAGCGTCAGATTCTTTTTCTCTTTCAACGCCTTTGCGATATAAACCGCTGTAGAGCTGCCGTCCAGCATGAGGCTGTCTCCATCATGCACCATTTTGTTCACCAGATCCGCGATCCGCTGTTTTCCGACAACGTTGCGGTTTTTCCGAATATTAAATGGCAGATCAATATTTACATTCTCATTGATGACGGCACCTCCATAACTTTTAATGGCATAACCGTCATTTACCAGTTTTTCCAGGTCCCTTCGAATTGTCTCTTCAGACACATCATATATCTGGCTCAGCTCACTTACTACTACACGCCGTTCAGCCTGAAGCTTTTCTAATATTTCATTCCGTCTTTCTATTGCAAGCATCGCATTGCCTCCCGGTCATATTCCCCGGCAGCATTCTAAAAAGTACACTGCACCGGGCTATACAGCAAATCTTTGTTTCGAATCCTTATAATATTGCTTCGCGAATCTGAGCATCCGGGTGTGCGATAACGGAAGAATCCAGGTACATTCCCTGGTCTGCCACTGCAGCCTTCGCCCTTTCGATTGCGGCTTCCACAGCCGCCACATCACCTGTCAGCATCAGATAAGATTTTCCACACATACCTCTGGCAATTCTGAGTTCAATCAGATCAACAATTGCTGTCTTCGCAGCCTCATCCGCCGCTACAATGATAGAGGTTGCATCATAAGTCTCCATAATTCCGAGAGCAGATACATCTTCGATCTTGGTAGCTCCGTAGATTGCCGGGAAAATAGATTTGTGCGGGTTACCGAGTACAAAACTGTTGATCAGATGTCTCCCATGCAGAGTCTTGGATGTCTCGACCGCAGCATTCACTGCGCTCAAATCTCCTGAAATAATTACAATATATTTACCAGGACATACTGTCTGGGCTTCAATTATACTAACTTCAGAAGTCTTTACCATAGCATCTGCTGCTACAACACCTGCTGAAACAGTCTTATATTCTACCATTCCAATTGCCTTACTCATTGCCTGCACGTCCTTCCTGCGTTTCTATGATTACGTATTTCTCATTTACTTCACTTACCGTACCGTCAATACTTGCATGTATTCCTACACTCAATCCTTTGCCCGGTTCAGCAATCATCTGTCCCTGCGTTACTTTATCACCACGTTTTACAATCGCAGATGCAGGTGCGCCTATGTGCTGGCTTAACAGTATCTTCACTTTTCTGACAGGGACTGCCGACTCATCAAGCGGCGCTTCCTTATCATATTTTGTGAGGTCCAGCCTTGCCATAAGGCGTTCCATAGGTACCTTCCGGTACTCTCTCTCTTCTCCCACCGGTTTGGGCACTACACCCTGCGGCGGTTTGAGCCCGTTGGCACGTAAGCCCGCTTTATATTCTGCCATTAATGATCTCGGTGACAATCCCTGCATGCAGGAATACATTTCGCACAGACCACAGGAAGAACAAAACATGGTATTCACAAATATGTTTGGTTCCTGTAAATCTTTACAGGTTGCCGCACGCATAAACAAATGCGGCTCTATTGGATGTCCCAGTCTGTTTCTCGGACATAAATCTGTACACATTGTACACTGGCAGCAGCAAGCCGCTGCACGTTTTAAATCTATAGATGATTTTCTTCTTTTCTTCTGGATAATCAGGTGTTCCTCGGGCAGTACCAGTACGGCATTTGTCGTCTTGGTAACGGGCTGAGAGCCGCTGCCGATAAATCCCATCATCGGTCCCCCGATAAAATATACCGGATCTTTTGCTGTGACATTGCCGGCCAGCCTTACGGTCTCTTCAATCGTAGTTCCGATCGGCACCCGCACTGTGACTGGATGCTCCACTTCCGCTACGATAGATACCAGCTTATCCGTCACCGGTGCCTGCTGGTTAACCGCTCTGTATACATTGTATACCGTCTCGACATTGAACACGGCTACGCCGCTCTCAATCGGAATTCCGCCCGGTCTTACTACTTTGCCGGTCACTTCATAAATCAGCACGACTTCGTCTCCCGCCGGATATACTTCATCTAACAGTCCAAGCCGGACCTCCGGATACTCACCGATTACTTCTTCCAGTGCTTCGATCGTCTTTTTATAAGCTTTTTTAATCCCGATGACTACATCTTTCGCACCTACAGCCTGCCCCATCATATGGAAGGTCTCAACGATTTCCTGTGCATACTTCTCAAGCAGCTGCCGATGCAGCCTCAGAAGCGGTTCACACTCTGCACAATTCAGGATGATTGTTTCAGCACGTTCATCTAGTTTTGCATATGTTGGAAAACCTGCACCACCTGCACCAACTATACCGTTTAGCTGCAATATGCTGCTTAATTCTTTCATTTCCATCATCTCACTACTCCAGTCCTGTTCCATCGTCAATAATTCCAACAATTGCTGCATCAATAGGTGCATCAGGCATTCCGGAACCGATTCTCGCCGCACTGCCCTGTGCCACTAACACATACTCACCTATACCTGCACCAATCTTATCAATCGCAATGAGTTGTTTCGCGCCGTTCTGCATGTGCTCCAAAACATCGATGATCATAAACTTATTGCCGACCAGATTATCACATTTGCGTGTTGAGACAACACTTCCTTTAACTTTCCCTATCAGCATAACTTCCTCCTCTTGCGACTATAATCTTAAGTGTTCACTACCAGTGAAATACATTTACCCCGCACAGACGGCGCACCAGTGTCAGACTTGTCCGGCCCTGGAAGGCGCCTGCGGGGTATTCTACTTAATAATTCTTACTGTATCGCCCGTCGCAATTTTCGCTGCGTTCGCTTCATCTGTGTCGATATGCATCTCAAGAGTAAAGCTGTCATCTACACGGATCTGTACATGATTGAATACGGTTCCTCTTTCGTTGTCTGCTTTCACAGATACAATGTCTCCGTCATGGACACCGGCTGCCATTGCATCCTTTGGTGACATATGAATATGTCTTTTTGCAATGATACATCCTTCATCCAGATAAATCGCGCCTTTCGGCCCAACGACTGCAATCGGTGCTGAACCCGCGATGTTACCGGATTCTCTGATCGGTGCTTTTACCCCGAGACGGATGGAATCTGTTGCAGATACCTCCACCTGAGATTTACTTCTTACAGGACCTAAGATCCTGACATTTTCTATAGCTCTAAGCTTCAGGCCGACTATTGTAACCAGCTCGTTTGATGCGAACTGTCCGCCCATAAGCTCTTTTTTCTTCGTTAACTGATATCCTGGGCCAAACAGAGCCTCAACGTGCTCCTGTGTAAGATGGATATGTCTTGCGGACACTCCAATCGGCACCAAATATCCGGTATCATCGGAAGTTTTCTGTTTTTCAACAGCTTCCAGTACCATCTTGGTAATCAATGCTACGTTGTTATTATCCATATCAATTCTCCTCATTAAGTATTCACAGGCCTTACGCATCTTCCTGAGGAAGACACGTAAGGCCGCAAATCTCTAGCTGAAACTAATTATTTCACTGCCGGAAGAATTTTCTCTACATCGCTGTGTGGTCTTGGGATTACGTGTGTTGCTACTAATTCGCCAAGTCTTCCTGCTGCCTCTGCACCTGATTCAACTGCAGATTTAACAGCTCCAACATCTCCACGAACCATTACTGTTACAAGTCCGGAACCGATCTTCTCTGTTCCTACTAATACTACATTAGCAGCTTTGAGCATTGTATCTGCTGCTTCGATTGATGCTACTAAACCTCTTGTTTCAACCATTCCTAATGCTTCCTGTGACATTCTTTTTTCCTCCTTTAATTGAATCTTTTCTTCTGCCTGTTCTGCCTGCTGCGCCGTCTGTTTCACCCTCTGGATGGTCTTGGCCGGTGCTTTGGCAGTGGTCGTTTTTCTGGTGGATGCAGCTTTTGCAGTGCCGGTAGTCTTCTTCGCCGGGCTTTTTGCTGTGCCGGCTGACCTGGCTGTACTCTTTCTGGCTGCACCTGCCGGTTTGGAAGTATCTGGTGCCTTTTCCTCGCCGCTTGGTTTATTATCTTCTGCCATCTAACTGCCTCCTAACTTATCCGGTTCGCGCTGTTATTGATCAGCTTGAGTATCTCCTGGTGAGGATTTGCAATCACCACATGCGATACAGGTTTTTTAATTCCGTTTGCTGCAGCAGTTTCAATGGCCTGTGATACAGCTGCTACGTCTCCGCGGATAATAATTGTTACAAGTCTTCCACCTAACTTTTTCTCCCAGGTGACAAGCTGCACTTCTGCTGTCTTGCACATAATATCAATGGCAACTACCGCTGCCGTCACACTAGGGATTTCAAAAAATCCATACGCCTGTCCCATGAGACTGCTCCTTTACTATTCTTCTGACTACTCCCTGTTACAGTAACAGGGAGAATCGCAGTCGTCTGCAATTCCTATACAGTAGGAAGGATCTTCTCTACGTCGTTGTGTGGTCTTGGGATTACGTGTGTTGCTACTAATTCGCCAAGTCTTCCTGCTGCGTCAGCACCAGTCTCAACTGCAGCCTTAACAGCTCCAACATCTCCGCGAACCATAACTGTTACAAGTCCGGAACCGATCTTCTCTGTTCCTACCAGTGTTACCTCTGCTGCTTTTGTCATTGCATCTGCAGCCTCGATTGCTGCTGTAAGTCCTCTTGTTTCTACCATTCCTAATGCCAGTTGTGCCATTTTAATTTCCTCCTAGACTTCTTCTACATAAATTTTATTTGGTTTGCCTTTATCTAAACCGCTCAGCTTCAGCATCTTTTCTGTATCCTGTGTTGGTCTTGCAATCTCGTATTCAGCTACAACTCCTGCAAGTTCTTCTGCTTTCATTTTCGCTGCGTCTAATGCTGCCTGAACATCGGATACGCTTCCGCGAAACTTGATCATAACAATCAGCGGTACAGGTAATTCATCTGCGTTTGCCGGTTTATTCTTGTCAAAAGTCTCCAGACTTACATCGCCTGCTTTACACCCGGCATCCGCCGCTGCAAACGCTGTTGCCAGTCCGAATACTTCCAACATGCCTACTGCTTCTCCCATATCAATTCTCCTTCTTGGGATTGCTGCTATTTATTAACAATAGCGATCTTCAGACCTTCCATCTTCAGGTTTGTCTGATGAGCTTCGTTGATCTGATCCAGCGGGAATTCGTGAGTGATCAGGTCATCCATTGGAAGTCCGATTCCTTTTGCTCTCTTCAGGAAATCGAATGTTGTAGCGTAATCTCTTAATGTATATACCCAGGAACCAACTAATGTGATTTCCTTTGAGCACAGATCAAAGTGCGGATTGATTGTAGCGTCTCCGCCGTTGATGAAGAATCCCAGCTCGCAAAGTCCGCCGCCGTTGCGGATGAACTTGTAAATGTTGGCATGTGCAACAGGTGATCCTGTACACTGGAACGCAAAGTCTGCCGGATGTCCGTCAAATGCTGCCTTTACGCCGTCTGCCAGAGCTTCAATTCCCTTGAAATCCTTAAAGTTTACAGAGCGCTCGGCTCCCATCTTCTTGGCAAAGTCAAGTCTCTTCTGCTCTCCGTCTACAGCTACAATGTTCTCGATACCCATGGTACGGAGCACTGCGATACAGATCAGACCGATCGGTCCGCATCCCTGTACAACAACTCTGCTGTTGAATCTCAGGATTCCTGTTGTCTTAGCTCTCTCTACTGCATGGATAAGTACTGCACATGGTTCGATCAGTATTCTGGACTTCAGATCCAGGTCGCTTACATTGAATATTGTAGAGCCTTCGCGAACCACGATGTAATCTGAGAACCATCCGTTCAGATGAATGTCATCATCCGGAAGAAGTCCGTATACATCAGCTCCGCCTACATTCTGCTTATTCAGATCGTACATTGTGATGTCCGGATCGTCCTTGAAGATCATACAGGTAACAACCTTATCTCCGACCTTCAGATCTTTTCCTGCACTGTCGATCTTTACGTTCTTGCCCATCTTTACGATCTCTCCGGTTCCTTCATGTCCGAGAACAACCGGGATCAGGCTGAATGGGTCTCTCTTGAATTCATGAGCGTCAGTACCGCATACGCCGCATCCTTCAACCTTTACAAGAATATCTCCGTCTCCCAGTTCCGGGATCGGGAATTCTTTGATGTCATAGTGTTCCAGTTCTGTCAGCATAGCCACACGTGCAGTTTTCGGAACTGCCTGGCTTCCTGCTGCTGTATTTGCTGCAGGAGCAGTTTTTTTGTCCAGCATACTTTCCAGTACCTGTTTTACGACTGCTTCTACATTAGCAGAATTCATTTCCATTTTATTTCCTCCTGTCTTAACGTATGCATAAACTGTCTGACATTACACAGCGTCTTCTCTTTGTAAATGTGCTTGCGCTTGTAAGGCCTTCCCCTGTCCTGCTGGCAATTGTAAATGTGCAGAAGCCTTCGCCCCCGAATCCAATTGCAGCATATGACGGGCCGTTCTTTACAAGAATTGCAGTGTCAATCGCTTTTGCATATTTGGTGATGTTGTCTACGTTCTTGGAATGTATATGTGCGGAATGTCTGTTGCCGTGTTCCAGCCATACAGACTGCTCAACCGCATCATCAAAATCTTTTGCTCTGACTACGCCCAGGATCGGCATCATCAGCTCTGTTGCGATCAATGGATGTTCCTTCGGTCCCTCAAATGTGATACATCTGATATTGTCCGGAACACTCACGCCGATCATTCCCAGAAGTGTCTTAGCATCCCTTCCCACACAGTTTCTGTTCAGCCTGCCGTCTTTGAGAACAACTGCTGTCAGGGCCTCCTGCTCTTCTTTGGAAGCCAGGTAGCATCCCTGTTCGCTGACCATGTAGTGCATTAATTCGTCTGCGACAGAATCCACGGCTACGATTTCCTTCTCAGCGATACATGGCAGGTTATTGTCGAATGTACATCCGTTTACAATATCCTCTGCCGCTTTGCGGATATCTGCTGTCTCGTCTACAAGTGCCGGCGGGTTGCCTGCCCCTGCTCCGATTCCCCTCTTGCCTGAAGAAAGGACGGCTGTTACAACTCCAGGTCCGCCTGTTGCTGCAATCAGATGAATTGCTTTGTGCTTCATCATAATGTTGCTTGATTCCAGGGTCGGCTTCTCTACCGTACATGCGATGTTGTCCGGTCCGCCTGCTTCAAGTGAAGCTTCGTTGATCATGTTGATCGCAAAGATGGATGTCTTGATCGCTCCCGGATGCGGGTTAAATACGACTGTATTGCCGCCCGCCAGCATACCGATTGTATTGCAGAGTACTGTCTCACTCGGGTTTGTACATGGTGTAATCGCACCGATCACGCCGAATGGTCCCATCTCTATCAGTGTCAGTCCTCTGTCTCCTGACCATGCAGTCGTTGTGATGTCTTCCGTTCCCGGTGTCTTCTCTGCAACTAACTGATGTTTTAAAATCTTATGTCCGACATTGCCCATGCCTGTCTCCTGTACGCCCATGCGTGCAAGTATCTCTGCATTCTCAACTGTCTTTTTTCTGATATTGGATATTATCTTTTCTCTTTGATCCATGGACATTCTGCCCACGATCTTCTGCGCTTTTTTCGCAGCTTCAATTGCTTCATTCATATCAGCAAATATGCCGTGGTTGTCTGATACTTCGGAAGCAATCTGCATTTTTGCCATGACTTCTGATACGATGTCCTGGATCATCTGTTCATTTACAGACACGCTAATACCTCCTCGAAAACTTCTCTGCCATAAGCGGCTATTGCGGTGTCTTCTTCAGCAGTGCCGCCGCTCACCCCCAAGGCCCCGATTATTTTTCCATCTGCTTCCAGCGGCTCTCCGCCGCCAAATATTACGATTTTCCCTTCATTCGTGAACTGAATTCCGTACAAAGGCTGTCCCGGCTGGCTTAGATGGCTAAGCGCTTCCGTGGACATCTTGAGGCTCGCTGAAGTAAATGTTTTATTTAACGCAATATCAAAACTTGCTATGTAGGCACCATCCATACTCTGGACTGCAACAGGCCTTCCCGCCTGATCTGACACGGCAGCCACCACATTGACGCCCATCTCAGCAGCTTTTGCAGTTACTTTCTCAATCAGTGCATTGGCAGCCTTCAATGTCATCTTATGCTTATGACACCTGCATACATGTCCTTTTTCGTGATGGGAACCACTTTCCTTCATCTGGCCCAACACTGCTTTCACAGCATTGGTAATATCCTGTTCATTCATAGCAGTCTCCTAAACATGATTTAACTCTGCCCGCCGGGTATGCATTGTGCAAAACCCTTTGGACATATATTCCTACAGTCCCAGCTGATCCATAACTTTCTTTGTAATAGATGCAACTAAATCAGCATCTGCGCCTGCAGCTTCCGGTGCAGCAGAGCTGCATGAACCACCGCAGCTGTGACAGCTTGGCTTGCCAGCTTTTGCGTTCGGGCATACGTTTGCAGGATGTTTTCCTGGAAGTCCCATTTTTCTTCTGATTTCATACAGCTTGTCCATCTGCTCTTTGTTGAATTCCTGTGGCTCGCCGAGCATCTTTGACTGATACAGAAGCTGTGCGTAGAATTCCAGAGATTCCATCTTGTGGTATGCGCTCAGAAGGCTGTCTGAGTATGCAAGAGCTCCGTGGTTCTCAAGCAGAACTGCATCAAAGTACTGTAAGTGCTCAGAAACAGCATCCGGAATCTCCATTGTAGAAGGTGTGCCGTATTTTGCGATCGGTACGCATCCCAGAGCGATAACAGCTTCAGGCATGATCGGCTGTGTAAGAGGAATTCCGCAGATAGCAAATGTTGTAGCGTACAGAGGGTGAGCATGTACAACTGAGTTTACGTCTGGTCTTTCTTTATATACACGCATGTGCATCTTTATCTCTGAAGAAGGTCTGAACCCTTTGTTTGCCTGCAGTACATTACCTTCAGCGTCTACTTTACAGATATATTCCGGTGTCATGAATCCTTTGCTGACACCTGTAGGTGTACATAAAAATTCATTGTCATTCAGTTTTACAGAGAAGTTACCGTCATTTGCAGCAACCATCCCGCGATTGTACACTCTTTTACCGATTTCACACATTTCTTTTTTGATTTCGTATTCGTTTTGCATCCTTATTTTCCTCCTTGGACTCTTAAAACAAAACTAAACATTTGTTTTTTGTTGTTTCTAACTCGATATTACCACACAATCCCACATTAGTCAACTTATTATTGTGTTGGATTTGTTGTTTTCTCAGTCTTTTTTTCGGCCTCCTCAGTCTCCCACGGAAGCACATCGCCTTCTTCTTTTAAGTACTCCAGAATTTCCGGAATTCCCTCGTAATTTTTCGAGTCAACAAAGAAGATCTTTTTGCACCCCGCAAGCCTGAGCCACCTCTCTGCACGTTCCGCATTGGCATTCCTGTCGTGTATCTTGGTCACGATGCCGATGACCTCCCGGTTGCACATTGCTGTGCAGCACGGCGGGTAGAGAGAATAGGGTTCTGTTGCCGAAACCAGGAGTCCTACAACATCCGCCTCATAGGAATATAAGGCAAGGGCATAACCCAGATGTTTCGTCTGGGCGTATTCGCCCGGGGTATCTATGATAACATCGAAGTTATTCACGTATTGGGTCTTGTGATACTGGATTTTTTCACCTTTTAATGCCTGGGTCAGTGTGGTTTTTCCACATTCGCTTCTGCCCATCAGTACGATTTTCTTCATATCTATTAAGTCCTTGTAATCTCACACACAGAGAAGCCCATCTTATTCCTCACATAATCCAGCACTGCGCGGATCGCTGCCTCTGTCTCTGAAATCGTACCAGTTACAATCAAAGTACCGCTGAAACGGTCTACAAATCCCAGTTCAATACCTGCTGCTTTAATTGCAATGTCTGCCGCAATGATAGCGGTTTCCGCCGGGCTGATGGTCAGCACGCCGATTGCAGACTTGCTGTATTCCACCCTTGGATCCAGTCCCAGCTTTTCATATAATGTAATATCCGGACTTGCAATCAAATGGGCGATTGTTATCTCTTTGCCGGGAACCAGTTCCTGTACGATTCTCTCCGGCATCTGTTCATAACTCATGTTTCCTAGCCTCCTATCTGACATTCAATTCCGGATGCCAGTTCCGCAGTTTTGAGCAGCATCTCCATCTTTTCATTTGACGGCGGCTCAACATTTCCCATCAGGTACTCTCTTCCCAAGCCTTCATACTTGTCCTGTCCAAGTCTGTGGTAGGGAAGCAGGTGGAGCCTTTTCACACTGCCCAGTGCCTTCGTATACTCTGCGATATCCCGGATCTCTTCATTTGTATCATTGAATCCCGGAATAACAGGTACCCGGACGCTCAGCTCCGTCATGCCTGACTTTGCAATCTTCATTGCATTCTCCAGCATCAGTTCATTGGAACGTCCTGTGAATTCTTTGTGTTTCGCCGGATTCATATGCTTGATGTCCAGCAGGTACTGGTCCAGATACGGGAGCAGGCCCTCGATCACTTTGTAATCCGCGCATCCCATGCTTTCCATGGCCGTGCTGATGCCAACTTCAGATGCCGCCCTCAAAAGTGCAGCGGCAAATTCAGGCTGGCACAGGCTCTCGCCTCCGGAAAGCGTCAGTCCGCCTCCGGTCCGCCGGTAATACGTGCGGTCCTTTTCGACCGTTTCCATCACTTCTTTCACTGTGACATCCTCACCGATTGCCTTCGGCTCTCCCTGAACCATCATGGTCTCAATCTCATACCGCTGTGATTCCGGATTACAGCACCACCGGCATCTCAGAACACAGCCCTTCAAAAATACAATCGTCCGTATTCCATTACCGTCATGGATAGAATATCTCTGTATATCGAAAATGCGGCCTTTTGTATTTAAATAATCCTCCATGCTGCGATTCCTCTCTTCCATTAGAATCCCTGCTCCGTTCTCCGGATAATGTCATCCTGTAGAGACTTGGAAAGCGTCGTAAACAAAGCGCTGTATCCGGCAACCCGGACAACCAGATGCTTGTACTGCTCCGGATTCTTCTGTGCATCCAGCAGCGTCTCACGGCTGACAACATTGAACTGCATATGGCTTCCCTTCTGATCAAAGAAAGAACGGACAAGCCCCACAAAGTTTTCAAGGCCTCTCCTGCCGCTCAGTGCAGATGGATGGAACTTCTGATTAAACAGTGTGCCATTGGATGCAATATAATGATCCAGCCTGGAAACCGAGTTTGCCGCAGCCGTAGGTCCGCTTACATCTTTTCCAGCTGACGGTGAAACGCCGTCTGCAACCGGTGTATGTGCAAGTCGTCCGTCCGGTGTAGCCCCTGTCTGCGCTCCCAGCGGAACATTTGCAGATACCGGATATAACCCGGCCTGGAAAATACCGCCTCTTGGGTTCTTATAATTCTGCAGAGGCTTCGTATATGTATAGGCTACGTCTCTTGCAAATGCATCCACTTCAGGAATGTCGTTTCCGAACTTCGGAACCGTTTCAATTAATTTGAGAATACGCTCTCCATTTGCTTTTACTTCCGGAGCTTCTGAGGCGGCAACTACTGTCTTCAGAATAGCTGCGACCTCCCGCTCTGTGACAGCCTGTCCGGCCGCCTTCATGCTGCCTGCAATCTCTGCAGTCATGGAAGCCACATCCTCGTCGCTCAGTCCCTTGCCATAGTTTGTAGCCAGGGCCTCTTTGAGTTCCTTCATGGTTACTTTCTTTTCATCGTAAACCAGCTTTTTCACCGCATACAGTGAATCCGCCATGTTCGCAACTCCGAACCCCTGCGGGCCGGTAAAGTTATATACTGCTCCGCCTTCCTGAACCGTCTTCCCTTTCTTCATACAGTCGTCGACCATTGAGGAAAGGAACGGAAGCGGGCATCTCTGTGCATGTGCTACATCAATCGCATTGTCCGCATTGACCAGAAGCTTGATTGTATAATCCATCTGGATCTTATAGGCATGATAGAATTCCTCAAAAGTCTTCATGTCCTCTACGCGGCCAGTCTGCGGTCCAACCTGCACACCCTTGTCCATGCCGTTGCCGAAAACCAGCTCCAGCGGGCGGCACATATTGAAAAATGCCGCATCATGCCAGCCTTCTGTCTTACCAGACTTCTGCGGCTCAACACAGCCGATAATATTGTAGTCTCTCGCGTCCTCCAGTGTCAGTCCTCTGCTCACCAGGGATGGAATAATCACTTCGTCATTATAATAAGCCGGCAGTCCGATTCCTGTACGGGTCAGCTCCGCCGCTTTGATCAGGAACTCATGAGGGGATCCGTTCCACACTCTGACGGACAGAGAAGGCTGCGGAAGGAACACATGCATGGATGCTTCAATGCTCATAAATGATAAATCATTCGTCACATCAATTCCTTCTTCATTCTGACCGCCTGCGATCAGGTTCTGGAAAAGGCTGTATCCTGCAAATCCTTCTGCAGAAACGGCATCGCGGCACTTGTTCAGGTCATTTAACTTCACCCAGATGCAGTCCATTAATTCCTGTGCAAATTCTCTCGTTATCTTCCCACTATCTAAGTCCTTCTTATAATAAGGATACATATACTGGTCAAATCTACCCGGAGAAATCGAATGTCCGGAGGATTCTATCTGAAGCAGCTGCTGTACAAACCAGAATGACTGACATGCCTCATAAAATCCCACAGCCCCCTTTTCGGGAACGTTCGCGCAATTCTGTGCGATCTGAAGCAGCTCTTTTTTACGTGTCATGTCTGAACACTTCTCCGCCTCTTCGAGAGCCAGCTTAGCATAACGTCTCGCATATGTAACGGCAGCATCACAGCTGATCATGACTGCTTCCAGAAATCTTGACTTTTGCTGATAATCACCGTCGGTCAGGCTCAGCCTTGCCATCTCTGCTTCTGCTTTCGCCTTGATTCCTGAGAATCCGATATCCAGAACTTCTCCATACTTCACCGTAACATGGCCTACACCATTATAAAAATAGTTACCGGGGGTAAAAATGTTATGTTCCATAGCAAGCAGTGTCTCCGGCTCCATATAGGAGGTAGCCAGTTCGCTTGTTGTCTTTCCCTTCCAGTATGCGTTAGCCTGTTTCAGTTCCGCTTTGGTCTGATCTGATATGTGAAATGGATCTGCACTTCTGGTCTCTACTGTTTCAAATTCACCTTCCAGCCATTCATACGAAAATTCCGGATAAGTCTGACATCCTCTTGGAGCGAGCGTTGTACTGCCCACAATCAGTTCGAGGTCGCGGATAATAATCGGAATATTTTCCAAAATATGCTGAAATGCTTTTGCACGGCGGATAATTACCGGCTCGCTCTCTGTCTGCTTATAAGACTCCGTCAGAAGAACTGCTCTCGCAGATTCAATCTCGGGCATCCTGGCATACAGGTTCTCAACAAGCTTTGGAATACGCTCCGACTTCGGTATGTCCGTACTGTCATAGGTATATAGTCCCATTTGCTTTGTTACTCCTTTCCTTATATATAGATAGCTCACCACATCTATACATAGAATATTAACCTTCTGAAGAAAAAATGAATCTCCACCCAGTTGTCACCATTATACTTTAATAGTATCTATAAGTCAACATGAAGCAACATGGTTTTAGCGATTTCTATATGTGAATCCAAGGAATCCCAATATTTATTTTGTTGTTTTTATTGGTATTTTATTTCACTTTCTTATTGACAAACAAAAACCCATCACGCATACTATATATTAGGATTTTGTAAATGAGAATATTCATTTATTTTATATAGAAAGGTTCCATCATTATGTCTTCTTTTCAATTTGATATACATACGCACACAATAGCAAGCGGACATGCCTCTACTGCAACCATTACGGACATGGCAAAGGCCGCCGCTTCAAAGAATCTGAAAATGCTTGGAATATCCGATCACGGCCCTGCCACCTGCGGCGGAGGAAAGCCGTCTTATTTCCGCAGCCTGTCTTACGCCCAGAAGGAACGCCTGGGGGTAGAGATGCTCTATGGAGCGGAGGCAAATATTTTAAATAATGAAGGAAAACTGGATCTGGAGGATTCCATACTGGCAAAGCTGGATTATGTGATTGCCAGTATTCATAAACCGGTCAAAAAGCCGGGGACCCCGGAAGAAAACACAGCCGCTTATATTGCAGCCATGAAGAATCCCTATGTCCGTATTATCGGACACTGTGATGATGTAAAATATCCCGTCGATTATCTGGCAATTGTAAAAGCAGCTATGAAATACGATGTAATTCTGGAGATCAATAACAGTTCTCTAAGCCCTGATGGATATAGAGGCGACACCCGGTTCAATGACATGATGATTTTGAATTTGTGCAGGCATTTTCATTATCCGGTTGTATTTGCAAGCGACAGCCATGGAACAAGGCATGTGGGGGACTTTGCTTTTGCCCTGGAACTGGCAAAGCTGGCCGGGATGCCGGATGCTCTGATTATGAATTATTCCCTGAAGGCCTTTAAATGCTTTCTGGAGAGATCGCGCATGGAGTAAGGGGTGCCTTTGAAGGAAGGGCTATTGCTGCGGCGGGGATGCAGGGGGACGCTGTACGGAAGCGCGGCAGGGAGATTCGGGATACGGCATTGTGGTGTAACAGCCGCTAATCAAAAGAAAAGCCAACATGATGAACACCGCCGACAAACGTGGGAATGCCGGATGCATTCCCACTTGAGTCGGCTTTTTTGCAGGGCTTGTGGCCCTGCAAAAAGTTCATATGCTGGCTTTTCTTTTGATGAAGCGGCTGTAACACCGCAATGACGCATCCCGAATCTCCCTGCCGCGCTTCCGTACAGCTGGTGCATCCGGGCGGGAGTAAGGGCTTTTCCTTCGGTGGGAGGCTTAACCGGCTTTGAGGCTGAGTTTGGTTGGCTTTATTGATATGATTCGTGACTCGGAGTATTGATGATTTATGTGATCGGCTGAAGGTTCCAGTCTGAAGTTAAGATGATGACTATGTATGGAACATTCAGCCGGTCACTTGAGTTATCGGGTGGCTTATACTAGTTTCAGGCGGTATGACAGGATTCTTATGTTGGCTTTTCCTGCTCTTTTGCAGAAGCCTCCGGGCAGTTGCTCGTCCCAGTTTATGATTAGTTCGTGAAGGGGTACGTTCAGCAGCTGGCTGAGTGTGTAGAAGTTGTCCAGGGATGGCAGTGTTCTTCCGCCAAACCAGCCATATACCGACTGGGGACAGCCGAGGCCGAGGCACTCGCAGATTTCTTTAACAGGTATGTTTTGTATTTTGCATAGGAAGCGCAGCCATTTGCCTGTCCTTACCATTTGAATTCCGGGATAACGTCTGGTTTCAGCGGGATTTTCTTTTTTGGGAACCGTGTTTTCTATGCCGCCCGCTGCTCTGCCTGCTTTTTTCTGCTTTTCTTTCATCGTTCTTTACCTCCTTCTCCAAAATCCAACAGCTCTGGAGCATGTAGTTTTTTGTGTGCCGGAATAATACACTGGATTCGAAAAATGTATCTCCGGTCTTCCGGCTATTTTTCTTATTTACATCATAACATAGGCGAAACGCTTTTATCCACAAAATAGTTTGTCAAGCAGTTTGTACCTGCATGACTCTTCCTTTCTTTACGTGTAAAATGGAACTATGTCAGAAGTAACGGAGGTTCTTTATGAGCAATTGTAATAATTTTATACTGAAAAATGGGATTGACGATGAACTCTTAGAGTATTCTGACCAAATTGTGCAGTCTGATGATATTTTGCCGACATGGAATGCTCAGAAACAGGGGCAGTGTACGTGTCAGGATTATGAACAGCTGTCCCCTCATCTTCATGCAGAGCTGATGAATGGATATATTGTAGCCCGTGCTCCGGTTTCTTTCATGCATCAGGCTGTCATAACCGAACTTCTCTGCCAGATTGTCACATATGGCAAAAAAACTAATTCTCCATGCAAAGCCGTTACTTTTCCCATTCATTTTTACCTCAATGGCGGTAATACCATTCTTATTCCAGACATCGCTCTGCTTCTGCATCCGGGCAGAATAACAGGGAACGAGATCAGAAGTGTTCCGTTTTTCACTGCCGAGGTTCTTTCTTCAGACAGCAGATATACAGACTGTACCGTTAAATTTCATTTATATAGAACACTGGGGATCAGAGAGTACTGGATGATTGATCCAAAGATAGAGGCCGTAACAGTTTGTCTGTTTAACATGAAGGAAATTAACGAAATAAAGGAGTATTCCTTTACTGAAAGAATCCCGGTCCGCACATTGGAGGGGTTCTGGCTGGACTTTAAAAATCTCAGAAGGTAAGTTTAAAGAAAGAAGCCATATGTCTGCGCCAACACAGGATACCCAAAGGACCTCTCTTCACTCATGCCCTTCGGGCGGATCCGCAGTAAACTGCGGAACATAGTGTATTTAACTAGTACATCGAAAAATAAGTAACTGGCTGTTAAACTGAGATAAATTTTCGAGAGTGCTGCTTCACAAACGCAGGCGTAGTGGGCTACGCCGAGGCTTGTGGAGTAGTGCTATCGGGAATTTAGGTCAGTTTAACAGCCAGTTAATTATTATTCGATGTACTAGGCAACTGGAAGGGCGAATCCATCCGTTTCGGAGTCTTGCGAAAGGGGTGGTGCTTATGTACGTTACATATGATAACTTATTTACATTTGTACTGATGATTGCTGCAATCATCACTCTTGTGAAAAGTTTCTACGATAAACGCAAAAAGTAATCGCCCGTTCTTGGAAGGATAGCGATTACTCTTTGTAGTAACATCTTGTCCGGAACGGATAGACTTCATCTATCAGTCCCGGTTGTCTTGTTAAGTATATTATAACAAATTAATCTGTTTTGTCAATTTATGATTTCCTGTTTATTATTTTCTCTGCTTCTCCGCCACGCCAGGTAATTGAATATCCAGCGTGAAATGGCTCTAACCTATGCTCTTTTTGAGAGTTCTTCTGCTTCATAGCGCTTTACTTCTTTCAGCCAGTCTTCTCTCTCCGGAACGTTGTTAACTTCACAGAAGTAATTCCATACATCGCCGAACGGATAGCATTTCAGTTCTTCCTGCATTGCCATCAGTTCTGTAAACTGCTGTGTATCCTGCAGTTCTTTCAGTCTTGCATTCGGGCTTAACATCGCACACATCAGAGCCTTCTGCATATTTCTCATACCAACTACCCATGCAGAAATTCTGTTGATACTTGCATCAAAGAAGTCAAGGCCGATAATTACTCTATTCAGAGCATCATTTCTTACAATCTCTTTTGCAATTTCTTTTGTCTCGTCATCAAGCAGTACAACGTGATCACTGTCCCAGCGGATCGGTCTTGTTACATGAAGAGCAATCTTATCATTGAACAGCAGCATAGAAGAGATCTTATCTGATACTACCTCAGTCGGATGATAGTGACCATTATCCATCAGAGGCACGATTCCTTTGTTCATCACGTAATTCATTGTGAATTCTGCAGAACCTGCTGTGTATGCTTCGAGGCCGATACCGAATACTTTGGATTCAAGGCATACCAGTACTTTCTCTTTATCATAGTCAATTCCGAGGATCTGATCCAGAGAATCTTTGTATCTCGCTCTCGGTCCAAGTCTGTCTGCCGGAATATCTTTGAAACCGTCCGGAATCCAGATATTCATCAGACAAGGTGTTCCCAGTTCCTCAGCAAAATACTGAGAGATACGAACGCATGCTTTTCCGTGATCAATCCAGAATTTGCGGATCTCTTCGTCCGGGCTGGTCAGAGTATATTCATCAGCCTTCGGATGTGAGAAGAATGTCGGGTTAAAGTCCAGTCCAAGCCTTCTTTCTTTTGCAAATTCCACCCATTTAACAAAATGCTTTGGCTCCAGCTTATCACGGTCTGCCCATTCGCCCTCTTCGAAAATAGCATAACTTGCATGAACATTAATTCTGTGAGTTCCCGGAATCAGGCTCAGTGCCTCATCAATATCAGCCATCAGTTCTTCCGGAGTTCTAGCCTTTCCAGGATAATTCCCTGTAGCCTGGATTCCGCCTGTAAGAGCACCGTCACTGTCAAATCCGCCTACATCATCGCCCTGCCAGCAGTGCATTGAAATCGGAACAGACTTTAATGTCTCCAGAACCTGATCAGTATCCACACCAACTTTTCCATAAATCTCTTTCGCTGATTCGTATCTTTCCTTAGTTGTCATCTTAAATCCTCCTTATTTTCTCAAAGGGGTCAGACCCCTCCGACGTCGGGGTCTGACCCCTTTGCGTCTCATTGTCAGAATTGTTTTCCTTTTTCATCATACTTCTTTATATCAAATGACTGATCAATACATGTCCGTGCCTCTGGAAGGCTTGCGAACACGCCATCGTGCATCATCTGAACGGTTACATTGCCGATTGCCGTTGCCTCTGTAGGACCTGCTGAGACTTTCTTTCCGGTATATTTTGCAGTCAATTCGTTCAAATATCCTGCGTTGGCGCCTCCGCCCACTACGTAGATCGTGTCATATGTATTGCCCGTGATTGCTTCGATCTCTTTTACTGTATCTCCATAGCATTTTGCGAGGCTGTTGTATATGACCGCTGCGATCTCTCCGACTGTAAGTGGAACCTGCTGGTTTGTTCTGCTGCAGAAATCCTGTACCGCCTTTATCATGCTCTCGGGAGCCAGGAAGCAGTCGTCGTTGCAGTCTACTATTGATGGAATAGTCTCTTTGGATGCTCTGTCACAGATTTCCCCAAAGGACAAATCCTCGGTAAATTCTTTTTTCACTGACTGGATCATCCATAATCCCATGATGTTCTTCAGGAAACGGAATCTGTGGTCATAGCCGCCCTCGTTTGTAAAGTTGGCTTTCATGCTTTCCATAGAGCAGTCTGCTTCTTTTCTTTCAATTCCCATCAGGGACCATGTACCGGAACTTATGTATATCGCATTGTCATCGTTGGTCGGCACTGCCAATACGGCGGAACCTGTGTCATGAGTGGCCGGGAGTACAACTTTACAGTCGAATCCGACCTCTTCCCGGATCTCTTTTGTAAAATTGCCGACTACAGTACCCGGCATGGATACCGGCCGGAACATTTTTGAATTGTATCCCAGCATATCGATCATCTCGTAATCCCAGTCGTTTGTCTTTGAATTAATGAGCTGTCCGGTTGTGGCATTGGTATATTCGTTCTTCTTGACACCGGTCAGCAGAAAATGAAAATAATCCGGTATCATGAGTATTGCTTCTGCATGTTCCAGATATTCCGGATGCGTCTCCTTAACTGCCATAAGCTGGTAGATGGTATTGAATACCTGCTTTTGGATTCCGGTCCTCGCATACAGATCCTCCGGTGAGAGTTTTTCATATACTTTTTTATCCATTCCGGTTGTACGGCTGTCACGATAACCAACGGAGTCTCCCAGAATCTTATCCTCTTTATCAAGCAGCACATAATCCACGCCCCAGGTGTCAATTGCCATTGAAACTGGAATTTTGCCAAGCTCTTTACATTTCTTCAGTCCGTTTTTGATCTCATTGAATAAACGTTCTACATCCCAGCACAATGTACCGTCCTTATTATCCATTCCATTTGGAAATCGGTAAACTTCCTCCAGACGCATCTTTCCATCTGCCATACATGCCAGCATGTGACGTCCGCTGGATGCACCGATATCAACGGCCAAATAACATTTTTCCATGTTGTGCCTCCTTCATGCTTTTTCGATTCTATGCTTATTATAATTGCTGAAACCGCACAAAAAAAGGACGCTATTTATTAATAATCACGACCTTATTTGCATATATTCTTCTGCTATTAACATAAAAAGACAGCCCGGAGGTGGACTGTCAATTGATTATACCCAAAGGGCAAGAGTTACGGGATGCATTAAGAATCATCATTCCTCCATGCCCAGTACCTCGTCCACGGGAACCGAAATGGTCATCCCACATGCTTCTGTCCTGAGGCCACAGGATTCTCCAATGCTTTCCATGATCGCCCTCTTTTTCGTTTTCGGTACGATTATCATAACAAAATCCTGCTCTTCCTGCATTGAGATACCAAGAAAGTGCACCATGGCCTCTGTTCCGCATCTTCTTCCCCGGATCACAGAGCCTCCTTTTGCCCCCGCTTTCTCTGCCGCTTCGATCACTTCGTCACTATATCCGGATCTGACAGAGACCAGAATCATGGAATATAATGATTCCTCTTTCATCTTCTTCGCCTCCTCTTCCAATGAATTTTTAATCTTTTCGGATACTTCCTCATTCAACAGCGCTAAAATTCTTTCCTGAATTCCTGTCACCGGAACCGTTACAGCCACGCATTTGCCTTTCATTTTTATGCGAAGAGTCTCCTTCAGGTTATCATACACTTTTTCAATCGCCGCTTTCGGCAGTACGGATACTGTGATCAGTCTGGTACTACCTGCGAATCTGAAGATATCCGGCACCCCGCTCTTTGCCGTCTTCTTTCCTATGAATTGGTAATATACCGGCAGATGCATATCCGAAAACAGTCGTTCGATCTTCTTTTCCATTCTGATATCCGTTATCACAAATAACAGTCTCAGAGAAAGTAAATTCATATTCATCCCTCTTCCTCCAGTTCAATGATCTTCTCTTCTATCATCTGTGGTTCTGCTTTCGATTCCTTCTCTAGCTTGTACTTATAAGCAGCTCCCATGATCTGTATCGCAATCAGTGGGGCCAGCGCCACCAGCGCCACGACACCGAAAGCATCCGTAACAACATTACCGCCGGCTGCCATACACGCTCCCATCGTAAGAGGCAACAGAAATGTGGACGTCATAGGACCGCTGGCTACCCCTCCGGAATCGAACGCGATTCCCACAAATACAGGCGGAACCTTGCAGCTTAACAGCAGTGCCAGCATGTATCCCGGAATCAGTATCCAGTATATCGGGATTCCGGTAAGTACCCTGAACATTGCCAGTCCTACTGCACAGGCGACTCCGACCGACAGGCACAGATTCATTTTATGGCGTGGGATCATCCCCCCTGTAATTTCTTCTACCTGAACATTCAGGATCTGCACAGCAGGCTCTGCTTTTACAATATAGTAGCCTATGATCACTCCGATCGGAACAAGTAGCCACGCAAAGGATCCTGATACCATCTCTTTACCGAGAAGAGATCCCACCGGTGCAAAACCGACATTTACCCCAACGAGGAACAGGATCAGGCCAATGACTGTGTAAACAAATCCCACACCTATCTTTATGATCTGTCGTTTACGATAGTTCTTTGTAGCAATTTGAAAAACGGCAAAAACTGCAATGATCGGCAGCATGCAGGTTATAACTTCTTCCGCATATTGCGGCATCGCCTGCACAAACTCCCGGACTACATCCTGTGTCGTGGTAAGTTTCGGGATTGAGACCGGCGTATACACAGCGTCTGTGGGGTGATAGAATATCCCCAGAAAGAGAACCATCAGGATCGGACCGATACTGCTCAAAGCAATCAGCCCGAAACTGTCTGCCACACTGTCTTTGTCACCTCTCGAAGCAGACAGGCCTACTCCCAGCGCCATGATGAATGGCACTGTCATCGGTCCTGTCGTGACTCCCCCGGAGTCAAATGCTACCGCAAGAAATTCCGTGGGCGCAGCCAGCGTCACAAAGAACAGGCAGATATATAACACTGTCAGCATCTTCGACAAAGGGATTTTGAATAAAATTCTCAACACAGCAAACACCAGAAATATCCCAACCCCCACTGCCACAGTTATAATCAGAACCCGATTCGGAATCGACGCCACCTGATTCGCCAACACCTGCAGATCCGGTTCAGAAATCGTGATCAGCACGCCCATAATGAAACATCCTGCAATGATAAGCAGCAGATTCCTCTTTTTCATCAGACGCCCGCCGATTCCTTCTCCCAATGGTGTCATAGACATTTCTGCTCCAAGCTGAAATAAACTCATCCCCGCGATTACTAAAAATGCACCGGCCAGAAACAGTGCCACAGCTCCTATTTCCAAAGGAAACAGCCCAACACTTAAAATCAGGACGATTGCCGTAATCGGAAGGACGCTTCGTAGTGATTCCTTACTTTTCTCTTTTAACTTACCACTAATAAGCATGCACCTCCCGCTTCTTTTTCTTCATAGTTTCCACAGCCATTTATTATAATTATAAATATTTTATTTTTAAAACATTTGTTTAAAATATAATATAGAAACATTCCCTCTCTATTTATAAGACCTTATTGATATTCTGGTTTACCTTCTTTGCTACTGTTGCCAGCACTTTCTGCTCTTCGTCTGTTACCCCCTCCATTACAATATCCTGTATAGTTGTATATATTTCTTTTAAGGATTCGATAATTGCCTCCGCATCTTCTGTCAGGCCGTTATGCGTACACCTCCGGTCGGTCTGATCATGCTCTATTCTGATGTATCCCTTTTTCTGCAGGCGGGTAAGCGACTGTGAAATGTGTCCTCTGGTAAACATCTTCAGATTCGAGATATCTTTTGATGTATTATGTTCGCCGGCCTTATATAAAAAAAACAGAATATGCATATCTATCTTCTGCAGATCATACTGCTGTTCAATCGGCTCCAGCTCTTTTTCCATGAGTCTCCGAAACAGCATTCCATATAAAAGTGTTTCAAGTGAATCGTTCATTTTCCTCTCCTTTTTAACTCTAAAACTTTTATGAATAAATCATCCCCGATATTTGATTTTTCCAGGAGGTATGACTTAATTAAATGATAGGTTTATCCAGTCTTTTGATTTTTTCTATCAAAACAGCATTGTCTGCTTCAGCTTCTCCGGTGCCTTCTATATGCCTTCGTATATCTAGCATACTAATATCCGTCTCTGCAATCGTATCTGCACATTGTTTCAGACGGGCAATGACCTCCTGCTGATCCGATATGTCTTTTTTATATTTTATCTGGTGTTCCAGACTGGCCCAAAAGTCCATAGCAATCGTACGGATCTGAACTTCCACTTTCAGTTCTTTCTTATGATCTGCAAAAAAGACTGGAACGCTGACGATCAAATGGAGACTTCTGTATCCATTTGGTTTTGGATTTCTTATATAGTCCTTCTCTTTTAACAGACATATATCATCCTGTTCGGTCAGCGCTGCTGCAAGCCGGTATATATCATCAATATAGGAGCATATCACACGGACGCCTGCAATATCGCTCAGATTTTCTTCCACATCTTTTAACGTAAACCTGGGGCTGATCCGATTCATTTTCTCAAAAATACCGTGCGTACTCTTCACTCTCGTGGTTATAAAATTGATAGGATTTCTCTGATAGCGGATACTGAATTCTGTATCTAAAACATCAAACTTTGTCCGGATCTCTTTTATTGCACATGCATACATCATACGCATTTCCTTGTATTCGACCATAGTTTCCATAATCTGCTCCGCCTGTTTAAAATTCCTCCTTTCGATTGGAATTGTCTGCTCTGTTTTTCCGAGAAACAGCTGCTTCTTGTATTCATCACCTTTTTTTTCAATCTCAAGCAATTGTTTCATTCTCCTTTTATTATAATTTTAAAATATTTAATTTTATAATATATGTTTTTTATCTTCGGGTCAATGAATTTTATAAACTTTTCATCATCTATTCATAAACTTTATAATGTTCAATAACATGGTAATTACTAATTCGAGCGCTCTCGGAAACCAGCCTAAAAGATGGGTGCAGAAAAGTTTCCGTAAGTGCTCTAACACATAAAAAGAGGGGCTGCCCATAGATTCTCATCTGTGCTGCTCCTCTTCCACCTGATATCTCCCTAAGTACTGCTTTTGCAGCAATACTGGATATTATTTATGTGCTTCCTTTAATTTTACTGATGCATTATCTTTTCCCCATAAGCAGCTGCATTTTTGTCTTTCATCGTAAGGAAATTATGGATCAATTCTTTTATCAACCAGTTAGCACTTTCACCGCTCTCTGTCAGATATTCTTTTAACTTTTCATAATCTTCCATATCCACAGGAGTATATTTAACTGACAGCATTTTAGTTTTTTCCTGATCATATCGCTTTTGAGCTGCTTTCTGTGCCTCTGATACTTTTTTTTCTGATTTCATCATTCTGCACCTCTTGCCGGGTATGAATTTAGAGTACGGACTACTAGAATTACCAGAATACCTGTTTTATCCTCTGCATTCTTCAATACATCTGCGCACCAGTTTTACCCACTGACCAAATTTAGCCGGATCATTGAAACAGGTATGAGTGTCTTTTAAAATAATTTCTGCACAATTATTTTTAGTTGCATTTAACATTTTCTTCAAATAGTCTTCCATAAATTTTTCATCAGCTGCAGAATAGCTGTTCAGGAAGTAGGCCGGATTAGGTTTCCAGGAATAGATCGCCTTCTTGCCAATCCGCTCAGCACACAAATCGATATCGGCCCATGGGGATACCGAAATTCTTCGTATCGTTTTAAAATCTAACACATACTTTAACTTGTCTTCGATTGCATCACAACAACCATATGATGCCAGACCAAAGCGCTCAGATATACGCTGTTCATACTGCATAACAAATTCAGCGTGCATCTCGGGACCCACCATGGCAAATTCCTGCGATGCAGTAGAACCCCAGACATTTTTCAGACTTTTTCCTCCGCCCGGCTCTTTTGGCAAATCATGAGTATAACACATTCCGCCCGTTCCATTATAGCCCTGCGTATTGCTGCTTTCCAAAAGTCCCATATCAATATATTGATCCAGCAGGTCATGGTATCCTTTTTCAAGGATTGCCATTGCTTCATGAAGCATCTCCGGTTCATCATAAATGTCATACATTACCTGTTCCAGGCCACGATAATATGAATATGTCTGCATCATCGTAATGAACACACCTTTCATACCGCAAAACTCAACCGGAAGGATATCCCCCAGAATGTCCTGCTGCAGTTTTAGTTTCTCCAGGGACTCTTTTTCATGATAAGTAACCTGGGGGCTCCTCAACCGTTTCAAATCTTTCGGCTCATTAATTACAGGTTCAAAAGGTATTGCTTTATCCTCAAACGAAAAATCATGTTTCCAAACAAAAGGAACATTTGCCAGGTTATTATCCAGATAAGATTCATTGGCAAAAACCCCGTCCTTGTGAGTAGGATTCAGAGCATCCCACCCTGTATCGGTAATAATTTTATGTACTTCCCACACTTTTTCCGTAGGAACATCATCCTGCATCACATCAGCGCGAAACAGGCGCGCTTTTAAAAGCCATTCCATCTCACGTGCATCTTCATTTTCGCACTGCAGCATAGCCGGCGTAATAATCTCACGCCAGGCACCTTCAGGAAATATGGCCACAACAGGCTCTGTAGATTTCAGATCATTATGTGCATACCACTTTTCTCTGCGTTCCTGCATGATTGGCATTTCCGCTCTGTCCCGAACCTGTCTGGCCAGCTCCCTGATGATTTTCTTTTCATTCACATTAATCATTTTCTTGTCCCTTTCTGAATATGTAGCAAAATATTAGGCTTCGTTATATTTTTTCATGGCATAACGGAATATAATGGATTTCTCCTGTGTAACCTCTTCCAGTACAGAAGACAGGCATTCACGGCTGTTACCACTCATCTTTTTTCCGCCTCCGAAAGGAAGTTCCTGAGCACGGAATCCGCCGGATCCGTTTACAGCTACCATACCGGTACGAAGGCTTGCCGCTACTTTCATAGCGTCTTTCAGATTCTCTGTGATGACACCGGCGCTTAATCCATAGTCAGAAGCCTCTGCAATCTCAATTGCCTCATCCAGTGTCTGAAAAGTAAAAATAGGAAATAATGGTCCAAAAATTTCCATATCATTACAAATATCCATTTCTTTTGTACAATTATCCAAAACAGTCGGCATATAATAAGCGCCTTTACGCACTCCTCCATATACCAGTTTTGCGCCCTGGTCTATGGTATACTGTACCTGGCGTTCTACCTCCATAGCTGCTTTTTCACTGATCAGAACACCAAAGTCGGTTTCAATATCCATCAAATCGCCCTCTTTGACTGTCTTCAGACGTTCTTCGATAAGTCTTGTGACGAACTCCTCCTTAACAGACTCGTGTACGATAAATCTTTTGGCACCAGAGCAGCACTGTCCGGCATTACGCGTCTTATCTCCGGCCTCATTGACAGCCAGATCCATATCACAATCCGCACAGATAATCAGCGGATCGTTTCCGCCCAGTTCAAATTTATAAGTAGTAAGATTCTCTGCTGCGTGTCTTGCAATCTCTTTTCCTGCCGCTACACCGCCGGTGAGATTCACCATAGCAATAGAAGGATTGTCGGTAATCCAGTTTCCTACGCTGGAGCCTCTTCCGGTGATACACTGTACTGCCCCGGGAGTTACTCCTGCTTCCACCAATAATCCCATGAGCTTCATGACTGTCAGTGGATTTGACGTTGCCGGTTTCACTACAATGGCATTGCCGGACATCAGGGCCGGACCAGCTTTAAATGCCCAGAGTGCTGCCGGGAAATTAAAAGGAACAATACATGCAATCACCCCAAGAGGCTCATGTACCGTGACCTGAAGGTCATCATCATAACCTGCCTCGATCCCCATAGGCATGGTCTTGCCGTATTGATGTTTCACCACTTCAATAGAACTTTCGAAAGTCATATACACAGAATCAATTTCTCCGTAAGAATCAAAAATAGGCTTCCCCGTCTCCAGAGTCAGAGTCTTTGCCAAATCTTCTCTGTTTTTTTTCAAAAGTCCAAGATACCTGCGAAGAATGATTGCACGCTCCCGGATAATCACCCGGTTCCATACTTTCTGTGCCTCTGCAGCATCTGCGATCGCACGGTCTACGTCTTCCTTAGTGGCACTTGGAACACATTCCAACAATGTGCCATTATATGGATTTGTTACATCTAATGTTGCTTTGTCTGATGAATCTGTCCATTTACCGCTGATTAACATTTTCATAGTAATTTTCCTCGTTTCTTTTAATATAGTTTTGCTTTTCCGATGGTACTAAATAATTGCAGCTTATGCTCTACTACCTCCTGCATCGCTTCGATACAAGCCGGCTGAATCATATTCGGCTCCCTCATATCCTGGTTTTTTAACACCTCACGCATCTTGTCATAGTAGGCCCGCTTAATATCGCTGGCGATATTAATCTTATTAATACCAAGTTTTACAGCCTGCCCGACCTCATCATCCGAGTTATTGGAACCACCATGAAGAACAAGCGGAATACTCACTTTTTTCTTAATCTCCTCCAGAATATCCAGGCGGAGTTTGGGAACCATGCCTGCCGGATACAGTCCATGTGACGTTCCGATTGCTATGGCCAGGGTGTCAATCCCCGTCTCCCGGATGAATTGCACTGCATCTTCCGGGTCGGTATAGATAATCTGGTCTGCGCCTGCTTCTCCCTGATTGTCTGTAGAACCGATGGTTCCAAGCTCAGCTTCTACGGAAACATTAACCGGATGAGCTAACGCTGCCGTCCTCTTTGCCCCTGCGATATTCTCCTCAAATGGGAGGCCGGAACCATCAAACATAACCGAAGTGAACCCGGCCTGAATCGCATAGATAAACGTATCAAAATTTTCACAGTGATCCAGATGCAGACATACCGGAACAGAAGATCTGTATGCCCGCTTAATAATAGCGTCCACCAGATCCGTTCCAGTGAACTCCAGTTCCAGCGGATGAATCTCTATAATGACTGGAGACTGTGTTTTTTCGCAGCTTTCCATAATCCCCATAAACATAGAGTAATCACTTACATTAAATGCAGGTATTGCAAAATTGTTTTCATTTGCAACCTTTAACAAGTCTTTCATGTTCATTAACATATTCTATTTCCTCCTCAAGACTATCTGGTCAGTTTTCTTTCCATCTGAAGAATCCACTTTCCATTCATAATCTTTTTCATATTATGTTCTCTTACGATTCAGGCATGTGTATCAAGGTACTGCAGGACTTGTTCTTTGCTCTTTACTCCACCATTGGCACCGTACTGACTGATCGCTATGGCCGCCGCAGCTGAACCGAAATATAAAGCTTCCTCCATACTCTTCTGGTCCAGGATACCAGTCAGGAATCCGGCCACAAAATTGTCTCCGCCTCCCAGTGTATCGATCACTTCATCTGCAATTGTCGGCACGTACCAGCTATTTCCATTTCCGCTGGCAAATACCCCTTTTTCTCCAAGTTTTAATACAACATTCTTAACGCCCCGTCTGTGGAATTCCTCCGCAATTTCTTCCGGTGTATCTTTTCCAGTAAAATAGGATGCTTCATGAAAGCTTGGCACCAGGTAATCTATGTAGGGCAGGGACTCGGAAATATCCTCCAGCGTCATCTGCGACTGATCCAATACCATATCAGCCGCTGTCAACAGCCCGTTTTCCTTGGCCGCCGCAAGAAGTCTGCAAAGTTCCTCATCCTTCTGTCCTTTGCTCCAAAAGAGACTGGCTACAGAAAGAAGTTTTGCATCCTGAAAATCAATATCAAAAGCATCCAGACTGTACCGCATATTGCCTGTAGCACCATCCTTCAGGGTCATACAGCCATGCTCACCGTTGTTTTCTATCGTTACTATGGTGGCAGTTGTTCCATGCTCTGTGTCCTTTACAATACCGTCTGTTTCCAGACCTTTGGTCTTAATCATGGCGAGGAATGCTTCTCCCAGTGCATCGTCTCCGATGGCAGTATACAGCTTCACATCATTGCCCATAGCTGACATACTGACCGCTTCATTTACTGCATCTCCTCCCAGATACATATCAATGTTTTCTGAGAACTGAGTCATGCCATCCGGGGTGCGGTCCGCCCCATTCTTTACAATAATATCTACTACTGCATTTCCAACACATATTACTTTATTCATAATCGTCCTCTGCGAAAGCCTATTCTTCGCTTACTTTCAATACCGCTTTTACCATAGTCTGCCTGTTATTAATGCAATCCTCAAATGCCTGCATGGTATCTTCAAATGGATAGACTTTTGATACAATATCTTTCACATGAATACGCCCTGCTGAGATGGCTTCCAGACATACCGGGTACATATTGAGATAACGGAAGTTCGTCAAAAGCGTAAGTTCTTTGTCACACATTCTCTGGAGATTTAAGGAAGTCTCTCCCACAACGTTTCCCACCTGCATAATGCTTCCGCCTTTTTTGCAGATATAGACTGCGGACTCTGCCGTAAACCTGTTTCCCGCTGTCTCAAATACGAAGTCAGGCCCGATGCCGTCATAATATTTTAAAATCTCTGTTACCGAATCCTTGTCTTTTGTATTGATGGTTCTGGCGGCGCCTAATTCTTTTGCTTTTTCCAGGCGGATGTCAAAAAGGTCAACTGCGGTAATGTCCGTGATACCTGCTGCTTTCAGGGCCATAATCGTAACGAGCCCGATACAGCCGGTTCCCAGTACTACGGCACTTTCACCAACATGGATACCAGAACGTACAACACTGTTCATACCAACAGCCAGCGGCTCTACCAGTGCACCCTCCATGGTGTTTACATTATCCGGAAGTTTGAAGCAAAGTTCCGCCGGGTGTGTGATATATTCCCGCATGCCTCCTAATGTTCTTGGGGCAGAAAGAAATTCCATATTTTCACATAAATTGTATTTACCTTTTTTACACCATTCACATTTTCCACAGAAAGTACCTGGTTCCACGCATACGCGGTCACCGACTTTCAGGCCGGTCACCGTTTTGTCAACTTCCACAACCGTTCCTGCAAACTCATGGCCCAGGATAAAAGGATATACATCTGGAAACTCTGGTTCTCCGAAGGAATAGAAGTGCACATCAGATCCGCAGATACCACAATACTCTACTTTTACTTTTACATATCCGGGATTCATCTCTGGCATATCGGAATCACCAATCTCAATTTTTCTATTTTCTAATAATAATGCTGCTCTGTTTATCATGTTCTTTTCCCTCTTTCTGGAGCCTGTCTCACATACATCACCAGTAAACTCACAGCCCATAACGACAGGATATGGTACGTTCTTTCCTGATGACTGCTTTCATGTCATGATTCTCTCCACGTGATGCCGCTCATTTAGAATTTTTCATCATACTCATTGATAAAGTCCATATTTAATTGCAGTCCCAATCCCGGCATATCCTCCGGAATCGTCATGAATCCATCCACAGGTTTTGGTGCATCCAGATACACCTTTGCAGTAATATCTTCAAATAATACTAATCTCTCCAGGAATGGTGCATTGTGGAAAGCACTGATAAGATGAATATGGATATTTTCCATGGCATGCGGTGCAAACTTCACGTTAAAAGCCTGGGTAAGCGCTCCAATTTTCAGCATTTCCGTAAAACCGCCTGCTCTTGTTCCGTCGCACTGTATATAGTCTGTACCGGAATGAAGCAGCAGATCTCTTGCCCCCCATTTCGTGTATTCATGCTCACCGGTTGCCAGCGGCAGGTCTGTGGTATTTTTATATTTTCTAAGACCCGGCATATCGTCTGCAAATACTGGCTCTTCCAGGAACATGATGTCCAGATCTTTTACTCTGTTGGCAAATCTTGCACCTGTACCTGCATCCCAGCAGTTGTTTGCATCCAGCATAATTCCGATGTCCGGTCCAACTGCCTCACGCACTTTCTGCACGCGGATCAGATCCCGGTTAGGGTTTTCTCCTCCCTCTACGCCAACTTTGAATTTGATATTTTTATAGCCATCCGTTTTTACCAGATTCACCATTTCTTCTACCAGCTCATCATCCGTATAGGAGGTCCAGCCACCACTTCCATATACCGGAATCTTCGTCTCAGTACCACCAAACATCTGATACAACGGTACACTTAGGATTTTTCCTTTCAGATCCCAGAGGGCGATATCTACCGCTGAATATGCACAGAACATAAGTCCTTTGCGCCCAACACCACGAAGGTATCCGAACATTTCCTGCCAGAGTTTTTCGGTCTCAAAAGGGCTTCTTCCAGTCAGCTTTGGAGCGATATTTTTCTCAATCATTATTTTAGTTGCTTCGCCGCCAACTTCATGGTATGTAACACCAAATCCTTCTATCCCATCCTCTGTTGTAACCCGTACAATCGTAAAACCTATACTTTCCACTTTTCTTGTGGCATCTGCAAATCCCCCTGTAATAGGTTGAGAAACCAGATGAACCTTAATATCCTTAATCTTATAATCTTTCATTTTCTTCTCCGTTCCTGCCGAATATGTCATACCCAAGAGCACCCCGTAACTCATGCCCTTCGGGCGGGTCCGCAGCAAAGCTGCGGAAAAATGTATATTTTTAATTCACTCAAAACTAACATCAGGCTGTCTGTACTGTTTTGGCCTTTCTGTTGTTTGCGTAAGAATCCATTGCAATTGCAAAGAGAAGCACGCCGCCTCGTACGATATACTGAAGTGCCGGATTCAGGTTCATGATACTCATACCATTATCAAGACCCGCCATAATCATAGTACCAACAACGGCGCCTATAACACCGCCTCTGCCGCCAGTGATTGCAGTCCCGCCAACTACACAGCCCGTGATAGCTGTAAATTCATATCCCATGCCGGCTGCTGTAGTAGCGGAATCCATACGTCCAAGGTATACCATAGCCGCTGTAGCAACAATGACTGCATGTAACACATAAAGTTTTACAGTTTCTTTCGCGACGTTAATACCAGAAAGAGCGGCTGCATCTGCATTCCCGCCGATCGCAAAGATATATCGTCCGAATTTGGTATTGTTACTAATATAAGCTACGATAAAGGTGAGCGCCGCCAGGATAATAATTGCATAAGAATACCCTTTATATTTGCTGAGCATCCATGTGATTACACCTATGAAAACAGTGACAGCGACCATTTTAGGAACAATTTTTTTCCAGTTTCCTGCAGAAAGTCCCTGTTTGACTGCCTTACGCTCTCTCATGATAACAGTGACTACGTAGAATGCGATGACAACAGCGCCAATAATAATACTGGAAACATTAAGTCCGTTTTTTGAAGTACCGATATATCCTGAACCCATCTTGGAGATAATTCCGCTGACCGGACCATAGATACGTCCATTACTGAGCAGCTGGTTGATCCCCTGGAATACCAGCTGTGTTGCCAAAGTGATAATAAAAGCCGGCAGTTTCATATATCCAACCCAGACGCCGTGCCACAAACCTACGACAATAGAAATTATGTAGATAATAATCAGGACGGCCCATGCAGGAATCTGCGGCATATTAACCTGAAGCATAGCAGCAATCATAGCTAACATACCAAGAAACCGGCCGGCTGACAGGTCAGCATTACAGGTAATAATGACCAGACACATGGTGATTGCTATGATAGAACAGGTTGCCCCCTGCATCAGCAGATTCGATATATTACCAAAAGATAAGAACGCACCTTTTGTTGCAATCTGAAAAATCAGGAAAATAACAATTCCTTCTACCAACAAACTGTTTTTATAAAACAAGCCAAATAAGTCTGTCTTTTTTCTTTTATTTTTCATTTTTTAGTTCCTCCTGTTGCAGCCATGGCCACATCTTCCTGTGTTAATTTTCTTTCCATGTTGTCAAATTCTCCAGACAGAATTCCCTCTCTCATAACGTATACACGATCACTCATTCCAAGAATCTCCGGCAGTTCAGATGAAATCATAATGACCGCCACACCCTGAGATGCAATATCATTTATCAGCTGATAGATCTCTGCCTTCGCACCAATATCGATCCCTCTGGTTGCTTCATCCAGAATCAATACCTTTGGTTCACACAGCAGTGCTTTTGCCAGACATACCTTCTGCTGATTACCACCAGAGAGATTGCTGACTTTCTGAAGGATAGACGGCGTCTTGACACGAAGCTTTGTTACCATCTCTTTTACTTTTTCGTATTCTTTATCCCGGTTGATAAACATCTTGCCGTTAATATATTTATCCAGGCTGGACAAAGAAGCATTGTATGCAATATCAGAGGTAAGGATAAGCCCCAGCCCTTTTCTGTCTTCAGAAGAATAAAAGACTCCTTCTTTTATAGCATCATTGGCATTTTTAAAATGTGTGCGCTCCTGTCCCATATACTCCAGCTTGCCGGAAACAGCGCATTCCAAAGCGCCAAATATGCTCATAGCCAATTCCGTTCGTCCTGCACCGATCATGCCTGCCAGACCAATTACTTCCCCCTGATGTACCTCCATATTAATGTTTTTCACAATCCATCTATTATTGATTCCGTCATAAGCGGACCAGTCGCTGATTTTAAGAGCTACATCTCCAATATTGCAATTACGCTTTTCAAATCGTGTATTCAATTCCCGGCCCACCATGCCGCTTACCAGCGAATCCTCGGTGTACTCTTCCACTGGTTTGGACTCGATAGTCTGACCATCCCGCAGAATTGTAATAGTGTCGGCAATACTGAGAACCTCACCTAATTTGTGGGAGATAAAAACGATGCTCATACCTTTTTCCTTCAGCTCTCTGACAAGTTGAAGGAGATTTTCCGAATCTTCTTCTGGTAATGAGGCGGTGGGTTCGTCCAGAATGAGGATCGTACAGTTTTTGCTCAATGCCTTTGCAATCTCAATAAGCTGCTGCTGTCCGATACCAAGATTGCCCACCCGGGTAACCGGGTCTATATTCAAATTCAATTCACCCAGAATTTCTCTTGTTTTCTTATATTCCAAATCCCAGTTGATGCGGCCATGTTCACAGATCTCGTCTCCAAGGAAAATATTTTCACATACATTCATGGTCTGTATCAGTCCAAGTTCCTGATGTATAATTGCGATGCCAGCGGCCTCACTTTCTTTGATATCTTTAAAGTTTACCGTTTTTCCGTCCAATAATAATTCGCCCGTGTAATCTGTATGTTCGCCGCTTAAGACCTTCATCAATGTTGACTTTCCAGCTCCGTTTTCTCCGCACAGGGCATGAATTTCTCCTCTGCGGATATCGAACGTAACATCATCAAGTGCCTTTACACCGGGAAATTCTTTTGTTATATGATTCATCTCTAAGATGTAATCTGCCATGCTATACTCACATCCTTTCTTAATAATGAAGGAGGCATATACAGCCCCCTTCATCCTGTTACTTCCCCCTATTCTGCCACGGTATTGTATACTTCATCTTTTGTGTAAACACCTTCATCAATCACAATGTCAACATTGTCTTTTGTAATAATAGTACCCGGGTAGTTCAGGAATGGTACTATTTCACCATCAGAATTATCTATTGTTGATCCAAAGTCTGCTGCGGTTGCCTCACCGACCCTGTAATCAATTACCAACTGTGTTAATTCTCTTGGGTATGCCACGCCGCTCTTCAGAACAGTAGATTCCTGCGTACCGGCGATAACTCTCTGTATTGCTACAAGCTCAGCGTCCTGACCGCAGATCTTAATTTTTCCTGTAAGGCCAGCCTGATCAATCGCTTTTGCAACACCTGTTGCCATACCATCATTCATACAGAAGATTGCCTTCAGGTCTTTCCCGTAAATGGAAATCCAGTTTTCAGCATAACTCATAGCTTTTGCCGGATCCCAGTTCTCAACCCACTGCTCACCAACTACTTCCAGATCATTGTTTTCCAGAGATTTCAACATACCATCATGAAAATCATAAACACCTGTACCGCCTGCAGGATCGCCATACAGATAAGCAACTTTACCGCTGATACCTCCATCTGCTAATGTCTTTGTAATTAGAGCTCCGATATCGAACGCATCATTCCCGCCGGAAACATCACAGTATGCTTCACCGTTCGCATTCTCATAATAACAGACTAATACGCCCGCTTCAGAAGCAGCCTGCAGGGCGCCGGATACAGCTTCTTTCTCATTTGAATGACAGATAAGAATGTCTACACCCTGCTCAACCATGTTTTCAATCTGTCCAACCTGTTTCTGTGCATCATTTTCACTGATTTGATAAATACATTCAGCCCCGTTTTCCTCACACACATCCTCAATAACGCTCAGCTCGAGCACCCATCTTTCTTCCTGAAGTGTCTTGAAAGAAACACCAACTTTCAGATCTTCTTTCTTTTGATCTGTTCTTACATTGCGGCCTTCTACTAACTCACCCTTGGTTTTCTCATCATCTGAAGAATCAGTTTCCTTCGTATCCTTCTTTGTGGCAGCCTCATCTTTGGAAGTTACTTCTGTTTTCTTCTCTGTTGTTGCACCGGTGTCTGTTGATGCACTGTTTCCGCATCCAGTGAACAGTACGCTTGCAGTTAACAAAGTAAATGCCATAACACTTGCTAAAATTCTTTTTTTCATCTTTTTCCATTCCTTTCGCGCTGCTCAAAGTCCAAAACATTATGAAAAACGTTGGCTTTTGACAGCTCTCTTCTTATAATAGTTTCTATAGGGGATCCTTATTATGTTCATTCTCGTTCGGGTTGTCATCGTCCATTTCCTTTGACTTCCTGGCATGGTATGGATTCTCATGTACAGGTTTCATTCCGTTGTCCTGCAGGAATTTCCCCAATGTAAACCAATAGTGACCTGTCGGCTCCATATCAGGGATTACAACGTCTTTCCCATACTTTGCGTTTTGTGTGTTACAAATCATTTTGGACACCTCACTCTGCTTTAATAAGATTTTTAACTAACCGGCAAAGTCAGTAATCTTATTTTTACTGAGGTATTTTTCTCTCAACCTTCTTTCTTGGAATTATATTAGGAAGCTCCTTATTGGAATTGGTGATGTAATAAATATATCACCGAGGCCCTCTTATTGGAATGGAATAGAATTACTAAAAAATAGAACATAATTACCTATAATATTTCCGCAAATAATTTGCTTTTCTTATTCCTTTCCTTTACTATATTTTTCAATTGATTTTTTTTACCTTTTGGTATAAATTTCTTACTCACCAGCGTCCGGGGAAGAAAAGAGTTTCGCTTGCGAAACTCGCGCCTGCGGCGTGTGCATCCTCCGGAAGGTTTTTATGATATAGGGAATTCCAAAGGAATTTCCTATATCATAAAAAACAAGTCCAACAAACGGCGTAATATACACGTTTGCTGGACTTTTCTTCTTTTCAGCCTGTCACCGACAGCAAGATACCGCCTCATCCCTCTTATCGGAATAGAATAAAATTACTAAACAAATCCCTATTGATATCATACCGGGCAGCTCACTGACTCATTGTTTTCTTATACTCAGCCACTGACATTCCTGTATACTTCTTGAAACATGAGCTGAAGTAATGAGGATCCGAGATTCCTACACGTGCTGCGATCTCATAGGCTTTCATATCCGTGTGTAAAACCAGATCCTGCGCTGCTTTCATGCGGATATCCAAAAGATAACCTGTAAAGGTACACCCTGTCTTTTCTTTAAAGACCCGGCTCAAATAACTGGGATTAGTAAAGTATTTCTGTGCCAGTGTATTCAGGGACATATCTTCCCAGTCATACTCCTCTTCTATAGCGTCTTTCACTTTATGTACCAGACTTTTTTCCTGATCTGCCACCTTGACGCTGGTAGAAAGACAGGCTTCTTTAATGACATCTTTCAAGTAATATTCGATTTCATCAAAGGATTCCTTTTTGAAAATCTCTCCTACCAGAACCGAATAATTCATTGTATCAGAATAAACCGGCAATTTTAATTCTGAAAATACTTTCATAATTTCTGCAAAAATCTCCAATGCCTGAATCACCGCCTGCTCTCTTTTTCCTCCGGCTTTCCTGAAGTCATCCAGAATCATCTGAAGTTTTTCTTCTGCAGCATCTTCCTTTCCAATGCGTACCGCATTACCCAGTTCATGGATCAGACTCTCTCTGTTTCCCGCATTGACCCCCGCATCATAATAGGGGTATACATCCCGGAAACAGATTACATTCTCCCCAGAAGAAAATCTGTATTTTGCCGCATCCTTTGCCTCCCGGTATGACTCCCTGGCCTGATCCATCTCTTGGTATACATTCCCGATATACAGACACACCGGCGTCTCTATATTATCTTCCAGATATCTTTCCAGATTATCTCCTGTGTCATAAACCACCTCTTCAGATTCGTTATTTAATATGATAATCCATTCAGCTCCACTGTCTGCAGTATAGATTCCGGGGATATCCCCGTAATAATCCTCTACCAGCTTTCGTACCAGCATCTTCGTAAGCATCTTATCTTCCTCTGTAGCGTCTTTGTCATGTTTCGGTTCTACAAGAGCCACCTGATAGAGATCCTTAGTGATCTGTATATCAAAATAGGACAAGGATTCCATATACTGCTTTGGATTGCTGCTGGAAAGAAATCCAAATAACTGCCGGTCTTTAATGTAAGTGGCGTGTTTTTTCAATTCTTCCTTGTAGCGGTTGAATTCTTCCTGGTGATTTCGCTCGGAAAGAATCTGATCTCTTGCATTGGATACGGCACTTCTTAATTCCTTTGCATTGACAGGCTTTAATAAATATTCAGTGACACCAATATGAATCCCCTCGCTGGCATACTCGAAATCGTCATGTCCGGAAAGAATAATAATCTTCATACGCGGATTTTTTTCCAATATCTGTTGGCTGCAGACCAGCCCATTCATGCCTGGCATCTTGATATCCATTACGATAATATCCACATGGAGTTCTTTCATAATCTCCATTCCTATGCGCGCAGAACTTGCTTCTCCCACGACCTGTAATCCGATTTCTTCCCAGTCAATACACTGCCGAACCATAGCTCTGACCAGTTTCTCATCATCAATTATCAATACGTTCAGCATCTTCTTTTTCCCCTTCCTTAGGAATCCAAATGGTAATCGTAGTTCCGCTGCCATAGGTACTCTCTATCTCTACCAGATTCTTTTCCTGGCAATTATAATACAGATTGATACGCTGTATGGTCCCAGGAAGACCAAATCGTCTGCCCCGCTGTTCCTGAATCGGATGAAGCATCTGCTCTATCTGATCTGGCTCAATACCTATTCCGTTATCCTCCACTTGCATTTTCACATATTTCTCTGCATCCTTTGCCCGTATCACTATAGTTCCTGTCAGATCATTTTCACGGAATCCATGATAAATGGCATTTTCTACCAGAGGCTGCAGAATCAGTTTAATCGTCTTGCAACGCTTGACGCTCTCGTCCACATCATAGACTACATCAAATACATCATCATATCGAAAAGACTGGATCACCAGATAATTCTCAACAATACTCAATTCCTCCTGCACTGTGATTACTGTCTGCCCTCTATGAAGACTGCTCCGGTAATACTGTCCAAGAGCCTGCATCATAATATATACATCCTCTGTTCTCCCTAGCTTTGCAAGAGCACATACGGAGTCAAACGTATTATACAGGAAATGCGGCTTAATCTGCTCCTGAAGCAAAGACAGCTCATACTTCTTACGCATCCGCTGTTCTTCTACCTTCTGAGACATCAGATTTTCGAGTTCATCAAGCATATGATTATATTTTTCCTGGAGATTATCCATCTCATAATTTGTCTTTATGAGGACAACCCGCTGCAAATGATTATCCCCAACACTTTCCATGGACATCAAAATATTAGACAATGGCTTGGTAATCTTGGCCGTAATATAAGAGGCCCCTATAATACCCAGCAAAATCCCCAGAACAAACACAATGCAGATAATGATAATAGCCGGTTGAAGGACCGTCAGCATGAGGTTTCTCTGAATCATACCTGCAATTACCCAGGATTCATTTTTATTTCCATAGATCCCGATGCGATAACGCTTCGATCCATGGGTAATGTCTTTATAAATTTCTTCATCCGGGCTGACCAGACTGTTTTTTATTTCCGATGCTACCCATTCAGGTCCTTGAGCCGCTATGATTTCATTGCTGTCCGAGTCATAGAGCATTAGATCAATTCCAGTCTGTTTACTGACTGTATTGATGATATCTGCAACGTTAGACCCTGGAATATTAACCACCAATACACCTACACTCTCCATGCTGTTCAGTTCCCGGACCTGTCTCACAAAAGACAGTACCTGTCTCTGGGTTCCTGTATCGCTGTCTTCGTATGAAAATGTCATAATAGAAGTTACTTTATCTGAATCTGCCTCTCCAAAAGACGAATCAAAGTAAGAATGGTCCATTAACTGTTTGCGAATGACCTCGACATCGTCAATCTCCCCGGACACATACGCATTGCCATCCGTATCAAAAAGGAAGATCGACGAGATTCCGTCAAAGCAGGCGGCACTATGTACGATTTCTTTCTGTAGGGACAGCCTGTGTTCATAGTCCAGATTGCTGCCGGACTGAAGTATTTCCTGAACAGTATCACTGTAAGCAATCGACTTGGAGCAGTTCGTAGCATTGTCAAACCAGACCCGCATATTGCTTTCTGCAATCTTCATTCCATATTCCAGGCTGCTGTTTTCGCTGTTCTTGGTGTACTGATTTGAAGTAATCACATAAAGTCCCACACACACAATAAATATCACTACAAAAAGAATCAGATAATAAGCGCGAATCTGCCCTAAAAGCTTCTTTTGGCTAAACCACTTGCTCAATTAATGTTCCTCCATTCAATCCGGCTTTTCAAAAGTTTCGTAAATCCGGTCCCGTTAACTCTCAAATCATAAAGCTTCCCGCACAAATCCAGCCAGCTGTCCGAGCTTTCGAGTGTCATTATTGTATCCCAGGCACATCCACTTTCCTGTTTGTCAGCATACATTTGCAGAATTTCCTCTTCGACAGCATCAATACTCCTTTTCTGGTCCCCCTCTGCAAGTTGAAAGGTGCTGCTCTGCGGCTGATAACAACTAAGCCGATAAGCAAGCCATTCCACAATCTCTGTGGCAAGTTCCGGATATTCTGTATCTGCTGAAACCATCAATCCGTGGGTCCCCCCTCCATGGTAGTCATCCAGATACTGCGCTCCGGGCACAACCGGCATCTTAACCACCCTAAGATTATCTCCCAGCCGTTCTTCTGCGGTGGTCGTATACCAATTGCCAATATAGATCATAGCCGTTTCTCCGTTTAAAAACATTTCTTCTGCTTCCGAGGAAATTAAATTAGACATATCATCACAGAACACTTCCTTCCGTACCAGATTTTGTACCAGGTCTGCTGCTGTTGCCAACGTCTCATTATCCAGAGTCTCTTCCTCTTTTGCCAGCCTGTTGTAGAGCTCTGCTCCGCCCAACTGTAACGTAAAATTATTAATCCACTGTTGTCCATGCCACTGATCCAGCATACCACATGCCACCGGCTGAATATTATGCTCCCGCAATTTTTTACTGGCCAGGAGCAATTCTTCATAGGTCTGAGGAATCTCGGCTCCTGCCTGGCTGAACAGGCTCTGATTACAATATAGGACGCCCATCCAATAAGTGTAGCAGATACCATACTGTTTTCCATCATAGATAAAATTTTCCTGCATAGTCATCTTGTCTTTGTAGTCCTCATCCAGATAGGGATCCAGGGCAAGCACCTTTCCCGAATTAACAAAAGCCTCTGAAAATCCCCCGCCATGTCCAAGCATAATATCCGGCATCTCGTTAGATGCCATCATAATTTTAATTCTCCTTTTGTATGTTTCGGTGTCATATACATCTTCCACTAATTCCACGTTAGGAAATGCTTCCTCAAATTCATTATCTATGATCTCCCGGAAGCATTTGGCTGATTCATCTGCATTGTTCTCTCCCCAGTAGTGCATAATATGTATGGTTGTCTTCTCTTTTGTATTTTCTGTTTCTTTTGTCTGCATATTATCAGAACATCCGATCAGAAGTACAGCTATGAAGACAAGAAGTAAACACCATTTTCTCACGTTAAATCCCCCTGTCAAATTTATTTTTTATGACTCTTTTGTACTAAATTTACTATAAAATACTCTTTCATACAAGTTTTTTATATAATTTACCCTGAATACAGTTAATTCAGGCACTGAAATAAGCCCATTATCAATCACTCTAATGTAACTGATAATGGACTTATTCTGATGTCTGGATTCCTCTATCCCAAAAGACCGTCCACAATTTAGACTGTACATGGTCTATCATAGCTTTTAAGATTAGTAACATTTTTTACAACGGCCATATCCACTTGCTTCGGCCTCTGCCTGCGTCATTTGATAAGCATTGTCTGGATTCATATTACCGCAGCTTGAATAGCTATGGTATTTACTTCCGGTAGCGGATATCCAAACCATTTGTTCTTGAGGCTGTTGTGCCTGGGCAGCGGCTTGCTCTGACGCAATTCTTTCTTGTTCTGCCTGTTGAGCAGCGGCTTCCGCAGCAATACGTTCCTCTTCTGCTTTTTTAGCGGCAGCTTCCGCAGCAATACGCTCTTCCTCTTTTTTAGCGGCGGCTTCTTCCTCAGCCTTTTTCTTTGCCTCAGCTTCTGCAGCAAGTCTTTCCTCTTCAGCTTTTTTAGCTGCTGCTTCTTCCTTAGCCTTTTTCTTAGCTGCGGCTGCTTCTTTTTTAGCTTTTTCTTTTAAAATAGCAGTTTTATCTTCTATCTTGAAGGTTAATATATTGCTCTTTATCCCAGAAGCTTCTGCATAAACTTCGTAAGTGCCAGGCTCATCATTAGTAAAAAACATTTTATTATCAGAAGATTTAACTTTACCACCAGTCGTTTTATAAGCCGTGGCAGTAATCGTTTGATTATCTGGCTGGACTACTTGTTTAATCTGTATTTGTTCATTAATATTGTAAACAGTTTCTGTGTCAGCCTGTATATTAATACTCTCTAATTTTGAGGCTGTGAAACCGCTATATATTAAGAATGCAAACACAGCACTTATGACTATTTTTACAGGTTTTTTCCAATTAGCATACCTCCACATCAGGAATATGCCTACAGGAAAAAATAGGATCAACCATAAGATAATCCAACCCGTTTTTTGATACCATTTTTTATGTCTGTTGCCACTGTTTTGATTTTCAGTACCTCCATTATAATCCATTTCTGAATCCCCCTCCTCTTTGGTTACTCTTAGATAGATATTTCATTCTGAATTACTTAAGGCATTTCAAAAGTTTTTTGAAAAATCTCATCCTGTTCCGGCAAATGAGTTACAAAGCCGACCGGAATCTTATTCTCAGTAATATCAATAATTGATTTGGCTCCATCTGCTCCAAATGCACCGCAAAGTTCTATACAATCTATCCCTTCTTCATATAGCCTTTTAGATACTTCACACGCTTCTTCCAAACTGGATACACCAATTGTCTGCACGGCTCCATTATGTATGCCCACGCAATCTTTTTGGGGATCAAAATTCTCTCCCATAATTATAAATGCAAATCTCATGTTAATCCTCCTTTCATCACTGACTTCAATTTACTAATTTATTTAATTATATCAGAATAGAGTGTTATTTTCTCTGATTTTCACGAAAAAGATTACTCCTCTGCCTTCGATACCAGACCGGCCAGCAGACGGTTCCCATAAAAATATGCCTCCGTCACCCCGCATTCTCCGATCTCCCGCGGATTTGCCACGCCCTTCTTCTGATCCGCATGGTAATCTGATCCGCCCGACATAATCTCCACTCTGCCCTCATAGTTCTCACGGATAAAGCCTTCAATCTCACGCTTACTAAGAGGGCCTTCATAACTGGTCTTATCATAAGTATAGCAGGCCTCAATTCCATCCAGCCCTGCCTCCACAAGCAGATCTATATACTCTTTCCGCGTCATTGTTTCCCCATTTTTTTCAGCGTGCCTGGCAATCAGGAAAGGATGTGCCAGAATCGCAATTCCGCCTGTACGGTGCACCTCCCGGATTACCGCTGCAGGATCTGGTTTTTCACGCTTTATCTGATATCTGGGTGTATTTTTTATCATCAGTTTTGCCTGTTTCCAGTTCTGGGCATACCCCTTCCACGCCATCTGTTCAAAAATCATTTTCTTCATGACGTGTTCCTCTTTTATCGGGTGCCCGTCATTGTCCAGAACTTCGTCCCACGTGATGTTGATTCCATCCTCTCCCAGCCGTTTCAGAAGGATCTGGTAGCTCTCACGTCTGGATACCGACACAGCCCGCTCCATCTCTGAAAACCATGCATCCTCCCAGCTGCATCCAAGACAAATAATATGTACGTCTTCCACCTCTGTCTCACAGGAAATCTCTGTTCCCAGCAGCAGTTTCACGCCTGCTGCTTTAGCAAGCGCGGGGAGGTCAGTTTCACTGCCTGCCTCACTGTATACTCTCCTGGGAACTGTATCATGATCCGTCAGCGCCAGCACACGTACACCCAGGGCTGCCGCCCGTTGAATCACCTCCATAGGAGTGTCCGCTCCGTCAGACCGTGTTGTATGCGTATGAAGATCACAGGTAAAATTACTTTTTTCCATCGTTCTTTTTTATTCCTTTCTTTAAAATAGAGTTTTGTTTGCAACCCCCGTTTCAGCGACGGCCGCATCGTGGCATCTGCCTTTTGCGTCACAATGCGCATCCCGCCAGGAGGTCTTTTTATTTCATAGGAAGCATTTTCCTGTGAAACAAGAAAAGCAGGGATCTTCATCCCCGCCTACAGTCTTTCCCGGTATTCCTTTGGGCTCATACCATACTTCTCCTTGAACTTCCGGTAAAAATAGCTGGTATTATCATAGCCCACAGATTCTATAATATCAGAAACCGGCAGCGTACTGCTGGTGAGAAGATAAGCGGCCTGGTTCATGCGCCGCGCCTGAAGGAGTTGTTTATATGTTCTGCCCGTGCGCTTCTTAATCTCTCTGCTCAGCCAGTATACATCATAACCCAGCATCTCAGCCAGCTCAGACAGCGTCCCGCTGCGGTAATGCTCTTCCACATAATTCAGCACCACTCCGGTCAGTTCCTTGTCAAACTGCCTGCTGCCAGTCTCCATCTTGTCCATATAATTTAGAAGCTGAAGAAACAAAAGCCCCATCGTGATCTGGTTGCAGCTGCGTTTATTCGATAAACCATAGAAGATAGTCCACACCATGTTCTCTACCAGGTTCTGAATGGGAAGAACATCCGCCACATGAAAATAAAGATAGGACGTTTTCTCGTTCTTGCCGCAAAGTGTTCCCACGAGAAATTCTTTCAGCATATTTTCCTCTTCCCCCATCATGGAGAAAGCCATATTAAAGAACTCCGGAAGGACAATAAAATTCACTGCAATATCATCTTTTCCCGCCGGAAGGATCTCCTGCACCGCATTCTGATTCAGAAACAGCAGGTCCCCCTGCTCCAGCACCACCTCGTTGCCGTCTACAAAATGCGTGGTTGTCCCCTGGCACATATAGATCACTTCCACATAGTTGTGCCGGTGTTTCGGAAAGTTCACAAAACGAGTATGAGGCCGGACCTGAATCAGCTTTCCCTTTTTCAGAAGCTTCTCGCAGTCTACAATCAGCTCTTTTTTTTCTGTATACAGGTGCGGGTCGATTCCCTTTCTGCCGTCCAATATCATCTGTTCTTCCTCTGTGATCACAGATAATTCCCTGATCAATTCCGGATGCATGCACTCACCTTTTCCATTCTGTATTCCTATTGCTGCTTCGCAATCTCTTTTGACAGTTCCATGTACTCTGCAGCGCTCCGGCTGCTTTTCTTATATGCCATAATCGGGGCATTGTTGTCCTGGGACCATTCAATTCCGCTGTCCACGCGGATATATGTATCATAAACCTTTACATTTTCCAGTTCTTTCAGGGTCTCCAGGGTCTGTTTGAAATAATTTTTCCTCGTATCTACTTTTGTAATCACAATTCCGCCCAGTTTCAGATCCGGGGCAATCTGTTTTACCTCTTCCAGAAATTCAAACATATTGCCTAACCCGAAAAGCCCCCATGGCGTCGACTCCACGGGGATGATCACTTCATCTGAAGCGCAGAGGATGTTCATAACCCAGCCGCCCAGTGTCGGCGGCGCATCGATCAGAATATAGTCGTATATTTGGGAATCCCTGACGGGGGTCAGGCATTTTCTCAGGATATACTCTCTCTGCCATTTGGTAAAAAGCTCATATTCGATGGAACTCATCAATGTGGAGGATGGGATCAGATCCAGTCCTTCATAAGGAGAATGCACGATATAGCCGCTCAGGTCATCCTGCTGTTTGATTCCCTCGTACAGATTCTTCTCGCTCTGGGCATATGCCAGAACCTGCTCCTCATCAAAGAGGGACAGGGAAAGATTCAGCTGCATATCACCATCTATCATCAGCACATTCTTTCCCAGCTGTGTGAGTCCATATCCCACATTGGAACAGGTTGTGGATTTTCCGCTGCCGCCTTTGTTATTTGCAAAACATATGACTTTTGTCTTTCCCATCTTTCCGCCTCCGTATCATTGGTCAGAAACCAAATCCCGTCTCTTTTTGTATCCCAGTATATCACAATTCACTGTCCTGTAAAACTCCGTTTTCATATCTTCATAACTCAGATCAGACCTTGCCATAAGCCACATGGCCTTTGTTATTGTGGCCTCCAGCGTCATATCATAAGTTTCCAGCAGGTCGAAGTCCTGTTTTACTTTTTTCCCGACTTCATATACCATCATATCACTGCCCTCTTTCACAACCTGAGTTGCTATAATGGCAAGCTTGCCCTGCGACCTGCAGTTCTTCATCACTTCATAAAATTTATCCACCAGATATTCCGGTATGCCGCCCACACCAAAACTTTCAATTACGATACACCGGTATCTTCCAAACAGGCAGTCCAAAATCCCGGGGGCCATGCCGGGAATCAGCTTCAATACATAGATGCTGTCATTCATCTCATGATAGAACTTTACCTCTCCTTCATAAACCTGCGGCGGTATATAACGTATTACTTCCTGTTCCCGGATCACTGCGGGGTATGGAAAATTGATGCTGGAAAAAGCATTATAGCTCTTTGCCCGCTCCTTTTTCGCCCTTGTGCCTGTAATCACTTTTCCGTCAAACACGATATTCACATCTCTTGAGCCATCATCTGCCGCATAGATAAAGCTGTCGAGCAGATTGGTCCGCGCGTCCGTATTTTCCTCATCGATCGGCTTCTGCGCACCGGTGATTACAATCGGCTTTCTGGAATTCTGAATCATATAGGACAGCGCAGCAGCAGTATATGCAAGCGTGTCCGTCCCATGGCACAACACAAATCCGTCATAATCCTTATAATTTTCTTCGACTGCCCGGCTCATCATTTCCCAGTGCACCGGCGTCACATTCGTACTGTCCACGTTGCATACCTGAAGGGTATGCACTTCACATACTCTTTTTACATCAGGTATGAACCCGATCAGTTCTTCCGGCGTGATCGCGGGTGTCAGTCCGCTCTCCGTGTGTTTGCACGCAATCGTCCCACCCGTCCCCAACATTAAAATCCGTTTCATTACAAATCCCCCAGATTTATTTACCACTCCAGCGAAGCCGGCTCGCTGCCGAAATTCTTCTCCACCAGAGTGCAGTATTCTTCGAAAGCTGCCGCGCCTTCAAACTCGGGTCTCAGGACATCCCTGATCCCCTTGTAATACCAGCCCATTGCCGCTTTGCTCTGCATGCGGAACCTTTTCCAAAGTTCATCCCCCAGAACTGGATAATCCCTGTCAATATCCCTCATGTTTGAGAGCTTGTCTGCCAGTCCAATCAGCTTTACCGGGAAAGGTGCCATCCCCAGATGCCGTATAGTGGCTCCTTTCCTCTCCTCCCAGCTCAGGGACTTATCCTCGCTCTCCTGAGCCACTATGGAAGCTACCCGCTCCCCGAATTCTTTTTTCAGGATCTCCTCTGTTACACCTGCACAATCCTCAATCGTATCATGCAGAATTGCCGCACAGATGATCTCATCATCTGCCGTCATTGTGCCTACAATTTCGGCCACTTCTACAGGGTGCACGATATATGGCCTTTTTGTTCCTTTCCGGAATTGTCCCTCGTGCGCCCTGGACGCAAATGCTATGGCTTCATCAATCATTTAACCGGCTCCTCCTCAATGCCTTCCCGCAATCTGGCTTTCTCCTTCTTATGAAACAAAGCATAGATACACGGTACCACAAATAATGTTAATGCAGTTCCATATATAAGACCGCCGATCGTCACCACCGCCATCGGCTGTACCATATCTGCACCAGAACCAATACCGATTGCCATTGTTGACAATCCCAGAATCGTTGTAAGAGCCGTCATGATAATCGGACGGAGTCTTGTCCGCCCCGCTTCCACAAGCGCTTCCTTTTGTTCCATCCCCTGGGATATCAGCTGGTTCGCATAATCAATGAACACTATACCATTATTGACAATAATTCCGGATAACATAACAAATCCGACCATAGCAATTACACTTACCGGGCTTCCTGTGATCCAGAGCCCGAAAAGTCCGCCTGTAAAAGCCAGCGGGATTGTAAACATAACGATAAACGGCGAGCGCAGAGACTGGAACTGCGCTACCATGATCAAATACATAAACACAACCGCCAAAGCAAGCATCTTGAGCAGCTCTACCATGGTCTCCCTGATCGTCTCATCCTCACCCTGCATTTCCGCAGTATATCCGTCCGGCAGCTCATAAGATTTCATAGCCTTTTCCACACGGCTGCTGACCAGGCCGATATTATCGTCCTCATCCACTTCCGCTGTCACATTGATATATCTGCTCTGTGAACTTCTGGAAATCGACTGAAGCCCATATCCTGTCTCAAAGGATGCAATATCTTTTAAGGCAACCTGTTCTGTCGAGCCGTCCTGTTTTTTTACATCCAGTTTCATGTCCTTTATTTGATCCCGGGTCAGCTCCTGATTCTTCTGATCTGCCACGACTATCCCGATCGAGGAGGTATCCATATCCAGCTTCGTAGAAGAAGTCGGTTCTTTCAGTTTCTTAGCCAGCTCCTGATAAACCTGGGCAACAGTCAGATTATGAGAAACCGCTTTTTGCTTATCTACGATTACACGCAGTTCTTCTGTTGTCTCATCCATTCCGTCGGACACATTCTTTGTGCCTTTGACTCCCTCAAGGATTCCTGCAATATCCTTTGCGATTTCCTGCAATTTGTCCAGCTCCCGGCCTTTAATCTGTACGGAGATTCCCGATGCTCCGAGTGAACTCATATCCATATTGGACATACTCAGGGAAAGCTCCACATCTTCTTCCATTGCCAGCTTTTCTATTGCTTTCTGTATTTCGCCGTCTGACATGGAGCGTTCTTCTTTCAACAGTGCATAGAACTCAACCTGGTTTGTGGCCGTGCCTCCGCTGCCCATCATACCGCCGCTCATAGCCATGCCGCCTACATCGCCAATGTCTTTAATTTTTTGAAGCTTTTCTGTGAACTGATCCGCCACTTCAGCAGTATCCTGCAGTGAAGTCCCGTCCGGAGTCTCAATGGACATGCTGATTTCCGTACTCTGCATTTCCGGCATAAATGCGGTTCCTCTTGATAGTGACAATACGCCGCTTACGACGAACAAGACAAGTGCTCCAACCAGTACAAGAGGTTTCACGCGGAGTGCGCCACGCAGTAATTTCTCATAAATATTTTTCAGGTGTATAAAGAACCTGGATTCCTTCTGATCCGTTTTTCTCAGCAGCCCTGCAGACATCATAGGTACAAGCGTCAGCGCTACGATCAGGCTGGCAAGCAGTGAATAAGCAATGGTCAGTCCCATATCCACAAAGAGCTGTCTTGCAATTCCCTCGGTAAACACAATCGGAAGGAATACGCATACCGTAGTGAGCGTAGAAGCCATGATGGCCCCGGCCACCTGCTGGGCGCCCTTAATCGCTGCCTCTCTGGCAGATGCATGTTCCTCATTGCGCATGCGATAAATATTTTCAATCACGACAATCGAATTGTCTACCAGCATTCCAACACCGAGCGCCAGACCCGACAGAGAAATTACGTTCATCGTCACTCCGCTGAAATACATCAGCACAATGGCCGTCAGGATACTGATCGGGATGGAGCAGGCAATTACGAATGTGGGCCGGATGTCCTTTAGGAACAGCAGCAGAATCAGTATCGCCAGTATTGCACCAAACAGCAAATTCTGAAGTACAGAGCCAATTACCATATCAATATAGACGCCCTGATTCATAAGAACAACAACCTGAATATCCTTATTCTCTTTTTGTATCTGTTTAAAACGTTCCAGGATCCTGTCTGTCACTTCCCCGGTGGAATACCCCGTCTGCTTCTGTACCTGCAGTAAGATGCCGTTCTCTCCGTTCAGTTTTGCATAAGTATCCGCTGCATTGTCTACCCGCTCTACCTCTGCTATGTCAGAAAGCTTAATCGGGTTGATCCCTTCCATGTCTACCAGTACCAGATCTTTCAGATCCTCCAGAGACTGGAACTTGTCCCCCACACGGATTAAATAATCGATTCCATCTTCATTTACATATCCTGCCGGCATATTGAAATTCTGAGCTGCCAGCACAGTCTGTATCGTCTCGGCCGTCAGCATGGATTTGACATTAGCGGCTGACTTTGCCTCTTCCTTGGCAGTCTTGATCTCTGCCTCTTTACTCTTCAGTTCCGCCTCACCCACCGCCAGCTGGGCGGAGGCCTGGCTCATCTGCATTGCGGCCTCCAGCTGGGCTGTAGAAAGCTGGGCTCTGGCCTGGGCCAGTGTGATCGTCCCGGCATTCAGCTGCTCCTGCACCTGGATCAGCATTGCTTTGCCCTCCGCAAGCTCTGCCTGCTTCTGGGTAATGGTCTCCCTACTCTGCACCGCCTGTGCAAGCCCCTGCTCAATTGCAGCCATGGATTCGTCATAACGCTCCAGAACAGCCAACTGGGCTGTCAGTGTTCCCTTGGCTATGAGCAGTTCTGGTGTCTCTCCACTCTCTGCAATTGCCTGCATCACCTGCTGGTATTGGGCCTCAATCTGTTCCCGCTGATTATTCAGCTCTTCCAGCTCCTGTTTCTGCTGCATCAGTGCCTGCTCGCTGGCGTCAATCTGAGCCATGGCCTGTTCCAGTGCAGCCTCTGCCACCTGGATCTCACTGAGCTTCTCATTGACTTCCATCTGCCCCTGGGTCAATTCCGCATCGCTCTGGGCAAGCTGGGCCTCTGCATCCGCCATCTGTCCTGCTGCCTGGCTCTTGCCGGATTCCAGCTGGGCCTTTCCATTTTCCACCTGGGCTTTTGCCTGATTCAGTGCATCCGTAGCTTCATTAAACTTATGATCCAGCTGATTCTGGACAGAAGCATCTACACTGCTTACTTTATCTTCTTTTACCGTAATCCGGATTGTCTCCTCGATATCTCCGAATGTATTAACAGATGCCACGCCTTCCAGACTCTCAATCTCGGGAAGCACGTCCTCTTCTATGATCTTTGTGCTCTCTGCCGGTTCTTTTCCGTCCACGCTGATCGCAGGGATCATGACGGGCATCATGGTCGGGTTGAGCTTCATGATGATTGGATTTCCCACCGTATCCGGCCAGTACGAACTGATCTGATCCAGACTCTCCCGCATCTCAATGGTCGCAGAGTCCATATTGGCCGTTTGTTCAAATTCCAGGATAACTGTGGATGCATTTTCTCTGGAAGAAGAGCTGACAGTTTTAATATTGCTGATGGTTGCCATTGCCTGTTCTACCGGCTTCGTGACGGTAGTCTCTACTTCCTCCGGACTTGCTCCCGCATATGTAGTCATAACAACCGCATAGGGAAGATTCATATCCGGCAGCAGGTCTACTGTCATTTTATCAAATGATACAAATCCCAAAATTAATATCAGCACGACGGCTACTACGACGGTGTACGGTTTCTTCACACTGAACTTGGATAACATGTGTCTACCTCTTTCACTTTTTCACTTTTATGCATCACCTGGTTCGGCTGAGAATCAAGGTGACAGTAGGGGGTTTGCAAAATCCCATTTATAAGGAAATCATATCATAAGCACATCTCAATCACAACCACAAAATGCGGGAAGTAGACTAAAGTACGCTGTACAAAATTCCAAAACGGCAGGGACCGCTGGAAACGGACACAGGGGGCTGGAAACGGGTTACGGGTGTAAGCTGGAGTAAAGGAAAAAGACAGGAGAACCTGGGCAAGCTGCAGAATATGGTATACCCAAAGGGCATCCCGTAATTCATGCCCTTCGGGCGGATCTGCAGCAAGCTGCAGAATATGGTATACTTTTTTTAATGTATAGAGTATAATATCAGAAGAATTATTGAAGTGAGGTTTTACTATGGAGCGTAAATGTGTCCTGGTTACAGGGGCGTCGAGAGGAATTGGAAGAGCCTGTGCTGTTGCTTTTGGGCGGCTCGGGTATTATGTTTTTATTAACAGCAGGCATTCTGCTGATCTGGATGCGGTCTGTGAGGAGATTGTTTCGGCAGGAGGATTATGCCGGGCTGTACCGGGAGATGTAGGTTCCGCTTTGGACGTTGGAAGTATCTTCGGAGAGATTAAGAATGAAGTACCGGGGCTGGATGTGCTGGTGAATAATGCGGGGACTGCTTTTATCGGACTGCTGACGGATATGACGGACGCAGACTGGGACAGGATTCTGCATACGAATCTTTCATCTGTGTTTTATTGTTCCCGGGCTGCGGTTCCATATATGGTTGCGCAGAAGGCCGGGAAGATTATTAATATTTCCTCTATGTGGGGGACTTCCGGGGCTTCCTGTGAGGCGGCCTATTCTGCCTCCAAAGCGGGGGTTAACGGACTGACTAAGGCTCTGGCTAAGGAGCTGGCTCCGAGTAATATTCAGGTCAATGCGATTGCCTGCGGAGTGATTGATACTGTGATGAATGCACAGCTTTCTGAAGAGGAACGACTGATGCTGATGGAGGAGGTTCCGGCGGGACGTTTTGGGACTCCTGAGGAAGTGGCTGACCTGGTTCTGGATCTGGCTCAGGGGCATGCTTATCTGACCGGACAGGTGATTGGACTGGATGGAGGTTTCCTGTAGAAAGTATCATTCCAATGGACACACCGTAACTCGTGCCCTGCGGAATAAGGTAATGATTAAGAAGTGTTACATTTAAAATAGATAAAAGGAGTTTTTATATGCTTAACGTAAAAGGAATTGAAAATATACCAATGGACTGTTCTATGACAGAGTTTGTGGGCACGACCGTTTTGGATACAATAGGGCTTGTGATCCCCGGGGTCACTCCTGCTTTGCTGGAGCAGATGCATCTGCCCAGGTCTTACCGAAGTCTTGGTCTGCTCAGTTCACGGACCGGCGCTGCCGGACAGATCAATGCTGTGGATGAAGCGGTCAAGTCAACCAACACGGAAGTCGTTTCTATTGAGCTGCCACGGGATACCAAGGGCTGGGGCGGCCACGGCAACTATATCATCCTCGGCGGAGACAATGTTTCTGATGTCCGCCGGGCTATTGAGATTGCTGTCGAGTATACGAAAAAATATGCAGGTGAGCTCTACATCAGTGATGCAGGCCATCTGGAGTTTACATATTCCGCAAATGCAGACCAGGCACTGAATATGGCATTTGATGCTCCCATTGGAAAGCCATTTGGTTTCTTCTGCGGGTCTCCGGCTGCAATTGGACTTGTGATGGCGGACCTGGCTGTCAAGTCTTCCCCCGTTGAGATTATCAAATACATGACTCCGGACCGGGGAACCAGTCATTCGAATGAAGTAATCGTGGCCGTGACCGGTGATGCAAGCGCCGTAAAGAATTCTGTATTGACAGCCCGTGAAATCGGACTGCAGCTGCTGGTATCTATGGGGAGCTATCCGGAGACACCTTCGGCCCCCTATCTTTTTTAGTTCATATCCTGCCTATTTGGCAGCTCCATTCTCCGGCATTTCTGACAGAATCGCCGGAGATTTCATTTTTTTCAATTGTCTGTAGGCAAATACGATGGCAATGACCGCTGCGGCGGCATCCGCGATTGGTCCTGCATACATGACGCCGTCTATTCCCATGAACAAAGGGAATATCAAGATCAGCGGCAGCAAAAAGAGCACCTGTCTCGTCAGGGACATCACAATTCCCAGCTTAGCCTTGCCAATTGATGTAAAGAATCCCGATGACATGGGCTGTATTCCATTTGCAAAGGTCATGAACATAAAAATTTCCAGATACCTGTCCGCAAAATGAAAATACTGCTCACTTCCGCTTCCGAAGATGCTGACTATCTGACGCGGGAATATCTGAAAGCTTAAAAAGAACAAGGTTGCGATTGCTGTACACAAAACCGCCGCTCTTTTATATGTACTTCTGACTCTCTCATAGTTCTTTGCGCCGTAATTAAATCCCCAGATCGGCTGGCAGCCCTGAGATATTCCAATGCAGATAGCCAGAAACACACTGTTCACTTTCGAAATAACACCAACACAGGCCAGCGGTATATCGCTTCCATATGCGGAAGCCGCCCCATAATGGCGGAGGGTATTATTCATAGCGATCTGCACGACGGTCATAGCAAGCTGATTGATACAGGATGCCATTCCCAGTGACGCGATTGACTTCAGATACATGGCTCTTGGACGCAGTGAAGCTGCTTTGAGATCCATTTTTTTATATTTTATAAAATACAGTATTACCAGAAGGCCTGAAACTACCTGTCCTATTACTGTAGCGGCCGCAGCCCCTTTTATCCCCCAGTGGAACACAAAAATGAAAATGGGATCCAGAATCGTATTCAGCACTGCCCCTGTCAGCATGCACACCATAGAATAAGTAGGACTCCTGTCCGCCCTGATCAGATGATTTCCTCCGGTTGTCAGAATGAAAAAGGGAAGTCCCAGCGCGGTTATCCCGGTATAATCCATTGCATAGGGCAGCACTTCACTGGTTGTACCGAAAACATGCAGCAGCGGTTCTAGAAATACCAGAACAATGACGGCGATCGCAATACCGCTGATGACAAGTGATGCCAGGCCCGTACCTGCGATTTCACTGGCCCTTTTCTCTTTTCCGGCACCCATTTCCAGATTATAGTTAGAGGCACTTCCGATTCCCAGAAGCAGCGCTGTCGCTGTCGCGATTGTTGTGACAGGAAATGCTATATTTGTAGCAGCATTTCCCAGCATGCCGACTCCCTGTCCGATAAAGATCTGATCTACTATATTATATAATGCGCTTACCAGCATACTGATAACGGCCGGTACGGCAAACTTTCCAATCAATCTCCCCAGCGGCTCTGTGGCCAGCGGATTTTTATTTTCTTCTATATTATCAGTCTCATATTTTTCCATATATCTCCTTTGTAACGTAGGCCTTTACCGAAATCCCCTCTGGCACATATTCCTCCTCCAGAAGCTGTCCGTGCTTTCGTATTAACTGTATCTTCCCGGCTTCCTCAAAGGGATACATTTTCTCGATATAAATCTGGCCGCTGCGTATGATTTCCAAAAGTGCCGTTTTCAGCTCCTCCAGCCCCTGCCCGGTCTTTGCCGACGTCAGGATCGAATATTCTGCCTGAAAATCCCGGAAACTGCCGGGTTCCTCCAGCTTATCCTGCTTATTGAACAGTGTGATCACCGGTTTGCCTTCCACGCCCAGCTGACGCAGAGTCTCGTAAACGACATACATCTGACTGTCCATCTGGGGATTAGATGCATCTACGACATGAATGATTATGTCCGCATATTTGGCCTCCTCAAGTGTACTTTTGAATGCCTCAATCAAATGGTGAGGCAATTTTCGGATAAATCCAACCGTATCTGTCAGCAGAATCTCCTGCTTTTTGTCAAGTTCCAGAACCCTGGTTGTCGTGTCCAGTGTCGAGAACAGCATTGCATCCGCCAGAATCCCAGCACCGGTCAGCGCATTTTCAATACTGCTTTTGCCGGCAGAGGTATATCCCACCAGCGCCGCAATTTTCTTATGTGACGCTTTCCGCTGTGTACGTATCAATTCCCGGTGCTGTTCGACTTCCCGGAGTTCCTTCTTTAATTTGCTGATCCGTTCCCGGATCAGACGCCTGTCCATCTCCAGCTTCTTTTCCCCGGGTCCGCGTGTTCCGATTCCGCCGCCAAGCCTCGATAAGGAATCCCGCAGGCCCACCAGACGCGAAGCACGATATTTCAGTTGAGCCAGTTCCACCTGAATTTTACCTTCACTGCTGACGGCTCTGGCAGCAAAAATATCCAGTATAAGCAGCGTCCGGTCGATCACCTTACATTGCAGTTCCCGTTCCAGATTGTGCAGCTGCACCGATGTCAGTTCGTCATCGCATACAATTCCCGTTGCCTCCGTCTCCCAGAGGACTTCCTTTAGCTCCAGAAGCTTTCCTTTTCCTACATACGTAGTTGGATGAATGGCCTCACGTTTTTGAATCACCCGCCCCGCCACTTCTGCCCGGGCAGTCTTCACCAACTCAGCCAGTTCATCCAGCGACTCCTCGGTCTGCTCATTCTCATTGAGCTGTATTCCCACAAGAATTACCGCTTCCCTTTGTTCCTCAATTTCAAATAATGTCATATTGTAAACCTGTCAAGGGGGGCAGTCCATATTGCAAAGGGGTCAGACCCCTCTGCAAAGGGGACTGACCCCTTTGCCTTTCATTTTCAGAATATTCTCAAATTTTGAAGATCTGCTTGTCCAGATCTGCTACTGTTATCTCGCGCAAACGCCTGCGGCACTGCTGATCCAAGTCATTATACACATCTTCCATGACTCCGGCCATTCCGGAAGCTATCAGACATTTCAACTCTGAACTGCCGCTTTTCCATCCGGATGATACAAAGGAAAATTCCAGCGCATCTGCAATTGTGCAGAGGTCTGTCTCCTCACTGTTCTTTACAAAAAGATATCCGCCTTCTATTCCCTCTTTTGTCTCCACCAGTCCGGCTTTTTTTAGTTTTACCATAATCTTGCGTATCCTTGCAGCATTTGTGCAAATATTCTCTGCCAGCCCTTCGCTGGAATATACGGTTCCTTTATGGTTTAAAAAGACAAGTGCATGCACTGCAATTGTAAATTCACTGGTCATGTTATTCTCTCCCTATCTCGCTATAAATTTCTTCTGATTTTCCTATTATAAATCTTTTTTCTGGATATTTCACCTGTTTTTATGCATAATTACGCGGTTTCTTAATTCAGCCTGACCAGAAAGACGGGAATCGGCGGGTCATTCTGACGATTGTAAAACTGATTTACTATGACGAGCCACTTCCTGGGATCCACAGCTTTCAAATAGGATAGAACTGCTTCTTTCTCTTCATATCCCGAGTCCCGTCCGCTGTAAATACACAGACTTATCACTCCATCCGGCTTCAGAAGTTTCATTCCTTCCTCGATCGCAAGGATACTGGTCTCTGCTTTTGTGGATATGTTGTGGTCTCCGCCCGGCAGATATCCAAAATTAAAAACGATGGCAGATACGTCTTCTTTCACGTATTCTCCCATCTTCTCATGACCGTCCTGTATCAGGCGGGCCCTGGATCCAAATCCCAGTTTCTCTATTCTCTCCGCCGTATGCGCTAATGCCTCCTGCTGGATGTCAAACGCATACACCTTTCCTGTGCTGCCTGCCAGCCGGCACAGAAACTCTGTATCGTTTCCATTACCGGCCGTAGCATCCACACAGACATCTCCCGGCTCAATATACATCTCCAGAAACCGGTGACAGTATTCTGTTATCTGATAACTATATTTCATACATTTCTCCTGTTGCCAAAAGGCTTATCTTGTGCTGAGAAAAGCAGCCTCCTTCTGTGCCTCTTCATCATCGGGATACTGGCTGACATATTCCTGTATCTTCGCCTTCGCACTCTCCCAGTCAAGAAGCTTTTCATAGCACACCACTTCGTTAAACTTCATCTCCTGCAGCACCTCAGTATAATCTGGATCATCCGAGCTGGCTGTTCCCTCTGCCAGTGCAATGCCCTCTTTAAATGCATCCAGTGCCCCCTGCACATCATCCAGATGCATGGAACAAATTCCTAATAGATTGTAAAGAACCGGCGTCGCTTTTCCTTCATTATCCAGCACCTGCAGAAATGCATCCCTGGCCTTCTCATAATCCCGCTGTTCATAGTAAACCATCCCGAGCCCTCTGTAGGCTTCAGCTGTATCTGTCTTTTCCTCTACTGCCTTTTCAAAAGAGCTGACAGCCTCTTCATACTTTTGCTCTTCTAAAAGCGCAGTACCTTCTGCCACATAATTTTTGCCGCAGCCCGTCAGCAGGATAACCGCCATCACGGCACATACAAAAACTTTTCTCATATCTGCTCCTTTTATTCCGGATACTTCAATACCCAGAAAGAATTCAATATATTAATTAACATTACTGCCATATCTGCAATAATAGCATTCTGCATCGTCACATAGCCAAGGGCTGCCAAGAATAAAAGAATCACCTTCATGCCTATGGCAAACACCAGATTCTGTTTTACCGCACGGATTGTTCCCCTGGAAATCTTAATCGCATTCACAATCCTGGATGGTTCATCTTCCATCAGTATAATGTCCGCGGCTTCCAGTGCGGCATCTGCTCCCAGACCGCCCATGGCAATCCCTATGTCTGCCAGTGCCAGTCCCGGCGCATCGTTAATCCCATCGCCGACAAATGCAAGCTTCTCCGATTCCATCTGGCTCTCCATGAACTCTTTCACCTGCTCCACCTTGTCCTCGGGCATCAGATTCGCATAGACATATTCAATGCCCAACTGTTTCGCAGCATCATCCGCCACTCTCTCATTATCTCCGGTAAGCATAACAGACTCGATCTGGTGCTTCTGCAGCCAGTGCACAGTCCACTTCGCATCCGGCCGGATCACATCCGCAATCAGAATATAACCTTCGTATTCTCCATCCACGGCCACATGGACAGCCGTACCAATCTCCTGTACCGGCTGGTAGAAAAATCCCTGCTGGTTCATATACTTGGAATTCCCGATATACACCTGTCTGCCGTCAATCTGAGCACAAACCCCAAACCCTGAGGACTCCTGAATAGACTCAACCCGGCTGCTGTCTATCGTCTTCCCGTAAGCAGCCCGCAGAGACACGGCGATCGGATGGTTGGAATAAGATTCCCCGTAGGCAGTAATCTCCAACAGTTCAGCCTCATCCATATGCTTCGGACAGATCTCCTTCACATGGAAAATACCTTCCGTTAGCGTACCCGTCTTATCAAAAACAAAAGTCTCAGTTTTAGAAAGCGCCTCCAGGTAATTGCTGCCCTTAATCAGCACGCCCTGACGTGATGCCGCGCCAATCCCTCCAAGAAATGCAAGAGGCACCGAAACAAGCAGACCGCAGGGACAGGCCGCAACCAGAAAAATGAGTCCCCGGTATAGCCAGGTCTCCTGGTCTGTTCCCTGCAGCATCATTGGCGGAAGAATCATAACAAGTATGCCGATCAGCGTAACCACCGGTGTATAAAAGCGGGTAAATTTGTCTGCAAAGCTCTCACTCCGCGCCTTATTATTGTTGGCATTCTCCACCAGTTCCAGAATCCTCGAAGCAGTGGAGTCCGCATAGACCTTAGATACCCTCGCTTCCAGCACTCCGCTGATATTAATACTGCCGCTGTAAAGCCTGTCACCAATCTTAACTTCCCTTGGTTCCGATTCGCCCGTCAAAGCCTTCGTATCCACCATACTCATGCCCTGAGTAATCACTGCATCCACCGGGATCCGTTCTCCCGGCCTGATCACTATAATATGTCTTAGCTGCAGTTCCCTGGGATGTACCTTTTCCTCACGCCCCCGTATCTTACGGTTTGCATATTCCGGCCGGATATCCATAAACTTGGCGATCGACTTCTTTGTCGTGGACAGTGAAATCACTTCCACCGTCTTGCCGAACTGAAAAAAAAGGATCGCACCGACAGCTTCCGTATATCTGCCGATTGCCAACGCACCCACTGTAGCAAGTATCATCAGCAGATTCTCATCAAAAATATGTAATTTTCTCACGTTCTTCAGAATGTTCCAGAATATTCCTAAAGACATTACCAGATATGGCAGTAAATACAAAAGCAATTTTGTCCTTTCTGTCATATCCCAGTGCCTGACTGAAAATAATGCATTGATATATAATAGCAGGCCGATTCCGATTTCAATGCATTTCTGCTTAACTTCCCTTGGCATTTTGGCCCCCTCGTTTTCCTTTCACCGTTATTTTATTCTCTGATATGTTCTAACCCCTGGTTCATAATAGTTTTAATATGACTGTCCGCAAGAGAATAGAACACTGTCTTTCCCTCTCTGCGGTTCGTAACCAGTTTCATCTGCTTCAGCACCCTGAGCTGATGTGATATCGCCGACTGTGTCATACCGAGTGACTGTGCAATATCACATACACACATCTCGGACTGCCACAGAACACATAAAATTTTAATTCTGGTGGAATCACCGCATACTTTGAAAAAGTCCGCCAGATCCTGAAGTTCCTCTGGTTCAGGCATATTCTCCCGAACCGTCTTTACAATATCTTCGTGTACATGCATGAAATCACAATGTTCTATTTCCATATACCGAATCTCCCTTCATGTGAACAACCGTTCAGGTATTATTATACGAAAAATATGCTTCGGGGTCAAGTAATCCATCTCGTCTGCCCCTCTATATCCTTCCCAGCTTTACTCTTTATTATAAAAAAGGAACGCCTTCGTAACAATCCGCGTCCCTTTTCTTATTTTTTATAATTAATCCTTACAACTGCTCCTGTTACACCTTTTTATAGAGTACCCTTACGGAATTCAGAATACACAGCATCGCCACTCCGGTATCCGCTAAAACTGCCATCCACATATTTGCAAGGCCGGCAAGCCCCAGAACCATAACCAGCATCTTTATCGCAAGTGCAAGAAATACATTCTGCCGGGCAATCACCGCTGTTGTCCTGGCAATTAGGAGAGACTGCGGGATTGCCTCCATAGAAGAAGTCATAAATACCACATCCGCCGCCTCAATCGCTGCATCCGCGCCGCTTCCCATAGCGGCACCCACATCGGCGCCTGCCAGAACCGGTGCATCATTGATTCCGTCCCCTACAAACATTACACTACCATGCTCTTCACGAATACGCTTTAACTCCTCCACCTTATTCTCCGGAAGCAGTTTTGCGTGGACTTCGTCTATACCAGTCTCTTTTCCTACAGTCTCGGCGCTTTTTCTTGCATCTCCTGTCAGCATCGCTGTGAGAATTCCCTGTCGTTTCAGGGCCGCCACTGCCGGCTTTGCATCACTCTTAATTGTATCTGCAATCACAAGCTGTCCGGCAAATTCCCCATTCAAAGCCAGCAGTACTTCTGTACCATAGGCGGCATCCACATAATTGCTCAGATCTACCTGATATGCTTCCAGAAGTTTTCTGTTACCGCACAGTACAATACCTTCCGTCACCCGAGCACGCACTCCTTTGCCAGAAATCTCTTCCACACTTGACGGACGCTGCAGTCTTAATTCCTTCTCTTTTGCAGCTGTTACAATACTCACAGCAATTGGGTGTGTTGATGTCATCTCACAGCTTCCCGCAAGAGAAAGGAGTTTTTCCGCGTCAAATCCGGCCGCCGGCACCACACTCTGAAGAACAAAATTACCTTCTGTAATCGTTCCCGTTTTATCCATAACAATGGCCTTCACGCCCTTCAGAGCCTCAATAGCAACTCCGCCCTTAAAAAGAATGCCCTTTTGGGAACCCGCACCGATTCCTGAAAAGAATGCCAGCGGAACACTGAGGACCAGAGCACAGGGACAGCTAATAACAAGAAATGTCAGGGCTGTATATACCCAGTAATTCCAGTCCCCCGTTATCAGAGAAGGAATCACTGCCGTAGCCGCCGCCAGGATTACTACAATCGGTGTATATACCCTGGAAAATCTGGTAATAAACCGGTCAATTTTCGGTTTGCTTGCCGCCGCATTTTCTACCGAATTCAGAATCCTGGTTACCATGGAGTCCCCTAAAACCTTATCCACTCGTATTTTCAAAAGCCCTGACGTATTCACGCAGCCGGATGTCACCGGATCTCCGGTTTTGACCGCTGCCGGTACGGGCTCTCCGGTTACCGGTGATGTGTCAATCCGGCTCTCGCCCTCTACAATGGTACCATCCAGCGGAATCCGGTCCCCGGGACGTACAAGAAGTATATCTCCTGTAATTGCATCCTCCGCAGGAATTACCAAAATCTCTTTTCCTTCAACTTTGTTGACAACTTCGGGCCTCATGTCTACTGCGTCCATGATCTGGCTTCGGCTTCTTGCAACAGCAATCTCTTCAAACAGTTCTCCCACGCGGTAGAAAAGCATGACGCCGACCGCTTCCGGATACTCGCTTATTACAAACGCTCCCAATGTTGCAATACTCATAAGAAAATTTTCATCAAATACATGCCCCTTACCCAGATTTCTTGCCGCTGTAAGAAGCACTCTCCTTCCAAGAGCGAGGTATCCGATTAAAAATAGAATCAATGAAAGGTTCCCGTTCACCTTTTCTGTTAGTATACCCCCTGCCAAAAGCACTGCCCCGATACCAATTTCCCAGAAATCCATCTTGTTTTCACTGAACTTTCCTTTAGATTCTGTTTGCCTACGGGCTGTTTTTCTCTCATCCTTAGAGACAGTAACTTCACTCTCTATGGATGAACATATTTTTTGAAGTAACGGCAGCAATTCTTCCTCCGTGTTAGCCACTACCTGAAGCTTCTTTGTAGCAAAAATAATATTTGCATAGTCGACCTGCGGAAGTTCCTGGATTTTTCGCTCCATCTTGGCAGCACAATTTGCACAGCCCAGGTTCTCCAGAATATAGACCTGCTTCTGAACATTGTCAAATGCATGATTTTCTTCCCGGTGCTCTACCGCCTCATGGCTGTGTCCGCTGCTGCTATGTTCCTGACCGCACCCGCAGTTCTCTCCGTGTTTATGATGGGGCTCCTCATGTCCATGATCGTCATGATGGCACCCGCAGTTTTCTTCATGTGCATGGTGATGTTCCCCATGGCCGTGTTCCCCATGGCCGTGTTCGCCATCGTGATCATGCCCGCAACCGCATGTCATCTCCTCTGGATAAATCTTTTTATTCAAAGCTTTTTGTGCCATACCCGTACCTCCAATAATTATAAAACATATGAATAGCTGTTCATATGTTCATCTAATCATATTGTGCACGATTTGTCAATAGTTATTTATTAAAAATCAGTTCCAATATCAGACTAAGCTATAGTTACAGCCTTAACTATAGTAAAAGCCAACATATGAACTCCCCTCAAAACGTCCTTCCCTGAGGGGTAACCGAACTGAATCGGTGATGTTCATTATGTTGGCTTTAAATCTTATTTAGAAGCTGCTGCGCTGCAATTCCATATACTGTTTCTATATCAGCGCTCTTAAGCCTCCTTATTACTTCCCTATAATTTCATTACTCTTATCACTTCGTCTGCCGCCAATGACATTTGCCGTAATATCATCGAGCCTCTCTTTTTCATCTGTAATACTCTCATCTACCAGGCATGCCTGTATCGCATCATTCAGAGAAAGCATCTTATCATCCAGCTCTGCAACCATCTGGGCACACTCCCTGAGTTCCCGGCTGATATAATCCGGCGCATTCCCTTCGAATTTATAATAAATCTTATGCTCCAGACTTGCCCAGAAATCCATGGCAATCGTCCGGATCTGAATCTCCACCTTAGTGTCCACTACACTGTCGGAAAGGAATATCGGAACCGAAACCAGCATATGATAGCTCTTATATCCGCTTTCCTTTGGATTTTTGATATAGTCTTTAATAGAAAGAACTTTCAGGTCGCTCTGATTTCCTATCATCTCACCAAGACGGTAAATATCTGATGTAAACGAACAGATCAGCCGAACACCCGCAATATCATTGATATACTTTACCATATTCTCAATGGATGTCTCATAGCCGTATCTCTTCAGCTTCTTTACAATACTTTCCGGCGTCTTAATACGTGTCTTTATATGCTCAATCGGATTATACTGGTGTACATGCTGAAATTCATCGTTCAGAATTTCCAGCTTTGTCCCAACTTCTTTCAGCGCAGCATTATATAAAAAAATAACCGTTTTCCAGCTATCTACATCTTCATAATTTTTGATAGCATCGTGCATCTGCAGTTCTCCTCTCAATTTGGAAAATCCCCCTTTCCCAATCTTTTTTATTATAGCATAAAACCTACTTTATGTCAGCCAGTTCATTATTTTTTAACAAATCTGGGAGGATTTGGAGGGGGACTCCAAGCGGGTGTGTAACAGCACGGGAGTCTTACTTGTTCCTACATTTGGAGTTTCATATCGCCGAACTTTATCCATTTTCTTTTCCGCATGAACTCTGATATTCCCAGTGTTACAAGGGCCGGGAGAAGAATCTGGATTACCAGAATTTTTATTAGTACCATCATTGGAGGCTCTGTCTGTGTCATGACCTGCCAGGTCATTATCTGTCCTACGAGACCGGCTGTGCCCATTCCGGAGCCGGTTGCATTGTTGGTCATATGAAGTACCATAGTACCCAGTGGTCCAAGCAGAGCACTGGACAGGATGGCGGGCAGCCAGATGATTGGCTTCCGGACAATATTAGGTACCTGCAGCATAGAGGTGCCGATCCCCTGTGCCAGCAGGCCGCCTATTTTATTTTCACGATAGCTTGCCACAGCAAAACCAACCATGTTGCAACAGCATCCTATGGTGGCAGCCCCGGCTGCAAGCCCAGAGAGATTCAGTATGATTCCCAGCGCCGCAGAACTGATCGGCAGGGTCAATATCATTCCCATCAGCACAGACACCACGATTCCCATTAAAAATGGCTGCTGCTCTGTTCCCCAGTTAATCAGGGAGCCAAGCCAGTTCATAAATCTTGATATTGGTGGGCCCAAAAGCAGTCCCACTGCCGAGCCTGTACCAATACAGATCAGTGGAGTCAGAATAATATCCAGTTTCGTCTTCCCGGAAATCAGAATTCCAAATTCAATCGCTATGTACGCCGCAACAAAAGCTCCTAAAGGTTCTCCCGGTCCTGCAAATACCATAGCCCCATCCTGAATCACCTGGCCCGCCAGTAATTTACCGGCAAAAGCGCCCACCATACCGGCCGTAGCCGCCGAAACCGTCACCAGCTGGCTGGCTTCCAGTTTCCGGGCCACGCCAACGCCAATCCCGGCCCCCGTCAAAGCTGCCGCTACTTTCCCGACTGCATAGACCAGACTACCGGCAGACCCGCCCATAAATGTCCCGACCTGCTGAATAATAGTACCAATAATTAACGTAGCAAAAAGCCCCTGCGCCATCCCGCTGAGCCCATCTATAAAGATCCTGTCAAGCAGCTTCTTCATACTAAAATCCCTCCTGCACATACACTTGTCTTGTCACTCCCCGCTATTCTATCATAAATCACCTCTCCCGTCCAGAACCTCTGCATAATACTCTCCGCACATAAAACTCCCTGACTTGTAGAATAATCCTGCCAGGTAAATGTTCCATCCGCCACATCACGTTAAGCCCAAAATAGGGCGGCCTATTTCTAAGCCCCCCTGTTAAACCGTACACCCCCTGTTAAGGTATGCCGCTTACCAATTACAATTTATTAATTACTGATGTTATTTATCACTCTCCAATAAACTGAAGGAATTTAGCGATCCGCCCATTTTCTTTCCTTACTACGGAAAAAAAGTTTTCTGCGGTTTCATCCGCAGCAGCAATTCCCTTATCCATGAAGATGATTCGGCTTGCTACATGTTTTGCGAACTGCATTTCGTGGGTTACACATAACATGCAGACGCCTTCCTCTGCAAGTGTCTCGAGTATTTTGAGGACTTCGCTCGTCATCTCCGGGTCCAGTGCGGATGTCACCTCATCCAGGAGAAGTGCCTTCGGGTTCATCATCAGCGCCCTTGCTATGGCAATCCTTTGCTGTTCTCCCCCGGAAAGTTCGTTGTGCATGGCATGTGCTTTTGATTCCAGGCCAACCTTTTTCAGATAAAGGTTCGCTTTCTCCTCTGCATCTTTTTTATTCATCTTCAGGAGCTTCACCGGGCTCATGGTCAGGTTCTGCATGACATTTAAGTGTGGAAACAGTACGGTTCTCTGAAAGACCATGCCGCAGTCCAGACGTATCTGACGCAAATTCTTTTTTTCTTTTACTGACAGCCCGTTTACTATGATATCCCCGCCATCAATCGTCTCTAAGCCGTTAATACATCTCAAAAGCGTGCTTTTTCCGGTGCCACTAGGACCGAGCAGAACGGTCACCCCCTCCTGGTTAAAATCCACGCTAAAATCCTTTAAGACGGTCAGGTCACCAAAACTTTTGGTAACGCTCTTTACTTCAATCATCGACATCTTTTCTGTCACCTCTCTTATCCTGTTCGCAATACTGCTCTAATAGTGGAACGATAGTTTCTTCTCCAGACTCTTTGCCAGTCTGGACAGCGGACTGGATATCACATAATAAATCAGAAATACAATCCCATAGATCAGGAACGGCTTTAATGTACGAAGAGCCAGATTCTGTCCCAATTTTGTCAGATCCATGATTCCTATCAGTGCAACCAGCGAGGAACACTGCAATTGTGATATATAAAGTGTAATGGCCTGAGGTACAAGAAGTCTCAGTGCCTGTCTGGATATTACATTTATAAAAGTCGATATTCTGCTGTGCCCCAAAGCCAGTCCTGCTTCCCACTGTCCTTCCGGAATGGCAGACACGCTGTTTTGTACTAAAACAGCCATAAAGGCCGCTGTATTCAAAGACAACGCCAGTATAGCGGCAGGAAACGGATCAAGCATGATTCCCCCGATCATCGGCAGACCATAAAAAATCAAAAACAGCTGTGTAACCAGAGGGGAATTCCGCAGGGGCTCAATCACGACCAGAGGCAGTACGTTTATTATTTTATTCTTGGAGCACCGGATTAGTCCAAGGATCACTCCCACGATGGTTCCGATCAGCAGGGACATTAATGTGATATATAGGGTAACTCCCGCAGCCCGAAGGAACTGCATGGCATCATTGCCGGTCAGATTTGCATAATCATAAAATGACATCTCAGTCCCTCCTTATAATATAATATGGATTTTTCTGTCGATGAACTTCGCAATAAACGAGATGATATATGTAAAAATGCAATAACAGAGTAATATCATCAGATAAATCTCGAAGGGTCTCGATGTCCTGCCAACAATGATTTTGGCCGCTCCCATAGTCTCCACTACCGTAATGGAGAAACAGACCGAAGAGGTCAGGACCAGGTTAATAAAGTTATTTACAAGTGACTTAAAGGCAAGCCGGAAAGATATCGGAAGCACAAAATACCACAGTGTCTGTATTTTTGTATACCCAAGTGCCTCGGAGCATTCATAATAATCTTTCTTAACAGCCAAAAGGCCCGCTCTGATAATTTCACAATTTTGGGCACTTGTGTTGATCCCCAGAGCAATAATGGCCGTAGCCATCGCATCCGTCTGGATTCCAAGAGCCGGAAGTCCATAGAAAAAGAAGAAGAGCTGAACCAGAAACGGAGTATTCCTGAGAATATCCACATAAACCGTTGCAGCCATGCGCAAAATACGGCTCTTTGATTGTTTGAGCAGTGCCATTACTGTTCCCAGCACGAGTCCGATCACTAGACACCAGGCCACAATTATTACGGTCATCTTCATCCCGTCCAGCAGCATATCCCCATATACATTGAGAAAATTAAAGTTTAATCGATACATTTTAAGCGCCCCCACCTCCTCATTCTATTGATACAGGGAAGCCCGCCACATACAGGTGGGCTTCTGCCTATATATCCTGTTTATTACCACAGATAATTTAACTCTGCCGGTTTGGTTCCCCACCACTTCTGATAAGTCTCAGACTGCCATCCGGAACTGATCTGCCATGATACGAACATATCCAGATAGCGGGCAAATTCAATATCCCCTTTCCTGCATGCCGCGCAGATAGGATCTGAAGTATACATCTTCTCCTGCGCTTCCAGCTTATCGTTCTGAGATGCTGCATATTCTACTACCGTATTATCTTCGAAAGCCGCATCCGCTTTCCCCTGTTCAACCTGCAGTACAGAATCCGTAAAGTTATCTACATAAAGTATGTTTGCATCCGGAGCGCTCTCCGTCACCAACGCCTCACCGGTAGACCCTCTGTTGACCGATACAGTCACATCCGGGCTGTTCAGATCTTCCAGTGTATGCAGGTCTGATCCTGCCGCTGTCAGCATCTTTATTCCTGCACGGAGATACGGGATTGAGAAATCGACAGACTGCGCACGTTCCAGATTGCCTGTCACATTTGCAAAGAGGACATCTACACGCCCGGATGTTAACGCCGGAAGCCGCGTTTCTGCATCCACATTTACAATTTCCACTTCAACCCCCAGAACCTCTCCAAGGCGGTTGGCCCAATCAACGTCATAACCCATTTCTTTTCCGCTGTCATCAGTAAAACCGATTGGCGCTCCATTTAAAGAACAGCCTACAACAATCTTCCCTTTTTCTAGGATAGAATCTAGGGTTGCGCTTCCGCTTCCTCCCTCTTCCCCGGCGCCCGCTGCATCACTGGATTTACTGGAATCTTTCTTAGGTGAGCTGCATCCGGCAGCCATACCTGCGATTAATCCAGTCGTTAACATCATTGCTATAACCTTTTTCATTCCCTTTCCCATAACTTCTCCTCCATTCTTTTACATCTCTGGTTTCACTGAATGATCTACTTTTTAATCCATTGAGGACTGTCAGTCAGCTTCCTGGCTCCCGTTTCCGTGATCAAATATCCATCTTCCATCCTCATTCCTGATATATCAGCCTCGAACAGCGGAATGTCAACCGAGATTACCATATCTTTCTCAATAACAGTACTGCTGGATGGTCCGAATATAGGTGGTTCAAACTCAATCACACCGACACTATGAAGCCCGGAGTACATAAAGTTTTTTTCATATCCCGCCTCCTTCATCACCTTTCTTCCCAACTCCTCCACACTGCTGCCAACATTTCCCGGAACCAGATTCTCTGCGCACAGATTTTGTGCTCTAATCATTGCCTTTACTGCTTCCTCAGCCTTTTCCCCCGGATTACCCACCAGAATCGTTCTCCCGCAGGCTCCATGATATCCTTCATACCTTGGGGCAAGCGTAATCACTACAATATCATTTTCTTCGATCATCCTTGTCGTCGTACGTGCAAGAACATGGACTGCATTGGGCCCTGATGAGACTATCGGGTCAATTCCATAACCCTCACAGCCTTTTTTCCGCATAACATACTCTGCTTCTGCTGCGATCTCCCTTTCTGTAATTCCCGGCCTCACTGCCGCAATCGCAGCGTGCATTCCTGCGTTAGCTATTTCGTAAGCCCTGCATAAGACAGCAATTTCACCCGGGGATTTTATGCCTCTTAAAGGTGCCAGAAACTGATCCGTATCCACCAGCTCTGCATACGGGTATGCCCGCAATAAAGCTTCATACAATTCAGCCCCCATATGTACCCTAGCTGACAATCCGATTCTTTTCGGCTCTCCTCCTGCATACTGCCGGATAATCTCTTTAAGAGATTCTACCTCTGAAAACGGGTAATCTTCATCTTCCGCCGCCAGTTCAGCTAACACCTTCACCTCCCTGACAACAGCTCTCTCCTTAGCATACCCGTCAGTCTCCGGCCCGGTTAAGATCACGGGCTCCCGGTCTGTCACAAACATGACCAGCACCGGCTCAAAATGTGTCTGAAGATCTGTATAATATCTTGCATATGCATTGCCATAGGTCGCTCTATCATCGCTGTATGCCAGAATGATATCCAGTTTCTGGTCCCGCATAACGGCCTGTACTTTTTCCCATCTCTGCGGGTACTCTGTCCTCGGAATCCTGATTAACTCGTCCTGCATGTTACATCTCCTTTTCATTTTTAATTCGTACTTATTTTACTGTATTTACTATTCAAATAACTTAAAAACCGCTTTTCGGTGCCCCACCATTTCCTTATTATCATTTACGATCGCTGCCGGGTATAGTTCTTTAAGCTTTCCCGCCACCTCCAGATTGTCATAACCAAGATCTTCAAACACCCTGATGACCGCGGCTGCAAATTCATCATGGCTGCCATCCATGATCTTTACAACGACTCCCACGCCAAGTGAACGGATCCCTATTGCATACACCCCCAGCGCACCGCTTTTTCCAAGCAGGTCACCACTGGATGCCAGGACCGAACATACAATGTCTTTTCCCGCAATCATATGCGGATATTTATGAATCATAGTTACGTTTTTGATCACAGCTGTCCGCAGTGCCGGATCCTGAATTAGTTCCGGACACACAAGCCGCAGATAGGATGTTGCTATAGAATGGAACGGCACGGCATATACAGGAACGCCGCAGCCATCGACGCCTGTCTTTACATCATCCGCCGCCACATCCGTCATCATGGCGATAATCCCCAGAATTTCCTGCTGCGTACGGCTGTCCCGCTTCCAATATCCGGATACCTCTTCTCCAAGCTCTCTCGCCAGCAGCATCATACCCAAATGTTTTCCGGAGCAGTTGTGATATACTTTCCGAGGCGGCATATGATTCTTAATCAGACGGTTCCGCTCTGAAATCCGGTTTGGATATGTTGGCAGCATAATCATCTGCTCTTCTTTCAGCCCGGTCTTCCGCATGATTGATTCCAATACTCTTACATGCTCTTCATCGCCCCAGTGGGATCCTGAGAACAGGGCCGTCTCTTCCTCCGTAAGGCCATACTTCAGATCCAGGCCATGAATCAATACCGGCAGAGACTGAATCGGCTTTGAAGCGCTCCTGTAATAACAGATCCAGCCCGGATCTCCCACTGCTGCCGCAATTCCGTCTTTGTTTACCACGCAGACAGTTCCGTGATGAACACATTCTAAAATATCCTCCCTGTATTCTTCAAAAAGTACTTTCGTATTCACTTTTCCCTCCTTTCGATATGTTTGATATTTCTTTTTTTATTTTTTAATATGATATCAAATAAAATTATGATACAATGGATAACACCAATAAATCCAATAAAAACTGTTAATTGTGCACAATATTCATCCTTATTTTCGGAATTCTCTATCCATTTCCTTTAATTATACTCGTATTGCCCGGGATGTCATTATTTTATCTTGTGCAAAAATGTCACTATCTTGGCTTGGAGGAGGAATTTCAAATGGTAAACAAGACAAATCAAAAGGCGCAGAATCTCGTAGACTTTCCGCAGTATCAGGATACTTTGGCTGAAACGCAGACCGGATCTGCCTTTATTCAGTACAATCTTGATGTCACACCCGATTCACAATGGTTCATCGCACACACAAACCCAAAGGTCAGGGCACGTCTGCCATACGTGCAGGAGGTAGGGGAATTCATAACGGGAAAAAATTACATGACAACCCGCCAGGGTTTACAGTCTTATCTCCTGAAAATCACGATGGATGGAAAAGGCTACATTAACTTTGACGGAAAACATTATACACTCTCCCCCGGGCAGTTTTTCTGGATTGACTGCCGCAAGCTGAACTATTACGCCATTGATCCGGACACCCCACACTGGAATGTGATCTGGATGCATTTCTGGGGAAACTCGACTCATGACTATTACGATAGTTTCATGGAACTGAATAACAACAGCCCCATTGGAACTATGAGAAACAACGATGCCATCCAGCATCTTCGGAAATTAATCGGATACTACAGCACAAATATTTACAATGATTACCGGATCGACATTAAAGCCGCCTCCATCATCACCACGTTGATGACCTGCTGCATGGAATCTGCCATACACGACAAAACGATGTTACTTAAGAAGCAGCCTCCCAAATTTGTTCCGCAGGCCCAGGAGTATATTACAGAACATTTTAACGACCGGATTACCTTGGACTCCCTTGCAGAAGAATTCTTCGTCAACAAATTTTATCTGCAGAAACAGTTCCGTCTCTATGTCGGAAGCACCCCTGGAGAATTCCAGCGCAGTATCCGGATCGATAAGGCCAAAGAGCTGCTGCGTGTCACCACAATGTCCATCAACGACATCTCGGAACACTTAGGCTTTGAAAGCGTCGGATATTTTATCCGCTGCTTTAAGAAAGAAGACGGTAAGACGCCTCTGCAATACCGGCGGGAGTGGGGTGTATAAAAAGAATCCACTATGAGCCTCCTGACATTTAAGTCGTAAACCAGTGGCTGCGCCCGCTGCCGCCAGCTGATAATCCGCTTTTGTTTCTGTCATCTGAAACGCCGCTCTCAAAAAAAGAGGCTGCCGCACTAAACAGTGCTTCAGCCTCTTTTCGATCTACAGGGTGGATAAGCCCACTTCAACTTCTCATTCCCCATGATATATATTTCCGCCTCGATGCCGCTTAACAGCTATATGCCCTGCCTAACGCAGGAACACACCTTTTTTCATTATTAGTTCATCATCCAGGTACAGATCCGGCTCCAATATAATCCCATCCATATGGCAGTCTGCCTTATTGGTTCCGCCAAATGAAGTATTACTGCCGAAAGCAATATGGACAGTTCCATACACTTTTTCATCCTCCAGAATATTTCCGCAGAGGATGGCCGCATGGTTTGTTCCAATCCCAAGTTCTGCTGTGATACCATTTTCAGGCTTTGCAAACAGAATCTGCAATTTACCGCCGTCCCCTTCCAGTGCCTTCAGCTGGCCATCTTCAATCGTTACAATCAGCGGTTTTTCAAGCACGCCCATCGCCTCCATAGAACCATCGATCACCATACTTCCATTTACACCGTTTTCAACCGGCGCAATATATGCCTCCCCGGAAGGAAGATTGCCCGCCTCCCCCTTATTTCGGTAAACCCCGGTACTGGGGACTCCATTCCTGCCCTTCAGGTTGAGTGTCAGAGCATGTCCTTCTTTTTCAATTCTGGCTGTGGATGCTTCGGTCAGCATTTGAGTGTACCGCAGGGTATCCGACTCTACTTTATGAAAATCCGCAGTCATAGCGCCTTTAGAAAACATCTCCCCGGTGATCCCGGGCATGGTGCCGATTCTGGCCCCTGTTTTGGCTGCATTGATTCTGGCATTCGTATGGGTCATCGAATGTTCTGTAATACAGATCACAACATCGGAGGCGCACATCGCTGCAGCTACGGCCGCAGGAGGCTCTTCCCCTGAAACAGTCCGGTTTTTCATACACATAAAAAGTGCTTCACAGTTCATATGCAGAGCAGTCTCATATACCTGAAATCCCAGTTCATATTTATCCTGATCCGCGATAACCAGCACCTGCTCTCCTTGTTTTACATCCATGCAGGCCCTCAGGAGATTTTCTGCACTTTCTCTTATATCAGTCTCCATTCTTGTTTCCTTCTTTCTTTATAGTCTCCGGGGCTTTGCCGTCTATTCCTGCTCTTCTCCCAGAGTCTGCAGTTTTTTCATGGAACCATATAATTTTTGAATCCTTGCAAATTCCTCTTCATCATAAAATCTGCACTGCCCTCTTCCAAAAACCTTGGCTGCTTCAATCACAAAGCGTGTTGTCATCTCTACATCTGCGCCATGTGTTGCGCCTGTACCGCACCCCGGTACCGCCGTCTCTGTTGTAATTGCAACTCCGACAACCGGAACATCGGTCGCCACAGCCGGCTGAAGCACACTGTTGAGATGATACAGATCATTTCCATAAGGAGTAATATCCTGCGTGGTAATTGGAAATACATAAGGAGCCTTCCCCGTAGTAATTTCCACAATATCCAGCAAATCCTCGCTGATTCTGAGGATATATCCCTCTTTAACAGTCGGCGATATTGCGAATCCCTTGTGGTTAATGACACGGTTTCCCTTTGTCGTATCGACCGTCAGAATCGCGTCCATATCTGCTGTAATCTCTTCCTCATTGCACTGCTGCATACTGACAGGGGAATCCATGAAATCCACCGGTTCGTGGGGCTCTGTCGGTGCATCCGCGCATACATGTGTCACAAGGACAACATCCCCCTCCAGAGTATCGCCTTTTTTCTGCATATCCAGAAGCTTCGCCGCCGCGGTAAGTACCGTCAGCGCCCCATCGCCGTCGGACACAAAACCGATCCGCTCGGGACGTGCACCAAGTCCGCCCAGCCTGCCGATGATTCCCAGCGTAGGTGCATCACCGCCGCTTCTTTTTCCATTACTTCCGTGCACACATACCTTTACTACATCTGTTTTTCCTTTATCCCCGTAAATCGGGTAAGCTTCCACATCCGCATCCTTCTGGATACTTCTCAGATATTCCTCCACTCTTTTGCCGTTGGCATTGATATCATCCAGGATATCATAGAGTTCCAGCATTTGTTTAAAAACCATTTTTTCATCCTCCCAATTTTTTATATCGTTTCTTCGCATTGATTTGTGAAATCTTCTGTTATATAATTTGTTAAAACACACCCGGAGGTCTTTCATTATGAGCGTTATTACTGTATCTGACGTTCTGCATCTGCCCTCCCTGTCCAGTGCCAGGGTCAAAGCCGGCATGGACGGGCTGGACAGACAGGTAGAATATGTCAGTGTTTTCGATAATTATATCAGCGAACTGGATTTCGAATCGCTTGACACCAAATCCAGAAATTCTTTTTTTCTGACTGCTTTCTATCATGGCAAAGACAATCCTCAGTATATCCTCTATGCCCTGAAGTATTTTCATTCGATCCATACCGCAGCACTCTGCATTATTGACGAAAATATGGACGAACTGCCTGAGGAAGCATATGCCTATGCTAATCAGTGCGGACTGCCCATACTTTTTATCGACAAGAATGTCCCGTATTCCATTATTATTTCCGAGATTACGGAACAGCTGCTCTTTTACAAAAATCTGAACAGCCAGGAGGAGATCCTTGCCCAACTGGCTGACAGGGAGCTTTCTGACAACAGAAAGGCTCTTCTAATCCAGCGGCTGAATCCCTATTTTGCAAAAAATGTGCTCTGTTTTTACTGCCGTGTAGAAGCAGGTACACCGCTTCCCCGCCCGGCACTGGCCGAAAAATTCAGCCGGGATGTCTTATTCTTTGCCGCTGGCTACCGCGGAGGCATTTTAATTATCCGTTCTTTTAAGGATAATTCAGCCCAAGCCATAGATAAATATATCTCCCAGACAGCGTCCGCCATTTTCGAGAGTTTTCCCGAATGTATGGCAGGCATCAGCTGCTGCTGCCCGCTTTACAGCCTCGGAGATGCTATTTCACAGGCATACCATGCAGCAGCATCCTGCCCGTATCAGCCAGGAAAAGTCGTGTACTTCCGGGCTCTAGGCGTTTTGCGCCTCTTTTTAAAACTTGAGGGCCACCCTGCCATAGACGAATTTTATCTGGAGACAGCGCAGCCCATTTTAGATTATGATGAAAAATACCACTCCCATCTGATGCATACCATCAACGATTTTATCGAGAACGATATGGACTATACTAAAACGAGCAAGGCGCTCTTTGTCCATGAGAACACCATACGCTATCGGATCAACAAAGTAAAAAATATGATTCCCTACGGGCAGAGCGATACCGACTTTCTCCAGACACTTTACATACTGTATATCATCCGCAAATTAAAGGATTACTGATGTATGCTCCCGTTTGGTTACTTGGATTTAAATGCCCCCAGCATGGAGTTGGCAAAATCATGCAGCGCACATCCGACCAGCGAACCTGCACCAAGGATCATCAGAATATCATCATTCTTAGGATTCTTCTTAATAACAATAACACGGATAATCGTAGCAATGATAACGGTAAGTCCATATATCGTTCCGCCTACCAGTATACCGGTAGCAAACAGGATTCCAACCTGGTGATTTCCGCCGGCGATCTGGATGACGGCACCCGGAATCGCCCAGATAGCAAGCCATTTCAGTACCTCTACAGAAGAACCTGCTTCAATTGTAGAAGCATATGTAGCATTAATCGGCGGGAACAGCCCCTGTGAGAAGTAGGTTTTTGCAAATATCGCTACAATGACAAATGCAACCGCAAAACCCAGCAGCTCGGAAAAATACTGCTGTTTCCTGCCTTCCTTCTCCAGCTCAGGATTCTTTCCGCTTCCTCTCAGTATATAGCCGGCCTTCAGGTCATTTCCCATATCAGAGAAACACGGTCCGGTGGCAGCCGTAAATCCGGCCAGTACAGCCAGCGGAAGCTTTGGAAATCCGATCAGCATACCCAGAATCAAAAAGATGAGTGCCGTGGCAAATCCGGGGAACCACCCGGAATACATTGCAGATACCCCGACGATCAGCTCGGATACGAGAGCCGCTACTGCTGCGAATATGATCCATAAGATAAACATACCGGGCTTCATCTCATACCACAGTCCCGATACAATTGCCAGTCCCAGGGCAATCACCAGGTATGCAATAAATCCTTTTCCAAGAGCACTGCGCATATCTTTGATAGAGGTTCCAAACTGTGATGCCGCCGAATTATCTTTATCTGCTTTCTTAAACAGCATTCTGCCGCACTGAATCAAAGATATGATTCCGGCACCGATCATAATACCATGTCCCATATAATTCAGAGCCACATGATCGGCTGAGACAAATCCCTTGCCAAAAATGTCCTGGGCAATGATAAATTCATGTCCAAATACAGTAAATGCAAACGCATTGCTTTCTATGATTCCCACAATCAGGGCGCCTACCCCAAACGCTCCGATCGCCAGTACGCTTCCCACCCATGCAACACCAAACAAATCCATGGGAATCCCGGCCATGGCTCCTGCCCATCCGGCAACAGCGCCGACCACAAGCAGTCCGGCACGTTTCCCTTTTTTGACAGTTGCAAGAATTGTCTCCGCAGTAGCAATTCCGGGCGGCCACGGTGCGTCAGCCGGAAACATCGGGGATCCGAATGATTTATACAAAATTGTAGCATCTACAATTGTAGCAAGCGTTACTCCGATCAGCATAGGATACATAAATTCAGTATATCCCATGATATAAGGAACACCGATGGTCAGCAGCATACAGTTTGCCGCTGAAAATGTTGCACCCGATGTAGAAGTCTGCACCAGGTTCTGGCAGTGGATATTTTTAAACCTCTTCAAAAACCGGATCGGGATCTGGCTGATTAAAACTGCAAGCAGCGCTCCCACCACCGATGTATCCGGAGCCACCCCCGTATGTGTCAGAACCTGCATTCCTACAATAGCACCCAGCACACTGGCTATTACGGCTATAATAAAAATGCCTGGATCCATTAATTTTGGCATTTCTTTGGAATACTCTTCCAGCAGCTCTTCGGAACTTCCATTTTCTCTGTTGTCACTCATTGTTCTCTCCTTTCCCTTTTGCACGAATTACACAGTTTCCTGCATAAACATAGTAATAATTATACATATTTTTTAATTTTTATGCTTTGTTGATTTCTACAATAATTTTATATCTATTTTTGTAGGATTCAGGAATTGACGATTTTTTTATACCGCTTATGATGTACTTATACCCAAAGGGCACCCCGTAACTCATGCCCTTCGGGCGGGTCTGCAGCAAAGCTGCAGATTAAGGTATACCCAAAGGGCACCCCGTAACTCATGCCCTTCGGGCGGGTCTGCAGCAAAGCTGCAGATTAAGGTATACCCAAAGGACACCCCGTAATACATGCCCTGGATATAGCTTTAATACTAACAGAATAAAGGAGAAAACCTATGATATTTGACAAAGAATCTATAAAAGATCTGCTGATCGGCAGCCTTCTGCTCGGAGGCGGCGGAGGCGGCTGTCCCAAAGAGGGCGAGGAACGTGCGCTTTCCGCTCTGAAGCTCGGAAATGTAGAACTGATAACCATTGAAGAATTAAAAAAGCGAAACAATGAGGGCTGTATAGTAACCATTTCCGGCGTAGGCTCCCCCGCTTCTGACACTGCATATTATTCAGACGATGTATATCCCAGAATTCTGGAGCTCCTCGGCAGCCGGTCAGACACGCCAATTGCAGGGTTTATCTCCTGTGAGCTGGGAGCTTCCTCCTCCTTCGAACCCTTTATCCCCGCCGCACTTTCGGGTCTTCCCATCATTGACGCCCCCTGTGACGGCCGCGCACATCCACTTGGAATCATGGGTTCCCTGGGTCTGGAAAGTTCCGGCCTGCCCGTCATCCAGGCCGCTGCCGGAGGAAGACCAGAAGATCAGACCTACACAGAATTAACCGTAAAAGGTTCTGTAGAAATTACAGCCGCCCTGGTCCGAAATGCCGCCCATCTGGCAGGAGGCGCTGTCGCTGTAGCGCGCAATCCTGTTTCCGTCCCCTACCTGGAAACCCACGCCGCAGCCGGTGCGTATGCCCAGGCACTGCAGCTCGGCCACGCCTACCGCACCGCAGCCACCCCCGCCCAGTCCATAGAGGCTGCCCTGGAGCAATTAAACGGCAGAATCCTCTGTACCGGAACCGTAGAAAACTGTACCCTGGAAACCCGCAACGCCCTGGATTACGGAACCTTTCAGATTTCTACTCCCGCGTCCCCATGCAGAATCGGTTTCTGTAACGAATACATGTACGCTGCCATCGGTGAAGAACGCCTTGCCACTTTCCCCGATCTAATCACAACAATCGAAACCAAAACCAGCAGAATCATCGCGTCCGCAGATATAAAAAGCGGTATGGAAATCACCGTAATCAGCGCCCCCAAAAGCCAAATAAAACTAGGTGCCGGCCTCCTCAACCCAGAAAACTACAGGATTTTAGAAGAGGAATCTTGCATATAGAAAAGTTCATTATACATAATTGAATTATTCCTCCCCTTTTTGCCCCCTCCCAAGAAGCATCCCTCTGCCGCCGGCCGCAGCGCAGCCTGAGAGAAGCGGGATGTTTTGATGCTGTCCGGGGAGGCTTATGCTGATTTTGGAAGCCTCTAGCGTGCTGTAGAAGCACTAACTGCGAAAAAGCCGCATCTTATGGGGGAAAATTGATTCCGAATCAATTTTCCAGGGCGTCTGAGCTTAGAAAGCATCGGCTTTCTAAGTGAATACGCCCGGTCCCATAAGATGCGGCTTTTTCGCAGTTAGTGCTTCTAAGCTAAGCGGCCGGTTTCCAAAATCAGCATAAGCCTCCCCGGACAGCATCAAAACATCCCGCTTCTCTCAGGCGACCCTTTTCTAAGCCTCTTCCACAAAGACATCTTTGCCGAGTCCGCACACAGGGCACACCCAGTCATCGGGCAGATCTTCAAAAGCTGTTCCGGCCTCAATCCCGCTATCGGGATCTCCCTCCTCCGGATCATAAACATAGCCGCATGGTTCACATACATATCTTTTCATCTGAAATTCCTCCTGTCTTTAACATTACAGTATATTGATACCTATATAAGTATTTTCTTCCAGCACCACTTTTATACCCAAATTCATCCCGGTTTCCAAAAACCCCCGCAAAATAATTTAAAATCTCAACATTTACATCCCCACTCTCAAATGCTATACTAATAATTATCCAAAAAAGAAAGAGGTCATACTATGTTCCGTCTATGGGGAAAAGAAATTAAAAACAACAAACTACTCCGCGACACTGTCATCTGCGACGAGACAGAAGACACCCGCACCCACAAAATCTTCAACGCACTCGATGCCATCTGCTACGAATTCGACCTTAGCAAACCCATCTGGCTGGACACCACAATAGCCGAATTCAAACGCCACGCCAAAGCCCGTTTCTACCAGGACAACTTCGTAGATTCCATAGATTTCGACTACCTCGAAATCCAGATCCTCGAAGAAGACTAACAGCTCTGATCATTTCCGTGCCCGTCAAACCCACCACCCCCTCGCTACTCCACACTAATCTCCGCCTCTCTAATATCATCTAAAGCGGACATCCCTACAAAAAACACCCCTTCCAAATCCGCTCACCTAAAAAGAATCCCATCCGCCTCCCCCCGTTCTCCCGCCAGGAAGCACCCAGCTGTATTGCCCCGCCAGGCGGCAGACGCCGCGGGAAACGGACATAAGAGGTTCTGGAAACAGGAGCGGCTGTAAGCAGGAGTAAAGGAAAAAAGAAGGAAAACCGGGGTAAAACTTGTAATTCCGAATTACAAGTTTTCCTGGCCCCAGCGCGTGAAGCCATCAAGGCTTCACGTGATGTG
>NZ_GL870813.1:88996-183024 GCF_000190355.1 Clostridium sp. D5 | reverse complement strand
TAAAACTTGTAATTCCGAATTACAAGTTTTCCTGGCCCCAGCGCGTGAAGCCATCAAGGCTTCACGTGATGTGGCCAGGTCGCCCCGGTTTTCCTTCTTTTTTCCTTTACTCCTGCTTACAGCCGCTCCTGTTTCCAGAACCTCTTATGTCCGTTTCCCGCGGCGTCTGCCGCCTGGCGGGGCAATACAGCGTCCCCCCCTCTACTCATTACGAATAGCCGCCAAAGGACTCAGCCTCATTGCTCTCAGCGCCGGGAAGTACCCCGCCGCCATTCCCACGAACACTGCAAACACCAGCGAAGAAATTACAAGCCACGGCGGGATATAGGATATATTCCCATCTATTCCCATAGCGCTTCCATTTCCCGTCAGGAAATTAATGATAAACGACATAATAAAGCTGAGTATATTGCCGACAACACCCCCGATAAATCCGATGAATGCCGCCTCCAGCAGGAACATCTGCTTAATGTTCTTAAGTCCACATCCCAGAACTTTTATAACACCGATTTCTTTTGTCCTCTCATAGATGGACATCATCATCGTATTTGCAATTCCGATTGCTGCAACCAGGAGGGATACTGCTCCGATACCTCCGAGCACAGCCTGGACCATTGCAAACTGTTTCTTCATACTATCCATATACTCTGCATTCGTAGTGACCTGGAATCCCATATTTCTGATTACAGATGACAGTTCATCCACATCATCGATATCTTCCGCCTGCACAGCCGCGGATGTGTACACAAACTGTTTATAAGGCTTGCCCGACTTGGTGCTTGGCTGTCCGGGTATTACCCGTCCTCTGAATTCACGCTTAAGCATATCTTCGAGCTTATTTATATCACAGTAAACATAATAATAATTAGCATTATAGCTGTCCATATCTCCTGCCACAACACCAGTGGCCTTTACTACATGCTTTTTCGGAGGTTGTGTGGGCGTCTTTGCACCATTCCCGCTGTTTTCTCCACCACCGGAGGAGCCCATACTTTTGTTCTGGCTCTGAAAATAACCATCCTGGTCCAGAATCAGGAACATCTGGTCATTAGCCAGATCAACATCCGGAATCTCTCCGGTCTCCCAGTAGCCTTTCCCGGTCGTCTTTTCATAAAACTGTGTCAGCACTCCATTACCAAATACCAAATCCAGATTAGCGCTGTTTGGATCGGGCAGTTTACCGCCCTCAGCCAGTTCAATATTCTGCTCTTTTAAAGCTTCGTGAGTCATTCCTTTCAGCTGAAGGTACCCCATATATTTTCCCTTCAGAGCAATTGCGCTGACTTCCAGCACAGGATCTGCACTCTTTACGTGTTCCAGCTGCTGGAGCTGTTGGATTACGTCATCCGTAATATACTTATTAGATTCCTCCTGATCGCCTGAACTGCCTGCCATGCTGACATACATTCCGCCTCCGCTCTGTTTGCCGGTTACAGTCAGGCTCGTCATGCCTCCCGACTGCTCTACCTCACGGTACATAGATTCCTGCATTCCCAGTCCAAGTGAGATCATGACTACAATAGATGCTGTTCCGATAACGACTCCCAGGATGGTCAGAAAAGTACGAAGCTTTCTGCGCTTGAGGTTGCCACTACTCATCCTCAGTAAATCGATCCACCTCATCCACCAAGTCCTCCTCTTCTAAAGACTCCTTCTTTTTCTTCCTTTTCTTCATGATTACGATAATAACTATGACTGCCGCAACAACTGCCACACCGATTATAACAGGAACCAGCGGAAATCCTTTCTCTTCCGGCATCTCCGCCATTGCCGATACATCCATCGGCGCCTGCTCAGGCATGATCTGCAGTGCAAATTCCTTTTCTACTGTAGATGCCTTCCCCGCATCATCTTCGTAAGATACAACCATCTTAAACTTCTGATTTCCGGCCGTTTCCTGCACTGCGGTCACAATTCCGTCTATCGAACCGGTTGCTCCGGAATCCACATTTCCTACAAATACCTCTTTCGCCTCGATTCCTTCGCCCTCAAACTTTGCTTTCACATTGTACAGCTTTATACGTCCCGTATTGTAAAGGCTGCATGTGATATTAGCCTCTTCTCCGACTGCCACTGCCTCAGGCGCAATTTCCAGTTCACTGAATTCAAATCTCGCCGCCTGCTTCACAGGGATAGCCAAGCTGGAGGAACTTTCATACTGTGTTGCACTGCTGTCCTCATATTTCATGGACATTGAAATACTGTACGGCTTCTGTACCAGGTCAGCCCTTGCATTCAGTGCAATGGAAATGTCCTGGGTTCCACCTGCCGGTATACTGTCCAGATAAATAGTGCTGGATCCGGAGGAAGGCAGAAATGCCGGAGCCTCCGCTGCCCCTTCTGTACCTGAAGAAGGTGCCTGCAGGTCAAACAGCATATTGGAAACCGCTGTTCTTGTAGATGTGTTTTTCAAATGCACAATCAGCTTAAAATCACTACCTGCATTCACAGCGCCCGGATCTGTGTTAAACCCGGTCACAATGACACGCGGTACGGAATTATTACCGGAAGGTGCTCCCCCGCCGCCTCCGCCGCTTGTGATCACGGGTTCATTGTTTGAAATCCCTCCGTTGTCCTGCGGTTCAGAGGGTACGTTCGGCTCGTCCTTAGGGTCATCTTTCGGATCCTCCGCCGGTTTTTCTTTTTCCAGCGTCTTTACAAACACATACTTAGTCGATTCATACTGCTGCTCCCCGTCATTACAGGTAATCTGAAATGTCAGTTTATAATTTTTTGCACCGGCGTCCGCACGTACTGTCAAATTATCCAGCTTTGTTTCCACCGTCTCGCCTGCCGGAATATCAACAGCCGGAAATTCATTGTTCACATTCTTTATCTCAAAGGGCCATGCAGATGCATCGTCTATTACAGGCACTACTTTTACATTCTTTGCATCCGCAGTCCCCTCATTCTTTAGTTTGATCAGTAACTCCTGCTTTGTATCTTCTGCTGTATAAACCGGGGTTTCCTGCGCTTTTCCAACCGTTAACACAATATCTGGAATCGGCCCGGTTTCATCGGCCGCCCGTACCCCCACCGGCAGTATCATGGCCGCCGCCAAAGCAAGACTCATTGCAATTCCTGCAGCTTTCTTAAACAGTTTCATGTTCCTTGTCCTCCCTCTTTTTACGGTTGTCTTCTACTCTAACGATTTTTCCATCCATAATATGGAATATTCTGTCAGCATATGTAGCCAGGTGGTTGTCATGCGTTACCATGACCAGCGTTTTCTTTTGTTCCCTGACCACCCTCTGCATCAATGTCATAACCTCCTCCGAAGTATGCGAATCCAGATTGCCAGTTGGCTCATCGGCAAATATAATCTTCGGATCCACCACAAGCGCACGCGCAACACCAACCCTCTGCTGCTGCCCTCCTGACATCTGATTCGGCAGATGCTTTTTGTGTTTTTTCAAATTCACCAGATCCAGCATCTTGTCGGCTTTTTTCAGCCGGCTGATACGCCCCTCGCCCCGAAAGCTCAATGGCAAAGCCACATTCTCAAGTGCATTCATCGTACCAATCAGATGGAATGACTGGAAAATAAATCCTACATTCTCTCTCCTGAACCCTACCAGTCCATCCTCATTTAATGTTTCCATGTGCTGCCCGCTGATAATGACTTCACCTTTGGTGGGCTTTTCCAGTCCGGCAAGCATGTTTAAAAGAGTGGATTTACCTGAGCCAGAGGTGCCTACGATCGCGCAAAATTCACCTTTATATATCTCAAAGTCCACACCGTCGAGAGCACGTACCACCGAATCACCTACACGGTACAGTTTGTATAAGTTTTTTACCTCAATGACCTTATCCACAGTGCCCCTCCTTTATCACAATATTTTCATTCTACATAATACTTATGAAAACCAAATATTTCCCTGCATAATTTGTTAATTTTTTCTTAAATTTATATTCTTTATAGCTATGAGCACTTAGTGAGCGTACTTTGGTCACTTACGTGCGATGCATGAAAAATAACTGGCAAGGTATTATCGAGCCTTACTATTTTTTATATCTCTCTTGAATTTTCAATAAATATTTTTGATATATTTAACAAAACTGCGTAAGTTTTAATGCTTTCATTTGTTTAATTAATGAAGGAGCTAATCTCCTCACCTTTTTTAGCTCCTTTCCCACCACTAAAGTTAAGCCCGGAACCTTCAGGTTTCCGGGCTGTTTTTCTCTATAATATTAATTTTTTCCTTGATCTTCTGATATATCTCATCCTCATCCAGATTTATTTTCCCCTCTGCATTGATATACTCAGAAAAAAAATCCGGCGTTATCCTGAAAAATTCATTCTGTGATTCCGGCGGCAAGTCCGATATAAACCTGTCATAAAACTCGAAATCATCCATCATAATAAAATCCCAAAATCGTTTCTGCTGCCCTTCTGTCATACTGCGTTTATCTATTTTGACCGCCCCCATCCCTCTCTTGTGGTTTTATTATATTCGTTATTGCGAAGATATTCAAGTATAAGAATATGAATTATGCTTATCCTAAAAGAGAGGTAATGCTATGATTGATTACTCCCCATTCTGGGAAACTCTAAATAATTCTAAAGAAAACTGGTACACACTGACTACAAAACACCATTTATCCAGTAGTACTCTATATCGTCTAAAACACGGACAGGACATAAGCATGAAAACAGTAAACGATCTTTGCAGAATACTTAACTGCGACATCCAGGACATCGCGCGTTATCTGCCCTCCGAAGCGGATCAGGAGCTTTGAGGAGGGGGAAATCATCAGCCCAAACGAGGCGGAGCTTCTGCGGCAGTCCGGAAAGGGTTACGGAAATTTCCCGGACTGCCGCAGAAGCTCCGCCTCGATCTGGCGTCCCCCTACTCAATCTGCCAATCGACGGGTTCTACCCCATGGCTGCTCAAATATTCATTGGTCTGGCTGAACGGCCTGCTCCCGAAGAACCCTCTGTATGCAGAGAGAGGACTCGGATGCGGTGCCTGCAGTATCAGATGCTGTGGATTATTCAGCATGGCCTTTTTGCGCTGTGCCGGACTCCCCCACAGAATAAATACGATTGGTCTGTCCTGGCTGCCCAGGGCCATGATTGCTGCATCTGTAAACTCTTCCCAGCCGATGCCCCTGTGGGAATTGGCCTGATGCGCGCGGACTGTGAGTACGGTATTCAGCATCAGAACTCCCTGCTGTGCCCATTTTGTCAGACAGCCATGGCTTGGTATCGTACACCCCAGATCGTCATGCAGCTCCTGATAAATGTTCACCAGAGACGGCGGAACTTCCACACCCTTTTTCACGGAAAAACACAGACCATGGGCCTGGCCGTCATTATGATAGGGATCCTGTCCCAGAATCACCACCTTGACATCCTTCAGCGGTGTCAGATGAAACGCATTAAAAATATCATTTGCCGGTGGAAAAATCTTCCTTGTCCTGTATTCCTGATTCACTGTCTTAAATAATTCTTTGTAGTAAGGTTTCTTGAATTCACCCTCTAAAGCTTCATACCAATCGCCATTCAATCCAGACATATCTGTTCACTCCTATATTTACAATTTTATCTCTGTTAAAGCCGTACGGAAACGCCCTCTTTTTGCAGGTATTCTTTTACTTCTTTTATCTCCAGCTCTTTATAGTGGAAAAGGGAAGCGGCCAGCGCCGCATCGGCTTTCCCGTCCGTCAGGGCTTCTCTGAAATGTTCCAGCGTGCCTGCCCCTCCGGAAGCGATAACCGGTATGGATACGCGTTCTGCCACTGCACGTGTCAATTCCAGATCATATCCGGCTTTTGTACCGTCGCAGTCCATGCTGGTCAGAAGAATTTCCCCGGCACCCAGGCCTTCTACCTTTTCTGCCCACTCAAGAGCATCAATTCCTGTATCAATCCGGCCGCCGTTTTTATAGATATTCCAGCCGCTGCCGTCCGCACGCTTTTTCGCGTCAATCGCCACAACCACACACTGGCTGCCAAACTTTACGGCAGCATCGTGCACCAGCTCCGGGGTATTAATCGCGGAAGAATTGATGGATATCTTATCGGCCCCTTCTCTGAGCAGCGCCCGAAAGTCGTCCACTGTGCGGATTCCCCCGCCTACTGTAAACGGGATAAATACACACTCCGCCACCTTGCGTACCATATCCACTACGGTTTCTCTTGCGTCAGAAGAGGCTGTAATATCCAGAAATACCAGTTCATCTGCCCCCGCTTTATCATATGCTTTGGCGATCTCCACCGGATCACCTGCATCGCGCAGATCCACAAAATTAACACCCTTCACAACTCTGCCAGCATTGACATCCAGACAGGGAATAATCCTTTTTGTAAACATTACATTTCCTCCCGGTTCAGTTCCACAAAGTTTTTCAGTATCTTCAGCCCCACATCACTGCTCTTTTCCGGATGAAACTGGCAGGCAAATACATTCTCCTTTTCAACCGATGCATGAATATGGGCACTGTATTCTGTGGATGCCTTTACTATGGATTCGTCTTTCGCTTTCAAATAGTAAGAATGTACAAAATAGACATATGATTGTTCTTCTATTCCGCGAAACAGTCTTCCGTCATTCTCAAGGTGCAGAGAGTTCCATCCCATATGGGGTATCTTCAGCCCCTCCTGGTCGGGTATCCTTAAAATCTCACCTTCCAGTACCCCAAGCCCTGCGACTCCGGGCGCTTCGTCGCTTCGCTCAAACAGGAGCTGCAGTCCAAGACAAATTCCCAGAAATGGCGTACCTTTTGCCGCGACCTGACGGATGACTTCATCCAGACCGGATCTCCTCAGATTCTCCATGGCATCGCCGAATGCCCCTACTCCGGGAAGAATGACCTTATCCGCTTTCAGTATCCGCTCTGGATTACCGGTAACTTCTGCTTCCTGTCCCAGTGACAGGAGTGCCTTCTCTACGCTTTTAATGTTTCCCGCATCATAATCAATCATTGCTATCATATGTAAACTCCTCTACTCTTTCCCATTCTTCTGGCTTTTTCCTGTATTCACCACGGGTACCGGGGTCTTATCCACTGCATCCAGATTGTTGATATACTTCCTTGTCTCTTTTACGATCACCGGAGAAAGTAAAAGAACCGCGATCAGGTTCGGTATCGCCATCAGGGCGTTCAATGTATCCGCGATCAGCCAGACCAGATTCAGGGATACAATCGGTGCGATTGCCGCTACTACTACATAAAGAAGGCGATACGGAATCAGGCCCTTTTTGCCCGCAAAGTACTCTACACACCGTTCTCCATAGTAGGCCCATCCCAGAATGGTAGAATATGCAAATGAAATAATTCCTATCACCAGAATAATCGGCCCTACGTATGGGATCTGAGCAAATGCTTTAGATGTCAGTATCCCTCCGTTGGCAATCTCATTTGCATTGATTGCAGGATTCTTCATAATTGTGGATACAAGCACCAGTCCTGTCATCAGACAGACCACTACTGTATCCCAGAATGTCCCTGTAGAAGAAACCAGTGCCTGGCGCACGGGATTTCTCGTCTGCGCAGCTGCCGCTGCAATCGGCGCTGACCCCATACCCGACTCATTGGAGAACAGACCTCTTGCCACTCCATATTGCATGGCAAGGCGGATTCCTCCCCCCACCAGACCGCCTGCAGCCGCCCCGGGCGTAAACGCAAGCTTACAGATGGTTACTACAGCCGGGATGATAAAGTCATAATTAATAACCAGAATAATCGCACAGCCGATCACATAAAATACTGCCATAAAAGGAACCAGCTTCTCGCATACTCTGGCAATGCTTTTAATTCCCCCGAATATAACGATAGCCGTAAAAAACGCAGTCACAATTCCCACAATCCATGGCTGAATCCCCAGATTCTCCTCACAGATTGCTGCAATAGCGTTGACCTGTGTTGCGCATCCGATCCCAAAGGATGCGAACCCTGCAAGAAATGCAAAGATCAGGCCAAGCCAGCGCATATTCAGTCCACGCTCCAGGGCATACATCGCGCCGCCCTGCATTCTTCCGTCTTCTGTTTTCACACGGTACTTGACCGCAATCAGAGATTCTCCGTACTTTGTCGCTATGCCGAACACGCCGGTCAGCCAGCACCAGAGAACTGCTCCTGGGCCCCCAAGCGCCACGGCAGTTCCCACACCAATGATATTCCCTGTACCGATTGTAGAAGCAAGCGCTGTAGTCAGTGCCCCAAACTGACTGACCTCTCCTTCTGCATCCGGATCTTTTGTAACCGATAATTTAATACCCTTTGAAATTGTCTTTCTTTGAATAAAGCCTGTGCGGATCGTTAAAAATAAATGTGTACCAAATAGCAGAGCGATCATCCCCCAGCCCCACACGACCGAATTGACCGACTTCACTACTGTATTTACTGCATCAAACATGATTATCTCCTCTCTCATCCTCTCAATGACATTCCATAATGAGAAAAGGTGTGCCGTGTTTACAGCGTCCGGCCTTATATCCCCTGCCGGCGGGTGTGCTGTGTTCAGCAGCCTATGTAACGAATAAGGCATACATAATACCGACCGTTGCCAGTTGGCACAATGTATGCCTTAATAGTAGCTATTTTACAGCATTTTGCATCGCATTTCAAGTTTTTCAGTTATAGTGCTTTTTCCGGTGCTTTTTCCTGCAGCAGCCTTTCATACGGAACCTTTATCTTCGATGAACATCTCCTGAACCGGCGGCTCTGTCTCTTCACCATTTTCCGTATCCAGCTCAAACCAGAATGCTACACCGTTTTCAAAGTTGTTCACACCATAATTCTGGTGGAAAGATTCCATAATGGCCTTTACGATGGACAGGCCAATTCCATTGCCCCCATATTCCCGGGTATGTGCCTTATCCACTTTGTAGAACTTGTCCCACAACTTGTGCAGATCTTCTTCCGGTATGGGCCTGCCGCTGTTGAATACAGACACCCGGACAGTCTTACCGCTGGATAAGACCCTGATCTCTATCCGCTTTTCATTTTCCACATGATGAATCGCATTCGTCAGATAGTTTCTGACCACCTGCTCTGTTTTGAACTCATCTGCCCATACATAAACTTTCTCATCTGCAATAAAATCAACAGACGCCTCCGCCTGCTGGATCAATATCTCACAGCTTGAAAGGATACCCTGTATCAGCCCCACAATATCAAAACGCTCAAATTCCAGCTCCTGTGATCCGAATTCCAGCTGGTTCAGGATGAGTAGATTTTTCACCATCTGATTCATCTTAGCGGCCTCATCCATTATGACATCACAGTAGAACTCACGGCTTTCCGAATCATCATTGACCCCTTCCTTAAGCCCCTCCGCATACCCCTGTATCAGAGCAATCGGTGTCTTCAGCTCGTGGGAGACATTTCCAAGAAACTCATTGCGCATATCTTCCAGTCTTTCTTTCTGTTCGATATCCTTCTGCAGCTGGTTATTGGCACTTTTCAGTTCTGATATGGTCTTCTCCAGACGAGTGGACATGACGTTGAAATTCCTGCCCAGCACACCAATCTCATTATCGCCTCCGCTTGTATATCTGGCCTCAAAGTCCAGCCTTGCCATACGCTGTGACAGAACTGCCAGCTCTTTAATCGGCTCTGTGATCTTCCGCGAGAAAAAGCATACGAGAATCCCGCCCAGGATGACAGCGATCACGCCCATATAAACCAGGAACTTATTGGCCAGGCTGGCGCTTTCTCTGATACTCTCCAGAGGACTCTGCATAATGATCAGGGAGCCGTCCGAAACCTCTCCCCATATCTCCAGATACTCTGTCTGATTCGTAAAATCCTTCGTCTTGCAGATCTGATAAGTATCCGTATTCTTCAGTACCTTTTTTGCATTCTGATTCTTATCGAACAAATAAGAGAGAAGCTTTATATACAAAGGACCGTTTCCGTCCCGCACAGTAGCAAATACACTTGTCGCATCGCTGCGTATTACAAGCGCTGCAATGTTCGCTTTCTCCGCCTGACGCACAAGCTTTTCCGCCACATCCTCCGAATAAATATCTCCGCTGCGGATCTCCTTATCAATAGAATCATACATGCTGATCAGGTCAGCCTGCTTGTGCACCGTATAATACTGTTCCAGAAATCCCGAGTTTACCGCAAACAGCAGCACAAGGATAAATATAATCAGTCCGACAAAGATGACCATCATCTGCCGTCTTATGGATTGTTTCATTCTTCTACCTCGAACTTGTAACCCATGCCCCAGATCGTCCTGATATAATCGCCTTTCTCACCCAGCTTGCTTCTCAGCTTCTTCACATGAGTATCAATCGTACGCGCATCTCCAAAGTAATCGTAATTCCATACATTGTTCAGTATCTTCTCTCTGGACAGGGCAATTCCCTGATTCTCCACAAAATAGGACAACAGCTCAAATTCTTTGTAGCTTAAGTCGATGGTTCTTTCCCCGATCTTTACGATATGAGCCGCCCTGTCAATCATGATACCGCCGGCATCCATCACATCACCCGACTCTGTACTCTGGGTTCTCCGAAGGATCGCCTCTACCCTGGCCACAAGAATCTTAGGACTGAATGGCTTGGAAATGTATTCATCCACGCCCAGGTCAAATCCCTGAAGTTCATCCCGTTCTTCCGAGCGGGCCGTCAGCATGATAATCGGCACCTTAGAATGCTCCCGGATCTCCCGGCAGACCTGCCAGCCGTCCATCTTCGGCATCATGACATCCAGAATTACCAGTGCGATGTCCTTATCTTCATAAAAAAGATCCATGGCCTCCATGCCGTCCCCGGCTTCCAGGACCAGATATCCCTCTCTTGTCAGGAAGTCTTTCACCAGCTTGCGCATCCTGCTTTCGTCATCCACAACTAAAATTTTGACTTTCTCCATTCTAATCGTCTCCTATCCGTTCTTTTTCCCTTTTTTGTATCATAACAGGTAAATTTGTTAAAACTGTGAATTTGCGGGCCTTTCCGTCACTTTACAGGGAACGGGGATTGCCGTATCTGTTCATTATTCGTTATGGCCCGGATGCTGTGTATTGAATGCACAGCATGTTCTGACCAGCAGCCATTATTCTACACTTTTCAGTGATTCCACCATATCGATCCGTTTCAGCTTAAAATACATCACTCCATTCACGAAGAAAGAGAATCCCATTGTAATCAGAAAACTGTACACAAAACTGCTGAAATCAATATTCCTTCCAAACATGGCTGAATCAATCTCCACAGTCACGATTACAAACTGATGCAATATCTTGCCAAGAAGTATGCCAACTGCCGAGCCAAGCACCGTCAGAATTATATTTTCCCGGTATACATAGGCCGATACTTCATTGTCGAAGAACCCGAGAACCTTCAATGTCGCCAGTTCCCGCTTCCGTTCCGTAATGTTAATATTATTCAAATTGTACAGGACGACAAAGGCCAGCATTCCCGCCGAAATAACAAGTACTACCAGCACAATATCCAAACTGCCCAGCATATCGTCCAGCTGCTGCTGCATATTGTTTGTATAGCTGACACTCAGAGCACCGTCCGTCTCCAGAATAGATTCCCCGACTTTTTCCAGTTCATCCATTTTTCCTTCTTTCATCGTATAATATATAGAATTATACTCTGGTGCTTCTCCATACAGCTGTTCATAAAGATCCTCGGATAAATAAATATAATGTCCGATATAGTTTTCGCAGATCTTCGCTATTTTAACCTCAAGTTCTCCCTTTACATCGTCTTTGATAATGACCGTATCTCCAACCCCGGCATCCAGCATCTTCGCTGTCTTTTCTGATATAATCGCGCCTGAATCATCCAGCTCATAACGCTCACCTGTGACACGGTCTTTGAATATCACAAAATCAGAAAATTCGTTTACATCCTTCGGCACATTCAGATAGACGTCCTGCTTTTCCTTACCATGTGTGACTTCCACCTGCTGCAGGAAATTTTCGGCAGTTTCTTCCACCCGTTTATCGGATACCAGTTTGTCATAGGTTTCTTCTTTTTCCTCCGAAGAAGCATCCTCCTCCAGTATAACATTTCCGTCGTACAGCTGAATCTCCTCGTACTGAAGTACGGCAATGTCAAAGATGGAATCCTTCAGCCCAAAACCAACCAGGAGCAGGGCCATGCAGCCGCCGATCCCAAAAACAGTCATGAAAAACCGTTTTTTGTAACGGATCAGGTTCCGTACTGTAGCTTTCCAGATAAAGCTTAATCTTTTCCACAAGAACGGGATCCGCTCCATAAACACACGCTTTCCCTGCTTCGGCGTTGGCGGGCGCATCAGTTCTGCCGCCTGCTCCCTTAGTTCATTGAAACAGGAGAATATGGTGGCAATCAGAGTACATGCCAGAGCTGCAAGGGATGCTGCCATCCCGTAATACATGTTATATGGAATCAGCACAGTATCGATATGCTGATACATAATTCCGTAGGCCGTAATGATGATATAGGGCAGAATCTTTTCACCGACCAGAATTCCAAATATGCTTCCGCTTATGGTAGCCAGGCATGCATAACCGATGTACTTGCCTGCAATGGAGTGACGTTCATATCCGAGTGCCTTCAGAGTACCGATCTGTGTCCTCTGTTCTTCCACCATACGCGTCATTGTTGTAAGGCTGATTAATGCAGCTACGAGGAAAAACAGTACCGGGAACACTTCCCCGATGGCTTTCATACGGTCCGCATTCTCTCCATAGCTTGTATATTCTGTCAGAGTACTTCTGTCATAGATATACCATTTGGCATGTTCGATCTTGCTGATATCTTTCTCTGCATCTTTTATTTTCTTTTCACCGTCTTTAATCTTCGTATCAGCTTCCGATTTCGCATCATCGTATTCGGCCTGTGCATCGTTCAGTTCCTGCTCTTTTGATGCAAGCTCACTTTCACCCGATGCCAGTTCAGACTGTGCCTGTTCTATCTGTGCCCAGGCGTCATTGATCTGCTGCTGGCCGGAATCCAGCTGTCCTCTGGCCGCATCAATCTGGGTGCGGGCAGCTTCAATCTGCGCATCCCCTTCCGTAATCTGCGCATACATCACCTGCAGAGTATACTGGGTCTGCTCATCAGTCATGCCGCTTGCAGCAAGCGCTTCATACTGCGCCTTTACCTGGTTCAGCTCCTCTACCTTGCCATTGAGTACATCAGCCTGGGCGTTCAGATCCTCATATCCCTGACTCACTTCATTCTGCTTCTGGATCAGCTGATTTCTGGAATCCTCAAGCTGTGCATAGCCATTGGATATCTCTGTTTTTGCATTCTCGAGCTGATTTCTTCCATCATCCAGTTTCGTTTTCGCATCATTCAGCTTATCAGCAGCCTCGTTTTTTGCATCTTCCAGTTCTTTCTTCGCGTCGTTTAGCTTATCCGTGGCCTCGTCCACAATCTCCCGATATCTGGCATCTTCTCTCGCCTTACGGATCTTTTCCACTTCATCTATGGTCTTTTCAACATGATCATCATATTCATCCGTAAATGCAGTCAGCTCTTTGGCCCCATCCACAGCGGCGTACATCTCTGTATACACATCCATGTCAAAACTGTCTTCTAAAACGCTGACAAATCCACTGACCGTACCTGTGCCGATCGTGCTGCTTCCACGGTGAAAAGAAATATAGCACGGGCTGCTGGCCGTTCCCACGATAGTATAAGTATCTGTCTTCAATGTATCTGTAATCTTGTCGTCTGTCCCGGAGAGAAATGTAATCTTATCGCCGACCGCATATCCGCTCCCTGTCAAAAAATCGACATCCACAATACATTCGTCCGCCGTCTCCGGCAGACGCCCTTCCTCAACTGTCAGCTCATTCATGGAAGGAAGCAGAGAGGAAATATGTACTACCTTTTTGCTGTCATTTACAGAACACAGCGCATCCGTGGAATAACCGGCCTCCACTTTCTGAATGCCGTCCACCTTCTCCAGAGCTTTCAGGTCATCCGCAGTGAGTCCTAGGGTACTGACCACCTTAATGTCCATCAGATTCTGCCGGTCAAAATAGGCGTCCCCTGACAGGCGCATGTCCGGCTCCGCAGAGCGGATGCCTGAGAAAAATGCAACGCCGATCGCCACGATGAAAAAGATGGAGAGAAAACGTCCCAGACTTCTGCGTATTTCCATGTAAAAATCTTTTCTAAGTGCTTTCCTGCTCATACACATGCCCTACCATTCTATTTCATCAATTGATACCGGACTGGAGTTCTGCTCCATGCCGGACACTTTTCCGTTCTTTATCCGGATCAGCCGGTCTGCCATAGGCGCCAGTGCTGAATTATGTGTGATCACAATGACCGTCATGCCCCGCTCCCTGCACATATCCTGGAGCAGTTTTAAAATTGACTTGCCCGTATTGTAATCCAGCGCTCCTGTAGGTTCATCGCATAGCAGAAGCTTTGGATTCTTAGCCAGTGCCCTGGCAATAGATACCCGCTGCTGTTCGCCGCCTGAAAGCTGTGCCGGAAAATTATCCAGTCTGCCGCCAAGGCCCACTTCCTCCAGTACTTCCCTGGCATCCAGGGGATCTTTGCAGATCTGAAGAGCAAGTTCCACATTCTCCAGCGCCGTCAGATTGGGAACCAGATTATAGAACTGGAACACGAATCCGATATCATTGCGCCGGTAACTGGTCAGCTGTCTCGAATTGCAGCTCGTGATGTCCGCTCCGTCTACTGTGATCTTTCCTCCTGTAGCGGTATCCATTCCGCCCAGAATATTCAGTACCGTTGTCTTACCCGCGCCGCTGGGGCCCACGATAATGACAAATTCACCCTTATTAATCGCAAAATCAATTCCGTCTACTGCACGGATTTCAACTTCTCCCATTTTATAAATCTTCGTAATGCCTTCTAATTTTACGAAATCCTTCATCCTTGTATCTCCTCGTCAGCTTCATATTTCTGATACGGCTGTAAAAAAGTATTCACAGTCCTGTGGCAGCTAATCCCGCAGTCCGGCTTAGTCTGTCTGACATTAGATCATAAATCAAAGATTCATAACCGCCGTTCGGAAAATGTGCAGGCGCGCATTCCACACTAACGCTAATTATATCATGTTCATCTGAAAAAATGATGGAATTCTCATTTATTTCATAATTAATTTTCAGCTTAAATCAGAAGGTATAAAAATGGGACGGCCTGCCAGAATTGGAACACCTGCTGGTATCTTAAAACTTTTCTCTCCCTTCCGGCGGGATAAAAGTTTTAAGATACCAGCAGGCTTCCCTCTCTGACAGACAGCCCCTCTCATATATATTTCTAATTTGCCCCCTCAGCAGCTTTCACTGCCTTTCTAAACAGGATGAACCCTACAAGGAAAAACACTGACAGCGCACTGACGCCTATATTCACGTTTCCTGTAAGCTGGCTGAGTACGGATACGAAAGCAGTTCCGAAAATAGATGCACCTTTTCCGCAGATATCATAAATCCCAAAATATTCTCCCGACTTTTCAGCAGGGATAATCCGGGCAAAATAGGACCGGGACAGCGCCTGGATCGTCCCCTGGAACATGCCCACCAGAACCGCAAGTATCCAAAAATCAAGCTGTGTATCCAATCCGTAAGCATACAACGCTATGCAAAAATAAGCCGCAATGCATATTGTAATAATAGTCGTGGAAGACAGTTTTTTGGACAGCCTGCTGAAAATCAGAACACACGGAAATGCGACAATCTGCGTCAGTAAAAGCGCAAGCAGCAACCCTGTACTGTCCAACCCGAGAGCCTGACCGTAGGCAGTTGCCATGTCAATAACTGTATATACCCCATCTATATAGAAGAAAAAAGCCAGCAGAAACAGCAAAATATGCCTTTTCTTTGCTATTTCCTTAAAAGTACTGCCCAGACGCTGAAAGCTGTTCTTCACAACATGCTGCGTTGTCTCCACAAAATACTTCTGCTTATAGGACCGCAGCAGCGGAACTGCAGACAGCAGCCACCAGACCGATGTAATAAAAAATGCAATTACCATGGAGGTCTGCATTCCAATGCTCAGTGTCCCTGCTCCCAGCACAACGCCCAGACTGGCCACAAAAGGAATACAGCTTCCGATATATCCCCAGGCAAAGCCCTGGGAAGACACCACATCCATCCGTTCAGGTTCGGTAACATCTGTCAGCATGGCATCATAGAATATCAGGCTGGAAGAGTAGCCTGTCTTCGTCAGTACGAATACACCCAGAAACCAGATCCAGGAAGAGAGAAACCCCAGAACAATACATCCAATGACTCCTACCCCCAGAAAAACAGAAAAGATCACTTTCTTATAATTCTTGGTATCTGCAACGGCACCCAGGGTCGGCCCCAGAATCGCTACGAGTAAGGTACAGATGGATGTGGCATATCCCCAGTACGCCAGATAGTTGACGGATGATATTCCCGCATTGTCTGCCAGATGATTAAAGTAAATCGGAAATATGGTGGCTACCAGCATTGTAAATGCAGAGTTGCCTACATCATACAACACCCATTTCTTCTCCAAGGCCGTCATTTTAAATTTCATAGATTTCCCCCTTTTTATAATGCACTCTCACTCCTGGTTTTTAGCTGTCCTTACCTGGTCTCTATAGCGGCAGTTCCTTCCAATTCTCGCCTGCCCCGAAGGTCTCGTGGAATCTTACCGGAAGCTGGGCATCCTGGAACAGGACCTTCTGGAACTTAATGATCAGATCTGCAGCCAGCGGTACCGCTCCTGCATAAAGCTTCTTCAGCAGAAGGCAATATGTTTCACACTGGGGATTTGCTTCCTCGCTCATAACCATTCCATGCATGGAGTCATATTTACCCATCACTTTCATGGCTCCAAATACCAGATTTCTCTTTTTCTGCCCGGGAGCCAGCAGCAATTTATGATAAGTAATCATAGAACTTAGTGCTTTTTTTACTGTATCTGCAGATAAATCTTCAAAAAACGGTGCGATAACCTTCGCATTATCCAATGTCGGTTGAATGTGCTTTGCGGAAAAATACGTGACCGGATTAATATGATCTTCTGTCAACAGATACCGGTCGAATTCCATCTCTATCTCCGAGTGGCTGATGCCGCTGACCTGAATCATCTTTTCTATATATTTATGGCACTCGCTGTCCAGTGCAAAATGACAGATAAAACCATACATATATGCCCTTGCCGCCGTGCTGTCTTCAGTCTTTCCAATAATCTCAGCAGCATGGCTGAAAAAAAGATCCGCCATCTTGTCATGCAGAGCATAGCCCTGTTGGCTCACTGGATTAGATCTGAGGGCTTTATAATAAAACAAAATATCCGGTCCGTGAAGACCGATATCAAACAATTCCCTGTTGTTTTCCACCGCTTTCTCAAGCGGTCTGGGAAGGGCACTGATCACATCCTTTCCGAATCTATAATGTGCATACGTTGTTGGCATAGCAAAAACCTCTTTTCCTCTAAAATTTTATGTATTCCCCCTCTGGAAGAAACATTCCTTTTCCTTAATATATCAAATGCGGATGTTCCTCCGGCATGTGCCATAAGGCACCCCCACCTGCAAGACATGAGTTGTAGAATGCCCTTGAATATATATTATCACAGAAATCCGGTAAAGAAACCAGTATATCATAGAAAAATTTGTGTAAAATTTCAATATCACCGATTTCCCTGCATTCGGAAGCAGGATTTACATTCTTTTCCATTTCCTGTATACTACAGAAATAACATCATCTATATCATATGAGGTATATAACATGAGTCCGAAAACAAAATCACATACAAAAACGTTATGGAATACAAGAAATTTATTTATTATTCTGTTAGTGTTCTTATCAGTATTAAGAATTATTTTAGCCAATAAAATTCCGCTTCGTTTTCGCTGTAATGAAGTCTATGACGATCAGCTGCTTTTTGATTATGCCCGTCATCTGCTCACAGGCGAATGGCTGGGAGACTACAATAACCTTACTTTGGTGAAAGGAATCTCATATCCGCTTTTCCTGTGTCTCTGTAATCTATTGTCGCTGCCCTATACAACGGGACTGGCCCTGCTTAACACGGGGTCTGCTGTTCTATTTTCACGATCAATCGCTCCAAAAATGAAAAACCGCTATGCGCAGGGAATCCTCTATCTGTTTCTTATCTATTCCCCCGCCGGTTTTTCCGCATATATTTCTCAGCGAGCCTATCGCATGGCTATTGTACCTTATGTCGTTCTAATCGTACTTGGCTGTATGATCGGTATGTATTTCCGGAGGAATGAACCGCTTTGCAGATGGATTCCCTGGTCTCTGGGTGCAGGAATCAGCCTTGCCTTTTTCTGGTATATACGCGAGGACTCTATCTGGATCCTGCCGGCCCTGGCTGTTATTATTTTCCTCACATTACTGGAGCTTTTTAAACAGCGCTGCGGTATGCGTATGCTGATAAAAAAAGCCATACTGCTTCTGTTGCCCTTCGTTTTTTTAGCTTCTGCCACGGTTATGATCAGCGGATTGAATTACCTGCATTACGGTATTTTTACCACCAATGACAGGACAGGCACTGAATTCGGCAAAATGATGTCACATCTGTATAAAATTGAAGACACAAAAGCCCCCGACGAGTGCTGGGTTTCTAAGGCCCAGTTGCAGAAAGCAATTGATGCCAGCCCTGCGCTTGCCTCAGTTCAGGAACAAATAACAGCCAGCTGTAGTTCGTGGGCAAATGGAGCCGAAATCAACGGGGATATCATTGCCTGGGCGCTGCGCAATGGAATCCAGGATGCCGGTTATTATAAGGATGCCGTGTCAACAAACCAGTTTTATAAGCAGGTCAACCAGGAACTGGAATCTGCTTTTCAAAACAAAACCCTGAAAGAAGATGATTCCATTCACTTTACCAGCCAGTCAAAGGGGATCTCTCTTTCCGATATTCCACCTTTGATTAAGAAATCTGTTAAGATTGCCTATGGAATCGGGAATTATAAACTTTCCGGGCTCAAAGAGGAGCCATACGCACTTGGAGATTCTGATAAGATCCGCAATTGTGAGGTGATATTCGGCACCAACGCCTTGCATGAACCCTCCAGCAAATATACCGTAAACGGCTGGATCTTTGCTTTCAATAATGAAGATAAACTGACTGCCGAACTGGTTGATGACAAAGATCAGGTTCTCTCAGCGATCTATTTTAATGAAAGCAGTGACGTCTCACAGGCTTACCCGAATCGTGAAAATGCGAAAAAATGCCGTTTCTCCATTGAGCTAAATGAGATTCCTCAGAATCAGGAAGTATTTATAAAGATTTACTTGAATGGAAAATTCCAGAAAAAAATGCTCCCGCAAAGCTTTACAGATGACACGTGCGCTGCCAGTATTGATGCCCGGCATGTATATTATGAGGATCCGGTAAAAGACTCCGGCGCTTTTGCAGTCAAAACCGGAAATATTATATCACGACTTTATACAGCCCTCGCTCTGCCTGTAAATATAGCAGCGGCATTGAGCTATATTATATTTTCAATATATCTGCTTTACAGACTCCTGCACAGGAAGAGGATAAAACAGGCGGACTTGTGGCTGGTTATAACAGGATTTCTGCTCAGCTCATTTGTGCTGGTTTTTGGCGTTGTCTTTTTCAGCAGCTGGTTTTCACAGGAACAGCAGCCGTTTATCTACTTTTACAGCGCAGGGGCATATCCCCTGGTCCAGGCCGCCAAATATCTGGCGATATACTGTGGTATCTGCACAATAGCAGCAGTCTTTCAGACTGGACATATAAAGCGCAAAAAATTGAAATAAATGTAAACTTTTCTGAATGCCTTGACTTTACAGATTCTTTTTTATAGAATAGATATGCAGCGGAGTACAGATAACCTCTTTATTCCGTGCACATCTAATTCAGGGGCTTGTACTGGTTTCGACAGGGATCTTGAAGATGGAGAAGCTATCCGCAGGCTGATGCGTCAAATCGCAAACTTAAATTTAAACGCTAACGATAATTTCGAATTAGCTGCAGCCTAAATGCTGCATGTCAGCCCCGGGGCACCCGCACCCTGGGAATCTGGCACCGACTATGCGGGAAACGATATTAGCAAAGCTTTGAGCTAATAGTCGTATCATGAAGCTACTGAAACCGTAAGGGTGTTAGTTCCCGTACGGCAGAGGGAATGATAAAGAACTGACTATGATAGTAGAAGTACATGGGATAGGTTTTTGGACGCGGGTTCGATTCCCGCCAGGTCCACTATTACGGGGAACGGCGAATAATCGTCAGTTCCCCATTTTTAAAGGCTTTCAGGATTTTTATATTCCTCACTTGTGCCATGAAAAAACCACCTGCCATTATTACCAGCTAAGATATTTTTGCTTCTAGAACCCCCACACGATCCGACAGATCAACTACCGAATTAACTAGAACTTTAACTGTACTACTGTCCAGCTTAATTGTACTGACCGTATTCTCCAGAGATTCAAGACGTTTTTCCAGACGGGTAAATCGATTATTTGCTTTTTCCTGCACAGTATCAATTTCGGTCAGAAGATTGCTCTCCATCTCATTCAGTTCGGCTTTCGTCGCCAAAGCAGACAGATCTGTCTTCATTGCTACTTTTGATAAGTCATCCTTGGTTGCCAGGTCGATAAGATCATCACACATCACTACATTCGCCAGGTCATCACGCCTTACTACATCAACCAGGTCTTCACGCATTACCATATTAGATAATATAAAATCCAGCTTTTCACTATCTACCATACTTTCACCTCTTCTCTTCTGAATTAACTACAGTATAGCATAGATAAAATATAAAACCAGTCGATTAGTACCTGTCTTTTCCCATCCCCTGGCGCTCCATATATCTATGTACATTTTTTATTATTTATAGTAAAGTGGAATAAGACAAACACGGAAAGGATGCGCTTTATGAAATATAAAAATATTATCTTTGACTTTGGAAATGTACTTGTAAAGTTTGGCGAACAGCAGGTGATCGGCCGCTTCTGTTCTACCCCGGAGGATTCTGCTCTGATAAAACGGGCGATCTTTTACAACTGGGACGAACTGGACCGCGGTACCATCGATTATGAAGAGTACATGGCCCACGCCGCCACCCTGGTTCCGGAACGCCTGAGGCCCAATATCCGGCAACTCGCCCGCGAATGGTGCCTTCACCTTACTCCACTGGAGAAGACGTGGGATCTGGTACGGGAACTGAAAAAGAAAGGCTTTTCTCTCTACATCCTTTCAAACGCTTCCACGTTCTTCGCAGATCATGTCAGTCATTACGAGATTACACGTGAATTTGACGGAATGGTATATTCCGCACCGATCCGGATGATGAAACCGGAACCGGATATCTACAAATATCTGTTCCAGACGTTTCGTCTGAATCCGGAAGAATGTTTTTTCCTGGATGACAAAGAAGAAAATATAAAAGGCGGCACCGATCTGGGTATGGATGGAATCGTCTTTACCGAAAATATTTCCGAGATCAGGAAGATCCTTGAACTTTAGGATAGCAAACGGGAACCATGCCTGTACCGCCCCCGTAAATAGACCTTACAAACTTTTGTGAAGCAGTCTGAGAGCAGTGCGCAGGTCTTCTACTTTCATCTGTCCTGGCGCAGACGCTTTTCCTGCCGCCCCGAAGGTCAGGGCCGAACCGAATACCTCTCCACAAAGACGGCTGATCACGCCTGTGCTGTCCATCGACATCGTAATAATCGGACAGTCTGCATGTTCAGATGACATCTCTTCCGTTGCTGCCAGAAGCGTCAGCACATCCTTTTTACTTTGGGGCATCACAGCGATCTTTGGAATATCTGCGCCCAGCTCCTGCATCTTGCACAGTCTGAACACGATCTCCTCTTTTTCCGGAGTTTTCTGGAAGTCATGATTGGACGCAATGACTTTCACACCACACTCGTGTGCCGTTTTCACTATCTGCTTCACTGCATCGTCTCCTGTAAACGCTTCTACGTCTACCATATCTGTATATCCGGTTTCTGCCGCTTTTTCATTCAGCTCCACATAGGCCTCTGTCCCGATCGATTTTTCCCCTCCCTCTTTGGATGTACGGAAGGTGAACAGAAGCGGAATTTCTCCCAGTACTTCCCGGAGCGCTTTCATCGTCTTTTTTGTTTCAGAAAAATTAAAAACGTCCTCATACCAGTCTGCGCGCCATTCCACAACATCCGCGCCGATCTGCACAATCTCGGCCGCTGCGTTTAGAATATCCTCTCTGGTGACGCCCACTATGGGGACACAGATTTTAGGAATTCCGCTGCCTATCTCAATGTTTCTGACTTTTACCGGGTTCATATCCATTCTCCTATTTCATATGTTTTCTTTAAAGCGGTATCCAGACGGATTTCCGCCTGGAGGTAATGTTTAATTTTCATCTTTTTCTACCAGTTTACCATAACACATGTTGACAGACAACGCCATTATTATCCACGCTCCCTGCATACGCAGAACTTTCGTTACTGTTCAGACCGTGCCGTGCACTCCGCTGTACGGCATCGGAACTAATAAAGTGATGGCCTCAGGGCATCCGTTTCTCTCAGGCGTCCCCTTTCCACCCAAATCCTGCTTACATAAGCCGCGTCTCTTCTAGTTTTTCGGTGAAGGCAGTGTTCAGTTTTATAACGGGCTTTCTCAGTACCAGTCCCAGCATCAGAGATGCTGCCAGGAAGATCCCCAGTGCTCCCAGCTCTCTCCAGTATGTCATTCCATAGAATCCTCCAATACACTCACGCATGGCAGCCATGCTGTGGGTAAACGGAAGGAGCGGGTATACTTCCTGGAAAAATGCCGGTGCCACTTCGATGGGGAAGGTTCCGCCGGAGCCTGCTACCTGCATAACCAGCAGCACAACGCAGATTGCTTTTCCAATATCACCGAAGGATACGGTCAAGGTATATATGATATTTACATATACGATACTGGTGACCCATCCCGCCAGCAGAAACAGGAATGGATGCTCACACTGGATCTGCAGATAGTACAGATCGCCCAGGCAGATGAGGCCGCTTTGGAACAGGCCCGCTAACAGGAATATAATATATCTTCCGAAATAGACCTGATAATTCTTTACATGAGTGAGTCCTTTCAGTGAGTTTGAAGATACCGTTACCTTCAGCATTGCAACCAGTACAATCCCCCCCACCCAGATTGCCAGAGTGGAGTAAAACGGTGCCATGGAAGAGCCATAATTTTGGATAGGATACAACTTTGTCGTCTCCAGCTCCACCGGCGAAGCCAGAAATGTACTGATGCTTTCTTTGTCCCCTCCCACAATATTCTTCAGTGTCTGAAAGTCTCCGCTGCTCTGTGCCTGTCTGAGCTGCCCTACTGTCTCCGTAAGCCGGGAGGACGCTTTCTCCAGGAGCGAAGCGGAAGTATCCAGTGTATCTTTTATCTGAGATAAGTCTGATGAGGCCGAACCGGATAAGGTGTAGATACCTGCAGCACTCTCGTCCAGCTGTTTCAGCAGCCCGGATATGCTGCTCCTGGTTTCTCCCAGAGAAGTAAACAGACCATCCAGGTTCTGTTTTACATTTTCCTCATACTCATTCTGAACCGCTGTAAGGCTTTGTGCGCTCTGTTCCAGAAGAGCGTCAAGTTCTTTCTGGGATGTAAGCGCCTCCCCCGGTTTATTCCTGATCGACTCCGCGGCACCACTTAGCTTATCATACAGAGACTGCTGGACAGCAATCGATTCATTCAGTATTCCTACAACACTTCCAATTGCCGGAGCAATTTCCGGATGCTCCTTCCCTAATGCTGCCAGGGCATCCCGCAGATTTGTGTAGGATTCTATGATGCTTTTTATCTTTTCTGACAGTAGATCCAGCGTATCCGCTGTGGAGCCTGCATCTGATGACAGGGAATCCAGTCCTCCATGTATTGCCTCCCCGATCTGCTTATAAAAACCTGTACTGTCAGACAGAGCCTGATTCATTCCTTCAGTTGCGCCCGAAACAGCCCCCTGCATATCTGAAAACGAGCTCTCTGTATTTTTCAGGGAACTCAGGCCACTGTCAGAATGCTCCTGTGACTGTTTTAAAAACCCGGAAGTTGTATCCAGCATCTGCTGCGTAGACACCGTCATGTTGGAAAATGCCTGGATGGTGCCGACAGCAGCCGTCAGATCTGAGGACGTCTTTTCAAGTTTTGTAATCAGTGTGGCTGCAACAGACTCTGCTCCTTCTTTATCTGCTGTATCCGCAACAGCCTGCATAGCAGATATTGCCGTGTCGGAAATCGTTTCAATAAAAACTTCCTTTACCTGTGTTTGAACCGCACTGGCGCCTTTGTCCGTGACTTTCGGAGCAATTGCATTTTCTTTGGCGTTTGAATAGTAGGTAATCTCAGGGTTCGTAACAGTACCTGAAAAAAGACTCATCAGATTACGGCTGAAATCCTCCGGAATTACAATGGCCGCATAGTATTTACCGGACTTCACGCCTTCTACCGCTTTCTCCCTGCTTGTAAAATTCCAGTCCAGCTGCGTGTTTTCCCGCAGCGCAGAAAGTACATTATTCCCCAGGTTCAGTGTAATGGGAACCAGCTCCCCTTCATAGCCTTCATCCGCACTCGCCACTGCAACCTTCAGCTTCCCCGTATTTTCATATGGATCCCAGCTTGCTGCGATATTGAACCATGCATACAGTGCCGGTACTACGATAATTCCCAGAACTACGATTAGAGCGATGACATTTTTATAACACCGCATCACATCCCGCCTGAAAATGCCCAGTATGTTCTTCATTACTCATCCCTCCCTTTCACTGTTTCCAGAAGTTCTTCCTGTGTCAGCGATCCCAGTTCAATCTGACGTTTCAGACGGTCATGGATGTATTCCTGGCAGATCAGATAGACTGCAATTACAATAATCGATACAATCCAGAGTACAAGAAATACTATTTTTGATTCAATGCTGAACATCAGGATCAGAAAAACAGCTGGAAGGATCAGTATCGCTAAAAATCCTATCCTGATTCTTCTCCTGTAACCTGCCTCAAATGCTGCCGCCTTTGCAACCATGTCTTCCCGCATCGCCTGATCCCGAAGCAGCGTTTTTATTACAAGGGAGAAAGGAGTCTTTTCATTCTCCTTTTGAGGGGTTTCGCAGAGCATCAGGTCTGTCTCCCCCAGTTTTCTGTCAAAAAGATCATTCAGGTTCACCAAAAGCCGGCGCAGCCCCAGCCCGATCAAAAACGCCGCCGGAAGATACACAGCAAGATGGAGCAGATTGCTCCAGAAGGCATTTCCATACATCCCAGCAATTGCTTCTCTCATCGCATTGATCCCATATGTAAAGGGAAGCAGGGGGTGCAGCTTCTGGAAGAACGCAGGCGTCATCTCGATCGGGTATGTGCCCGCTGATCCCGGTATCTGCAGGATTACAAGTACAATGCACAGCGCCTTGCCGATATGCTTCAGTGCGCTTGAAAGAGCATAAATCAGATTTACATATACAAATGAGCAGAACATCCCTGTGAGTATAAAAGCAGCCGGATGGATACACTGCACCTTCAAAAGCCACAGATCCCCCAGGCATACAATCAGCCCCTGGATGAGCCCAATAACCACAAAGAGGAGCCATCTGCCGAAATAAGCTTCCGAAGTGGTAAAATGCCTGATGCCGCCCCTGTCAACTTCCATTTTTAAAATGGCGATCAACACAATTCCGCCTACCCAGAGCGCCAGGTTCGTGTAAAATGGAGTCATGGAAGATCCGTAATTCTTTACGCTGTACAGGGTTTCGCTCTGAATATTCACCGGAGATGCCATAAAAGATGCTATAGAATCCGCGTCCAGCCCCTCCAGCGAGAGGAATTCCTGGTATGCCTCTGAGCTTTGCAAAGCCTGGAGGTCTGTCATGATCCGGTCCATCTGCCCATTTAGGGAAGACACGGAATCTCCGGTTCTGCCCAATGCTTTTGAGCTGTCATCAAGGCTCGTACCCAGCCTAGCTAAGATTTCCTTGAGCTGATCCGTGGAGGAAGAGATGCCGGACAGTGTAGCCGACATCTCCCCGCCCAGAGCAGAAAAAGTATCCAGAGACTGATTCAGCTGCGGCAGCAGAGTCTGGTCAAAGGAATTGCGGTAATCCCGGAGTGACTGTCTGCTCTGAGATACCAGCTGTTCCAGCTGTTCTCTTGTACTCTGTACCGTATCCGCTGCGTTCCCTATACTGGCATTGCTCTGGCCCAGGGAATCCAGGAGATTCTGATACTCCTCATTCTGCGCCTGCAGCTCCGCAATCCGCACAGACACGGCTTCGGAAAGAGCATCCGGCAGACCATCGCTGATCTCCTGCAGCTTTTCCAGGATAGCGCGGTTCGTATCCATCAGATTCTGTACAGAATCTATTCCGTCTTTGATCGCCCCGTTCACCGTATCTGCCTGGTTTTTAAGGGAACTCAGGCTGTTGGACGCAGAGCCATAAATATCATTAAGCCAGTTCTCCCCGTCCGATAAACTCCCGGAAAATACAGATGAAAATTCGCCAATACTGCCACGGCCGCTGCTCAGCACAGATGAAGTATCCGCCAATGTTTCCGCCCCCGATGCCGCTGCCGACTTCACACTATCCAGTACATTCTGTGTACTGCTGATCTGCCCTGAACTGCTGCCAACCGTATCCTGAAAATTCTTCAGCACAGTCTGATACTGCCCCAGATTCTGCTGAATATCAGAAAGCATTGTCATAACATCCGAATTCATACTGCCCATATCACCAGAAATCCGGGTAACAGAGGTCTGGATCAGTTTTGAAATGGTCTCTGCCGCCACCGAAGAAAAAGTATCGTTAATTTCCTGCTGCACGGTTCCTGCCCCCGTGTCCGTAATCTTAGGGGCAATCGCGTTCTTCTTCTCATTAATATAGTAATCAAGCCTGGGCTTCTCGGGACTCCCCGAAATAATACTCAAAAGCGAGCTGCTAAAATCCTCAGGTATCACAATAGCCGCATAATACGCTCCCGACTTCACCCCTTCAACAGCCTGTGCTTCCTCCACAAATGTCCACCCCAGCTGCTCATTTTCCCTAAGGTTTTCCTCAATACTCTCTCCCGCATTCAGTTTAATCAGGTCATTAGCCGCCTCCCTGTCATTATTAGCCACAGCCACCTTAATCCCCTGCGTATTACTGTATGGGTCCATATTCGCCGCAATATTAAACCAGGCATACAAAGAAGGCAGGACACAAACTCCTGCCATCACTATCATTGCCACCCGATTATGTACAAGGCGCCCCACATCTCTTTTAAATATCCGAAAAGCTCTCCTCATCTGAATGTCCTCCTGCATATTTCAGGTCAAGTATAACAAAAACAATACAGAAACACAATATAAAAATGACGTTTGGTCATATTTTTTCATGCAATAATTGTCCTGCAGCTCCCGGGGCTATATATGCCGCTGAAAAATGCTAAAAGTGCGCTAACTGCTTCTTTAAAAAACGAGGCAGGATATGCGGGGGAAAACTTGATCTCCAAATCAAGTTTTCCCCCGCATATCCGGCCTCGTTTTTTTTAGAAGCAGTTAGCAGCACGGCGCGCATTTTCCAGCGGCATATATAGCCCCGGTACCTTCCCGGCATCCCTGCCATGGAGCGCCCCCCCTTCTCCCAAGTACATCCATCAAAGATTCCGAATTTTAAATTCCCTCTGTGCCTCTCTCTTCTGATCTTTTTTAGCGATATCATCCCGCTTATCATAAAGCTTCTTCCCTTTTGCCAGCCCGATCTCAATCTTTACCAGGCTCCCGCTGAAGTAAACCCGCAATGGCACAAGTGTGTTGCCTTTTTCTTTCATCTTTCCAAACAGCTTGTTTATTTCGTTTTTATGAAGAAGCAGTTTCCGCACCCTGAGAGGGTCTTTATTAAATATGTTCCCCTTCTCATAAGGGCTGATGTGCATCCCGTAAATAAACATTTCCCCATTCTCAATTCGGATAAATGCCTCCTTAATGCTGCACTGCCCCATACGCAGAGACTTCACTTCAGTCCCATGCAGGACAATTCCTGTCTCGTATTTCTCCAGTATAAAATAATCATGATATGCTTTTTTATTGTTGGCAATCAGTTTGCCTTCCGTTTTTGCCATGGCGCTACTCCCTCTACAACTCTTCTGCTTCGCAGAATTCAAAATCAATCGTCCGCTGCAGGCGGTCTACATCCAGGACTCTCACCCGCACCTTCTGTCCCAGTTTATATACTTTCCGGGTATGCTCACCCACCAGCTCATACTGCTCTTCCCAGTAATCATAATGGTCATCCCGCATATTTGTCACATGGACAAGTCCTTCTATCGTATTCTCCAGTTCTACATAAGCGCCCCATTTTGTAAGCCCTGATATGACGCCATCGAACTCTTCGCCAATCCGGTCCTTCATATACTCTGCCTTTTTCAGCTTCACGGTCTCACGCTCTGCTTCCTCTGCACGGCGCTCACACTCGCTGGACTGTCTGGCCACCTCCGGAAGAATATTTCCGTAATGCTCTGTCCTGAGATCATCCATTCTCCCCCGGATATTCTCTTTTATAATCCGATGGATCTGCAGATCCGGGTATCGCCTGATCGGAGACGTAAAATGTGTATAATACTTTGCTGCAAGCCCAAAATGTCCGGTATTCTCAGGCGTATACTTCGCCTGCTTCATGGAACGCAGCGCCAGCCGGCTGATCAGCGGCTCCTGCGGCGTACCTTCTACCTTTCCCAGAAGCTTCTGAACTTCCTTTGGCCTGATCTCACTGTTCCCCACATGGATATGATAACCGAAATTATTGATAAATGTGCTCAGCTTCCGGATCTTCTCTTCATCCGGCTGTTCATGAGTACGGTACAGAAAAGGAACCTCTCTCCAGAAATACTCTTCCGCTACCGTTTCATTTGCCATCAGCATAAAGTCTTCAATAATCTTAGTCGCAATATTCCTGTCATAAGGTTTAATGTCAACTGGTTTTCCATTTTCATCCAGGACGATCTTTGATTCCGGGAATTCAAAATCAATCGACCCGCGCTTCCTGCGTTTCTCCCGCAGTATGCCCGACAGCTCTGCCATCAGAAGAAACATCGGAACCAGTTCCCGATACCTGCTGCTTTCCTCTGCATCTGCCGCAGAGTCTTCCTGCTCCTCCAGTATCTTCGCCACGCTTGTGTAACTCATGCGCTCATCCACCCGGATCACCGTCTCTGCAATCTGATGATCGATCACTTCTCCGTCCCCGTTAATTGTCATAATGCAGCTGAGGGCCAGCCGGTTCTCCCCGGCATTCAGGGAACAGATCCCGTTGGACAGTATATGGGGCAGCATCGGGATAACCCTGTCTGCCAGATAGACACTCGTCCCCCGCTTTAGAGCTTCCCGATCCAGGGCACTTTTCTCCTGAACATAGTTTGACACATCTGCAATATGAACGCCAAGGCGGTAAGTGCCCTCCTCTTTTGTCAGGGAAACTGCATCATCCAGATCCTTTGCATCCTCTCCGTCGATGGTAACCATCTGCCAGCCACGCAGATCCATTCTGCCGGCCATATCGGCCTCGCTTACTTCTTTTCCCACACGTTCCGCCTGATTCAGGACACGTTCCGGAAATTCGACGGGCAGATCATACCCCTTGACGATGGACATAATATCAGTCCCCGGGTCATTGATATGGCCTATAATTTCAACCACCCGGCCCTCCGGCTTCATATCTTGTCCGCCGTAGGAGGTCAGCTCCACAACCACCTTATGACCGGTCATGGCTCCTTTATCTTTTCCCTCCGGGATATAGATATCGTTCAGAACACGCTGGCTGTCCGGGCGCACAAACCCGAAGCTTTTGCATTTTTCATACAGGCCAACCACCTTTGTCGTTCCGTGGGAAAGGATACGCACAATTCTGCCTTCTTTCCTCTTACCGTCCGCTTCATGCCTGCTGTCCGGTTCTTTCGTTATAACAAACTCCACCTGGTCGCCCTGGAACGCACCCCCTATATTCTCCTCGGAGATAAAGATGTCCTCATCTTCGCCCTCCTGTATCACAAATCCAAATCCACGGGCATTCGCCTGGAATACTCCGGTCAGACGGCTGGCCTGTCCCTTCGTATACTTTCCTTTTTTCGACACATAGATCTTGCCGTCCTCCTCCAGGGAATCCAGCACTTCCTTCAGTTCGCTTCGCTGTTCCTTTGGGATCTGAAGGACAATCGCGATCTCTTTAATCTTCATCGGTACGTACATGTCATCGCATATAAAATCGTAAATTACTTTCTTTCTTTTTTCAAAACTTTGATCCATATTTTCACCTTCTTTCTATATTTTAAGAACTTTCTGATATAAAATAGCTTTTTGAATAGCTTTTAGCTTACAAAACTCGCGCCTGCGGCGGTCGCATCGCAGCATCTACAGCTTACACCGCAGCGCCCATCCCACCGGAAGGGCTTTTTTATCTTATAGTCTAACTTTCCATAAGATAATAAAAAACACTCTATAACTGTATAGAGTGTTCAATCATCTTATCTTCTTAGTTAAATACACCCAGGTTCAAAACCAGTGCCAAAACCATAAATAAAATTGCCAGGAACTTCGTGGACTTTACAAGAGCGCCTTCCATGGAACGACCCTTATTCTGTCCCCAGTAACTATCAGCAGCCCCGCTGATCGTTCCCAGTCCTGCTGACTTTCCTTCCTGAAGAAGGATGATCGCTGACAGTGCGATACAATCTATTACAAATATAATTGTTAATATTATTTTTAAAATATCCATTCCCTTACACCTCCTGCGGATAAACCACGATCATCTTACCACAGTTGGGAAGATTTTGCAATAACTTTTCCAAAGTTACCGTTACGGATTTCCCTAAGCTTTGCACCTTATATGGATATATATCGTCATCGCAATCTTGAATACGATTGCATGATCAAATATACGCACATCCAAACCCGTCAGCTTTTTGATCTTCTCCAGCCTGTACATCAGAGTATTTCTGTGGATAAACAGCTTTCTTGCTGTTTCAGACACATTGAGGTTATTATCAAAAAAACATTTTACCGTCTCCAGCGTCTCCGACTCCAGAGAATCAAAACTGCCTTTGATAAACACTTCATTCAGATAAACCTCACATAAGGGAATCGGCAGCTGATAGATCAGCCGGTTGATCCCAAGATGATTATAATCTATCACCGTCCTGTTTCCCTCGAACAGATACAATAGCTCCAGTACATACAGAGATTCCTTATAAGAATCTGCCAGCTGCCGGATATCTGTGACAATGCTTCCGATGCCGATGACCGGGGAGGATTTAAACAGCTCTGCCGCTTTCTTCTGAAATGTAACGCCGATTGCCTCCAGCTCCGCATGTGATGTATTTGTTTTCGTTTTTACAATAACAATTATGTCCGTTTCCGTCATAGAAAATACTTCATATTTTTCAGATTCTTCTACATTGTGAATCAGCATATTCAAATTCCAGGATGTATCTACATGTGGAAATCTCAGTAAAAATACCGCCCGTGCCATAATCGGGGGAATCTTCAGCATTTTAGCCCTCACATAGATGTCCGCGGCAAGAATATTTTCCAGAAAAAGGGCTTTATAAAACAAATCCCGGCTGTACTTTTCTTCAAAATAGGATTTCATGCCGGTAAAGCACACGGATAATATGGTTGCATAATCCTCCGCATCTTTATCGGTTCCCTCAACAAAAACTGCAAACCTGACAAAGCTGTTTTCATAAAAAATGCGATACGTATAGTTCTTAATAATAAAGCATTTACTCTCCTCGTTTTTCTGCTGCATAAGATTGAATGAATTTCTCACCCCTATCATTTCCTGGTTGCTGCATGAAACGATCTCCTTGTTGTCAATTACGCCAAATGTCCTGTATATGCTCTTTTGCAACTGATATATGTATCCCTGAAAGAACCTGTCTGCCATCTTTCCACACCGCCTTCAATTATTCAGACTAATGCAAATTATTATAACACATATTTTTACGCCGGCAAAGCCCACGGAACCAGTTTTCACCAGATTCCAGCGGGCTTTTGTTTTTCACATTATTCTATATAACCTCTCTGCATCAGGTATTCTTCGCTTGCGCCTGCCGCAACCCACCATACCTTTTTGTTTTTCCGGAATGAAAGATAGATGGCCAGATATACTGCAACAACGATAATAATCCCTATAACCCTCATCATACCGTCTGCCGCAAAGGCTTTGTATACCAGATATAAAACCGGGTTCGTCCCCACTGTCCATGAGGCAATTCCGAGTCCCTGTGAAAAGGCACTGGAGACGGAATCCATCTGTGATGCAACTCCTGCTGATTCCGCAGCCTTCGTAAAGGCGGCACAGACATCCGAGTTCAGTACATTCGCCACATTGAACCATATGGCCCCGGATATCACTGTCATCAGAATGTCCCCCCGGAATACGCAGATCAGTCCGGCCGTCATAAATGCCATGGCCGGGATATCTGCAAGCATCAGAATCTTATTGCCCGGCATAATAATTGATATAAAAAACACAATTGGTATCAGGATCAGGGCTGCGGCCATATTGTCCCCGTTTCCAAAGAAAACTGCCGGGTCCATGGCAATGTGGAAATATTTTCTGTTCGAATTGCCGGAACGGGCACGCGCCTGCATGGACTGGCTCAGGGGTATCAGCCCTTTCACAAACAGTCCCGAAACAGACGGGTAGATAACCATAACTGCGGCGATCGTAATAGATGCAGTCAGGATCCCGGCCCATGTATTCACATTGGCCAGCCCCGTGACAGATCCCAGGATTGTAATCAGCAGCCCTACCACCAGTCCTATGGAAAGCGGTTCGCCCCAGAACCCCAGTTTTTCCTGAAGTCTCTCTGCACTGATCGGTTTCGTTTTAATCTTCAGTTTTAACATGATCCATCTCACAATCATGGCAAATGGCGCTCCCCCGGAAGGAACACTGGTCAGAGTAAGGTTGTCATAACCGTTAAATTCCTGCAGAGACGGTGCAATAATATCCGCAATCAGAAGTACCACCAGGTTGCACATAACAGCTGCCGCAACTCCCAGTGCAAAACTTCCTGTCGTAAACTGTACAATGACTGCCCAAAATACAAACTGATAGTAGTTCCATATATCTGTCGGCTGAAATGTATCGACCAGTTTCAGCGCAAACAGAAGCAGGTTCAGCCCAAGTCCAAGCACCAGGTAAATATAGCCCAGTGTATTCGAATACACAACGACAGATGCGCCCTGCCAGCCGATATCTATGTAAGGCAGCTGGATGCCTACGTGATCCGCCATAGCCGTTACATATGGAGTAATGGCCGTCATCAACACCCCCAGAACTGCATTGAACAAGGTCAGTCCGACCGCCATATAGATGGCGCCCTGGAAGGATTTCTTCGCCCCCACTCTCATAAACATACTGATAATGAATATCACAACTGGTACGATTATGGTACTCCCAAAGATTCCCATAATATTGTTTACCGTATTTCCTATTTGTATCAAAGCCTGCATATATCTACCTCCCGATATTTAGTAGAATGTAGGATAAATACTATTCATCCATAATTTTTTTGACTGCCTCCAGCAGTTCTTCTGTAAACTGCTCTGCTCCCACTCCTGTGAACAACGGCAGACCCAGCATCACCGGAGCACCTGCCTTGTTCTTTGCATTGGTTTTTCCCGTCACTACAATCAGATCATACCCCTCCAGATTAGGAACCTCCGTTATTTTATGAGGGTTGATTGAAAAAGGTATTTTTTCTTTTTTTAATATGTCTTTGATTTTATCCGTCACAACAGTCGTTGTAAAAATTCCGCCTCCACAGGCAACAGCTATACTAATTTTTGCTTTCATATCCATTCACTCCATCATCTTAGATTATCAGATACTCTCCCAGCAGTTCTTTCATTTTCTGCATCAGTGTTTCCGGTTTATCATTTTCCAGCAGCCCGCTCATAATCTCATCCTCTTGAAAAATATTACTGAACTTCCGTAAAACTGCCGTCTGATAGCTTGGATCGGTAATCCCGAAAAGGAAGACCAGCCTTGTTTCTATTATCTCATCCGGATCTCCCATGCATCCAAACGCAACCGGGGTGTCTGTAACGGCCATCGAGAAAAAGGACTTCAGACATCCGTCATGTATATGCGGAATAGCAATGGGAACCCCTGTGGGAAGCCCCGTAGGATATTCTTTTTCCCGCTCCAGCAACGCCGTAATAAACAGCGGTTCAATACATTGATTCTTCATGGCCGCCCCGCACAGCATTCTGATTATCTCTTCGGCACTTTCGGCTTTTGCTCCCGTCAGTATCATTTCCTGATTTGTATAAAGGCCTATCGATTCCATCCGTTCCCTCCTTCTCAGTCTTCGCCAAATTTAGATTTAATCAGCGCCGTCAGTGCTTCCACTGCTTCTTTTTCATCTTCCCCCTCCGCGCTGATCTCTGCCGTTACTCCTTTGCCCAGGCCCTGTGCAATCAACATTACGATTGATTTTGCATTGGCTCTGCAGCTGTCTTCCTCATCCATGTTCCGGATAAAGATTTTGCTTTGAAACTTACTTGCCAGTGATATAAAATCTGATGCCGGACGGGCGTGCAGACCGGTCTCATTCTCAATCACCACCTGTTTTGCATACATGAGTCTTTCCTCCTTTACCTGCCTGCGGTTAATCCGGCAGTTCACTTTTTATGTATTCTTCTACCTGTACTGCTGTAGAAAGTTCCAGCACGGTCCGGGCCATCCGCTCTGCTTTGCAGATATCCATCTGAGAGATCATCTTCTTCACAGATGCCAGAGAGGAAGCATTCATACTAAATTTACGCACTCCCAGACCTGCCAGCAGTGCCGCTGCCTGGGGATTTCCGCCCATCTCCCCGCACACACTGACCGGCTTCTTCTGCTTTTTAAACGCCTCTACTATCTGCCGGATCAATCGGAACATTGCAGGGTGAAAGCTTTGATAGTACTTTGCGACACTGGGATTCAGGCGGTCAACCGCCATCAGATACTGGCAGAGGTCATTAGTCCCAATGCTTGCAAAATCCACCTCAGAAGCCGCGATATCGGCCATAAGCGCAATTGATGGTATCTCTATCATAATACCTACTTTCACATCTGTACGACAGGGAATATTTTCCTGCTTCAACTCTTCTTTCACTTCTTCCACAATCTGCTTTGCAAACCGGATATCCCCGATACTTCCTACCATTGGGAACATGATCATAAGATTACCGTATACTGCTGCCCTCAGAAGAGCGCGCAGCTGTGTTTTGAATATCGGCTTCATTTCGAAGCAAAGACGCAGCGCCCGCAGCCCAAGAAACGGATTGTCTTCCTTAGGAAGTTCCAGATAATCCAGCTTCTTATCGCCCCCAATGTCCAGTGTGCGGATAATCACCGGCCGCTCACCGTACATGGTCACAACCTTTTTGTAAACCTGGAACTGTTCCTCTTCTTCCGGCAGGGCTTTTTTGCTCATGTAGAGAAATTCTGTCCGAAACAGTCCTACACCATCCGTATATTGTTCCAGCTCCAGTTCACTTTTATCGGCAGATCCAATATTTAAACAGACATCGATTCTGGTTTTATCCAGTGTTTCAGGAACAAGGGGAAGGTACTGGCGCATATCGCTTATCTTTCTCAGATATTCTTCGCGCATTACCTGATACTGTTTTTCCTGGTCAACGGTCAGATTTGTAATTACCTTTCCATCTTTTGCATCTACGGCAATTTTCTGTCCGTTTTCTGTGTTTTTCAGAATATCTGCCACCCCCAGAACTGCGGGTATCCCATAATTCCTGGCCAGGATTGCCATATGGGAAGTGTATCCTCCCACTTCTGTAACAATCGCTTTCACGTATTCCGTCTTCATGGCAGCCGTATCCGATGGCAGCAAATCGCGGGCAACCACAATCACATCACCTGCCAGTGAAGAGAGCGGATTTTCGTGCCCTCCGTTCCACAGGCGGATTAACCGCTGGCAGACATCTTTCAGATCAGCCGCCCTCTCCCGGATCAGGACATCCTTTGCTTTTGATATAATCTTGATATATCTTTCATAAACCTCCTGGATTGCCCATTCGGGAGACAGCAGATTGTCGGTAATCTCTTCCTCTATTTCCCGTCTCATTTCTTCATCCTGCACAATATCGATATGAGCCTGGAATATTTTCTTTTCTTCTTCCTCCAGCTCAGAACTTTCTATCAGCCGCTTCAGCTCTTCCTCCGCCTGAACGAGAACGTCTTTGTACTTTTCTAAACAGCTCTTTGTCTGGGCTTTTGTAATTGTGTCATGTCGGATTTCCGGCTGGTATGGCTCATACTGAAACACACGCCCTGTGGCTGCCCCATCCGAAACCGCCGTTCCTTCATAAATCATCCTATTCCCTCTTTCCGGTTTTCTGGTTTCTCATCGCATGTATCTCTCTATGGCATATGCGACGCCGCTTTCATTATTAGACAATGTTACTTTTGTGGCTGCCGATTTTACGCCTTCCATCGCATTCTGCATGGCAATCGGCAGGCCGGCATATTCCAGCATGCCCTTGTCGTTTTCACCATCTCCTATGGCAGCCATCTCTCCGGGCGCTATGTGGTAATAAGAGCCGATCCACGCCAGCGCACGGCCCTTATCACTGCCCCCGATTTCAAGGGAAAAATCGTAGGCAGGCTCTGCGCTGACCTCACCACCCAAAGCCGAAGACACCCATTCTCTGAACCTCGCTGTTCTGCGTGGTTCATCCAATATTAAAATCTTTCCCAGGGGGGTGTCATTATAGCACATTCCTATATCTGCTGTATAGACAACCTTCTGCCCCATACATTTTTCAAATATCTCCAGGTAATTTCCTGTCAGTCCGGAATAGACCCGGTCTCCCTGGTAGATCAGGGGCTGATAGGAATGTTCCCGGCAGTAATCCAGGATCTTTCTGCAGTTTTCAGAAGAGATCATCTCCGAATGCAGGATTTTCTTTCCTGTACAATCCAGCACCAGGCTCCCATTCTGCGTCACTACTGCATCCTTCATCTGTAGTGCCTGGATAATTTCTTTTAATGCAGGATATCCCCTGCCCGAAAAAGGGATAACTTTCACGCCCTCTTTCTGTATGTCCCAGATTGCTTTTTTGTTTTTTTCGGTCAGCATGTGTCTGTCGTCCAGCAGTGTTCCGTCTATATCAACTGCTAAAAGTTTGTATTTCACGTTACCTCCTGCCCTGCCCGTTTTTTTCCGTCAGCTCTTTCAGGGCATCGAACATTTTCATATCCGCCTGTTCTGTCATTCCCATAGAATGTCCGGGCTTTTTCTTCTCGTCATGGTAGTCCGATCCTGCCGTTTTCAGCAGTCCGTTTTTGTCTGCCAGCCCTCTGAAATATGCCGTTTTCTCCGGATTATGATAGGGTGTGTATACTTCGATTCCCTGAAGACCGCACTCCAGCATAAGCGGCAGCTTCCCTTCGTCTGCCCGCGTAAACCATTCTCCCGGGTGGGCCAGAACCGGCACGCCTTTTGCATCCCTGACGGTCCTGATTCCGGTGTAAATATCTACGGTATACTCCGGCACATAGCAGGGGCTGCCCGCGGTCAGATAATCCCGGATGAAATGGATATAGGGCTGATCAGACTTTGTTCCACCTTTTTGATAGGGCCGAAGTTTGGGATGATCCCAGTTCCGCAGGTCCGTTAAAATCGCATTTGCGAAATTAGTAATGACCGGCGGCTGCGGATATGCCAGTTTTTCTACCTGTTCCATGTCTACAACGAAGCCTTCTTTTTCCAGGTTTTCTTTGATGGCCGGAAGGATATCCAGCCTGGACTTCTGAATCTCTGCTGTGAGCTTTGCCAGCGTATGCCCGCCGCTGATATCGATCCCGTATCCCAGAAGATGTACCATTCTGCCCTCGTCTATGCATGACAGTTCCAGAGCGGGAAGCGTCTGTATTCCAAGATCTTTTGATTCTTTTTGTGCCTCCCCTGCCGCTTCCCATGTATCATGGTCGGCAATGATAATGGCTTCCATCCCATACTCTGCCGCTTTTTCAAAGAGTTCGTGTACGCTATAGGTTCCATCACTGGAATGTCCGCTGTGTATATGTAAATCCACCGTTTTTCGTTCCATGCAAACCTTCCTATTTCTTCAGGTCAAACAGCTGCTGGTTCATGCCCTCGCCCCAGAGATCCAGGGCTGCCTGTAAGGATTCACAGTCTTTTGCCGCTTCCCTAAGCGGAATTCCCTCTGCAGTTGCATCCGCCGCTTTGATCAGACTTTCAACTCCTGCGGCTGCCCCCATCGGGTGTGCATGCATGGCTGCGCCTGCTGAGATAGAAAAGTCCATGCCCAGGTCGGAAGCAACATCCGGGATCAGACCCTGATATACACCTGCGGCAGGCCCCGGGAACGTGCGCTTCATTCCTCTGAAATCTGTCAGAAGAGCCTGTGCGATCCTGATGTATCTTTCACGCTGGATATCAACTTTGCCGTATGCACAAGGATAAATCACAATATCTGCTCCGCTCATTCTCATAAACTTGCCAAGAATCAGGTGGCTTGATACGCCTGAATAATGTGATTCGTACATTGCCCCTGCAAATGCGGGATGTGCCAGGATCGGAAGTCCAACCTCATCGTTCTCCGCTACCATCTGCATCGACGGCCAGCCTACGGTGAGTGCGTTGATCATGATTCCCGGTATCCCCATCTCTTTGCACATCTTTGCTTTATCCAGCATCTTATCTGGTCTGTCTGTAATATTCGGAGAATAGATCACGCGTTTTCCGGTTCTCTCATATACATCCTTCAGAATCTCGGCCGCAATCTTAGCTCTTGCCTTTACGGTACAGTATTCGGTGTCGCTGAACAGCTCATCGTCCTTGATCCAGTCGATTCCCGCCATTGCCAGTTCCCTTATCAGTTTGCCCGCATTTTCCGGGGTAGCCCCTGTACACGGCTTAATCATACTGACAATAAATGGCCTTTTCTGAACCCCTGTCAGCTCTCTGAGTCCTTCCACGCCGTATCTTGGTCCTTGAAAGGCATCCGTAAACACTTTTGGGAAATCGATATCAATCAGTTTGAGTTTTCCTGCCATGGAAATGTTTCCTATTACAGAGGTCAGTACCTGCGGGAGATTTGGTCCCATATTCTCAAACGGGAATGCAATCTGGAATACCGCCATACGCTCTTTGCCTTCCATCTCCGGCATATTGAACTCGTAGCATGGGATTTCATGAACAGCGATTACTTTCCCGCCGTGCCTTCTTCTTACTTCCGGCGTCTCTAGGGGTACCGGCGCCCATGTGCCGGTTGTCTGTTCAATCGCTATAGAGCCAACCTTATTCAACAGGTCAGACGTATACCCTTCGCAGAAGTATGTACAGATGATATGGGTATCCTTGTCAACGGACTCTGGTAATTTAAAAATGTTCGGATCATATTTTGCATTCATAATAAATTTCTCCTCTCTCTATAGCGCCTGTGCTACATATTCCGTGATGTCTATGATTTCTACTTCTTTTTCTCTGAGTGCCTCTTTTAATGCATATTTTTCAAACACACATCCCGTCACTACGGTTCCGCATCCCAGCTCCGCCAGCTCCCGGGCACGCCTTTCGCTGACTGCCGCCGCAAGTTCCGGATAAAACAGCCCCAGACCGCCGCCAAGCCCGCTGGAAGAAGTTCTGTACCCGGTTCTCTCCGGCTGCACCGCTTTCTGCCCGCTCAGCCAAAGAATCAACTCTTCAGGCGCTTTCACATCGTTTTTCCTGGTCAGCATGTGCGCCGCATGGTACGCTGCCGGCTTCATACATTCTGCAGCTTTTATTTTTCCTTCCGTGAGAAGTTCTGACAGGAATTCGCTCATATGCAGATATGTGTATGTTTCGGGATAATAATTCCGAAACGCCTCGAAGGAATAGCTGCACGGTGTGACAATTACTTTTGCCTGAGCTCTCTCGAACGCTTTTACATTCGTCTCCACAGCCTTCTGTATCCCTTCTGACTGCCCGCTTCTGTCCAAAAAGTATCCGCTGTCCGCGGTGTCCGTCAAAAAGGTGTATGAGATCCCCGCTGCCCGGCAGATTTTATCAAATGCTCTCTGCATCTCTTCATCCAGCTCTCCGGCGTATCCCAGGAATACGGCAATCTCCGCTTTTCCTTCCGGCAGCTTTGACGGGGTGCCCAGTATATTTTCACCATTCTCTGCTTTTTGGACAATACTTTCCACGCCGTCGGGTACGGTATTCTTTTCCTTACACAGCCGGCGGATATATGCCATCGTATCCGCTATGGGCACATTGACAGGACATGCGGATTCACACTCATAGCAGTCAATGCACTGAAAAGCTTCCTCTGTCACCATCTCCAGATCAAAGCGGGACCCAAGCGCCGAATATACGGATGAATACATCGGAGCCTTATCCGTTCCGGCTGCACGGACTGCCGGACATCTGTCCAGGCACAGGCTGCATCTTACGCATTCCACACTGTTATAATAAATATCATTAAAGTCTTTCATCAGTGCTCACTTCCTTTCGCCATATTTGCTGCATTCTTTCCTGCAAGATATCCGGAAGCCGCCGCAACCCCCGAACCGCTTCTCTCGTAGACCCAGTCATACCCCTCTATTAAATCCCCGCAGGCAAATATCTGACCTGAAAAACAGCCCTGTGCAACCGCCATATCATCGTACACCCGGATTCCCACCTTACCGAAGAGCTGCCCGCCTCCGGGAAATGCTTTTTTATTTACCATCTCAGGGGTTATTCTGCCCAGCGGCTCATTTATGACTGGAATAAACAGGTCTTCTCTGTATGAGGTAATTCCTCCTCCAATAAACCCTCCTGCCGCAAGCACAACCGATCTCGCATATGCTTCCTTTGTCTTTCCCTGCTGCTCATATACAATACAAAATACATCTTCCTCTGTTTTACGTATTTCCACTGCCTTCGCCTGATTTACCGCCTCAATCCCCTTGTTTTCCAGCCCCTTTTCCAGTGCCGCCGCCAGCCTTTGTGCGCTTACAGAATGACCGCCTGCAGCGATTTCTCCCACAGGAATCCCGAGTGTTTCATACAAAAGCTCCATATTCTGTGCATATTTTCTATATCCAAGGACCGGCGGAATCAATATGCCCTGTATTCCTCCCATAATGTTCTTCATATCATCCAGCGCTGCCGCCAGTTCCTCCATGCCCTCCCGGGTATCAAAAAATGCTGCCAGTTCTGCATTGGTTATTCTTTCCCGGTCCGCAAGAGAGGGAAGCTCCAGTGTGGTTGCAATATAGACGGCATCTGCATCAGGTGCAAACTGTCTCTGGTATGTATTATAAGACCTGCAGGCATATTCGGGATAAAATTCCGTATGCCCTCTGAATCCGGCAACCAGTATTTTCCCCGCTGCCTTTGCTGCGTCTGCATATTTATTATAGGAAGGGATATATGCCGTGTTTTTAAAGGTTCCCAGGATATTCGGGATGACAGCATTTGTAACTCCGTCTCCTGTAAACTCCATCCCGCCTGCTCTGCATACCTCCCGAAGTGCTTTGATTCCGTTTTCCAGACTGTCTTTCAGAACTGCATACGGATGTCTCGGATTTTTATCGAGCAGAAGCTCCATACCCTCTTTGATATCGTTTACTGTTGTATTTTTCTCTTCTCCCGGAACGGCACCCAGAATATCCAGGGCGCCCGATCCCATCATGGTAGCTCCGGCTCCTTTTGTAATGATCTCCACAGACACCTGCTCATCCGCTGCCGCCTTTGCTGCAGTCACTCCGGCTATGCCGCTGCCTATTACAATTACATCTATCATCTTATTCATGTGGAATCACCTCCGTTGGTTTGGTATCCAGCAGGTCGTATCCTCCCTGGGTTACATAAAATGCCTGCATAATTTCTGCCTGCGCCAGCTGGTCTCCATATTGCAGCGTATAGTAAATCCCCTTCCAGCGCTCCTGCATATATTCCGCAAGCTGGTCATGTGCCTCCTCTGCCGTTGCATGAACCGCCTTCTGATACAGGGCTGCCACCTTATAAGTACAGAATGTTCCCTGGCAGGTTCCCATACCGTTGCGGATCCTTCTTCTGAGGTCTTTGATGTTATATACCTCTTCATTTTGAAATGCATTGATCACCTCTGCGCCAATGACCTGAGCGCATTCGCAGATGACTCCCGCGTATTCCGGTGCCGCATCAACGATTTCCCTTGCCCTGCTGCCGTACCTTGCGGTCATCTTATGGGCACTGTACAGCGGCACTTTATATGTATCGTGTATATATCTGGCATCTTCTTCCGCTTCTTCTTTTGTCTGCGCTCCATATATCAACTGTTTATGCGAGGTACACTCTGCATCGCTGCCAAGCTTCTTACATACAAGATCCACTGTCTCTTCCGCCATAAGCCGGGCTGTTGCATATTTCCCGCCGGTAATTGTGACAATGCCTTCGATCCCATGTTCTTCTGCGTGGTCAATCAGGATCATCCTGCGGCTTACGGCTCTCCCGGTTTCCGCTGTAGTGGAGTAAAGGGGTCTGACCCCTGTGCACATCCTGAGCATTCTCGCTTTTCTGATGTCCGGGATAATCTGCTCCACGCTGCTTTCCATCAGTTCAATCTCATCCAGGCCAGGAACCGCTGCATCGGGATCTTCTATATCCACGGAAGAAGTTCCGAGCAAGGATGTATTCTGATACCCCATACTGACAAGGCCGTCACCGTCTGAAGGAACTCTCAGAATACCGATCAGAGTCTTGGTAGGCCGCATATTATAAACCCCCATTGTTCCCTTGTTCGGTTTTACCGGAATCTTGAATCCCGCCATTTCTGTTACCCTGGACCCCCATGGGCCTGCAGCGTTTACGACAATCCGGGCGTATATCTCATAGACCGTTCCATTCCTTCTGTCCAGTACTTTCACTCCTTTTACGGTATTCTCTTCCAGAATCAGGTCAATCACTTCACTGTGTGTCCTGATGACCGCGCCTTTTACCTTTGCATCATATGCCTGAGCGATACAGAGTCGGAAAGGATCAAATCCCGTATCAATTGTACGCAGGGCAAACTGGATATCGCCGGCCAGAAGCGGTTCGTCCTTTACGGCTTCCTCCGGAGTGATTACTTCGTAGGGCAGCCCAATATCATCTGCATTCTCCATCCACTTCTTAGCAAATTCCAATTGCTCTTCTGTCTTCGCCACCCACATCGCATCTGTCGGGTCAACAACCTGAGGAACTATTTCACGGAATACTTTGTTTTCCTGCAGACACTCTACTGCCGTCTGCTTATCTGTCACAACATATCTGGAACCGCCGTGCAGCGCTGAATGACATCCTCCTGACGTACCCGCTGCCAGATCGTCTCTCTCCAGAAGAACAGAATTTGTATACCCGCGGAGTACCAAATCTCGAATCGCAGCCGTTCCTGTGGTTCCGCCACCAATTACTACCACGTCAAAATTTTCTCGCATAAATTCGATCTCACTTCCTATTTTCTATTTTCAACCCGGTTTGAATTAGCCTTATAATATCACCGTTTATTTGCACAATCAAATTGGATTTTTTCTTGTTTTTTTCGTTTTTTTATCTTTTAATTGTGCAGTCTTTTTAAATTCTCTTCTTCATTTTAGGGCAGTTTGTACATATTTTATATATTCAGTGTTTCTAAACAATAAAATATTTTTGTCATTCTGCACCATTCCCGGCGCTTCTTTTTCTAACTGAAGAAAATGCAGTTTTCTCTATCCGTAAAGAATAACAAAGTGGGCAAGCCCACCTCAACTCCCCGTCTCCTCACTCATGAGGGGCTCGCACACTTTGGCGCCGCCGCAATGCCGCTCTGCGGCTATATACCTTACCGCGGCGTGTGCATCCCCCGGAGAGTTTTTATGATATAGGGAATTCCAGAGGATTTTTCTATATCATAAAAAGAGCCTGCCCGGAACTCTTCATATTCTGTCCCGGGCAGGCCCTCTAAAGGCTTGCATCTGCAGTTGGCCATTCTATTCTCCGATGATCTTAATGCAGATCTTTTTCTTGCGCTTTCCATTGAATTCAGCATAAAAGACCTGCTCCCAGTTTCCCAGGTCCATATTGCCTTCGGTCACTGATATCATCTCGCTTCTTCCTATTATATTCCTTTTCAGATGGGCAGGCGCATCTTTTTCACTTTTATTATGCAGATAATAAGGTTCTTTCTGTTCTGGCACCATCTGTTCTAAGAACTCCAATGTATCTTTGATCAGCCCTTCCTCATCATCGTTTACAAAAATGGACGAAGTAGTATGCAGAGAAGATACTACTATAATCCCTTCCCTTACACCGCTTTCTTCCAAAACCATTTTAACATGGTTGGTGATATTTTTAATCGTTTCCTTTTCTTCAAATTCAAAACTCAAATATGTACGGTATGATTTCAAAATATGCCTTTCCCTTCTGCTGCCAGAGTATGCTTCATCAGTTACTGTTCGCACGTCTGTTTTATTATAATACCGGAGTATTCGGCAAGTCAAGGAGCCGTATATCCGGCGTATACCGTAAGAAAGATTTTTTTACAGAAAACTGCCGCGGCATTCCGTTCCTGTTTATGCCCCGGCAGTTTTTACTCTCCCTGCTTATCTTCCCAGCTCTTCCTCTATCCTGAGCAGCTGGTTGTATTTTGCAACACGTTCTGACCTGCACGGTGCTCCCGTCTTGATCTGTCCTGTGTTAAACGCCACCGCGATATCCGCAATCGTAGTGTCTTCCGTTTCTCCTGATCTGTGTGATATGATCGCATTGTAACCTGCCTTCTGTGCCATCTCGATGGCATCTATGGCTTCTGTCAGTGTCCCGATCTGGTTCACCTTCACAAGTATGGCATTGGCCGCATTCTGCTCAATTCCTTTTTTCAGCCGCTCTACATTCGTTACAAACAAATCATCTCCCACCAGCTGAATCTCATTCCCCAGTCTTGTTGTCAAAAGTTCCCATCCATCCCAGTCTTCTTCATCCAGTGGATCTTCGATGGACCGTATCGGGAATTCCAGTGACAAATCTTCATAATATTCAATCAGTTCCTCAGCAGAGCGCACAATCTTCTGCCCCTGCATTTTACTTTCTCCCGGGAATTCATATTTTCTGAAGTCCTTATTGTAAAGTTCTGATGCCGCGACATCCAGCGCGATCTGGATATCTTTGCCCATCTCATACCCGGCTTTCTCTACCGCCTCTTTCAAAAATCTGAGGGCTTCCTTTGCATCCGGCAGATCGGGGGCAAATCCGCCCTCGTCCCCCACGGCCGTATTCAGTCCGTTTTCTTTCAGCAGTCCTTTCAGTGTATGATAGATTTCCACACACATACGGAGTCCTTCCTTAAAATTTGGTGCTCCAACCGGCATGATCATAAACTCCTGGATATCCAGTGTGTTATCTGCATGCGCCCCGCCGTTCAGAATATTCATCATCGGAACCGGAAGCTCACGCGCATTGACACCGCCCAGATAACGGAACAACGGTACTTTAATGGCATTGGCTGCCGCTTTTGCTGCTGCCAGTGACACTCCCAGAAGAGCGTTTGCCCCCAGGTTCTTTTTGTTTCGGCTGCCGTCTGCTTTAATGAGAACTTCATCAATCGCCGCCTGATCGAACACATTCATTCCAATCACGGCTCTAGCGAGCTGGTCATTTACATGTTCCGCTGCACGCTGCACGCCTTTTCCACCATAGCGTTCTTCTCCGTCACGCAGCTCCACTGCCTCATATTTTCCCGTAGAAGCACCGGAAGGTACTGCCGCACGCCCTATCGTATCCTCACCCACAAGCACCTCTACCTCAATGGTCGGATTGCCTCTGGAATCTATAATTTCTCTTGCGTATACATCTCGAATTGGTAAATACTGATACATATATTCCTTCCTCCTTATGGGAACATAGTATTTCCAAATATCTTGTCTTAATGCGTTGACTTTTCATATTCACGGCGTTACAATTCGGTTAGAGTGAGAGCTTTTCAAATTCAAAATTTATGTATATGACGGGGAGCATAGAAATGAAGGAAAAACTGAAGCATTTTCTCTTATTAACAGTCAGTACACTGATTATGGCTGTCGGTACTTATTTTTTCAAGTTCACGAATAATTTCACATTCGGCGGCATCACAGGCCTTGCGGTCCTGATTGCCAAAACCGGATTCATGTCTGCCAGTGACTTTACCTTTGTCATGAATATGATACTGTTGGTCATTGGTTTTATTGTGTTAGGCCGTAAGTTCACGGCTAAGACCGCCTATTGCAGCATCCTGCTTTCTGTAACGCTTTCCGTTCTGGAGCGTGTATATCCGATGTCACATCCGCTGACAGACCAGCCTATGCTGGAGCTCTGTTTCGCCATTGCACTGCCCTCTCTCGGTTCCGCTGTGCTGTTTAACATCGGTTCATCCAGCGGCGGTACAGATATCATTGCCATGATACTGAAAAAATATTCCAGTTTTGACATCGGACGCGCACTGCTTGCCACTGATATCGCCATTACCATAGCAGGCTGCTTCATGTTTGATGTCAAGACAGGACTGTATTCTTTCCTCGGACTGGCTATTCGTTCCTTCATGATTGACACTTTTATTGAAAGTTTTAACCTTTCCAAGTATTTTAATGTCGTATGCGATGTACCGGAACCCATCTGTGATTTCATCGTAAATACACTGCACCGCAGTGCCACCGTCTGTCATGCACAGGGCGCTTTTTCAGGCAGAGATAAGTACATCGTCTTCACGGCCCTCAATCGCCCTCAGGCAGTAAAGCTTCGTAACTTTATCAAGGAAAATCAGCCGGAAGCATTTATTCTGATTTCCAATACAAGTGAAATCATCGGAAAAGGATTTCACAGTATTTAAAACCGAAAAGATCAAACCCAAAGGAGACTTTAATGAAACATCTTGTTATTGCTGAAAAACCATCTGTAGCCAGAGACATCGCAAGAGTCCTGCGCTGCACGAAGAAGACAAACTCTTATATAGAAGGAAATGAATACATCGTTACCTGGGCGCTGGGGCATCTTGTCACCCTTGCCGATCCGGAACAATATGGTGAGCAGTATAAAACCTGGAATATGGATACGCTCCCCATGCTCCCAAAAGAATGGAAGCTGGTCGTGATCAAGCAGACCGGGAAACAATTTCATGCGGTCAAAGAACTGATTTACCGCAAGGATGTATCGGATATTATTATCGCAACCGACGCTGGACGCGAAGGGGAGCTGGTTGCCCGCTGGATTCTGGACAAGGCAGGAAGTAAAAAGCCCCTGCAGCGTCTCTGGATTTCTTCTGTGACCGACAAGGCCATCCGGGAAGGCTTTTCCAGCCTGAAACCCGGAAAATCCTATTATAACCTGTACAGAGCGGCAGTTGCCAGGGCACAGTCTGACTGGGTGGTGGGCATCAATGCCACCCGTGCGCTGACCTGCAAGTATAACGCCCAGCTTTCCTGTGGTCGTGTACAGACACCCACACTTGCAATGATTGCTGCGCGTGAGGAAGAAATCCGCAGTTTTAAGCCGCAGCCCTTCTACGGCATGAAGGCCGCCGCAGGCGGAATTACATTCGTATGGTGTGACAGTCAGTCCGGCTCTTCAAGGACATTTGACCACGAGAAAATCCAAAAGCTCTATAAACAATGTAGCGGTGCACTCGAGATTACGGAGGTTGGAAAAAAGGAGAAGAAATCATTCTCTCCGGCCCTTTATGATCTGACTACGCTGCAGCGGGAAGCCAATCAGCGTTTCGGATTCTCCGCAAAAGAGACACTGAATATCATGCAGCGTCTATACGAAAACCACAAAGTACTGACCTACCCCAGAACCGACTCCCGCCATCTCACTTCTGATATGACAGGAACGCTGAAAGAACGACTCAGGGCATGTGCGGTCGGTCCTTACAGCAAGGCTGCCGGACGTCTCTCCATGCAGCCGGTAAAGGCCAATAAGTCTTTTGTGGACAATGCCAAAGTCTCAGACCACCACGCGATTATTCCCACTGAGCAGTTCGTGCAGCTTGACCACATGACGAACGAGGAGCGCAAGATCTACGATATGGTCGTACGCCGTTTTCTCGCAGTATTGTCCCCTGCTTGTGAGTATGAGGAAACCTCCCTCAAAGGCAGAATCGCGCAGGAGACTTTTACTGCCAGAGGAAATGTAATCAAACAGGCCGGCTGGAAAGAGATCTATGAAGCCGGTTATGAAGATACAGACGAAGATGAGGCGGAGGAGGCTTTTATCAAACAAAATCTTCCAGAAGTACACAAGGGTCAGAAGCTGTCTGTGATCAGCCTGAATATTACAGAGGGCAAGACCAAACCGCCCGCATACTTTACAGAAGGCACACTCATCGCCGCAATGGAAAATCCGGTAAAGTATATGCAGCGTAAAGACAAGACTCTGATTAAAACACTCGGAGAAACCGGAGGCCTCGGAACCGTTGCAACCCGCGCCGATATCATCGACAAACTCTTCAACAGCTTCCTGATGGAAAAGCGCGGTAATGAGATCCACATCACTGCCAAGGGAAAACAGCTGCTGGAACTGGTGCCCGAGGATCTTAAAAGCCCGGAACTGACGGCGGACTGGGAACTTCGTCTCCAGGCGATTGCTAAGGGCAAAGAAACGGATCGGCATTTTATGGATGAGATTGAAAGTTACACTCAGACTTTAATCCAGGAGATAAAAACCAGAGACGGAAAATTCCGACATGATAACCTGACCCGTACCAAGTGCCCGGAGTGCGGAAAATACATGCTGGAAGTCAACGGCAAACACGGGAAAATGCTGGTATGCCAGGACAGAGATTGCGGTCACCGGGAAACCGTTTCCCGCCGCACCAATGCCCGCTGTCCGGTCTGCCACAAGAAGATGGAGATGGTTGGCAGAGGGGATGGACAGCGGTTTGTCTGCTCCTGCGGCCATAAGGAAAAACTCAGCGCTTTTGAGGCCCGCAGAGCAAAAGAAGGCAAAGGTGCCAGTAAAAAAGATGTGAACAGCTATTTGAAAAAACAGGCACAGGATGTGAAGGAGCCGGTAAATAACGCATTCGCTGACGCTTTTTCGAAGCTGGATATTAAATTGTAGTAAACGTGTACTTAACTGTTCATGATTCTGAACAGTTACATATGAATAAAAAGTGCTGCAGAATGGATTTTAACCATCCTGCAGCACTTCTCTTTTTTGAAAGATCTATTTAATTAGATACAATCTTTTTCTTTTATTAATGGAAAAAATGATCCCCAATCTGGATTCCATAATCTCCGTTTCCGAAGTAAAGGCAGTCCCCGATTGGATTAGAACCCGCGATTGCATCCGCGGCCGCCTGCATTGCAGTATCTGTATATCCGCCGCTTGCCAGCACGCTGTCCAGCCATCCTGTCATGGCCGGGCCAAACTGCCCTGACTGGTAAATGACTTCTGATACGCTGTTCGGATATACCCCGCTTCGCACTCGGTTCATGATAACGGCCCCAACGGCAACCTGTCCGTCATATGGCTGGTTTCCTGCTTCACAGAAAATAATCGCTGCCAGCAATTCCTGGTCTCCTGCTGCCACCTGCTGTGCAGGAGATGCTGACACCGCAGCTGCCTCGGCTTCTGCTGCTGCCTGTGCCTCGGCTTCCGCAGCACGCTGTGCCTCTTCCGCGGCCAGCCTTGCTTCTTCCTCTTTCCGCTTCTTCTCCTCAGCTATCTTTTTCTGTTCCTCATCGTAAGCAGCTTTGGCTTCCTTTGCTGCTTTCTTTATCTCTGCTGTCTGCTCTACCGGTATACTTTTTACGGTATCTAACAGTAATGTGTCTTCCCCCATTTTATCTGATGTATCAATTGTAACTGCCACAGGCATCTGTGATGCCGCCTGTGTAGTAAAACCAGCCGTGAATGTCATACATACTGTCACTGCAGACAATACCGTTATAAATTTTTTACCCTGAAACATATACTTGCCCTCCTGATTTATTGCAATATCTTTACGTTTTCTTAATAAGCTTGTAATAAAATATATGCTTATGATTTCGAAGTTATTACAGATATTACAAATTTGTTACAAAAGTTATTCTAATATAAAAAATGCATTCTGTCAACTTTTTTATTTCCTTCCACAAATTGGGAGGAATGTTTTAGGGGGTGATGAGGAGGGTCGCCTGTCTAAAATGCGGCGCGGGATGCCTCCGGGAAAGTAGGGGTGGGGGATTTTCCAGCGGGGGCAGCGGATTGGGCTGGCTATGCAGGATTGCGTTTCTCCGGTTTGATTAAGGAACGAATCTGTTGGCGGTTATATGGTTCCGTATCTACAAAGGGACCTGACTCGGTTCTGAGTAACATTCTTTAAATACCAACTCAAACTTTTTCTTATCAAACGGTGCTACTTGATAAGGCTCAGGAGTTCTTTTATGTTCAGGATTACTGCGTCTGCGCCGGCATCCATGAATCTGGTGCTTACTGACTCTGTTTTTTCTTTTTTCTCGGCATCCGTCAGTGTATTATACTCTGCTTCTGTTAATCCCATTTCTGAACTGCCTTCTATGACTCCTACAGTATATACACCGGCATTTTTTCCTTCTTTGATGTCTGATATGGTGTCGCCTACTTTGATGACATTATCGATTGATTTTACTTTGAGGACTTCCATGTTTTTAAAGATCATGTACGGGTATGGGCGGCCTGCATTTCCCACGGAATTAGGGCTGAACCATGCGTCGGGGGCGTATCCTGCTTCTTTGGCTTTGGGGACTACGATCTGCATCATTTCATCTGTATAACCGGTTGTTGAACCTATTTTGATTTCCATTTCCCGAAGGGCCGCTGCTGTCTCCAGGACGTATGGCTTGGGATCGGCAAATTCATCCAGTATTCCCAGTAATCTGTCTTCGAATGACTGGTATAATTGATCGATGTCACCCTCCTCTGGCTCTTTTCCATATTTTTCTTCCCATTGTCCGCGGATTCTCGGCATCTCCAGCATTGTACGGATATGATCCCTTTTCAGCATTCCCATGGGTGCTCTTACTTCGTCCATGGTCGGCTCGATTCCCGCCTGCCTGAAAACCTCGGCAAATGCATTTACCGGTGCAAAGCATCCGTAGTCTACTGTTGTTCCTGCCCAATCAAATATTACTGCCTCTATTTGTTTACTCATAACTGTTCTCCTTTAAAAAATCTGTAAGTATCTCCATTAGTCTCAGGATGTCTTCTTTGTATATCTCACCGATATTGCCGATGCGGAATGTGTCTGCTTCTGTCACCTTTCCCGGATAAATTGCATAGCCGCGGTCTTTGATATATGTATACATTTCTGTAAAGGAAAACTTGTGGTTCTCCGGATAATAAAAGGTTGTGATAATTGGGCCCTGGTGTTCTGCATCAATATACGGACGAATTCCAAGTTCCGCCATTTTCTCAATCAGAAGTTTATTGTTTTCAACGTAACGTCTGCTTCTTGCCGGAATGCCGCCTTCTTCCTCCATCTCCTTCAATGCCTGTGAAAATGCCAGTACCACATGCGTTGGAGATGTAAAGCGCCACTTTCCGTCTTTGTTCATTGTCTCCCACTGATCGTATAAATCCAATGAAAGGCTTCTTGCTTTGCCTTTGCTTGCAATGAGTTTTTCTCTGTTTGCAATGATAAATGAGAATCCTGGTACTCCCTGAATACATTTGTTTGCACTGCTGATAATAAAGTCGATTCCCCACTCTCCAACGGGGATATCTACTCCTCCAAAACTGCTCATCGCATCCACTATCATTGTACGGTTCCTTGCTCTTACAACCTTTGCCACTGACTCTATATCATTCAGAATTCCAGAGGTTGTCTCACTGTGAACCATGGATACGTGAGTAATCCCAGGATCTTTGTCCAGAATATCCGCAATCCTCTGGGCATCGGGCACTTTATAGTAAACTTCGTTATAAACAATATGGAAAATTCCTGCGTGTTCCGCGATATCCACCATTCTTTCGCCATAAGCACCATTTGCCACAATTAAAAGTTTTTCATCATTTCCAATCACACTGGTCAGAACTGATTCTACCCCAAAAGTTCCGCTTCCCTGCATCAGTACGACTGTGTACTCTTCCTCAGAAACATGGGCCATGTTCAGAAGCTTCTTTCGTATATCCAGTGTGATTGATTTGTAATCATCATCCCATGTACAGTGATCGAACATCATTTCTTTTTTCACACTATCTGTAGTTGTCAGCGGACCCGGGGTCAGCAATTTATAATTCTTCATCTTAAATCTCCTCTCAATCAATGCATCTTTGCTTTGTCTGTGAGAAATTATAACAGCCTGATTTTTAAAAGACAATCAAATGGAGTTCAAGATTTTGTAAGAGAAATGTAAAATAATGTAAAAAGCAGCCCCTGATTTTAACTCAGTGGCCGCCTTCCGGACATATTTCCATGTATATCTCTTATTGCACCGCTTCCTTTTTTCCCAAACTCATAACCAGTGTATCTCCTGTGCGGATTATAGTATTTCCTTTTGGTATGACGGTAGAGCCGTCTTCCCGCTTGATGAGGACAATCAGGCTTTTTTCAAAGTCAGGAATTTCCTGCACAGCCTTTCCTATCCAAGCATTTTCCTCCTGGATAGTCGTTTCGTCCAAAACAGTGTCCGCTTCCCCCTGATAAGTCTCTCCGCTCAATACCAGAACATCACCCTTCTGCAGTACTACTTCCCCGCGTGGAATAATCACTTCATCTCCTCTTTCGATAATAACCGCCAGGACATCACCCAAATGCAGATCAGCAATTCTTTTTCCAATATATTTATGGCCTTCCTTCAAAGCGACCTGGATAAGCTGCATTTCCTGTTCATCCTGATAATCACTGAATGTCTTCAAAACATTCTGGCTGTCATCCACCATATCCAGCCGTTTTGCCGCATAGGGCAGAAGCATCCCCTGGAAAGCAGCGGACATCAGCGCGATGCAGAAAACTACGTTAAATACATAATCTTTTGTATAAACAGGACTAATCGTAACCATAATTGCAAAAACAATAGAGGCTGCTCCCCGCAATCCCGAAAACGATACCAGCAGCTGCTGCCTCCAGGATGACTTCTGCGGTGTCAGCAAAAGTGCAACCGTCAGCGGCCTGGCTATAAAGGTAAGACCAACAAAGATCAGGAATGCTTTCCCCATGATCGGCACCAGACTGGACGGGAATACGAGAAGTCCCAGAAGAAAGAAAATCAGTATCTGTGCAAGGTGGTTTACACCATCAAAGAAATGAATCATGGATATTTTGTTTTTAAATTTCTTGTTTCCGACAATAATTCCCAGCAGGTATACGCTTAGATAGCCATTTCCGCCAATCAGAACAGGCCCTGCATAGGCAAAAAGCACCAATGAAATCATTAATATTGTATCTATACCTTCAATTTCAAACTCTATCTTTTCCAAAACCAGAACTGCCAGATATCCGATTCCAACACCGAACGCAATGCCGAATCCAAGCTGTTTCAGAAGCAGAAGAAAAATATTACTTTCTCCCCCACCCATCCAGCTCAGGACAATCATTGTCATCATATAGGAAAACGGATCATTACTGCCGCTTTCCACCTCCAGCAGAGATGCCGTCCCGTCCTTCAGAGCCAGTGCTTTCGAGCGCAGAATCGAAAAAACGGAGGCCGCATCTGTAGAGCCCACAACTGCCCCCATCAAAAGCCCCTCCTTGAGGCTCATTCCCAGCACCAGATGGCAGAAAATCCCGGTTAGCCCTGCGGTCAACACGACACCGACCGTTGCCAGGCTTACTGCTTTTGGTAAAATCGGTTTTGCAGTCTGGAAGTTCGTTCCAAACCCACCATAAAACATAATAAAAATCAATGCTGTTGAACAGATTTTTTCCGCCTGCTCAAAATCATCAAACGGAATTTTTACAATCCCTTCACTTCCGAAGAGCATACCAACCGCCATAAATATTAAAACAGTAGGAATCCCATACCGGTTCGTGAACCTGTTAGTAATAATGCACACTGCAATTACAATTGCACACATAATCATAGCAATTTCCATAAATGTCACGTACCTCCTTGCTGTTTATTCAGTTATTTTGAAACAATTCTGAAAATGAGGGGGCAAGGGGGTCAGACCCTTCTGCAGAAGGGTCTGACCCCCTTGCCTCCCCGTTCCTATTCTCTCCGTTTTCCAGTCAGCTCTTTTGCAGTTATCTTAATTACTGACACAATTGTCACGAGCCGCTCAGTAAATTCAAAGTCTTTCCCGGTCTGGCATTTCATCAGAATACTCAGGGCTTCCATCTTCTCCTGCGGCGCTTCTACAAACTCAGCCACACCTTTTCCTACCAGGCTGGCATAACGATATCCATACTGGCACGGAACTCTTCCTTCTATCAGTTCATGGTCGCAGTCCAGTTCGAATCCCACATTTGGATTCTTTCGTAACAGATCCAGCTTTTTGCCTTCCAGTGCCGCATGGATATAAATCACCAGCTGGCTGTCTTCATATGTATATCCGAAGTTCATGGGAAGCATATAAATCCCATCCTCATCATACATTGCCAGATGTACGACCTTACATGTATCCAGTACATGAAGTATCTCTTCCTGACTCTCAATTTCACGGTCTCTTCTTCTCATTCGTGGCATAATTATTCTCCCTTCTTTTTCCAATATGTTTTATCATACCATAAACCTGTAGCTTACTGCATCAAAAAAGTGTACCGCGGCCCTATCGACAGCGGATGTTTTTCGTGATATAGTAACGTTGTCAAAGCGGGAGATCTGACAGATACATAAGATAAATCTAGAATTTTGAGTGAGGTTTTTATGGGACGGGGCAATCAAAATACGAATCAAATCACTGAGGGTGTCATCTGGAGGCAGCTTCTTCTTTTCTTTTTTCCGATCGTTTTCGGTACATTTTTCCAGCAGCTGTATAACACAATCGATACCGTAATTGTAGGGCACTTTGTTGGCAAAGAGGCTCTGGCCAGCGTGGGCGGGTCTACTGCACAGATCATCGGTCTGATCGTAGGCTTTTTTACAGGACTTTCCTCCGGTGCTTCTGTAATAATCGCACAGTTTTACGGCGCTCAGGATGAACGTTCTGTGCGGCAGAGCCTGCATACGGCATATGCTTTTTCCACTTTGGGAAGTATCGTTATCAGCGTGCTCGGCATTGCGCTGACTCCATCTATGCTTGCCTGGATGCACACACCTGAAGAAATTATGGCCGATTCTGTTTTGTATCTGCGTATTTACTTCGCAGGAATCCTGTTTGTCTTTATCTATAACATGGGTTCTAGTGTCCTGCGCTCTATAGGGGATTCCAAAAATCCGCTGTACTACCTGATCATCTGCTGTTTTATAAATATTGTGCTGGATGTGGTATTCGTCGTGTTTTTCCACATGGGCGTACTGGGTGTGGCTCTGGCTACATTCCTCTCGCAGGCTTTTAGTGCCTTGCTGGTTACCCATAAACTGATGAAATCCGAAGGAATACTCCGGCTTTACATTCGCCAGATCCGTTTCCATGGTTCCGTGATGAAGTCACAACTCCGCATCGGAGTGCCCGCAGGCATACAGTCCGTCATGTACAGTATCACCAATGTCATCATTCAGGCTGCATTGAACGGCTTCGGTACCGATACGGCGGCGGCCTGGTCCGTATTTGGTAAATTGGATGCAGTATTCTGGATGGTCAGCAGTGCATTCGGCATCTCGATCACCACATTTGTCGGACAGAATTACGGAGCACGCAGGCATGACCGCATACGGAAAAGCACCCGCGTCTGTCTGGGCATAGACTTTTTAGTCTCCGCAGTGCTCGTGGTTTTCCTCATCGCGGCCCGTGTGCCATTGTTCCGGCTCTTCACCAGCGATGCCGAAGTCATACGGATCGGTACAGAAATGCTCCTGCTGATTACGCCGTGGTACATTATCTTCGTCTTCATTGAGATCCTGTCCGGTTCCCTCCGGGGCATCGGAGACGTGATCATACCCATGATTCTCACCATGTGCGGAGTGTGTCTGCTGAGAATACTATGGATTGTCGGTGCCCTTAGGATACAGCCAACCATACCGGTTATTATCTTCAGCTATCCGGTGACTTGGATTATTACTTCTATATTATTTATCTTCTACTATTTCTACAGAATAAAAAAGATGAAAATATAGTCAGCAGATAGGCGGTATATACCCGTGCGAATGGTTTATTTCAGGATTAGGTTTCAGCAGATTCTCTACCGCCTCCAGACCGTCTGCATCACTTAGATTCCCAAGATTAATATCCATCAGAACGATATCCATCCGTCTCCTGGTCACGCACCAGCCGATCCCGCTTTAAATTTTGAAAACATATGACATGCGGCGCCTTCCTTCAGGAATGCGCCGCAGCCGGACTCTCTATTCTATCATTTATCTGTATACTGTTTTCCTTCTTTCCTGAATTTCAATGCATACATGGGACCAAACTGAGAGTAGAAAAAATCCAGCTCCACATGATATCGCTCTCCGTCCATCAGAATCTCAGCCGGTTTCTCTCTTTTCAGGAATTCCAGACTGCTCCTATTCTTCCTGCAGTAGTCTTCTATTTCCCTGCAGAAAGCCTCCGCCCCTTTCGGACACTCTTCCAAATCAACTACCAGATATCTGCCTTTGACCGCTCCGCCGTTCAGTTCCTTTGCAATTTTAAGTACAGAGCAGTAATCCAGTATCCAGAAGACCACGACCACCACGGCGTTGACCAGTATGATATGCCGCCAGGATTCTGACACTATAAAAGACAGAAGTACAAAGGCGACAGCGATCAGATCGATCCAGTATACAGCAGCGGCTCCTTTAAACCAGCTGCTGACCCAGCCCCTTTCAGGCAGGCTGTGAATCCAGACCAGCAGATTGCCAATCAGCAGGTACCCGGCCAGTGCCGCAGGAATAAACGGCAGTATCCGACCCACTTCATCCATATCTCTTCTGAAGCTCAGAAGGAGCGCTGTGCTAGTAAAAAGAATCAATCCGAAAAAACATCCCTGTAAAATGCGTTCTCTCGCTTCCTCCGATATCCTGTTTTCTTTCATAGCAATCCCTCCTTAATCTTGGCCCTGAGCCCTTTTAAATATTTTCTCGAAATATAGGTACCGTCTCCATTCGGAAATTCCGCCATCATGATCCCGCCTGCAACCGGCCTGTAGACTTCTACCTTCGCCATATTCAGGAGCACCGATTTGGATGCCCTTACAAATTCCGGCGGAAGAAGGTTCTCCAGCTCATACAGCCGCTTCCTCGTACTGTAAATCTCATCCTTCGTATGAATATACTGCACCTCCTGCATGGATTCAATGTAATAAATCTCTCTACATTTAACCTGATATATTTTTTCATCTTTGCTGCAGGTTAATATCATAAACCTGAATCTTTCCTGTTCAATAAACTCGGCCAGCCTTTTCGTACTCTCATTTTCTTCATGCACACGGAGCCTTGCAGATTCCGCTGACTCCTGGCCTATTTTTTCTATCTCCACCCTCATGTCTGTTTCCTCCTGCCTCAAAGTAGAAGTGTTTCCTTCCCTTTCTCTGTACTTATCTTATCCAAAACAGTTAAGAAAGTCTACCGAAATCCGGTCAGTGGCTCTTTTTGGCGGGTAAAAGGCCGCCTTAGCACAATTAGTGCATCTGGCCGGAGGATCTGCATCGGCTTAAGTATCTATTTTCTGCCGTTATAACGGCTGCTTTTCTTTCATATATAATGTTGAGTTTAATCGGAATTCTATTCGCAGCCGGGCTCAAAAAAAGCACTGTCCGATTCCCCGGACAGTGCTTTTTGCCATAATGATATTTATGAGTGATTATTTTACCGCATTCTAAAGATCGGGCTGATCTTTTTGTAAATCAACAATACGATCAAAGATACCAGCACTCCCTTTAAAAGATTGAACGGCGCTACAGCAAACAATACAAAAGTTGAAAGCCCCGTAATGCTTGCATTTATCGCTGATCCCATATCAACCAGAGCATCGATCGGCATTGAAAATGCAGTTGCGTATGCAGGAAGAAGAACATAGGCATTCAAAACGCATCCGATAGCCGTCATAAAAACAGTCCCTACAGTCAATCCAATGAGTGCACCTTTTCTCGTCCGGTTTCTTTTATAAATCAGACCTGCCGGGACACATAATGCACAGCCGATCAGAAAGTTTGCGACTTCTCCGACCCCTGCTGTGATGGTTCCATTTACTACAAAGTTCAGCAGGATTTTTACCAGCTCAATCACAGCTCCTGCCAGCGGCCCCATTACAAAGCAGCCGATCAGTACCGGTACCTCACTGAAATCAATCTCATAAAATGCAGGTGCAAATGGAAGCGGAATTTCAAACAGCATCAATACTGTTGCTATGGCAGATAACATACCGATCTGCGCTATTGTGCGGATTCCAATTTTAGGCTGTGTCCTTGATACTACATTCGTCTCTGTGTTCATAATCGTTTCTCTCCTTTAATTAAATATAATTAATTTGAATTGAAAAGAAAGAAAATCTTCCTGGAGATCGTGTCTTAAACATAATAAAACCCCGGATTTAAAGTATCCGGGGTTAATATCATGCTTATTATGGCACTATTTTCTTCTCTCATCCAGACTTTACTGTCGGTACTGGAATTACACCAGTTCAGCCGATGCCATTGCGGCAACGGGTCGCGGACTATACCGCCGGTTGGGATTTACACCCGACCCCGAAGAATTCGTTCTATTCTATAGGTTATTATAACCCATTATATGTGGTTATGCAAGCAGTTTTTTTGGTCAATTTCACCAAAATTTTCACATAAATCTTTGTATCTCGTTATAAGTAATCTTCGAAATGTCGTAAATTTGTCGTAAACGTTGCTGTGAACTCTGCCGTAAAAGCTATCAAAAATTCGGACTTATATCTGCAGAATTCAAATTACAGCCCTCTGTTTTTCATCTTCCATTGGCTTCTTATTTAGTTTTTTCATTTGCTGGCGGATACGTTCCGGGTTCACTGAGTCGTAAACCTTTAAGATCATTTTAACATTTTTGTGGCCCATGATATATTTCATTGTGCTTGGATCAACTTCAGCTTCGGCCATCACTGTACATCCTGTATGCCGGAAAATATGATTTGAAATTGTAGGAAAATCTTTGCCGGTCTTTTCCTTGTACCTATCTACTATGCTATATAATGCCTTATTGATGTTAGTTGGATACATCGGTCCTCCTCTTTGGTTAACAAATACAAAGTTTGAATATCCATCCACTTCACGCTTTGAAGGATTTTTCAATGATTTTTCCCGCAGCTTTTGAAATGCCCGGTATACCTCATCTGTCATTGGTATGATTCTCTTCTTGTTTTTATCAGTTCCCTTCGTGATGTAAAACTGAGTCTTTCCATTCTTCTTACGATATAGTAGCCCATGATCAATGACTACCTCCCGCCTTTTCATATTCACATCGGACCATGTTAATCCCACAAGTTCACTGACCCGGCATGAAAGTCCCTGCATCACTGTAAATATCAGATAATATTTTTCAGCATCTCGGAACATTTTTATGATCTCATTATAAAAGATATCCCGTTCTTCCGGGGTCATTGCTTCCCGCGGCTCTGAACTTGAATAATCCCTGCAGCAGCCATCTGCAGGATTTCTTCCCAGAATGTTGTCATCTACCAGCATTTCCAATGCAGGATGAATAATTTTATGGACAATCTGAATTGTCCCATCCTCATAGCCTTCCCTGCTTAACTTGTTGTAAAAGGCTTTTATATCTGATTTTACAAGATCAATTGCCTTCGTCCTTCCCAATGGGGAATCAGCAATATCCTTTTTAAAATAATATCTATAATTTTCGTATGTTGATGGTGCAAACTTTCGAATCTCCAAATATTTTCGAACTGCATTCGCCAACGTTATCTGAGCTCCGCTGATACTGGTATGCTCCCTCAAATGCTTTTCGATCTCTTCTTCCTTTTCCCGAAGAGAAATATCAGGTGTTTTATAAGGCGGCATCCGGTCTGTCGGAACTAATTTCCAACTATAGACAGAACGTCTTTCTCCTGATGAATCGGTATACTTATACTCATATTTTCCGTCTTTCCTTTGTGTCTCACCTCCACGTAAAATCCGCCCTTTTTTATCTGTTCTTTTCCCAGACATTTTCAGCGCCCCTTTCCTTACTTAAGGAAGAGTCTTGCTATGACTCTTAAAACATAGCATAACAAGACCCTGATTTCAATTCTGTCCACATTTAAATGGAATAGCAGCCGGCAAGATATTCATCCAGTAACTTCCGCTTAATAAGACGCTTTGTACCAACCCACAATACAAACTTGCAGTCCTCAGAGGCAGTCATATTTTTCAAAGTGTTTACTCCAATTCCAAAATATGCTGCCGCCTCTTCTAATGTAAGATTTGATTTTTCCCAAATTGGGATCTCCTTTTTATTCATTGTTGTTTCCTCAAACTTCTGATATTTCGTTTTTGCTATCTGGAAGAATAAAGCTTGTCTAAAGCAATGCTTATAGCGAGGCATTTGTCTACATCTAACATATCACTCTCGTTTAAGTGACCAGCAAATTCATGCAGCCGACTCTTATCGACTGTACGGATCTGCTCCAGAAGAACCAGTGAATCATCTTCTAATCTGCCATTTGCTTTGATGAGATGATGTGTGGGCATCTTGGCTTTCGTCTCAATCCTGCCGGAAAGTGCTGCTACTATAACAGTCGGGCTGTAAAAGTTTCCTATATTATTCTGTATGATAAGAGCAGGGCGTAAACCACCCTGCTCCGATCCTACCACTGGCTCTAAATCTACATAGTATAAATCACCTCTGTATATTCTCCCTGCCATGTTGATCCTCCTAATCTGAATTCATAGCATGCCTCTTTTGTCCCCGACACCCTGGCATATAGGAAATCATCAAACGGCTGGCTGCTGACCGGCTCCACGAGATGCCTTGCCTCCCCAGCCAGGTTCTCTGGCTGCCGCCCTCATTGCCTGGGACGCTCTGAACGCACGGGCTGTGACTGGACGGGAGTATCATTATGCCTATTGCCTGTCATCGCCTTGCCGGGCGCAATCCGGCAATTATCACGAAATGTTTCCCGCTTATGCAGCCAAGAAGCACAGGCTGTCATATAGGTTGATGCTGTCTCTGTGTCCTGCATGTCATGGCGCATTCGTGAAAGTAGCTGCTGCTCATCACAGCGGCAATAGGAATGTATCTGATGAATGGGTATTCGGTTATCAAAGTACAGCCCATTCAGCAGAACAATCTGGAATGGGGAGAAAAAAGCCTTCTCATCCTATTCCTCACTTAAAGCTCAAAAGTAAAGTCTAGCTTTCAAACTTTTTTATTTTTTCTATGATTTTCTTTCTTGCTGCATCTATGGAGTATTTCACGGCCATTTTTGAGCATCCCTCCTTTTGTGCAATTTGATCGTATGTATAATCCATTTCATAGTAAAGAAGAAAACGATTCCGCTGTGTGTCTGGTAAGTTGGCAATTTCTTCAAATAACAATTTATTTCTAAGCTTGTCTATTACCTTGCTTTCCAGATCTATTTCATCATGAATTGCTCGTCTTTGAAGCTGTACTTCAGTCAAATCCAAATGCTCTATATGTCTGTCAAAAATGTTCTCCTGACTTTTCTGGCGTAATTCTGAATTCTTATACACTTGGTATACTGCTTCAGAAATTTCTATTTTGGCTGATCGCCTTCCGTCTTCAAGATAAATAATGTAATAATGTATTTCTTTTTCTGATTTTTCTATAATTAGTTCATATGACTTATCTTTACTGCCATACATATTCATTCCTCCAATCCAAATTTTTCTTAAATTTGAATTGGAGGGTGGTGAGCGTATCCGAAACACATCACGTATATATGTAAAAGTAAAAATAGGGCATATTTCTCCTATAGGAAATATGCCCTTACATATTATTAACTTTGGTAAAAATTGTCGATATTTGTCGAATAAGAAAGTGCTATATTCCACACTCTGAATGTAGCACCTTTTGTTTGCATTTCTTAAAGCAAAACTATTTTTATAATACCATCTCTTTTGTTTTTTTAAAAATAGAGTTTCACTCAATTTTACTATTTATACTTTTGTTATCATAAACTTTATTTCGTAGGTGTAGCATAAATGATAAGTAGTAAATTCATGAAACTTCCAATATCATCCTTTTGTCATAATTACATGCCATATCATAGAACTTTTTCTTTCACCAACGATAATATATGAGCTTATTGAAACTAAAACTATTCTCATGCACAAAGCTGTACTCTGTTTTCCGTGAATACTGATCACAGATTAATAGATAGATTTCCAGCATACTAAAAGCAGTCCTGTAAAATCAGATAATAATCTTACCTAAATGTAAATCATAAACACAAAATCCACCAGACTCAAAATTCTGGTGGATTTTGTGGATTCTATATTGCTGATACCTTATTTTGATATGGCATTCCCTCTATTTTTCACTTTTTAATTTTAAGGTATACAGTAGGTACAACTGCATAGCCTAAATTATATACCTATATACCCAAACTCAGACACTACAAAGTAACATATTTCTATTCCAATATATCAATAGTACTCATTTATCAGCCCACGTACCATTTTTGACCATTCTTTTACTTTTTCTACTGGATGCCTCCCCAGAGTCCCTCCTATATTCAGAACAATCTCCGTGTTGCACCCGTGTTTTTTAGATGCTGTCAGGACACTCCTGATCTCTTTTTCAGCATTTTCTTTATCCCACCTGTCATTTACAAAATGAACTCCCGCCGCGCGGTAACTGTATACATAATCCCCTTTGATTGCATCAGCAGCATGTTCTACATCACACCATTCACTAACGGAAATCTTTCTCGCATTATTCAGACCACGTATCAGGTCAATTTTATGGTCCAATACCTCACAACATCCTACATTAATATATTTGAACAGGCTCATAACTTCTTTATCATATGCATAACTAAATTCATCGTGCATAGCATTTGATACACAGTTAAACACCTCCGCACACGTGAATCCCCATGAGTCACTTAATTTGACTTTATGCGTGAAAGGGTCTTCCACATCCCGGAAATCCGGAATACCCGTAGCATACCGAAGTCCTGCCGATCCCAGTGGCTCAGAATTATCCAGTGTCCCCCAGATTCCTGCGTCTTCCAGCATCCGAAAACGTGCCTTAAAATTATCCGTTATTTTCCTAAGAGCGGCGTGCATCCATTCCGGTTCATCATACATGTCCATGTAGGTATTCTCCATCCCCCTGAACCAGGAAAACTCATCAGCTATTTTAGCCGCCATTGTATGTGGCTTTTTTAACACTGTCAGTATTGGATGAAAAATATCATATGCCTGTTCATAGTTAAGACGTGTTGTCTCTTTATCGTAAGTCAGTTTTGGCATACGCAGTTTCTCTATGTCTGAATCTTCCACAATGACAGGAACCATTGCATAGGCGCCACTTTCATCGGTATCATTATCTGTACGTTCAATTTTACGCTCAAGCCCTTCATAATCTTCAAGTCCAAAAACCTGCTGTGAATAAATGACCGGCTCCAGCACGTTATCATCCTCTAACTCTTTTGAATAAAACATTTTTGTTTTTAAGTATGACTCAAATTGCCTTGCTGTTTGATCCTGACATTTATAAGAATTCTGCGGCAAGATCTCATTTAATGCCAGCGGCCAGTAATGGTTAATGAAAACGGGTTTTGCTGCACCTGACAGATCATTGATTGCATACCAGTTTTTTCTTTTCTTTTCATTTATGTCTGCGTGAGCTAATTCTGAATATCGCTTTGCTAACTCCCGGAGATATTCTCTTTCTTTGCTTGTTATCATATTTTTAGACTCCTTTAATCAAAAACCCAAATTCCGGTTTAAAATACTTTAAAATGTTATAATTGTCTTCACAATTTCGGCACCTTCCGAGATCGTTTCCTCAAAAGCTTTTTGTATCTCCTCCAATGGATATACTCTGGAAATCATCGTATCTGCATTAATCTGCCCTTCCTCTAGCCACTGCATTACTTTTGGGAATTGATGGCAGTTCATTCTTGAACCAACTAAAGTAAGTTCTTTCTTTGTGATTTTCACAGGAGGAATACCGGCTGGATTAGAATCAAACCCAATTACAGCAATGCGCCCACAAGGAGCAGCCATATCTACTGTCTGTTCTGTTAACGGAGCTGCACCAACGGCATCAATCACTACAGAAGCCCCTCCTGGAGAAAAACGCTCCACCGCCTCTCTCAGAGATTCCTTATTACTGTTCACGGTAACGTCCGCTCCTGCCTCCCTTGCTTTGGAAAGTTTTGCGTCAACCACGTCTGCAACCAGTACCTTCGCTCCTAAGCCTTTTGCCGCCTGTGCAACACAGATTCCGATTGTTCCGCTTCCGATAATAACCACAGTGTCTTCTGATGATGCCATTGTTCTGGACAGTATATTCGCCGCAATTGAGAACGGTTCTGCCAGTGCGGCCTGTTCGTATGATATTTTGCTGTCGAACGGATATAAGTGTTTTTCTTCCACCACAACATAATCCTGAAAGCCGCCATCCATCTGAACCCCATAGCATTTTACATCATTGCATACATTCTCGTGGCCTGTACGGCAGGTCATACATTCCCCACAGGAAAATACCGGATCCAGGACTACACTGTCCCCAACTTTCACTCTGGTCACACCTTTTCCTGTCTGTTTCACTAAACCAGACAACTCATGCCCCATAACTCTAGGGTATTCCACATCTGCGCGTTCGCCCTTAAAAATATGTATATCAGTTCCACAGATACCTACTGCCTTAATTTCTACTAAGACTTCGTTTTCTGATTTTATTGCAGGCATTTCCTCTTCAATTAATTTAATTGTATTCGCAGAAATCAGTTTTGCAGCTCTCATGTTTAATCTCCTCTCATCTTTTGCGGATGCTTGATATCTTTTTGTGTATCCGCTTATTATTTGCATTATTATTCATATTTTATTTAATAAACCATCGTCTATCTCACCATTTCAGCATCAGCACCGGTATTTTTGTGGGCTTTGATAACTGTTTCAATTTCTTCGCAAGAAGATGCCTGCATATCTCCCGGGATTGTATTTTTCACTGCTCCTGCAGCATTACCAAACTCAAGTGCTTTCCGGCAGCTGCCATCATTGCTCAGCAGCCCATACAATACCCCGGAAATATAGGCATCCCCACTTCCTATTCTGTCTATAACTTCAATATTTACATAAGGCGGTTCTTCCAGATATGCATCATTTAATTTGTCATAAATTATTGACCCAAACGTATGCAGACGTGGAGAATGTACTACCCGCTGCGTTGAAGCCACAACATGAATTGAATATTCGTCTGCCAGTTCCCGCATAATTGTCTTAATATCTCCCGTTTTCTTAAAAGTGAGCCTTGCGGTATCTTCTGAACAGAAAAAAATATCGACATAAGAAAGTATTTCCTCAATAGCTGTGCGTGCTTCTGGGCCACTCCACAAATTACTCCTGTAATTCACATCAAATGAAATCAGCGCTCCCGCTTCTTTGAATTTTTTCATCATATTGACTACTGTTTTTCTCGTGTTTTCACATAAAGCCAAAGTAATACCAGTAGTATGGAAACATCTGGCTGAGGAATATATCTCATCTCCGAATTCTTCTGTGCTAATTTTCAACATAGATGTATGCATCCTGTCGTATACTATTCTGGGTTTCCTTGGATACGCACCGTTTTCGTAGTAATATATGCCTAACCTGCCGTTTTTCATTTTATCATAAACAAGGTACTCATCACTGACCCCTACAAATCTGATCTTGTTTCTAGCATAAATGCCTATATCATTATCAGGTATTTTTGATATAATTCCTGTACGCAGCCCGAGAAGAGATGCCCCGCTTAAAACATTCAGCTCCGCTCCGCCTACTTGTTTCTCAAAGTTATCCTCCCGCACTATCCGCTCATTCTGTGGCGGTGACAGGCGCAAAAGTATTTCCCCCAGCGACAGGACATCGAATTTTGTGATTCCCATTTTTACCTCCTTATATGCTGACAGGGAATGCTTGCACATCCCCCGCCTCCTCATGGAATCAAGCTATTGCTGAATCAAATGCACAGCAAACCCACCGATTTCTTCTTTCAGATATAACAATATTAGTTTACCATCCTGATATTTTGCCGTCTCCATATTAAACAGGATTCCCTGTCTCGACAAATATTCTACTGCTCTTGGTACGCTGTTTACAGATACTGCAATATGTCCGTTCTTTCCAAGATAAGGTGACTTCATCATTTCAATTCCCTCTCCTGCAAATACGGAATCATTTCCGCTTTTATTCATGAATCCGAAAAGAGTTTGAAATCTATCGGCTGCATGTTCTGCTTCCTCTGCATCTTTGCAGTTCATACCAATGTGCTTCAGATTAAATCCCAGCATAGTCATTACCGCTTCCCGTGTAAGCTCTTTAATTTTTTCAAAAGATCCATTCTGTATCAAATCACTTTTTACCATCCAGCTTCCACCACAGGCAACAATTTTATCAAATGCAAGATATTCATTTAGATTCTTAATATTGATTCCGCCTGTTGGCATAAACATCATGTTTGTATATGCTGCTGACATAGACTTTATCATATTCAGCCCGCCTGATGCCTCTGCCGGAAAAAACTTGACAGTATCAAGTCCCAGCTCTAATGCCTGCTCTATCTGACCCGGATTGGTCACCCCCGGCACAATAGGAATTCCTTTATCCTGACAATGCTGTACGACCTTTGGATTCAGACCCGGGCTGACTATAAATTTTGCCCCAGCCTCCACAGCCTTGTCAGCCTGCTCTGTCGTCAGTACCGTGCCAGCACCAACTATCATATCCGGATACTCCTGCACCATGATACGAATGGATTCCTCAGCTGCTTCTGTGCGGAAGGTTATCTCGGCACAGGGAAGCCCACCTTCACGCAAAGCTTTCGCCAGCGGCGCTGCATCCTTTGCATCATTCAAAACAACCACCGGAACGATTCCCAGGCTCTGTATTCTCTTCAAAACCACGTCCATGCTTCTCTCCTCTTTTTATTTAGGCTGCTTTCCAATATACGCCAGAATTCCGCCGTCCACATACAGCACATGCCCATTTACAAAATTCGATGCATCAGATGCAAGGAAGACTGCCGGACCTGCAAGGTCTGAAGGGTCTCCCCAACGCGCTGCCGGTGTTTTTGAAATAATAAACTGGTCAAAAGGATGGCGGCTTCCGTCTTCCTGCGGTTCTCTTAACGGAGCGGTCTGAGGCGTGGCAATATAACCGGGCCCTATTCCATTACACTGTATATTGTACTCGCCATATTCGGAACAGATATTCCTCGTCAGCATCTTCAGACCGCCTTTTGCTGCCGCATAAGCTGATACTGTCTCACGCCCAAGCTCACTCATCATGGAGCAGATGTTAATGATCTTCCCATGCCCTTTTTTAATCATAGAAGGAATGACTGCCTTTGATACAATAAATGGAGCATTTAAATCCACATCAATTACCTGCCGGAATTCTTCTACCGTCATCTCACACATAGGTATTCTTTTAATGATACCTGCATTATTCACTAAAATATCAATAATCCCAACTTCTTTTTCTACCTTCTCTACAAGCGCATTCACTTGCTTTTCATCCGTTACATCACATACGTATCCACGTGCTTTGATCCCACACTCTTCGTATGCTGCCAATCCTTTATCAACCAGCTCCTGTTTAATGTCATTAAATACAATTGTCGCACCTGCTTCTGCATACCCTTTTGCAATTGCAAAACCAATACCATAAGACGCACCTGTAATCAGTGCTATTTTTCCTTCCAACGAAAACATTCTATTCTCCATTTTTTACCTCCATCTAAAAGTTTAATCCTTATTTTTAACAACACAACACTGTTCTGCTCCTACTGATTCAGACTCTTCCATCCCCAACTTTGATTTTCTACTTCTGTTGATAAGGACGCAGCATATCCCAGTCAAATTCTACCCCTGTCCCTGGTTCCTTACTGGTATCAAGATACCCTTCCTTTACGATAAGCGGCTCCACTGTGTACTGATAAATGGGGAAACTGTGGAATTCCACATATCCTCTGTTGTCCAGGGCCCCCAGGACATTTGCGTGAAGCTCCTGCATTCCATGTGAATGCACCTTTAAGGTATATTCTTCTGCCAGAGCGCCTACTTTCATAAATCCCGTAATTCCGCATACATTAGAACAATCAGGGATAGGGCAACTGATTCTGCCTATTTTAATTGCCAGCTCGTGTTCATAAATGGAATGCAGATTTTCACCCATGGCAATCGGTATTGATGTAGCCTGTCCAATTCTTGCATACCCTTCATAATCATCCGGATTTGTTGGTTCTTCCAACCATCCGACATTGTATTCTTCCAATTGGCGTGCCATCCGGATTGCCTGCTCAACAGACCATACCATATTGGCATCCACCATAAAAAGTGCTTCATTACCAAGCAACTTTCTTACTGCTTTTACTCTCTGGATATCTTCCTCTTCCTTTTCCCTTCCCAGTTTTATCTTGATTGCAGTATGCCCCGCCTTCAGCTGCTTCTCAATGTTTTCAAGCAGTTCCTTTTCTGAATACATTAAGTCAATACCACCGTAATAAGTTCGTACTTTATTCGTCCCTGTTCCATTAACGTCTCTTAATGCCATCTTCTTCGTCTTGAGTTCGATATCCCAAAACGCAATATCCAAAGCCGAAATCGCAAAAGAAGCAACACCACCTCTTGCCACATAATGAATATGTTGATTCATATAGTCGTTCATCTCATACGGTGTTTTCATTTCAAGTCCAATCAGCTGCGGTATCAGGTCATTCTCCAGCATTTTCGCAATTGCCGCTCCCCCGAAGCCACCGGTGTATGTATAACCAACCCCGCTTCTGCCATCTTCAAGCATAACAGTTGCTGTCACAAGTTCAAAAAAATCGTGTTTTCCATGAAGAGCATCAACCAGATTTCCTTCCAAAGGTACTCTGAAATACTCTATTTTTATTTGCTTTATGATATTTGACATGTTCTCTACTCCTAATAATTATAGTTCATATAAACTGTTTTTTTCTGAAGGTAACCTTCCAGTCCATGCTTACCATCTTCACCACCAATGCCACTTAATTTATATCCATTATGGAACGCATTTACCATCTCACCATTTTCTCTGTTTGTATACACTTCTCCGAATTCCAGCTCGTTCACTGCACGCATAATATTTTTTGCATTGTTTGTAAATAAATAAGCAGACAGCCCATAATCGCAGTCATTTGCAAACAATAGTGCTTCATCAAAATCCTTAACCTTCATAATTGGAAGAACCGGCCCAAAGGTTTCCTTCTGCATCAGCTCATTCTTATTATCATCTACCTCTACAATCATTGGATACAGCCAATTACCGTTCTGTGTCGGCTTCACATCAGGAGTCATATCCAAAAGTATCTTCCCGCCCTCTTCCAGAGATTTTTGAACCATCTGATGAATCTTATCAACCTCTGCACGGTTTACCTTCGGACCAATATCTGTTCCTGGTGCCTTAGGGTCTCCAACAATCAGCTTCTTTGTCTCTTCGGCCAGTTTTTGTTTGAATTCTTCATATACATTTTCATGAATATACATGCGTTCATTGCAGGTACATATCTGCCCGCAGTTTGAAAATCGGGAGATAACAGCGCACTTCACAGCCTTATCTAAATCAGCATCGTCCATAACAATAAAGGGGGCCTTACCGCCCAATTCCAGACGTACAGCCACACAATTATCCGCTGCCGCTCTGAACACCTCAAGTCCGGCATTGGTACTGCCCGTCAATGTTACAAGCTTTACGATCTGATTCCGTACCAGGGCATCTCCAACCACTCTTCCTGAACCAGTAATAAAATTCAGGACACCTGCCGGAAGACTGCTTTTCCCTGCAATCAGTTCTCCAAACCTCATGACTGTGAGCGGGGTTTCTGATGGGGGCTTGACAATCATTGTATTGCCACATACCAGAGCATTTCCTATTTTTCTTGCTGCCAAAGCCAGCGGGAAATTCCACGCTACAATTCCTACTGTAACTCCGAAAGGAACCCTCTGAATCCAAGCCTGCTCATTCTCCATCTCAGACGTTACAATCTCACCTTCAATTCGGCGAGCAGATTCAGCAGCATATCTTAAGAATCCCGCAGCCCCTTCTACCTCACCGATTGCTTCATGCAGCGGCTTACCATGCTCAGTAGTAAGAAGATCTGATAACTCTTCCTTGTTATCCATCAGAAGTTCTGCTAACTCAATCAAATAATCCCCTCGCTGTTTGGCTGTTAGTTTCCGCCAATCTCTTTGGGCCCGCTGAGACGACAGAAGTGCTGCCTGTGCATCTTCTTTTGTTCCTTTTGGAACACTGCCGATCACTTCATTGTCCATCGGGTTCAGTACATCAATTACTTCTCCGGATACCGATGGAACTAATTTCCCGTCAATCAAATTTTTTAAATTATACATTAGCACTCTCCTTTTTTTATTTATTGTATACTATTTTAAAGAAAAAATCAATTTTTTTGTATAATTAATTATTTAATTTTTTTATATGCTGCTGTTTACAAACAGATCCGTGAACTAATGCCATCTAGTTAGCGATTGAATAATTCTATTCAGGAATAGGAAATATTTTCTTTTCATTAATAACAAACCTTCAAGCTCTGCGCTTACATTTGCTGAGTCCGTAATCTTGTCTGATTTTGTCTCTAAACGGCAGTTATTAATACGTATCTCCTCTGTTGCCACAAGCTTAACAGGTTTCCAGATTTTAAATGGTATCAATCCTGTTTAGGAATCCCTCCGTCATGTCCTGCTCGGGCTTCAAACGCTCTATCCGTCAATTGTAACCACTGAAATCCTGTGTCCTTCTGCCATTGTTACGGAAATTTATAAACCTTTATTTTCCTATACTCTTAATTTTACAAATTGTTCATGCGTGAGTGTCTTTCCCTCTCATATTCTCTTGGGGTCATCCCAACGCGTTTTTTGAATGAACGTCCAAAATGTTCCACACTTTTATAACCTACTGCATCACTGATATCCGCCAACCTCATGTTTGTATTCTTAAGTAGCTTTTTGGCGGCTTCCATCCTTATGTCAGTTAGATATTCTACAAATGTGATCCCTGTCTCCTTCTTGAATTTCACACTGAAATACTTTTCATTCAATCCTACTATACTGGCTGCATCTGTAAGATTCAGACTGGGGTCTCTATAATTATCCTTTAGATAATAAATCACCGTTTCAACGCTGCCATCTGTCCCTATATATTTCTCTCTGTGTGAACCTCCATATTTGTTCTGGAGATAATCCATCAGCCAGCGGTTATAGTTGGCTATCCACATCATCATTGTACTGCTCTCATCCAGCCGCGACAGCTTTTCATTAAAATCTATTCCCCCCCACAGCCTTTGTATAGAATCACCTATTTCTTCTAAAAATAAGGACTCAAAGTATAATAGTTCCATGCAGGTTTTCTTAGTCCCATCCAGACTTGTACATATCTGGCTGTTAAAAATGTCCGACTGGCATTCCAGCATTTTTTCTCCATCCAGCATTTTAAACGCCTGCAGAATCCCCCTGTACTTCTCCTGATTTGCCAATGCTTCGCTCCACCGGAAACCTTCCACAGAGTCCTCTGTGAAAATACTGTTTTTTCCAAATATATGCCGCACCGACATTCTTTGCTCTGCCTGATATATGCAATCGTTAAGTCTATCCTCTCCCCTGGACCAATCACTTACTCCAATATAAACATCCACATTCATATAAGTCTTTATTACCTGCATTAACCGTAATCCAAACGAATATATCTGCTCCGTCCGAATTCGGCCGGATCTATAGCAGATCAGCAGACTGGCGCCGGAATATTCGATAATAAAACTGTGGTTTGCAATTCTAGGAATCTGCATGATGATTTTCCTTATCGTGGCAACCATCTCTCTTTCCGCATGGGAAAAACTGCTTTGTGCCGTGCCTGCATCAGCCACTTTTACCACAAGGCAGTAATAGTCCTCCAGAAGGGGGGGGACTGATTTCCTATTGTTCATAACCATATCACGGAACAGCTCTTCTTTCGTCACATTTTCTATTATATTGCTTTCCTGTAGTTTTTTCTTTACTTTCAACACTAATTTTTTTAATGACTCTGGATTCAATTCTGTTTTCAGCAAATAATCTTCTATACCATATTTGAAGCCTTCCCTGACGAGGTCAAAATCACTATAAGAGCTGACAGCAATGATTTGTATTGTATTGTTTATTTTTCTGATTTCACTGATTAGCCTAATCCCCCCCATAATGGGCATCTTCATATCTGTTATGATCAAATGGACGGTGGCTGTTTCTAAGAACTCCAATGCTGCCTTCCCATTCTCCACCGCACCGACAACATCAAACCCAAGTTCCTCCCAGTCCAGCAAACTTCGAATGCCTATGCGGTTCGTCATATCATCGTCAACAAGCAGTACATGATACATTACATCACCCTCCATTTATAACCGGCAGTTCAAAATATATCTCTGTATAAAATCCCGCCTCACTTTTAATATTGATGCTGCAATTTTCTCCATAATATAGCTTTAGACGCTTATTAATATTGGCGATTCCTATTTTTTCTCCGTTATCCGGATATTTTCGTAGTATAGAATAGATTTCGCTTTCCTCAATCCCTTTTCCATTATCCCATATACTAATATAAAGCCTACCTTTCCTTTTCTTCACCGTAATTTTGATTCTTCCAATATCCGTTTTCTGCTCAAATCCATGAGTTATGGCATTTTCAATAAACGGCTGCATAATTAACTTAGGAATCCTGCATGACAGGCACGTGTCATCTATATCATATTCTACATCAAAATTATTCACATATCGGATCAGCATAATGTTGATATAGGACTGGATAGAAAAAAGTTCTTTCTCTACTGTATGGAAGCTTCCCTTATCTCGGAAAGATACGTTTAAAATGTTGATGAGGGATTCCGTCATTATTTGTATTCCTTCTAACCGGGCTATCATTGCCATAAATCTAATGCTGCTCAATGAATTGGAAAGGAAATGAGGATTTATCTGCAATTCCAGTGCTTTCATTTCCTCTTCATGCTTTTCCTTCTCTTTTTCTATATTGTCCCGTATTAAACTCTGTATCATTTCCATCATCTGATTGTATTTTTCTTTAATCATTCTTATTTCATACAGGCCATAGACTTCCCGCTTCTTTAACTGTGGGTTTTCTGCTTCCCGGTTCATTATGTCCGACAGTTCGGTAATCGGATTTATGATATTCTTAAGCAGTCTGTTTATAAATAAATACAGTACGGTAAACAGAATACATGTGCTTCCGGCAATTAAAAGCAGGATAATCTGATATTTTCCATCTACCACATCAGCGTCAGAAACAGCGATTACTTTCCACTTTGTCCTCTTTATTGATTGAACTGCATAATGCAGTTTATTTCCATGATATTCAGACATGCTTATTTCACGGGCTGTATTTTCATATGCCAAGCTAGAACCGGCAAGCACCCTGCCATGAGCATCTGTCAGATATAATTCTATGTTATCTGTCCATTCACCGGAGGTTTTTATTAACTCCAGTCCATCAGAGAGCACACCTATTGTACCTGCTTTTACTGTCGTGCCAACGCCCAGGTCCTTGAATCCTAATGTAAAAAACAGCAGATTTTCTCTTGCTATAATCTGGGGTCTGTTAAATTCCCTCTTATCAATGACAGAAACATGTACAATATCCGGTTCTGATTCTGCTGTTTTATACCATTGGTATGTGTTCCATTCCTTAGCAGGCTGTATGCTTATATTTTCAAAAGCAAAGCTGCTGCCGTCCTCCATTAAAAAATCAACGGATACGATTTGAGGCTGCATGACCAGCCTCATATGGAACTGATCTGATAATTCGCGGTAATGCTTATACTTGTCATTATTGGACGCCTTATTGTAGAAAGTCAGTTCCCGCAGAATAACCCTTTCGTTTGTCCTGGAAAAATGTGCAAGCTCTCTTGCATAATCCGACATTTCCCTTTCCAAAATATCTGCCGCACTTTTTCCCGCAATAGATAATTTGTCCTGCTGCTCATGATCTATCTGCCTCAGGACCAGATACATACCTGCAAAAAATATAAGGATCAACGGCAGGAATACCAGCTTTACAAACATTTTTCTATAATAACGCTGTATGGTTAAGTTTTTATCAGCTTTCATACTCATCAGGCTCCCTTTTTGGAAGACTTATTGCCATTCCAAAGTTTTCACTTTAGTTTTCAGAAATATTACCACCATCCGAGAGTTTTCACATTACTACCCGGATACTGGTGGGCAAAGGCATAAGGATGCCTGTTATCCAAATCAAACCTCATCAGATAATTATAATCCGAAGAACGTTCATCACAATGGCATAATCCCCAGCGGATTCCCTCCAGAGGGTATTCATCGTTGTGCTTGCCCCTGAATGCCCCGCCTGCCATTGGTGTATCATATACATGGGACATAATTTCGAAGTTTACGCCATCTTTTGCATATTGTATGGTATCCTTTTCCGGACCATCCCGATTCAGAAGCGCGGCTATTCCCCCTTTATACTCCCATAACATCGTCTCATGCCCGCTGTTTGTCACCGGATTATATTCGCTGTGGACATACGGACCGGTAACCTGGCCGGAAACCGCCACCCCCCACCGTGTATCCTGCCCCGAACTTTTTAATGAACCCAAAGGGGATGCCCCACATTTATAGTATAGATAATACATCCCGTTGTAATAAAACAGGCTTGGGTCATGAGTCAGTCCTATATACGCGCCGTCATTATAATTGTCATGGCTGCCAAACCACTCCCCGCCCTGCATCTTGGTCAGGATACATTCTTTGTGTTTTTTCCATGGGCCATTGGGATTATCTGCCACTGAAAGTCCGACACTTTCACCATCTTCCTCATACCGGCTCTGCGGAAACGTCTGATATACCATATAGTATTTCCCCTTGTGCTCCATCACATCCGGCGTGCAGACAGTACGTTCATCATAGTCGCCCTGTTCTCCCCTGGGAACTGCACAGCCCCGTTCTTCCCAGTTTATCCCATCTTCGCTGACTGCATACCAGATATCTGCATAATCCCACGGAAAAATCTTAGTGAACCGGTTTCTCTGGGCCGATACTCCAAAATGTGGTCCCAGCGACTTGGTGTACCACACATAGTAAATACCGTCTGCCTCCAGAACACTACTTGGGTCTCTCCGATGCACGCCTTTCTCATATCCTATTCCTTTTACTTCCGTATATGTAAAACCTCCAAACCATGCTTCCCCGTGGTTCTTATATTGCTCCGCTCTCAGCGTTGCAGCACTTTTTTTCATAGACATCGCCTTCCTTTCCATACATTCTTAGTCACTTATAGCAGGACATATCCGCCCTCATAATACCCTGTACTTTGATCAGCCTTTTATGGCTCCTGCAGTCATTCCCTTTATAACCTCCTTACTAAACACAAGATAAGCCAGTATAATCGGCAGTGATGTGCACATTAGCGCAGCAATTAAAAATGTATAATCCAGTTTTTTCCCTGAAGTAAAATACCTTAATGCAATCGATACTGTCCTCATATCCTCCCGCGGAGTTAAGATGACCGCAAAAGCAAATTCATTCCATGTATTTAACAATGTCAGTATGCTCGTTGTTGCTATAATTGGTTTACATAGCGGAAATATAACTTTAATCAGCCTTTGCGACATGCTGCATCCGTCAATAACAGAGGCTTCATCTATGTCTTTAGGGATTCCGGCTATGAAACTTTCCGCCAGAAATATTGACAGCGTAATCGACATTCCGTAATACGTAACGATAAGCGCCAGCCGGTTATTAATCATATCCAGCATCTTGTACTGCACAAACATCGGAACCAGCAAGGCATATAAAGGAATCAGCATACCCAGTGTATAAAGAAAACGAACCGCCTTTTTTCCCCTGAAATCATATCTGGCGAGAAAATATGCCGTTGTAATAGATAATATTACTACAATGATAACATTTATGCCGGAATAGAACAGGCTGTTTAAAACTGCCGTCCCTAATTTTCCAATCTCAAACGCTTCTGCATAATTGCTCAGCATAACTGTTCTTGGCAATGCCAAAGTATTTTGCATAAACTCCGGATTGGGCTTGACTGACGAATAGGCCATCCATATCAAAGGGAAAATGACAGTCGCAGAAATTCCACATGCCACAGCATTCAGCAGTATACCGGCTATCCTGTTAGTTCTTTTCATTTTTTCGGCCTCCCAATATAAATGTGGATACTGCAATCAGGCCAAGCGACAGCACAGTCATGCCGATAGCCGTTGCAGATGCGTATCCTATTCTTTGTGTTTCGAACGCTACATCATAGGAGTATAATGCAGTTACCATAGATGCCCTTCCGGGCCCACCGCCGGACATAATGAAAATAATATCAAACAATTTCATACAACCTGAAATACAGATCAGCAAACAGACCGCAATGGTCGGCCTAAGCAATGGAAATGTGATATGCAAAGCGCACTGGAGCCTGGATGCACCGTCGATTTGCGCGGCTTCCGTAACATCAACGCTTATATTCTGCATGCCTGACATAATAATAATGACAAACTGTCCGACATACTGCCATGTTAACGTAAGGCATATACTGGGAATCACCCATGATGTACCGTTCAGCCAGGGCAGATTCCCCTCCATCCCCAGAAGCTGCAGCACTGATGATATGATCCCTATATCATTGCGGTATACCAGCTGCCACAGCATTCCCACCACCATAGGCGCCAAAACCGCCGGCAGAAAAATAAGCCGTCTGTGGAATTCTCTTGCCCTGATTTTTTTGCTTTGGTAAAACAAAGCTAATATAAACCCTAAGCCAATTTGTGCTATTATCAGAATCGCTATTATTTCTAAATTGTTTAAAAAAGCTCCCCAAAATGCCTTATCCTGTAATAACCTGATATAATTATCGTTCCCGACAAAATCCATTTTTTTTCCGCCCCTCCAGTTTGTAAAGCTAATTCCCAAGCAGATAAAAAGCGGAACCACCATCGCCGTCAGATAAAGGATAAGACCCGGCGCTATATACTTATAAACTCTCAGAGATTTTCCTTCCTGAAATTTATTCATAATTAAAATCCCCCTTGTTTCTTACTCCAGCCAATAAATTCGTTTGCGATGAGCCGGATGCCTGCTGCCGCAGCTTTCCGTACGAACTGTCAACGGAATTTTACTGCAGCAGTTCATACTCATCCTGCATATTCTGCGCCAGCTCTTTTGGATCAATCGACTGCATCAATAATTCCTGCAGCCCTCTCTGATATATTTCTTTTATTGTGGGGTCGAGTGTGGAATCCCAATTCATACATGCAGTACCGTCTTTTACCCTATTGTTCATTTCTACTGCCGGAGCCACCAGTTTAGATTCGTCATAGTCTACTTCCCATGCAGTAAATTCATTATTTTCTTCCACAATTATTTTCCCGGTTTCTTCTGTATAAAAATAATCTTTTAAAAATATTTTTGCCGCCTCCATTTGTTCATCCGTAATTCTTGATCCCATAGCAATTCCCCATGCCGCTGACTGTACAATGGAAGCTTCCGCTTTACCGCCGGAAGCCGGGCCGGGCCAATGAGCTGCTTTTGTGACTGAGCTAATTTCCGGCGACATTCCATCTATATTCTTACATTCCCAGTCACCAGCAGATATCATAGCGGCTTTCCCATTTGTATATAATGCCAAACGTTCGTCATTACTAATACTTGCAAAATCGTCATTAAAGCCATTATTCTTTGCAATATTCTGATAGGCGGCAAGTGCATCTACAAATTCTTTGTCAGTAAAACTAGCTTTTCCATTACATTTTCTAATATTCTGATACCATTCATTCCCGACGAAATTATTCACAAATGCACTGAACAGGATAGAATCTGCCGCCCAGGGATCCCTGTCTCCCAAGGCCATCGGTATATATCCCAATTCCCTTAATTTAGCACAGGCAGTATTAAACGCGTCCAGTGTCGCAGGAAATTCACTGATGCCTGCCTCTTTGAAGATATTTTCATTGTATAGGATAAATCCATAGGTACCTAACGCAATAGGGAATGAGTAAATGGCATCATCGTCAATATTCGTTCCTTCCTGAATCAGACCCGGCCGCAGTACCTGTTCAAGTCCAATGTCTTTATATACATCCGTCAGTTCAATGATTGCCCCAATATCAGAAAAAGCCTTCATCATGGTTCCCTTTACCATCACAAGCTCAGACAGGTCATCCGCCGTACCGCGGGCATTAATCTGGGTCATATATGCATCCTGAGGCATCTCCTCCACTATAATTTCTGCCGAATTGGCATGATCCTTATTGAACCGCTCTATCGCAGGAGTGATTGCATCATTCCACGATTCCCCTTCTACGAAAAGGTGAGTAAACGTAAGCGATACTTTCTCATTCTTTCCGTCTTTACGTTTTACCTCCTTTTGCCCCTGACCGCATCCTGTCAGGCACGCTGTCAGCATCACTGAACATAGCAGCAAACTGATGATTCTTCTTTTCATAACTGTTTACCTCCTTCTTGCATTTCAGATTCATTAGTATCTATGTTCAATATAGCAACATCGGTGACAATAAAATATGATATTATTCCATATTAACTGACTGATTTCTATATAGAAAAAGTTCAAATATCTACAAATAATAATAAAGATCAATTAACACCTGATTAGAGCATAAAAATTTCGATGCTTACAGATAACAATCTGAATTCAGCATCGAAATTATTTTACGCTATACCATCCTGCCATTCCACTGAATCAGCAGGAACTAAACTATTTTCATCAAATCCGCACAATCATACCCCATCTTACATGATATCTCAATCCCCGCTTTCGTTACTGCTCCGATAATCCCATCCAGCTTCTCATCCAGTTCCTTACGCTTAATCACAGAAATACTGATTGCTCCAACACATTCCCGAAGTCTGTTTCTGACAGGAACAGCAATGCAGAATAGATTTTCATTATCCTCTTCATTATCTATAGAATATCCTCTGGCACGTATCCTTTGTAATTCATTCAGCAGTTCTTCAATGCTGACAATTGTATTGGGGGTTTTTCGAACAAACGGCACCCCGTCCAGCAAGCGTATCACCTCATCATCCTGTCTGACTGCCAGCATCGCCTTTCCAAGCCCTGTCCTGTAAAGTGCATTCCGCTCCCCTATGGCACAGCTCGTACGAAGCGGCGATGCCCCCTCTATTTTATCAATATACAGGATCTGGCTTCCGCTTGGTATAGCAAAATAGGCAGTTTCCCCAAACTGTACGCTTAGCTGCTTTAAATATGGCCGGACTATTGTATGGACATCCTGCTTCGCCATATAAGCCATCCCAATCTCCAGCATCCGGACTCCCAACGAAAATCCCTTTGTGTGCTCGTTAAACTCCAATGCGCCTTCTAACTCCAGAGTATGTACGATATCAAATACGCTTGTTTTGGGTATACCCAATTCTTTGTATAGTTCTGCAATGGAACATGCTTCACTTTTCTTTGATATATAAGATAATATCTCCAAAGTCCTGGTTACTGTTCTGTTTTTTTTCTGTTCACTGGCAGCCATCATAATCTCCTTTTTTCATCCTCTGATAAAAATTGTTTTTATTTATTGTACCAAATATGAAGGCATTCTTCCAGAAATACAGTGTGAACTTTACTGCTTGTTTTCTTCTTCCAATAATTTTGCCATTCTGGCCTCTACCTGTGCCATAGCATCATCTATCGAAGTCCCATTTCCCATCATAGTATTATAGGCTTCTCCCATAATATCCCATACTTCCGTATACTTCGGGAATCTGTTCTGAGGCACCACATGGTTAACGGCCTGTATAAAACCATGAAACGCCGGATCTTTAAATGCCTCATCCTCTAATGCCTCATCGTTTACAGGAAGCCTTCCTGTATCCAGGGCAAACTGCACGGCCTGCTCTTTATCCGTAAGGAATTTGAGAAAATCCGCCATCTCCTCCGGATGTTCACATGATTTCGTAACGGCATATCCCCCCACATTTAACGCTGCTGAATGCCTCTCTTCTTTTGGAACCGGGACGCTGGCGAGTTTTCCTTCCAAATCCGGGTTTGCACTTAAAATCGCCCCAAGGGCATTAGAACCGGTAATCATCAGGCCTGTCTGTTCCTGCGCAAAGTAAGAGGAAGCTTCCGGATATCCGGTTTCTGTCACACCCGGAGGTACTACCTTATCCTTAATTGCCAAATCCACAAAGTCCTGCAAGGCCTGTTTAAATTTATCCCCTGTCAGATCAGTCTTCCATTTTCCTGACTCATCCTGAAATACTTCTTCTACGCCATATGCCTTAACAAACTGTGAAAATCTTGATACGCCTGAGCTGTTGTTTGTTCCGACCATACTAAATCCCCAGTGGCCATCTCTGGTAAATTCCCTTGCGATCTCTTTGAATTCGTCCATTGTCTCTATGCCGTCTCTGTTCGTTTCTTCCAACCAATCCGCCCGGTAAACCAGACCTGTCGGTATCACAAACCAGGGAGACATTCTCATAACGCCGTCAATACTGGCTTCTTCTATCACTGTATCCGCAAGCCCTTCCAGATAATCTTCTCCCAGAAGTTCTGTATGGTCCGCCAGAATTCCCATTTCTGCCGCAACAGGTATGAACTCTGCGGCAATGCTAAAAGCATCCGGGAGATCATCGCTTGTATTTAGGGCAATCACTTTCTTGGACATCTCGTTCATCGGAACACCGATTAATTCAATCTCAACATCCGGATTTTCTTTCATATACTGATCTGCCATGGCTTTCTCAAGTCCAGCCTCTGTTTCCGTCTGGAGAGAGGACATAAGCGTAAGCTTTACCTTTCCAGGATCCTCCGCTTTCTTATCATCCGTCTTCGCTGCTTCACCTTTCCCACAGCCTGCCAATACGGCCGCACACATCCCCACAACAATTGCCGCCTTTACTTTTTTTACTGTAAACATCATTTTTCCTCCTGTTCATTTTTTAACCAAATATCTCCTTCATTCTTTTTGATACATATTCTCTGATCTTTTCCCACTGCCCTCCTTCCAGCAACTCTTTACCTACAAAACTCGATCCCAGGCCAACCCCTTGAAACCCACGCGCCATATAGTCTTCTAAATTTTCCAGAGACACCCCTCCCACGGCCCAGAATTCGGCCTCCTGGAAGGGACCCTGTAAAGCTTTCACATAATTTTCCGAAACACCCACGGCAGGAAAGAACTTCATCCTGTGTATCCCATATTCAAGGCATACCGCCGCCTCGGAAGCCGTATAAATCCCCGGCAGCACCGGGATTTTCCTTTCAACGCAGAATTCCAGCACCTCTCTATTCACCGAAGGAGTTACAAAAAACTGTGCGCCGGCATCTCTGGCCGTTTCACACATTTTTTTATTCAGAACCGTTCCTGCCCCTACAAAGATTTCGCTGCCAAACTCTGCCCTAAGCAGTCTGATCTGCTGTAGCGCATCCTCTGTATTCATCGTCACTTCAAATAGTTTTATCCCGCCTTCGCTTACTGCCTTCACAAAATCTTTGATATCTTTTGTCGGCAGATTCCTCATAATTACACATACCCTGTTATCTTTAAATATGTCTGTCATCCTTCCATTCCTTTCCTTATTTTTTATCAGCGGTAAACCCCTGCTTCTCCATTCAAGATCCGGTCCATACGCTCCCACTTGGGGAACCCTTCTGTATCGCCTCCTGTTTCCGTAGTAAGGGCGCCTGCAACCACCCCCATATACCCGCTTACCGTGATATCCTTACCTTCCAGAAGTCCGCACAGGAAAGCCGCATTAAAAGCATCCCCCGCACCGACTGTATCAACGCTTCTGCATGGATACGGCGCAACGGCCTTCGTTGTATGCCTGTCTGTTACTACTGCTCCGCTGCCCCCGTTTTTGACAGCGATGCTGCCTGCCCTCCCATTGTCCGTCAGGTATCGGACGGCTGCCTCTGTCCCATGAACATCAAACAACATCCCTATTTCTTCTAAGCCAGCCATAACAACATCCGCCCGGAGCAGCATTTTTCCCAAATTCTTCTTATATTTCCCCCCTTCCCACATTTTTTTTCTAATATTCGGGTCGAATGCAACGGGTATCTGTCTCTTTTGCGCTTCCTCCATAATATACTCATTCAATTCTCTGCACGTATCGCTCAGGCAGCTTGTAATACCCGATAGGTATATCATCCTGGCGTCTAATATATAGTCCATGTTAAGATCAGAAACCTTCATGCAGCTCGCAGCAGAGTTCTTCCTGTAGTACATAACCGCCGTTTCATTGCCAGGCCTGATTTCTTTAAACATCAATGCATTTTTCTCTTTTTGAGATTGTATCACTCCGCCTACATCAACACCTTCACTGCGAACCATGTTTAGTATATAATCGCCGAAACTGTCATCCCCAAGCCTGCTGACCCAGCCGGCGCTATGACGCAGTTTGCAGGCGCCTATCGCTACATTGCTTTCGGAGCCCGCGATTCTTTTTTTGAAATAATCTACATAACATAAATCCCCTTTTTCTTCAGGTGTAAAAGATACTAATGTTTCTCCCACTGTAATAATGTCTAACACTTCTGCCTCCTTATCATATATCAGTCATCTGTTTTTCCTATTTGACGGCGCCCGCCGTCAGGCCGCTCACAAAATATTTCTGCATAAAAACAAACAAAATCACAAGCGGAATGCTGGCAATAACCGATGCTGCCATCATATCGTTCCACAATATCTTGTAAAATCCATTTAGTTCAGCTATACCCAGAGGCAGCGTTTTCAGTTCCGGTGATATCAGCAGGGTCTGGGCAAACATATACTCATTCCATACTGTAATAAAAGCATAAATAGCTGAGGATGCGATTCCCGGCAGCGTCAATGGAAGAATAACCTTCAAGAACACTTTCCATCTGCTGCAGCCATCTATGATTGCAGCCTCATCCAATGAGGTTGGTATCGTTTTAAAAAAGCCAATCATCATCCAAGTGCAAAATGGTATTGTAAAGGATATGTAAACAAGCGTCATTCCCAGCAATGAATCATTCAGTCCATAGGTATCCAGCACTTTATAATAGGGAATCAAAAGCATGATTGACGGAAACATCTGCGTTACCAGCAAAAAGGTAGTAAATCCCTTTTTGCCCTTGAATTTAAACCTTGTAACGCCATAGCCCGCCAGACATGCAAACGCGACTGACACGATGACCGACCCTAAAACTATGATAATGCTGTTCTTAAAATATGTCAAAAACGGGTATTCTTCCCAGAGGCGCTGATACGCTTCGATGGTAAAGGTCTCCGGAATCCATCGGGGCGGAATTATGATTGTTTCCGATTCAATCTTAAAGGACGTTGACAGCATCCATAAAATCGGAAGCAGCACCACCACAGCAAATAACCCCAGAGTTATATACGTACCAATACCTGCCAGTAATTTCTTGCTCTTAGTCCTCATTCTCCAAAAACCTCCTATACATCTTGCTTATCAGGACACATATCAAAAATACAACTACCGACATTGCAGCAGCCTTCCCAAAGTCAAAGTAGCTAAATGCCTGTTTATATATCTCTAAACTGATAATCGACGTATCACTCCCGGGGCCTCCTCCTGTTAAAAGAGCCACAATAGTATAGTGTTTAAACCACCAGATTGTATCCAGAATGAGTGTTGCCGATAAAACAGGTTTGATGGAGGGCAGCACAATGCTGAAAAGTGTCTGCAGTTTATTCGCTCCATCTATCTTTGCCGCTTCATATATATCCTCCGGCACGCTCTGCAGCGCCGCAAGTACATTAATCATAACGAGTGGAAATCCCTTCCATATTGCCACGGCCACGACCATAATGAATGCATATGTACTGTCCCCCAGCCAGGATATCCCCTGTTCAATAATTCCCCATCTTTGAAGATAACTGTTCAGCAGCCCATAAATTGGATTAAAAATCCATTTGAAAATCAACGCCACTACAACATCCGGAAAAAGCCAAGGCAGAATTAATATCACCTTAAAAATTCCAATCCCCTTTTTTTTCTGATTCAACAGGGTTCCCAACAGGATCCCTATTACGAAATGTAACGCCACAACCAGAATTGTGAACTTCAGCGTCAGCAGAATCTGTTTTAAAAATACCTTGTCAGAAAACACCTCTGCATAATTTCCAATTCCGACAAAGTTCCATTTATCCCCCAGATCTGTATCAAACAGGCTGATTCCCGCACCATAGAATAATGGATAAACCACGAGCGCAACAAGCAGTAACAATGCCGGGAAAATAAACAGATACGGGGTTAATTTTTGTAAGGGCACATCCTTAGCACAATATCCATTCTTTATTTTATTATGTTTCATATCCTTCCTCCTACCATTCTGCAAATGAGCCGTCCTCATGAAACTCAACAGGATTCATCCAGCGCCCGTCATATTCCATTTTCCTGACCTGCTCCTCATCCACTTCAACTCCCAGACCGGCTCCCTGCGGAACAGGGATATAACCGTCTTCAATTTTAAATGGCTGCTTTAATAATTGAACGCCAAGCTCTGTCTTTTCAAGAAGTGTCAGATGCTCCTGTGCAGTAAAATTCGGAATGCAGGCATCCAGCTGCAGGCATGACGCCAGTGAAAGAGGTCCCAATGGATTATGGGGCGCAATGGAGCAATAGTTGTTCTCCGCCATGGCGGCAATCTTAAATGCCTGCAGAATCCCCCCGCAATGACATAAATCCGGCTGCAGCACCTGCACTCCGCCGCGCTTAAGAAGCTCCCTATATCCCCACGTGGTAAATAGCCGTTCACCTGTAGCAATTGGTATACTGGTCGATTCCGCGACCCTCAGCAGCTCATCTGTATTTTCCGGCAGAACAGGCTCTTCCACAAACATCGGGTCATACTTTTCTAATTTTTGACATAACCTTTTTGCCATTGCGGGCGAAACCCTTCCATGAAAATCAATGGCTATATGAATGTCTTTACCAACGGCTTTTCTTAATTCCCCGAATTTCTCCACATATTCATCTGTTTTTTTTGGAGTATCAATATGCAAAAACGGATAATCTAAAACGGTCTTCAGAGCTTTGAATCCTTGTCTTACCCTTAACTGCGCCTTCTCGCAAAGTTCCTCAGTGGTCGGGTTGACTGTCGGGGTAATATGTGCATACATTAGTATCTTATTCCTGCATGCACCGCCTAAGAGCTGCCATATCGGCACGCCCAGGGCCTTCCCCTTAATATCCCAAAGAGCCTGTTCGATTCCGCTGACTGCACTGCAAAGTATCGCGCCCCCGCGGTAAAATCCGCCTTTGTACATTATCTGCCATAAGGCCTCAATATTCATGGGGTTCTTGCCTTTTATACAGGTTCCCAGAGTATGGACTGCATTCTCGACCACAGTCGCCCTTCCTTCAAGCATTGCTTCACCCCACCCGGTTACACCCTCATCTGTCTCCACTTTTACAAACATCCACCGAGGCTTTACATGAAATGTTTTAATATTTATAATTTTCATACATTTACTCCTTTGCTTTGTGTGATTCGAAGTAACTTCTCATAATGCATAACAAAGACATTGCAGACTAATTATTTATCTGATATCTTTCAATCAATTTTCTGTCTATCGCAAGTCCCAGCCCTTCATGTTCATGTCGAATAAGATAACCATTGTCTATATGCAGACTATTCATCGATAACTCTTCCCTGAAAATATTGGGAGTTCTGTCTAATTCCAAATATACAGCAGCCGGATTTAAGCTTTCCGGAAAATCCGGCATTGCAAAAGCAGCATTTATGCCCACAGATACAGCAACTGCGCTCCCCCACACATGGGGATAACATTGAATATTTTCAAGCTTAGCCATCACCATTATTTTCATAAACTCAGACAGACCACCTGTGGAACTACAGTCCGGCTGAACAATATCTGCACACCGCTGCTGAACGAAAGACCGAAATCCATATGCTGTAAACTCAGCCTCACCACCGGCAATGGGGATAGATACTTCCCGCTTCACTTCACAATACCCCGCATAGTCCTCCGGCGGCACAGGTTCTTCAAACCAGGTAATGTCATATTCTTCTACTCCTTTTGCCAGCTTTATTGCTGAAAGTGCGTTGTATGCATGGTTTGCATCAATCATAAGCTTTATTTTGGAGCCGATTTCTGAACGAATTCTTTTCACCAACTGAATATCCTTTTCTACTCCAAATCCCACTTTCATTTTAATCGCCTGAAAGCCTGCATCCACATAAGATACCGCTTCTTCCGCCAATTCTTTTTCCAAACGGGGACTTATACTGTGGTAGAGCCCAGTGGCATATGGGATTATCTTTTCTCGCCTTGCACCGCCGAGCAGCGTGTATACAGGAAGGTGCACATACTTCCCTTTTAAATCCCAGAGTGCATTGTCGATTGCGCTCAATGCCTGTACGCAGGAACCTTTTTGACCGCAGTCCCGTAAAATATTATATAAATCATCCCATATACTTCCGCTTTCAAATACATTCCGTCCAATTAGCCGTGGTTTGTACACTTTTTCAACGATGACACTATTAATATATGCATTGCCAAAAGCCTCCCCAAATCCACTGAGACCATCTTCTGTCAATATTTCAACCAACATGATTGTCCTACTGTTATACCACGCCTGAGAATAGCAAAAACTTTTTTCACCTAAGTCCTGACTGACAATATAGACTTTAACTTCCCTGATTTTCATAGTATTATGCCCTCCCTTCATAAGGCAATTGATATCCGCTGGATATAAAAATACTCTTCCAAACTGAATACGGAACAATCCTTGCCGATTCCGCTCTGCTTACAGCCGCCATGCGGAAGGTTAAATTGATAGCATGGTTCGTTTACGTTAACACTTCCGGCGTCAATTTTTCTAGAGAGATTCAATGCATCTGAAAGTGAATTAGTATAAATATATGCTGCCAGACCATATTCCGTATCATTCGCCATTTCCTGAAGATTATCTTCGTCTGTAAATTCTATTATCGGAATAATGGGACCAAAAATTTCTTCTTTATATACTCGCATTTCAGATGTAACGCCCGTTAACAAAGTGGGTTCAAAATAATATCCCGGAAGTTCTTTTCTTTTGCCGCCTGCTTTAATCTCCGCGCCTTTTCCAACTGCATCTGCTACAAGAGCTTCCATGTTTTCCACTGCTCCTTGTGATGCTAACGGCGGAACTATAATATTTCCGTTCTCTTTCCCGCTCCCGAATTTTACGGCATTGAGGTATCCCTGTATTTCATCTGTAAATTTGCGTATTATTTCTTTATGTACAAAAATTCTGTTTGGTGCCACGCACACCTGACCGCCATTACTTATCTTTCCGTCCGCCACTTTCCTTGCAGCGTCACATACATCCGCATCTTTCATTACAATAACTGGTGCATTCCCGCCTAACTCCAATGAATAATGCTTGATAGATGTGGCGCTCTGCCTGATTACCTTTTTTCCTGTCTCACTGGAACCAATTAAGGTAATCATTTGTGGGATGCTGCTTTCATTCAATGTCTTTCCAACAGACTGGCTGTCTCCCGCCAGAATGTTAATGACCCCGGCAGGCATCCCTGCTTCAATGGAAAGCTCTCCTAAGTAAAGCGTAGTCAATGGAGTCAGGCTGGATGGTTTTAAAATACAGGTACATCCGGCCGCCAAAGCCGGACCTAATTTATATCCTGCATTTAACAAAGGAAAATTCCATGCCAGATAACCAACTACAACACCCAATGGTTTCCTTATAATCATACTAATATGTTTATCTTCATAATCCGGAAGAAGCTGTCCCTGCATACTCTTCATTTCTCTTATAAAATAACAGAGACAGTCAGACAGCATCTGGTAATCACTTTCTGCATTGGTATATGTCTTTCCGGTCTCTTCTATCAGCCTTTGAATAATTTCTTCTCTGTGGCTTTCCAGGATATCTGCATATCTTAATATATACCGTTCCCTATCCTGCATTGGCAATACAGACCAGCTTTTAAATGCATGACTGGCCGCTTCCAGCGCCTCCTTTGCCTGATCTGCTGTAACACCTGGAAATTCTGCGATCACTGTTCCATTCGCAGGATTATAAACAGTAATATTTTTTCCTTCTCCGCGAACTGCTTTTCCATTAATGTAGTTTCTTATATGCATTATTTCGCCTCCCCACATTCGTTCGTATTTGCGAACGCCGTTCTGATAATTATATGTTACCATACTTGTTACCTATATTCAATACTATTCTTTTATTTTTCATCTTCTTATGCACAAAATGACGATAGTTAGAGTTGTATATTCCTGTCGGCGCGAGGTAAGTAGGTAAGCATCTGTATCTACAAACTTTCCACCACATTTGATAGGATGATTTCAAACTGAAATTTCATCTGGATCCGTACTTCCGCTGTATGTTCACGTTCTGCAATCGCAGGCGCACAGTTTTGAATTTTCGGCCGGCAGCATTTCCGAAATCACAAGCGATATATGTTATTGGCACTGGCTGCTGAAAAATCGGCATTTTTTACAGGGCTTCGTATTTCGGAATTCTGCGGACTAACTATCAGGGTCTTGGATTTTGAAAATCGTATTATCAATGTACCCAGAGTCAGAAGAATAAAAAATGCCGCAACCCCATTAAGGACTACGGCGCTACTTTCACCAATATAAAATATAAATAATTCGCTCTGCAGTGATACGAATGCGTACGGTACCAAAGGAACAGCATCCACATTACCGCTTCTCATCTTTTGTCTTTTTCTGTCTTACAGCCTCCCTCATCATAAGCCCCGTATCATAATCCAGCTGTCTTGGCTCATACTCTTCATTTTCCCGCTGTCTGGTGTACCCATCATTGTCCCAGCACGGCTTTTTATCACTGCGCCAATAACGCACAGCCCACTGGTATCCACGGTAAGGATCTCTCGTACGGTTCATATGCTCAAGCAGACGATCATGAAGAAGTTCTCTGTCAGCGGCATATGCGGGGTCTTCAATCAGGTTATGCACTTCATAGGGATCTGCTTCCAAATCATAGAATTCATCCGTATCAAGTAAATGGATAACAAGCTTAAAACGTTCCGTCACAGCAGCCCTCATCATCTGCAAACCGCCAAAACCGTCATGGTCCGTTTCATAGCGCGTAAACTCTATGTAGACCGTATCATTTATCCTCACACGGACATCTTTTATTTGAGGCAATATGCTCCGGCCTTCCATCAGAACCGGAACCGGAACCCCCATATACTCTAATATAGTAGGTGCCAGATCAATGTGAGTAGCGGGTTCCGTAACAATTTTACCACTTTCCCCACCACGAATGATTAAGGGAATGTTCGCAATCTCTTTATAGGCTGCTGCATTCTTGGTCTGAAGCCGATGCGACCCTAACATATCTCCATGGTCCGATGTATATATCACCAGTGCATCCGGAACTGTTTCATTTAGTTTTTCAATCACCCTTCCTATTTCATAATCTACAAATGAATTGCACCCTAAAAACAGTGCCAGCTGCCTGGATGGGCGGTTCAGTTCGTCCGCCGTATATTTCATCGCATCTCCTGCCCACAGCTGCTGCATCAGAGGTTTTTTCGTAAGATCATCCTGAAAATTTGGATAATCGTGAAAGCAGAATCCTTCATACATCGTGTGAAAGGGTGCGGGACACAGACTGGGTCCATGAGGTTCATCATAGGATACCGTAAGAAAGAAATCTTCATCCTTATACCTGTCCAGAAACTTCAAAGCCCTGTCCGAACACCTGTGTGCATAAGTGAATGCCTCATCCATACCCTCTTCGTATGAAGTTTCTGATTTTCTTGATTTCGTCCTTTCCTCTTCTGTGAGTTCTTCCAGATAACAGCGCATATCATACCAGTACTCGCTGTCCCAGCCATCAGGACATGTTCCCAGTCCAAAATAGTCCCCTCCATCCAAATGCCATTTACCGATATAGCCGCAGTGTATATGATTGTCATTCAGTCTCTGACCTATCGTTTTCACATTTGCCCCCATTGCAACAGAATTCGCCACCATACCATTTGAATGAGGAAATGTACCTGTAAATATAGCACTACGTGCGGGACCACATACAGGCTGACAGGTATATGCATTTTCATAACGAATCCCCTCCCCGGCCAGCCGGTCCAGATTAGGGGTCTTCATCCTGTCATCGCCATAACAACCCAGCATATCTTTTCGTGTAGTATCTGTCATCAGTAAAATCACTTGTTTTTTCATACTGCCTTACCATCCCTTTCTAAAGAACAATTTATTCATGGAGCATTACGTTCTTTCCGCATGACCCGGTGCTTTGCCTCATATCCCCTACCAAACTCCGTAGTGTCCGAATACCTGATGCTCGCATTCCAAATGTTTTTTCATGACCTTAAACTTCATCTGTTCGCAAAACGATCTGTACATGGGCTGATGCGCAAGATTATTGTACTCATGGGGATCTAGAACCTGATTATACAGCTCCTCCTCTCCGGTATCGGTGACATAAGTATATCTGTAAGAAGCATCATAAATAGAAATATTCCGATTCCTGCCGCCCAAATTATAGCAGGTTGACATTGGCATGTTTCCTTCCCCCTCCTTAAAAACATCTACCCCTTGTGCATATTGAGGTTTCTTAAGATTCAGCATCGCAAACAATGTGGGCAGTACATCCACATTGCTCATTGGTCCTGTATATATCAGAGGCAACTCCTGTTCTTTTGCAGGTTTTAGTATAAATGGAATATGAATCAGGCTGTAAAAAGGCTGATCCGTTTTATAAAGGGTTTCATAATCACCAAGCATCTCCCCATGGTCTGCAGTGAAAATAATGATGGTGTCATCATACAGGTTATCCGCCTTCAGCTTATTGATAATCTTACCAACAGCCTTGTCTACCAGGGATACAGATGCCTGTGTATACTTATATGCCCGTTCAATGTCATCCTTGGCCGCATGATTGGCTTTGATAAAAGCATCTGCACCCTTCGTTTTTCTCCCCAGGATTTCCCCAGGATTTGAAAATTCCGGTACATCAATATCCAAAAATCTCTCCGCAAAATCTTCAGGCGGTGTAAAATCATGATGAGGATCAGGAAATCCTACAAACAGGAACATTGGTTTATCCTTCTCTTTATGAGAATCAATGTAGGAGCATGCCTCGTCTGCCAGCCACATTGAATTATGGAGTTCTGAAGGTACCTTAGAAAGATACATATCCATATTCGGGCGCTTCTTCCCGGCCTCCATTCTCCTCTCCTTTATAGCCTCTATCACTTCGGGGTGATTCTTATGCAGCCATCTGCCGTAATGTCCATGATCATATTCGCAGGGGGCCTCCCCATGGCCCAACACATTTTTTACATAAGTAAATCCATAGTATGAATCCGTAATGTCTTCCGTCTCCGGCTCCTTCCAACGATCATAGCAGCTTCTAAAACCATAAGATTTATCTGCCAGGGACGGCTCTGTATGCAGCTTTCCAAGCATTGCCGTCTGATACCCTTCCTCAAGCAGATAGTCTGCCATAGTTGGTATCTTATCCGGCACCCCCTCACCAAAGATATGTTCTGCAATCCAGTTATTTGGATCCTGGCAGCCATTATCCCTGCGCCATAGAGGAATTCCATTTGATGATACACCATGCCCCGGCACATACATCCCGGTCAGAAAACTTGCCCTTGAAGGCATACAGACTGAATTAGCCGCCAGATGCCTTGTAAAATTACATCCATCCTGAGCAAGCCTGTCAATGTTTTCTGTCTCTGCGTGGATGTTACCATTGCATCCAAGACTGTCATAACGCTGTTGGTCAGTAAACAAAATCACTACATTCTTGTTCCTATTTTTATTCATTTCCTTCATCTCCTATTAAAACACGGCAATACCATATATTCCAAACCTCCGGTTTTCTATCAGCAGCTCTCCGATAACTCCGCCTTCTCTGGAATAAAGATCAAACTTCTTTTTTATAATCGGGACGCTTCTCTTCATACTTGTCAAATACCTTTACTAATAGTATAGAATTTATATGAGCTGCAAAGGCAAAACCAATAACCAAATAAATGTGTACAAAATAAAATAATATCCCCACTTCAGTAAATAAGGCCACTGCCAGCAGACTGTTAATCGTTACAATTCCGGCAGTACATGGTACGTGCTTCATAGCAATAAGCAATGCGTTTTTTAACGTCAGCCTGCAAGACCAATCATACTTTGCAATTAGCGGAAAAATATATGTAACCACAATCCACCAAATCAGAAGAACCGAGAATAGAACAGAGCGTATCAGGTACCACAGGGCACTGTTCTGGGCATTTATTATCCTTAAATCCAAAAACAGCAGACCGCCCACTGCACTGACTGCCAGCCACAGGATTGTACTCTTTTTAAAATGTAGTTTAAAAGAAGAAAAAAAGGAGCGGATTATATATGCTTCTTCATTTTTCGCCATACGTAATGACACGTCATACAATGCGGTCAATGCGGCTCCTATAGTAAAAAAAGGAATACACGTAACCAGAAAAAGAAGGTTGAGAAGAATCATATCCCCCGTTTTCCCTAATATACTCATAAATTTATTATCCATATCAAATAATTTTTGCATCTATTCCCCCCTTGTTCCCTAGTTACTTTCGACAGGTTTTTACCCTGCAAGGACACCTGATATTCCTGTCTCATATGTGCCTCCACAATTAATACAGGAAAGCCTCTGAATATCAGAGGCTCTTCCCTACACTCCAGGGTTTCCTATTCTTGGATTGCTTTATTCCCTCGTTCCACAGCATTCTTAATTGTCGTATCCAAATCCTGTGCATCAGCTAAATATTTTTCAACCTCTTCCTTTAAAACAGCTTCATATTTAGCTGCATTTGGACCAGTTACTTTTTCTGTGACTAATGTCTGGTCTGGATTCAGGAACAGATCCATAATGTTTTCTGTTGTAAACTGCTCATCGTCAATCTCGTCTGCAATCGTAACAAAAAGATTATCCCGCGGAACTGTCTGGTCAACAAAAATCTCGCTGGATGTACGTTGGGTAACCTCTGCTACCAGATCCACGATGAAGTCCGTTGCCATCTTGGGGTCTTTTGATGTTGCAGGCACAGCATATGTTCCTGTCACGCCCCAGGTCAGACGGTCTGTAGTACCATCCGGCACCGGCATTGGAGCAAATCCGACTTCATAGTCCCTTGGGTATGTCTCTTTATCTGCCAGCCAGTTCAGGAACCATGTCCCATGCAGATACATAGCATATTTTCCGTTAAAGAAACCATCGGGCTCAATTTTTCTGGCAATAATATCAGCCATAGTTGGTGTTGATTTATCTACATTCTGCATTTGATATGCAGCCTCTAATGCCTTTTTGAAGACAGGATCTTCAAAATTCGACAGCCCTTCCTCATTATAAAAATTCTGTCCACCTCCAAGTTCCATAATAGCTTCGCCATACCAGTACATCGGCCACTGAAGATGGAGCGCCCCATATGTCTTATCGGCCCCCTCTCCTTTTGTCAGCTTCTTCGCCAGTTCCCGGTATTCGGACCACGTCATAGGAACCTTAGGGTCAGGATACTCAACTCCTGCCTCATCAAAAATACTCTTATTGTAGAACAGGCCCCAGGCAGTTACACCACCCGGAATGGCATATGCTTCATCGCCGTTATAAGCTGCACTGGCATAAGATCCGTATCTTTCTTCCAGATCAATTCCTAATTCATCCAGATACTCCCCTATAGGGCAATGTCATTAACTTAAGAGAAAAGATGGCTATTTGTACCGTAAATACTATCTTTTCTTTTTCTCACCCCTTTTATTGTTGTCATTTTGCACAATCTAATAAAATATTATATGTATACATATTGTACAAAAATACATCTATGCATTTGTGAAATATACCGATTGACAAAACGGAAATTTCGCCAAAATCGAATAAGTGATTTTATTATTTTGCTTAGGAGATGATACGATGTATTTTAAAAAACTTATTTTGCTTTTCTTTTCTGATTTAAGCGACCTCATCCATTCTAATGCCTTCCT
>NZ_GL870813.1:44177-88030 GCF_000190355.1 Clostridium sp. D5 | reverse complement strand
CGGCCAGGCCGTAAGGAGGAGCGCTTCTGGCACAAGTACGGTAAGTCGCACACTTACTGTATGAACCAGCGCACAGCCTTATAATTGCATAGAACCTTACCACAAAGTTTGTTTGCTAACAGGCTTAGTTAAAGTATGCCACTTTTAAATAAAAAAGTAAATGTCTGAGCATAAATTCAAAAAATTCATATGTCATTGCTGCAATTTGTAATATTACTTTCCAAACTTGTGGATCGTTTTGTATGGATTTAGCTTTGTGCAATTTTACTATACCTTAAGTTAATGACATTGCCCTATAGGGACAATTGTTCCCGCCGAAGAATTCTTATCCTGCTCAATGGGGTTGAAATTGTACATGACATCAATCTGTTTTCCACCCATTACCTGGATCGGAAGATTCACCTCATATTCCTGATCCTTGGGCATAATATCAAAACTGACATTTTTCCACTTCTCCGTTGTCTGAAGATAATCCAGTGCTTCAACCACTGCGGGATTATTTAACTGATCATGGATAGAAACCACCAGTTCACCACTGTAGCCTCCAGTATCGGCTTCTGATTCCGTACCTGACCCTTTCTTGCCATCTTCTTTTGGCTCGTCTTTCTTGCCTCCGCACCCTGCTGCGAGACTTACCGTCATAGCAGTCATTAGAAGCAGGGACATCATTTTCCTTACTTTTTTGTTGTACATACCTTTTCTCCCTTCTTTCTATTAGCTCGTTACTTTTATATTAATTACCCTTTGATACCTGATGAAGCAATCCCCTCAATAAAGTGCTTCTGGGCAATTAAATATACTACAATAATGGGAATCAGAGCCATGGATGCTCCCGCCATCTGCAAAGCATAATTTGCACTGTACTGTGCTTTAAAGGACGCTATGCCCACGCTCAATACCTGTTTGCTCAAATCCTGTATATATACCATAGGTCCTGTATAATCATTCCACCCCCATGTAAATGTTAAAATGCCCAGTGCTACTAACGAGGATTTCACAAGCGGCAGACAGATCTTAGCATACAATCCCACAACTCCGCACCCGTCAATTTTTGCCGCTTCCATCATCTCGTTCGGCACTGCTGTAAATGCCTGCCGCATGAAGAAAATAGAAAAACCTACAAACATTGCCCACGGCAGGATTGGGGCCCACATGGTATTTAGCACCCCTATTTTTTTAAATAGCAGGAACTGAGGAATCAGACGTATCTCTGCCGGTATCATCAGAGCCGATATATACAGCATAAAAATAATATTTTTACCTTTGAATTTCAGCTTCGCGAAAGCAAATCCTGCCATAGACGAAAACAATAAACTAGCAATAACAATTATGACCGTATTTCTTGCAGTATTGATATACCATGACAAATAAGGAAATGCAGTAAATGTCTTTATGTAATTGGAAAATGTCGGGTTTTCCGGAATCCACTGTATCGGAAAATTGAATACCTCGGCTTCAACCTTAAAAGAAGTCGAAACCATCCAGACCACTGGCGCCACCATTACAATCCCGATTGCTGCAAGTATACATGTTTTTACAATTTTCCCTATAAGGAGTGCCTGACTATGTTTGACTCTTCTGCTCATTTTTATCCCCTCCTTAATAGTTCACCCATTTTTTCTGTCCTATCCACTGAACCAGTGTGATTACAAGGATGACAGCAAAGAATATTACTCCCGCCGCTGCCGCATATCCCATGTCGTAATGTTCAAAAGCCTCTTTATAAATCATATAAACAATCGTGTAGGACGAAGTTCCAGGGCCTCCTCCGGTCATTACTTTTGTCTCTGCAAATATAGAAAACGAGAAGATTGCCATCGTAATCGCCAAAAAGAATGTCGTAGGGCTGATAAGCGGAAATGTAATATACCTGAATTTCTGTAAAGCGCTTGCTCCGTCAATCGATGCAGCTTCATAATATGATCTGGATATACCCTGCAGTCCTGCAAGAAAGATAATCATACAGTACCCGAGCATCCTCCAAACCCAGAAGATTGCAATCGTTGGTGTCGACCAGTCTACACTTGCAAGCCATTTGGGCGGATTGGCTATTCCAATCGCACGCAGGATTTCATTAACCGGACCGAATTCTTCATGGAACAATGCGGCAAACACAATTGCCGCAGCCGTGACAGTTGTGATATATGGCATAAAATAAACTGCCCTTAACGCCCCGCGTCCAAAAACGGCTGTATTCAATACTGACGCCAGGATTAATGCCAAAATCAGCAGAACCGGCACTGCAATAAATAGTATCTTCAGGTTGTTCATAAGACCTGCCTGGAAGTATTCATCGTGAAATACATCTATATAATTGGCTGCCCCCACAAATTCCGAGCCGTCCAATCCCTCAAACATATTCCAGTCCCAAAAACTTAAGAATATTGAATAAAACAGCGGATATGCCATAAATACTGTAAAACCTATAAATGTAGGCAGTATAAATAAATAGCCTGCTATGTTTTCCTTGAAATGCTTTCTCTTCATACAGCTCTTCCCCTCTCTCCCTTTCGTATTAAAGGCTTTCCTTATGCTGTAATGATAGCATCTGCATCCAGTTCTCTCCATGTTGTATTTTTGTATTTCTTGACATATTTTTAGGTCTTTTTCCTGCTCTCGACATCCTGCTCCATATACTTCTTTGGAGAGACACCAACACAGGACTTAAAGACCCTTGTGAAGTGTTCAACATTCCGGTATCCAACCGCCTGACTAATTTCATAGATTTTCAGATTGGAATTTTCCATCAGTTTCCGGGCATGGTTCACCCTTATGTTTTTAAGATAATCGCTAAAACTTGTGCCAAATTCTTTTTTGAATTTACTGCTGAAATAGCTTTCATTCAAACCTGCTATGCTTGCCGCCTCTGTGAGATTCAATTCCGCGTCTGCATAATTATCCATGATATATCTGCGCACTGCCTCAAATGACCTCTCCCCCCTGTTGGATGACGTTTTCTCGAGATAATCGAATAAAAACCTGTTAAAGTTATACATCCAGATCGTATAGTCATTCGCATTCGTCAGTCTCTCCAACTTTTCAGGAAAGGAGACATTCTTTCCAAAAACACTCCACATAGATGCCCCCATATTTTTCAGCATAATCCCTTCCAGATAGAGCATATAGATACATTGCTTTTCAATCTCTTTCTTTTCCATCCCCCTCAGTACTGCAAATAATTTTTCTTGTTCCTGCATCAGTGCCTCGTTGTCCCTTACCCTAAGAGCATTCAGAAGACCCTGAAAAAAATTCTTTTCGTACTCAAGGTATCCGAAATCAAGAAGTTTCTCCTGCTTTAGGTAAACCCTGTGCTCCCCAAATACGTACCGCAGGTTTAGCAGTGCCATGCTCTCCTCTGTTGCTTCTGATATACAGCCGGCACCTTTTCTGACTGCAGATGCACTGACAGTCACCTCCAGATTCATATAATTTTTCAACACCGTCTGTATCTGTCTGCAAATTCTTAAGATATTTTTTTCCACCAGCATTTCATCATGATATCTGAGGATAAGACAAGAGTCCGTATACTCTGAATGTTCACACCGCTTCGACACCCCCGGAATCTGCAAAAGCAGTTCTTCCATTGGCCAAATCAAATCCTGTCGTATGTCCTTAAAGCGCCCCTGAAGCTTCTGTTCATCAGATACATCAACCTGTATGATGGAAAACATATGTCCATCATCATAAAGGTCTGTATTCCCTTTCAGAAAATTATCCAGGACACTCTTCTTCCCCTTCTTATTTATCCTCACACACTTTGCATCCAAGTCCTTGTGTATCTTTGTCAGCAACTCACACAGATGTCCCTGATCCAGATGCGATTTTAAAAGGTAGTCTTCTACTCCCAGTTTAAATGCATCTCTGACCAGTTCAAATTCGTCAAAGGAACTTAATGCTATGATCGTAATGTCTTGATTTTCTAACTGCTTAATAAGCTCCAGACCATCCATAATTGGCATCTTCATGTCTGTAATAAGCACATTCACATCATGAGAATCCAGAAACTCCAATGCAAGCTTTCCATTTTTTGCTTCGCCTACAATTTCAAAGCCCAGAGATTCCCAATTCACGATATCTTTCAGCGTGGCGCGGATTACCAAGTCATCATCTGCTATTACTACTGAGTACACATGCATCCCCTCCTCCCATGTCCAATACAGCTTTGACATATTCTTTTACAACACTGTACCTGAGTTTAAATCAATTACTGACAGGTATCCGTATTTCCACTTTTGTGCCTACTCCCAGGCTGCTTTCTATCAGAAAAGCAAAATCTTCACCATAGTACAGGGGAAGCCGCTTTAAGACATTTGCAATCCCTATTCTGCCTGCTTTTGTTTCATATCCATCCTTTATTTGCTCCAGTATCTCATTTGATATCCCGCAGCCATTGTCTTCAATCACAATCACAATAAACTTTCCTGCCTTATGGATCCCCACTTTTATTCTGCCTTCTGCCATCTCATCCAAAAGCCCATGGGTCAGTGCATTTTCAATAAATGGCTGCAGGACAAGCTTCGGTATTCTATAGCCTTTGCACTGTTCTTCTATATCAATCATAACGCTGAAGTTTTCAGCATATCTTATTTTCATAATACAGAGATAAGCCTCCAGCATATGGACTTCATCCTCCAATGTATGGGTACTTTCAAAATCTCTGAAAGAGCAATCCAGAATCTGCATCAAAGCATCTGTCATTTGCCGGATCCCTTCATTCTTAGATACTTGTGCCATAAATTTAATTGTATTGAGGGTATTGGAAAAAAAATGTGGATTAATCTGCGACTGTAAGGCCTTCAGTTCCTCCTGATGCCTCGCATATTCATTTTGCTGATTGACTGTCACAAGGTTCTGGATCCTGCACACCATTTCATTAAACTGCATTTGAATCTGTTGTATTTCATATGGTGCTTCTGTATTTATTTCAATTGAAGAGGCCTTCAGATCTAATGCCTGCATCTCCTTGGTCAGAGTGGCAATAGGAAGCGCGAGCGTATTAAAAAAGCCCCGTGCAAAAAGATAAAATACAAAAAAAATAATAGCCGATATAAGCAGCATGAATCCGATATTCTGTATATACTCTCTCAAAATTAGCCCTTTATCCTTAATTAATATCAGATGCCAGTTTGTACCATAGATTCTTATACTTTGTGAAATCGTATTCCATATCCCTGATTTGCTCTGCAAGTCCTCAGCCTGCCCGACATAGCGTTCATCTGACTTAAGCAGGACATTCCCCTTATCGTCTGCTATATAAGCACTGTAATCTGTTCCGCTCAGCCCGGATAAAGAATCGAAGATAGTGCAGCCCTGTACCATTAAAACCAAATCCAGCTGTTCTTTGGGATCATATCTTTCCGGACTTACCAAAAAAAGCAATGCCTTTTTGTTCTGCCCCGATACATTGGGTATAAAATCCGCAGCATCTGCAATTGTTACATGTACTCTGTCTGTGCCTCTTTTAGTTTCCTTATACCAGAAGCATTCTTCTATCTCTGCTTTTGTCAAGCTTATATAAGTCCTGTTTCCATAGCTTTTTCCATTATTAAAGTAAAATTCTATCCCTTCAACATTGGAATCCGGTGTTGTCAGATAGTTAAACCGCTCTTCCATCTCTTTACGCTTATTGTAATCTATCGCACCTTCCGCCTCGGAATACTCTGACATCATCTTAAGCATTTCATTTTCATTAATCAGAAGAAACTGGCTCAGCTTCATGGATCCCTCACTGATTTCCTGTTCCAGGGACGTCTCATAGCTGCTTAGCATAACATCCAGATTCTGTAATTCATTTTTTTCGATTTGATGAATCAGCAACGGAATCCCCATTGCAATTAATAACAGAATCGGCAGAACCACAAATAAAATAAACCTTTTAAAAAATATTTTCTGCATATTCTGCCTCATACTCAATCTTCCTCCCAAGTATCTTCAACTCCCCTGACATACACGTAATATGCCCCGATGCTCCTGCCATCATCCATGAAAAATCTTGTTCTGAGATGAGTTGCTCCTTTGGGTAGTTTCAGCCTGAAAGTTACACATGCCCACGCTGCATCTGCCTTTGCCTCTTTTTTGATACCGGCAATACGGATATCCGCACCAACAATAGCATATGCTTTTCCTTCTGCACATTCTTCAAATATTCTTTCGTTCTTTGGAAGTTTCCCGCAGGTGTCCCCAAGTGCAAGACCAGACTCACGTGGATATCTTCTGAGCTCAAATTCATATGTACCTTCCTCCACAACCTCAACAGCAAAGAATCCATTTGCTTCAATTCCTTTCCGGATACTTGTCTGGCTGAAGCACATTTTGGTACATTCATGCCATGCATGGCAGGTCAGCTTCACCGGATGGCCTTTGGTCAGATATATGGGGCTGTACCTCATCGCTTCTTCCAGACGTTCATCATACCACTCTTCATAATATCGTGTGAGCTCAATTGCCAGCGGAATATGCTCCTCATAACAATTATGCTCCTCATAAGGGTCTTTTTTTATGTCATAGATTTCCGGAACTGCATCTTTTCCAGATTCAAATGCTCCCAACAAATAAGGATTTGTCTCATTTGTCAGCGGACACACAAGACGCATATTGTTCTTCAATACTGTATAATCCTTATATTTCTGGGGCATATCACGCTGCATGTTATGTATGACCAGCACCCTGTCCTGATTGATATGGTCTTCTCCTTTGGCAAGAGCCTGATACAGGCTGATACCATCTATTTGTCCGGGAGGCAGAAGCCCGCATATCTCTGCCAGAGTAGGCAGGATATCCATCTGTGCCGTTATGCCGTGTACTTCTCTGGGCACGCCTAAAAGATTCCCGGGAGTGGTGATAAAACATGCATTTCTATGGGCGCCTTCATAAGCCATCCCCTTCTTCCCTCTCATCCCTGCATTATAGCCCTCCAGAAGCCTTCCATTTTCATCCATCACACATCCATCGGCCGTTCCATTGTCTCCAAAATAGATAATAATGGTATCCTCGTATACTTCTTTTTCTTTGAGATGGCTGATCAGCTTACCAATATTTTTATCTACACATTCAATCATCCCATAGAATCGGGCTCTTTTCTCTGGTATTCCCATATCAATGTACTTCTTATAATAAACCGGTTCAACATTTAAAGGTCCATGGGGTGCATTTGTAGGGATATAACAAAAGAAGGGCTGTTCTGACGAGATGCTGCTGTCTATAAACTGTTCTGCCAATTTAAACCAGACGTCAGTACAATAACCTTCGAAGGGCTTTTCTATCCCATTTACCAGATATGTGTCATCAAAATACTGATTGTTCCAATAATCAGGTGTCTCCCCAATCACACCACCGCCAAAGCTGACCACCGTGTCAAACCCTCTGTTTTCAGGGCAGTAGGGATATGTATCACCGAGATGCCACTTTCCAAACATGCCTGTTGCATATCCCCCTTCTTTGAAACAGTCTGCCATAGTTTTAAGTTCCGGCTTCATGTAATATCTTCCATTGATTGTAGAATATACCCCTGCGCCAAATGAATATCTGCCGCTCATAAGGGCAGAACGTGCCGGGGCACACAATGGATCGGTATGGAAATCTTCCAGTCTTATGCTGTGCCGCCCCATCCAGTCAAAATTAGGCGTATGCAGCCAAGGGTTACCATTCACATGGATATCGCCGTATCCCTGATCATCGGTTACAATTATGATTACATTTGGTTTTAATTTTATTTCACAACTCACTCCTTCTCCATTCCAACCTACTCATTCCATCTATGGAGACCGGTCTTATTTCACTGCCAGCCTCAAAAATTCCACTGCCCGCTCCATTCTCTCACTGTTTTGGATAATGCCAATCACCACATCATCCCCCACAAAATCATAACACTGCATCAATGCCGCATCAGTACTCATGTAAATACCCACAGGCACTGGCTTTTCCATCAGCTCGGGCTTATGGGGATCAAAGTCATTCGTTCCATATTCTTTGCCATTTGCCGCATCCATTGCTTCTATGACTGCCTGATCGACATAAAAAAAGGAGGATTGATATTTTTCAATCTCTTCTTTCGTCAGAAAAGTTGTAAGGTCTGTAAACGCTCCATTTAAACACACTCCCTTATATGTGTTCTCCTCACTGACAAGCACATCCAGCTCTCCTGCCCCAATCATCGTTACCAATTTCTGCTGACCTGTCACAAACGCCATATCCTGACGCTGATAGTCCAAATAAATAGATGTATCATAATGAAAAGCATATTCATCCGGACTCATTCCAATGGATTCCGCAAATTTCTGCTTAAACCCGGACGCTTTTGCTTCCACTTCAGTGCCGCTGATAATCATTGTCTGAATTGCAATCTCCTGCTTATCGACAATAGTATATATGACAGCGCAGACGAGTACCACAGCTGCTGCAATAGCCAGCAGATGGTATTTGTAATAATACCAGTAATATTGCATCTTCTTTTTTAGCGCTGCATTTTTAATTTTCTCACGTTCTTCTTTAAATTCATCCATAACAGGCATAATGTTACCTCCTAAAAGTAGTATAAATTTGATGAAGTAGTTGCTTTACATTTATTGTATATCCTTTTTTAGATTTTATCAAGATTTTTGTATACAAAATCAGGTGAGCGATAACCCATGACAATGATTACCTTTTTACAAGAAACATTAAAAACGCAGCCGTTTCCGACTGCGCTCTCTGTATGTTATTCAATTTTATTACAACAAACTTCGATATTCCCGTGCCCCATATAACACGCGCATGATTACCACCTGTTTTTGATCCGAATCAACCAGATAGAAGACCAGGTAGTTTTCCACCACCAACTTGCGATATCCCTTTCGGGCAAGGTAAATGTCATCTACCTCGCTTCCGATATACGGGAATTGTACAAGCTGGCTGATCGAGTTCTCCATCTCTTCCAGCAGTCTTTCCGCCGCCTGTGGATTTACAAGAGTTACGCTGATGTAGGTGTCGATTTCATCCAGATCTTCATAAGCCAGCGGTGTAAAACGAATCTGAAAGTTCTCATTCTCCATGCTTTTGTCTCAGTCTTTGAAAGACCTCTTTCCCTTCCAGAAGGGGGACACCATCCTCCATCTGCGCCTCTGCGGCGCCAAGCTTTCGGTAGACATCCAAAACTCCCATTTGCTTATCATAGGTATCCATGCTCATAACAACGAGGTGGCCGCTGCCGTTTTTGGTGATAAACACAGGCTCATTTTTCTGGTAGCACAGCTCAGATATTTTCCCAGTGTCCCGAAGGTCGGCCATCGGACGAATCGTAGGCATAAAATCAGCTCCTTTCTCGCCCATAGTATATCACAAAGATCGGTAAAAATTCAAGCATTATTATGCCTTATCTTTTTTCAATTCATTTCCCCGGCAACAGTTCAGACAAGACCGAACTGCTAGTTTCCCCGACCATTTTATTGGGATCGCCGCCACCGTCAATTACTTCCTGCTCTACCGGACTTAGTGTAATCCAGCCTTCCTCCGAAAATATTTTTCCTGCCCCTTAAACACCTCCAGCAAAGCCAGTATATTCTCTGGAGGCACATCAAATGCAAGTGCATGGGTCGGAGCAATAATCTGACCTCCCCCTGTATGTAATGCCCTGTATATCCGAATTGCTTCCTCCTTTACCTCCTCCGGCGACGCAAAGGGAAGAACCTGCTGGGTAGATATCCCACCCCAAAAGGTCAGCTTATCACCATATAGTTCCTTCATTTTATAAATGTCATATACTTCAGGCTGAAATGTCTGGTAACAGTCCAGCCCTATTTCTATCAACTCCGGAAACAGCTCATGACAATCTCCGCAGGAATGCTGCATGACAAACAGCCCCTTGTCCTTCACTTTCTTATAAAGCCTTGCCATCTGCGGCTTGATATAATGGCGCCAGTGTTCAAGCCCCATAATCAGCCCTTTCTGCTGTCCCCAGTCATCTCCAAAATATACTCCATCCAAATCATATTCTAAGGCGATATCCACTAAATGACAGTAATAGTCGCCGATTTTTGTGAAAAGCTCTTCCATCTCTTCCGGATATAGAATCATATTGCACAACGTATTTTCAATCCCCATTAGAGACCAGGCGCGTTCAAACATTAGAAAACCAAATCCGTACATAATAAAACGGTCATCCTTTTCCTTATCTGCAGTAAGCTCCTCTAGTTCTTTCCTCAATCGCAACTCATCACAGACAGGAAACTCATAAGTACTTTCCTCCAAATCCTCAATCTGATATTCATCCGGAAGCCCAATATCTTTATCGCTGCCATTTCTGTTCCATATAACGCCAAACTCGTCCTTGAAATATCCCGGCTTCCCTTCAATTTCTGTTGGCCATCCCCAATACTGCTTATAGTGCAAGTATGTTCCCAGTTTACTTTCTATATCTGGATCTTTCGTAAAAATAATCAGCTCTTCTAATGCCTGCTCGGTAAAGTCCATATGGTACGGAACAGGAAATGTTTCCTTATGCCGTAAAGTATTTATAACTGCTTCTCTTCTGGTCATTTTTTCCTCCTTTTTAAGTGTGGGAACTCTTAAATTTGCAGGTATACATCCCAACTATGCCGCTTTTTGTATACACCTATTTCTTCTAATTTACCTGAATTTCTATTGCATCCGAACGTGTATTTCCAGATTTTGCATAAATTCCTATCCGACCTTTCTCCTTCCCCTGAACAACGAGCATGGCCAATCCCTGATAAGTCATAAGCTTAAGATTTTTATGGTTCTGCACATTTGAATTATCTCCGTTGTCCGTTCCGATTATGATAGCCGGTCCCTCTACAACGAACTCTACTTCTGCCTCTTGTGTCCGTATTCTTTGTCCTTTTTCATCCGTAAGAAGCAGCTCCAAATGAATTGCCGAATCTATGTCCGCCTGTAGATTCTTTTTATCGGCATGCAGGATAAGTTTTTCAAAAGATCCTGTCGTACTGCATTGTGCTTCAACGCTTTTCACACCAGTTACACCAACAGCCCGAAGAGTACCTGCCTCATATGGAACTGCCCATTTGTAAATATGATCCTCAAATTCATCCAGTCTATGTGTTCCCAAGTGCCTGTCATTTAAGTACAATGCTACTTCCTCACAATTGCTGTACACCTCTATTACCGTCATTTCTTGTTCTGTATAATTCCAATGTTCATTTACTTCATGCCAGCGCCACAGTCTTCTTTTCCAGCTGCCCTCTTCCTTTTCTGCCAAATTCCCGTTTTCATCCAGCTTATAAAGAGAATCACTGACCTTCTGTGTCACAATATGTATATACGGATCTTCCCGCCATAACGAACGAAACATATGATAGGATGCCCTGGGGTTCCCATTCAAATCCAGCAGCCCATTTTTCATGGCCTTCTGAGGCCATCCACAGGATTGAGCTTCTCCGATGTAGTCAATTCCTGTCCACAAAAAAATCCCCGGAATATACTCTTTTTCCAATACGTGTTTCCATTCATGCCACTGGCCTAAGTTTTCCGTCCCCATAATTGGTTTGTCAGGATAATTCTTATGCCCATATTCGTAAACTACCTGCCGGTAACTGTAGCCTACAATATCCAGCGCATCAGTATAGCCTGATTCATAGCTGGCACTTGGCAGAATGCAGTTTGCTACTACAGGTCTGGTTGTATCCATATCCTTTACCCATTTAGAAAGCCTGTGTGCAGTTTTATTCACATCATACATATCCCGTGGCAGTCGGGCAATCTTCTCTCTGATCTGTTCCTTTGAATACGGAGGCAGTGTCCAAAAATAATTACCGCTGGCATCCGCATTAAAATATCCTGTTGCCTGATTGTATTTTGGATATGTCCATTCAATTTCATTTCCAATACTCCACTGGAAAATGCCTGGATGATTGTAATCCCTTCTGATTACATTCTGTAAATCCTGCTGCGCATAGTCTTTAAAGAATTCTGTATAGCCTCTTGTTATATAATCTACAGTTTTTTCCGTGCCGTTTTTTCGCTTATCTTTCGGATTGTCCCATTCGTCAAAGAATTCTTCCTGCACCAAAAACCCCATTTCATCGCATAGGTCTAGGAAATCTTCAGATGCCGGATTATGCGCAGTACGTATCGCGTTGCACCCGCACTCCCGCAAAGCCAGGAGCCGCCGCTTCCACATATCCAAAGGAACCGCGGCACCCGCAAGCCCTGCCTCATGATGCAGACAGACACCTTTAATTTTCCGGCTGCGCCCATTGAGAAAGAAACCTTTGTCTGCATCAAAATGGAAATAACGGATTCCCGTCCGTTCCTCCATCACCTGAACCTCCTCTTGTACTTTTGCCTCTATTCTTACACTATATAAATTTCCTTCATGGATATCCCAAAACTTTGGTTCCTCGACTGTGAGTTCAGCATCTAGCTCCTCACGATATCCTGCAGCTATCATTTTTTTGTACTTCTTCTCATAGAGCCTTTTTCCACAAGGATCAGTAAGTATAACCTTTACTTTCGCTGTAGATTCAAATGCTGTTGTATTCTCCAACTGCACATTACAATGGATTACTGCACTTTGGTCACCCTTCACAACAGGAGTCAGCTTCACACCCCATACCGGAATCCGGACTTTCGGAAGAATATATAAGGATACCTTTCTATAAATTCCGGAGCCGGTGTACCATCTGCTGTCCGCATATCTGGTGTGGTCCACACGTACTGCTATGACATTCTTCTCCCCACAGGGATTTAGATAATCTGTCAATTCTACAAGACATGGAGAGTAGCCATAGGGATGAAATGTTACGAGTTCTCCATTGCAATATATACTTGCACGATTATATATGCCGTCAAAATTAATGAAAACGGTCTTTTGGCACATATCTTCCGATGTAACGAATGTTTTTCTATACCATCCCAAGCCTCCCGGAAGATAACCGGTACATGCCTCTGCTTCTTCAGAGTATCCGCTTGCTATGCTCCAGTCATGGGGAATTCTTACGTTCTCCCATCCACTGTCATCTATGTCTGTTTCATGTGGGGACGGAGGCTGCTCTAAAGTAAATCTCCATCCATCATTCCATACAATTCCTCTCATAGTTCTTCCTTTCCCGTATATACTCAAGTTATTAGATGCCATACAGCCAATGATAAAAATATGAGTCCTCACCCCTTTTTATCCGCAGCTTCATTCATACATTGTCTTTGTCATATAAACTTCCTTCTGCCATTCATTAATATCAAACCGGCGGATATAGCCATACCCCTTAGTCACATCATGGCAAAGCCCCCACCTCATGCCTTCCAAAGGGTTATCCTGGCTTTCCCCTGCGCGGAACGGTCCCGATGCCTCCGGTCCGCCCTTAATCACGGATTTTATTTCAAAGTTGATTCCGTCTTCTGCAAACTGGATTGTATTCTTCTCTACCCCATCTGTACGCAAAAATGCTGCAATGCCACCCGCATACTTCCAGAGACAAGTCTCATGGCCACTGTTCGTAATCGGATTGTATTCGCTCCTTGTATAAGGTCCCTCAATCTTCTCTGCAATGGCAACGCCCCACTTTGTCTCCCTTCCGCCCATATATAACTGCTCGCCCATAGGCTCTCCTTTATAATACAGATAAAATTTCCCCTGAAATGGAATCAGCAGAGGGTCATGTACTTTATGGCTGTCAAAACCGCCCTTTTTTTCCACTAAGAACCTGTTATCTTCCTCGCCTTTCCACACACCATCCATTGTAGGCGCCAGTATGGGCTCTTTTGATTTTACAAAGGGGCCGTCCGGGCTATCTGAAACAGCCATTGCAATATATTCAAAGCTTCTGCATTTATAAGGGGACTTTACAACCTGATATACCAAATAGTACTTCCCTTCATATTCCAAGGCTTCCGGTGTAAATACGCTCCTATCATCATAAGCTCCTGTTTCCCCTCTCTGGACTGCAATCCCTTTCTCTTCCCAGCGGTACCCGTCTTCTGAAACCGCATACCAGATATCACAGTAGTCCCATGGAAATACCTTGGCATTGTCATCGCCCGAATGAAACCCTACATGTTTGCCAGTAGATTTCGTATACCACACATAGTAAAGGCCTCCCACCTTCAAGACACTGCTTGGATCCCTTCTGTGTACTCCTTCTTCATATCCGATTCCTTCGACATCTGATTCATTAAAATCACAAAACCATTCACAGCTTTGATAATAATTTCTTTCCATCGCTCTCTTTGTTGCACTGCTTAACTTCATTTTCTTCCTCCTTTTTGTATACTTTATATTTTGTTCTTCTATTTTTATTGTATACTTATTAGTTTTGAAAGTCAATTTCTTTTTAATGAATTAAGGTTCTGTACCACAAGCCGGAAATCACTGAATCCGGCACATGCAGACGCTTTATTTCTGCATTTCCTTCATATGATAAAAGCTTCCTTTCAAAGCCATAAGCTCTTCATAGGTTCCAAACTCTTTCATCCCACCCTTTTCCATTACTATAATCTTATCTGCATCCCGGATCGTAGACAGCCGGTGCGCCACTACGAACGTGGTACGGTTAGATGAGAGCTTTGCAACAGCATCCTGGATCTGCCTTTCTGATACGCTGTCCAGTGCGGATGTTGCCTCGTCCAGAATCAAAATCTTCGGGTCACGAATAAATGCCCTCGCTATAGAAATTCTTTGTTTCTGTCCCCCTGACAAGTTCCCGCCGTGTTCTCTAATTTGGGTATTCAGCCCATCCGGCAGGCTCTCTACCATTTCTTTCAAATTCGATGCCTCCAGAACCTTCTGAAGTCTTTGCTCTGATACATGTTCCATGCCATACGTTATGTTGTCCCGAATCGTACCGCTGAACAGAATAGAGTTCTGAGGAACTACCGCAAGATGCTCTCTGTATGTCTGCAGGTCCAATGCGGTAATGTCCGCGCCATCAATCAGTATCCTCCCCGCCGTTGCTCTTGCAAATCCGATAACCAGATTTAAAATTGTTGATTTTCCGGCCCCTGAGGCCCCCACAATCGCTACGGTTTCCCCTGCCTGTACAGTAAAGTTTACATCTGAAAATACCGGCTGCTCTGTATCCTTATAGCAAAACCCCACATGTTCAAATTTCACTCTCCCCTCGACATTTATGACTTGCTTATTAGTTCCAGAATCCTCCACATCCTCGGACAGCAGCACATCCCCGACAGACTGCACTGATTCGAGCCCCTTTGAAATCACCGGAACAAGCCCCACTATTCCGGTAATGCTCCCAACGATAGTACTGAAATAGGATTGATACATAGCTACATCCCCAACTCCAATCTCCCCCTTTAACCCCATGAAGGCCGTATAGATCAGACACAGCACCTGAAACAACTGAAAAGTCACCCAGTTTACGGAGCTGAAATAAGTCTGGAGCATATCAAGCCGGAACCCTTTATTCGAAACACACTCAAGTCTCTGCTCCATCTTGCTGGTTTCTTGGTTTTCCTGTGCATGGGCGCGGGCTACAGGTATCATCTCAACCATCTCCATAACCTGAACAGACGTCTCCTCCATTTCTTTACGGAATTCCGTATTATAATTTTTTATTTTCTTTCTGAAATGAATAATAACCAGGGCAGCCACCGGAATCGTGCAAAGGAAAAATAGGAAGACCTCTTTGCTCTTTACCAGAACAACAATAAGCGCAACAGCAACATTCACCAGTATTCCAAGAACCGTAATAAAAATCTGGGCGCTGAGATTCTCAATCTGTTCTACATCCCGCATAATCTTTGACTGAAGGCGGCCGGACTCGATCTCCGTATGGTAGGATATCGACAGCTGCTGCAGTTTTCGGACCAATGCGCACCGAAGTTCCTTCTCCACCTGACGGATAGCCTTGGAGTAAAAATAAGTGTACATATAATTTGTAGGAATATTCTGCATCAGCACAATGAGCATAAAAAGTGAATACATCAAGATTTTATGCACCGCATTCCCCTGTGGATTCGTAACCACATTGATAATCCCCGCAAGAATCATCGGAGACAGCCATGCCGGCGAACTTTTAATCAGGAAAAACACCACTGACCAGAATAACTGCACATATTTGCCCTGGTACATCCCCAATAGTGTCCTGAAAGTTCTGTCTTTATTTTTTCTGAAGATTTTCTGATAATCAGGTGCATAATTTTCATGTTTTTTCATACTCCACCTCATTATTTACTTGTTAGTTTGCTACATATGGTGCATTTATGTATACATTTTGATTTATTATGTTTATTTTATGTATGTTTTTCAATCAATCCGCTTCCTTTTTCCACTGTTATTATTTAAAAATTACATTCTATTTTTTCAAAAAGCTTGATTTCTCAGCTTTTTTTGTATACTATAATTATAAATATATAAATTTAGTATATTTAAAGAAAGGAATAAACTATGTCAAGAGTAAGAGGAGAGGCTGTTAATCTCGCAACCAATTATATCCTAAAAAAAATTGAAAACTATGAGTTTTCAGCTGGCGATATCGTATCAGACTTAGAATTATCCAAAGAATTTGATATGAGCCGCACACCAATCCGTGAAGCAATCATGTCCCTCATCGACAGCGGCATTCTGGAACGTACTGCTACGAAAGTTGTTGTTAAGTCAATCACATTAACCGATATCACTGAGATACTTCAGGTACGGGAGGCCATCGAGCAGAAAGCCGCCTCCATTATTATTGAAGCCGCAGGCCTGTCAGCTGCTCAGGAGAAAGAATTTTCGGAAATTCATATGGAATTACTTCAGAACGTTACGTCCGGCAATTTTTCAAAGAACTTTCAAACTGATGAGCTATTCCACCGGAAATTGATTGAATTTTCCGGCAACAGCAGGCTGTTGGACATTGCAGAGCGTCTCTCGCTGCAGTCACAGCGTCTGCGCTGGATATCAACCCTGACGCCATCCCGTTACATCTCTACCCATAACGAGCATGCCGCAATACTTGAAGCACTGTTTCACAAAAATGCACAAAAAACTGACTCCGCAATACGTGAGCATTACCTATATACTCTAAAGAACTATCAGGACATACTGAATATGCCGCAATGGCAGAAAATTGCCCGTGAAATGAGACATATGAAAGTCTAGTACAGCATTGCGGGAGCCATTTTTTTAACAAGCCAAAAATCCCCTCTGGAGATTTTTGGCATTTTTACAATTCTAGTCTACAGTTGGATCTCCATTAATTACTGTCCATTCAATCCCCCCTATAAAGAAGCCTTCTTCATTTTCCATCTGCAGAACCATGTTCACTTTTTCATTCTTACAAAATCCTAACAAAGGGATTTTGACGTTCTCCGTGTCACCGCAGTTGAATTCTTTACATACTGTTAGAAATTCTTTGGGTTCTGGATTAGGCCAACAATTTTTATCATGAAATATCCTGGCTCTGCCCTTCCCCCTGATTTTTCTAAAACAAATTACCGGCGTTTGCCCGGAAGCGGCTCCTGGCACTAACAGCCTTGAAGTAAATACCCGGCCTCCATTCACTCCCTGGTATCCCTTCATTGCAACCGGCTGTCCTGTATTCATATCGTTCCAGTCGAAGTCTTCCCGAATTGCCTCTTCCCAGTATTCTTTTGGCCATTCCCTTACATTGCTAATCTCCATAACGCTCCTGCATAATGGCACACGGGAAATTTGCCTGCCTTGTGTCGGATAGAGTACGACACTTGTCTTCAGTCCCAATTCAGAAGCTTCTGCCGACAGCAAAATTTCGTGGCTCTTCTCACTTGCTTTCACTGCTGCCTGCAGCTTTCCGCTAAACATTCTTCTGCCACACCCTGCATGTCCATGATCTTTTGGATCCCCCGAATCAACTGTAAGAAGTTTGCCCTGCCCGCTCACAGAAAAGTGAACAAATGCATCCGCATCCGGTATTCGTACCCCTGAGACATCTATAAGGCTGCATTCCACCAGAAAAACGTCTTCTCCATTGTCAGAAGCCTGCACTACAACATCTAATTTAAGTTCCTGCGGCTGCAATGCCGTCACCGCCTCATCCGCAGCTTCTTCCTTCCCATCCTTCAGACCTGCCGCACGGAGTATTCCCGGTTCATACGGCACGTCAAAGTGAACCGGACAAAACCGCTCCGCTTTTTTTATGCCTATGCTTTTCCCATTCAGAAAAAGTTCCGCCTGGGGAAGGTTCGTATATACCTCTACACGTATCTCTTCGCCTTCCCTTCCCGGCCAGTTCCAGTGTGGCATCACATGTATCATTGGCTTTTCGGTCCACAAGGACTTGACAAGATAAAAACTGTCTTTTTCCATGCCGCAATTATCCAGAATCCCTATGCCGGAACACAGCATAGGCCAAACTGATTCGCCCCGGTACTCTATCCCCGCCCACAAAAAGGTACCGCAAACAAAGTCATTTCTTTCCGAGGCGGCAATGGCAGCGGCATAAGACGAACCGAAACTTGTCCGCTTCCTGTCATAAGCTGATGAATATCCTCCCTTTACTTCTGATACGTTCTCATCCTCATAAATCCCTCTGTGATTGGCGGAAGCTCCGCTCTCTGTAGCAATAATCGGCTTATCCGGGTGTGCCTGATGCATAAGCGGATATTCCTCTATGCGGTAATTTACCCCCACAGCATCGGATGCCTGTGCCGCGCAGGAATCATAATATCCGCCGTTTAACGCCAGTGTCACAGGACGGGCGCTGTCCATGCGGTGAAGAAATGCCTTCATCTGCCTGGCTAATTCTTTTCCCTCTAACGTATCCTGAAGCGGTTCTTCATTTCCAATGCTCCACATAATAACCGATGGATGGTTCCTGTCACGCAGGCACATATTTTTAAGCTGCTTTTTCACATCTTCACTAAAATTAAACCAGCGGTTTTCATCAATGACCAGTATGCCTTCCTTATCGCAGATATCCAACAATTGCGGATCCGGATTATGGTGCGCAGTCCTGATTGCATTTACACCTGCTTCTTTTAGCTTACGCACCCTGTATTCCTGCACCGTGCGCGGAACGGCCACTCCCAGTCCCCCATGGTCCTGATGCAGGCACACGCCCCTAAGCTTCAGGCCTTTTCCATTCAAAAAGAATCCCTTGTCCGGATCAAAGGCAATGGCGCGGAAACCGAAAGAGGTTTCTGTTTCATCCCACACCTTCTCATTTACAATAACCTGGCTGGTCAGGCGATAGCAGTGTGTCTCTTCCACAGACCATAATTTCGGATGCTCCACTTTTAGGGAACTGCTATACACATTTTCTCCGAACAGCGCTGTAAAGGGATACTCCGCTTCAGAAACTGCTTCGCCCGTGGGGGCTGTAATACGTAATCTGATCCTCCCCTCCTGGTGTTCTAAAAGACTATATACTGTGCTTTCCACCCGTACCTGCCAGCTTCCGTCTGTACCTTCTATGGTCTCCGCCTTGGTTCCCCATACATCCAGCGCTGCTGCCTCCATTTTCAGCATCCATACACTTCGGTATATCCCTGCGCCTTCATACCACCACCCCTCAACACTTTTATTGCTGATGTGCACGGCAACAATATTGATTTCGTTTTCATAAACAAGATAAGGAGTAATATCGATATAAAAGCTATTATACATACTTTCATTTCTGCCGGCAGGCTGTCCGTTCACCCACACCTCTGTCTTCATACCGGCGCCGTCAAACAGAAGTACAATTCGTTTTCCCCTGTCAGATTCCGGAAGCTGGAAACTCCTCCTGTACCATGCCCCATTCCTTTTCAGGCTTCCCTGTGACTCATTATATTCTTCTGACGGCTTCCCTTTGATTACATAATCATGCGGCAAATCTACATCCTCAAACTCACCGTCATAGAAGTTGGGCATTGACGGAGCCGGACCGTTTTTTGCCTTCGCATGCATATAAGTGTCATAATGTCCTTTTATGATTTCTTGTGGAAATTCACCTTCGAAGAATTTCCATCCGTAATTCATATTTAACTTCTCTGGCATTCCCTGTCCCCCTCTCTGTCCTGAGCAGGCAAGAACTGTTCCTTCAACTCCGGGTACTGCTCATCTCCATCGCCATACTGCTTTTTCAGTTCATATAATTGTTTTTTCAATTCTTCCCGTATATGCCGGTACTCCGTCTTTTCATAAATATTATGGAGTTCTCCCGGATCACTGCGCAAGTCATACATCTCCCATCCCGGAGGTGTTGGACGGTTAACCGCCCCTTTTGCATCTAGCGGAAGTCCATAATAATAAGTGAGCTTAAATTCTTTCGTCCGAATACCATAATGCGCAGGGTTATCATGATTATGTGCCAGATGCATCCAATACCGGAAATAGATGCCTGAATGACAGTTTTCCTGCTTCCTCCCTGACAGCATCTCCCTTCCGGAAATCCCCTGCATCTCATCAGGTATCCTGACGCCCGCATAATCCAAAAGAGTTGGGGCGATATCAATATTGGACATCAGTTCCGTACAGACATGTCCGGAAGTTATCTCTTTGGGATAGCGGATCACTAATGGCGTTCTCAGACTCTCCTCAAAACTCCAGCGCTTATCCTGGTAATCATGCTCTCCCAGAAACATCCCCTGGTCAGATGTATAGATGACAATCGTCTCTTCTAAGATTCCTTCTTCCTCCAGTACCCGTAGCAGCCTGCCAACTGAATCATCTATTGCCGCCACGGTCCTGAGATAATCCTTCAGATATTTCTGGTACGCTGCCCTGCCTTTTTCTTCAAAGCTCATATTCTCCGTTCCGTTTAAGCGTCCCGTCACATAATCCGGCTTCAAGAAATCCTGATATAAGCTGCGGACGCTGCTTCTGGGGGTAACAGAACTTCCAAACTCACGCGTTGCTTCCGAACGGTGCGAACGGTCTTCAAACAGGCTCTCCGGTTCCGGAATCTCCACCCCTTCAAGCAGATGCTCATATCTCTTTTCATATTCCCAAAAATCATGGGGGGCTTTATGATGGCACATGACAAAAAAAGGACGCGCCTTATCTCTTCTGCGGATACTGCTTTCTGTCAGATCTGTGATAATATCCGTCACATAACCATCGTACCTTACAAACCCTTCTCCCTTCTTCTTAAAAGACGGGTTAAAATAAACCCCCTGTTCGCCGAATTTCCCCGTACCGTCGGAGAGATATTGGTAATCTTCAAAACCTGCCGGCTCACAACCCAAATGCCATTTTCCGTACAAGGCAGTCTGATACCCGGAAGACTGGAGCAGCTGAGCCAGATTCGGGCTGCCGCCCGGATCCCAATTATCATCTAATGTCTTCACGCCATTGACATGCCCATACTGTCCCGTCATAATAGACGCCCTTGCAGGTGTGCATACTGCATTTGTCGCACAGAAATCTTCCATCCTGCATCCCTCTGATGCAATTCTGTCTATATGCGGTGTCTGAAACACCGATGCAAGAATCGACTGATAGCAGCTTATGGCATTCGCACTATGGTCATCAGACATAATATATAATATATTAGGCTTCATAAATTTTCTCCTCTTTTACCCTTTAATCGAGCCAATCATAACCCCTTTAACAAAATGTTTCTGTACAAATGGATATACGCACAATATCGGTATGATGACCAATATCATAGACGCCGCCTGTACCCCTTCCGGAATTGACTGCACGGTAGATGCGTCAATTGTCTGTCCAGTCTGTGAAGCCATCGTAGCCCCCATCATAATATTACGCAAATAAAGAGTTACCGGATATTTGGATCCGTCATTCATATAAATCAAAGCCGAAAACCAATCATTCCAATAGGAAACTGACATAAATAAAGTCATTGTTGCCAGAATCGGCTTTGAGAGAGGCAGGGCCATCCTCCAAAAATATCCAAATTGTGACAGACCATCTATGCTCGCTGCCTCTTCCAATTCATCAGGCAAACCTTCAAAATAAGTTTTCATCAGCAGTATATTGTAAGGTGCAATCGCCCCCGGCAGAACCAATGCCCATATAGTATCCAGCATATTCAGGTTCTTAATCAGGTTATAGTATGGGATCAAACCTCCGCCGAAAAACATGGTAAAAACAATCAGTCTGAGGAGTACTGTCCTGCCCACTAAGCGCTTCTTAGATAAGGCATATGCACAGATAGTTGTCATAAACAAACTAATCGCAGTTCCTACAACCGTATAAATAATCGTGTTCTTATAATTAATCCAGAATTTCGCCTCTCCTAAAAGGCCTTTATAAGTTCCCAGACTGAAATCTTTTGGAAATATTGTGATATCCCCCGTCAGAATCCCTGTATTACTACTGAGAGATACTGCGAGTTGATTTATAATAGGATAAAGCGTCAAAGCTGCAAGGACAATCATCAGCGTGACATTAAAAACCTCAAAAATCTTTCTGCTTTTACTTTTCTTCATTGTCGATCCCTCCTTACCATAATCCGCATCCCCAGCGCTTATTAGTTATCCTATTTGCAGCCCACAATAATGACAGGCTTATCACTCCCTGAAACAGTCCAACGGCCGTACCATAACTATAATTTGCATTCATAAGGCCTACCCTGTATACAAATGTCTGGATGATGTCTGCAGTCTCGTATGTCGTTGGAGTATACATAAGGAGCACCTTCTCGAATCCAATATTCAAGATATTGCCCAGTGCGATAATCAGGTTGATGGCAATGGTTGGAAGCATCATTGGCAGCGTTATATGAATTGCCTGCTTAATCTTTCCCGCCCCGTCTACCATTGCAGCCTCATACTGCTCCTGATCCGCCGAAGAGAGTACAGCCATATAGATAATGGAATTCCACCCCAGAAACTGCCAAAGTTCTGAAATGATATATATAATCCGAAACCAGAAGGGTTCGTTCATGAAGTAAATAGCCTCCCCGCCCAACTTCTCGATAATCGTATTAACAATACCGGTTGAAGGCGACAGCAGCGCATTCATCATGGCCACAACTACAACAACAGACAGAAAACGAGGGACAATGGTAAGCGACTGGACAACCTTCTTTACCTTTTTCTGCATAATTTCATTCAGCAGCAATGAAAAAAGAATTGGAATCGGGAAGCATATTAACAGGCTTAATCCACTTAATACCACTGTGTTTTTAAATACGCTCCAAAAAGCTTCGTCCTTTAAAAACATTTCAAAATACCGGAATCCTTCCCATGAAACACCAAAATAAGACTGACCAGGTATGTATTTTCGAAATGCTATGATGTTTCCAAACATCGGAACATATTTAAATATTATAAAATAGACAATTGGAAGCAGAAGAAACAAATACAACGTCTTGTTATTACGTAAACTTTTCCCCAGCTCTGCGGTCTGCATACGAAACTGATTTTTATTCTTCCTATTCATAAATTACCTCCTTAGACGTTGGCACTTCGTCTTTCTGCAAACAAACTCTGCAGATATCCCCTTATATATACAGAATGCAGCAGTCCACATTTTTCAAATCTGGTACTGCCGCATCTGCAACAAATATAGACACTGTGCCTTATTTATTATATGACCTGTTCATTCATTGTTTTGAACAGAGACATTATTACCTACTTACCTCTGGCCGCCCATGCTTCATTGTACATTTTTTCCATTTCAGTGCTTCCCTTGTTCTCACACTCTTTCACAAAGTTGTCCCAATTATCCAGAGACTCCGTACCGAAAATAAAGCTTTCCATCATGGACTTCACATAATCCACCAGAGTTGATGAGGTAACAGACAGTTCGTCCATCTGCTCAGTCGTCAGAGGAGAAGCAGGATTCGTTGGCGGAACATAACCGTTCTCAGCGCATACGTCATACACATCCAGAACCTCCTGTGGCAGTGTGCTGGCGTAGTAGTCTGTATCAAGCCTTACACAGAAGTTATTCTCATACAGGCCATAATCAGAATTATACTTCACCTTATCATCCATGAATACCTTCTTACCGTCCTCTACCTTGTAAGTCACACCCTCTTCGCCAAAGGTCATTGCCGTCATTGCCTCATCTGAATACAGCCAGTCAACCATTTTCAGAATGTCTTCAAAATTATCCTTTTCCGCAACTGTGGCCGGCATAATCCAGGCCTGCTCCCACGGTCCGTTCCACTGAAGCGCATATTCACCCTCCAGTCCTTCCGGCGGCGCCATAGCTACCATATTGAAATTCTCGTCAAATGGCGCCCCTTCCTGATTGAACTTTTTACAATTAGTTGCCCAGTCATACACGATAAATATTTCGCCCTTTGCAATTCTCTGCTCATATACAGATGAATCCTGTGTGGTAAATTCAGGGTCAAGCGCCCCTGAAGAATAAAGTTTATTTGCATATTCCATAAACTGTTTCCACTTATCCGTGGTCGGAGAGAATTCCCACTTATCTTCTTTTTCGTCATAAAACATTCCGTCTCCCAAAGTCCATCCTGCCAGACCGTCAAAAGCAGCGGCCAAACCTGCCATGATATTGTCAGACTTGAAACGATTGGAAATTGGCGTAGATTCCGGGTAAATCTCTTTCAGCTTCAAAGCCACCTCCATAAGCTCATCCAACGTTGTAGGCATAGAAAGATTATTCTTTTCTAAGATATCTTTACGCACCAGCCATTGATGATCCTGAATAACTTTTGTCTTCGCTTTTACTGGAAGCAGATAGAACTTACCATCAGCCATTCTCTGAGATTCCATATACTTTTCCAGACCGTTGTCTTCCAGATATTTCTGTAAATTGGGCAGTTTGTCCATATAATCGCTAATTGGAAGCAATAAACCTGACAGCGCATCTGCAGCTTTCGGAAATGTTTTAGTCATAATATCCGGCATATCTCCAGAGTTGAATACAACCTGCGTTTTGGTTGCCTGATCTGAAACAGGCACGGACTGTACATTCAGCTTAACACCTGTCTTCTCTTCAATCGTTTTAACTACCATCCAATCTTCTGAAAACGGCGCTTCGGCATCCTCGAAAATCATCATAGACACCTCGGAAACTTTTTCTTTTCCATCCCCTTTTTTAGTCTCCTCCTTTTTTCCGCCGCCGCAGCCAGCCAGCAGACCCACTGCCAATGCCGTCGCCAGTAAAACACTAACCATTCTTTTTTTCATACTTTTCCTCCTTTAAATATTTTAATTTCACTTCATTTGCATCAACATTATTGTATACTTTAAACGAGATTTAGTAAATAGTTTTTGTATACTTATCTTTTATTCACTGTCTTTTTCTACTTATTGCACAAATTTTAATGCATGCTTTAGTGCATCACTCACAAAGATTGCGTTTAAATTATCCATGTCAATAATCAGAGTCGGGGCAGTCCACTTAGCAGCTAACTCTATTCGAAAAAGAACAGTCCCACTGGACAATCAAGTATAAAAATCTTGATTCCCGTGGGGCTGTTCTTGTTTTGTATCAAAAGGACTGATATCCAGGATTAACCAATGGTTCCTTTTGCATTGGATACTGTATGATTTCTTCTGTTACTTGACTGCTTCATCATAAGCTTCCTGTAATTGGATTGCACCTTTTGCTTCACATTCTGCAACAAATGCATCCCAGTTTGCCAAATCTTCTGTTCCATAGATGAATTTTTCCGTCATAGAGAACACATAATCCTTTAATGTAGAAATATAAAGACTTGCACCTTCTAAGGTATCATTATCAAGGGGACACGCTGGATTAGTTGCAGGAACAACTTTACTGATTTCCCCCAGCAGTTCCATTTCCTCTGGCGTATATGCAGAATAAATAGCATCCAGATCCTCTCGTATTGTCAGCTCATTATTATTAAGGCCATACTTAACACGCGCAACATCCGGCTCTATAAATTCCTTGATGCCGTTATCATTTACCTGATAGGTCTCGCCCTCTTTGCCAAAAGTTAAGAGTGTCTCAGCCTCATCAGTAAAGCCCCAGTCGAGATATGCCAGCACCTCAGCCAAATGCTCTTCATCCTCTGCTAAAGTTGCCGGGAAACAATATCCCTGTGACCAGGAAGATTTCCATCCTACTGCATAATCTCCTTCCGGTCCCTCCATCGGATAAATCGGAGATACGTTATAATCCGGATCAATTTGCTTCCCCTGTTCATTGTAACGAACCTTATTCGCCGTCCAATCAAACATGATAAACGTTTCACTGTTTACAATCTTCTGTTCATATACTACCGAATCCAAAGTGGCAAACTCCTTGTCCAGCACACCCGTTTGATAAAGCTGATTCGTATATTCCAGGAATGATCTGTAATTATCTGTTGTCGGCGCAAAAGTCCATTTCCCTGTATCATGGTCATATAACATACCATCACCATATCCCCATCCGCTTGCAGTGCCAAACATGGCTGCAAGTCCCTGCAGAATATGATTGGTTCCGAATCGATTTGTGATTGGTGTTGAATCCGGATATAACTCCTTTAGTTTCATCCCTACATCAAGCAGTTCCTTATACGTTTTAGGAATGGGGAGATTATTCTTTTCAAAAACATCCGTACGTATCATCCACTGTACATCCTGAAACCGCTCTGTATGCGCCTTGCACGGCAAAGTATAGTACTTGCCGTCAGGAAACCTTGTCTTATCAATCTCGTCCCTCAAATCATACTTTTCTATAAAGGCCTGGTAATTTGGCATCTGATCTTCATAATCGCTTATAGGCAAAAGGATCCCTGATGCCACATCTGTTGAAGTGGCAAACGTATGTGCAACAATATCCGGAATCTCACCGGAATTAAAAATCAGCTCTCTCTTAGCAACATAGTCTGACGTAGGAACAATTGTCATATCAAGCGTGACCCCCGCTGCCTCCTTTATCCACTCAAATACAGGCCAATCCTTCTGATACGGTTCATTAGCGCCGTCACAATACATCATGCTAATTGTAACGTCTTTCTTCTCTCCACCGTCCTCTGATTTCTTCGATGTGTCCGGAGATTTTTCTCCGCCACAGCCTGCCAGCATTGCCGTCAACATTGTTGCAGCCATCAGCATAGCAATCATTTTTCTTTTCATATTTCTCCTCCTTGTAAATTCGTTTTATCCTAATCGGACAAATTGGCGTACCTGTTTTTGGCACTTTAGAATACAAACGAATTATTTTTGTTAGTTTTATTGTATACTATAAACATGCTTTTTTCAACGCTTATTATGTATAAGTGTTTGTTTTTTACTATATTGCTAAAAAATCAGGTCGTTTTTTGTGCACATTTTACAGCTGTTTTATAAAGCAAACCCGATTTTCTCCACTCCTATTCTATATCAGCCAACTCAAACCGCTCAATATAATCCCACTTAGCGCTTACCATACAAAGCCCCCACTTTAATCCGTCCAATGGACGCTTACATGGTTTTCCATCTCGAAACGGCCCTGCCGCATGTGGTACATGTTCCAATCTTGCAGCGGTTCCCATTATATCGAAATTTATCCCATCTTTTGCATATTGGATTGTATTCTTCTCGACTCCGTCAGAGGTCAGCATAGCAGCCATTCCGCCGTCATATTCCCAAAGGCAAGTTTCATGCCCGCTGTTTGTAATCGGATTATAGGGGGATTTAATGTAAGTTCCTTCAATATGGTCAGCTACAGCAACGCCCCATTTTATTTCTCTTCCTCCTCCAAACATTCCCTCCCCCATAGTCTCCCCTTTGTAGTAAAGATAGAATTTACCATTAAAGAAATGTAAGGATGGATCGTGTACCTTATGGCTGTCAAAATCACCTTTCACTTTAACCACAAAACGATTGTCACTGTCGCCTTCCCATACTCCATTATCTGCCGGCTCCAGAATCGGGTGCTCCAACTTCCTCCACGGGCCATCTACCTTATCTGCAACTGCCATACCAATGGTTTCCTTGACTCTGCATAAGTATGGACTTTTTACGCATTGGTAAGTTAAATAGTATTTCCCTTTATGTACCAGGATTTCCGGAGTAAACACACTGCGGTCATCGTAGCTGCCCGCCGCCCCTTTTGTAACCGCACAGCCAACCTCCCTCCATGTATATCCATCCAAGCTTTTTGCATACCATATTTCTGCATAGTCCCAGGGAAAGACCTTTACGCTTGGTTTTCCTTCAATAAAACCTTTTGTTTCCCCCACGCTTTTTGTATACCAAACATAATACTCTCCCCCCACCTGGATGACACTGCTTGGATCTCTCCTTGTCACCCCTTCCTGATACCCCAGGTCTCCTTTTAATTCTTTATAGCAAAAACGGGCATGCCACATTTTATCCAAATTATAATACCCCCGTTCTCTCGCCCGGATTGTTGCTTTACTTTCTACCCCTTCCATCTCATATACCACCTTCCATTACGGACATCACTACTTTGCTTCGTTCTTTCTGGGAAACCGTCCAGAGCAGCTGTTCACGCAGTTCCGCCGGCATCTTCCAGCCTTTATATGCCGCCAGAATATTTAAACCGCTTACCATCCCTGCTTCCAATCGTGCATCAACTTGAATATCCTGCTTCTCAAGACATCGGGACACCAAAATGCTGAATATCGGTTCCGCCTCTTCCGCATCCCAGAATGTTATCACATCGACAATAAACATCAGTAAAACATAATTTTGGCTGAGATAACAAATGTTATATAGCGCCCTCATATTTTTTCCCTTAAGGGCCGCACAGGCACGCACCGTTTCGCTTCCTGACAGCAGATACTCCTCTATTATCTTTTGTTCCCCTGTCTCTCCCTTTGTAAATGTGAGTTGGATAATTTGTTCACATGGATTTGTAAAAATGCCTCCGATCTGCACTCCATTCATTCCCTGTTCCCATAAAGCAGCAAGTTTTTTCACTGGATAAGCCAAATCATCCTGCAGAACTTCATAAGCCGTCAATCCCAGGGCATCTGTCAATTCTTGCAGCAATGGCTCGGGAATGAACGCTGCATCTCTTAGGATAATGATTTTCTCAATCAGCGCCTTCTGCAGTTTCCGGCGTATCTTCTTATGCGCTTCGCATTCACTGTCAATAAGGCTGTACAACTGATTGGGATCTTCTCTAAGGTTATAGAGTTGTTCCCTAATTCGGGGCATAGAACGAAAAAGAGCACGTCTTTCCGTATTTTGTATCCTGCTTTCCCTGCCCTCCAGTATCATAGAGCGGACAAACCAAGGAGCCTGGAGTATCTGATAAGCATTCAGTCGCTTTCGGGATGTAAACGCAAAATCAATAGTGTACATCCACTCCCCCTCATGTATACTTCTGGAGTTTTCAAACACTTCATCTTCCCTGGCGCAAAAAGAATACACCCTATTTTCCGCCGCTGTCTTGTGCTCTCCCAAAAATGCATGTCCCTGCATGTTCTCGGGGATTGCGGCTCCCGCAACAGACAAAAATGTAGGTGCAAAATCAACAAAAGTTACTTTCCTGTCGCTATACTTTCCTCGTGGATCCCTTTTATAATCCACCTGGTTTTCCAACTCTTCCGGAACATGCATAAGCATAGGAACATGCACACCTTCATTCCAGAGGTTAATTTTACCTTGCGGAATTCCGTGCCCGTTATCGCCCACAAATAGAATCACCGAGTTTTCATAAAGCCCGTTGTCCCTAAGTCCTGCTATCAATTCTCCAAACATACGGTCGAAAGATGTCAGTTTTTCATGATACTGCGCCCAAATTTCCTTTGCATCTGCCGTATCAAAATGATATCCTGGAACCTTTACCGCCTCTCTTTCCTGATATTCTTCCTCCTTTAACCTCGGCATAGATGCTCGATGTTCATCCGCAGCATTGGTATAACCATACTGAGATTGATGCGTAATTGCACTAGTTTGAATCATAAAAAGCGGCTTATCCTCTGGTAGATTCTTTGCAACATTCAGGATATCGCCGGCAAAATCTAATGTGTCCCGATAAGTATAATCTATCTGTTGATCATATCCTTCTTTCAGCGGGAAGTTAAAATCCGTTTTACCGATCACGGTATAATAACCAGCTTTCTGCATCCATTCACCTATATTCCGAATGGATGATGGCAAATCATACATGCTGCGGTGCTGCCCAACTCCTGCCGTTGTACCGTACATCCCCAAATTCAGTGACGTACGGGCCGCCGAGCAGACAGGTGCGGCAGAATAGCACTGGCTAAAACGGTAATTTGTTCTTGCAAAAGCATCCAGATGCGGCGTCCGTGCATTCGGATCGCCATAACATCCTAAGTTTGGGCAAATATCTTCTGCCATAATAAGTAAAATATTGGGCTTCATTATTTTTACTCCTCACTTATGTCGGTCTTACAGGCTATACAGCTTATGCTGTAAGTACCGAGCCTTTTAATCAATTCTTCTAAGCAACCCTGAATCAGAGTTTTTTATTTTGAAAATATTCTTTAAAAGCTGTTCCCTGCGGAAACATTGGATAAGTCTGCCCTCATATCCTGCAAGCTTCCCCTCCAGAGCCGCTTCAATCAAATGCGCAGCTGTAAGTGGAGACTGTCCCCGTCCTTCTGCAAATGCCCTCTCAATATCGGGCATGTAGGTTCGCCCTGCTGGATCTCTGCACAAAGCTTCCGTACGCTCATTTCTCACCAGCCCCGGATTTGTACAAAAAATCTGAACAGAAGATTTCTCTTTCTCCAATTCAAGCGCGACTGACTCTGTAAATCGCGCAACCCCTGCTTTCGCCGTAGAATATGCCGCTGCGTATAAATGAGGTTTTGCCGCCCCGCCTCCACAGAAATTTAAAATCACCCCCTGATTCTTTTTTAACATATACTGCAATGCTATATGCGTTCCATCTACAGCGCTCTTGAGATCCACTTGGATCTCCGACCACAGATCATCAGGCTGTAATTCCCAGAACTTCCCAATGGCTTTATTTTGCCCGGCACAATTCACCCAGACATCAATCTGTCCAAACCGGAGAACCACATCCTTTGCCATTGCCTCAAGCGCTTCATACTCTGTAGCATCACCGCTATAGGCCAACATTGTCCCGCCCTTTTTTTGCGCCTCCCGGCAAAGATTCGCCAAGCGTTCTCCTCTGCGCGCAAATACACAGACAATGGCGCCTTTTTCTGAAAAATAGTCACTCATAGCGGCTCCGATTCCACTGCTTGCCCCAACCACAATGATGACTTTATTTCTTAAAATCTCCATCATTCTCTGACACCTCTCGACAGTACATACGCATATCACAAATACGGGCTTTCTCGTCCCCATATGTTTTTAGTATCGTCACCCTGGTTCTTGTACATGTAACTTTTTCAAAACATTGTTTATTCATGCGAACACAATTATCCTTTATTATCATTTCTTTTACTAATTCTTCCTGATTCCAAAAACTGATTTTATAATCCCGCACAAGTTCACAAGGCATTTCCTCATAATTCCTATGGCTATCCGTTATCCTTGTAGAAATATACTTAGAAAAGTTAGGATCAAAACGAAGCAGAATTTCATTCACTTCCACTGCTTTTTCAAAAATAACCTCAATCCACCCGCCATTTTCTCCCATAGGCTGAGAAATCCACGCATTTTCCTTCTCCCCTATTCTTCTTGTGTATCCACTATTAACCCATTTTGCTTCAGCCCCACTTAATGCGCTGGAAGCCTGAATGCTGCATCTTGTATGTGAGATTATATCTTGCTCATCATCAATCTCAATGCCTGGAAGGTATGCATCATCATGCAATAACAATTGCTGCAATTCATGCATATATTTATTCACGCCTCTGGGCGTGACTCCATACTTATGGGCAACAGCGGCCGAGGTTCCAACGGCCTGCCCGATAACTGCGCATGTCCCAATCACCCGAGTAGAACTAAGCGCCATATGAGAAACACTGATTGCGCGACCGCCCACATAAAGGTTTTCTATATTACGGCTATAGATACATCTGTGTGGAATTGTATAAACATCTTCTACATCATGCCACACACTTCCCTGACCTTTTTTGTTTTCTTCAGTCTTTGCCCTGATACCGCCTATCGTGTGGTCGTCCATAGTCCACCCGCCGTAAGCAATCGTATCCTCAAAGCGGCAAGCTGCATCAATATCGTTTTGATTCAGAACATAATCCCCAAAGATCCTTCTGCTTTCACGCTTGCCAGGGACAGAACCAATCCAATCCAATGCAAGATTTGCCGCCTGTGGAAAGTCCCCACTGTTTTTAATATAATCAAATACACCATAGACATATTTAATCAGTTCTTTATGAATCTCCTCTGCATCTTCTATTGTAGATAAACTGTCCCCTCCTACTTCAACCCACCAATATCCATTAGACAGTTCTCCAATATCACGGGCTCCTATGTCCTTTGCGGTCAGTTTATATGCCCATTTTGGTCTTTTGAACACAACTGGTTTTCCCATATCCTTCGTAGTATATAAAATGGTTGAACCCATTGTTCCCGAATCAGCCTCATCCGGCGCAAGAGACTCATTATAGGCTGCTTTTGCCTCTCGTCCAACCGTATAATCCGCACCACTTTCATACGCCAAGTTGGCATCCCCTGTAGTATCTGCGAACAATGGCGCTTTCATTAAATAAGTTAATCCTGTCGTATTCTGATAAGCTTCAATACTCTCAATACGGTTATTTACAGTTACGGCTGTACGCATGGAGGTATTTAAATAGAGATCTATATTCTCCTCATCCTCCACCATTTCCCACGTTACATTATCCAAAACATGAAAAGAATACTGTGGATTTACCTTTTTATTTCGAAGGATTAATTCTAAAACAAGACCTGATTCAATTGCATTTTTATAGCCATTGTTACGTCCCGCTCCATTAATACTCACTCTAACTTCTGAACTGGCATTGCCTCCGAGTACAGGACGGTCATGTATTAATGCTGTTTTTACACCATTACGTGCAGCTGCAAGCGCCGCACACACACCGGATATTCCTCCGCCCACTACAATAAACTCATATTCTTTTGCTATCTCTTTCATTCGTCTCCTTCCCGGCTCCCGCTTTCCCTGGATAATCACCACTTACCCTTTAATAGCGCCGATCATAACTCCTTTTACAAAATGTTTCTGCACAAAAGGATATACACAGATAATTGGCGTAATGACAAGCACCATAGAGGCCGCCTGAACACTTTGTGGTATGGTCTGCATTGCAGAATCCATATCTCCGCTTTGTGCGGCCATCGTTGCGCCCATCATCATATTACGCAGATATAAAGTTACGGGCTGCATTTCCTGATCGTTCAGATACATCAATGCTGAAAACCAGTCATTCCAGTATACTACAAAGATAAACAAAGTAATGGTTGCAATAATTGGTTTCGACAACGGCAGCGCTATTTTCATAAAATATCCAAACTGCCCCATCCCATCAATCTTGCTTGCCTCTTCAAGTTCGTACGGCAGCCCCATAAAGTATGTACGCATCAGAAGTACATTATATGGAAGGATAGCACCCGGTAAAATAATTGCCCAAATTGTATCAATCATTCCCAGATTACGTATCAGCACAAAATTAGGGATCAGCCCCCCTGCAAAAAACATGGTAAATACAATCAGCCTTAAAAGTATTCCCGACCCAAATACATCTTTTTTTGAGAGGGCATATCCACAAAGCGTTGTCGCAGCTAAACTTAAGGCGGTTCCGAATACAGCATAAATAATTGTATTTGCGTAATTCTTCCAGAATATTCTTTGTTCAATCAATCCTTTGTATGTCTCCAGAGTAAAATCTTTGGGAAAGATGGTCACTGTAGACCTCAGAATTCCGGATGCACTGCTCAGGGAGATTGCAACTTGATTTAAAATAGGATATAAAGTAACAATCAAAATTACACCCAACAATCCATAGTTGAAAATATCAAACACTCTCTTGCTTTTGCTCTTTTTCATATGCTTCTATCCCCCCTTACCAAAGTCCTGTATTCCATCGTTTGTTCACTACTTTATTAGCGATATAAAGTAAAACCAGTCCGATAACAGCTTGGAACAAGCCAACTGCAGTACCATAGCTGTAATTTTTATTCAAAAGACCCATTCTATACACAAAGGTCTGAATTATATCAGAAGTTGCATACGTGCTTGGCTTTTGAATCAACAATGCCTTTTCAAACCCGAGATTTAAGATATGGCCAATAGAGATAATAAAGTTTATTGATATCGTCGGGATCATAATAGGAAGCGTAATATAACGTGTCTGCTTCCATCGATTAGCGCCGTCTATCATAGCTGCCTCGTATTGTTCCTGATCTGCGGAAGCCAATACCGCCATATAGATAATAGAGTTCCATCCCATGAACTGCCATATGTCAGTTATAATATACACAGGCCGGAACCATCCCGCCTCATTCATAAAAAAAATCTCCTCACCCCCAAAAAATTTTACAATCTCATTAACCACACCATTAGACGGTGACAGAAGCGAATTAAAGATCATAACAACAACTACTACCGATAAAAACTTAGGAACAATAGCAACGGACTGCACTATTTTTTTATACCCCTTATGCCCGACTTCGTTCAACAAAAGCGCAAAAATGATTGACAGCGGAAATGTAATTATTAAAACCATAGCACTTAAAGTAATCGTATTAAAAAATACACTCCAGAAATTTTCATCTGTTAAAAACATCTCAAAATACTTGAGACCTGACCATTCTTCTCCAAAATAATTGCCGCCCGTTCTATACTTTCGGAATGCAATTATATTCCCTGCCATAGGAATATATTTAAATAAAACAAAGTATAGTATAGGAAAAACCAAAAACGCATAGATCACTTTATTTCTAGAAAATGAATACATAAATCTTTTACCTGGTCCTGTGTACTTCTGTCTCTTATTTTTCATATAACTCCTCCTAACCTCATGTTTGAAACCCGGACTTTGACACACTCTGCGTCCTCCTCAACTTTAACAACTCCCTGCATTTTCCCTGGGAAAATCTTCGTACTCCACTCCCAATCTTTTTGATCACCTGCATCCACAGAAATAAGATTTCCTCCTTCCATCACATCAAATACATTTTTTCTGCTTTGTTCATTATCCGCTTATCATCATCCAGCAAAAAGGCTTCTAAGATGGGGGCATACTCTCCATTTTAGTTTTTCCCGCATAATCTCTCCTATCATTATCCCAGATTAAATGTAAGTTAACGTCTACGATACAATCTCAACAATTGTGTCATATAAAATATCTGCGCTGCTTTTTCCGAGCATCAATCTGACATGCCCCTTTTCCAAAACAAAATTCATATCATAATCATAAATGCGCAGTTCCTCATCCCCTACACTAAGTCTTACCTGCCTTTCTTCTCCTTTTTCAAGAGATACTTTTGCAAAATCCTTCAGCTCTTTTACCCGTCTCGTAATACAAGATTCCATGTCATAAATATAAAGCTGCAGGACTTCTTTGCCCTGTCTGCCGCCTTTATTAGTGATAGAACAGGTCATTTCAAATCGTTTTCCCTGTTCCAATTCTTTTAGGGACAAGCGCTGCGTATTCAGCTTGAAATCACCACAGACAAATTCTGTATAACTTTGTCCGTATCCAAATGGGTAAAGAGGTTTTGCGCTCTCATCAATATAATCCGTCTCATCTTTACGATTATAGTAAACAGGGAGCTGGGCTGAAGATTTGGGAATACTCACCGGAAGCCGGCCGCTTGGATTTGTCCGGCCAAATAGAATCTCGCCAACAGCATCCCCTCCTCTTTCACCTGGATACCATGCACAAAGGAGCGCGTCTGCATTTTCTTTCATCCAGGACACTGCATGTGGACGTCCCTCTATCAGCACAACAATCAGAGGTTTCCCAAACTTTTTTATTTCCTTTGCCAAATCTTCCTGCACACCGCCAAGACGGAGTTCTGCAAGATCAACAGCCTCACCGCAATTTAATTCTTTTGTAAATGCATTCATAAATACTGCCCCATTATCCTCAAAAGTCATTCCGGGCTCTCTTGTACTGCTTCCGCCCAATACCATAACCACCGCGTCCGCGTCTTCTGCAAGGGAGATTGCTGATGGAAACCCGTCTTTGCTCACATCCCTAATCCCGCATCCCGTGGCAAACTCTATGGTCACTCCCGATGGCGCCTGTTTCCTGAGACCCTGTAGTACAGTAACAACTTCCCCCTCTTCTTTCCACTGTGTATAATCACCTAATTGGTTATACACCGAATCTCCATTTGGTCCAATGACTGCTATTCTTTTTATTTCTTTGCCAAGCGGAAGAACATCTCCTTTATTTTCTAATAAAACAACCGACTCACGGGCAATCTCTAAGGCAGTTTCCTTTGCTTCCTTCGAACCTATATTTAGTAATGCAGGTGTTTCTTCCACATATGGATTTTCAAATAACCCCATCCTAAACTTCGCCTCCAGGATTCTCAATACCGCTGCATCTATATCCTTTTCTAACAACGGATTTTTGCGAACAGCATTTTCTAACTTCAGAAAACACTCATTCCACAAATTCAAATCCACTCCGGCATGCACAGCTGCAGCGCATGCGCTTTCATACGAACCGGTAATGTTTTTTGCCCGATCCACTCCCCGGCCATCCGACATAACAAATCCCGTGAATCCAAATTGTTCTCTTAGTATTCCCGTAAGCAGTGAGCGATTGATATGGCAGGGCACGCCGTCAATGTCATTATAGGCGGCCATGCAGCCAAGCGCTCCTGCTTTCGCCCCTTTTTTCATTCCTGGTAAATGAATCTCGAATAACTCCCTGGGACCTATATTTGTTGCCTTTCCGTTGTGACCGCCGATAGTAGCTCCCTGCGCACAAAAATGTTTTAAAACCGAGATAACCCTATCCGGTTGTGTTAACGCATCTTTGTCTCCCTGCATCCCCAGAACTGCTTTTTCACAAAAAGCTGCAGCTAAAAAAGGGTCTTCACTGTAGCACTCTTCTGTCCGCCCCCATCTGGGATCCATCGCAATATCCAATGCCGAAATCAAGCCAAGATGACCGCCTCTTGCACGTAGTTCTCTGGCAATTATGTTGCAAACCTTCTCGTATAGCTCTGTATTCCATGAGGCTCCTATCCCTATATTGGTTGGGAAGGTAGTTGCCTGAAGAGCTTCATGTCCATGCGGGCATTCTTCGCTGAGAAAGACCGGAATTCCAAGCCTTGTGTTCTCCCTGATATAACGCTGAATCGTATTGGCTACCCGAACACTGTCCCTCACCTTTATCCCGCTTGTCAGATGAGAATTCCAGCCGTCTGCCCGAAACACCCCATATATAGCCCCTACGCCATCGCCAAACGCTACTTCTTCTGCAAAAGCTTCTGTAAGTTCTACTGTTTCGCCCTCAACTTTATATGCATTCCATCCGTGCATCTTCTGATTCATCTGCCCAATCTTTTCTTTGAGTGTCATTCGTGAGAGCAGATCCTGCGCACGCTCTCCTACGCTCAATGATGTATTCATGTATTTCGTGGTATTCATTTTTATTTTCTCCCCGCATTCAAAACAGTGCACTTTTCTGCGTATATTTTTAAATATACTCTTTGAGCCATCAAGCATATTCATCCCATTTTGTTTTTTATTTTACGTCATTATTTATTATTATTGTATACTATTTATTTTGTTTTGGCAATACTTTTATTCAATTTAAACTGCTTTTTTGTTTCAAATAACCATTTCTTATGTAATACTGACAAAAAAAATTGACTTTATCTAAAACCTTTCATAACTAATGCTTAGACAATCCCCAGAATCGAGTAGGAGGGAGTGATTAACTCCCGTCCTCTCACAGCACCGTGCGTACCGTTCGGTACACGGCGCTTTCAATAGTTGACGTGCACAGACTGATAGGCTGTGGCTAAATCATAAAAGCCACTGTTTATCAATCTCTCTTTTGTCATTGCCAGGTTGACCGCCACGGTATGCGTCACAAACCAGTATCCTCTGCGACTATTCCCCGCCTGACATGCCAAATCCGTCGGCACTCCCATCTTTATCAGATTTCTTACCTTCGTTCTTGGTTTCTTCCATTGTTTCCATATACACATACGGATTCTGTGATATAGCCATCCATTCAGGTCATCTATCCTATTCTTCATATCTGCAAGCCCACAATAATTCAGCCACCCACGCATGTATACTTTTATCCTCTGTTCGTCAGACCAGGGGTTTGCCCATGGGTTTATATGTTCCCCATATCCAGCTTCCTTCAGATTCCACCTCACGATGGACACCCTTGCCTTCGGCTATATCCTTCCCACTACCGGGCGGATTCAGGACTTTCACCTGTTAGAAACGTGCGCCGCAAGGCGCACATATACATAAAGGGCGTATGCTTACGCATACACCCTTATACCTATATTTACTATTTTTTCAATCTCTTACGGAGCAACAGCATCAGCAGAACTATTGCTGATAAAACTAACGCCACAACTGCTACAAATATTCTGCTTTCATCTCCCGTTTTAATGACATCTGGTTTCTTTACCGTTTCACTACCTGCATTTTCTCTGATGGTCACTTTCAGCCGGCAGCTTTTCCCTTCATAAACTACAGTCAAATATATATCACCGCTTTTGCTGCTGTCAAATCCCTTAACCTGATACCCTGAAATGAGCTCGGTCGTGCCATCCTCATATCTTGCCATAACCTCCATGCCTGTAATATCCAGCTTTTCCCCAACCTGATATATCTTTTTATTGGGTTCTTTTGTAATTTCTATCGACACCAATTCTTTATCATCCGTTTCCCCGCCGTCCGGTTTCTCTGACCTTTTTATCGTAAATGTTGTTTCTGCTATCCCTGATTTGGAAACAATTGCAATATTGTACACTCCTGCTTCAAGTCCGTCCAGATATGACTCTTTTAAAGTTACAACAGTACTGCCTTCGCTCACTTCATAGCATTCACTGTTCAAATCAGTTCCATTAACTGTTACCTTAATAAAATCTGCAAATAAAGCATCCGACTTAATGATCAGATTTCCTTTTGTACCATTATCCCAAACAGCATTTGCCCCTTCTATAATTTCTGGTTCCTCAGGCAGTTTGAGACCCTCGACAATTGTTGTATCAACGTCTGGTCTTTCCGCTTTAACAAGAACTGTTGGTTCCTCATCCTCTTTAATCACACAAACATTATCCAAGATAAAAGAAACATTTTCTTTATCCTTCATCTCCATATGGGGTTCATTAATCCATATAGCAACTTTTGCTGCATTCTTAAAATTAGCTGGTGCAGCCGGAATTAACTCTACGTGTTTCGTTTCACCTGCTGCAACCTGCAGCCAGTTTTGTGTAAGTCCCCCTTCTGTATCGTATATATTAACCGCATAGTAAAGAGTATACTCATTTGGATTTCCTATATCAAAAGTCAAATGATTAGACATCAAATCCCAATACTCTCCATCCGCAGCTGTCCAGACAACCTGAGTAAGATCGTTCCATGAGCCCATCTTAGGAACTGTAACCTTTAAAACACTATTATTATTTTCTGTTATAATTTCACTCTCGGCAGGTTTTCCATTCGTTACTATATAAGAAACATCCTCCCCCTCTTCAAAGGTCGTGTCAGGGAATACGGCAGCTTCACTTTCTATCACCACTGCATCCTTTGAATTTTTCGAAAACATTGTCATTGCAGTATCTAAAATCTTTAATTGTGTTTGTATTTCTTTGTCGGTACGCATTACATCCTTCAATAAGGCACAAGCATCTGTAATTACATTCGTAAAACTTTCAAAATTAATTTGGGTTATCCATTTAGCGCCAGCCGGCAAACCTGAACCGTCTTCCGAAAGATAAAGTTTATCACCAATCATGTTCAATGCTTCCTCGATTTTCACCTTCAGCGGCGCTGCGTCTGCACAGGCTGCTGCTGCTTTATCGTAATTATTAATAATTGATACACAAGATACGCGCCCGCCTTCCGGCATAGAAACAACAATTTTATTGGTTCCTTCCTTTACCTCAGCAGGATCTATATCAAAATCTGCTGTAGTGAAGATATCTCCGGTTTTATTAGTATATTCCAAATCTCTGTTCCCAACTACTTTGCCGTTGAGAGATATGGTCATAGTTCCGGCGAAACCACTTCCTGACTTACCAAATCCTACCCGTATTGTCGAATCAACAAGGTCACTCTTAGAAGATTCAACGGTAAATTCCATATGATTTCCTGTTTCAACCAATTCTTCCCGGGCATAGTCTACTTCTTTGTATACTTCACTTACAAATTCAGCCGCATCTGATACTTTAATTTCAAACATTGCCATTTCCTGTACACGCATATGAATATCATTTAAATCATCTACCATTATTTCTTCATAGGTAAGCTTAGCATTTTCCAAAAAATAATGTTTTTCACTTATATTTTCTATTTGAATCCCATTCCCTAATATACCCTCAATATCAAGATTTACTTGCTGATTATTTAAATTTTGAACAGCCAGATATATGGTATCTCCCTGTCTGACAGCCTTTGTATAAATACGGCTTTTAAGTACCGGATCATCTGTACTTATGGATGCCGGTATAAAGGCGCCATTAAAATCAGTCCACATATCTACATATGCTTCCAGGGGAGTCATCTCCTCAAGAATGCCTGTCTGACCCTCATTGTACTTATACAGCTGATTGTTCCCATTTGGTCTCCAACTGCAAACCGGGTACAAATAAGGAATCAGTGAGTCAATTGTATCAGCATATTCTAAAGATTGGATAAAGTATCCGTTAAATGCCGTAAGATTTTGAAAATAATCAATATCTGTATTTAAAGAATTATAGCTTCCTTCTTCTGTGATCAGAATCGGCCGTACATTATCGGTATTCTCCATGTGTGCTCTCAGCAAATCCATAACTGCCTGAAATCTCCCACATAAAAAACCATCTGAGTTTTCTTCCCTGCCATTTACATACAAACTGGCCGAATTCTCGTAAAAGTGATGCGAATACCAGTCTAAATGCCCTTTCGTATCATCCATAAATTTTAATTGACGAAAAGCATCTTTAAAATCATCTTTCTCAATATACATGAATGCAGAGCTTGGTCCTCCCACCAAAACCTCAGGAACTTCCTTCTTAATTGCATCAGCAACTTCATTATGAAATTCAGCAAGATAATTCCACGCTGTATCCTCATCACATGTATTGAAAAAAGCCCACTCGCCACTAAATGTAGATTCATTTTTCACTTCAATATATCGAGGACCGTATCCGTCAAATCTTGTGTCAATTGCTTTCGTAAGCTTTGCCGCTGTATCTGCCGCTGCCTTGAAATATTTATAATCTGGTGTTGCCATATTAATATTTTTAATATTAATATCTCCCAGTTCTCCCCATTGCCACTCGGGCCATCCATCATAAGTCAGAATATAATCATCCTGGGTTGCCGGAAACAGAGTGTTCAATTTATCAACCATAACCGGGTTTAAGGCATAACTTTCAAACAAAGCATCGGTATTAGAGTATCCGTCAGCCCCCTCGGTCAGCAACCCACCTGCGTCTTTTATTTGGAATGTTCCTCTTCCTGGTGTAAACTTCCAGTCTCTGTATGTTTTAGAGAACACTTCATCATCTAATATCGGAGTATTCATGTTAGAAAACACCTGTACCGGCCCGCTGTTTACATGTACACGCTTAAACACATCATCTTCCATTTTGTTAACGCCATCAATGCTTAGATTCTTTGTAGCGTCAAATGATACAGTAGCATCAATCACATCTTTATCTGATCCAATTACTCCATAAGCAGATGTGTCATATTCCATAGGTAAACCGTTTTCTTCCCACAAGTTAATAAAATTTAAGCTTCCCGTCCCCAGGAACTTCAGTTTATATCCCGTATAATTCACTTCTCCATTCACTTTATGCTCGGTGGGATTCATTAAAGATGACTCATTTGCCGAGGTCTTTCCATAAGAGGTCCATTGAGGTTCACCTCCAATAGAAAATTCACCTTTCCATGCCTGCCCATAGTTTGGTAACAGATGTTCCTTTCCGTCCGGATCAACAATATACATTTTGCATGTGCCGCTGTCTGCAATCGACCCAGTATAACGCACATCTCCAAATAAACGTAAAATCCTTGCAATCTCTTCTGGGATAGGGATCTCACACTCTCCATTTACCTGCAACGGCTCTTCCGGAAAGTAAAAATTAATTCTTCTTACACGATTTTCACCATTAATACTGCTTTTATAAGCAATTGGATCAATCTCCCTGTTAGAAAATTCAGTTTTATACTTCTCTATAACCGTATCGACCGTATCAAACGATATTTTATTTTCAATAATATCTTCTGGTAAATCACTTTGTCTGTCTTCTGCCTGAACAGGCTTATTTGATAGCGCAGTCGGCAGCATCACACTTACACATAATAAAACTGCTATTATTCTTCTAATCCTTGTATGTTTCATCTTCTGCTTCTGTTCTCCTTTCCTCATTACAAAGGTTTTGTCTACGTCCCGGATCGTTGACAATCGCTTAGGCATGTTGGATAGATATTTGCCGCAGCCGCAATTCTCCCCTTCCCTCCTTTGTACCTGTCAGCGAAATCTTTCGCAACAGACCGCTTTCCTGTGGTATTTGAAATTCACAACAATAGATTTGTTGATCCTGCCTTACCTCCAAAGGGATCGTAATTTCTCCAGGCGCAAGTTTCCAATATTCACCTGTTTGATCCACCCACTCCAGCTTAAGCAGCAGCATCTCCGAAAAACCGCTCCATTCCAGTTCAAGACGCAGTCTCATCTTCCCCCTCATTAATATACCAGGAAAAACCGGACTGCGAATTCCACGCATTTCTGTTGGAATAACACGGATGCCGCTTCTGTCCCAATGCACATCCGTATAATCTGTCAGAAACCAGTTATTGTTTCCCAGGGTAAAATCCCACTGCTTATTCCCACTTGTGTCCTCACTGTCATCCTGTGGAATCACAACATCTCCATTGCAATCAAACTGCAGCTCCTGCACACGAATCCCGCGGTAAAAAATTCCTGTATCATGAAATTCATTGCAGATGTACCAATGCCCTTTCCATTGGAATACATCATTATGACCGCCTCCTATGAACTTTCCCTTATACAGATAAGGACCTTTCAGATGTTTAGAGACAGCGTATTGGTTTCCATAACACAGATAATACTGTTCACGGTATTTGAATACTGTTGATTTATCACCCGTCTTCAATTCCCGTCCCTTAGCATCCAGCACTTGAACCGGCTGCGCCGCTCCTGACGGCGCCAACAGATCTTCTGCCAGTTCCACACAATAGTAACGCCCCGCGCCAAAAAACATCGTATAAACACCATCTTCTTCATATACGCTGGGATCATATACTGCTGTATCTGCAAATCCCTGCGGCAGCAGAGGTTTTCCTAATACATCCTTATATGGTCCCTCAACATGTTCTGCACAGGCTACTCCTATATCAATATTCTTATTGGAGAAAAACCAGTAGTATTTTTCATCTTTTTTTAAAATATAACCCGCCCAGCAATTATCATTCAAATCCCCAATATAAGTATCACCAGGTAAAATCTCTCCAATCTTTTTCCAATCTTTCATATTAAAAGAGGACAGTATACACCATTTATCCATTCGCCAGGTATCTTCTGTTTTTGGACTTTTGTCACTCCCGCAGAATATGTAAATCTGGTCATTTTCCACCAATGCATGTGGGTCGGCCAACCCTGCAAAAGGCATAATATTTCTATTGATCATTGCATTTTTGTATGAAATTTATAGAAGCTAAACAACATACTTTTCCTTTCTTTTAATTTTCTGATTAGGCGTTTGCGAAACGCCACAACCCTCATAAATACGGCATTTTTCTGTTACTAAAAACAAATAACTCCTCACTGGATATGGTATAATAGAGTTGCCTAGAAACTATAAACCACTACCCAGAAAGGAGTTATTCTGATATCTATGATACCATACAAACAGCTTTCTTTGGCAGATATTTTTCAAGATTGCCAAGATAAATTTGATAATGACAAGCCTGCGTTTCTGTCTCTACTGGAAAACCATATCGACATGGATGAAATTATTCCGATTTCTTTTAGAAATCATTTTTA
>NZ_GL870813.1:0-43634 GCF_000190355.1 Clostridium sp. D5 | reverse complement strand
TCTTGCAGGAAGACGTACACAAAACGAAAAAACTCTGCATGCTGACTTAATCCTTGCCGGTATCACCCAGCTCATAACAGTTGTACTTGCTGATAAAATCAAACATCACGAATATATTCGCAGTTTAAAACCGCTAATTGCTTAGGACTTACCAACTTCAAAAGCTGTTAAGCTTATTAAAGTGCGTCAAAAATCTTTCAACATCACCCTCTATCTCTGAAATCGTGTAAAGCACGATTTCTACCTTGTTTTGAATCAAGATTGCGAACTTGTTTCGCAATTACCTAAATTTTCTGATTATAATACATTCAGATACTGTGTACTTTAGATTTCTTTTCTGTAGTTCAACTACTTGAAGGAGTTGATATTTATAGGTTTATACCGTCATTGTGCAGGTTTCTGCGTTGTACGATTCTCCTTCCTTTTATACTGCCTTAAAAATACTGCCCCAAGAACAGACAATGCCGCCAAAGTTACTGCCAGACCTGCAACAGGCAATGCAGTTTTATCACCCGTCTTAGGCAAGCCAACCGGTTTCTCACCATTCGGCTCTTTCAGTTTCTCACCATTCGGCTCTTTCGGTTTCTCACCATTTGGCTCTTTCGGATCCTCTCCATTTGGCTCTTTGGGCTTATCCTCTCCATCTCCTTCCGCAGCAAAACCAGTCACTACCACTTCGCAGCGTTCAGCCACATCAGGATTTATCAAAGATTGCGCTGTGATGAATGCTTTCCCATCCCCTCTCGCCGTCACTGTACCGTCCTGACCAACTACAGCCACTTTTTCATCCGTACTGCTCCAAACAACACCCGAATCACTAACCGCTTCCGGTTTTACCTGCGCTGTTAGCCGCCCGGTAGGAGACTCTTTTGTTAAAACCAATCTGTTTGCCGATAAAATAATTTCACTCACTGTCACCTTCGTCTTTCCTGCATTAACATCATCTATGACATAAGACGCAGAGACAATATCCTCACCCAGCAAATCGCTGTTCTCCCACATATATATGCTTATGTTGGTTATCTTTTCCGCATTCAGTCCAGCATTAGCGCCGAAATATCCTTCCTCCGCGCCCCATACATCCTCAGATTTTCCAAACTCAGCTATCTTTAGCGTTCTTGTATTTTTGGACGGTATTACAAAATAAAACGTTCTGATAGAACCGCCGTTGTCTGTCACATTGACACGTATCTGTATATCAAAGGGGTTAATGTTGGTTACATTCAGTGCTAACGGCATACCATCATCAAAATCCCAACCTTCTGCATTATTTGCCTGAAGCAGACTAAAGTTCCATGCATTAGGGTCTTTCACCAGCTCATTGACCGTAACTCTAAGCGCCTGTTTTCCCTCAGTAACACCTTCCCCAGTCACCCGTGCAATATGCATTGGCCTGCCAGCAGTAATTGTAAAAACATCCTCTTCGCCTTCTTCAAATGAAACATTAGGGAATTTTTTTCGTTCTGATTCCTGAAAACCTGATACTGTCACAGCGCAGCTTGCCGCGAGCTGCCGGTTATCCTTGGATGTCACAGTGATAACTGCCGTTCCATTCTTATGCGCCGTCACAAGACCGTCCTGGCTGACTGCCGCTACCCTTTCATTCGAGCTGCTCCATAATACTTCCCGATTACTTGCCGTCTCCGGCAGCACCTCCGCCGAAAGCCGCAGGTCACGTTCCGCCGGTGTGAGGGAAGCCTCGCTCTGGCTTATTGATATACTGGCGGCGGCTGTATAAGTAAGCCGAATATCATAAGCACTTTCATTGACTGCCTTGGCTGCTGCGACCAGTTCGGCATAGGGCTGATCTGTCATATCTACAAAGCCACAATTAGAATTTTCACCATCCCATGCCCTTCCCAAAACAGGCTGGTCATAGTATTGGAACCAGTGAGCGCCCACAAGATATTCATTTTGGAATACTCCTGTCATATAGTTCGTGTAGGCATTCGCCCTTGCTTCCTGGGTACCGACCTGCACTAACCCCGGTGCAAAATGGCTGCGGTCGCAGGCATTGAAATGAAATTCGCCGATAATAACTGGCTTATCGTAAGTACCCAACTGCATAAACTCCTGTTCTGCATCTGTTTTATAACAGTTAAAACTTACAACATCTGCATATTTCGCACATGCCTGAATCACCTCGCTGCCGCAGCCCCACTGTGCCAGCCGTGAGCCCAGGTACAGAATATCCGGTAATTTCTCCTTCACAGCCGCACTGATTACACGATAGTATTTATCAGCTAATAAACTTAGGCACATAGATGCGTCTTCTTCTGCAATTGCTCCGTCATATGATGACTCAACCGACTCCCATGATGCAAGCTGCGTCCCCCATGCAGTATTCAATTCGCCAATATCCGCATACTTGTCCTTCAGCGCTGCAATAAATTCCTTTTTTGCATAAATATCAGCCTGGTTCGCATCCCTCTTAAATGCTTCTTTGATCACAGAAAATCTTTGAGCCGGAACCCCTGAATTTCCCCAGGCTATCTCATTGTCAACGTAGATTCCCATACAGTAAGGATCAGAATTAACTCCTTTATCAGCAAGTGCCTGCATCTGCCCCATTGCTTCTGCCGCAAACGCCGGATCGAACGGATCCGAAATATCTCCCCATGAACCGCCGCTGGATAACTTTGCATGGTTTTGGTTCACCCATGCATGGGCAACATAAGGGAATTCATATTCCGCCCCTTTTCCATAGAACATGTCCGGATCTGCCCAGCAGCCCATAGAAGAAAACCCCCATGCCTTGAATCTCCTGACAGCATTCTCCTTCCAGGCTTCCTCCCATGTATCCCCATACTTGCGTTCCAGATTCGCAGTATAGAAATTGAATGCCTTGCCCGCGTTCTGTCCAAACGGCGGACGCAGGCAATTTGCAACATCTGCATAGTGTTCGCCTAATTCTCCGTCCTGCGCCGGAAGCCCCTCGAACATAAATTCCCTCCCGCTTACCCATGTCTGGGCATCAGCCAAGCGAATAATATCCAGGCCTGTGGATACATAAGGATACCCTTGAGGATCAATCAGCATCCATTTCCCTTCCAGCTTTTTTGTGTAAAAATGCCCGGTAGCCTCTTGTCTGTAAGCCTCATTCTTCATACCATAATAAGCAGAGATTTCTCTCGCCTTTGTCTGCTCAAGCTGCTCGGCAAGCAATATCTCCTCCGTATTTTTACTTGTCTGGAAGTCTTCATCAGAACGTATTTTATTGCTGTGATCTATCCCGTTATACTGCCCATAGGTATCCACCAGATTAGAATAGGAAGACTGAAGATCCTGATTAGGGTCGCTGATCACGGAGATATTATCAAAAATAAGCGTTGTTTCCTTCGCACAGCCATTCAGCCAGAAGGTAATGTGTTTGATCGCCGAATAATCAACAACACCGGTTCCCCATCCGTAGGCGGCTGACACGCCTGCATTGCTCGGAGGATTCGCCAGCATCCCCAGCTCAGCCCCCGTTGCTGATGCTGCTGTATTTACCTTTATCGTCTTTTCCGCTGGTATAGTCACCTTAAAGACAGCATCCTGACCGACATCATTAGCCACTGAACAGTCAAACTTTACACAAAGCTCCACTGCATTCTGCATTGTATTCGTCACATCAAAACTTAGACAGCTATCTGTTCCAAAATCCCAGACCTTCCCTTCTTCCGCATATAAATGAAATCCAGGCCACAGGCTGGCGCCATAGGTCACCTTCATTGCTCTGTTTCCATCTGTAATTCCTTCATTTTCAATGACTTCTATTTTTACCGGATTAGCCTGGTCGTTTCCATTGCTGTAATTCGTGTATGTTTCCCCTTGCTCAAAAGAAATCTTCGGCAGCGGAATCTTTTCGTCCCCGCTGCGATTTGCCTGCGCCGTTATGTCTGTGTTATTATCCACAACATCTGCCTGATCCATATCTTCTGTCATGGCCTCGTCTTCCTTTCCTTCACTGCCTATTTCTTTTTCCTCATTCGTATCAGCCATACTCACACTCGCATAAGGTACAGACACGGAAAACACTATAGCAGCGATACAACATGTCATCAATTTGCATATAAATCTCTTCACCCTCATTCTTACACCTCTTTCACTGATTTTTCGACGAAATGGTTAATCTTTTAATATACTTGATATATTACGCGGCAAATTCCCCCCCCTCTTCTTTTAGTATTTTATTTTCTTGATTTCTCGTTTTTATTGTATACTATTAATAGTTTTTAATCAACCATTATTGTTTTTTTATAACTTTTTGCCAGTTTATTATCAGTCTTTTTGTGCACAATAGCCTGAATCTTAATTGACTTTGGCATCACAGAACTCCATAATGAAATACCAATCAAAAGCGGGAACCGCATACCGCCAGCCCCCGCCTTGATTTCCGTATCAAAAGATTCCCCGCATCCTCTTCCGGAACTCTCTGGGAGATCTCCCGTCATTTTGTTGAAAAAATCTGGAAAAATAGAACGCGTCAGAGAATCCGAGTAAACCTGCCACTTCCTGAATCTGCATATCAGTCATGAGGAGATATTTACGCGCTCTGTCCAGAAGCAGTATTTCCATATACTTTTTCAGTCCCATGCCAGTATCCCTTTTAAAATTCCGTGATAATGTATAGTAGGAAACATGGTGTGCGGCTGCAATATCTTTTAAGGTAAGCTTTGCGGAAATATGCTTTTCCAAATATGCAAGCAGCTCCTTCTGTTTCCAAAACCCCTGGTAATTCTGCAAACCACCCTGTTTTTTACTGGCTTCACCGAAAAAAATCGAAGCATATTGATAGAGTATGCCTTTTATGCGTAGTGCATCTTCATTCCCGCCTTTATCCAGCGCCTGCATGAGCACTTCCAAATCACGTCCATCGCACTTCTGCCCCATCACCTCATTACAGCCATAAAAACAGTCCAAACCAGAAACCCACTGTATCTGCATATGAAAGTACAGCTTCCTTATATGGCGTATCTCTCTGTAGTCATAACAGGTTCCTGCCGGTATAAAATATACAAAACCTTGTTTCAGCCTTACGCTTTGATATTCATTTTGCACTTCACCCTCCCCTTCCAGCATAAAATACAGCCTGTTGAAGGGGGATATGATCTTGCGGTAATTCCACCCTCCATCGGTTTCCAGCAAGCCATGTTCCAGAACGACCATATTGATTTCATTAAAGCTATTGTCCATTACTTGATACTTCCTATTATTCATGCAATTTTCTCCATGTTTTAAGCAACTTTCCCCATGTACATATTCACCGTCTGAATTATACTTAATTATATAAAAAACTCTTGAAATTGGAAAGGATAATTTAATATGTCATACAAAAATGGTATAAACGCACTGCATTTGGAAATGCCGGATAAAATTCCGCGCACCGAATACTCCGCACATTTCTACTGGGATCTGATTCAAAAAGTGACAGGTATTCAGGTAAATTCAAAGAGCAGTACTGAAACGCAAAAAAAAGCTTCGGGAGAATTCATAAAAGCCTGGGATTATGGCCTTGTCTGGAATGTACTTCCTTTCAGTGAACAATTTGGCGAACTTCGTACAAGAATGGGTCACGCAAACTTCGCTCAGGACGGCGCTGATTTTTCTGATAACGTACATACATTTATAGAAGAGCCTGAAGACGTGTTTGATTTTGACTTTTTCGAAGCCTATGGAAACCGCCCTCCATCCCTGCTCACCCCGCTTTTTAACGAAAACTATAAACAGATGCAAGATGCGTACCCTGACACGGTAAACATGACAGGAATCTATACAACCTGCATGTCCGGCGTCATTGAAATTCTCGGATGGGATATGCTGCTTTTAGCCGCCGGCATTGATTCTGATGAATTCGGCAGCTTCATGAACCGCTATGCAGAATGGAACATGCAGTATTTTAAGGCTTTGGCACACTCTGATTCTCCTGTGGTTATGGTTCATGATGATATTGTATGGACACAGGGCGCTTTTCTGCATCCCGATTTCTACAGAGAGTATATTTTCCCAAACTACAAAAAGCTTTTCGCCCCCCTACACGAGAGCGGAAAGATCATACTTTATACATCGGATGGGACTTACAGCGAATTTATAGATGACATCGCTTCCTGCGGCATCAATGGATTTGTAATGGAGCCAACAACAGATATGGAATACATCTGTAAGAAATATGGCCAAACCCATTCAATTATTGGGAATGCAGATACTCGTATTCTTTTGAAGGGATCTAAGGAAGACATAGAAAGAGAAGTAAAACGCTGTACAGATTTGGGGCGTAACTGCCCGGGCTACTTCCTCGCAGTCGGCAACCATATTCCTTCCAATACACCGTTGGACAATTGTCTGTGGTACAATGATATGTATGAAAAGTATAGCCGGAGATAGCAACTGTTTTTAAGAAGAAAACAAGAAAATGGAGGAACATAAATTGCAAGCAGAACAGATGGAAAACAGACTGGATATTCTAAAGCAACACTTAAAAAAAATTGATGAAGTAATTGAAAATGGCCCCTATAAAGCTCATTGGGATTCCCTTGCTTTTCATAAAGTACCTGACTGGTACAAGAATGCAAAATTCGGCATTTTTATTCACTGGGGCGTATTTTCAGTACCCGCCTATGGAAGTGAGTGGTATCCAAGATGGATGTATAAAGAAGGAACCGATGAGTACAGGCACCATACCAGTACCTATGGTCCACTGGAACAATTTGGTTATAAGGATTTCATACCGATGTTTAAGGCTGAGAATTTTAATCCAGCAGAATGGATTAACCTGTTTAAAAAAGCCGGGGCTCAATTTATTATGCCAGTTGCAGAGCATCACGATGGTTTTCAGATGTATGACAGTGAACTTTCAGAATGGTGTGCCTCCAAAAAGGGCCCCTGTAAAGATATTTTAGGTTTATTAAAAGCAGAAACAGAAAAAAATAATATGACCTTTACCGCCTCCAGTCACCGTATAGAACATTACTGGTTTATGGGAGGAATGCGTCAGATAAAAAGTGACCTCCCAGCCAATCTTCATTACGGCGATTTTTACTGGCCGTCCTATGAGGAACCATTCGGAGATATGGGGCAGGATGCAGTACAGGGATTTGATGTGGAACCACTGTACATGGAAGACTGGCTTGCCAGAACCTGTGAAATTGTAGATAAATACCGTCCGAAAATCATGTATTTCGACTGGTGGATACAAGTAAATGCAATGAAACCGTATCTAAAAAAATTTGCGGCATATTACTACAATCGGGCTCTGGAATGGGGAGAAGAAGTTACAATCAACTTTAAGAACGATGCCTTTATGTTCGAATGTGCAGTACGGGATATAGAGAGGGGCCAGCTGGCAGATATCTCTCCCTCTTTCTGGCAGAATGATACTTCTGTAGCCAAAAATTCCTGGTGCTATACAATAGGCAACGATTACAAAGAACCTCATGAGGTCATATGCGATCTTGTAGATGTTGTGAGTAAAAATGGTTCTTTACTATTAAATATAGGTCCCAGAGCAGACGGAACGATTCCTGATAAGGATAAGGAAATATTAACAGCAGTAGGCAGGTGGTTGGAAACAAACGGTGAGGGAATTTATGGAAGCCATTACTGGAAGAAGTACGGGGAAGGACCTACGCTTACAAAGGAAGGACACTATACCGATATATTAAGAGATTCTTTCACCTCAGAAGATTTTCGCTTTACTTATAAAAACGGGTATATCTATGCTTTCGCAATGAAATGGCCTGAGGATGGTATCGTTAGGATACACCTGCTGGGCAGAAAATCAAAAACCTTCAATGGAGTCATTAAAAATGTACAGATATTGGGGGCAAAAGAAGATTGCCGGTATATGCTTTGTGATGAGTATCTTACGGTTATGGCAGAGGGTATTCACACAAAAGCCCCGGTAGGGATTAAAATTACGATAGATTAATATGAGTATATAAGTAGTCTACAATATTATTTAACAACGGGTCAGGCGTGTTAAACCCTGACTCGTTGTTCTAAGAGAACTTTTAAAACAGTACCTCTAAGCTTCAATACCAAATGACCTGGGAGCATTGTAAAGAGCTTCTATATTTTCTAATGGCACATCACTTTCAAATGCCTGACTTGCCATTAATATGTAGCCGCCATTACGATTTAGTGTTTTCATAAAATATTTCACTTCTTCCTTTACCTCTTCTGCTGTACCAAAAGGAAGAAGGTATTGCGTATCTATTCCTCCATGGAAGGCAATCTTTCCGCCAAACTCCGAATATAGCTCTTCCGGCTCAAGACCCTTTACTTTCTGTATCGGCTCGAGTACATCTACTTTACATTTTATTAATTCTGGAATCAGCTCTCTTACCGCCCCGCAGGAATGCTGCTGATAAAACACATCATATTGATGTGCAAGATCTACTAGTTTTTTTGTATTCTCTTCAAAGAATTCTCTCCACATGTCAACGCTGAATAATAAGGAAAGCTGGGTACCATAATCATCATGTGGGCGCAATATGTCTATCCTGCCTTCTGCAGCTTCAAAAATTCTTTTATAATACTCCAACTCAAATGCAACCATCTTATCCAGAATGTATTTTGCCACCTCCGGTTCCTCTAACATAAGTACAAAAAATTCTTCCATATTCATCAGGCAGGTTACCTGCTGAAATGGGCCCTCATGCCCTGTAATAATTGCTTTATCTGGATATTTGCAACACTGCTCTTTTATGGACTTATAATCAAACCAGTCCGGATCCGGAACTATAAATTTTTCTGCATCAGATTTGCTTTCGATCCCACTTAAAGGATAGTATGAGACTACCGGATATACATCCGTTTCTGTTTTATGCATTGTTGTTTCATACCCCCAATACGATTCCTTTACCTCCTCGCCTTTGGAATTGATATAACGCTTCAGTTCAGGACCGATATAGCACGGCTCAACCGAAACGATATCTATATGGAATTTATCAATCAGCTGGCTATACTCTGAAAATCCATAGCATTTCATAAGCTTTTCTGTTACGCACGCTACTGCTCCATATGCTGCCGGCACCCTGTCTGGATTCTGATGCCGAATTGCCGCCCTTACTCTTTCTCTTGATGTCATCATAGTCATCTCTCCTCTATGCTCTGTTTTGTACGCCTGCGATATTCTGTAGGTGTCATATTCTCTGTCTTTTTAAAAACTTTAGAAAAATATAATTGATCTGAGAACCCCAAAGCCTCCGCGATTTCTTTTAAAGATAATTCTGTCTCTTTCAGCCATGTCTTGCTTTTCTCAATTCTGACCCTCTGTAAATATTCCATCGGTGACTGTTGAAACTGCTGCTGGAATATGGTCCTGATATATGCCGGTACAAAACCAAACTCATCAGACAGGGTCTGATTCGACACATGCATACTATAATGCCCTTCCAAATAATTTCTCACCTCATAAGCAAATTTTTCTTTATTGCCGCTTATTACCGATTCCTCGTAAAAAGCATCGACTATCAGTTTTTTTACCTCCTGATATAGAGCTTCCATGGAATACACGCTTTCTATTATGCTGTTCACAGACTCTTCCAGATAGATGTTATTGTACCTGCATGGAAATTTGCCGCTGTAAATTAAAAAAGCTGCCTTTAACACGCGCAAAATATCATAACGTTTTTTCCCCCGTTTCTCTATCTCTTCCCTCACAGCCTCATACATCTGTGCCGGAAAATGAACAGCTTCCAGTAAGCTCATCTTCATATCCGGTTCTATGGCTTCACATTCTTCCAACTCAAACAGGCCGCTCTCTTCCACGCTCATAGAAAGCATGGCGCCGCGCCGCATCTCCTTCTGCGCCTTGTAGATCTCGTGCATATACAGGCTTCTGCGGTACAAAATAATGGTTAACACGATTGTAGTGTGGGATTCCGACTTTAGAAACCGTCTTAGAAGCTCGCCTAACCGTCCATTTCCCTGGCGCAGCAGGACAAACTGCTCCTGTGCATTTTTCCCAGGAATCAACCAGAATTCCTCTTCATCAAGCTGGGAATGTAAAAACCCTCTCAATCTTTCTTCCATACGCTCCTGTAAAACAGAAATTGTCTGTGTGTATTGCTCAATGGAAAATGCTCCAAAACAGCACAAAGCAAATTCATATTGTACAGATTCTTTTTTGCCGTCCGTCTCTGCCTCCCCATCCAGTCTTTTCGGTGTATCACAGCAATTTCGTTTTATAAAATATTGTTCCGCCTTATTAAGGATCTGCCGCAATTCTTCCATTTTTACAGGCTTAAGCAAATAATCCATCGAACCATGGCGTAAGGCTTGCTGTACATACTCGAAATCTTTATAGCCGCTGACAACAATAACCGGAATTTCTAACTCCTCCTGCTTCATGTGCCTCATCACTTCCAGCCCATCCATTACCGGCATCCGGATATCCAGAAAAATCAGATCAACCGGCTGCGTCCGTATTACTTCCAATGCATTCTTCCCATTCTGGGCCCTGTAGTATACCTGGAAAGCCGGATTGCATTTTTCTATCAGCCGGCAGATATTTCTTAAGATAGGCGCCTCATCTTCTACTACCAATACTTTCATATGCTCACCTTCTCCCTGCTTAATTCGTATATTTTCTGCCTCAGCTTCTCATGATCCCTGGGCGTAACAGACAGGCTTGTCTGAACTGTTCCCATCGGGCAGTTACATTTTAATGCCGCCGCCAAGATAGATAACCGAAAACTTATCTTTTTCACTGACCACCTTAAAAATCATCTCTTCCTTATATTCTAAATAGAGCCTTGTCATAATATTGCGGATGCTTAGTCCGCCTACCTTTAAATTATGATTGATAATCTCCTTGTCACCAGACATTAACTCCTTTTTAAATGCATTTATCTTCTCTATTTCCTCACTTGTAAACCCAATACCGTTATCATAGACCTTAACGAACCATTTCTCCCTTCCCCAAACACAGGTTATCCTGATATTCCATGGAAATTCCTTTGTCTGCAGGCCATGACTGAGGGAATTCTCTATCACCGGCTGCAGGATGAACCGCGGAACCTTTATAGAACCCTCAGGTATATAATTCTCCAGTTCATACTCCACCCCATTTTCGTACCGCATCTTAACAAGCCTCATATAATTCCCAACATGCTCTATCTCATCCTCCAGGTAAACAGACTGGTCTGTAAACTCATTGCTGTATCGTATCATATCTGACAGATGTTCACAGATTTCAATTACGGTCCGGTAATTTTCTTCTCCTGCATATGCCTGTATGATGGACAAAGTATTGTGTATAAAGTGGGGATTCATCTGGGCCTGCAGTGCGAACATATTTGCCTTTACCTCCGCGGTTTTAATCGCCACATTCTGTTCCATAGATTCATGCAGGCTCTTCATCATTTCCTGAAATGCATCAGAGATAACCTGAAATTCATCGTCGTATTTGGGTACTGAATCCAGCACTTCCTTTTCCAGCTTTGTATTTCGGGCGGTTTCACAAAGTGCAAGAAGCGGCTGAGTCAGATGAGAGGAAATCTTTTTCTGGAGAACGGCCAGGACTATTGCCAATATGACCAGTATAAGGGTGGCGTACAGAACAAAAAAAACGATTAACTCCCGCTGTTCCTTTTTATTTCTAAGCGCAAGAATCCCAATACCATATTCCTCAACTGTCACATCCTGTATATAGTATTGTTCTCTGTACTGCTCTTCTACCCTCTCTTCATCCAGAAGATCTTCATCTGTAAGCCCATTCATAACCGTTTTCGGAATCTGGTGAAAAAACAGCGGGGTTTTTGTGCCGGTATTATATACAATATATCCATCCGTACTGGTGTCATCCCCGAAAAGCTGCTTTTCCCACAGCCCAAGAGCAAGCTCCGCCTCAATATAGCCGACAGTCTCCATGCCGAAAATTGGGCTTGTTTTTATTTTACGGACCACAGAAATACGATCTGCATCAAGGCAAAACCAGTCTGCCGCTTCCTGCTTTTGCTTAAACACCTCGGGGATATAGCTATGTTCACGGTACGACACACTTTCCTGTTCATCAACCGCTTCACCTACATAAACAAAGGTGCCTTCATCATTATAAGCACTGATCCTGCTGACCTTTTCACGTTCCAGGATATACGGCCACAGGATCTTATAGACCTCTGTTTTAGCTTCTGTGTCTATGTCAAATAAATCCGGGCTTTGCCGTGCTGCATTTAATTTACCCGCAAGAAAATCATTTGTCCCGGTCTGCAGGCTTACTGTTTTTAACAGTTCTATCTGGTTCAAAATATTGCGTTCTATCCCCCTCAGCTCATTCTGCATATCGGCTGTGGACTCACGTTCTTTAGCATGAACATATACAACAATACTGAACGAAAAAATAACAAATAAAACTGCGAATAGAAGAGCTGTATTAATTGCCCATAGTTTTACGCTGAAGTTCTTTCTCATATCCGGCCTCCCTGGATTTTCCGTCTCCGCACCCCACAGCCTGTTTAAAACTTACATGTAAGTCTCCGGGAGCACAAATAATAACACTTACGATTCTTTCAGCCAATATCTCCGTCCCATAGGATGTGCTTCGTCCCCCCACTCATCCTTATACTCTGACAGAATCTGCTCCAGTCTGAGTCTTGTAAGGCGGCATGCTTCTTCCTCTGCAAGATTCTCTGTTTCATCGGGATTATTTTGCAGGTCAAACAGCTGTGTACAGTTTGATACGTTCCGATACTGGATCAGTTTATAGCGTCTGTCTTTCACACCGCGTATCAGATCATTATAGGCAAAGTACAAAGTTTCCCGCGTTACTGATGTCTCCTCACCAAAAACCTTCTCAAAGCTTTTCCCTTGTACTGTGGGGGGTATGCTTATCCCCAATATATCACAGAGAGTGGGATAGATATCCAAAAGATACACAAATTGATCTCTTACTTGCCCTTTGGGAATCCCCGGCCCTGCAAAGATAAGCGGTATACGGATGCTTTCTTCATAAAGATTCTGCTTTCCCATCAGTCCGTGGCTGCCGATTGCCAGTCCATTATCGCCTGTCAGAATGATTATTGTATTCTCCCACTGCTGATTTCTTTTTAAAGCCTCCATAATTTTTCCTATTTCATCGTCCAGATGAGTAATCATCGCATAATACTCCGCAAGCTGGCGGCGCATCTCTTCCTCTGTTCTCGGATAAGGTGCCAGCAGCTCATCCCGGATTCCGGAAACCCCAAATTCAAAATGCTGCTTCTGAAAATTGACAGGCAGTGTCATGTTTTCCGGTTGGTATAATTCCTTATATTTATCAGGCATCGTCCGGGGGTCATGGGGCGCAAGATACGCAGTATACAGGAAAAACGGCCTGTCTTCTGTATACTCGTCCAAAAATGAGACTGCCATATCCGTCAGCAGTTCCGTTGAATGGATTCCGGGATGGAATCTGTCACAATGCTGTCTGATTACTTTATTTTCTTCCCAAAAATTAGCGACAAAATTAATTTCATTATCATATTTACCCGTTGGGTCATAATAACACGTAGGCACATTCCAGTGATCCCACATGCCGCCAAAAAATATGTTATCTCCCTGGTGGAAACTCCGGGTAAAAGAGGGCGGGCCATTATGCCACTTTCCCGTCCCATAGCAATAATATCCCGCCTCTTTTAAAGTTTCTCCCAATGTCTTATGTTCCACAGGTATGTTCTGCCCTTCATCCTCCAGTTGAAACAGCGTCCGCCCGGTATGTATCATTGCCCTGCTTGGCATACATACCGCTCCGCTGGTTCCCCCCGGAATATGGGCCTGCGTAAATGAAGTCCCGCATCTGGCAAGTGCATCCATATTAGGTGTTATAATCTCCGGATTTCCTAATTTCCTGATGGTGTTATACCTTTGATCGTCTGTAACAATAAACAAAATATTAGGTTTCTTCGAATGTTTCATATAATCTTTTCAGCTCCTTATAATCATAATCTTCATCCCTGTATTTTTCTTTCGCTTTTTCCATCTGCCGCTTCAATTTTTCCTGGATTTCCAGATATGCGGGCTGCCCATATATATTGTTCAGTTCCTGTGGATCCCGGATCAGATCATACATTTCAAATCCGGGCTGCGTAGGCTGTTTCAAAGCCCCCTTCGCATCCAGAGGCATACCATAATAAAACGTCAGCTTATATTCTTTTGTTCTAATGCCGTAATGGGCAGGATTATCGTGATTGTGTGCCAAATGCATCCAATATCGGAAGTATATATTTTCATGATATTCTTCCTGTTTCTTTCCTGCAATCATATTCCGGCATGAGATTCCCTGTATGTCTTTTACTATATCACATCCTGCATAATCCAGCAATGTAGGTGCAACATCTATGTTGGACATCAGTTCACCGCAGACGGTGCCCGGCGGAATTTCTTTTGGATAGCGGACCAGCATTGGTGTCCGCAGGCTTTCTTCAAAGCTCCACCTTTTATCCTGATAATCATGTTCTCCCAAAAAGATACCTTGATCTGATGTATAAATCACAATTGTGTCATCTAAGATTCCCTGTTCTTCCAACTCATTTAAAATATTTCCCACTGACTCGTCAATGGCCGCCACAGTCCGCAGATAATCCTTTAAGTATTTCTGGTACGCGGCATATCCTTTTTCTTCGAAAGACATTGTTTCTGTTTTGGTCAGCGGCCCTGTGACATAATCCGGTCTGCAGAAGTCTTCATACAGGCTGCGTATTTTACTTCTGGGAGTCACTGAGCTCCCCCGCTCTCTTGTAGCGGGACTTCTGTGTACCTTATTCTCAAATAAGCTGCACGGTACCGGTATCTCTTTCTCTGCAAACATGTCTTCATGCCTTTCATGGTATTCCCAAAAATCATGCGGTGCTTTATGGTTGCACATCACAAAGAACGGTTTCGACCGGTCCCGCTCTTTCAGCCACCGCGTCGTCATATCTGTGATAATATCCGTCACATATCCTTCATGCTGTCTGATTCCCTTTTGCCGCTCTTTAAAAAATGGATTAAAATATACCCCCTGTTCACCTGCTTTCCCTGTCCCATCCGATAAATACTTATATTCATCAAATCCCAAAGGCTCACATCCCAGATGCCATTTTCCAAATAAAGCCGTAGTATATCCCCCATCCTGTAAAAGTTTTGCCAGATTAGGCCCTTTCTCTGGATTCCAGTCATCGTCCAGCGTCCTCACTCCATTTATCTGCCCATACTGTCCGGTCATAATGGTTGCCCTTGCCGGTGTACAAACTGCATTTGTAGCACAGTATGCGTCCATGCGGCATCCTTCCTTTGCAAGCCGATCCAGATGTTTTGTGTGAAATACACCAGATAAAATGGACTGGTAACAGCTTATGGCATTTAAGCTGTGGTCATCCGACATGATATATAATATATTTGGTTTTTTCATTATGTCATCCTTTCACGGCACCAGACGTCATGCCTGATACAATATATTTCTGCAGGAATAAAAACAAAATAATAATTGGCAGGACTGTAAGTGTCAAAACTGCAAAGACGTAATTCCAATTTCTTGCAAACATACCAAAAAAATTATAAACAGACAGTGTTACTGTCCATTTCTGCGCCGATCCCAAATAGAACAGCGGAACCATAAAATCATTCCAACAGCTGATTGCCGTAATCACAATATTGGTTACCGTAATCGGTTTTAATATCGGAAGCAGAACCCGGACAATCATCGTAAACGGCCTGCAGCCATCAATCATGGCAGCCTCATCAATCTCACGGGGAATCCCTTTAACAAAGCTGCTGAAACTCATAATGGTAAATGGCATCCTCATGCCTATATAGATTGCAATTACAGCAAATCTTGTTCCGTAAATATTCAGAACTTTTAACAATGCAAATGTACTGGCGGTCTGTAATGTCATGGTAAGCCCAAAAATAAAGTAGTAATATAATCTTTTCGATGTTTTATCACTCCTCCGGCTTATTACTATCCCGGCAAATGCGCCGAACAGTATGGTAAGTACCGTAGCACTGACTGTAATAACAAAACTGTTCATATAGCCTCTGAGTATATTACCATGCTCAAAAACATACGAATAGTTTTCAAAATGAAATGACTTTGGCCAGGAAAGGTCGAACTGAAGTGCCTGGCCGGCATCCTTTACAGAGCCTAATAACATCATGATAACGGGAACCAGAAACATGGCAGCGAGGATAATCATGAAAATATATTTAATAACGGTTCCTGCTTTTATCCTTTTCATCACATTTCTACCTCCCTTTTTGCAAGATATCGGTTCAGCAGAAACGATATGCATACAACGATCAATGATAATATGACACTTGCAGCACTGGATTCTCCCAGCAGCCCCAGACCAAATGCCTTGTAAACAAATGTGCTGAGCACCTGCGTGTCAAATCCCGGGCCGCCTTTGGTCAGCACGTATATCAAATCAAATACTTTTAAGCTTCCGGTAATATTTAAAGTGATAATAATGGTAAAGGAAGGTATCAGCAGCGGAAGCGTAATATGCCTGAACTGCTTCCATTTTGAAGCCCCCTCAATACATGCGCTTTCATAATAGTCTGCCGGGATAGCCTGCAGGCCGGCGATAAAGATAAACATATTAAACCCCGACCACATCCAGCCTTCAATCAGGATCACAGACCCCATAGCCGTTATATAGTCTGCCAGCCAGTTTACCGCCAGGCCGGACAGCCCTATGCCTGATAGCATGTGATTTAAAAGACCGTCATTTGCCAGAATTGACGTAAAGATAACACCTATAATCATTGGACTTAACACACAGGGGACATAGTAAATTGTCCGGAGTACATTATTCAATTTTGATGCCTTTACTAATGCCAGTGCCAGCAGAAGACCAAACAATGTCTTTAAAATTGTAGTGCTGACAGCAAACAGCAGAGTATTTTGTATGGATCTGATAAAGACGGGATCCTGAAAAATCTTTATGTAGTTGCCCAGCCCCCTGAATACTGGATTGTACATTCTTTCAATATTCCAGTCCGTCATGGACAGCACCGTGCTGATCACAAATGGAAGTATAATAAACAATGTGTATACAAGCAGTGCCGGTGTCGCAAAATAAATTGGATATCGTTTTTTGTTTAATTTCTTGTGCATAATAAAACCTCCTTTCAAAAAAGGTACGGCACATCTGTACCGTACCTTTTTGTTTTTATTCGAATCCCGGTGCCTGCTTCTCTTTCATGTATGCATTTACATCCTTCTGGAATTGAGTCAGAAGTTCTTCCCCTGTCATTCCTTTTGCCGGTGCATCCAGATAGTAAACCCATAATGTTGTTTTATATAATGGCTGTATATCATTCAGATAATTATTCATCTCTCCCACGATCTTCCCTTCAGAAGAATACTTTTCATAAAGACTTAAAACCTCTTCATTCATCGGGCCTCCGTCAGCCCCTTCAAAGGCCGGGAAACCGGCATTGTCTTCAAACCACAGGTTTAAATATTCAGGCGTTGCCCATAAATCAAAAATCTTCTTCACCGTATCAAGATTTGGGCTGTTTTTTGAAGCGGAAAAGCCGATAGAGAATAATCCGCTGACCAGTAAATCATTCTTGTTATAATCAAACGGTACATTAAACATCCCGATTGGCGCATCCGGAAACGTCCCTTCTATAGAGCTCAGGATGCCTGCTGAGCCAAACAGCATTGCGCCTTCCCCATTTGCAATACGTTCCAGATTGGCATCATGGCTTACCGTCAGATAGTCTTCATTGAAGTATCCTTTCTCAAACATCGAAAGATACGTATCAACTGCCTCCACCATTTCCGGATAATCTGTAAACTCTTTCTCATGTGTCAGTATACTGTCTGCAATGGCTTTGGCACTATCCACGCTCCCGGCAGCAAGCCCCTGCCCTGTAGACATCCATATCTGTGGTACCCAGTTATCCGCCGGCAGTAATAATGGAGTAATTCCCTTTTCTAATAATGCATCGCACACAGCATCGAATTCCGCCTCATTGGCCGGTATCTCCAGATTGTTCTCCTCGAATACCTGTTTGTTGTACAAAATTCCAGATACCCCGGAACTTTCCTGAAATGGGAAGCCATATATTTTCCCGTCTTTATGTGTTACTACATCCGGATTCTTCAGATTACCAACCCACTCCTCATCCGATAAATCTGCCAGATATGTCTCCGGATCAATCAGGCCATAGATTGCCGGCAGATTATAATCAATCATATCCGGTGCCTCTCCTGAATTGATTTTCATCTGCAGAAGATTATTATATTGGTCATCCGGGACGATCTGAAGATCCACCGTTATATTTTCTTCTTCTTTCAATTTCTCAACCATTTTTTGCAGACCCGGATAATTTCTGGACTGCTGCAGCAATGCAGAAACAGTCACTTCTTCCTTCTTTTGGCTCTTTTCGTTCTTTTCATCCGCCCCCTCTTTTGCAGTACCGCATGCGGCCATGCTTCCTGCCAGACAGACTGTACACAGAACAGCCAGACACTTTTTTACCACTTCTTTTTTCATTTCCTTTCCTCCTCGTTCATTTGATACGTTTAGTTAACCATATTTTCCCCTTTGATTCTATGGAAAATTAATTACATATTTATGTAAAATCAGAAACTTCAAGGAGTGTCATCTACTTTCTCAACCTCCACATAATAAGCTCCAAAGGATTTATGACTGTCATCCAGAAAACCCGCTTCTAAAACCGTATCCTGTGCAGCATTCACCTCCAGCTCAAAACTGATTTCCTGACTGTCCGGCTTTACCGCCTTATATTGCTTCATATGATCCAGCTTAATCCATGCATCAGTATACTTCACGTGACACATTGGATAGTCGGGCTTATATGGCGCCAGTCTGTCAATATCCCCATATTCCTCATTAAGGGGTAATTGCAGTTCTGCCGGCCAGCGTCTGAGTTTAAAGATATATTTTCCGGCACCGCTGAATCTTACAGGCCACCGGCCACAGCTCTTTGCTGCTTTTGCAACCATATCCTGGCTCCACGCCACATCCCCCAAGACATCCATTGCATTCAATGTGGTTGGATTTTCCTTCGGGTGTCCCAGTATGATTGGGCAATAATCCTCCAGAGATTCTTTCACTTCCTCCCACCAGTCTTCGTGGGCTTTGCGCAATTCCCGTGTAATTTCCGGATATTCTCCTGAAACTTCCTGTATCTGCTGGGTATCCTTTTCAATATTGTAAAGTTCCTTCCCTCGCACCAGTCTCCATGGGCCTTTCAGCACAGTATTTTCCCACTTTTCCGGGATGAATGTGTCCTGACGGTACTGGATGAATTCTATTCTTTCTTTATTTACCTCTATTCCTGAGAAAGCCCGGGCGAAGCTTGTGCCATCCATTTTACAGTCCTCAGACAGATCCAGCCCACACAGACTGATCAGAGTCGGCATAATATCCGTATACATGCTCAGGCTGTTACAATCTCTTCCCCCGCTGATCCCCAGTCCAGGACAGCGTATAAAAAACGGCACTCTATGACCGCCTTCGTAATACGAGCCCTTCTTCCCCCGCATCCCTGCATTGAACCCTTTTACCACAAACTCCCGTTCATCAACTACGGCGCCGCCCGATGTTCCATTATCCGTCATAAATATTAAGATGGTATCCTCTTCCAGATTTTCTTCTCTCAGGAAGTCTCTTAATCTGCCAAAGTTTTCGTCTATACAGGTTATCATTCCATAAAATTCCGGGTAACATATGTCTTCTATGTTCTGATACTGCCTGCTGTATCTTTCCTCAACCAGATATGGGCTATGCGGGGCATTCGTTGCAATGCAGGTAAAAAAAGGCTGCCCTTCCCTTTCTTTCATAAACCGCATTGCCTGTTCAAACCAGATGTCAGTGCAGTACCCTTCATACTTCCGTGGAACTGAATTATCAAAATATGTATCATCAAAATAATGATTTCCCCAGAAATCCGGCGTCTGTCCCACGCCTCCGCCTTTATGCGCGACAACCTTTGTAAACCCTCTGTCCTGAGGTCTGTAGGGATAATTATCCCCTAAATGCCATTTTCCGAACAAGCCTGTTATATAGCCGTTATCCTGAAAGCATTCCGCAAGCGTGTACTCTTCCTGCTTAAGTAGCGACCTTCCCCAACAGGTTGCCCATACCCCATTGCGCAAGGGGCGCCTTCCTGTCATGATGCCACCGCGGGTAGGTGCACACATAGGCGCAACATGAAAATCGGTGAAGCGGACACTATCCTGATAAAACTGGTCAATATTGGGGGTATGGATCCGGCTGTTTCCTGTACATCCCAAATCGCCGTATCCCTGATCATCGGTAATCACTAATATTACATTTGGATGTTTTATCAAACCTCTCATAATTCATGCTCCTTTTTAACGAAAGATGTTATTTTGCCGACATGCTATTATTGTACTTCCTGAGGAATGATATGAACATGGCTAAATGGATGCTTTTATATGGAAAAATAGAAATAAACCTATCCACTACTATCTTGATCAAACCGCTCTTTCAACATTTGGATATCAATTTTCAATTTTTCTGACTTAACCTGTAATCCTGTTACGGTTAGTTGACTAAAATGCTGATATTCAATTACTGTGCACGCCAGAAGGTGTGAAAATAACGATTTTCATAATCGAACCTAATTTATACATTTCTTGACATTTTAATGGGACAATTTTATAATTTAAATTATCCATGATTACACAATGAAGTGAATAAAAAATATGGCGTTTCACAAATTCCCTTGCGTAAGGCTTTAAGAATATTATCTGTAAAGGGGTTATTCATTACTAAGCATGGGGAAGTTTCCTTTATTAATTATAGTATCCATTGCTTTCACATAAAAAGACACAAAAAAAACATAGAACAGGAGTACATACAATGCCCGCAATCAGTGTTTTAATGAAACCATCTTCCAGCATGTGCAATATGTCATGTGATTATTGCTTTTACTGCGATGAAGCTCAAAAACGTAATCAGAAGTCTTATGGATTCATGAGTGAGTATACTCTTAAGAATATCATACGCAAAACCATGCTCCGGGCTGAAAGGATGATCAGCTATGCGTATCAGGGGGGGGAGCCAACTCTGAGAGGGCTGGAATTTTTTGAAAAAGCTGTTGCCTATCAGAAACAGTATAACAGGAATCAGATTCAAGTAACAAATGCCCTGCAGACTAATGGATATTCAATTACTGAAGACTGGTGCAGTTTTTTTAAAGAGAACAACTTCCTGATCGGTCTGTCCGTGGACGGCACACCAGACATACACAATACTTTCCGCCACGATAAAAAGGGGGGAGCTACCTATGCCAGAGTTAATCATGCTGCCGAGTTAATGGACAGGTATGGTGTTGATTACAATATCCTTACGGTCGTAACCCCGCTTGTTGCCGGCAATATTACAGATATCTATACTGCCTACAGGAAGCGCGGCTGGAATTACCAGCAGTATATTCCCTGCCTGGACCCCTTATATGAAGGGCATGAGAATACCCCCTATGCCCTGACCCCTGAAGTATATGGTCAGTTCCTAATTGATCTGTTCTTCCTCTGGTATCGTGACCTGAAGCATCAAAAACAGCCATATATCCGGCAATTCGAGAATTATATCAGCCTGGCTGCCGGATACATGGCAGAATCCTGCGACCAGCGCGGCGTATGTGGTATTCAGAATGTAGCCGAGGCGGACGGAAGCATCTATCCCTGTGATTTCTACATGCTGGATGAATATCGTCTTGGGAATTTTAATGAAGACCGGCTGGATCAGATTAATGAGCGCCGTAAAGAAATCAGGTTTATCGAGCGTTCTCGGATGGTTGATGAAGCATGTCATGAATGCCGCTATTACCGGCTCTGCCGGGGAGGCTGCCAGCGCAGCAGGGATTATAATCCGGCTGACGGAACCTATAAAAGCTATTTTTGTAAGAGTTTTCAGATGTTTTTTGAAAAATATTATGACACAATCATGAACATTGGGAGACAGATTTCTTCTCGAATGTGACAAGTCAGGAATTGGAAAAGGGGAGGTAAGTTTATATTTGTCCAGTGATGTGTTTGAAAAATCTTTCCGTTTCATCACCGTTTATCCTGAGGATATCTGCCTGTTTAAGTGACTACCTACCCAAAATCCCTCCCTGAGTCTGCGAATAGATTTTTTTGGGGAGGATTTTTTATTTTGAATGCATGGAAGGGGAAGTCAGTTAAAGCAATCCATTGTATTTTGGTAAGGGATAGTCTATTTCATAGTTACGACAGAGATCAAGAAACGCTTTTGCCGTTGGTGTCAGATATTTGTCTTTATGATGGATGATGTAAAAGCTGCGCCTGAAATCCATACCATCCGAGCCAATGGTGACTACCAGACCACGCTCCAGCGGTCCTTGTATCATTCGGTGGGGTAGAACAGCAATACCCAGACCATTGATAACAGCATTGACGAGGGCGGTGGTGCTTGTTGCCTCCCAGATCGGCTTTATGGAGAAACCTGCGTTTGCTACCGCCCTGTCAAAGACCTCCCTTGTGCCGCTCCCCATCTCTCGCAAAAGAAAACGCTGCTGCCTGAATTGCACCAAGGTTAACTTCTGGCCCTGCTGAAAGCCTTCTTTGGGTGAAGCGATAATACTCAGGCGATCTTCCATATATTCCTCAGTGTACATAGCAGGGTTGTGTGAAGTGCCCTCTATCAACGCAAAGTCCAGTTTGTTATTCATAAGAGCTTGCTCCAGTTGGTCGGATGGGGCAATCGTAACATTTACCTCAATGCCTGGGTGCCTGTGATAAAACGCTTTTACATAGCTGGGAAAAAACTGCGCACCTATGGTAATGCTTGCCCCTATTCGCAAAAGACCGATGGAATCCCAATTCCGCATTTCTCTCTCCATATCGTCAAACTGAGCGGAGATACGAAGTGCATATTGGAGAAAATTTTCTCCTGCCGGAGTGATTTGAAGCCGCCTTCCAATTCGGTCAAAAAGAACAATGCCGTAATACTTCTCCAATTCCTTGATGGCGAGGCTAACCGCTGGCTGGGTCATATTCAAGTTCTCTGCTGCTCTAGTTGTATTGTAGTTCGCATCACAAATGGCGCAAAATATTTTCATATGGCGCAAAGTCATTTTTTCACTCCTCCTTATATCAAAAACCGTATTATTCTGATTTAATTATATTATTTCCATTATCAGAAAACAAGTGCTATCATAATACCCATGGAGGGTGATAACATGAAAAATAAAAAAAAATACTGAGTTAGTAAAACTGTTTTTCTCTGTGTTCAAACTGAGCGCCTGCACCTTTGGCGGCGGATTTGTCATCGTCCCGCTGATGCGAAAACGGTTTGTAGAGGAATTAAGCTGGATCGAAGAACAAGAAATGCTGGATATGACTGCCATTGCACAGTCATCCCCGGGTGCGATAGCTGTAAACGCATCAATTCTGGTCGGATATCATGTGGCAGGTATCCCCGGTGCATTACTGGCTGTATTTGGAACAGTGACACCGCCGCTGATCATTATTTCGATCATCTCACTGTTTTATCAAGCTTTCCGTGCCAATACCATCGTCAATCTGGTCATGGCGGGAATGCTCTGTGGTGTAGCTGCGGTGATTTTTGATGTAGTCATTGATATGTCCAAAACACTCATGCAAACAAGGCGGATTTTACCGGTATTAGTATTGCTGGGCGCATTTGTTGCCGTTCGCTTCTTTTCCGCTAACATTATTCTGGTGATCCTTGTTTGCGGCATCATTGGAGCGTTGGAAACGCTGTATAGAGAAAAGCTGCATAAGGAGGAGAAGCGCAAATGATTTATCTGGAACTGTTTTGGAGTTACTTTCAAATTGGTCTGTTCAGCATTGGCGGAGGGTATGCAGCTATGCCTTTGATCCAGCATCAGGTAGTAGAAGTGAATTCCTGGTTGACCATGGCCCAATTTGCAGATATTGTTACCATTGCGGAAATGACACCGGGTCCTATTGCAATCAATTCCGCAACGTTTGTAGGCACGATGGTAGCCGGTCTGTCCGGTGCTGTCATTGCAACCATCGGCTGTGTATTCCCGTCCTGCGTTATTGTGTTGACACTGGCCTATGTTTACTATCGTTTCCGAGGATTAAGTATTGTACAGGGCGTTCTCGTCGGACTTCGTCCTGCTGTGATTGCCATGATCGCCTCGGCGGGAATCAATTTGTTTTTCACAGCGGTTTATGGCACTACAACTTTGCCTTCTGATCTTGCCAGTATAGATATTCCGGCTTTGGTAATCTTTCTCGTCGCATTCTTTGTACTGCAAAGGTGGAAGGTAAATCCTATTAAGGTAATGTCAGGGGCAGGAGTATTTGGTTTAATCCTGTTTTCCTTACTCTAATTCGGAGGTGAAATTATGCGGTATATGATGAAATCAGGAACACTATCCAACCCTAAAAACGGAAGAATGCTTGCCCAAATCAAGAGTTCTTTTTGGGGAGCAAGGAAAACCATTTTTCTGTCAGATGATGATAAACAGTATCATACAGATATTAACATATTAGGTGCTCCGGCAAAAAAAAGCGGGAATGTTCGTTTGAGAATTTTTACTTTAAATAACAATAACGGCGAAGTGCTGATGGAAGCTCATCCCTGCTACGCTAAAGACGATGATCCTGACATTGTTGGCTGGCCGATCTGTCGTACGCCGAAGATCGATCATGCAGATTTATCCATCGGGGATATCGGGTATCTGCTGGTCATGCACAACAACCAGAACTATTCCCTGAAAGATAAGATTGGCACTATTATACTGCAAATCATGCACAAGGGAATCTCTGGCGGATGGACGATTGATACTACTGAAAAGTTTCCAGCACAAGTGCTTTGTGGTCTGTTTATATTCTGTCGTTACATAGAGCAGGAAAACGAATTTATAGTTGTTTGAGTGAGGACGGATTAGGTATAGCCACGATACGCGCTTCTCCCCCTCTTTTGTCCAAAGCTTCAGCCGCAGCTATTACATTGTATGCTAATGTGCCAGTGACAATGAGCGTTACGTCATCCTCCTTCACATATAACATTACCTTTACCTACGACAAACTGCTGTATTCTTTCGAGGTCCAGCAGTTATTTTTTTACGAAATTTTACTTACCGGTCATCTGTCCTTTCCGCTGATCAAAAAAGAGCCGCACACTAATTACTTAGTGCGACAGCCCCATTAAAACTTTATTTGGATTCATCCCATTGCTGTTTTATATATCCGAATACTTTTTCTTCTTATATATTATAACAACTAATAAACCTATGGCAATTCCCAAAACAATAGTCGGAGTCAGAATATCTGTTAAATCTCCTGTTTTCACTGCCGGATTTTTTACACTATTGCTTATATCCCCCGTATTTGTATCACCAGGATCTGATTGGTTAGTGCTCTTTTTTTCAAATACAGCACTAATCGTATGTTTTCCACTCACATTTTTAAAATAATATTTTGTGACTGCCCCTGCTGAATTTTCATCTACAAAATCATCCTTAATAAAGTATCCCTTATCAGCCTGAATTTTAAACTCCTGAGATTCACCTTCCTTAATTTCCAAACTGTCTGGAGTGATTTTCCCTCCTTTTGACTGCAACACTGTAATCTTATGTTTTACAATCTTTTCTGCATTAACTATAACATTACATGAAGCTGTATAACCACCGTCTTCTGCAGTAACTGTTATTTCCGCAGTTCCGGCTACAAAACATCAACCCAATCGTTCCCATCATGTTTTTGTACTGTCAGACCCATAAGACGATTTCCATTATTATCTCTCTCATATATCTTAATTGTATTAACCCCTGTCATTTTTCCAAAATCCACCTGCAGCCACGGTTCAGGATCAACTGTCTTATCATTCGTTGGTGTCCAGATATTATAATTATTAAATTGCATAATTCCATCAAACGCATACTGTGGTTTGGTAAATACATTTTTATTATTTGTAAATGAAGAGCTGGCTGAATATGCTGCATCACCTAATCCTATTGCAAGATTAGCCGGCTGTTCTAATATTTTAACTACAGCCGTATCCTTAAACGCTTCATTATCTAATGATTTAACTGTCACTTCCAGGGTTTCTGCAGTTTCATTTTTTCCTACTGTCAGTATCCCCTCTTCAGAAATTGAAGTTTCCTGGCTTTCCCCTGTCAGCCCCCATTGAACATCCTTAAAAAATTCACCTTCACCTTTTAAACTGGCATCAAATCTCTTTGTGCTCCCCTGATAAACAGATGTTTCAGAAGGAATAACCATAATTCCAGTTACACTTCCACTGTCAGCGGATCTGAATTCAGCTGTTACCGTAACCTCTTCTGCCGGCATAGTAAAAGTATTCTCATCCATCTTTACAGCTTCGTCATTTACTTTCAGGCTTCCCGGTACCAGTTTATAGCCTTCATCCGGTCTGACATCTACAGTTACGGTATCATACTGCTCCGCACTTGTCACATCACACTCAACAGTGCCATTGTTTCCCCCTGGGACAATAATATTATGCTTTGGCATAGGATTAATTTTAAAAATATAATTTTGTGAAGCTCCTAAGCCATCTATACTGATCGCGGACGCAGCATAAAAATATGCCGGATTTCCATCAACAATATGAATTTCAGGTCGTTCCATACGGGCCAACTTATGATATGTAGCTGTCGATCCGGCCGGGCGTTTGACATAATCGCTAATTACTCAATATCCAATTTGGGTATCAGCGATTTTAAAATTCAACCCATCCTCAGATACCCAGAGCATGCCTGCATTTCCACCACCAGTCATACTTCCGCTGTGGTCATAGGTCATCATAAAATATTTGCCCTTCCATTCGAACACACAGCAATCTTCTGTAGATCCATAATTATCCATCACTCTGTTTTTAACTGTATAAGATCCTGTTAAACTATCTGAAACAGCTACAAAAAAACTAATCCCTGCGTCTGGAACATCTGTTTTAAAATATAAATGATATTTATCCCCTACTTTTATAAGATCGGGATTATCGGCTTTTCCATTATAAGCAACTACTATTCCATCTTCTCCTGCTAACTTCCATGGACCGTTGGGCGAATCAGAAGTCGCCATACAGACTTTATGGCCTTCGCTTGTTTGTACCATGTATAATAGACAATACACTCCATCTATCTTCGTAATCCTGGGATTATGTGCTGCTGTCTGTCCCTCCGGCAAGTTTTCATTCGAAAAAACTGTTCCTACTTCTTCGAATGGGCCTTCAGGGCTCTCTCCTACAAAATGTGCGATCTCACTTACTGTTCGCCATCCCACATCAAAATTAACATCTGACGGCCACCTTGCTACAAACAGATGGGTATTTCCTTCCTCATCATCTACCGCTGAAATACACCAGTAATGATAACGCTCGTCTGAAATTAGAATGAAAGGGCAAAAAAAATTAAGATTGAAAAAATTGTTTGTTCTATGTTTTAGTCTGTTTTTCTTTTCCTCCATAATCTTTAAGCTAAATTCATCGTTTATCTCTATTTTCTTCTTCGTCTTCTTACTATTACTGCAACAAATAAGACTATAGAAAGTACAAGGATTCCGCCCCAAACACCGATGTTTGATGAATCGCCGGTCTTAACACTCTGACTGTTATTAGTTTTCCCAGAATTTTTATCACCCTGGTTCTTATTTCCATCATCTTTATTTCCATTATTCTTATTATCATCTTCTCCATCATCTACCTTTGGAGGCTCTGGATTTCCTTTTGCAGGAATTATTTCTGACTCCTTTTGTCCGCAGTTTTTACATATTCTCTCTTGATTTCCTTCCGCATCGGCCGTCGGTTCATTCACAACGATCCATTCACCGAAGGAATGTCCTGTTGCGGTTCCCTCTGCCTTACAGGTATCTGTCACATCGCAGCGGCTGCATTGCGCTGTTTTTGTTCCGTCCCCTTCACAGGATGCATCGTTATTGAATATGTATTCTGCAAAATCATGCCCCAGTGCAGGCATTGTCTGCTGTTCTTTTATTTCCTCACATTTATTGCAGTGAATGGACTTACTCCCCTCTTCCGTACAGGAAGGAGCTTTATCTACTGTAAAGTCATCATCAAACACATGGTCACAGAATACTTCCAACTCTGCTGCCTCTGATATACTGCTGCCCTTTTTGTTTGTTGCAATACAACGATACCAGCCGCCATTCTCCTGAATGGTCAATGCTTCTGTTGTATACTCTGAGGAAACCGCAGCTTCAATGATCTCCCATGACCGGCCCTGATCCTTGCTCACCTGCCACTGATAAGCCGGCTCTGGAGTTCCTGCTGCCTTTATTGAAAATGTAGCCCACTCTCCGATTTCTGCCCGCTGGTTCTGAGGCTGAATCTCTACCTCCGGTACAGTTGGCATATTATAGACCTCAACCTCCAGCAGGTGTACGAATTTAGAGCTGTCGATTGTCTTTTGATTTGCAACGCGCATGTACTGCTTCGTCACTGTATCAAATCCACATTCCTTAACATTTTCATCTCCATTAAACACAAAATCCTTAGCCCTTACATTGTCCCACTTTATTCCATCATCAGAAACCTGGATTGCTACAGATGAAAAGCGTCCTCCATTAGCCTGTCCATAGTCATAAAGCTTCACAGAATTGAATTCCGTTGGCTGACCAAAATTAACCTGTATCCATGGATCCGTATCACCTGCTTTTGGCGTCCAGATTTTATTCACACCTGTATAGGTCTTCACGCCGTCAAACGCATTCTTGGGGAAACATTTGACCGTTCCCGGCGCATTTTGGTGATGAGTGCTTGCTGTATAAGCACTTTCATCCAGGCCCAAGGCCAGGTTGGAAGGTGCCTCTACTACGAATATTTCTGCTGCTGCAGACTTGGTGGGGTTCTCTACAGATACAGCTTTTACAGTGAGTGTCTGTGCCGGTTCTTCTGCATCTACACTCAGGACACCGCTCTCTGATATAGCTGTCACGCCATTGCCCCCTTCTACACTCCATGTAACCTCTTTTGAACAATCTTCATTCCCTATGACAGATGCCATAAATACCTGCGTCTCGCCTCTCATTGCCTCTGCTGATTTAGGCGTTATCTCAACCTTCTCAACAATACCAGGCTTCTTAAATTCTGCCGTAATAGTCACATCACCAGATGGCATCATAAAGCGGTACTGATCCTCGTCTAATGTCTCAATCTGAGGAGAATAAGGCCGTCCCATTGCATCAACACTGCTGATCTTCAATGTACCGGGCACAAGTACATATCCCTCATCAGGTACTATATTAAGGATAATATCATCGAATATCTCTGCCTCGGCCACATTATCCTTAACTTCAATCTTTCCGCCGTTAATACTGTCATCAATCACTACTTCATGCTTTGGCAGCTGATTGAATTTAAATGTATAGGATTGTGTTACCTTATTTCCGTTTACATCCGCAGAATTAGTTCCTATAAAATAAGCCGGCTCATCATCTTCAAAAACGATATATGGGCGTTCCATACGGGTCTGTCCACTGTATGCATGTGTAGTACCCTCTGGCATATTAACATAGTCCGGTAAAAATCCGGCTGTGATCCAGGCATCCTTGAACGAAAAACCGTATGGCGTACGTGAAGGAATCAGCATCCCCACAGAGCCGGCTCCAGAGATACCAGAACCAAGATCATATGTCAGCATGAAATACTTGCCTTTCCACTCAAATACACTTGGATCTTCTATTGTTGTTTTAGAGTCTGTAGCTTCTCCCTGGAACGTATATGGTCCCTCTAACTTGGAGGATGTTGAGTAGTAGAGAAAATATGGTGCAGATTCTATATTTGGATTTTTATTTCCTTTGAAGTACAGAACATATTCATCCTCACCATTCTCATTTTTCACTTTAAACATATCGGGATTAACAGCCTTAACTCCGTATCTCGTAATAACACCATTAAGCTTACTGCTGTCATCTGTATCGGGAACTAGAGTCCACTTATCTATGGTATCACTTCCCGGTTCTGTGGGCAGTTCATCAATTGTAGCCATGCAAGTTGCCTGGCTTCCTTCCCGTCCAGCCCCCTGGTAGTTATAACGTACGATATATAGCAGGACATACTTATCGTCAATTTTCTTAATTCTTGGGTTATGGGCGGACATCTGTCCGTCAGGCAAATTGGAAGGAGAAAACGGAACCCCTACTTCTGTAAACGGACCTTCTGAACTGTCTCCTACAAAATGTACGATCTCACTAGTGGTCTTCCAGCCAGGTATAAATTTCGTTGCCTTCGGAACCCGTGACATAAACAGATGGATCTTTCCATTATCATCTGTAACGGAAGAATAACACCAATAGTGATATTCATCATCTTGAATTGTAGGCCCCAGATACTCCATATTTGAAGCCAGATCTGAAACTGGCAATTTAAGATTATCCTTTGCATCATTCAAACTCTTCAGACCATTGGCGATATCCATCTTTTGAGTAATTCCGATTTTTTTTAGATTACTTTCACAAAACTCATCTCCTGAATTGTTAACAGCTTTTACTGACAATGTATGCACCCTATTCTCTGTCAAATCTGCAGCTGTATATGTTGTACCTGTGAGCGGAGTGCTGTTCAGTTTCGTTTTGTTTCCATTCACCGGCTGTTCATACACGTTATAGGCAACAGCCTCCTCACCCCCTCCTTCCCAGTTAAGCGTGACAATATTATCCGCAGTCCTGTAGATACTAAGTACCAGTTCATCTGGCTCAGCCGCGCTGACTGAAATCGCACTTGAAAACGCCATAACAAATGACAGTACTAACACAATTAGTGCCCTTAAAGATTTTTTCATTCCACCTTCTCCTTTTTGTTTTATTATGAAATGTGCGCACATTTCACACTTTTTTGTAATTATATCAGATAATATCACCAAAAAACAGATGCTTAAGGAAAGAAAAATCTAAACGTTTAGAAACATTGAAGTAACTTTATACAGGGCATCATGATTCATTCGAATCATGATGCCCTATATTAGTGTTTCTATTTCCCGACAGCCTTTTTATATCGTCATCCACGCGGTCATTCATACCTCCCGTCCCTTTAATGAGCAACACGGTTGACCGCATTGCCCTGCTGCCGCAGCCGCCTCCCGGTTGGATCCTTCCGGAAGCTCTCCATCACCCATAACATAAAAAACTTTCTGCGGTTCTTTTCGCAGACCTAAAGCCATTCCCGCCGCGATCGAAAGCCCATGTTCCAAGACACCGGTATTCGCTTCAACTCCCGGGAGTTTATACATATCCGGATGTCCGGGAAGTCTCGTGCCAAGGTGTCCGTACGTATCTAATAAACGCATAAAATAATGAGGAAATACTTCAAAGAAGGACGCATGCAGGCACGCTACTCATCTCACAACGGCTTTAAAACAATATACCTATATGATTATGGCTTCAAAAAGCAACCAAACATCACGAATCATACAAGCAAAAAACAATCCAAAGAGTTGCTTACACACTTCTCTAAAGAATGTTGTGAGCTTTGCGGTGAGACAAAATCAGAAAACATCGTCCACCACATAAGGAAACTGTCAGAGCTGTCCGGAGCCACAGACTGGGAACAAAAATGCTGGCTATTTAACGAAAAAAACTGATGGTATGCGAAACCTGTTACAGCAAAATAATTAGTGGGTTTAATCAACACAAATGGAGAGCCGTATGCATTGAAAGGTGCACATACGGTTCGCGGGCAAGCACGCAAAAACCTGCCTTGGGGGTAAAAGCATATGTGCTGGCTGTCTTTAACCTTTGTATTGACCGTTACAACGGGGATGCCCGCTTTCTGACAATTATCTATACATTCCGCAATTTCTTCTGCATTGATCGGATTTTACATAATTTTTTTATGTGTTTTTTTGACTATTGCACATATTATGGATATACAGTTCTTTTCTGCTACAATGTTAAATGCAAAAAAGACAAAAAAAATTTTTAATTTTCCACTTTAATGTATTTCCTGATTAATGCGAAACAGAAAACACCTCAAGATTGTCCACATATTCACTGAATATAATCTATATTTTATAAACTAGTCAAATGCTATAATGATTTTAATAAAAAAATTGTAGTGAGGAGGAATTATTTATGAAACAAAAATCAATTGCCTTATTATTGTGTGGTATATTAGTGGCCAGCCTTGTTGGCTGCAGCAATCCACCGTCTGAACAATCCGACAGCGAGAATACTTCGAGTGGAAACAGCGGAAAATTATCGGTCTTAGTAGCTTCTACCACAAATACAGAAGCTCTCCAAAATGTTTACAAAGGGTTTGAAGAAGAAACAGGAATCAAGACCGATGTTCAGGTTGTTCCCGGAGCAACAGATCAGTTTATGCAGATTGTGCAGTCAAAATTAGCAACAAAGGATTATCCCGATGTTATGATTTACTTTGGGTCGCCGACCTATATTGCACAGATTCAGCCGGATAAGCACGCAAGAGCACTTGATAATACAGAATGGATTGGCCAAGTTATGGATGGGATATATGACCTTGGCGGAAGTTATGAAGGAAATGTTTACGGATTACCCATCTCGGGCGTTGATTTTGCAGGAATGTTTTATAATGAGGATATTTTTAATGAACTTGGTGTCAAAGTACCCACAACGTATGATGAATTATATGATGCCTGCCAGAAAATCAAAGATTCAGGAAAAGATATCATCCCTATATACGAGATGGGCAAACAGGGTGGACCACTGCAGGCATTTTCTATGACATATTTGGCATCCTATTTTAAATCGGACGAAGGCCAGAAAGCCATGAAGCAATTAAATGACGGTTCACTCAAATTAGAAGATTCTAAAATCTTAGAATCTTATCAGGCAAAGATGAAACTTCAGGATGCCGGCTTTATGAATGACAAGACTGATATGATGACAGGAACATGGGATACTATGTTTGAGGCACTTGCCAATGGAAAAGCCGCTATGTCATTTGCATATTCCAATATGCTGCCAAGTTTATATCAAAGCTTTCCTGATGCTAATATCAATATGACAGCATTAGATGGTGTTGCATCGGGAACATGTACGCAGTTTGCCTACTTAATGAATTCCGGAAATACAGAGGCTCAGGATGCTTTTATGAATTATCTTCTGGAAAAGGATGTTCTGGAAAAATATTATAGTGAAACAAAGCTGCTTTCACCTTACAAAGAGATTACGAATGAACTAGTAAAACCTATAGAATCTATGGCAGGCTTCTACAAAAAAGGAAATTATACATTGAATTACAGTGATGGTTTATATCTTTCCAGCGGAACAATTATTCCTTTATTACAGGAAATGCATGTGAAAACAAAAACACCTGAAGAAGTATGCCGGACCGCTACAGAAGAATACACAAAATTTATTAAAGAAAGTGGTAAAAATGAAGAATAGTAAAATACGGATCAAATCATATCCCTATTATTTCTTACTGCCTGCATTGATTATTTACTTTGTGTTCTACTTATTGCCGACTGTTTTGGGATTTGGATACAGTTTTACTGATTGGAGTGCATATGGAGAAACAATCAACTTTGTTGGATTTGAACAATTCAAGAAAATATTCCAGGATCCGGTTATTCTTATTTGTCTTCGGAATACATTATTATATGCAATCGGAACAGCTTTTTTACAGAACTTCCTTGCACTCGTGCTGGCTGTTTTGTTAGACAATCAGATAAAACTTTCTAAAGTTTACCGGGCATTGTTCTTTTTTCCGGCAATTTTGACACCGCTTATTGTAGGATACGTTTTTCAGGGGATTTTTCAATATGACGGCATTTTCAATACAGCATTATCCTTTTTTGGTCTTGGCGATGCAGTGATCAACTGGCTGGGAGATGCCCGATCCAGTCTGTTTATTGTTATTCTGGTCGCAGTATGGTATGGAACCGGGCTGCATATGACAATTTATTTGGCAGCACTGCAAGGTGTGCCGGAAGATATTATTGAGGCGGCCAAATTAGACGGAGCTACCGGTTTCCAGACATTGATTTATGTAAAATTAAAGTTGATTACCGCAGGCTTCACTGTTAATATTATTTATTCTATTATCAATTCCCTGAAAGTATTCGGTATTGTCTTCGTATTGACAGGAGGAGGACCCGGACGGGCAACAGCAGTATTTAACACATATATATTTGAGAACTTCTCAGAAGGAATGTTTGGATATGCATCTGCCATAGGAACATTATCTTTCCTTATGATTTGCTTAATTGCCTTTCCTGTAATGTTTTACCTGAAGAGAAAAGAGGGCTGAGCATGGTTAGAAAAGCGAAAACAAACAAAATAATTGTTAATATAGTTTTGCTTCTTGTGAGTCTTTCGATCCTTATCCCATTATGGATGATGTTTGTTAACTCTTTTAAAACTCCGGGAGAGGCTTTGACGCTTGGTCTGGGTCTGCCAGAAACATGGATGTTTGAAAATTACTACAATGTATTTATAGAAGGACGGTTGTTCAGAGGATTGATGAATAGTTGTCTGATTACCTTTTTTTCCGTATTTTTAACATTATTTATTGGTTCTCTCGCATCATTTATCATTGCAAGAAGAAAAACAAAGTTTACAATCGTTATCAAAACGATTATAATCGCAGGAATGGTTGCTCCTCCGCAGATGGTTACTACAGTTAAAGTTTTACAATTTTTAAATTTGCACGGAACATATCCGGGAGTCATTTTATTCTATTCGGGGTTGTTTTTGCCTTTTGTCGTATTTTTAATGTCAGAATTCGCAGAAACACTCCCGATTGAATTAGATGAATCCGCTATGATGGATGGGGCATCTCCGTTCGTGTTGTTTCTTAGAATTATTATGCCGCTGTTAAAACCGATTTACGTAACAACCTTCGTACTGGTATTTATGTTCGTATGGAATGACTTTAACTATCCATTGTATCTTTTCAAGGAAACATCAACATGGACAATTCCTATGTCGGTATATAATTTCACATCGGCATATGGAAATAAATGGAATTATGTTTTTGCGGACTTGATCATGGCATCAGTACCTGTTATTGTTGTATATATATTTGCACAGAAGCATATTATAAGAGGTCTGACATCAGGTGCCGTAAAGGGTTAAGCGTTTCCTGAAATTATATAAAAAACGGCAGACTGGTAATGCTGCAAAAAGCTACAGAGACGTTAAGCGTATACTGTAGCTTTTTGCGGCATTCCAGAAAAAGGAGTGAAACCATATATGGGCAAACTGCTGAGGGTTTATAGCAACAAAATGTTTGTTATCTTCTCCGGTATTATTCTCATTGGCATTACATCAATGACGCTGATACTGAGTATATACCTGGAGGAATTATACAAAACCCAGTCAAAGGAATTGATCGATGAACTGACTAATAAAACAGATAACGCGTTTCAGCATTATTTCGGAAATATGGACCGAATGGCTATTCAGTTGATGACGAATAAGAATGTGACACGAATTCTCAGATCGGAATATGACCAAATGCCCCCGGAGGATAAGTTGTCTTACAGAAAAGAAGCTGAGGGTATCCTGATGAATGTAATCAGTCCGATTTTTGAAATGAGAAGAGTTTCTGTATTTTCCGACTCAACATTTTTTACAGTAGGTGTAAGCGAAACAAAAAATGGAATTAAAAAAGTGAAATATGAGTATATTGAATATCTAAAACAATATTTCCAGGATCAATCCAGAGACATCTATATCAGCCCGGCTTCAACCGATTTATGGAGCGATAATCAGACCGAACTCGTGTCTTTTGTACGCTGTATTCGCTACGGAGATGGTAAAGTTGGATTTATTGAGATTCAGCAGGATTACGATAATTTATATGATGAACTGCAGACAGACAGTGCTGATAATGCACCGTACATTCAGGTAAATAATAGGGATAACGAAAAAATATTCTCGAGCCGTAAGAAAAACAAAACATTACAAACTATTTTGAAAGAGAACTTTATACAATGTCTGGGGAAAGAAGTGTTAAATGGAAATGGATATTATTATAAAGTTTCACAGCAAAATGATTATCAATTGCTTATCTTTGTGGCACAGTCAAAAGATCTGCTCTTTCAATATTATTACAGACAGAGAACTTTAATGATCACAGGTACCCTTGTATTGCTTTGCGTACTATTCTTAACTTCATGGTATGCATCAAAACGTCTGACCCGGCCATTAAGACAGTTAAAAAAGCAAATGAACGAATTAAATATTGAAAAACTGTCGGAACATTTAGAAATTGACGCAGACGATTATGACGAAATCAAACAAATTTATGAAACATTCAACAATATGAATGAGAAGCTTCAGGAGTCCATTTCAGCCCTTATTGAGAGCAAAAAACTGGAATACAGAGCTCAGCGTGCATCACTGCAATCACAAATATCACCTCATTTTATAGGTAATACTTTAACTGTCATAGGCGCAAAGGGATATGAGTGCGGAGTGTTTGCTGTAGACGAAATGTGTGTACTGCTTTCTACGATGATGAGATATATTACAAAGCAGTCTGACTTTTGCACTACGATTGCAAATGAAGTGGCATACACTGAAATGTATCTAAAATTGATCAAATATAGGTATGAGGAGCGGTTTGACTATCAGATTGACGTTGATGACAGAATCAAAGAGGTGAAGATACCTATGCTGATTATCCAGCCAATTGTAGAAAACAGTATTTTATATGGATTTATCCCGGAAAAGCCAAATTTAAAGGTTTGGGTAACGGGAGAATATTGTGATCAGGGATGGAAAATTATTGTAAAAGATAATGGGCAGGGATTCTCAGATCAAAAAAGAAAAGAATTATTGGAAAAATTAAAGTCCTATGAATCCAATCAGGAACTTTCCGGACTGGGAAACGTAAGTGTGGGACTTATAAATTCATATTTAAGGCTGAAATTAGACAACAATGGAAATAACATTTTATTTGACATCATCTCAAATGGGGAGTTTACACAGGTCATTATAGGAGGTGAGATTCATGTATAATATACTTTTAGTAGAAGATGAACCTTCCGTTTTAAAAAATCTGAAAATGAAAATAGAAAGCAGCGGAGTACATTCATTTCAAATTATTGAAACTGCATATACCGCAGAAGAAGCATGGAAAAAACTGAAGTCACTTTCGGTAGATGTAGTCATCTCAGATATCAGAATGCCCGGTCTTGGAGGTTTATGGTTGTTTGAACAAGTCAGATGCAGTTTTCCAGATATGATTTGTATTGCTCTAAGTGCATATTGTGAGTTTGAATATTTACAGCAGTGTATTCGTATTGGGATTGAGGATTACTTTCTGAAACCTGTTTCGCTGGAACAGGTAAAAGAAAAGCTGCTCTCACTTGAAAAACTGTTGCGCAAAAAAAAGGAAGAAGGGATAGAATTTCAGCATTCCTGGTCTCTGGATAATACTGATCTCTGCAATAAGATTGACAAATATATAAAAATCCATTATTCAGAGAAAATCTCTTTGAAGCAAATGGCTGACTTAATTGGATATAGTCCACAGTATATATGTGAAGTTTACAAGAAGAAAAGAAGGATCACCTTAGGAGATGCTATAGCACAGTACAGGCTGACCAGAGCCTGTTCTCTGATACGCCAAAACCCGGAGCTGTCATTTTCAAAAATAGCAGAGCTTGTGGGATACACCGATTACAGATATTTCAGCCGTGTTTTTAAAAAGCAGTTTGGAATGACTTTGTCGGAATTTAAAGAAAAAGAGGACTAAAAAAATGAACAATATTTTATTTGTTTTAACAGATCAGATGCGATATGATGCAATTCATGCACACGGAAATTCTATGGTTAAAACGCCTGTCCTGGATAAGCTGGCGGAACATGGGGTTTCCTTCACACGTGCGTATACTCCCTGCCCAGTATGTGTGCCTGCGCGTTACACGCTGCATACCGGGGAGATGCCCCATAAGACAGGTGTGTATGAAAACTATACATTACCATCGGAAAAAGCACGGAAGAGCTTCATGCAGCATTTGCAGGATAATGGTTATGAAACATTTGGCGCAGGAAAAATGCATTTTACATTTCCAGAAGGAAGTTGTACAAAATGGGGTTTTGATGAACGAAAAGTCTGTGATGAAGACCATGATATGGAAAAGAATGATTTTTATAAAGATATAAAAAAGGAAGGGTACGGGCATGTAACGGATTATAAGGGCGCACGCAGTGAGATGTATTATATTCCACAGGTGTCGCAGCTGCCTGAAAGATTGCAGCACAGCCACTGGACAGTCGATAAATGTATTGAATTTTTGGATCGCAGAGATGAAGAAAAACCATTTTTTATGATGGCATCCTTTGAAAAGCCGCATCCGCCATTTGAGCCTCCTGTCCCCTGGAACAGGTTATATCGCGGCCCGGACATGCCCCTGCCAAAACAGGCGCCGGACAATGAGGACGTTATCACCTTATGGAATCGATTTCAAAACAGATACAAATACCGGGATCAGGGGACAGACCAAAACCTGGTCAGGCAAATAAAAGCGCATTATTATGGTGAAGTATCATTCATGGATTATAATTTAGGGCGTTTGCTGAAGCAATTGGAGACGAGGGCTCTTTTAAAAGATACACTGATCATATTCACAGCGGATCATGGGGAAATGCTTGGTGATTATAATTGTTACGGAAAGAGATGTTTTCTGGATTCAGCTGCAAGAATCCCCTTAATTATGTATGGTGCGGGATGCAGACCATTGAAATGCGATACACCGGTTTCTTTGTTAGATATATTCCCAACATTTTTAAAATATGCAGGGATTACTCTGGAGGAAGAAAAAGAAGGCATAAGCCTTATCGATGTTTATACAGATGGTTGTGACAGAAAGTATATTTATGGTGAATATGAAAAGGATGAGTATGCAAACTACATGATTTTAGGGGAAAGTTATAAATATATCTATTCTGTCCCGGATGAAAAGGAATACTTGTTTGACTTAACAAAAGATCCCGATGAACTAATGAATCGTGCTCAAAATCCATTATACATAAAATTGACGAAAGCATTGCGGGAAAAGCTGATTGAATACCTGGAGAAAAATGGGCTTCATGTGGGAAATGAAGATGGTACATGGATCAGACACGGAAAGAAAACAATGGAAGGAAGTCCGGATCAATATTTACTTTTCCAGGACTCCGTTGGAAGTATACCACACAAAAAAGGCTATAGTTCGGAGGAAAACCAAAAATTAAATTATGAGTTTTCCTGGCTGAGCGATAATTTTGAAGGATAAAGGGGGAGAATCAGGAAATGAAGAATATGAGAGATAAATTTCCAGATCATTTTTTGTTCGGCGTTGCAACGAGTGCGCCCCAGGTAGAAGGGGCTTTTGATAAAGATGGAAAAGGATTGAATATATGGGATGTTTTCTCACGTATTCCGAATGTGATCGCAGATGGCACCAGACCAGATATTGCATGTGATATGTATCATATCTGGGATAAAGATCTACAATTAATGAAGGAGTTGAATATACAGTCCTACAGGTTTTCATTTTCCTGGGCACGTATTTTTCCAGAAGGGAAAGGGAAAATCAACCAAAAAGGATTAGACTATTATAAACGTATGGTAGACCGGATGTATCAATATGGCATAACAGCCAATGCTACGATTTATCATTGGGATCTTCCTTATGAATTAGAACGGGAAGGCGGGTGGTTAAATCGAGACACCGTAAATTGGTATGGGGAATATGCTTCCATTCTATTTAGAGCATTCGGAAACGACATCCCTTTGTGGACAACGATCAATGAACCTATTGCAACATACGTAGGGTATGCGTCAGGGATTTTTGCACCTGGAAGAAAAAACGAAACTTTTGGGCGGCAAGCGAACCACCACATATTACTTGCTCATGGTAAAGGAGTCGAACGATTCCGAGAAGAAAATTTAAAACAATCGAAAATTGGAATTGTGGTCGATATCTGGAATCATCATCCATTACGGCCGGATGTTAAGGAGGACGTGGCACTTGCGGAGCTGGAAAACGAAAAAACTTATCGATCTTATTTAAATCCTATATTTAAAGGATGTTATACCGACGAACTCTTAAAATACATGGAAGATCATGACTGTATGCCCCAAATTCAGGACAATGATATGAAAAAGATATCACAACCTATTGATTTCTTTGGATTAAATTGTTACAACCGCGTGGTGGATTGTGCAGATGCCTCACTTATCAAGCAAAAGAAAGCAGAGGTAGTCGGCGGCAATTTTATGGATAATGGAACTGAGTTTTATCCCAAAGCTGTTTACGAAGCAATTCACATCTTGAAAGATCTATATAAGCTGGAAATTCCTATTTATATCACTGAAAACGGCACATTTAACTGTTGTGAGGAAATAACACAGGACGGCAAAATCCATGATAGAGAACGAATTGAATACATAGAAGGATTTTTATATTGGATCAGTAAGGCATTGGAAGAAGGAATTGATATCCGTGGATATTATCTTTGGTCATTATTAGATAATTGGGAATGGAGTGCAGGGTTTACATTTCGTTATGGAATTGTTCATACCAATTTTGAGACCCAGGAGAGAATTTGTAAAGAAAGTGCTTATTGGTACAGAGATTTTATCGCTGGAATAAAAAGGAGTGAAACAAACGAATGATGAGGGCAGGTATTGTAGTATGTATTGCCAAAGTTTCACTTCCCTGGATAAAACGCTGAATAGCCTGCCTTTCAGTTATCACGAGGTGCTGAGAATAATCCCAGCACCAACTTTGTCTACAGTCTGAAGCTGGTATCCACATGATACCAGCTTAATTATAATATCATATCAAAATTCAGGATAAATCTATTCTCTTCCTTTCCTTCATATAAAAAAACATCCCTAAAATAGTCCATGCAATCAGACAAATATAAGATTCTTTACCTAGAGAACAATTTAATCCCGGAATCGGAATCAATAATAATATCGTAAAGAAGACCGCTAAACAAACACCAATCCAACCCATTATCAAAAATGTAATGGATTTACCTTCCTTTGCACATTTAATAGTTGCCGCTGACGTATATCCATATCCAATTAATGCCCCTAAAGATGACATATCAACTAACCATCCCAAAGCATTTCTTCCGAAAAACGGTGCTGCTATTGAAATCAAAATCAAAAATACAATTGCATTTCTAGGTGTTTTATACTTCGAATGCACTTCCCCAAACCATTTCGGAATCACACCATCTCTCGACATTGAAAACAGTAAACGGCTGGTAGCTATATAGAAACCAACAATTCCTGATAACACAGCCGCCAGAACTGCTATTCCTATAGAAAATACTCCTGCTTTTCCAAGCAATTCATATGCAGCGTAAAACGTTGGCAATGAAATCAAACCATCTAAATTGCTTGCGTCTTCTATATATTCAACCCATGATCCATAGTTATCCGGTATTACAGATGCCGTCACTGTATTTAAAATGATATATACAAATCCGCCAAAGACTATTGAAAACAGCATTATCATCTTTGTCTTTCTTGGTGAAAATTTAAATTCTTCAGCAACCTGTGGAATCGTATCAAATCCAAAGAAGGCCCATGGTGATATAATAATTATTGCAAAAATACTGGATAACACAGATGTTTTCGTTGTATCCGGAAATAATGGGTATAAATTCTCTAATGAAGCCTTCGGACTTACGATAGCACCCACACCAATAACCACAACACCGAACACAAGCATGATTGTCAGTATCACCTGAAACAGCCCTGCAAACTCTACGCCTCTTATACACAAATAACCAAATAAACAAACCGCAAAAATAGCTAACAGCACTTCACCCAAATATACTTCATATCCGGTAACATTGTAATGAAATCCAACCTGAAATACATTATTCAGTAAATTTCTTCCAATTAGTGCCAATGCTGTAGAATTCATTGAGATAGGTAAAATATATGCTAACGCTAAAAACCATGCACAAATATACGAATGCGTACCTCCAAATACAATTCGTGTATATTTGAACTCTCCTCCGGCCAAAGGATATCGGTTAACCATATAGTTGTAATTAAGTGCAATTATACCCATAATAACTATGGATATCACCATTCCCAAAAGAGTTCCCATCGGACCTGCATTTCTAAGGAATGTCTCACCCGGCATTACAAATGCGCCCCAGCCTATAATGCATCCAAAAGCAAGAGCCCACACACTTAAAGGCGAAAATTTTTTCTCAAGCTTTTCTTCTTTTTTCATTTTTACATTATCCTACTCTCGCTACATTGTTATTCTGTATCTTATAAAGCTTTTTTATAAAGCTCTACTAAATCTCTCAATGTTGTTTGTCTTGGATTCACCAATACATTTCCGCTCTTTAATGCATCCTCTGCCATTTCCTGAATGCACTCTTCAGTCACACCTACTTCTGACAGCGACTGTGGAATATTCAACTGAGCTGTCAATTTTTTTACTTCTTCAACTAACATTTCCGCCTTAAACGAAGTTACATTCTTATTTGTTTCATGTATATAATCATAGATTTTTTTATAACGGCCATTGTCTGCTAATGCATTAAATTCAAGAACAACCGGTAACAAAATAGAATTGGCAACACCGTGTGCCACATGATAATATGCACTAACCGGATGACTCATTGCATGAACATTTCCCAACTTTGCCCAGGCAAAGGAAATTCCCGCAAAAGTACATCCTATCATCATTGCACTTGCCGCCTCAGCATCTTGTCTGTTTGCTACAAATCTTCTAATATTTTTACCAATCAATTCCATTGCCTTTTCTGCCATAGCATCTGAAAATGGAGATGCATTCGTTGACAAATATGCCTCGATTGCATGAATTAGCGCATCTACGCCTGTTGGTGCAGCAATAGAAGCCGGCAAGCTCATTATCAATTCCGGATCTAATATCGCATATTTCGGGAGAAGTTCATAGCTGATTACAGATAATTTATAATTTCTCGCTTCATCTGAGATAACGGCTGACGCTGTTACTTCACTTCCGGTTCCGGCAGTTGTAGGAATCGCAATTATCGGAACAATGCTTCCCGGAACATTATCAAAACCTTCATATTCTGTAATTTCTCCACCAAAAATAGCAAGTACACCTACCGCTTTTGCAACGTCCATTGAACTTCCACCACCCAGGGCAACAATAGCTGCTGCTCCGGAATCTTTATATAATTGTGTTGCTTCATTTACTATATCTACTGTAGGATTCGCTATGACATCTAAAAATTGTGTACATACAATTCCTTGCGCTTCTATAATGTTACTGATTTTTTTTACTACTCCGACTGCTTCCAAACCGCGGTCTGAAACAAGAAGTACATGATCTGATTTAACTGCTCGAATTTTTTCTGGAAGTGTTTTTAGACTCCCTACACCAAATTCTATATTTTGGGGTATCTTAAAAGTAAAATTTTTCATTGTACTACCTCAATTTTCATTGTTTTTCTTTAGTGCCCACCTGACAGTGAATTCCACGATTATTGAAATAAAGCGCAATTTGGGTAAACGTCAAACCATCCGCCTTTCTTTCTGATGAGTTTTATGGCACACTTGAAAAAATGCAAAAAACTAACTAGTTTTTTCAAGTGGAGGTAAATACTATGGATAAAACCACTCATGAAGTAAGGCTTGCTAATTGGAAATCAATTATTGAGCAATGTCAACAGCGACCGGAAGGACAGACTGCCAAACAGTGGATGATGGATCATGACATCAGCGAAAAGAGCTACTACTACT
>NZ_GL870812.1:396725-402542 GCF_000190355.1 Clostridium sp. D5 | reverse complement strand
CTGTTGAAGAAGAAAGATTGATAAGAGCTGAAATTAAAGAAAGAAATAACAGGCGGCTGTCAGGAATATATACGTCCCAGCAAGTGGAATTTAGTCTTGTCCCCTTTAAAAACACGTCTAAAGTCCGCTTTCTTAACATGCCCAGAAAGCCCTTTCTGAGCAGACAGCTTTGTTATTTCTCTTCTTGATTGTATCACTTAATTCTACTTTTAGGAATACCAAAAGTGGTAATCGCTCTTTTTGTAAGAGTAATTGCCACTTTTCTTTTTGCCGTTTTCAAAGTGGAAATAAACTTTTCACTTCACCTAAAATTTTTATTCTTTCAGCAGTGCATACATGCAGTAATCAAACACTTTCCCATTCTTATATACACCGTTTTTCATAATTCCTTCCAATGTAAAACCGTTATTTTCCAGAACCCGGCGTGAGCCTGTATTATAGGCAAATGGCTCTGCAAAGATTCTGATGATTTCAAGCCGTTCAAATGCCTCGCGGCAGATCTGACCCGCAGCCTGGCTCATAATTCCTCTTCCCCAATAATCTTCCGCCAGCCAGTATCCCAGCTCCGCGCTCTTTTCATAAACATCCGTTCCCTGAAAAATCCCCACACTCCCTACTGCATGGCCATCCACAACAATCGCCCTGCACAGCTGCCGTTCTTCACTGTCCCCAGCGCAGGCAAGCACATATCCCCGTGCATCCTCCCGCGTATATGGATAGGGAAATGCATTCCTAAGATTACAGGCAACCTCTTCATTATTCGCATAAAAAGCCACGTCATCGATATACTTCTCATCCCATTTTTTCAATTCAAATTCCATAGTTATTCCCCCTTAACAATATCCTGTCTGATTTTATCCACAATATGTTCCACAGTTTCCCTCTTCATCGGAATGATCCTGCTCCACAGACGCACTCCCTGATAGACATACAAAATCGTATCCGTCATCTGCCCTACATGAACCTGCCTGAATTCTCCCGTTTCCATCCCATATGTGAGCAATCGCCCCCAACGTTTCACCGCCCTCTGGTTCAATTCCTCCATATACTCACTGCCGCATACCAGAGAATATTCATAAATAGCATAACTCAAAGCCCCGCCGCTATCCAACATCTCCCCCTTCATCTTATCCAGCTCACACTCTAAAATCCAAGCCGCATCCTTCCCCGTGTCAATCCCCATACCAACAAAGTCCTCGACATCTCCCAGCATCCCCGCCAGAATCTCTTCAAAAATCTCCCGTGTGCTCCCAAAATGCCGATACACCCCTCCCCTGCTCATCCCGCAGGCCTCACAAACCATCTTCATCGTAACCGCCCGGAACCCTTCCTCCACAAAAATCCCATACGCAGTCTCCCGAATCCTCTTCCTGGTCAAACTCCCTTTCTCTGACATAATCCCTCCATAAAAAATGCATTAGTACCTTACTTTTAAAACAAGTTACAAAAAAGACACGTTTGTCGTTTTTATTATTATACGACACCCCTGTCGTTTTTTCAAGCAAATTTAATTTTATTCTTCACAAACTTTACTTGCTCACCAATTACCATTCTTACCTGCCGTTAGATCACTTACCCATTATAAAGGTACTAGCTTCTAAAACTGTCCATACTTAGGAACTCAACAGGCCTATATTCAATAAGAGCCTCATTCACCCAACACCAGGATTCAACCATCCACCGCAACCGCCCTTTTCCTCCCCATTGGGGTACACCAGCTCAGTGACAGGATTGACGGGAAGGCCCGGGGACTGTATATGTCCTTTTGGAATGCTAGAGTGTGCCTACTGATTCCAGAAAAAATAACGTCGGAAATGTGGGAAAAAACGTGATCACCAAATCACGTTTTTGGAGAACCCAGTGGCAGAAATTTTTCAAAATTTCTGCCGCTGTGTTCTCCGTGCCCACATTTCCGGCGTTATTTTTTCCTGGAATCAGTCAGCACACGGGTGCATTCCAAAAGGACATATACAGTCCACGTGCCTTCCCGTCAATCCTGTCACTGAGCGCCCCCTTCTCTCAAACCGTCCCCCACCCCATACACTCCGACATAACGCAGATCCCCGCTGCTCCACATTCCTTCATTTCCTCGACACATTCACCGCTCGCGCTCATTCCTCCAATTGCATAAACCGGTATTGCCACCGCAGCGCACACCTCCCTCAGAAATTTTTTTCCCCTTGGAGCCAGTCCCGGCTTACAGTCCGTTGAAAAAATGTGTCCCGCAGTCAGATAAGCAGCCCCTGCCTTTTCCGCGTCCAAGGCTTCCTGCACTGCATGAATGGAGGTTCCGACCGTATCAAACATGGCCCCCACCTCCGGCCTTTCCTCCAGTATATGCAGCGGCAGATGGATACTGCCGCTCCCCTGTCTGCGCGCTGCTTCTATAAAGGTATGGGGAATACAGGGCACCTCATACCTGCGGCAGATTTCCTGAACCTGGTCAAATAGCGCACCGTAATCTTCCTCTGTAAGATCTTTTTCTCTGAGCAGAACCGCCCCGGGATGTCTCTGGCAGACACACTCGATCTGTTCCATAAACGGGCGCCTGCACAGATGGCGGTTTGTAACGGCAATAATATGTTTATAAAGCTCCCCCCCAGATTGTTCCATTATCTCTCCGCTATACATACAGATACTCGCTCATAACCGGCTGCAGATTCAGTCCCAGCAGAGACTCATACACCTGCTCCACGGAACGGCCGTCAGATATCTCAAACTGCTCATCGCCCTTTTCCTCTATCTCTTCCACATGTTCCCCGATTCCGGTGCTGACGCCTGCCGATATCTTGGTGGCAGCAATATTTACCAGGTTGTCTCTCACCCGGGCACATTCCCTGGTGGATATGGTAATGCTGGCAAACGGCATAAACAGCCGGTACGCGGTCACTACCTGCAGAAGCTGGGGCTCATGCACATCCATTGGGTTAATTTTCTCATTATTTACGATAGGACGAAGCCGCGGACAGGAAAAAGCGATCTCCGCATGCGGATATTTTCTCTGCAGAAGCCATGCATGCATCCCGGTCGCAAAGGCATCCTTGCGGAAATCATCCAGCCCCAGCAGAGCTGCAAATCCAACGCCGCGCATTCCCCCTTTCAGCGCCCGTTCCTGGGAATTCAGGCGGTATGGGAATATCCGCTTGTGGCCGGCAAGATGAAGAGTCTCGTATTTATCCGCATTATAGGTCTCCTGGAATACAGTCACATAATCCGCGCCGCATTTATGAAGATATGCATACTCATCGGAATTCATCGGATACACTTCGAGTCCAATGACCTTAAAATATCTGCGGGCAATCTCACATGCCCTCCCGATATACTCCACATCTGATTTTGCCCTGCTCTCTCCCGTCAGAATCAGAACCTCCTGCAGACCGCTCTGGGCAACCGCCCGCATCTCCTTATCGATTTCTTCCTCACTCAACTTTGCTCTGTTTATTTTATTGTGGCAGTTAAATCCACAGTAAATGCAGAAATTCTCACAGTAATTGGCTATGTAAACCGGTGTAAACATATAGATTCCATTTCCAAAATGCTTTCTTGTCTCCCGTTGCGCGCACTGAGCCATTTCTTCCAGAAACGGAAGGGCTGCCGGCGACAGCAAAGCCGCGAAATCCTCCGGGGTCCGGTTCTCGTGGTCCAGTGCCCGGCGCACATCTGCCCCGGTGTACTGTGTATAATCATAATTGTTCATAGATGCAATTACTTTTTCCTGTACCTCGGATTCCAGCACCTCCATCCCCGGCAGATAGGCCATATGGTCGATACGGTTCTTTTTTTGCCACTCCTTAATCTCTTCGTTTAAAATACTTTCATTTACATGATTTTCTGTACTCATCGCGGCCTCCTAATCCTGCAGAAATCCCGTGAGCGGTGAAGAAGCGCTGGCTCCTTTTTCAATCACCCGTCCCATACCGGACAAGTAAGCGGCCCGCCCTGCTTCAATTGCCTTTTTAAATGCTTCCGCCATAGCCGGAACATCGCCGGCCGTTGCTATAGCTGTATTTGCCATTACGGCCGCTGCCCCCATCTCCATGGCCTCACACGCCTGGGACGGTTTTCCGATACCTGCGTCCACAATGATTGGAAGCTCGATCTCATCAATGAGAATCTGGATAAAATCTCTGGTGCATATCCCCTTGTTGGATCCAATCGGAGAACCCAGCGGCATAATACAGGCTGCCCCCGCATTTACCAGGTCTCTGGCCGCATTTAGATCCGGATACATATAAGGCATGACGACAAATCCCTCTTTTGCCAGAATTTCTGTAGCCTTAATTGTCTCATAATTATCCGGCAGCAGATATTTAGAATCGTGGATTACCTCGATCTTCACAAAATCACCGCATCCAACCTCTCTTGACAGCCGTGCGATACGAACGGCCTCCTCTGCATTTCTCGCCCCGGATGTATTTGGAAGCAGCGTTACGTTCTCCGGAATATAATCCAGAATGTTTGCCATTCCACCTTCATTGGCACGGCGGAGTGCCAGTGTGATGATCTGGGCGCCTGCTCTTTCCACTGCCGCCTTAATGAGATCCAGTGAGTATTTTCCTGAGCCCAGAATAAAACGGGACTCAAATGTATGCCCTCCCAGGACAAATGAATCGTTTTTTTTATTTTCCACCTTTAAATCCTCCTGTCTTTCTATTGGTATTCTTCTATGAACTGCTAACACTTTTCTATTTCAGAATCAGCTCCGTGATTAAATTTGCCTCATGTGCAGCGCAGATCGCAACTCTTGGAGCCATCAGCCCATTGCCACAGGACGGCTCTGTCTTCTCATCCCCGCACAGATAAAAGTGCTCCGTTATCCTGCGCGTGTGAATTGCATTACTCTCGCCGTATCCTGCCATGCCGGATGCAGCAACCAGGAATTTTTCCGGATACAATTCCAGAATTCCGTTGGCCAGCATCGCCTTTGCCTCAGGATCGTCGAAAGCCTCACAGATGATACCGGCCTGCGCAAACAATGCCGGTAAATTTTCTTCTGTTACTTTCACACAGTCCGTCTTAATCTCCAGATACGGATTGATATCCGTAAGCTCCGCCCGAAGCGCATCGGTCTTATACATTCCAATATGACGCATAAAATACTGCTGCCGGTTAAGGTTTGTAATATCAACCTTATCAAAATCAATCAGATGCAGGTGCCCAACACCGATTCTGGCAAGCGCAAAAGCCACATTGGATCCTAATCCGCCCAGCCCGGCAATTGCCACCCTGGCTTTTGCAAGCCGGTTCTGCACCTCTTTTGTGTGCCGTTCTTCCAATGCGTTATTTATCTCTTCCCTGGTCAGCATATGATCACCCCCCTCCTACAAAACTGACAACTTCCAGAACATCGTGGTCTTCAACCAGCGTAAGAGACAGCATTTTCCTCGGCACGATCTCTCCGTTGCGCTCAACAGCCACCCGGGCTACCGGATAATTCAGCTGTTCCAGCAGTTCGGCAATCGTGGTTCCGGGCACATAATTCAGTTCCTTACCGTTAACTTTTAACATATATCTCACTCCTTTCAGATACTGCTGACATATAGGTAATTGCGAAACTCTACACCCCGCATAAATGCGGGAAATTATTTACTACAAAATAAAACAACTCCTCACTGGTTTATGGTAAAATTGAGATGTCGAATAACAATTAACCATATCCACCAGTAAAGGAGTTGTGCTTTTATGATACCACACAAACAGCTTTCTTTGGCAGATATTTTTATCGATTGCCAAAATAAATTTGATAACGACAAATATGCGTTCCTTGAAACCCTCTCACAAACCATTGACCTTGATGAAATTGTCCCGGTGTCTTTC
>NZ_GL870812.1:389389-395708 GCF_000190355.1 Clostridium sp. D5 | reverse complement strand
CCTGCTGGCTGGTATAACCCAGCTGGTAACTGTTATGGTTGCAGACAGGCTTCATAAACATCAATATATCCGTAGCTTAAAGCCACTTATAGCGTAGCATTTAGAGTCCCCACAAAAAGCGGAGTCTCAAGTTCCTGCTATAAGTGCGCCCTGTTTTCGCGTCTTGTTAGTATTCAGAGAATACTTTCCACATCGCCAACCCATTTGATTTAATTTGGGTATCCATATCCATCCAAAGTTTATCTGCTACATGATTTTTTTCACCTCGTTTCGCAATTACCTAACTGCTGACATAAAATAGAGTTTCGCCTGCGACGGCTGCAGTGCCCATCCCGCCGGAGGGTTTTTCTGATATAGGGAATTCCAGAGGAATTTCCTATATCAGAAAAAAGAGTTCATGAAAAAGATACACCCGCGGTGGTGCACCCCTTCATGAACTCCCGTTCACTCTCATCGGTATTGCTTATTTAATTCCTGTAAACATCAGAACAGTGCTTTGCCTGCGAAACCTGCGGCGGAAGTACCAGTACGTCCGACTCTTACACCACGGGCGAATCCCGCCTGGAAGGCTTTTTAATCTCATAGGAGGAAGCTTCATATAAAACAAAAAACGGGAGATGCCATCGGCACTTCCCGTAAATATCTTACATCGGTTCCTACGTTGGCATTATCCAAATCAGGTATATGGGTCGAAGTTCTCAACTTCCTCTCAGCCTATCTATAAGCTCCCCTGTTCAGTTTACGTGTATAAATATACAATGTTTCTTTTTATTTGTCAATACCGTAAATATGACCGATTCTGTACTTTTATCCCCTGTCTGCTATAATCTTATTATAACGCACAGTATAAAGGAGTATTCCTAATGTATAAATTAAAAAAAGGCACCTGCGCCGTAATTCTGTGTATACTTTGTTTCGCCACATGCCTTCCCGTATCTGCTGCCGGTACCACCCGCAAAATAAAAGCAGGATATTTTGCCTTTTCCGGCTATCATATGATGGACAAATGCGGAGACCGGAGCGGGTATGGATATGAATATCTGCAGTACATGGCCAGTTATAACAACTGGAACTATGAATATATAGGATATGACAAGAGCTGGTCCGATATGCTGGAGATGCTTGGAAACGGAGAGATCGACCTGCTCACTTCTGCCCAGAAAACGCCGGAAAGGGAGGCTCAGTTTGCCTTTTCTGATAAACCGATCGGACACAGTGCAGCTATATTTACAGTACGCGCCGGGGATACCCGCTATGCAGCGGGAGACTACGAAAACTACAGCGGTATACGGGTCGGCATGATTGAAGGCAGTACCCGAAACGACAGATTTCAGGAATTTGCAGAGGAACACGAATTCACCTATACTCCGGTCTACTTTGAGAATAACGGGGATCTTGCAAGGGCTTTGCAGGAGAATCGCGGTATCGATGCCATCGTCACAAGCAATCTTCGTAAAATAGAACATGAGTGGGTTCTTGATGAGTTTGCCTCATCCCCCTTTTATGTAATTGTCCGTAAAGATGACACAGAGCTGCTGCAGGAAGTGAATAATGCGATCAGCCAGGTGCAGCGGTATCACCCTACCCTGGAAGATAATCTCCTCCAGAAGTACTATACGCCTTCCAGCGGAGATGAAATCGCATATACGGCGTCCGAGCGGCAGTATATCAGCGAATTTTCCGAGAAAGGAATTCCGCTCCGGGTTCTCCTGAATCCTGACAGAGCACCTCTTTCCTGGTTCGAAGACGGTCAGGCGCAGGGCGTTTTTGCCAAACTGGGGGCAAAAGTGCTGGACCGAGCCGGGCTCCCATATGAAATCATAGAAACAAAAAACAGGCAGGAATATCGCCAAATAAGGGACAGCAGCGATTATGATATCGCGCTGGATACAAGTGTAGACTTTAATGAGGCCGAGAAACTGGGTTACAAACTGACTCAGCCTTATATCAGCGTATCCCTCTTTCAGCTTACCCGAAAGGATTTCTCACGATTACCCACAAGTATTGCCGCGCTGAAAGGAGCGGATATTACTCACGGATTTATCGAAAAAAGCTTTGCCCCGGAAAGCATTACTTATTACGACACCGTAAATGATTGTGTGCAGGCCGTCCTGGACAAAAAGCAGGATGCTGCTTATTTTTATACTTATTCGGCTCAGTCTATTATATATAATGATACAACAGGACATTTGATGACTTCCGAGATCCCTGGTTATGCAACCAGTTTTGCTATCTCAGTAAAAAACACTCATGATATACGGCTGCTGTCTATTCTGAACAAATCACTTGCTAGTTTTAACGAAAATGATCTCAACCAGATGGTTACGGCAGGTACGGTATATCCGCAGAAGGACCAGACGCTGTCAGCATTTTTATATACACACCCGCTGATTCTTGTGATACTGCTCGCCTTCGTCTTCTTTATGATACTTTTGATGATCATGCTGCTATATAAAAGCAGGGGGAGGAAGACAGAGAAAGCACGCCTGAATGATTACGAACGATTCATATCGTATGTATGCCGGATGAACGAACTTGTCCTGGAAATTGATCTGAATACGATGAACAGCTGGTACTATAACACCATTAATGGAAATGTTGTTAAATCAAAGCTGTCCTCTGACCAGCTGAAAGAGCTGTCCGGTTCTCTCTGGTTTGAAGATGCTGAGCAGTTGAGTCCCCGTCTTCAGAGAGACTATCTGAATACCCTGGTTGATCAGACCTCCGAATACTATTTTGAATGCCGCATTACACGGGATACACCGGAGCCTCACTGGTATGCATTTACAATTCAGGGGCTGGCTCGTGACTCAATGCATCCAAACAGTATCATGATACTGGGACACGATATTGACATGGCCAAAAAAGAGGAGGATCAAAGGAGGAAGACCCTGCAGGATGCCCTTGCAGCCGCACAGCAGGCCAGCGAAACAAAGAGCAGCTTTTTATCCCGTATGTCTCACGAGATGCGTACGCCTCTGAATGCAATTATCGGCTATCTGGAGCTGGGCAAAAAAAATGCAGATGACACGGAAAAACTCTGGGACTATATGGCCAAAAGTGATATTGCGGCCCACCAGCTGCTCTCCATCATCAACGATGTCCTGGACATGGCGTCCATTGAGAGCGGGAAATTGCATCTGGAGAAAGTACAGTTTGAATTAACAGAAGAAATCAATGAAATCCGGGAAATGTTTGAAAGCCAGGCATGGCATAAGAAACTGGATTTTCAGGTTCTCATGGACAGCAGTGAGAAAATATACATCATGGGAGATCCGCTGCGGCTTAACCAGATTCTGATCAATCTCCTCTCCAATGCAGTAAAGTTTACCCCTGCTGGTGGAAAGGTGACTCTAAGTGTCAAAAAAACCGCACTGCAGGAAGGGCACGTTTACTACTGTTTTGAAGTAACCGACACGGGAATCGGAATGTCTGAAGAATACCTTGACAGCCTGTTCGATCCCTTTGTACAGCAGGATGCTTCCATCGCCAGAAAGTATGGTGGAAGCGGACTGGGAATGTCTATCACAAAGAACCTGGTGACCATGAAGCAGGGAACTATTTCTGTAAAAAGCACACCCGGCGAGGGGACCGTCTTTACCGTTAACCTGCCATTTCAACTAATACAGCAAGTCGAGGACATTCCCGAAAAAGAATCCTGGAATACCGCATGCGATTTCGCCGGCATGCACGTCCTTCTGGCCGAGGACAATCTGATGAACCGTGAGATTGCAACCGAAATTCTCTCTGCCGCAGGATTCAGCGTCACCAGTGCTGAGGACGGAGAAATCGCAGTTCAGAAATTTCTCTCTGAGCCGCCCGATACTTTCCAGATAATCCTCATGGATATACAGATGCCCGTAATGAACGGCTATGATGCTGCACAGGAGATACGTTCTTCAAAACATCCACAGGCAAAAACAATTCCGATCTATGCCTTGACGGCTAACGCCTTTGCGGAAGACGTAAATAAAGCACTCGCTGCAGGTATGAACGGACATATTGCAAAACCACTGGACGTGGAAAAAATGCTGGAAGTACTCTCTGATTGTCTGCGAGGGTAAGGGGGAGTGATTCTGGTTGGTAGGGGGACGCCTCCCTCTCCCCTGTCACGCTTCCCCGCAGCTGGTTCATCTGCCGTTAGGAAGAAACACTCCCTTTGGGGGCTCTTGTAACGGGAGCTGGGGATTGGGCTGGGGTTGTGGGACATGTTGAGTGGATTTATATATGGCAGGTGAAGAGATTGGCGGCATTATATTTTGTGTCACTTATTTTTATGTGTTTAACTATGATTTATTACTGCTGTATCGCGATGCTTAAAAATATTACACGTATTAATTCAGATAGGGTGCTCCGTCTGCTGCCATTTGTTTTAGGCGGGTGTATTCTTTTTGGAGCATTTGTTTTCCTGCTTCGGAGATGATGTAGGATTTTCTTCGGCCTTCTTCTGCGGTGAGACGGATTATTTCGTTTTCTTCGAATCGGGAGAGCATGGCGTATAAAGTGCCGGGGCCTACTTTTACCCGGCCGCCTGACAGTTCGAGTACGCGTTCCATGATATCTACTCCACAGCATTCTTCCAAGAGTGCGAGGAGGATATAATACATTGGCTCTGTCAGTGTTTGAAATTGTTCTCTTGCCATTTGTTCCTCCTTCCTGGCTCTGAAAGACTACGGCAGGGCCAGTTTTTTACATACTGTTTCAATCTGGGCGGTATCCAGGGGGGCCTCTGTAACCCACATTATCAGGATTTTCTCAGGATAGCGTACTGTGTATGTGGTCACAGTGGCTGAGCTCATGACTGCGTTTACTGCATCCCATTGCGCAGTCACGTCCTCGGCTCCCGCCAATGTTTTCATCTGTCTTCCCCATATTTTATTCAGAACCCAGTCATATTGGCTTGTATACACGGTGTAATGAATGGCATCCGTATCTTCGGTCCCCGTCTCATATACAACCATGCTGGTATCAGCTGATCCCATAACGGACTGTCCGTGTTCCTTGCGGATATCAAATATACCCCCGGCCATATCTTTATAATCAGTTTGTACAAGAGGTACATCCGACTGACTGTATTCTACAGGCTCTTCATTTTGATCTGCAGCTATCAGTGACACACACAGGATAACCAACGCCATCGGAACCAGAAACACGCTTCCCACCTGAATCAACCAGTTTTCCTCCCGCGAAGGCTTCAATACCGACAGAAGAACGCCGGCTCCCCCTATGATCAGCAACGCTGCTCCCAGAAACAAAACCACAGCAACTGTTCCAGTCCTTATCGCTTCATATACAGCCGCCAGTAAAATCAACAGCAGTACCAAATATTGTCCGGCCTCAAAAATACTCCGCCCATATTTATTCTTCTTCCCATTCTTCATGTACCCATAGAACGGATCTCCACCATCAGCAAGTATTTTCCTTTTTTGTCTTATCCAGAACAGTAATACCGCTCCCTCCACGACAGTACCAATAAAAACAAGCAAGTAAAGGACCAGCGCAAACAGCATAAGATCATCAAAAATCCATCTTTCAAAATTTCTGGTCAGCAGCTGCCCCCAGAAGAGCACCGTCAAAAACAGCTGTGAAAAAAGGCGTGACAGATATTCTCGCACTTCCGCACTTTTCACATTCTGAAACCGCTCCGCCGATGTAACAATTGAAACAGCATCCTTTTTAATCTGCCGAAAAGCACAGAACTTCTTCCTACAGTCAATCAGCTCCCATCCAGCTTCCCTGCAGTACTCCGCATATTCCTCCGCTTCTTTGGATGGCCGAAGATCCATCTCACTCCCCTTCGGAAAAACCTCCACATCATAACAAACCTCAGCCGGAGTCCCCCGTTCAAAAACCATCCCCCAGCCCCATCCTGTGAAATGCCACCCCTTCCGCGCCATATCCTCCAGACAGCAGGCCATAGAATCACAGCTCCGATACCGAAACTTTTTAAAAAGCCGTTTCCTCATAAAAGCACTTCCTTTCCCAAAAACACACTCTCATCCACTCAAATCTCATTCCACCATAACCCAGTAATATCGAGTCTCGATATTCTTACCTTTATTATATTATCGAGTCTCGATATTGTCAAGAAAATCCGCCTCCCCCGCCAGTGCCTCCCCTGAAGGCAAGTTTTTCTCCCGCCTTGATGCACCAAGCCGCGTGAACCGGACATAGTGGTGTCTGGAAGCGTAGTTAGGGCTGTTAGCCGGAGTTGAGTAAAAAAGAAGGAAAACCAGGGCAAAAAGTGTGATCACAAATCACACTTTTTCCTGGCCCCAGCGTGTGAAGCCATCAAGGCTTCACGCGATGTGGCCAGGTT
>NZ_GL870812.1:312049-389145 GCF_000190355.1 Clostridium sp. D5 | reverse complement strand
TGTGATCACAAATCACACTTTTTCCTGGCCCCAGCGTGTGAAGCCATCAAGGCTTCACGCGATGTGGCCAGGTTGCCCTGGTTTTCCTTCTTTTTTGCTCTACTCCGGCTTACTGCCATAACCCCGCTTCCAGACACCACTATGCCCGGTTCACGCGGCGCCCCCCTCATCAACATCAAATACTCGCCCTCAGCCTCCCTAACGCAGCCTGGAACTGTTCATCATCTCTGAGTTCTGCAACACTCTCATCCGTTAACATCCCCTCCAGTATCATCTTCCTCATTTCTTTTGATGAAGCTTCCTGCCCCTCTTTGATTTTTACTGCCGCCGAAAAAAGAAGCGGATTAGGAACCTGTACCTGCCCTGTAATTGCATCCACAAAGCGCACTATGCTCTCCAGCGCCTTTTCTTTCTCACCTGCCCGCAGAAGTACCTCTGCAAATATGCCATCACTCATTCCTGCTGTACAGCCAAATACCTCTTCCATCCTGCGGTAAACCTCACAGATTTCCAGTCCCTTTTCTGCATCTGGCTGTACTTTCCCGTCAGCCAGCAGCAACAGGCAGTTCTGCATCTGGCATACGAGAGTAAATAGACGTTTCTGGATCACCTCCAAAGCCTTATCCTTATCTTCACGCTTCAGATATAACTGTGCCCACAGCATCGTGGTATCTGTAGTATATTCAGGTATTTCCTTCAGAAACTGCTCACCCTTTTCTAATTCATCCTCCATAAGAGCCATGGATGCCAGCTGCATGACCGCCTGCTCACAATAAACTGCTGTTCCGTTCACCCGGATATATTCCAGAAGTTCTTTTTTCTGTTGTTTCCATTTAGCTTTCTGTTCTTCCGGAACCTCCGGAAATATCATCTCAAACATAGTCAGCACAGCCACTGCATTATATTTAAGCGGTACGCTTGCCGGATACTGATGAAGCAGTTCCTGCAGCAGTTCTTCTGCTGGTTCCTTCCCCTTAGCTCTGCCGGCTTCAATGATTTGATTGATGTGTTCTGCAATCTGCTCATCGGTTAAAGTTTCTTCAAATTGCAGCAATGTATCTAAATTAGTACCCAGCGCTCTGGCCAGCGGACACAGTAAGGTGATGTCCGGGCAGGAACTGTCTGTCTCCCACTTACTGACAGCAGGTGCCGAGATTCCCAGCACTGCAGCCAGCTGTTCCTGTGTCATACCTTTCGTTTTGCGGAGCGCCGCTATATGTGCCCCCAGATTTTCTTTCATATCATGTTCTCCTTTTCTGGTATTTGTCCGGCCTGACTACTATAGTATAGCCTCTCATGCAGCAGCGTACAAGAGAGGCTCCGTTAACTAAAATGCTTTATTTCTTAACCATTATTCAAGTTCACGGATTTCCGAGTATAGTAAGGGCCAACTATATATTTCCTATGTTGTTTCATTGGCAAGCCCGGCGTTCTGATATATAATGATATACATAATTCTTGTGAAGGAGGTACCACATTGAAAGAAATCGCTATCTACGGCAAGGGAGGTATCGGCAAGTCAACCTTAAGTGCCAACATCTCTGCTGCTCTTTCCATGTATGGAAAGAAAATACTGCAAATAGGCTGTGATCCGAAGCACGATTCTACGCGCCTTCTCATGAGCGGCAAAAGGATCACCACAGTTTTAGACTATATCAAATGCTCCAGCCCTCTGGACTATAAAGCCAGCGATATTTTGTTCCACGGTTTCAACCAGATCGGCTGTATCGAGGCCGGAGGCCCCAAACCCGGGGTGGGCTGTGCCGGAAGGGGTATCATTACTGCTTTCGAGCTTCTGGATAAATTTCACATCAAAGACAACTATGATATTGTTCTCTATGATGTCCTGGGAGATGTTGTATGCGGCGGTTTTGCCGTTCCAATCAGGCGGGAATATGCCGACACCATCTTTCTGGTCACTTCCGGAGAGTACATGTCCATATATGCCGCCAACAATATTCTCCGGGGCATACAAAATTATGACGGGGACAAGTGCCGCGTTGCGGGCATCCTTTACAACTGCCGTAATGTAAAACATGAAGACCAGCGGATCCATGCCTTTGCCAGCTCAGTGAATCTCCCCATCTTTGCCAAAATTCCAAGGGATGACACTTTTGCCCGGGCAGAGAAGAAAAATTCCACTGTCACGGAACTGGACAATAACAGCACCCTGTCCCGGGTATTTTCCCGGATAGCCGAAAAGATTCTGGCTGAGCCTATCCTTTATCCTGCTTGTCCTCTGACAGACGAGGAGCTGGAGGATGTCATATTAAATGAGAAAACAGGTACGCCATCTGTCTCTGTATCTGCCGCGGCTGTTCAGGCCGTATCGGAAACCGACACAGACAGAAGCCCTGTGTCACAGCCGCAGTATGATTCCGGCTACCTTTCCAAAAATGTACTCCGGGATGAACCCCTGCACGGCTGCGCTTTTAACGGCGCCATGACGATGAGCATCCATCTTCAGGATGTGGTGATTCTGGCTCATTCCCCGAAAAGCTGTACATATCTCTCCTATCAGAGTATCAGTTCCTCAGGCCGGCGGAGGCTCTTTGAACGTGGAACTCTCCTGCCTTCTTCCCTCTCCCCCAACATCATATCCACAGATATGAGCGAGGACGACATGGTTTTCGGCGGAATGGAAAAGCTCACCGATACAGTGAAGGCCATCCTGAAACAGACACCAAAACCCCGGGCCATTGTTATCATCAGTTCCTGCCCTGCCGGCATCATAGGGGATGACATTGATATGGCAAAAGCTCTGGCTAAACCCGATATTCCTGTCATTACGGTCAAAACAGACGGCAACCTGTCCGGGGATTATCTGCAGGGTATGCTCATGTGCTACACAGAATTGGCAAAACAGATCATTGATCCGGATGTCCCGCCCGCGTCTGATACGGTAAATATTGTCTTTGAAAAGGTAGTTGCCAAAAATACGGAAAATAACTTTGAGATTATCCGGGGCTATCTGGACAAAATGGGAATCCGGGTAAACTGCAGATTTTTATGCAATACGTATTACGATGCACTTAAAGGTTTCTGCAGTGCATCACTCAATCTACTGGCCTACAAAGACTATACAGGAAAAATACTGAAAGACTTTTTTACAAAAGAATATGGCTCTGTATTTTATGAAGACCCTTTCCCCGTTGGATTTATGGAGACGGTGAACTGGCTGCGAGGCATCGGAAAATTTTTCAAAAAGGAAGAGGCTGCGGAAAAAATTATCAGCGCAGGCAGGGATGATTATGAGAAAAGGATTGCTGCTGTCAAGAAGATCCTGAAAGGGAAAAAACTGATGGTCATTACCTACAATCATCAGCTGGACTGGATTCTGAGAACTGCCCTGGATGCCGGAATGGAGATTGCCAAGCTCTGTATCCTCAACTTTTCCCAGGATGAAGGCTTCTCCAGCAGACTGCCTGAGATAGCAGATGTCCCACTTGAAGAGGACTATGACCGCCAAAAGAGGATCGGGGACATTCAGTATTACAGGCCTGACATTCTGCTGTCCAATTACGAATCCTCGGCAGGCTGTGAAAATTGTATCGCCGACACCATCCCCATGTGTCCCGATATCGGATTTTTTTCCGGACTGATTCTGGCAGAAAGATGGGCCGGTTTGTTCAATATGAATTTGGAAGGAGCGTGGAAAAATGATCAGTCCCTATTTAACAAGTATTACCCCAGATAGCTTTTCCGGCCTGATCTTCGGGTTTGAAGGCATTAAAAATACAATTGTCCTGCTGAATGGCCCTACCGGCTGCAAATTCTACCACTCAGCCACAGTCGACAATCAGACCCTCCGCCAGATGGAATTTGATCCGCTCAGCTATCCCGAACTGTGGTATTTCGGGCAGCCCCGTGTTCCCTGTACCTATCTTGATAAACGGGATTACGTTTATGGCAGCAAAGACAAGCTGACAGAGGCAATACGTTTTATCGAATCCAATATGAACTTTGACCTGATGGTCATCGTCAACTCACCGGGGGCCGCTCTTATCGGGGATGACATCAGAGATATTGCCATGGATGAGATTCAGAGTACTCCGGTTCTTACGGTAGAGACCCCCGGATACTCCCGGGATATATGGGACGGTTACAGTGCCGCATGCTGTCAGATTCTCAGGGAACTGCTTCCGGCCGGTCCCCGGCCGGCCAATACCGGAACACGCAAAAAAGTGAATATCCTGGGGATGTCCATTTTTCATAAATATTATCAGGGTGACTGTCAGGAACTGACAAGACTGCTTGGGCTCTGCGGTATCGATGTGAGCTGCATTCTTTGCTGTGAATGTACATTTGAAGAAATCAGGAACATGATAAATGCAGATTTAAATATTGTCGTGGATTCAGTCTATGGATTGGAGGCAGCCCGACTTCTGGAGGAAGAATATCAGATGCCTTATATCGTCTGCCCCGGTTTTCCCGTGGGATTTGCGGCCGCTGAGTCTCTGATTTGCCAGGTTTGCGGCCGCTTTGATCTGGATCCCGCCGCCTTCGTGACGGAAAGCGAAAAGTCCAGAGCACGCGCTTATATTTATCTATCCAGACTTAATTCACTGACCGGGCTTCCCAAAGGTGCAAAGTTCGCGGTTCACGGTACCTGCTCCCAGTGTTATGGATATGCCAGCTTTTTTATCTGTTATTTTGGCATGACTGCAGACAGTATCTCGGTCCTTGATCTGCCAAAAGACAATAGTCGGCCAAGCCCCCATTATGAGGCTCTCTGCCGGCTGCTGGAGGAGACTTCCATGGAGGATTCCCTGAAGAAGGATATTCTCTCCACCGATGCCGAACTGGTATTTGCGGACGGAAATATCATTGCAAAGCTGAAAGCCAGGCATCTCGACTTCAGCGGGATTGAGATCAGTATGCCTACGCTCGGCTATACCGATGTCATCCCCAAGACCCATCTGGGCCTTTCTGGAGGACTAATGCTGTGCGAACAGATTATCAACGGGCTGATGTTCCGGTAAAATATGGCAGGTAATCAAACCGATTACCTGCCGTAATTGTATCATACAGTTCATTTTCATAATGAGCTGTTTTTTTAATCCACAAAATATGTCACCATATGCCCGATGATTCCCAGCACCATTACAACGGATAATCTACGGTGCACCTGAAGATTAAGGCGTTTATCCCGCGTAATTGTATGGCATAGTACAATGAGCAGCAGCATCGTGGCAGCTGTCAACACGCCCGTAATCAAAACACCGATATTGTGAGCCTTTAATACGGGAAACACAAATATAATGTGCAGCACCCATATTACGAGCAACGCAGCGCTTATGTATTTATGGACCCGCATAAAAAATACATCTGCTTTTTTCAAATGCATCTTACGTGTCAGTGCTTTTACTAACAGCATACAAAAACATAACAGACATAAATAACCTAAAATAATACTCATAAAACCGTACCCCCTGTACTCATTTATCTGCTGACACAAATGGCAAATTGTGTTCCCGCTTTCATCCTTTTACCTGCTCAGCCGGAATCCTGTTCATTTATTCATTATATCCTTTTATCCACAGTAACTCAATCTATCCCCAATGATTCTGTATCTTTTCATCAAGATTGACTTATGTGCAAAAAACAACACTGTTCCGTTAGCCTCTGGGACGTTTTCGTTCCTTCTACGTATATGCATATAGCAAAGAAAAAGCTGTTTCATAAAAACAGCACCTAATTTATCTCTATGAAAGGAAGCATTGTGACTATGAAATGTAAAAAAATTATTTCTATTCTTCTCTGCTTTGTGCTGACGCCCCTGTTTACCCTCAATGTCTGCGCCTCTGAGAACGACGAACTGCAGGCGCTTCAGGAAACTCTGAACCAGAACATCGAGGAATCCCAGAAAATTCTGGATGCTATTGACCAGGATAGTTCGATCGATGATATTGGAGACATGATTAATAACCTGGAAGAACCCGACACGTCTGTTCTTGAAGCCGATGGCGATGCTCCTGTAACCGGCTCACTGGGCGATTTCTCCAGTTCCGCTCCTCCCACTTCCCTCATGCTCGAATTTATAAAAGCGCAGCTGGAACTCGCTAATTCTGTAAAGAATAATGCAATGCCGAATATGGATGATATCCATGTAAAGCAATATGAAGAAACTCAGCTTTCCCAATTTATCCAGCAGCTGAATGACCTGAAATCCCAGGCCTATACAGAACCGGTTGTCATCCCCGGCGACATCCTCTACTACATGGATGAAAAGGGGCTCTCTTATCCTGTGCCGAAATCCGGACGGTATAATGCCTCGGAATGTGACTCCATCATCAGAACCCTGGATGACCGTATCTCTGCATTAGGAATCGAAATCGTGGATTCCTTGGTATCAATCCAGAATTTCATGTCTGAGTATAACTCTTACATATCGAATGCCTATTCTTACCTGCTTGACTTTTCCAACAGTTCCGCTTCTCCATCACAGAGTCAGAGCCTTTTCTCCTCTGAGGGCGGGCAGGTTAATGTGACTCCGGTAGCAGTCAGTGTCCTGGCCGGTGTGCTGGCGGGGATGCTGCTGATGTGGGCAATTATGAAAAACAAATTGAAAAAGCCGGCAAAGGAGGAATCCATATGACCATGATACAGCTGGCGGCGGCACTGATTTCTGTGCTGTACGGAGGGATCGCATGTCTGAGACACCGCCAGCCTCTGTTCTTTAAGATCCTGCTGTATGGGCTGATCAGCTACTTTTTCGGAGCGCTCTTCACGGCTTGTTACTCCGTTGTCCATGGGGGCGGCCCCGTCGGATTTCATGTGGGATATTTTGGTCATATTGGTGCCTATTTCTTTTTATTCTCTTCCTATTATGGGGCGATCGACCATCTGGCCGATGGCGGGGAAAGCAAATACCGCGTCCTGCGCATCGTTTCTGCTATCCCTGCAATTGTCCCCATAGCACTGCTTGTCTGGGGCATCGTCAATTATGGCCTGAGTACCATGCTGACGCTTTTGATGCTGATACTGCCTATGACATTTACACTCTATTTTGCTGTCAAGCATCTGGTTTTTCCTGATGTGGAAATGGGAATCATCCGGGTCATGCGGCCGTACAACGGCTGTGTGATCCTCTTTTGCATTGCCGAACTGGCAGGCCAGTTTCATTATCTGCCCGAGACAGTGAGGACAGCTTCGGCGATCCTTTCCTGTCTTTTTCTCGTCCTGCTGCTGCCGCTGGCTGAAAAGGGGGTGCGCAAATGGTTTATATAATTTTTTTCTGTATAAGTATTCCCATGCTTTTAATGCTCCCACTGCTGGAGTCCCGTTCCCGCTGGATCGTCGGCTTCTTTCTTCTGGGAGCGGTTACCGCCCTTGCCGCTTATGAGATCAATACCATAGTGTTTCCATTCTCTGGCATGAGTGCCCGCAGTTTTTCGGAGCTTATCCCGCCTATAGTCGAAGAGCTGTTAAAAGCCCTCCCGGTGCTCTGCTATGCGCTCCTGCTGGATGACAGCCGAAAACGGGTGCTCCCTGTCGCTATGGCGGTCGGGGTCGGCTTCGCCGTATTGGAAAACACAGCACTCCTGGTCGAATATCTGGGCAGCGTTTCTATCGCCTGGGCAGCTGGACGCGGTTTTTCAGCCAGCCTTATGCACGGCCTTTGCACGGTCACCATAGGGTCCGGCATCTGCTATGTGAAAAAGCAGAAAAAACTTTTTTATACTGGCACCTTTGGACTGATCTCTATTGCAATTACAATGCACGCACTATTTAACCTGCTGATCCAGTCTTCCTTTGACATCATCGGCATGATTATGCCGCTCACACTCTATGTTCTGCTTTATGTGCTGCGCAGCAGGAAAAAAATGAAGCTACCGTTTTTATCGTATTAGCGTGCTGCAAGGTTCCTAATACAGCCATACCTCACCTGACATATGAAAATATCCGAGTGTACTTCTTAACTCATGCCTGACGGGTTCGCAGAAAAACTGCATAAAATATGGGACCACTGCTTCACAGATCTCACATCTGTTTCGCAGTGGTCCCATAAAGTTTCCCCGTAAAGCATTTTTTAGAAAAAACTTTTTATATTTAACATTTCTCGAAATACAATTCATACCATACAAGAAAAGTATAAATCGTCCAGATCTTTCTCCAGTTATCCGAGTTTCCGGCGATATAATCATCGAAAATCTCATGAATCTCATCTACATGAAAGAACTTCGATGCAGCCTCGCTGTGGAATTTTTCCCGGACATCCTGATTGTATCGATCATCAGCCATCCATATGCGAATAGGCACGATGAATCCCAATTTCTTGCGGAAAGCAATCTCTTCCGGCAATACCTTTGCCGCTGCGGTTCGGAATGCCACTTTATTCTGCTCCGCATTCACCTTATATTCTGACGGCATCCGTGAAGCAATATCAAAAATTCTCGTATCCGTAAGGGGCATTCTGATCTCTAAACCTGCCGCTGTACTCATCTTATCGACATTGAAATAAATATCCCCTTCCAGCCAGATCTGAATATCCACATCCGACATCTTCGTAAGCGGATCCAGGCCTTCTGTTTCCTCATAAATCCTCTCTGCCAGCTCGATTGGAAGAACATCCGGATCATATTTTTTCAGAATCCGCTGTTTTTCATCCTCCTTCATGATATTCGTATTGCCCACATAGAAGGTTTTCAGGTTCTCTCCATAGCGTTCTGCATTGCGGTACATATTATATCCGCCAAAGAACTCATCCGCGCCTTCTCCTGAGTAGCAGATCTTTGTGTGCTCAGCCGCCGCCTTGCATCCAATCGCGAAAACGATAGCAGATGCATCCCCCAGAGGCTGTTCCATATTATACATTACGTAGGGCACTGCCGCAAAATACTCTTCCGGTGTAATCAGACGGCGGAACGTCTTACGTCCCAGAATATCTGCTGTCTGCTGTGCCAGTTTTGACTCATCAAACCGCTCCTCCTCATAACCGCAGGCATCCGCAGTCTGTGCGTCTGACATTGCCAGCACGTAGGAGGAATCAACGCCTCCTGATAAGAAAGATTCTGCGGTCTCATCCGCAGTTTTCACCTCTGTCATAATCTGTCCGAGCGTTGTATGAATCTCATCCGCCCAGTCCTCAAGAGACTTGCTGTAATCCGGATGAAATTCAGGCTTCCAGTAACGCTCAATCCGCAATTGCCTCCTCTGCCATGTCAGATAACGCCCAGGCATAAGCTTTTTCAAGCCACGGAAAAATGTAGTCTCTCCCGCCACATATGTAAGCGTCAGATATAACTGCAGCATTTCTTCGTTCAATTCTTTCACAAATCCGGGCTGCTCCATAATCTTACGAATGGATGTACCATAGAGCAGATCTCCATCTGCCGTTTCGTAATAATAGAAAGGCTTTGTTCCAAACTGATCTCTCAGACAGAATAATTTCTTCTGCTCATCGTCCCAAAGTGCAAATGCAAACATGCCGTGCATGTGATTTGCCATTTCATTTCCCCAGGTTTCGTATGCCTTCACTAAGATTGCCTGCTCGCGTTCCTCCCTGGACAGGGAAGAGTTGATCCCCAGTTCTTCACAAAGTGCTTCCCAATTCCGGATGTGGCCACTGTATTCTTTTATTTTTATCATATGTGTGTCCTCTCGTATTAACAATTTATTGTGATTGCTTGAGTATTACAGCTAACTTAACTTTTTCATTTTAGCATAATATAATGCAGTCAGCAACAAATTGGACGAATCCCATAATTCTTCCTGCGGTACATCACCTCCGGTATCACCAGGCAGATCCCCGCCAATCCTGCAATCAGCGCAATTGACCACCCTACCGGATAACTGAATACAAAGTACGAAAGCTTGTCCTCCATATATACACGAATCAATCGCAGAATTCCACTCCCCGCCGTCAGCATCAAACCTGCCACAATCAGACAGTAATACAGCCCCTCCGCCGCCAGCAGCCTTCGTTTCTGTCTTTGGGTCATCCCCAGGCTTTCCATTACTTCCAGCTCCTTTTTCCTGGACAAAATCCCTGTAATCATAACGTTAAAATAATTCGTCAATCCCGCAAACAGCAGTACTGCACTGATGCTCCCAAGAATCAGACGGTTGCCCCGGATATAATTTTCCGCCTCTGTAAGCAGGTCTGACTTACTGATACAGAAGATTCCGGTCTCTCCGGTTTCTTCATCCACCCCGATCCCGGCCATTTTTTTCCGCCTCCGATTCTCCTGGGATAAAGTGTTCTGAATCTCAGCCTTAATTTCCTGCTCCTTCTTTTGATCCACATTCAATTCCATATAAAGCGTCTTTTTCTCCGTAGGAAGCTTCTCAAAACCATCCTCGCTGATGAGGTAATAAACCAGTCCCTCAGCCCCATGCCAGGTCTGCCGTATATAGGGAAATCCCTCTGCCCGGTTATCCAGGTAGCCGCTCAGAGTGAATGTATCCGACTGTTTTCCGGCAAGTTCCTCTGTATTTATCACGGTATCCCGCTCTTTTGGGCTCAGCCGGTTCCAGATCATCCAATCCGCCTTAGACCGCATGGTGGTAAAATACATTGGTTCCCCCACGCTTTCCTCCGCCAGCTTCTCCTGTTTCGGCGACAACTGATGGTCATGCAGAATCATCACTCCAGTGCCATCCTCCAGACTGTCCATATCCACCGGCAGATTGTTATTGTCCACATACCGCCTCAGACTGCTGATTTCATCGTCACTCAATATCTGAACCACGTCCTCTAGCCCGCCTTCAATCATAGAATATTCGTCACTATATCCGACGCCTTCTTTCACCTGTGCCTTTTCATTAAAGGAATCGTTTTTATCCAGGAACGGCATCAGACCCTTTCTGGAAACTGTGGAAACCATGTAAGCCCCTTCCATCACGTATGATTTGTCCCTCTCCACACCATCAAGGCTTAGCAATTTCTCTCTGACTTCCGAAGATATAGGAGAAAACTCATCATATGAATTACCATGTAATAAGTATAAACTTTCCCCCTCTGTCTCCATCGGATCTTCTCCTGCATCCCTTGATTTATATTCACTGCCGTATCCGTCTTCCTTTCCCCAATCACTGAATTCTCCGGCAATCAGGAAATCCGGACGTTTCTCTATCACATGGACATAATCACTGCCTGCTGTTATAACAACGGCGCCCAAAAAAGTCTCTATGCCGAGAAACAAAGATAAGACCGTCAGCAGGAATCTCCCCCTATATCTGGTCAAATTCTGCCAGGCCATGTACCACAGCTCTCCCGCGGCACTTCTTCTACTTCTCTTATGTTTCCCCCGTGCGTGCTTAGCGTCCTGCACTCTTTGCTTCGCCTGCCTGGGACTGCTTTTTGCCAGGCCTGTATAATGCACACTCTCCACGCAGGATATACGGACTACATGATGAATTACACCTTCCGCCGCTCCGATTGTAAGTATCACAGCAAATGAAACGGCAGCTGCCAGAAGTTCCGGCCAGAAGATCCTAAGTTCTTTTGCGCCTCCATATTCACTTAGATACTGATTTCCCAGTATTTCCGGTATGACTGTCAGCAAAACAAATGCAGACAGAAGCGCTCCCGCCAGCACACCCGGGATCAGTATTCTGAGAATCTGTCTGAAATAAATTTTATGAATTTGTTTTTTTGTCGTCCCTATGGTATTCAAAAGTCCCATCTGGCGAACGTCCCCTGCCATAGAAATCTGCATCACATTTTGAATCAGAAAAAACATTCCGCTTAAAATGATCAGTGCGCCAAATGCAGCCATACCATACCCGCCTGCCAGGCGGTTTACCGCATCATAAGCATACGTGTTGGATGCAGTAATCTTCGCCTCAGACTCCTTCCCGGACAGATCCTGATACAGCCGTTCTTCCGTCTCCTGCCAGTCCATCTGATCCGACTGGCAGATCAGAATATCCGCTTCTTCCAGGATATTATATCCCCAGTCCTCCAGTTTCGCCGCCGATATGTACCCGATTGCAGAATCTGATGCCCCCTCCACATAGTCTGTATACCAGCCGCTGAGGCTGAACTCTTCCTGCTCCGTTCGAAACAGTCCGATACTTACCGTAAGACTGATCTTCGTTCCTTTCTTTGGATGATCAATCCCCAGGCTTTTTAAAGCCCTGACCGGAAGCATTATCTCCTGCTTTTTCTCCGGATAATGCCCATTAATATCCGTATAGGCCGGTTTACGCATCGTCTCCCACGCCGCATCATCCAACCCCTGTATCTTACAGATATATTTGCCTCCGGCGGCTGCCTCTCCTGCCGTTACACACCTTCCCGTCTGCTTCACATAGCCCAGGGAGCGCACTTTCCCATACTGTGACTGGTCTGCATCCTCAACACAGACCGATGATGCCGTTCCCGCAGCTCTTACCGCTTTTGTAAATTCTGCCTGAACCTTGCCGAAAGAGATTCCAAATACCATGGTCAGCGTGACAATACACAAAATGACCGTTCCAAAGAGTATCCGGTTTCTGCCTTTATTGGACTTGCCGAATTCTCTCGAAAGCATTCGTATTACCTGTCTGTTATTATTCGGGGTAAATCCGTTTCCTGCCATAACTTACCCCTCCTGCCCACAGGTTGTGCCGCTTTTTTTCACGTCACCCCCGCCATCCGTCCGGCTGCAGATTCTGCCGTCTTCCATCCGGATGATGCGGTCCGCCATCTGCGCCACTTCCTCCTGATGGGTTACTACGATGACAGTCTGATGGAATTTTTCTGCACAGGATTTTAACAATCCCACGACCTCTAAACTGGTGGCAGAATCCAAATTTCCTGTTGGTTCATCAGCCAGCAGAATAGCCGGTTTTGTCAGAAGAGCCCGGGCAATTGCCACTCTCTGCTGCTGACCGCCGGACAAGGTCTGCGGCAGCCGTTCCAATTTTTCCCGAATCCCCAGAAGTAAGGTCACCCCCTCCAGCAATTCCAGATCTATCTCTGCTCCGTCCAGCCGTAATGGAAGAACAATGTTTTCATATACACTGAGGACAGGAACCAGATTGTACTGCTGGAAAACGAAACCGATATTGCGCCTGCGGAATACGGTCCGTTCCTCATCCTCCATGTCCTTCAGGCTGTTGCCGCGAATCCAGACGCCTCCCTCAGTAGGCATGTCCAACCCGCCAAGCAGATTCAGAAGTGTTGTCTTACCGCTTCCCGAGGTGCCCACAATTGCCAGAAATTCACCCTCTTCCACCGAAAGAGTCACTCCATCCAGTGCGTGAACCTCATAAGTATCCGTAATATAATATTTTTTCAGGCCAGCGGCCTTTACAATCTCCATAAGTGCTTTTCTCCTGCTCTGTATTTGGCAATTTGCATTCCTCACCGACCTAATTCTTCGTTCAAAATAAACTGCCATAATGCCAAGTATACGGAGTAAATCTAACAAACTACTAACAGACCGGAAGGAAAGCTTGCTTCCAGCATCAGTCCCGGATGCATTCTCTTTGCCACTAAAAATCCGCCATGTCTGTTCACGATCTCCCGTGCCAGATACAGGCCGATCCCGAATCCTTCCTGGGCTGTAACACGTTTTCCCCGATAAAATCTCTGGAAAATCTGATGTTCCTCTCCCGCTTCAATACCGATTCCGTAATCCCTTACCTGAATCTTGAGGAACATCGTATTCTCAGACATGGATACTTCCACCCTGCCTCCATTCTCACTATACTTCACCGCGTTGTCCAGAATATTACAGATGGCCTCGCCAAGCCAGTTAGGATCATGCATAAAAACTGCATTTTCCAATAGAGATATCTCAAACTGAATCCCTTTCATTTCCGCCTGTGTTTGTATCTGCCCAAGAGAATTCCGCATCGTTTTCAATATATCTTTTTCCTCTTTTTTTATCTGAATGATATGGTGTTCCAGCCGGGACATTTTAATAAAACTCTCTACAAGAAAATATAATTTTTTCTGGCTGTTCTCAATCGCGCCTGCATACTGCAATGACTGTGCTGTACCAGAGAAACTCTTGTCTGAATTTGAACCATGCTCCAGTACCTCCACTTTTTCTTCTGCAAGATTTTCCTGCAGAAACCCGAGATATGTTTCCATGTTCATCAAAGGTGTACGCATCTGATGGGCAATCTCCGAGATCAGTTTCTGTATCTCATCGCGGCTTCTTTCCGCCTCGTCTCTTCTTCCCTGCATCAGTTCCTGTACCCGAATCAGCTGATGCTCAATTCTCGCATATATCGTCTCTTCCCCGGATGCTGATGCCTTAATTTCCCGTTCATTCAGAATCTCTTCGGTCAGCCTTATAATCTTCTCCAGTTCCTGTTCCCGCCGCCGTCTCTGAAGGCAGTACATACCGGTGATGCCTAAGACCAGGCCTGCAAGAACAGCCATGATCATTTTCAAATACATGCTATCTGCCTCCAATCCGATATCCAAGCCCAAATACATTTTTAATATACTCCGGCTGTTTTGCATCCGGTTCAATCTTCTTTCTCAGCCGGTTAATCGTGACACTGACCGTATTATCCACCACAAACTGACCGTCCAGTCCCCAGATCTGCTCCAGGATATTTTCCTTCGTCAGCACCTGCCCCTGGTTCCTCAACAGATACTCCAGCAGCTGATACTCCTTCGCGGTCAATGTGATCTCCTGTCCTTTTAAGAAAACTTGTTTTCTTAAAGGATACAGAGTGATCTCCCTGCAGGAAAGAGTCTGATCTTCACTGCTTCGTTTGAATACCGCCTCGATCCTTTTCAGCAGCACTTTCATAGAAAATGGCTTTACCACATAATCATCCGCCCCCATGTCAAATGCCGCCAGCATATCCCGCTCTTCGTCCTTGGCAGTCAGAAAAATGGCTGGAATATTCCGTGTCTTTTGAAGCTCCTGATACAATCTGAGGCCGTCTCCGTCCGGAAGTCCAATGTCAACAAGAAGCAGGTCCTCCCCATTCCCGAGCAGAGTCAGTGCCTCCTTCTTTGTATGAACACAAATGGTATCATACCCCGCATTTTGCAGGGCAATATCCAGTGCCTGATTCAATAATTTATCGTCTTCAATAATTCCAATCTTCATAGTACTTCTCCTGATATGTCTTTTTCACTTGTTGTAACAGTTCAGACAAGTCTGAGTTATTAACATTTATTCTACCATGAACATCAGTAAATTAAAAACGAGTTTTTCCAGTTAACAAACTTTAGGCAGCTGAAAAACCGGGAAGCCAGCTCCCGGCCTGGGACTGGCTTCCCGGTTTTTCAGCGTCCCCCTCCATCGCCAAGACTCGGCAACTAGATCCGCCCATATAGCCGCACTGCCTCATGCATTGCAAGCAGATTCTCCGGTGGTGTTCCCGGCGATAGATTGTTTGCCTCCTTGATAATAAATTTTCGAGTAAAGGGTTTGACAGCATCCAGAATCAATTTCACCGCATTGGCGATCTCCTCAGCCGTACCAGTGCGCAGCGTTTCGACATGCACGCCCCCCTTAACCGTTATATCAGGTCCAAGTTCTCGAACCACCTTTCCATGATCAATTGGAAATCCCGTATCGAATGTACCGGCGTTCAACTCCTTAACCAGAGTGGGGAAAAATCGGGAAGCATCCCCGCAGAGGTGAATCCATCCCGGCTCCTCCCCTGTAGACAGTTCCCTCACTATTTTTTTGTGGAACGGCAGAATCAGTTCTGTATAGGTGTCCAGGGACAGCAGGGCGATGCTGTCATCAGCAAACCCAAAGGATTTTGATTTTTCCGGCTGACCATAATAACGGCGCAGCGCCTTGTTCCTTGCAATCACAACTTCCGTAATATAGTCCAGCAGCTCCATCATGTAATCCTGATCTACATAGAGATCCATACAGGCCTGTGTTGCACCGATCAGGCTGCAGGCGATGGTGAAGGGGCCGTCCGTTCCCATTCCCGACATTCCCGGTTTCCCCAGCGGTTTCCCCTTGTATGTGAACCCTTCCTTCTGTTTTTTTAGAAGAAACTCATAGTGAGACAGAAGTGTACTCACGATTCCGCCGAGAGGATCCGTCAGGGGATCCGTATTTTTCAGCAGATCATACTTTGTCGTTTCATCCGCACACACTTTTGTTCCCGGCTCATTGCACCCGTGGAACGCGACTTCGCAGCCCAGGCTGGCTGCTTCCAGTACATTCTGGAAATCCGGGTACGGCGTAATCTCCTGCAGATTCTCAAATCCCATGATGCGGTCGCTGATGAGCGATTCCGCACAGTATTCCTGAAACTGACATTGGATCTCCAGCATAGTTTGCGGATTCTGCATGTATTCCTCAAACGTTATCCGCCGCAGATTCAGCTTTGGGTCAGAGATGATCATACGTGGATTCATCGAAAGCTCCATCATGATACGCTCACATTTTCTTTCTTCCGCCTGCTGCAAAAGCCTGCGGACTTCATCATTATGTCTCTCATAATTCATAGTAACACGCTCCTTTTCTACACTTTATACTACCAGTGTATATTCGAATCCGCAGCCTGTCTTTCAGGATATAATCATACTCCGATTCTATACGTCCTTTCGGCCTTCCACATTAGACCATCCATACATTTCGCAGGCCAAATTGACATTTTTTCTCTACCATGATACAGTGAAAACATATTCCACAGGGCACTCCGTAATACATGCCCTGCAGGCTCCGCGGCGTATATAAGCCAATCTCTACGCACTACTGCAATCTTTCCGGAGGTGATCCAAATGAATTCTCAAAATGTTCGAATAACCACAGATTTTTCCGGGTTGGCGATCCCCAACCTTCAACTCCTGTCCCGCGTGGAATTCCGCGGATCCGATAACGCTCCGCTGGAGCCGCACCTGCATAAGGACTGTTTTGAACTGTGCTACCACTTCGAAGGCCGTCAGCACTATGAGCTGGGAGGCCGCCTGTATGATGTGCACAGCGGCGATATTTTTGTCGCCATGCCCAATGAACTGCACAGTACCGGCTTATGGACAGAAGAAAAATCAAAATTCTACTATATCCTCTTTTCCTGCATGCCCGACACCCAAAATTTCCTCGGCCTGGACGATGCAGCATCCGATTGTATACGCGACACACTTTACTCAATCCAGACACGGTTATTCCGTGGTATTCCCCATTTGAAGAAACTGATGGATGAGCTGTTATCCATCAGCACAACCCCCTCTCCCTTTTGCCGCGCGAGGACAATCAGTCTTTTGACCGAACTTTTTTATCACTTAACCAGGTTAATGCAGGAGGAGAACACACGAACCGACACGCTCCCAGAGGATATCAGGACTGTCATCGACTATATGAGCGCACATCTCACGGAGAGCTGCCGTTCAGAATCACTGGCCAGTCTGATTCATCTGTCGCTGCCCCACTTTCAACGGAAATTCCGGATGAGCACAGGGTTTTCACCCTATGACTACCTGCAGCGCCTGAAAATTGCCAAAGCCCAGGAGCTGCTTGCGGATTCCGAAATGTCGATCACCGATATTTCGCACTTCCTCGGCTACTCTTCCAGCCAGCATTTTTCCGGTGTATTCAAACAATATACCGGTCAGACCCCCTCCGTGTTCCGCCGACAGACAAAAGAATGCAGCATGGAGCCTTGACACGCGCCCAAAATCTTCGAAACTATAGACTCTTTATCCATACGGTCACGGTATATGCATTCCATGATATCGTTAGGTACTTCGCTGTAGCGCTGCATTTTCTGCCCCTCGGACATGGAAATCAGTACAAAATCCAACTCATCGGCCAGATCAATCCTAAATACAAAGTTAGAATTACATGTTTGTCAACAAAAAAACCACCTCGGAATAGTACTCTATCAGGTATAGAAATACTGCTATACTATATATCCGCTGATTCCTGGCATCGTTCTGCGCAGGGAATTAAAAAATCTGAAATAAATCGAGTATATAAATTGACCACTCGGTCAATTTGTGTTATGATTACACTCAGTTGTTAATATGATTTGGGAGGTATTTTATGAAACGCAGCGAAAAATCAGAACTTACAGTAGCTAAAATACTCGATGCCGCTATGGTGGAATTTGGTATGAATGGATATACTGGCGGTACCGTGAACAATATATGCAAAACCGGTATCAATAAAGGACTTATTTATCACAATTTCAAAGACAAAAATGATCTTTATCTGTCTTGTCTTAAAATAAGCTGCGATAAGCTGGTTGTATATGTTGAATCAAAAAATTGCTCAAATGATATGATGCAGTACATGAAAATTCGTATGGACTTTTTTATGGAGTACCCAAATGAAGCACATATCCTGTTTGAATCGCTTTTGAATCCTCAGCCCCAGCTGCAGATCGAGATACAAGAAGCAATGCGGGAATTTGACGCGTTAAATGAACGCATATACCGCAATACGATTAAGAAACTAACGTTGAGAAAAAATGTGACAATGGAGGATGCGATGTCATATTTTCGCCAGGTGCAGACAATGTTCAACGGGTATTTCAGCAGCCCTGCATATCAAAATATTGCATTAGATGAAAAAGTGAAAATTCACGAAACTAACATTCCGAAACTATTTAACTTTATGCTCTATGGAATTGCAAAAGGAGACGATGAAAAATGATTATAAATCTTATACAATGGATCGCTACCCTTATTCTTGCATTTTTTGCCGGAAAATTGATGACAAAAATCAAAATGCCTTCCATTCTGGGATGGCTGATTGTTGGAATGATATTCGGTCCTCATTCCGTCAATCTAATGCCGCAGATCGTAATGGATTCACAGTGGTACAAAATCATCATTATGTGGATGCAGTGTGCATTTGGATTAATGCTCGGCACGGAATTAAGCTGGAAGAAACTTAAAAACTTTGGGAAAGCCCTGGTAATAACAACGCTCACACAATCACTCGGAACTTTTCTTGTTGTCAGTATTGCTTTTGGTGTGGTATTTACGGTTTCAGGTATCCCTGTTTATCTCGCATTTGTACTCGGCGGAATAGCTCTTGCTACGGCTCCTGCACCTGCGTTATCTATTGTCAATGAGTTTCATGCAAAGGGCCCCGTGACCGATACATTACTGCCGATGGCCGTTCTAGATGATATTGTGGGTATCATTGTTTTTTTCACAGTCAATTCCTTCGTGGCGCGGTCAGTATCCGGCGGCGCTGTGCCGCTGTATATGATACCTGTTATGATATTTCTGCCCATTCTCATAGGTGCTGTGGTCGGATTTCCTGCTGGGCTCCTGCTGAAGCGGATGAATGCTAAGGGAAAAACGCTTATTGTACTGCTTGCAGGAATAACCCTGACAGTATTGATTGGATGGCTGCTGAACACCAAAGCGCTTTCCGGTATTACCCTGAACTATATGCTCATGGGTGTTTCGTTCTCTGCCACATTTACAAATATGGTAGATGAAGACCGGTTAGATAGTATAAACAATTGGTTTGCACCAATCCTCGCTGTGTCGCTGCTCGCCGCCATTGTGGATTTAGGTGCTCCTCTTGATTACCATCTGATTCTCGGCGCAGGGCTCTATACTTTTATCTATATTGCGTCAAGGGCTTTCGGCAAGTATTTTGGCGCAAGACTGGGTGCTAAAGCAACCAAAATGCCCGATACCGTGAAAAAATATCTCGGCTTGACACTGCTGCCCCATTCCGGAGTTTCGCTTGTTTTTACAGGGATTATCTGTACGGTTCTTGCTCCTGCGGAGCCAGGGCTTGCGCAGATCGTGCAGGGGACAGTCGCTGCCGCTGCGGTAATTAATGAATTTATTGCGGTTGTAGCTGCTAAGAAAGGGTTTCAGCTTGCGGGGGAAATTAAGAAGGCATGATTAGAGGGGGACTTGATCATTCAAGTCCCCCCTAATCATAAATATCCTAATCCACTTTCTGTAATTCTTCCACTACACTGCCAGAATTTCCAAACCGGAATGCCAGATACGGCACCAGTACTCCAAGTAATATCAGAACCGGGAATACAATCAGCATCGGGGTAATGAGAAATTCATACTTCATAAACCACATTCCTTCCGACAGCTTCCTGACAATAGTCAATGAGAGCATACATCCCGCTGCCAGCGAAAATACAATGGTAAGAAGTGCATAATAAAGCCCTTCCGCGATCACCAGTTTTGTCAGCTGCCGCCTCGTCATACCGATTGCCTGCATCATGGCAAACTCCCTCTGCCTTGAAATAATTCCCGTCAGTATGGAGTTAATGAAGTTAAGTATCCCAATAAATCCAATTACAAATGCGAGGGACCCTCCCACCATCAGGAACATTCCTGTTATGGATGAGAATTGTTCTTCATACTGCAGTTTTGACGAATAATCCATAAGCGGTTCACGGCTTTCGGTATAGCTCTCCAGCCAGGCGTCCACATCCCGGTCTTTTCCCTCCTCCACGTTAAAGGAGCAGCTCATAAGAAACTGATCAGACAGTATTTCTTTAAAGAAGTCCGCACTTGCATAATACTTAAATTCAGCGCTGAGCCGGTTGGTAAGGTTCCAGTAATCATCTTTAATGACCGACAGAACCGTGACCTCCTTCTCCTTATATTCTCCATTTCTATCCGTATACGAGAGTGTGATCTTATCTCCCGGCTCGTGCATGACTTTATCCTCATACACTTCCCCTTTATCACCAATTAATGTAGAATAGATGATGTAATCTCCTGTGGCAAGTTTTTGCCGTATCGTATCCACGTCGCTCTCGCCCTTCCACACTTTCATTTCATCCAGAATAAAGTCCTCCACACCGTAAAACATGGATGCATAATCCCCGTTCTCCATCTGCGGAATTGGAATGAAATGTTTCCCATAGTGCTCTCCAACTTCCCCTGACTCATTCACGTCATATCCCGAAGGAATGGTTAGCCCCTCTTTCTTAACCCCTACTTTTCCATTGGCAGCATAGATTCGTCCGCCCTCCTCAAACCCGTCAATGTCCTGGCATGCCTCTATAAAGGATTCCGTAAGGCTTTCCTCTGCAGCCAATTCTTCTGAGCCTCCATGATAATGTTCTGTATTAAAATATTTTGCATTGGCAATTAAAAAATCGGAACTCGTAAAGCTTCTCAGAAACATATCCATGTCAAAAGAATTCGTGACCGTGAAGACACTGTTTAAAAGCACGACCGCCAGTGATAAGGATACAATGATTATGGCTGTTTTCCCTTTACTTCTTCCCAAATTTGAAAGTGCCATCCGCCAGATCTTCCCACCGCCGGAAGAACGCTTCCCTTTCTTCTTTGCCTTCATCCCTTCCGTAAAACGCAGCGCCTCAATAGGAGAAACCTTTGCCGCCATTCTTGCCGGATGCCCGGTAGATATGAATACTGTGATCAATGAAAATACCGCAGCGCCGATAAAAATAACCGGGCTTACCGGAATCTGGGTCTCTGCCGGTGCTACTGTCCCCGTAGAATTCAAAATAGCGGGCAGCAGCGCTTTTCCCACGAAAAAACCGGCCAAAAGTCCGATGGGGATCCCTATGACAGAGAGTTTCAACGCCTGCCTGCGGATAATCTTCTTAATCTGACGCCCTGTCGTCCCGATTGTTTTAAGCAGTCCGTAGTAGCGGATATCTTTCATGATTGAAATGCGGAATATATTATATATAATCAGGTAGCCGGTAATCAGGATCAGCACAAGAGCTCCCGCAACAGCGCCCACGGTGGTGGGGTCTGTGTCTGCCCCGTCAGAAACATATGCCCAGTTGGCATTGCTGGCTATATAATTATCATCGCCCGATTCCGTTGAGAATCCACTTTCTGTCAGCACTTGATCCAGCTTTTTCTGGATACCTAAGCTATTGGAAAATATAACATCCATCCGGATAGCACCTATCGTGGAGCCAGTGTCATCTTGTCCCTTATACGCAAGCTCCTGTGCATATTTATCCGCGTAGGCTTCGGATACCAGGGCAAATCCCACATCCAGTGCCGGATCTGATTTTATAATCCCTGACACCGTAAATGTACGCTCTGTTATGGTTTCATCATAACTGTACAGCTGCAGATCCAGAGTGACTTTCTGTCCCGGCTCTTTCGGAAGTCCCAAAAGCTCCATAGAGGTCTCATCCAGCAGGATTTCGTCTGCCGCTTTCGGTGCTTTTCCCTCTATGATGTCTATAAAACAGTGCGGGTAGGCTTTTTCCGGATAGTACCAGGCCTCGGCATGGCGCTTTAAAAATTCCGGATTCCGGACATAATCCGCCACAAGCCGGCATGGCATGCTCTCTTTAATCAGCGGATGTACTTTAAGCTTCTCATACGCCTCCTGTGTCAGCTCTTTGAATACCCCGTGTGCATCGCCGCCGGACTGCCGTGCCGTCTGTCTCTGGAGGGTATATACGGTCCCAATGCCTACCGAAAACAATGCCGAAAACAACATTGATGTCAGTGCAATTGCAACCACGGCTATCAGATTCCTTGTTCTATTTAGTCTAAAACTTTTGTCTGAAAGGCGGCGGATCACCTCTTTATTCTTCACCTTACGCATGGCTTTCACCGCCTTTGCCCCTCACCTTTCCGTCCTCAATCCGTACAATTCTGTCTGAGAGCTGGGCAATCCCCTCATTGTGGGTAATCATTACCATGGTCTGCCCGTACCGCTGGCTTGTAATCTTCATCAGGCTTAACACATCCTGGCTTGTGGCAGAATCCAGATTCCCCGTAGGCTCATCCGCCAGGATAATGGCTGGCTTTGATGCCAGCGCCCTTGCAATGGCCACCCTTTGCTGCTGTCCTCCAGAAAGCTGTGATGGCAGACTATAGGTCTTTTCGCTAAGTCCCAGTGTTTTAATGACTTCTTTTACGAACGCCTTGTCAACCGGGTTGCCGTCCAGTTCAATGGGAAGGACGATATTCTCGTACACATTCAGTACAGGGACAAGGTTAAAGCTCTGGAATATAAACCCGATCTTGCGCCTGCGGAAAATTGTCAGTTCCTCGTCCTTCAGGGCGAAAATATCTTTTCCGTCCACATATACCGTCCCTTCCGTAGGCCGGTCAAGTCCCCCCAGCATATGCAGGAGCGTAGATTTGCCGGACCCGCTGGTCCCTACCGATCGATAGGAATTCCCCTTTCTCTACACTAAGGTCTACCCCGTCCAGGGCTTTTACAAGGATTGCGTCTTTCCCATAATATTTTTTCAGATTCTCTGTCTTTAATACAGCCATTTGTCATCCTCCTTACTTTTATATCCTCTATATTACGGGTCAATCCTTACCACATTCTGTCCGAATCCTAACAGTTTTGATAGATTTTAAGACAAATCTTAAACTCCCTTCCCCAAATAGATTTCAAAAAGTGATCCCTTCTCAGTACCCGGCCCTGCTTTGATATATCCATCGTTTTTTCTCACAATTTCCCTCGCCAGGTAAAGGCCGATACCGACTCCTTCTTCCTGCTGGTTGCCAGCGCTCCTGTAGAATCTTCCATATATCCGGTTCCGCTCCTCCTCGGGAATACCAGGGCCTTCATCGGCGACTCCAATACATACGTACATCGGATAATCCTTTACAGATACCGTTATTGTGCTGTTTTTTGGGGAATATTTTATCCCATTGTCCAGGATATTGAAAAGCGCTTCTTCCGTCCATTTCAGATCAAAAACCGCCTCAATGCCGTTAAAATCAGGTTCCAGGATTGCAATAGATTTCTCTTCGGCGCGGGCCTTTGCGTCCTTAACTGCGTTTACAACAAGAGGCCTGAGCGGTTGTTTCCTCGGAACAACTTCCAGAATATCACTCTCAAGCCGGGACATCTTAACCAGTGCTTTGATCAGGAATTCCAGCTTTTCGGCCTGGGTGTGAAGCTGTTCTGCAATGACCTCCCCTTCCGGTGTAAGAGGCTGTTCTTTTAAAAGCTCGCTGTATAGGATGATGTTAGCAAGCGGGGTCTTTGTCTGATGGGAAATATCTGAAAGAATTGCCTTGATCTCCGACCGTTCTCTGCGTGCCGCCTCAACCGACAGCCTGGAGGAGGAAAGGTATTGTTTCCATCTGGATTCCAGCCTTGAAAGCTCCGTCTCATCATAATTATCTTCCTGAAAATGACCCTCAATGGCATCATCAAGCATCTGTTCCAGGCGTTTCATCGTTTTATTTGTCCTCACTATGCCCATAATCTACTCCCCTTTTTCCCACACATACCCGATCCCGTAGACAGTTCTGATTGGGCTTTCTTTCCCGTTCAGCTGCAGCTTTTTCCTAAGCCTGCCTACGGCAACCGACAAGGCATTCTCATCGATGTAATCAGATCCCTCCTGCCAAATTCCTTCGTTTAGAATCTCCCTTGTCAGCGTCTGCCCCGGATGTGATATAAACATGCGGAGAAGCTTCTGCTCTGTACGGCTCAGCTCGATCTGTTTTCCCAGGACTTCAAACTCCTGCCGGTCAAATACAAAAGAATAACCGCCCTTTTGGTAACTGCCTCCTGTTTCATTTTCCAGACGCGAAAACAGCCGTTCCACACGGGCCCTTAAGACCATCAGGCTGAACGGCTTTGTAATGTAATCATCGGCACCCATCTCTATGCCCCGGACCTCGTCAATCTCCATATCGTTGGCCGTAAGCATGATGACCGGGACACGGGAAGTCAGCCGTACATGTCCAAGAAAATCATAGCCGCTTCCATCCGGAAGATTGATGTCCAGAAGCACCATGTCCACATCTGTTGACTCCCAGTATTTCATCCCTTCTTTCAAAGAAAAGGCTTTCAGGAACTGCCAGTCCGGCCTCCTTAAAGCCAGTGCAACGCCCTGGTTCAGGCCCTTGTCGTCTTCTATAATTAAAATTACTTTTCCCATAATGTGTCCTTTCATAAGTTCGGTTTTCGATCTGATTTTATAACATGCGAACTGGTTTACGGTTCCTCTATTGAAATATTATATTATGGGTTCGGTAAGAATTCAACGGTCCATCCGATGCAATCCACCTTTATTAAAATGATCTGTTCTAACGTTCTATATGATAATATGGACCAAGCCGGTCTACCCATATCCCATACAGCCATTCTTTTTCCCGGACAGACAGGGAATCCAGACATAATTCTAATCCGTGGTCTGTTACGGCATGCACAGGACATTTTATCTTACAGTGAAGTTTATTCTGGACAAAATCAAGGCGGACCTTTGAATGAACTGTAAACGGAACTGAATCAGAAAGATTCAGCCATAAGCTTACTTTAGATATCTTTTTAATTACACAAGGATATTTTTCACCTTTAAAAGATATCACCGCAACTTTACCTCCAGGGATCACGCCATATGGTTCGGGTTCAATTCCTGAGACATGATAGGCAGCCCGTACACAGATCAAGAGTCCCGCTAAGTTATAAATGCTCCAGACCATATTAACAGCATATGCTCCCGGACCGATCTGGCCGGATTTCAAGTAAAGGAATCCGCACAGCCACGCGATGATTGTAAAAAATATGAATAAAATGTGAGGGATTACAATGCCGAGTTGAAAATAAGACTTTTCCCTGCCGGCGTGTTTAGGCGTCACAATAAATTCCTTCTTCTGATGGAAAAGTTCTTTTAAAATGGACATCGATATGTGGGGAGCCATCGCCAGATCATAGATATGTGCCCACTTAAGACTTCGGGTGTTGGGTACCAGTGACCAGAAAGCCAGTAAAATCCCTAAATAATAAGGAATGAACATGGCATAGAGCTGGTCGAATGATGCATCAATACTTCTCTGTGAGGTAAAAAGAAACCAGAGAGGACAAAAAAGATATATCATTTTCTGAATGGAAGTAAACCAGTACAGGAAGCCGTTCAAGTATGCAAACTTCTGCCGGATGTCAAGCCCTCCTTCGAAAAATGGCCGGAAATGACGGGCAACCTGCAAATTTCCCCTGCACCAGCGGTCACGCTGTTTGGCCAGGTCGACATAAGTATCGGCAGACAGGCCGAATACCAGCATTTCATTTACAAATATCCCTTTATATCCTATGGACTGCAGGTTCATGCCCATAGCCATATCCTCGGTGATGGCGTTTGTTGGATAATATCCGGCAGCTTTGGCGGCGCTCCGGCGAAAGAGTGCATTTGTACCAACATGCAGAACGGCATTGATGGAGGCAAGCCCATCCTGGATATCACGCATAAAAAAGTCCTGCTCATTTGGAATCTCTTTTTTTAGATTTTGCTGGTACATATCTTTATTATAATAGACCTGGGGTGTCTGAACGAAGGCAGTATTTTCATCTATGAAATAACCGGCTGTCCGCTCTAAAAATCCGGGAGTGCAGACCATATCCGCATCCAGTACGGCAAAGAGTTCCCCATTAGTATGCATGAGGGCATTGTTCAGATTGCCTGCTTTAGCACCATTCCGGTTTTCTCTTGTAAAATAACCAACCTCATACTCACAGCACATCTTTTGCAGATCATCCCGCCTTCCGTCATCACAGACATAGATCCTAAGCCGTGATTTGTCATATCTAAGCCTTTTAGCGGCGATAATTGTCTTTTCAAGAAGCGTAAGAGGTTCATTATAAGTACAGATCAGCACATCTACTGAGGGGAGATTGTTTCCATAATCGGTCAGAGCATGGTCCGGCAGCTTGTTCTTCCTAAAAAACAGATATTGTGTAAAGGCAAACTGAATAAACCCCAAAATCTCGGCGGCCAGAAGGAGAATGCCCAAGATGATACCCGTTACATTATCCTCCGGAATTGTGGTAAAACGCCATAAAAGATAACAGGTGCCTGCCAAGATATTAACGGAGATAAAAAGCCCTTTTCTTTGTTTCCTGTTTCCCATACATAAATAGAGAATCAACAGAGCAGTAATCATTATAATCGTGTACATGTTAAAGACCTCCGCCAGGTTATATTTAACGTATAAAAGGTAGTATATCCTGCCTGTTAAAAAGTATGAAATGGTGTTATTATTAAGATGTCAGATTTGCCATCAGAAAATGTGATGATTGGGAGAAACACTGTCCCTCTTAATCACAGCCCAAAAACTAACCTGGAATTGAAAGCGAACGATAAGGAGTGACATATATGTTGTATTATCCCGGATTTGAGGTAAAAGATATAAACTGGTTGAAGTTTGCCCTTCTATATTTGGATGATTTGCGTCCTATTATCCCAATGATACCATATGGGAGAGAGCATTACCTTGATTCTCTGACTCTCAGGATAATGGATTCAACTGATTTAATAAGGGAATATTGCCCTGATTATAAAGAAGGCAATATCGCTTCATTAAAAGCAATGGAGTATTTTGATAACTATTTAAAAAATCCCAAAATATTTGCCGGTCAATTTAAATCCAGCTATAGACGTGCAGATTTTTTGATCGACAAATGGAAAAATGAATCGCAACAAGATTATGTTTTATACTACGGCAAGTTTTCAAACGCTTTTTATTATTATTGTATAGATGAAGGAATTGCTCACTGCTGTGATGAGGGCATAAAAATCAATGAAGACTTAGCTTTTGTATATATGAGCTTTTTGGCAGAAGTAATTTCTGAAGCAAATCAAATGGAAGCAATAACCGATATTTCTAAATATAACAGTATCATTCTTGGTAATAATACACTGTTAAGTAAAGCCGCTGGTAAAGAACTAAAATATGCTGTAAATAATATAGAACTGAATCTTCCAAATGATATTAGGAAAATCTCTATTAATAAGTTTATCGATCTGAGATCTTCCAAGGAATTCAGACAACTACGCACCGCTTATACAAATGAAATCAAAAACTTAATTGAAGCAAAAGAACAGAAGGATGATGGGTACTCTTTAGAAGACTTACTAAGTTATCAAAAGGAATTTGTGCGATTTTGTCAACAGAGTTTTAATATGTTGGGATCAATTTCCTTAACCGCCTTTGGCATACACCAAATTGCTAACCATAATCTGACTCCCATGGCACTGTTGAGCACCGCAATAGGAGTACATAGAGATCTCAATGCTGTAGTTAAGGCCAAAGAAATAGCCGAGACCTTTAAAGACATACATAATAAACATTTGGCAAGAAAATATGTGGCGGTACTAAGAAAAACCAAATTATAACTGGTATCACATCAAACGCAAAAGCCCCAGAAACGGTATAAATACACCATTTCCAGGGCTCTTTACTATTCAAATTCTGGTGCGGGTTGGGTGGTTAGTTGTAATCGATTTATCAGTTATCTGCTGCGATATAATCACGAATTCTTTTTAAATCAACTGCAACCAGGGGACGGGTCCGTAATTTAAGCATATATTTTCAAAAGTTCAGCTACTTTACCAATTTTTCCTTATAGAAACAAGCATATTCTATATGCAACTTCATAAATTGCGAGATTTTGCGAGATTAAATATCCTCTCAGTAAATTATTCATTTTTGCTTGTATCCTTAATAATATTCTGTTTTAATGTTTCAATAGTTTCCTGATTCTTCTTAAGAATTTCAAGCTGTCGGTATGCTTTTTCTCTTAATTTCTTCAGCCGCTCAATTTTAGGCACTTCTTGTCTTATTAAATCTGCATTCGTATCTTCCAGATTAATAAGTACAACTAATTCCTCTGCTAATGCAAAATCTCTGATATTAGGTGTTTTTCCACTTATCCCTTTTTCATTTCTCCATTGAGCCGCTGTCTTTCCAAACAGAGCCATATTGAGAATATCGGCTTCCGATGCATATGTATAAGCCATTTCCTGCGGAGATAATGTAGGCGTTATCAAAAACTCTTTTACCGCATCTGTATGAATACGATAGTTTATTTTGGAAAGCTCTCTTTTAACATCCCAACCAATCGCAAGTCTGTTCGCTTCGTCTTTCTTTAATCTCTGATAGTCTTTGATGATATAGAGTTTAAATTCAGGGGAAATCCATGACGCAAACTCAAAGGCAATGTCTGTATGAGCATAAGTACCGCCATACCGCCCCGATTTTGATACTATACCTATTGCATCCGTTGCTTTTATCCATTGCTTCGGTGTCAACGTAAACGCATTATCACCCGACTCTGCTTTAAACCTATCGAATTCGATAGGTTTAAAATTCGGATTATGAATCTGCTCCCACTAACCCAAAAATGCGATCGTGGATTGATTACGCATCCAATTGGCAACTACTATAAACGCATTGTCTGGATTTTTATATTTAGCAATATCAGTCAAAGAAATATGGGCTTCCTCGTTTATAACATCGCCAGTCACTCTAATTTCCGTTCCATTAGCATCAATTTTCATGTTTTTCATATAGACTTTACCTTCTCATATTCATACCACCTAACAGCCGGGATTATTCAAACTCGGCGTGTTCTTTGTTGTTCTTAACTATATTTGTTTAATGCTTATGCAAATACACGCTAGTTTTTACTTCAATTACATCAATTATTCTGCCTTACTAATTTTCTGTTGCCAATATGTTGCCACACAACACTTAATTGAGGTACGCTCCTTGAGGAGCAAAGATACAGCATACATAATGTTTCAAACGATATAAATCAGTTTTTATCCCTTTGTTATCATAATGTACTGGTATTGCATCAAACCTCATACCAAAAAACACTTTATTATCTGGCAAACACAAATTAAATGTATAGCTATCATTATTAGCTATTTCCTCTGCATGTAATACCGTATAATCCTTTGTTAAATCGAGCAACCATTTTATTTTGCTAAAAACAATTTTATCTATATAGAGAAATGAATCTGAAATCCCATATTTACTTCCTGATCCCTCCATGATATAAGCCTTGGAAAAAGCTGTATTCATCTGAAATTCTTTTGGGTAATAGGTTATAATTTCTCCTGTCGATGGCGTATACATATAATCGCTATCTATATAATCATATCGTTGACCACATGTTATTACCCCTCGAATACCAGGTAATACCTGCTCTTTTTCAATAGCATTAATTTTAGAAAAATCGTTGATTAATCCGCCTAGAAACTTTCGAACCTCAAACAATGTGTTGGATTCTGTCTTCATTATATCCATCGTATTTATAACACCATCATTTAGAATAAAGCTTTTTCCTAGTCCTAAGGCAGAAACCCCATAAAATCTATCTTTAATCTCCGTAATACGATGTACGTTTATTTCACATCTTGAATTCTCCAAATCCCAGCTTGATTCAACAAATGGCGAACCAAAACCTAACAAATCATACCAACAACAAATACATTCCTTAATCTCATAATTCATGCACTACCCTCACCATCATTTTATCTTTGAATATAATTGGCAGCACTCACACAAAGTAATTCTCAAAATCTAATAGATTACCTCCATATAAAATTGTATATGCAAATCATTTGTTACACAATATTATATTTGATTAACTAGCCTCTTAATTTCTGGGAATTTATTAGTTTCAATATTTCTTGATGCCTGTATTTGACCTTTTAATCTATCCAATTTCTTTTGGTCATTCCCACTTAATTCTTGTCCTTGCAATTTTTTTACCTCTTGAAATCCCTCGAATACTTTTTGCTGCAAACTATTTGGTACTTTTATTTCATGTTTCGCATTAATTATAGCTCCCGTTATAGGAACCGGTTTGCCATGTGAATAGTATTTGACTTTTTTATATTTAGGCTTATGTCCATATTTTCTTAATTTAAAATCAATCTCTTTTACTAATCTATTAACATCGAATGCTTTAATAGAAGAAAACGTCATATCATCAACATATAATGTAAATATGCAACCATGCTCCACTGCCAAACGGTAAATTTCATCAAACATTTGCTCGTATGCGTAATATGCTATCAATTGACTTGTTGGACACCCTGTTGGTATGCCTTGATTGAAAGTAACTATATCTGTACAAATCCCTGCAATATCACCACTCATTTGTAATTTGTTCTTAAAGAATTGATAAACGTATTCTCTTTTACAATTATCATAGAACTTTTTAATGTCAATAGTTAAAAAATAGTTTGATGAAATATGTGCTTTCCCATTATCAATATAACACTTCCCTTTCTCCCCAGAAATCAACCATTGTGGCCTTTCAACCTTTTGGATCAGTTCTAGCACTCGGCTTTGTATCTGCTTTATTCTTCTATTAGGCGCTGTTATGTCTCTTTTTTCTATTCCGTCCTTTTTATCAATTTGAAACTCATGATAACCTACGATTTCTGTTATTTTTTTATATTCTGTATCCTCTAGTCTCAACAATGTTTTTATCTTTTTAGGACTCCTGCATTTATATAAAGCACTTTGCGTGATATTATATCTCTTGGTTTCTTTTCTCATTGTTTCTCCATGTTAGGTGTCATTTTCTCAATCAAATGAACCATCATATTTTTAATGAAAACATCGTTTTTCTTTCCTTTATTAGTTTCATCATATTCTTCAGATAACAATATCAACGAGGAAAGTTTCATCCCATATATTTCAGAATATTTCTTTAGGATATCTAATGACGGTTGTTTTTTGTTATTTTCAATTTCAGAAAGGTAGCTCTTAGATATTTGCAACATTTCACTCATTTCAGATGCCTTGTAACCATAAATTGCCCTTGTTCTTTTTAAAACATCACCTATCATCTTCTTTCCCCTTTCTTCAAAATATATATGTTAAGTCTAATGACTATTTCTCAAAATTAGATAGACCTTTCTGTAGCCTTCCTCTTACTTAAAAATCTGCAATAGATACTGTACAATCTGCGTAAGCATCCACAAAGCTTCAATACCACGAAAGGTCAATTTAAAAATTTTTCCTCTCAGCTTTTTCCACTTCTTTTCAGATTTTTTGTTAGGTTTACGAGGCGCTACCTGAACATCCTGCACGAACAGCTTCTTTTTCATTAAATCATCTCCTTTAGAAGTTAGTAATATAGTTTCTAACCTCCATCCCGAAAGGAGAATGGTGCATACAGAACAGCCTATCTAATTCATTGCGCATCGCCGAGCTTCCCGAGCTCGGCGATGCGTTCGGTGCGGGCGTGCCACGGGTCTTTACGTACCATGCCGGCCCCTAACTGTAGAGTACTCAATTGGTACTCCTCAAGTGCTGACGCACTCCATTTTATGGGATTTTGACCTCAATATGTATGACATATTGTTTAGCTGTATCTATACAATACCAAATCTTTTTTTCTCTGTCAAGAACAAAATTCGCTATTTGCGAATTTTGATTCATATATAACAATAATAAATAGCACAAACAGCATTCTTTCGTTTTCTAATTTGTTAACCAAAATTAAAATAGCTTTTTTACACTATTATCATTCTTATTTATCCTTAATGCCAATATTATAATCTCCATATCTATTATATTCTATCTCCATATCATAATTCCCTATTTTCACCGTTCCTTCATTTACCGGATAGAATAATTTCTTATCCGCATCAAAAATAACAACCCCTTCCACCAATTTACTTTTACTGGCATTAAGTATCTTATATATACACTCATCACAAAACAGCGATTTCATCCTCTGCACACTCACAATACCACGTTCAGACTGAACCGTAGCAGTTCCCACCTTCTGTCCCGGACTTTTCGTAATGCGAATACCCGTCTCACTAATCTCATCGTATCCAAAACTCATTTTTGTTCCACCAGAATCACTATCTGTTTCCTCGCCATTTTCAAATAGATCCAACGAATACAATTCTCCCGTATTGTTACAGAGAAGATATGCCTGCGCCGGATAGTTCTCCATGCAAGTTCTACAGTTTTTAGAAGTATTGGGAATGTATTGAACAGCTTTTTCTGTATCCTGTCCAAACTCGCTCAGTAGCCTCCGACTGGATAAATCAGACTATTCAACCTTTACATCCATGTTTGATATGTTCCGTGCATGGCAGCAAGAAGCCGCCAAACTGGAACGTGGTGAAATCACAAAAGAAGAATATGACCAATGGCGTTACAACTAGCCTAAATTCGATACCTCTCAGCATTTGGTACATCTTCCTTCTCAGGAACTTAGTGATATGCTCGTTGAGGAATTTGAAAAGGAAAGCAAAAAGAAAAAATAAGCAAAAAAACCTTACCGACTTTCAGCTTCATTTCTGAAAATCAGTAAGGTTTCCCTATGTTATTGAAGTATTATTCTTTGAATATAGAGCCAAATGTTGCCAAATCGTTGCCATACGCTAAACAAATATGCTTGCAACCTGCATAAACACTGGACTTTTCAAAGTCATTTCATCACTCAAACTCAATAGTAGCCGGCGGCTTAGGTGACATATCATAGCAAACCCGATTCACATTCTCCACCTCGCCCAATATCCTCTCGGTTATCTTCTCCAGCACATCCCAGTCAACCTTCTCAATCGTAGCAGTCATAGCATCAATTGTATTAATAGCCCTCAGTATCACCATATACTCAAAGCATCTCTCATGATTCTTCATCCCCACAGATTTAAAATCCGGTACAACCGTAAAATACTGCCAAACCTTCTTATCCAGTCCAGCCTTCTCAAACTCTTCTCTCAGAATAGCATCAGACTCCCTGACAGCCTCCAGCCGCTCCCTGGTAATAGCCCCCAGGCACCTCACGCCCAGTCCCGGCCCCGGGAATGGCTGGCGGTATACCATGCTTCCCGGCAGTCCCAGTTCGATACCGCAGGCACGCACTTCATCCTTAAACAGCTGTTTCAGAGGCTCTACAAGCGCAAACTGCAGATCTTCCGGCAATCCCCCAACATTATGATGAGACTTCACCATCTTTGCAGTCTTCGTTCCGCTCTCAATAATATCCGGGTAGATGGTTCCCTGTCCCAGGAATTCAATCCCATCCAGTTTCCGTGCTTCTTCCTCAAATACGCGGATAAATTCCCCGCCGATAATCTTTCTCTTCTCCTCCGGGTCTGCAACTCCTGCAAGTTTATCCAAAAATCTATCCGTTGCATCCACATAAATCAAATTCGCATGAAGCTGATTCTGGAAGACTTCCACAACGCTCTCAGACTCATTTTTCCGCATCAGTCCATGGTTCACGTGGACGCATACCAGCTGCCCGCCAATTGCTTTGATCAAAAGCGCCGCTACTACAGAAGAGTCAACGCCGCCAGAAAGAGCAAGGAGGACTTTCTTATCCCCAACCTGACGCTTCACCAGCTCAACCTGGTCCTCAATAAAGTTCTTCATATTCCAGTTTGCCTCTGCTTTGCACTGGTCGAAGATAAACTCTTTCATCGTCTCATCATCTGGAAGCTCGTCGTACTGCTTTTCACATTTTGCGGTCGGGTGGTCTACGGAAATTACCGGATATCCACACTCGTATAATGCCGGGCTGACATCGACTGCCTGTCCGTCTACAACGCGGTTTTCACCGCCGTTTAATATAATTCCTTTTACATTGTCCAGTGCATTCAGCTCGTCCACGGTAATATCGTGAGGGTGAATCTCACTGTATACGCCAAGGCTGCGGATTTGACGGGCAAGCACAGTATTGTTGGTACTTCCCAGGTCCAGAATAACAATCATGTCCTGTTTCATTTGTTTTCCTCTCTTTCTTATACCATGAACCGGAACCGGATTCCCCTGTGGATTCCGGCCCATAATATATTCGTTCGTTTTTTCCATATTTTTTTGATGAGTCAGGCATACAAATTATTATAAACAGTTTCTTCTGTATGCAGAACCGGCTCATGAATGCAAGGCCAAAAGTATTTCCTGCGGCCCCATACCTTTTTATTATAACTGAACACGCCTTTATTTTCCATCTAAGAAATAGAAATAGCACATATTTTTGTTACTGTTCACGGAGCCGTGTACCCCGCTGCGGGGCATCCGCGCGAATAAAGTGATGGGGGTGGGCATCTGGCTCCCCGCCACAGACTACTTTTAATGAGCCAGATACCGTTACTATGCACCGCTCATAGGCCCGTGAATAGTAACATATTTTTCTCTCTGCATATAATAATTAAAATTGTATTTTGTCAGGAGTTTCAATATGGAATATCCCCAATACGATTACGCGGTCATCGGCGGAGATATGCGGCAGGTATATCTGGCGGAGGAACTGGCCCACCATCAGAACCGTGTATGTCACTATGCCCTGATGGCAGCGCCGGATGAGCGCAGATACTCCGATGCCTCCTTTGTAGCCGGAGTTTCCGGGCTGAAAGAAGCCTGTGCCGGATCCCGGTGTGTTATCGGTCCGATTCCGCTCAGCAAAAATGGGCGTGATATCAGTCAGAACGCACTGGACGGCTGTCTGCATCTGGATGCACTGCTCACCGCGCTGCGCCCCGGATGCCATTTCTTTTCGGGCTGTATCCCGGAAGCCTTCAGGGATGCCGCGCTGGAAAAAGGTGTTTCTGTTCATGATCTGATGGAACACACTTCCCTCGCTTACTACAATACGATTGCAACCGCGGAGGGCGCCCTGTGCGAGGCTATTTCCAGAAGCCCCCAGAATCTCCGCCAGAGCAGCTGTGCTGTTCTGGGATATGGAAAATGCGGCCGCACACTTGTCCAGTATCTGAAGGCAATGTGCTGTCATGTCTTTGTCTGTACCGATAATGAGCAGGAATGTGCCCAGGCCTCTGTTGCGGCAGACGGTTCCGTAACCCTGGACACTTTGCCGAAACGCACGGGTAGCTTTGATTTTATTTTTAATACGATTCCTGCCCCTGTCGTTACTGCGGAGGTGCTTGGCAATCTGAAAAGTTCCGCCACGATCATTGATATTGCATCTGCCCCCGGCGGAGTCGACTATAAAGAGGCACAGAAGCTTGGAGTCAACGCGGTTCTGTGTCCCGGACTGCCCGGAAAATATGCCCCTTCCTCCTCGGCGAAGGCGGTAAAAGAAACCATCGAATCCCTGCTCTCCCAAGAGGAACTGACTCAAATTAATAAGGAGTGATTGAATATGTCTTTAGAAGGAAAAACCATTGGAGTGGCCCTGACCGGCTCCTTCTGCACCTATGAGAAAGTATTTGTCGGAATTCAGAGTCTGGTAGACGAAGGTGCCCTGGTCCAGACCATTTTTTCCGACGCCTCAAGCAGCATTGACAGCCGCTTTGGCAGAGCGGAAACGTTTATTGAAAGAGCTGAGGACATCACGGGGGTCCATCCCATGATGACGATATCCGAAGCAGAGCCGATCGGCCCCGGCAGTCTGCTGGATATCCTCGTGCTTTTCCCCTGTACCGGAAACACGATTGCCAAACTGGCAAACGGCATCACCGATACCCCTGTCCTGATGGCGGCAAAGGCCCACCTCAGGAATAACAAACCGCTTCTCATCTCCATTTCCACCAACGATGCCCTGGGCATGAACATGAAAAATATCGGCCTCCTGCTGAATGCCAAAAATATCTATTTCATCCCGTTCGGCCAGGATAATCCGAAGAAAAAACCAAACTCCATGATCGCACACACGGAGCTTCTCATTCCCGCTCTGGAAGCCGCTTTAGAAGGACGCCAGTATCAGCCTGTCATCCGGTAAAGCGAAGGGCACCCTGTCATAATCTGAATTGTCTGGAAGAAGATATGACATTTATATGAAAAAGGAGAAGAAAAAATGTGTGGAATTGCCGGATTTTTTAACCCTTACATGGATTACAAAACAGAGGAACTAAAGTGGAAACATATACTGGAGGAAATGAACCGCGCCCAGAAGCGCAGAGGGCCCGACGATGAGGGTACTTATCTGAGTCCGATCTGTGCTCTGGCACATGTAAGGCTGGAGATCATCGACCTGAAGACCGGGCATCAGCCCATGATCCGCAGGACACAGGGCCGTGAATGTGCGATTGTATTTAACGGAGAAATATACAACATGGCGGAGCTGAAGGCAGAACTCATCCTGGAGGGCGCCGATTTTCGTACGTCCAGCGATACAGAAGTCGTTCTGACAGGTTATATGCTCCACGGAAAAGATTATATCCAAAAGCTGAACGGCATCTTCGCCATTGCACTGTGGGACTCTGTTCCCCAGGAACTCTACCTGTTCCGCGACAGGCTTGGCATTAAACCGCTGTTTTACACCATGACAGGGAAAACGCTTGTATTCTCCTCGGAAATCAAAGGACTGTTTGCCTATCCCGGTGTTGAACCGGTGCTGGACGCAAGCGGACTCTGTGAAGTCTTTGCCCTGGGGCCTGCCAAATCATACGGCAAGGGTGTTTTTAAAGATGTTCTGGAAGTCCTCCCCGGCCAGTGCATCACCTTCGACAGAACTTCCTGCACGGAGGAATTCTACTGGAAACTGGAGAGCCGCCCCCATGAGGATTCCATGGAGAAAACCATCGAAAAAACCGCATGGCTTGTAGAGGATGCAGTCAAGAAGCAGATGCTCTCAGACATTCCCATCAGTACCTTTCTGTCCGGCGGCGTAGACAGCAGCCTGGTCACTGCAATCTGTGCCAGAGAGCTGAAAAAGCAGGGAAAGCTGCTGAACACTTTTTCCTTTGATTTTGTGGGCAACAACCGTTACTTCCAGTCCAACTCCTTCCAGCCCAGCCAGGACCGGCCTTATGTGGATAAGATGGTTGAATTTGCAGGCACCAGCCACAGATATCTGGAATGCTCAAACCAGGACCAGCTGGACTGCCTGTACAAAGCCGTGGATGCCAGGGATCTGCCCTGTATGGCAGATGTGGAATCATCCATGCTGTATTTCTGCTCCCAGGTGAAGGACTTCAACAAGGTGACCATGACCGGAGAATGCGCGGATGAAATTTTCGGCGGCTACCCCTGGTTCCACAACAAGGAGGCTTTTGAGACCGATGCCTTCCCCTGGTCCAGAAGTATGGAGCCCAGACAGACGCTCCTGGATGACAGCCTGATCCAGGACCTGCACATGGAAGAATACGCCCATGCCGCTTATGAGAAAACAATCCACGAGACACCACTCCTTGCGGAAGACACACCGGAAGAAAAAAGACGCCGTGAAATCGCCTGGCTCAACCTGCGCTGGTTCATGGTTACCCTGCTCGACCGGATGGACCGCACCAGTATGTACAACGGACTGGAAGCCCGGGTTCCCCTGGCAGACCACCGGATCGTAGAATATATCTTCAATGTTCCCTGGCAGATGAAGTGCCCGGACGGCATCGTAAAAGGCCTTCTCCGACATGCAGGGGAAGGACTCCTCCCAAAAGAAATCCTCTGGCGGAAAAAGAGCCCCTACCCAAAGACCTACGATCCCGCATATGAAAACCTGCTTGGTGACCAGCTGAAAGAAGTCCTGGCTGATCCCAATGCCCCGATCCGATCCCTGCTGGATACCAAAAAAGTCCACGCATTTATGAACAGCCCGTCCGACTACGGAAAACCATGGTATGGACAGCTCATGGCCGGTCCCCAGATGCTGGCCTATATGCTCCAGGTCAATTACTGGCTGGATCGTTATAAAATCAGCCTTTAAAAGACAACCACAGGAAAATAAAGACAGGAGCTACCGGCCAACTGCCGGTAGCTCCTGTCTTTATAAATAAACTAATTGTTAAAACGTTCTTCGTTCATCCTCACACAAAACACAAAATTATGTAACGCTGCCCGCCACATAGCTCCCGCCCTAAATTGCTGCGTGAATTGCTACATAAACTGCCACATGAACTACCGCCTGATATCATTCACGCTGTCATAGTTTAAGTCCGTAGACTGCCGGATGACAATCTGGGCTCGATAGTCAGGATTCAGGCCGGATGGATCGATTTCTTTTTTGAAAATCAGCGAATACAGACATTCTACAGCCTGCTTTCCCATGTCTTTAATGGGAAGTGAAATGGTCGTCAATGAAGGATGTGACATGGCTGCCATAGGCAGATCATCAAAACCAGTCACAGCCACGTCATCGGGTGTTTTTATTCTGTTCTGGTGGCAGTATTTGATACTTCCGAACGCAAAAATATCCGCCTCCGTTACGATTGCATCGGGTCTTTCTGACGATTGATACATGTTCTGAGTGCCGAAATACCCCGTTTCCACATTGTACGGTCCATGGAAAATAAAATCAGGCCGGATCTCCAGACGGTTCTCTTCCATTGCCCTGAGATATCCATTCTTCTTTGACCTGGACGTGACACTGTCCTCGGGCGCCCCTATATATCCGATTGACTTCCGCCCTATGGAAATAAGATAATTGGTGATTTTATAAATCCCTTCTTCGACATCGACTAAAAGATTGATATCTGCCTTCTTGTCCGCTTTCCAGTTCAGGGCAACTATAGGCTGCTTCTTCCACTGGTGTCTTAGAAAGGAGATCACGTTGTCATCATCCGGAAAACAGACAATGATACCGTCCACATGCCGTATAAGTGATGAAAACGTAGAAAAGCGTTCATTCGGTTCGTCATTCGTCTTCTTGATTGATGAAATCGTCTGTAAGACAACGATGTACCCCACCTTGGCCGCCTGCGACTGGATGATACTGAATAGTTCAGCGAAAAACGGGTTTGTTACATTCGGACTGATGACCGCGATCATGCCTGTCCGGCCGGTGCGAAGCGATTGTGCCTGGGCGCTTGGTACATAATTTAATTCTTTAATTGCTTTCTCAATTCTGGTCTTTGTATCCGGTCTTACACTATCGGGATTTTTCAAATATTTAGACACAACCGAGACAGAAAGTCCGGCGGTTTCAGCAACATCTTTTATAACAGCCAAGAGAATCCCCCCTAATTATCGTTTTTTACCCTTTGGTGATTCATATGATACTTCACTAATTTGGAGAAGTCAATCAAAAACAAAAAACTGTATATTATCACTAAAAACGACACAGATTAATGTAGCACATTGCATAATTGACAAACGTGTATCGATACACGTATAATGAATTTAATCCATTTGGAACACGATAACTAGTTACGGATATTTAAAAATCAAGGAGGAAAAGAGGATATGGAAAAAGAATTTTTAGCCCATGTTGTACCTCACACTCACTGGGACAGAGAATGGTATTTTACTTTTGAAGAATTCCGGTATCGTCTGGGAAAGATGATGTCCCGTCTTTTAGATCTGATGAATGACAACACGATTGAGTATTTTATCGCTGACGGACATACGCTGATGATCGATGATTATCTTGAAGTTTGTCCCGAACGTGAAGAGGAAGTCCGTAAGCTGATCAGCGAAGGCAGACTTCTGCTTGGTCCCTGGTATACACAGCCAAACGTATATATGTCCGATGCCGAAGCGCAGGTGCGCAACCTGCTCCGCGGAAAAGAAGAGATGTTAAAGTACGCAGACACCATGGAAATGGCTTCCATTAATTACATGCCCGACATGTTTGGATACCACGCTCAGCTGCCCCAGATGATGAAACAGTTTGGTATGACACATCTTATTGGTGCAAGGGGGATGCCGAACGGCTGTCCCAATTATTTTAAATGGGAAGGCACAGACGGCACAAAGGTCATGGTATGCTGCATGCCAAACAGTTACAACAATGGTATGGCATTATCTGACAGAGAGGAAGCCATCGGAATTCCTGCACTGGGTGACCAGGTGATCCTGCCTTCACTGCAGACTCAGCTCAATGTAATCTTTGAAGATAACGACGAGCGCAAAAGAGCCATCGCACCACAGCTGCTGATTCTCAACGGTGTTGACCATATGTGGGCAAACCCCAGAATGAAAGAAACACTGGCTAAGATCTCCGAGCTTTATCCGGACGTTACTGCAGTACAGAGTACTTTTGCAAAATACATTCAAAGCGTTGAGGATACATTAACCCAGGAACCGGCTTTATATCAGGGCGAATTGCGTGACCCCCGCCAGATCTTGATTCTGCCGGCATCTCAATCTACCAGAATGGACGTGAAAAAGTTCAATCGAAGGCTGGAAGATAAACTGGAATTCCAGGTGGAACCACTGATGGCCTGTCTGCAGAGCCTTGGCGAAGAAGAACTTCCCTTTGCATTCCTGAAAAAAGCCTGGGAATATATGCTGACCAATCAGGCCCATGACAGTCTTTGCTGCGCAATGCCGGATCCCGCCTACCGGGAAGTTATGACACGGTTTGAAAAAGCGGAGCAGATTACAGAAGAGATGCATACAGAATTAGCACAGCGCCTGTTCCGCAGAATGAAAGGAGTAACGGACGAGGCAGTTATGATCTATAACCCCCTGCCTCATAAGCGAAACGAAACCATCACATTTGAAATTACTGTTGCCGACAAAGAGGCATATAAGAATACGCAGCCTCATTTATATGATGCCGGTACCGAACTTCCGGTTTTCGTTCAGAAAGTCCGTAAAAACACGCTGCTGAAATATGTTCCGGCGAATGGTTATACAACCGAGATTCCGGTTTTGATTTATACCGTAACAGCAAACTTTGAAAACATCCCGGCACTGGGATACAAAACATATGAGATTCGTTACGCAAAGCCCCATACAAAACCGGTCGAGGGTATTGTAAAAGGCCTCACAACACTGGATAACAAATATCTCACAGTTGAGGTCAACAGTGACGGAACTCTGGATGTGACAGACAAGAAAACAGGCAAAATTTACAGACAGATCCATCGTTTCTACGATGAAGGGGAAAACGGCTGCGGCTTTATGCATATCCCGCCCGTCGGGGATGCCATGTTTGTCAGCTCAGGCAGGGACATGGATCTGGAAATTGTCGAAAATAATGCCTGCCAGGGGATCATCCGGATCAGGCAGACATTCCGTATACCAAAAAGCATTGCACCTGACGAACAGTCCAGAAGCACAGAGCTTGCTGAGACAAAGATTGTTACCGATGTGATCCTTGGGAAAGACAGCCGCAGTGTAGAGTTTGAAACAGTCATCGATAATCAGGCAAAGGACCACCGCCTGCGCGTGGCATTTCCAACGGATATCGACAGTGATGAGACTTATTCGGGTCTGCCATTTGATGTAATCACCCGCCCGGTTCAGCCGGAAAATGTGAATGATATTGAACCAGGCTCCAATGAAGCTTATGTGGGCTACCATCCCATGTTTGATTTCTGCGGCATTACAGACCAGACTGCAGGGGCTGCCGTTGCGGGAGACGGCATTACAGAATTCGAAGTACTGCCGATGCGCCGCACCGTATCCATCACTTTAATAAGAGCCGTAGATCACTTACATGTGGGTGCCATGAGATATGGGGATAAATTCAAAATGAACGCGGCCCAGATGATTGGAGAACACTCCTACCGCTATGCTTTTCTACCCCATGACGGAGGCTATGAAGCCGTACTGGATAAAGTACAGGAATTCCGCCATCCGTTATGCACGGTACAAAGAGATTTCCTGGAGGAAGAATCTCTGGCGGATTATAAGGCGCCAAAGCAGAATCTGGGGTTAGAACATTCCTTTATTAATATAGAAGGAACGGTATTATTCTCAGCATTAAAACCGGCCGAGGATCAGAAAGGAATGATTCTGAGAGTGTACAATCCTCTCACCGCAAAAACGGATGCCGCGATTCAGCTGAATGACAATAACGGCGGTTATTCTGTTGAAAAAGTCAACCTGGATGAAACCAGGATCGAAGAGATTGAAACAGAACAGGGGAGATTCTCAATGAGTTTTGAACCAAAAGAAATAGTAAGTTTTAGAATATATAAATAGAAAGAAGACAGGGACAAGATGAAACGATCAGAATTAAATAACATTATAGAAAACGAAATTGAATTTATCAACAAAATGAATTTCAAGCTGCCTCCATTTGCATTCTGGGATAAGGAGGAATGGGCAAAAAAAGACGAGCGTTATAAAGAAATCAAAGATAATATGCTGGGCTGGGATATCACAGACTTTGGACATGGAGATTATGAAAAAATCGGCCTGCTGATGTTTACAATCCGCAATGGTTCTCTGGAAAGCGACGAGTACTCCAAGCCATATGCAGAAAAGCTTTTGATCTCCCATGAAAACCAGGTGACTCCGTATCATTTCCACAGGCAGAAAATGGAGGATATCATTAACAGAGGCGGGGGCAACCTCATTGTAAAAGTCTACAATGCCACCAAGGACGAAACACTGGATGAAACCTCAGAGGTCACTGTCTATAAAGACGGTTTCACAGACACCATTCCGGCGGGCAGCACGATCCGCCTTCAGCCAGGGGAAAGCATTACCATTCAGCCGGGGCTGTATCACAGCTTCTGGGGAGAAGAAGGACATGGAACCGTATTAGTCGGAGAAGTCTCCAAGGTGAATGATGACAGGACGGACAATCGTTTTCTCGAAGAAACGGGAAGATTTCCGGCGATTGAGGAAGATGAAGAACCCTTATATCTGCTGTACCAGGACTATTCAGATATGGAGGCCGATAAGTAGTAATAACAGATGTGGCACATGAATATAACGGTTCAGACCTGTCTGAACTGTTACACATGAATACATATTGAACGGATACACTAACAGAAACTCTTGCCTCAGAAGATGAGGCCGACAAATAGAGTGTTTAATCAAAAAGGAGGAACAGGAATGAAAAACAGTAAAAAGGTTATGGCAGGATTGCTGGCAGCAAGCATGGTTATCGGAATGGCAGGATGCGGCTCTAATAAAGACGCCGATACATCTGATGCGGATTCCGGCAAAAAAGACAATGGTGGGAAACTCTCTGTTGCAATCTGGGACCCGCCGCAGGAGGAAGGTCTGAAACAGATCCTGGCAGATTTTAAAGAGGAAACCGGAATTGATACAGAGATTCAGGTCATGGGCTTCAACGAATACTGGACGCTGCTTGAAGCCGGAGCGGAAGGCGGTTCACTGCCGGATGTCTTCTGGATGAATTCAAATGAGAGTGAGCGTTACAGCTCAAACGGCATGCTGATGGACCTGACTGAAAGAATCGAAGAAAGTGATAAGATTGATCCCGAGAACTATCCGGAAGACCTGATGGATATCTACACTTACGAAGACAAGTATTATGCAATTCCAAAAGATATCGATACCATTGCCATGTGGTATAACAAGGCAATCTTCGATGAGGCAGGGGTGGAATATCCTACCGCCGACTGGACCTGGGATGATTATTATGAAATAGCTAAAAAACTGACAAAAGACGATGGATCTGTATACGGAACGGTAATCGGCAGCGCTTACGCACAGCCCGGATACTATAACCTCATTTTCGCAAAAAACGGTTATGTAATCTCTGATGATAAAAAGAAATCCGGCTGGGATAACCCAACCACAATTGAGTCCATGCAGTTCTTTGAAAACATGCTGAAAGACGGTATTATGCCGTCACAGGAAATCATGGCTGAAGTAGGTGAAGTGGGCCTGTTCCAGTCCGGAAAAGCAGCCATGGTTCCGTTTGGTTCCTGGATGATCGGCGATTTCAAGAAAAACGAATACATGCTGGAAAACACAGATGTTGTAGAACTTCCAAAAGATGCAGAGACCGGAAGACGTGTGTCAATCTACAACGGCATCAGCTGGGCCGTTTCAGCGAATACCTCCATGCCGGATGAAGCATGGCAGCTTGTGGAATATCTGGGTTCTAAAGAGGGACAGGAAAAACAGGCTGAACTTGGCATTACATTAAGCGCATACAAGGGAACTACCGACAAATGGATCAACAGCGCTCCGGATTACAACCTGCAGGCATACATCAATATGACCGAAGATACCGTAATCAGACCATATTCAAGGAATTCAACTGTTTGGGAGAATTCGAATCAGGACTGGTTCAGAAAAGCCTGGTCACAGGAGATTTCGATGGAGGAGGCCTGCAAGGGAGCGGCAAAAGATATGAATGACCTGCTGGCAGAAGAATAACAGCAAGACCGGTTCTGTAACGGCAAAACAGCTCCCTTGACTCTAAATATCTTTAAGATTAAAGTGGAGTCTCATTTACTTATGATTGGCGTGAGCAGTTTTCTCATGCCAATCATAAAACTTTTAAAGGCTTCTATACAGCGTAATGTTCGAAAGAAGGAGTAAAGCATGACAAAATCTAAAAAACTGGGCCTGAATGCGCGCAGGCGAAGAGGCGAGTTCCTTTGGGGATGGGCCTTCCTTTTACCGACAATCGTCGGCGTTTTTATATTAAATATATTTCCGATCCTCAGTACCATAAAACAGAGCCTGTATAAAACAGGGGATTTCGGCAGAAGCAACATCTTTGTCGGACTGGACAATTTTGAAAGATTAATACACGATCCGGATGTATGGCAGGCACTGATTAACACGATAAAATACGGAGTTGTAGAAGTTCCGATTTCCATAGCCCTCGGCCTGGTGCTTGCAGTACTTCTGAACAAGAAAATAAAGGGCAGAACCATATACAGAACGATTCTTTTCCTTCCAATGGTTGCCGCACCGGCTGCAATCGCGATGATATGGAAATGGCTGTATAATTCTCAGTTCGGACTGATCAACCACATATTCGGAACAAATGTCAAATGGGTCTCGGATCCCAATATAGCCATATATTCACTGGCCATTGTGGGAATCTGGTCCGTCATTGGATACAATATGGTACTGTTTCTGGCAGGGCTGCAGGAAATACCCAAAGATTATTACGAAGCCGCCGAGATTGACGGTGCCTCGGGTATCCGGCAGTTTTTCAGCATCACGGTACCGCTGATATCTCCTTCCACCTTTTTTGTTGCAGTTACCAGAGTCATCGCCGCACTGCAGGTATTTGACATTATATATATGGTAATAGACCGAAGTAATCCGGCCTTCACCAAAACACGGTCACTGTCCTATTTGTTCTACGAGTACACGTTCATGGACAAAAATGTAGGCTACGGTTCTGCGGTGGTTGTTCTGCTTTTGCTGTTGATACTTGTAGTAACGGTGATCCAGATGATTGCACAGAAGAAATGGGTACAGTATAACTAGGAGGAAAAGGATGAAAACAAAGAAAATATTCAAGAAAAATAAACTGCTTATTCATATCATCCTGATTATCGTTTCTGTTTCAATGCTTATCCCATTTTTATGGATGATATTAACAGCTTTTAAAACCAATGCCGAAGCAACACAAGTGGCCCCATTTATTATTTTCCCGAAAGAGTGGAAGCTGGATTCCTTTATCAGAGTTACAAATACCGTAGATTTCCTGAAGTTATACGCAAATACAATCCTCTTTATTCTTTTAAGAATCGTATGTGCAGTTGTGACGTCTACTATGGCCGGCTATGCCCTGGCACGCTTAAACTTTTTAGGAAAGAAATTTGCATTCATGGTTGTTCTGCTGCAGATGATGGTTCCCGGGCAGGTATTTGTGATCCCTCAGTATCAGATGGTTTCAGATCTGGGTATGACCAACACCATTTTCGCCCTGGTATTTCCGGGACTTGTTTCAACTTTTGGAACCTTTTTCTTACGGCAGGCATTTATGTCGCTTCCGAATGACCTGGAGGAGGCCGCCAGGCTGGACGGGTGCAATATAGGGCAGATTTTCTTATACGTCTTTATGCCTCTGACAAAATCAGCTGTTACTGCGCTGAGCATATTCACCGCAGTATTCGCTTATAAAGATCTGATGTGGCCAATGATTGTAAACACAAGAAAAAGCTCTCAGGTGCTCTCCTCTGCTCTCGCACAGCTTCAGGGGCAGTATGCCTCAAATTATCCGGATTTGATGGCTGCATCTTTGATCGCCAGCGTCCCTATGATTGTTCTGTATCTGATTTTCCAGAGACAGTTCATCGAAGGTATCGCTACATCGGGCGGAAAACTATAATAGAAAGAAAATTTGGAGGTATTATTATGCTTGTAAACCTGAAAGAAATACTGCGGATTGCGGAGGCAAGAAAAATAGCGGTAGGATCTTTTAACACACCGAATCTGGAGAGCGTGCAGGCAGTCATCGGGGCTGCTGAGGAACTGGACGTCCCCGTTATCATTATGCATGCGGAAGTGCATGAGGAGATCAGCCCTCTCAAAGTCATTGGAAAAGTCATGGTACAGTGCGCCGAGGACGCAAAGGTTCCGGTCTGCGTACACTTGGATCATGGAGAGCACCTGGACTACCTGAACCGGGTGCTGGACATTGGTTTTACGTCAGTCATGTACGATGGTTCCGCACTTCCTTACGAGGAAAATGTAGCCAATACCTGTATTGCCGTCAGTCTGGCCCGCAAGAAAGGGGCCTCCGTGGAAGCGGAAATCGGGACTCTCGGCAAACGGGAGCTGGGCTATCATGAGGAGCCCTCCGGTGAGGAACCCAAACAGGTATATACCAACCCGCGGGATGCCGAACGCTTTGTAAAAGATACCGGGATCGATGCGCTGGCCTGTTCCTTTGGAACCGCACACGGACTGTACCTCAGCAAACCCAAACTGGACATGCATGTCCTGGATGAAATTAAAAAGAGAGTTGATGTCCCGCTCGTCATGCACGGCGGCAGCGGCGTCAGTGAGGAGGACTACCGCACAGTCATTGAAAAGGGTGTCCGCAAAATCAATTATTATACATATATGGCAAAGGCCGGCGGCGAAAAGATCGAGAGTCATTTCCACATGAATCAGATGCCCATTGAAAAAGACGGCAGAGAGTTTATCATGTACTATGCAATCGCGGAAAAGAGCAAAGAAAAACCGGTATACTATCACGATATTGTACGCTGGGGCATACAGGCAATGAAGGAAAATGTTTTAAAAGCACTGACAGTATTTTCAGGAAAGTAGGTGGCAGATATGAAGATAGCCGGACTGGATATCGGGACAACCGGATGTAAGCTGACAGTATTTGATGAAAACGGAGAATATCTGGACAAGTCATATCAGGACTATCCGGTTTCCAGAGGGAGCGGTGAACATGAGACCGATGCCGAAGCCATTCTGGAAGGTGTTTATCATGTCATTCGGCAGATGAGCAGCAAGTTTCCGGATATTTCAGGCATCGGGGTAACCAGCTTTGGAGAAACGTTCGTTATGACAGACGGGGAAGGCAGACCGCTTCACCGGGCCATGCTCTATACAGATCCAAGAGGTGCGAAGGAATGCCGGGAACTGGAAAATAAACTGGGAGGGAAAATCATCGCATCCATTACAGGCCTGAAGCCCCATGAGATGTACAGCCTTCCGAAAATCATGTGGATGAAGAAACATCATCCCGAGATCTACAACAAAGCAAAACACATCTTCCTGATGGAAGATTTCGTAATATATACACTCACCGGGGAAGCAAAAATTGATTATTCCCTGGCCAGCAGAACCATGGGGTTTGATATCACATTTCTTAGATGGAGCAGTGAGCTGTTCGATGCCGCAGGGGTAGATATGAAGCTGATGTCAGAGCCTGTGCTTACCGGCACACTGGCAGGTACCGTAACAAAAGGGGCCGCTGAAAAAACCGGACTGGCCGAAAACACAAAAATTGTAGCCGTCAGCCATGATCAGGTTGCAGCGGCCGTGGGCGCCGGGGTGTTCAGTTCCGACAAAGCAGTTGACGGGGCAGGTACCGTGGAGTGTCTGACTCCTGTTTATGACGGACTGCCAAATCTGGAGGATATGTACCGGGGCAACTATTCGGCTGTTCCTTACGTCATCCCCGGAAAATATGTCTGCTACGCCTTCTCCTATACCGGAGGCGCCCTGATCCAGTGGTGCGTGGATACAATAGCCAAAAAGGAAAAAGAGCTGGCTGCAGAAATGGGGATTTCCGTAAATGAGCTGCTGGAAAAAGAATCCGAAAGCCCCACGGGACTGCTGGTTCTGCCCCATTTTGCCGGGGCCGCCACCCCCTATATGGATACCGGCTCCCGGGGTGCCATTGTGGGACTCACGGCAGCACATACTGCCGGAGATATTTACAGGGCCTGCATGGAAGGCGTTGTCTACGAGATGATGCTGAATATGGAATACTTAAAAGAATCCGGCGTAAAGTTTAAGATGCTTCACGCCACAGGAGGCGGAGCCCGCTCAGAAGTCTGGATGCAGATGAAAGCGGATATGCTGAACGTCCCCATTACCGCACTGGAAACCCTGGATGCCGGCACCGTGGGAAGCGCCATGCTTACAGGGATCGCGGCGGGCTGTTTCCGGGATCTGGAGGACGCGCAGAATGCAATGGTAAAGACACGCAAAGTATATACTCCTGATCCTTCCATGCATGAAAAATACTGCAAAATATACGAGCGGTACCGGAAACTGTATCAGGCAGTCAGACCGCTTGTTTCATAAGATAAAAAGTCTATAGAAGATTATCCGGGCTGAAAGCAGAGCTTTTCAGCCCGGAACCCATGAAAGGAGCAATTTATATGAACCCATATATCGGATGTGAATCCCAGCTGTACGGGATCGAAGAACACAGACTGACAGGAGGCCGGGGCGACGGAATGCGCCTGCTTATCATCCGTAACGGCAAAGGCATGGAGATGACGGTTTCCCTGGATCGGGCAGCGGATATCTCCCGGCTCAGTTTCGACGGATGCAACATGTCCTATTTTTCCCCCTGCGGTTATGTTTCGCCCGCATATTATCAGGCCACTGGTTCCGACTGGCTCAAATCCTTTACCGCCGGCTTTTTAACAACCTGCGGTCTACAGGCCGTGGGAAGCCCCTGCGAGGATGAAGGAGAGATCCTTCCCCTGCACGGCTCCATAGCCAATACCCCGGCAGAGCAGGCATACTGGTTCGAAGAAAAAGAGTCCCTCATCATACGCGCCCGGATCCAGGACGAAACCCTCTTCGGACGCAAACTCAGAATGCACCGTGAAATCTGTGTAAGCCTAAAGGAAAACACATTTACAGTTCAGGATACCATAGAAAACACAGGCGACACGAAACAGCCCTTTGAGATCCTCTACCACATGAACATGGGATATCCCCTTCTGGACGAAGACAGCATTCTGGAAATCCCCGCCCGGGAAGTACTGCCCAGAGACGACCACGCCGCCGCAGACATCCAAAACTGCCTGAAGATAGATAAGCCCCAGGCAGGTTACACCGAAAGATGCTACTACCACCGTTTCAAAGACAAAACCGGCCAGGCCTCCATCTATCAGCCCAAACGAAACAAGGGCCTGAAAATCGAATTTGATGCCGAAAAACTGGACGGCTTCACCCAATGGAAAATGATGGGCATCCGCGACTACGTCCTCGGCCTCGAGTGCGGGAACTGCTATCCTGATGGCCGTAATATCATGCGCCAGACCGGAATGCTAAAATTCCTCGATCCAGGCCAATCCATAACATACCAGGTGAAAATTACGGAGATAAAAAATAGTATTATAGTTTAAGGTATCGTAAATTGGAAGTTTCCCACCTCCTCTCTCTTTTACTTAAAGAGGCTTAAAGAGTACCATTTCCGATGGAACACATGATTTTCCTGTAACTATAATGTCGCAATAAGGTTTCATTTGTTATCAATATTATGAGAAACAGATAACCCAACTAGGAATGGCATCCCGCTTCAGACAGGCGGCCTCCCCCCTTCCCCCTCCCTCAAAAACATAAGTATAAATCCTCCGGCCAGCAGTCCCCCCGCTATCCATATTGAATGCAGCCCGATGGTTCGGCTCATAATTGCCCCCACCGCTGCTCCCACAGCAAATATCAAGATCACAAAATAATAATGCATACTTTTCTTTCTCAGCGTCTTATCTTTTGTAATATGATACCTGCAGAGCATTTCTGTGGCACTTCGCATATTGCCGATACACATGGTAGTAGCACAGGGAATTCCCCTGAATTTACGGAAGCTGTTAACCTGCATGGCACAGGCAAAAGACATCAGTACATTAGCCAGTACATCAAAAGAATGCGGCAGAATCCCCACCACAGCAAGCAAGACCACCTCCACAATCAGGACAATCTGCCGCCAGTGTATTCTCTGGTAATCTTTATATAAATGGTGTACCCATTCCGTCACATATACCCCGCCAATAAAGGCAGCCAGAGGCATCAGATAATGAAGCGCCGTCCCCCAGTTACCCTGTGCCAGGTTCTGCCCCAGCAATACAATATTCCCGGTCTGGGCATTGGCAAACACCTTCCCTCTGCAGTTGTACGAATATGCATCCTGAAATCCTCCCGCCAGCGTCAATAATACCGCCAACACCATAGATTCCGACATCTGCTGTTTTGCTTTTAAATTAATCATTTATCTAACCTCCAGCGCAAAAAAACATTTCCACCACTATTATACGACCTTCTCACCCAAAGTAAAGAGATTTAGCAACGTGCTTTGGGCACGGCGCGGATGGGGACGCTTTATGACAGGGATAGCCGCAAACCGCCCTAAGAACATACCTGTCCTTTCAAAAACGCTAAAGCGGGCCTTAGAAATTCCTGGTGGGAAACAGCCGCGAAAATGGAGAGATTTTTCGATTCCGAATCGAAAAATCGGCTGACCCAGCGCGAGAAATCATCGGATTTCTTGCGATGTGTCAGCTGTGCTCCATTTTCGCGGCTGTTTCCCGCCTGGAATTTCTTAGGTCCGTGTCCGCATTTTTGAAAGGACAGGTATGTTCTTAGGGCGGTTTGCGGCTATCCCTTCATGGAGCGTCCCCCACCCGCGCCGAAACTAAATCTCGTCGCTAAGTCCTGATTTCCCGGATAATCTGCTCTTTTAGTACAGCCTGCCCCGAGATCAGTACTGCCGCAACGCAGATCAGGATATTTACCAACGCCATTCCCAGTATAGGCAGCGGAGACATACTTGCTTTGGGATGCAGATACAGGTATACATGGATCATAAAGTAATACAGAATCTTCTGTACAATCAGGTATAGCACCGCCATCACCAGGCTGGAGTATACTCCGTATCTGATGCCCTCCTTCACAAGCATTTTCCGGAATCCTGCATCTGTGATTCCCATGGCCCTCAGTATCCCAAACTCGTGTTTCCTGGCTGCTACCAGGTACTGCATGCTGTTCACAATATGGAGAAAACTGATGACAAGGAGAATGGCTCCTACGCCATAGAAGAACATCATTTTCTGGGCGAGGTATTGGTTCTCGGTCTTAATCTGCTCTGTGTAGTCTTTCACAATGCATTTCCCGATTCCGGATGTGAGCCTGCGGATTTCATCGGATACTTTCGAGGCATCCGCGCCCTCTGTCAGGCTGATGCTGACTGTCCGGTAACCGCTGACTCCAAAGTTCTTCTCCATCTGCTCATTTGTCATAATGATATCGACCCGGTCCTTGCCGTCATCTTCTATAAATGCATCTACCTTTGCCAGTGGGCGGCTTGTGATTGCGGCTGCCTGGAACTCTGCTTCCCTGTACTGGTCCGCTTCGGATTCAAAGCGCAGCACCTCTGGGGCGGCCGCTGAACTGACCGGCGTTTTCAGGGTTATGGCATCTCCTGCTTTGAGATCGATGCCGTCGTAATTTCCCTGTCCGTCCATGATCGTCTTAAAGATCACACTGTTATTTGCACGCATGTTATCTGGATTGATTTCTCCCTTCAGAAGATACTCGTTCAGGCCGTCAAGCAGCTGGTCGTCATATCCGTAAATATTCACCTTCAGCAGATAATCATTCTCCCCTGTCTGTACGGCTACTCCATTGTACTTCTCCATCAGCACCGGATCGGGTTTAAAATCCTCCTGATCCGCAGTTTCCGGATAATAACTGGGCCAGTTGAAAGCCCCTCCCACAAACGGTACTTCCCCCAGCATATACCTGACTGCACTGAGGCTTCCGATTCCATCAATCTGTTTCAGCTGCTGTATCGTTTTCTCCGGTATGACCGTCTTCAAATCATCTGTATCCAGATAGATCTGAATATCAGAACCCAGGCCATCGTCGGCTTTGAAGGTCAATTCATTATTAATTCTTGTATTTTCCGCCACATAAGCTGATCCCAGGAAAAGCAGGCACCCCGCGGACAGGGAAAGCAGTATGCCTATGAATGCCCCTTTTCTTGCAAACATAAACTTCTTCGTCAGAACTCCTGTCAGGTTGGAAAACTTTATGCTGTATATTTTTCGGTTCTTTCTTTTTTTCCCGCCTTCTTTGGCAAGAAGCTCCCTGAGGGTCAGTCTGTGCATCCTCCGTACCAGTATGAAGCTGATCAGAAGGATCAGCACGAGGAAGAAGACTGCACCGCCCGCAATAATGTCTTCGGAAACATGAAATTTTCCGGGAGCAGGCAGATTCACTGCTGTCAGCTTCGTATCGCCGCTTTGATGTACAATAAAGTCTTCCGGATACACAAAGATCCGGCCCCCGACTCTGTAGATCAGTGAAGCCGCACCATTTCCCAGAAGATAGCCCAAAGGATATCCGGGCAGAAAGATCATAAATAATTCTGCGGCAAGAATACCAAAGGTACTCTTCTCTCCCATTCCCACCGTCTGTAGTATGCTGTACTGCGACATTCTTCGGATAACGGATACCTGAAACAGGCTGTACATAATAAATATACTGAACAGTCCCAGAGCGGCCACTACCACCTTCTCCGTCAGGTTCCAGTTTTCATTGAGTATGTACCAGATATAGGGAAGTCCGGCCCCCTTTATGGAAATTCCTGTTTTAATTGTTTCCAGCACGGAAGTGCCGCCTTCTCCGCCCAGATATTTAAGAGTTTCATTATTTCTCTTCAGACCGGTCTTATCAATTCCAAAAGTGTCTGCCATTTTGGCGGCCTGCTTATACACCTTGCGGGACTCATCAAATTTCATATACAGAAACTTTCCATTGGCCCCGTAATTCAGGTCTTCGTCAACCAGCACCTGCATACTGTCCGCGTCAGGCATACTGGAAATGATTCCGCACAATGTGAATTCTTCATTGTCCAGCTCCACCCTGCTGCCCAGTTCCGCCGGGATTTCCAGGTTTCTGAGCGTATACGTGTCCATTGCCACTTCATTTTCCTGCTGCGGATAATGTCCCTGCTCCAACCTGCGGCCCATGATGTCCAGATAGCCCGAATCCGCATACGCCATTGTTATCTCGTAAGGTTCTTCCAGCACCTTACGTATGGTCAGAACACCTGATTTTTCTACTTTATATCCTGTCCCCTGGGTGTGCTCCTGAAATTCCGGGAACCAGGGAAAATCGCAGCGCACATAATAATGCCAGTCCCCTGTCTTATCCCGGGCATTTTCAAGCGCAGCATTCCTGCCGCTCCCCATCAGAGATCCGATCCCGGTCAGTATAGATGCAGACAGGACAATCCCCAGAAAGAGAGACAGTGTCTGTTTTTTATAATATTTCAAATAGGCAAAAGCCAGACGGATCGTATTTTTCACTGCGCCTCACCGCCTTTTGCGTAGAATTCCCTCTCGCCGTCATACAGCCGCCCGTCCTCTATGCGGATCATCCTGTCGCAGGTCTGCGCAAGGGCCTCGTTATGTGTCACCATTAAAATTGTCTGGTTATACTTTTTACTGCTGGATTTTAAAAGCCCCATCACTTCAATCGCGGTGCGGGAATCCAGGTTGCCGGTGGGTTCATCCGCCAGTATGATCGCCGGCTTATTTGCCAGCGCACGGGCAAGGGCCGCTCTCTGCTGCTGCCCGCCGGACAGCTCATTGGGGTAACTCTTTCTCTTTTCCCACAGTCCCAGCTCTTTCAGCAGATCTTCTATATAGGAATGGTCCATATATTTTCCCTTGTCAAATGTAACCGGAAGCGCCACATTATCGTACACATTCAGCACCGGCATCAGACTGTAATTCTGGAAAACAAATCCGATATTCCGGCGGCGGAAGATCGTCAGTTCCTTCCGTTTCAGCTCCGCAATATCGTGATCCCTTATGACCACCTTCCCCCTGGTCGGCACATCCAGGCCGCCGATCAGGTTCAGCAGGGTGCTTTTTCCGCTCCCGCTGGCTCCAACAATTGCCGCAAATTCCCCCTGCTCCGCGGAGAGAGTCACGTCGGACAGCGCTTTGACCGGAATATCCCCGGAACCGTATATTTTATCAACATGCTGTATGTCCAAAATTTTCATATCCATACACTCCTTTCCTGTTGTCCTTAATTGTAGCAGGGCATACTTACATGCATCCTACAAATAAAAAAGAAATTCTTACAAAACTGTCAGAATTCAATTCCCACAGTTCTGTAAGAAAACAGAAAAGCAGCTCCCCTTTCCAGGTTCAGAAGCCACATTCATATACCCCTTCTCCTTTTCCAGAATCAATTTGGACAAATACAGGCCGATTCCGGAGCCATCCATGTTCTCTGCAGCCCTGCTCCGGTAAAAACGTTTGAAGATCTCTGTAATCTCCTCTTTTGCAATTCCCATCCCCGTATCCCGAAACCAGATCTCCGTGTACATCTCGTACCGGCGCATCCCAATTGTAATCCGTCCCGACTGCGGCGTATACTTGACCGCATTTTCCAGAATATTGGCAAACACCTCCGTGGTCCATTTCGGATTATGATACAGTCTGCACTCCGGAAAATATTCCGTCTCTATCTCAATCTGTCTGCGCTGTGCCTTATCATAAATCAGGTTCACCGCATCCAGCAGAGTCCGCCGGATCAACGCCCCCTCCGCTTCAAATACGATCACATCCTGCTCCAGTTTCACCATCTTAAACAGAGAAGTCAAGATCCACTCCACCTTCTCCGACTGCCTTTTCATCTTGCCCAGAAACTTCTCCTGCTCCGCTCTCGTAAGCGACTCATCCTCCAGAATTTCCTCGTACATCATAATATTGGCAAGAGGAGTTTTCAACTGATGAGACATATTCGAAATCAGGCTTTTCACCTGTTCCTTTTCCCTCTGTGCGCCGCCCACCTCAACCTGCAGTTTCTCCTGGATCCGCCTCGCCTTGCCCGCCAGAGCGGAGATCTCACCCTCTTTTAAATCCGTCTGCTCAATCACTTTATCATCCAGGATCCGATCCATCATCCGGTCAACTTCCTGATACAGCCTTCTGTTTTTCCGCCCAAGCCACACCGCAGTCCCGGCGAAAACCAGAGCCAGCACGCCAAGAATACCGATCCATATCCATTCCATAACTCACTACCGCCTTTACCCACAAGAGTTTCCAAGAGTCCCCCATAAAAATACAATTACTGCTCTTTCCATATGTATCCCAGCCCATGCACCGTCTTAATACAGCAGGGGGAATCCGGGTGCTCCTCAACCTTAGCCCGCAGCCTCCGAATATTCACAGACACCGTATTCTCATCCACAAACCGGCCCGCACTGTCCCAGACATTTTCCAGAATCTGCTCCTTAGAAAGCACCTGATTCCGGTTCTCCAAAAAGAACAAAAGCAGCTTATACTCCACCTTACTCAGCACCACTTCCTCCCCTTCCCGGAAAACCCTGCATTCCTTCACATCCACCCGAATCCCGTTAGACTGAATCACCGTCCCCCCATTCCTCCGCAGAACCAGCCGTTTCACCCGTGCCTTCAGCACCGCAACCGAAAAAGGCTTGGTCATAAAATCATCCACCCCCAGCTCCAGAGCCTTCACCTCATCCAGCTCTGTATCCCTGGCCGTCAGCATCAAAATAGGAACATCACTCCCCGCCCGGATCTCTCTGCAAAACTCAAACCCATTCCCATCCGGAAGATTACAATCCAAAATCACGCAATCAACGCCCCCGTCGTCCAGCATCCGCCGCCCCTCCCGAATACAAGAAGCAAGCCTCGTCACATACCCGTCCGCCGAAAAAGCAAACCCGATCCCTTCCCCCAGATCAACATCATCCTCAACAATCAACAAACAAGCCATAACATCGCTCTCCTCATCTACCCACATATAAATATCCAGCCATTCACATTCTATCTTCATATTCTACCATAGTAAAAAAGCACTGCAAAGGCAAGTACAAAATATTATAATTGTAAGAAATTAACTGTTTCAGGATGTGCTATAATGGTAGCAATGAACAAGGAAGATAGAAGGAGGGCTGCCTGGATGAAAAAGAGACAACTGGCATTCATTTTAAGCATTTTACTATTTATTTCCGTTATCCCGGTATCAGCAATGGGGGATAATGAAAATCAGGCTGACCGCGCTGAAGACTACGGGACTCCCGGGGTCGACTACGCCGAGGGGGAAGTCATCGTGTGTGTAAATGGAGGAAAAGATGCACTGGCTAAAAGAAGCCGCAGTGTCTCTTACCAGGTGGAAGAGTTAATGGATGTTACGGTGACTGCGGACACAGATACGCCAATGACAATGAATGCCCTGGCAGATAATCCAAATGGGAACTCTGACAGTGAAAAGATGCTTGTGCTGGTGAAAGGTCAGGGGGATGTAGCAGACCTGATCGAGGATTTAGAAAGCAACCCGTCCGTGGAGTATGCGGAGCCGAACTATTTTGTAAAGCTGTATGATGAGAGGGACACATCAGAGGCGCAGAAAACAGACGTATCAGAGACACCAAAAACAGAAGTTCCAGAGACTGAAACGGAGACTCCAAAGACTGAAACGGAGATTTCGGAGACAGAAACATCAGAAACAAAGGTACCTGAGGCAGACGCTCTGGAGACTGCCGGATACCAGGAAGTTCTGGATACAGAGGCCGCCAAACCGGGATTTACGAGTGAACGCAATGATCCATACTTTGGATACCAGTGGGCACTGAAGAATCAGACAGACACAGGCGCCGGAGGTGTAGATGCCAATGTAACGGCAGCATGGAATACGGCGGCGGCAGCGGATAAGACGGTAGTAGCGGTTATCGACACTGGCGTGGATTATAATCACGAAGACCTGAAGGATGTGATGTGGGATGACGGCCTTAACTATCCGGTTTTAACGGAACTGGGCGGAGGTAAATACGGCGCTAATTATGCCGGCGGCAACACGGATGACCCGATGGATACAGAATCAGGACATGGTACACACTGCGCAGGTATTATTGCTGCTCAGAGTGACAATGCGGCAGGGGTGTCAGGGGTAGCACAAGGGGCAGAGATTATGGCGCTTCGAATGTTTGGTGAAGAAGCCAAAGAAGATACAGCTATTAAATGTTATGCATATATACAGGCTGCAAAAGATGCCGGGGTCAATGTGACGGCGATAAATAATTCCTGGGGGCCGTCAAACTATTACGAAGCGGAACTCAAGTCTGTGGCGACTGCGGTTACGACGCTGGGCAAAAAAGGAATTGTAAGCTGCTTCGCATCCGGCAACAGCGGAACTGATAATGATCTGAATCCCGGAGGCGTTGCCAGGAGCCCATACACTATCAGGGTAAGTGCAATTGAAAGCCGGGGACATGCTGCTTTATTTAGCTGTTATGGAGAGAGTATGGTAGATATATTTGCGCCGGGGGTGGCTATCTTGTCCACGGTAACCACGGATACAAGCGCGGGAGATATGTGTAAAAACCCGCCACAGTATCTGCCTCAGTTAATGGAACCTGCAGCAAACTATTTTTATGAGGATTTTGAAGGTGATGATTCTGACGTGACATTAAAGCTTCTTGATGAGAACGGGAATGTAAAGGCAGAAACAAAGGCAGCAGCCCCGGGGGCTGGCTTTATAGAAAGCAAAGGTGCGGCTCTCCCCCTTGATACGATTAATGAAGGGGAAGGCTATTATATCGAGATGACAATCCCGAAAGAAAAATTTACAGGAATGGCTGCAAACCCATCTGAGCAAAACGATCCGGTATATCTGGCATTTCAGGGGCGTTGTGAGGATGCAATGCTGGGGGAATATCTGCTGGCACTCTACAAAAATGAGGCGGGCCAATGGACTCCACTGTATACGGCGAATGGCAGCCAGCCGGCCAATATTTGTTTTGATAATTATGGCTTTAATCAATCATCCGGTAAGATTTCTAATGACAATCTTTCATTTCTTGAGGGCAATCAGAATGGAAATATAACGATTCGGTTTACATCATTTTATAATTATGATTATGATAAAAATATAGGCGTTATGAACGGACGTGGCGAGCATCCTGCCTTTTATCTGGACAATCTGGGATTTGGGAAGGAAGCGGTTCCGTATGCCTTCCTTAGCGGAACATCTATGGCAGCGCCTGTAGTGACGGGAATCGCCGCACTGGCCTCCCAGACAGTAACGGGAACGGATGAAGAGCGGGCGGCTGAGGTCTGCGCCCGCATCAAAGGAAGTGCTAACCGGGATGATACAACTGATCTTATGAATACCTGTGTGACAGAAGGAATGGTGGATGCAGGAACGGCAGTTTCATCAGACGAGTCGGCTTTTAACCCGGTACTCAATACGCTGGATATGCAGAATGACATAACCGGAGTATTAAAAGGATACTTCTTTGGCAGTATCCAGGGAACGCTTATGGCTTCCGGGGCTGACGGCGTGATGAATAAACTGGAAGTGAAGAATTGGACGGACAGAGAGATTTTCTTTACACCGCCGGAGGATTTTACCGGAAGGTATCAACTGAAGGTTATCCGGGCAGACGGAAAATACGGACGGGACTTCTTTCTTACACAGCAGACAGCACGAGGCTATACCGGCCTTCCGGCACCTGAACTTTCTTACGAAGACCTTTGCGGTTATGGAATTACATCTGCAGATGCCTTTACGATGGGCTTAGGAGCAGCTGGAAATACAATTCTAAGAATCGCGTTGTTAACTGAATCTAATCAGGCAGTGGCAGAAGTCTATGACGTGGAGCACCGGACGTGGGGCAAGGCATCTCTGCCGGAGGGATTAACCGGAAACTGGCTTTCTTTGCATAACGAAAACATGAAAATAGCCGACGGCCTTTCAAAGATCTATCTCAAATATAAGTCTGAGCCGGCAGATCAATGGATGCTGGGTATTTACGATACAGAAACCGGTATGTGGGAGACTGTCCCGGCTGAGTTTAAAGGCGGTGAGGCACTGGCTGTCTACCAGAACCAGCTTCTGGCGATCGGAAGCGCTAAGCAGATCTCTGAGAACGGCAATGACTCTAATAATTTTGAACTAAGTGCAGATATAAAAGTAGTAGACCCCTCGACAGGAGCACTTACAGACAGCAAACTCAAGCTTCCTGAAGAGGAAGGAACTGCTTGGGCGTCCGCGTCAGGAAATGTACTGGCAATTTATAAAGGGACAAACGGCAGCACAATGATTTATGACGGCAGTGCATGGAGTGTGACAAAAGACACATTTTTTAATGGGGACAACGAAATGTTTGATGCGTTACAGGCTCTGGATATAGGATGCCATGCTGTAAACAACGGCCTTATTGCATCAGGCCCGGTTCAGAATCTGGGCAAAGATAATATGAGGGACACCTGGAGCTTTGACAAGACGCAAAAAGTATGGAGCAGCAGGGAAGATGTACTTTACCACTCCGAGAAAACAACCTTGAATATGGCAGTATGTCTAAATGGCAAGTTCTACGAATTATCAAGAGGCAGGCTGGACAGTCCACTAATATTCCGATCCCTGGCCGTAAATCACACCGGACCGACCATGAACCCGGGAGAGAGTGAGAATCCAGGAGGCAACGAGAACCCTGGAGGCAATGAGAACCCTGGAGGCAATGAGAACCCAGGAGGCAACGAGAACCCAGGAGGCAACGAGAACCCAGGAGGAAATGGCAACTCCGATCCAACGCCAATTCCAGGTACGAATACCATAACGGACAATAAAATCCCCCCCATATCGGACATTTCCGGTAAGAAGAGAGCCACAAAGACAGGTGATACAGCTGATATGGCACCATGGCTTTTACTGTTAACGGGAAGCATAATCCTTGCCGTCACCAGGGGAAAAAAGAGACAACTAAAATAGCAGAGTGAGAAGTCTCCTTATAGCTATCGAACAAACAGTAGTCTCCCTTTACAAATCACCATATCATCAAAAGGTACGAACTTTTATGTATCCTCCCAGCCCGTCATGCACCGCCACTCCCATCCGCCGCTCCCGCCTGACTTACCTTCCGCGCAAGCCGCCTCTCCCTCCCGCCGGATGCACCCAGCGCCTTTGGCGGATAGACGGGAAACTGCATTCGGATACACATGCTGGTAGAAAATGCTCAGAGTGCATTTACGAATTCTTGAAGCAATCAGGCGGACGACAGGGGAGACACCGTGATTCCGAATCACGGTGTCGGATGACCCAGCGCGAGAAATCATCTGATTTCTCGTGCTGTGTCATCCCGTGCCCCTGTCGCCCGCCTGATTGCTTCCTAGAATTCGTTAATAAACGGCCGCATTTTCTACCAGCATGTGTATCCGAATGCAGCTTCCCGTCTATCCGCCAAAGGCGCGGCCACCTAACTCCCCATAACCTCCCGATACGAAGCCCTCTTCTCTACAGCCGCCCCCAAGTCTCCCATCTCAGAAACATCCCCAATCAATATAACTCCGCAAAGCCGATTATTGAGGAAGTAATATTTTTTATACTGTTTTCTTCCCATATCTTTCAATTCCACGGTCTTATACACAAGATTCGGATTTTTCCCCGTATCCCCCACCGCATAAAGCGCGGTATTCATCCCATGGAACGTAAGTGCCGCCGGTACCTGTACATATTCTGTCTTATCCCCTGCCGCATTGGCACCAGCCACTTTGCCCTGATCCACCGCTTCCGGCCAGATTGCATAATTCACATTCTGGTACTGGGCACAGTCGCCACAGGCATAGACATCCGCCATGCTGGTTTCCATCCCGCTGTTTACCACCACGCCGCGGTCCGTCTCCAGCCCCATCTGCTGTGCAAGCCCAATATTAGACCGGACACCACTTGAAATAATAACCATATCCGCAGGGATCTCCTCCCCATCCTTCAGGCGCACTGCACTTACCCGCTCATTTCCAAGAATCTCCGCAGGCTGTACATTTGTCCGTATCATAATTCCGCAGTCCTGCCCGATCTCTTTCAACAGTCCGCCTGCAGGTTCATCCAGCTGACGCCCCATCAGAACCGGAGCAATCTCCAGCACCGTGACGCTGCACTTTGCCTTTTTCATTTCCCATGCCGCTTCCAGTCCAAGCACTCCTCCGCCGATCACAACTACATTCTTTACAGAAGGAAGCAACTCTGCGACCTTCTTCGTGTCCTCCAGCCTCCGGATCGCCACAACAGCCTCTTTTTCACTGCCCGGGATCGGAGGAATAAAGCATTCTGCACCCAGTGCATAGATCAGTTTTGTATACTTCAGCCGTGTTCCGTCCTCCAGCGATACTTCTTTCTCCCCCGTATCCACAGAGGCCACTTTCTTTCCCAGAACCTGTACGATGTTCTGCTCTTCATACCACTTTTCATCCTGAATTGCAATCTGGTCTTCGTCTAATTCCGCCATAATGGACTTTGTCAGCATGGGTCTGTTATAAGAACGGTAAGGTTCGTCTGATATCATGACCACCGAAGCAGTGCGGTCCCGGTCCCTGATTGCTTTCGCAGCCTGATAGCCCGCTGCCCCGTTTCCAAGAATCAGATAAAAACCATCTGTATCATTGCGGTAAGAACTTTCCTCCACTTCAACAGGAACAAAGTTTTCCTTTCCCACTCCGCATACCGGACAGATCTCAAGTGAGGCATCGAATATTTCACCGCAGACAAGACATTTTACCAGACCGCTCTCGGCAGATTTCTTTTTCGTATTCGGTCTGTCCAGAAGAATACACCCAAAGTTATATCCAAAATCAAAAGCATCCTGCCGATCCGCCTGATCGGGCCTGAAACGCACCTGATAACCATCCACTACCTGCATCCGGAGCTGCCTGAGACGTTCCTCTATATGAGGCACCCCCTCGCCGCTCCATCCATAGCTGCCGAATGCCCCCGCAAGTTTTCCTCCATGGGTAACCGGCGTCATAGCCAGCGTCAGATCCCAGACCGGCTTCAGCGCCTCACCGACGATCGTTGGCGTTCCGAACAGAATCCCGTCTGCAAATCCCAGTTCCTCCACGACCTTTCCTGCATCTTCCTCTACCATGTCATAAAGTCTGACATCAATTTCCCCGCATTCCCGGATTCCTACAGCGATATCCTCCGCCACCTGTTTCGTGTAACCGTATGCACTGACATAAGGGATGATGACCGTCTTGCGCTGATTTGGATTATGAACCGTGCACCAGGTCTCATACCACTGGTACATTTGCTCCAGCTTTGTATCCAGAACCGGCCCGTGTCCGGTGCAGATCATCGTCACATCCAGCTGCCTTACCCGCTCCAGAGCCTTTATCATATAGGATTTGAACGGCCCTATAATACAGTCAAAATAATACTTTGTCGCCTTTTCATAATCCTCCCAGTTCTCCACTTTGCTGACCAGCACATCGTGAAACCCATAATGAGAGCCAAAGGAATCACAGGTCACAAGTATCTGCTCTTCTTCAATATAGGTGTACATTGTATCCGGCCAGTGCAGATTCGGCACTGCCATAAAGCAAAGCGTTTTATTTCCAATGCGCATACTCTGTCCGTCTTTTATCACAATTCCCGTAAAATCCCGATTCACGATATCTTTCAAAAATCCGTTGGCTGTCCCTGTAGATATGATTTTCAAATGCGGGCACAGATCCAGCAGACGCTCCACACTGCCGGCGTGGTCCGGCTCGGTATGGCTCACGACCAGATAATCAATCTCACTGACCGTTGTCACCTCTTCCAGTTTTTCCAGATAATCATCCCAGAACCGCTCCTTCGCCGTTTCAAACAAAATCGTTTTATCCCCGGCCTTTAATACATACGAATTGTATGTAGTACCGAACTCCGTATACATGATGATATCAAACACACGCAGGGAATCGTCAACAATACCGGTCCAATAGAATCCTTCTCTTAATTTCAGGCTTTTCATTATGCTACTCCTTTCAAGAAACAAATGTCTTTTTTCTTATAATACCACAGAAACCATTTTCTTAAACCAGATAGTATGATTGTTTATTCAAAGTATACATCTATTTCATTTTCCTCCGCTATATCTCTAATCTGCTGCAATTCATAGTCATGAAAACATTTTAAACGAATCAGCATTTTCCCATCTTCCAACATGGCTTCTTTTAGTTTACAGTAAGACTCTAATGCTTTTTTTAATTTATCATACGCCCCTCTTTCAATCCTTTCTGCTTTTAGTGTAATATGATATAACTCAGTGGCTTCTGAGCCGTTATAACAGGTACTACTTGCAAAGCTTCTCAAAGCCGCACTATACAATAAAGCAGTACGTTCTTTTTTATCGTACAAGCTTCCGACATACTCACAGGCAATATAGTCATAAATATCTGTAATTCCTTCCAGCCGCCACTCTTCCCCTGATTCCAAAATCCTTTCATAAGATTCTATATTATATCGAAGTACTTTTGCACATACCCCAATATTAAATTTTCCATTCAATAATTTCTGCAAAAAACTATCCGGATTTTCTCTCAAAATTTTCTGAGCAGTTGAAATTTTAATCTGGGCAATACCAACTGACAGATCTCTTTTAATTGTAATAGATTTTAAAAATGTACACATAATATATTCAAGCGTTCTGTAATATATTTTTTCTCTGTAAATTAGTTCCAGTTTTAAAATAGTGCTCAAAAGTGCTACGCTGATATCATTTTCTCTTGCGGCATCATCTATTATATATTTATATTTATTTAAAATAGGATTCTCTATCTGCAGCTGATTCCGTAGTATATAAGCTTCTTCCTTAAATGTATCTATATTCTGTACCACTACTACACAGGAAAACTTTGCCAAAAACGATTCGATTGGTATCGGAAGAGCTATTGCAAAAATTGTAGTAAGTATCGATATTGCCTGATTATCCAAAAGCATTATCTGCATTTCTCCATTCAGCATAGGGAGCAAAAGTTTTACAGTTAGATATGCTGTAAATATTGAGGCTGTAATAAATACCACATACCCTGTCAGTAGGATCCATTCAGATTTAGTTTTGACAAATCGCAGTAATCTGTATTGTATGACTGCAGGCCATACATTTAAAAAAGCTGCGATAAAAATTCCTATATAGATGACCTCTGCCCTAAAACTAAATCCCACATAGAGTAATGCTGTCATAATAATAATGTAAATTATTCTAACTGCTGTACTCTCTGCAGTTTTCTTAGGATCCTCCTCACTTTTAAACTGAAGGAACGCACTGTATTTATTAGGTAAAAGCACACGATGAGCTGTCGCCAGAAAAGAGAAAAGAAGAGTTGTGATAATAATCGATATAATGTCTTTTTCAGATATCCAAAACATATTATTTCCCCCTCCGCCAATAATATTTTTAATCAACTCCCTTGAAATATACTTATTATATCACAGAACTATGATATACTGTTGCTGTTGAAATTATTTCTGAAAGGTGTCATTGCTATGGATAAAGAATATTTGATACACCAAAGACCGCTGAAGGCACTTCTTGTCTTCGCATTTCCTATGATTATCGGAAATCTGTTCCAGCAGTTTTATACCATGGCCGATTCGGTGGTTGTGGGCCAGTTTGTTGGTGAAAATGCATTGGCAGCCGTCGGTGCTTCCTATTCGCTCACCAATGTATTCATCTCCATCGCCATAGGCGGAGGTATCGGTTCCTCCGTTGTTACAAGCCGTTTCTTCGGTTCCCGGGATTATACGAAGATGAAGCTCTCCATATATACTTCGCTGCTCACATTTCTTGGACTGAGCATCCTGCTGGGCGCTTTCGGGTTCTGGCAAAGCAAATCAATCATGCTGCTTTTAAACACACCCGCCAATATTATGGATCAGGCCACAGAATATCTGAATATTTATTTTCTGGGACTGCCCTTTTTATTTATGTACAATGTGCTCTCTTCCATGTTCAATGCACTTGGCCGATCCCGCATCCCGCTCTACCTGCTGATCTTCTCCTCCGTTTTTAACATCGGGCTGGATGTCTACATGGTATATTCCCTGGGACTCGGCGTTGCCGGCGTCGCCTGGGCCACACTCATAGCACAGGGAATCTCGGCAGTAACTGCCTTTTTCCTGTTTCTGAGAGAGCTGAAAGCATATCCCACTGAACGCACGGCCCTGTACAGCAGGGAAGAGCTGAAGTCCATGGCCAAGATCGCACTGCCCTCTATTCTGCAGCAGTCCACAGTCTCCATCGGCATGATGCTCGTTCAGTCTGTGGTTAACAGTTTCGGCTCCGAAATTCTTGCAGGCTACTCTGCCGCCATGCGCGTGGAAGGCATTTGCGTCGTTCCCATGGCGGCCATGGGTAATGCGATGTCCCCCTATACCGCCCAGAACATTGGTGCCCAGCGGTTTGACCGGGTGCAGAAAGGCTATCACACAGCATATGGGATCATCGCTGTATTTGCAGTGCTGCTCTGCCTTCCACTGGAACTCTTCAACCGTCCGATCATCACCATGTTTCTGGGAGAAGGCGGTTCCGCGCTCGCCATGGACACCGGAATACGCTGCCTGCAATTCATGGGCTGGTTCTATTTCCTGATCGGCCTGAAAATGATTACGGATGGGGTACTTCGCGGTGCCGGAGACATGAAGATGTTTACCGTTGCAAACCTGGTAAATCTGGGAATCCGCGTATGTTTTGCCATCACCATGGCGCCCCATTTCGGCATCTCCATGGTCTGGCTGGCAGTGCCCATTGGCTGGACAGCAAATTATTTGATCTCTTTTATGGAATACCGGACCGGGAAATGGAAAAAGATTCATCAGAGAGAACCAGAAGCCCAGACATAAAAACATAGCACACCGGGAGACTTCCGCTCCTCCCGATGTGCTTTTTACATTTTCAGTAATTGATAAATTCTCCGGTCCGACACGGGACAGGAAAGCCTCTTCTCCACCTGTCCGGGAAACGTATGGATCCAGATAACCGGGTATTCCTCCCGACCGTCGTGCCCCAGCATTTCCACACTCAGCCCGTCGGTCTTTATAGAATCTCTAAACACGGATCACATATCCTTCTTTCCTCGGTTTCGCCTTTCCTTCTTCCGCCGCATAACCCAGGATACAATGTCCCACGCCGATATAGCGGTCCGAATCCAGTCCCCAGCCGCTCAGGATCTCTCTGCCCTCTTCCCCTGCAAACACCTCTCTGGCCCGGTGAATCCAGCAGGACCCAATACCAAGGGAAGCCGAAGCATTCAGCAGATTCCCCATAACAAGGCTTCCGTCCTCCACACAAGTCCCCCTGGACTTATCTGCCAGCACAACAATCACCGTAGGCGCCCCATAAAAAGGATCACTGTCCGTCCCCATAACAGCCGCATTCAAAGCAGAAAGCCGCCGTATCATGTCCGCATCCTGCACAACAACCATCACCGGAGACTGCATCCCCATCCCCGTAGGCGCATACATTCCCGCCCGCAGAATCTCCTCCAGAATCTCCTCCGGAACCTGTTCCGCTTTATACTTACGAATACTCCGTCGTTCTTCCAGACACTTCAATGTCTCATTCATTCAAATCACTCCTTCGTTCAAACATTAACATCACAAACCGTTACACCTTCATTGTACCACTTAAATACGAGCCCTAAAACCCCATTTATCCCCGTTTTTCCTACACCATTCCAGATCCACAAACTTTCCGCATATCCCGCTCATCATTTCAGGCAGGCGTCCCCCTATCCATAAAACGCCCGAATAGCCCTCCCCAAAAATTCCGCTGCTCCATCCCCATAAGCCGTATCATAGTACTTTATCATGTCTTCATTTGTCTCATACAGTTCCGCCATTTCCAGCATCAGTCCGCTCACATCCTCCATCTGATACAGTTGTTTCCAGACGAAATCCATCTCCCCCACAATCTGTTTTACTTCAAATGCATTCACATCTTTCCCTTTCGATTCCGCAAGTTTCTTATAGAGCGCCTCACTTCTTTTCTGGTAAGAGTTAAACACATCCCCGGGTGCAGTATTTTTTACAGAATCCAAAGCTCTGTCTTTGCTGCCATACCACTCGATCATCTTCTGATAATTCTGCTGCGCCTGCCCCGATCCCGCTTTCTCCAGAAAAGATTCCTTAAATTTCACCAGATCACCGTACTGTTCTTTCAGCACATCCCTCTGTGTTTCTCCCATATTTTCCAGCATAAGTGTATACATTTTCTCGATATCTGTTTTACTGAATACTTCAAAACTCATTGCATTCTCTCCTTTCAAAATATCCTTGATTGTACCGATCAGCCTGTTCAGTCTGTCTCTTTTCAGTTCCAGCATCCGCATCTGGCTGGCAAGTACTTTATCCTTATCAAATTCGGGACTCTCCAGAATGGATTTGATCTCCTTTAAAGGCATGTCAAATTCCCTGAAAAACAGAATCTGCTGCAATGTTTCCAGTGCTTTATCGTCATAAAGCCGGTATCCCGCATCACTGCATGTTGTCGGCTTTAACAGTCCGATCTCGTCATAGTAATGAAGCGTGCGCACGCTGATACCTGTCAGTTCTGATACATCTTTTACTGTTCTCATGTTTTATTCACTCCTTTGATAAGGCTACGATACACCCTGACGCTCCGTCAGGGTCAAGACTCTTTATAAAACTTTTTTAAAGGCTGCCCCAGAACGCAAAAAAAGAATAGACATTTTATTTCTATTCTAATATTCTAATATGGCAAAGGCAGTCTCGTACCCGAAACAGGTACGAGATTTTTTCTTTGTCTTTCATTCATTTAACTCAGACTTCCGCCGTCCTTTTTCTTACATATTTTTATTTATTTACCATCCGTCTGATCTTCTGTAATTTTAACATTCGGATAGACTCTTTCCATCCTGTCATCCGGGAAATGTTCATCCAGGAACCTCCCCACCCCGGTCTGTTCCGGTTTCCCAGTATTTCGCTCCGTATATCTTCCAAGCGCCATGCCGGAGATCAGCATATTGACGATCATAAACACAATCATCACATTGCATATCATCTTTCCCGCGCGCATCGGTATCTTCTCAATCCATCCTGAAATTTTCGGATAAATCCCTTTCATCCAGATGACCGCTGCAATTCCCCAGAAAAAACAGTACAGCAGATTGATCCTCCCGCCCAGATTGAATGCAAAATCACTGTAATCCCAGAACACGGTTCCAAATACCAGTTCCGTAAACACGCTGCAGATATACTCGTAAGCCCCTCCCAAAACGGTTCCAAACAAAAAGATAAAACGATCACTCTTATCCCGGTATTTATATAGAATCAGCGTCAGAACCGCACAGGCCAGCCCCCAGACAATACTGAACGGCCCGTACACCACACTGCTTCGGCTCATCAGCTCCCCACTGGTGATCAGGCAGAAGATCGTTTCCACGATATCCCCCAGAAATGCCCCGATAAAGAACAGTGAGACCAGTTTATAAAAACTGCATCCCTCCGCAAACACTTCCGGCTTCACCTTTTCGGCCGCCACTCCAGCCGCAGACTCAATATCCGGGAATGCCTTCAGCATACGGCTCTGAATCCGCCGTGTAAGTGCATTTTCCAGGAATTTTGAGGTCTTATGTAACTCTTCCGTGATCTGGCTGATCCGCTTATTCTTCTTCAATCCCAAAATTGCAATTGCTGAGCCGACTGTGTCCACTGCCAGCAAAATAACCACTGCCCATACAACGATCATCCCCGCCAGCTCCGGCAGCAGAGATACAACCCGAAGCAGCAGCGGATTGATAAAACGTATGGTCAAAACCGCGCAGATTCCCCACAGTACAGAGCTCTCCAGACAGACATAACCTTCAATGTGGAAACGCCGTTCTCCGTAATCCCACCACTTCTTATGAAAAATCTTTTCCATCAGCCGCCCTGTCATATATTCAATAAAGGAGGCCAGTATCAGCCCGCCCAGGAAAAGAAAGAATATATGATTTCTCAATTCCGGCAGGAAAATGGCAAATGCCGCGGCTCCTGCTCCGTATATGGGACAAAGCGGTCCGTTCACAAATCCCCGGTTAATAAACTTATGCTTTTTAACTGCTGCAACCGCCACCTCGCCGCACCATCCCACAAAGGAATAAATCACGTACAGCCAGAGCAGTTCGTATCCTGTGTACTCCATAATTACTACCACCTTTTTCATTCAATATCATCAGCCTATGGGACACATTGTAACATAAAATCACCCTAAAAACAGGAGAGGAAATTTAAAAGATTGCGGGAGGGGGGACGCCAAGGAGGATGTAAGGCACAAGTCTTCCTGCCTGTATGGTCGGTTTAAAATCCTGTCCGCTTGACGAAGAAGTTCTAATAGAGCCAGAGGCGCCCAGAAGGGCACATCCGACATTCAACGAGAAAGCCTGATGCTTTCTCGTCTCAGGCCGGAATGAAAATTGATTTTGAAAATCAATTTTCATCCCTTCTGGGCGCCTCTGGCTCTATAAGAACTTCTAATCGTCCGCTATAAGGCGTTTTAAACCGACCATACAGGCAGGAAGACTTGTGCCTTACATCCCCCTTGGCTGGTTCATCCGACCGGAACGTATAATTCTTTTTAGGGTGTTCCCTAAAACGGGGCAACGGATGGATACTGGCTTTCCGGTAATAACCTGACCCGGTTGCTAAATCTGTCAGTTATTGGAACAGTCAGTATTTTGCGCTTTACTATCTGGCTAATATCAAAATAATCCCATTTTCAACTCCACACCCTCTCATATATACGCCCCCGTAAAACAAAGTAAATCACAGTGAGTACAAATCCGCTGCCCCCGTCACGGGAGCCTCCCTGGGAATGTACAGTATCTGCCGCCCTGATGCGCCCAGCTAATGAGAAGCCAGGTGCCGGACTTGACTTCTCATTAGCGCCCCCATCCCCGCCCAAGCCTACCTCTCATTCACAGACTCCCCCCTTATTTGCTGTGTCTGCAGTAGGTTTCTACCGTGAGAGTGCTGAACAATACTATATTTACAAACGCCGCCGCGACCATAACATAAGGCACCCAGAATGCATACTCTCCGACAGACAAGAACCGGGTATCCAGCAATGCGTATAAGAAGCTGTTTCCCATCCCGGTTCCTCCCGACGGCAGCACCGCGCTGATCCAGTCACCCAGGCTGCTGCTCCAGAAGCTGCTGAGAAAGAAGGGCAGAAGACAGAAGATTAGCGCTGTTATGGCAGATGCAGCTACACTTTTTAGTCTGCTGGATAAAAACAGGGTGAAAAAGATTGTCGCGAGTAATGTCAGATATCCCATCCCTATAATAAGCATTTGAAGCTGTCCCACTGTCAGTTTTATAAAGGTAATTGCAGAAAATACAAACTGAACATCCGTCTGTCTGGCTTCCCAGCCAAATGCCGTATTGATTACCACTGTAAAAATCGTCATGCATACTGCGTATATGACTGTCAGTATCGTGAAGCAGGCCAGCAGCTTTATGGCTGCAAGCCGCCGTTTTCCATGCTTTGTACAGCGCAGGATCTGGTCGGACTCCGTCTGGTATTCTATGGAAAATATGGGGGCCGTGATCACGATACCCACCACAGCCATCAGAAGTACCATAATCCCAAAATATTCAATAGAATTGGAATCTGTCCCTGGATAATAGGAAAAGGGCTTATCCACTGTCTCATACATTGCTTCCGCCTTCTCCCTGGCCTGAGGATGATCCGGCTGTTCCAGATTCATCAGGTCAGTCAAATGCTGGCTGCATTGCTCATAAAACCGCCCGGCATCCTCTGCCGTCAAACTCATTACATCTGCTGCAAATCCTGTCTTATCGTCTGCATACACCTCTGCCAGCTTACTGACAATGAATGACACCGGAGCTATTTTCTCATTGTATTCATTCACCGGCATATTGTCATCGTAAACACCGTTCTCATACTGTCCGGCGCATTCCTGATATTGTATCAGTGCCTGTACGGCCATTTCCGGAGTTATAATTCCTGTATAATCCGCCTGGGCCTCTTTTTGCTTGTATATCGCCTCCGTCCCCTTTAACTCAAACTTATTCCCTGCATCGTCATAATAAGTATATTTCACAAAACTAATCGGAGCATACGCCAAGAGGGCAGTCAGCACAAGGGCTCCCAGTATCACGATCTGCACGGACCTGGTTTTCAGGATTCTTTTCAGCTCTATCAGAAAAAGTCTCATATCAGTGCTCCTCCTTTCCTGATTCTTCCTGTGGAAAAAGCCACAGATACAGATCCTCAAGTCTCGGCTGTGCCTGCAAAGATTCCGGGAACACCGGCTTATCCGACAGATAGCGGACGGACACAGATTCACTGTTATCGTTGCGAAGATTTACAATTCTGGCCTTCTGCTCTGCTCGATGCACATCATAGGCCGGCATCTGCACATTCCAGACTTTGCCGTCCATGATTCCCACCAGCTCCTCCGTTGTGCCCGATGCCAGTATGCGCCCGTCTTTCATCACCGCATTCTGGCAGGCAATATATTCTATGTCCGGTACGATGTGTGTAGAGATCAGTACAATTCTGTTCTGTGCAAATTCGGAGAGCAGATTGCGGAAGCGCACCCTCTCTCCGGGATCCAGGCCGCTTGTAGGTTCATCCAGTATCAGGACTTCCGGCTCGTTTAAAAGTGCCTGGGCGATTCCCACCCGGCGTTTCATTCCTCCGGATAATTTGATAATCTTTTTATTTTTCACCCCTTCCAGAGTGAGTGTTTCCAGCAATTCTCCTGTTTTTCTTTTCGTCTCCTGCCTGGTCAGCCCTTTTAACACAGCTACATATTCCAGATAGTCTTTTACAGTAAACTCGGGGTAAAATCCAAACTCCTGGGGCAGATATCCGAAAATGTCCCGGTAAGTCTCTCCAAGCGCAGTAATGTTGATCCCATCATACTTCACACAGCCCGAGTCCGGCTTCATGATCCCTGCTATCATTCTCATCAGCGTTGTTTTTCCTGCTCCGTTTGCCCCAAGCAGGCCCCATATTCCGGGGGTGACCGTCAGGCTGACGTCATCCACAGCCGTCTTGTCTTTGTATTTTTTGGTAAGATGCTCTATTTTAAGTTCCATAATTGCTCCTCTCAATTCGTTTTCTCAGCGTGGGGGTCATATATTTTAACAGAAAACCGTTCCGTCCTCAAAGCTGTCTTTTTTCCAGAGCCTTCTGATTTGATATGCACAGGCCGCCAGGCAGAACACACATGCCGTCCAGCCGGCTGCTGCCGGCAGATCCGCCGGGCTCCTGGTTCCAAGCCGGTCCATGATAAACACAGATGCGAGAATGCAGGCAACTGCTGCGTTGCAGCTCTTTACATAAGACTGAACCCTGATATGTCCAAGCAGTCCGGTACAAATACCGGTCACGGCCAGAAATGGCAGCAGACTTGAAAAAACAATCTCACTGAGGCGGTATATACTTCCTGCTGCCGTGAGCCGCATCATTCCTGCCATCAATACAACCGCACCTGCTTCTGTAATCAGCAGCCTCGCCGCCATCAGCCGGCCCAGGGAGAACCGGGATGCACTCTCTATCTCTGCCATGCGGTATCTAATACTCCTTCCCATCATCGGAACTGCCATCCATGCCAGCATCACGGCCATCGCAAACAGCAGAAACGGCATATGCCTGGATGCCACATCCATATTCCAGAAGATGGTATGGAGCGCACAATACATTACAGCCATAACCGCCAGCTGTAAGCACCATATTTTCCAGCCGATAAACCTGATCTGGCGCAGAACCAGTTCACCAAAACCGATTCTCCTAGTTCTGGACCGGCTGTTCTGTCTGCTTTCATAAAAAGTTTTCACCAGTCCCGCCGTTTTTTCCATATGTTTTTCACAAACTTCCGGGCAGTTTTCCCGAAACTCTTTTTTTAGTTCAGTTATAAATGCATCATTTTTCATCTCCATCACCTCGTTTATCCTGCATATTCTGCAATGCACGCTCTTCATTCTGCTCCGCGGCGGCCGTCTTTTTCAGTTTTTTCAGGGCATAGCGCAGCTTTGACTGTACCGTCCTGACCGGCAGCCCGGTAATCTCCGCGATTTCCCTCAGCTTCATCTCCTGTCCATAACGCAGAAAGACCAGCTCTGACATTTCTTCCGGAAGCTGCCTGACAAGCCTCAAAAAATCGGTTTCGTCTTCTGCTGCCCGGAAAGAGGTATCCACCAAGGGGACTGCCTCCAGTATCTCCAACTCCACAGGCACTTCATATTTTTTGCGGCTCATGTCAATGCATGTATTTGCGGCAATCCGATACAGAAATGCACGGAATTTTCCACGATGGGCATACCTGTCCATATATCTGACCGCCTTCAGAAATGTCTCCTGCACCGCGTCTTCCGCATTGGCTCGATTAGATGTATGCCAGCAGCAGTACCGGAATATTTCAGGGTAGTACAACCCGATCAGCTCGTCCAGACTCTCCATATTTCCCTGTTCTATTTGTTTAAAAATTTCATTTTCGCGCGTCAATTTATCCTCCTCAGGGCGTCCCCTGATTATAATAACGTGTGGGGGGACTGGAATGATTTAATTTTTTATTAAATCAAATGATTATCTCAAAAAATCCCCAGTTTACGGGCATTTCCGCAAGACAGCAGCTTGAATTTACTACCCATTTACTACTTACGGATTGAGCCTTGATATGCTTTGAAGCTCTTGCGGATAGACCAAACAGGCAGCGCACACCAGTATTGACCTACCATAGATTGAAAAATTTCATACAGCACCGTACAAGCGGCGTTTCCCACTCCCTACACAGGGAGAACAGGAACGCCGCTTTTTTCATGCCCTTGTTACGCAGTAGGGGCAGAAAAAGCCTTGCTACAAGCGGTTTTGCGGGCGCGTATCTGGCGCGGCAAGGGATTTATACCTTATCCCCCGAAACCGCGCTTCTACTGCGTAACAAATCCACAGCAAAAGGAGTGATTTACTATGGCAGTTTTCCGGGTGGAACGAAACAAGGGCTACACCGTAATGAGCAACCACCACCTACGCAACAAGGAGCTTTCCTTAAAGGCAAAGGGGCTGTTGTCGCAAATGCTGTCACTCCCCGAAGATTGGGACTACACCTTGAAAGGCTTATCCCTTATCAACCGGGAGAAGATAGACGCTATCCGCGAAGCCATACGGGAGCTTGAACGCGCCGGGTATATCGTCCGTTCAAGGGAGCGCGACGAGAAAGGACGCTTGCGGGGCGCGGACTATGTGATATTCGAGCAGCCGCAGCCGCCTACGCCGGATTTACCTACATTGGAAAATCCAACATTGGATAATCCAACACAGGAAAAACCAACATTGGAAAAACCTACGTTGGAAAATCCAACGCAATTAAATAAAGATATACAAAGAACTGACTTACCAAAAAAAGAAAAATCAAATACGGATTTATCAAGTACCCATTCCATTCCTATCCTTTCCCCTAACCCCTCACCTTGCGGGGAAGCGGCTACGCCGCCGGAACGGAAAGGAACGGAAGCGGCAGCACAGAGCGCAGTAGAGATATACCGGGAAATCATCAAGGACAATATCGACTACGACATTCTCAAACAGGACATGAGATTTGACGGTGACAGGCTTGACGAGATTGTAGACCTCATGCTTGAAACAGTATGCACCGCAAGGAAGCGGGTGCGGATTGCGGGGGACGACTACCCGGCAGAGCTTGTGAAGTCAAAGTTTATGAAGCTGGACGGCGAGCATATCCGCTTTGTGCTTGACTGTATGCGGGAGAACACAACCAAAATCCGCAACATCAAGCAATATCTGAAAGCAGCCCTTTTCAATGCCCCGTCCACTATCGGCAACTACTACACTTCCCTTGTCGCCCATGACATGGCAAGCGGCGCACTGGCACCGAAGAAGCCGCAGTACGGCGACCCGGACTATTATTCATTCAAACCGGGCGAAAGCCTGTAAACAACAAAAGGAGGATTTTTTATGGCACAGAGAACAGGAGCATTGGTATTTGACGAGCGCACCGACCGTTACGACATCCGCTTTGACCTCAACACTTACTACGGGGGCTTGCATTGCGGCGAGTGCTTTGACGTGTTCGTGCGGGGCAAGTGGAAGCCTACCCGGATTGAGTACGGCGACAACTGGTATCTTGTGGGTATCAGAGCCGAGGACTTGAACGGGCTGCGGGTGCGTATCTGACCGCCGCCCCATAAAGAAACGCGAAAGGAGGACGCGAGAAATTGCAGGACGAAGTAAACGAAAAGACCATAGCCCTTTACATCAAGACCGGGAAGCTGACCGCGCAGACGCTCCAAAAGGCAATGAAAGCCATTCTCTCAAAGGGCAAGAAAGAGCTTTCCAAACCGCCACAGGGCAAGCAGAGCTTAAAGCAGCTTATGAAGCAGAACGCGGGCGTTTCCAACATTGAGATTACAAAAGACAATATCAAGGCTTTTGAGAGTACCGCAAAAAAATATGGTATCGACTTTGCGCTGAAAAAGGACACGACGGAAACCCCGCCCCGTTACCTTGTTTTCTTCAAGGGGCGGGACGCGGACGCGCTGACCGCAGCCTTTAAGGAATTTTCCGCAAAGAAGCTGACACAGGATAGGAAGCCCTCAATCCGAAAGCTGCTCTCAACCCTTAAAGAAGCCGCACAGGGCAGAAACGCGGAACGGGCAAAAGTCAAGAACAAGGACAGGGAGGTATCGCTATGAAGCCGGAAATCAAGAAGCTGCTTATCCTCAATCTCCCGTATCTGCTCTTTGTGTGGCTCTTTGATAAAGTGGGTGCGGCTGTCCGGCTCTCCCCCGGCGCGGACGCGAGCGCAAAGCTGCTACATCTTGGGGACGGTTTTAGTGCCGCCTTTTCCAGTATCGCGCCGAGCTTCCACCCGGCAGATTTACTTATCGGCATTGCCGGGGCGGTCATTGTCCGGCTGATTATCTACGTCAAGGGCAAGAACGCGAAGAAGTACAGGAAAGGCATGGAGTACGGCAGCGCACGTTGGGGGACAGCCGAGGACATAAAGCCATACACAGACCCAGTATTTGAGAACAATATCCCCCTCACGCAGACGGAACGGCTTACCATGAACAGCCGCCCGAAGCAGCCGAAATATGCCCGCAACAAGAACATTCTTGTAATCGGCGGTTCCGGCAGCGGCAAGACAAGGTTTTTCGTCAAACCGTCGCTTATGCAAATGCACAGCAGCTATGTTGTCACAGACCCGAAAGGCACCGTCTTAATCGAGTGCGGGAAGCTCTTACAGCGGGGCGGCTACCAGATTAAAGTGCTGAATACGATTAACTTCAAGAAATCCATGAAATACAATCCCTTTGCCTATCTGCGGAGCGAAAAGGACATTTTGAAGTTGGTCAATACCATTATCGCCAACACAAAAGGCGACGGGGAGAAATCCGGCGAGGATTTTTGGGTGAGTGCGACTCGTTCGCAGACGGTAAAAAGTCTGCGCACGAGCAACGGTTTTCCGTTGTTCGGAGAACTGGTAGTTTGATAGGTGGAATGACGGGGTAACGCCCTGAAACGCCTACCCTTGATGGGCGTGCATTAGCTGTAATGGCTGGTGTACGAAGCCCCATGACAAAGGCTGAGAGTAACCGTAACCACTGCCTAAAGTGGTCGAAAGCGGTCTGGAGGCAGACTGTGTTACCTATAAGCCGAGAGTCTATAAGATACCTATGGTTAGAATGTTCGCTTTGGCGG